>NZ_JBNDMM010000003.1:0-1209539 GCF_050436585.1 Paraburkholderia sp. GAS199 | reverse complement strand
CTTTGGGGTGCCCCTGTGGGCTTTGGGCGCCCCACACCCAAAAAAAAAACCCGGCGGCTATACACCCAAAAAACGGGGGGGGGGCGGTTTCCGCCCCCCCCCCCCCCACGCCGCTTTTTTGCTGTGTTGCTGCATTCCTGCATTCGCCAGGCTGCGATCTCACGCAACCGTGGTCCGCTCCGCCATCCAACGATCGGCGCGACTCGTCAACCAGCGGCCCGCCGAACGATTCAGCGGACGTTCCAGCAGACGGTGACAGGCGAGACCCACGAGCGCCGATCCCGCTACCGCCACCACGTAGATCGCATCGCCAGGCAACGCGTGCTGACGGTCGGCCACCTGAAGCAGTTTCATGACGAACGGCAGCGTGAGGACGTGCGTCAGATAGATCGAATACGACGCGTCGCCCAGGGTGCTGAGCACGCTGCTCCAGCGAATTTTCGTTTCGAGCGCGAGCGCGACGAGGACGATGGCCAGCGCCGGGAGGCCGGACACGAAGGGTCGATTCCCCTCGCCCGGCGTGGGCGCCCATAGCACCAGAAGCGCGATCACGCCGGCCAGTATGACGAGCGCGGTCGACAGCGAAATCCGCTTGCCCCGGGCGTAATACGTGCCCACGCAGCACCCGGCGACGAACTCCAGCACGATCGGATTCGTGTAGAACATGAACGCCACGCCCGAGCCGTGCGCGAGCCGCAGTAGCGAAGTGAAGCAGAGAAACGCCGCGACGGCGACGAGCGGGCGACGTGTCACGCACATCGCTGCCGCAAACACGAGATAAAACCACGCCTCGTAATTGAGCGACCAGCCGACGAACAGCAGCGGTTCGATAAATCCCGCCCAGTTCAGCGAAGGGACGAACAGGAACGACGTCACGACATGCCAGAGGCTCACGCGCGTATTGCCGATCTGCCAGTGCGAAAACACCAGTGGCAGAATCGCGAACGAAACGACGAACACGGCGGTCAGCACCCAATACAGCGGCACGACCCGCGCAATACGCGCGGTCATGAATTTGCCTGCTGAACGAAAGCCCGGCGGCTCGCCATAGCTCACCATCGCAATGACGAAACCGGAGATGACGAAGAAGACATCGACGCCGCGGTCGCCATAACGCGAGATCGACGAGAAGAAGTGGGAGGTCCAGCCGTAGAGGGCCACGTCGCCCGCCGCGTGAAAGCCCACGACCGCCAGCGCCGCGAGCGCGCGAAGCACCTGAATGGATTCGTATCGCCGGGTTGTCGTCATTTCTCACCGATGAAATGTCTGGACGTATGCGATCCCGCTCTCTGCCAAAGCCGAGAAGCAACGCGAACAGGGTGTGATCACGGAGCAGGCGGAGAGCACGTCACGTCGCCACGAACCTGTCGGGCGCGGCACGATGTTTCGGCCTGCTATGCGTTTATCGGTCGTCTGGCTCCTGAAAGCAGTTCGATAAAAAGGGGCGAACCGTGCGTTACGTTCACGCAAGCGCGAGACTATCCCGTCAGTATTGCAACGGATATCGCGCTGGCCGATGCCGGAGAAGGGATGGCGCGACGAGGCAGGGTTTGCCGCGCGGCGTCGGCGGTGAAATGGCGTCCGCCACCACCTTCGGCTGGCTCACCATCGGCACGTGGCTCGACTCGACGTGCGTGACGGTCGCACCGATCTCCTTCGCCATCGCGTCCTGCATGCGCGGGTCGATCATGTGGTCGTGCTCCGCCACGACGCTCAAAGCGTCGAGCATGGGTTTGATCTGATCCCGTCTGCAATAGTCGTTTACATATTCATTTCCATTCATTACAATCCGCATCAACTCAAATGAGAACGGAACTCATTTACACTGCATAAGATTCTAGTTCTTCGTGTGGGAATCACCGTACGGCGCCGTTCTGACGCTGTCCGGGACACGCGCTCCCGTTTCTTTCACTTCGCCTTCATTTTCTATGTCCGCCTTTCTGAAGACGCGGCCGCGCTTGCTCGCGTCCGTCGCAGCCGTGTATTGCTCCAGCTTCCTGATTCCCGTCACCGCTGCTGCCGCCGATGCCGCCGTCGCGCAGTCCGGCACCGGCGCCGAAGCGTCAGCGACAGCAACTGCCGGCGCGACCTTGCCTGCCGTGGTCGTGACGTCGTCGTCCGATCTTCAGACCAAAACCGTGCCATCGTACAAATTCACCGCGCCGCTGCTCGACACGCCGCGCTCGGTGACGGTGATTCCCGAGGAACTCATCAAGCAGACCAACGCGACGACCTTCGCCGACGCCCTGAAGACCGTGCCGGGCATCACCTTCCTCGGCGGCGACGCGGCGGCCAATCCGTCGGCGGACCGTCCGGTGATTCGCGGCTTCGAATCGCGCAACTCGATTTTCGTGGACGGCATGCGCGACGACGGCGTGCAGAATCGCGAGACCTTCGACATCGAACAGATCAACGTGATCAAGGGACCGGACTCGGTGTATGCCGGTCGCGGCGCGGTGGGCGGCAGCATCGACATCGTCACCAAGACGCCGAAGAACGAGAACTTTATCAACGGCAGCGTGGGTGTCGGCACCGACAGCTACAAGCGCATCACGCTCGACGCCAACCACAAGTTCGGCGACGACGCCGCCGTGCGCCTGAACGTACTCGGCCACGATGCCGATCAGGCCGGCCGCACCGACATCTACAGCCGCCGCTGGGGTGTCGCGCCTTCGGTTGCATTCGGCCTGAACAGCCCGACCACCGTCACGCTGAGCTACTACCACCTGAACAGCTACGACATGCCGGACTTCAGCGTGCCGTTCCGCTCGACGGGCGGCACGCCGGCCAATGCGGATCGCGGCCAGTTCTTCGGCCTGAACAACCGCGACTACCGCCGCGGCCAGACCGACACCGGCGAAGTGCGCGTCGAGCATCGCTTCTCGGACAATCTGAAGCTGAAGAACACCACGATGTTCGGCCGCTCCACACTCGATTACATCGCCACCAACCCACAGTTCCAGAGCGCCAACTCGAACATCCTGAGCCTGCAGGCAAAGAGCGGCAAATACGCCACCAACAGTCTCGCCAACCAGACCGAACTGACGGGCAAGGCGACCCTGCTCGGCATGCAGCACACGCTGACGGGCGGCGTGGAATTCAGTCACGAAAAGAGCCTGTATGAGGGTTATCTGGTGACCGACAGCAAGGGCAACAACATCCGCTCGGGTGGTCCCTGCTCGGTCGCGTACAACTGCACCACCTTGTACGGCGGCTGGAATCCGGACAACCCGTGGACCGGCAGCGTGCTGCTCAACGGCGACAAGAGCTTCCCCGGCGCCGCCACGCACACGCAGACGAATATCGCCTCCGCGTATCTGTTCGACAGCGTCAAGCTCACCGATCAGTGGCTGTTCAACGCGGGGCTGCGTTTCGACCGTTACGACGTCACCGCCATTCAGGCCGGCGCACGCGATCTGACCAACAACGCGAATCTGTTCAGCTACCAGTTCGGTCTCGTGTTCAAGCCGGTGCAGACGGTGAGCCTCTATGCGTCGTACGGCACGTCGGCCAATCCGCCGGGCGCGAACGCGGGCATCGGCGGCGGCAACGATCAGCTCACCGCCACCAACCAGAACCTCTCGCCGGAACGCGCGCGCAATATCGAAGTCGGCGCGAAGTGGGACGTGCTCGATCAACGGTTGTCGCTCACCTCGGCACTGTTTCAGACGGACAAGACCAACGCGCGGGTCAGCGACGGCCTGGGCGGAACCGTCAACGCCGGCGAGCAACGCGTGCGCGGCGTCGAACTCGGCTTTGCCGGCAATCTGACGAACAAGTGGAGCGTGTTCGGCGGCTACTCGTATCTCGACGCGATCACGATCGACGCGGGCGCCGCCAGCCCGACCGCATCGGGTCTGCCGATGGTGATGGTGCCCAAGCACAACTTCACACTGTGGACGTACTACAACGTGTTGCCGAAGCTGTCGATCGGTGGCGGCGCGACGATTGCCAGCCTGACGTACGCGTCGGTGGCGGCCACCTCGCGCAAATGGACGCCCGGCTATGCGCGATTCGACGCGATGGCCACCTATCGCGTTTCGAAAACCGTCGATCTGCAGTTGAACGTTCAGAACATTTTCGACAAAAAGTACTTCTCCAGCGCGTATCCGATCTACGCCACCTGGGCGCCGGGTCGTTCGGCCATGCTGACGCTGAACTTCTATCAGTGAGTTCGAGGTAGCGCCCGTTTCGACTCATGATCTGCAACGCGACCGCTCCGGCGGTCGCGTTTTTTATTCCCCCACCCAACATGCGATGTTTTTGCAACACAGTGTTGTGGCAGGGTATCTGCACGATTTCACGGAAGGGGTTATATTGAGGCTGTCTCCTCCGTGTCTCCTCCTGACATGGACTCAGCCCGCCCTCGCGCGGGCTTTTTTTTTACCGCGCACGGACGAATCCGGTCCGCGGCATTGAACGACATCGAGCAACATTGATTTCCTGAATCAGTCATTTACCCCGCACATCCCGGCTTCTAGACTAAAGGCATACGTGACGGACAAACCTGCCCGTCACCCCGCAAAAAACAATTGTCGGAGGTGTCATCATGAAATCGCTCATCAACGCCGTTGCGCTCACACTCGCTCTCGCCGCACCGCTTGCCGCGTTTGCTCAATCGAACCAGCCCGCGAACCAGCCCGTCACGCGCGCCCAGGTGCGCGCGGAACTGATCCAGCTGGAAAAGGCCGGCTATAACCCCGGTATCGCGAACAACGACACGTATCCGGCAGAGATTCAGGCCGCCGAGGCACGCGTCGCGACGCAGAATTCCGCGGCGCAAACCGATACGTCCGGTGTGGGTGGTGTGGCGAGCGGTTCGGCCGCGGTCGGCGCGCACAAGTACGTTCCTGAAGCCGATCGCAAAGGCCCGCGTTCGATTTATTTCGGGCAATAAGCCTGGTCTACCAACGCAACCAGTCAGCGCTATGACGGCGTGGGCGCGTCTTCCCGGATCAATCCGCGACGCTTCAACTCGGTCCAGAACGGCGCGGGAATCTCCGTACGGAAGGTGTGAAGATTGTCCTCGAGTTGCGCGACGGTTCGCACGCCGGGAATGTTCGTCGGGATGGCAGGATGGCCGAGCACGAATTGCAGCGCAGCGGCCTTCAGCGGCACGGCAAACTCGCGGCACACCTGCTCGATCTGGCGCACGCGCTCCATGACCGGCTCCGGCGCAGGCGCATAGTTGTACTTCGCGCCCGGCACCGCGCCGGTTGCGAGAATGCCGCTGTTGTAGCCGCCGCCGAGTATCACCGAGACCTGTTTCTCTTCGCACATCGGCAGGAAGCCGTCCAGCGCATCCTGTTCGAGCAAGGTGTAGCGGCCGGCCAGTAGCAGACAGTCGAAATCCTGGCGGCGTATTGCGTCATAGGCGATCTGCCATTCGTTCACGCCGACACCCACCGCCTTCACCACGCCCTCGTCGCGCAATTTCAGCAACGCTTTCGACGCGCCCGACATCGCCGCCTCGAACATCTCGGGCTGGCGTTCGCCGTGCGTAAAAACATCGATGTCGTGGATCAGTGCGATATCGATATGCTCCAGCGCGAGCCGCTGAAGACTGTCCTCGATCGAACGCATCGTGCCGTCGTAGCTGTAGTCGAATACCGTTTCGAAGGGCAGCCCGTCCACCCACGGCGCAAAGTCAATCTCGGCGCGTTTGCGCGGCTTCAGCAGCCGTCCGACCTTGGTCGACAGCACGAACTGGTCACGCGGATACCAGCGCAGCGCCTGCCCGCAGCGCGCCTCGCTCAGGCCGTGGCCGTACATCGGCGCGGTGTCGAAGTAGCGCACGCCCGCGTCCCACGACGCTTTGATCAACGCAGCCGACTCTTCCTCGCTGATCGGCCTGAAGATGTTGCCGATCGGCGCGGCGCCGAAACCCATTACCGTCGTTTCAAGTCCCGAACGCGGCCACTTACGCTTTGCTACCGGATCCATACCTCTCCTTTTCGTTTCGTGTAGTGCGCGGCTGGACGCCTGCGCGCCCAGCTCGAGGTGACAACGTGCGCGTTATTTGACCTTTGCCGCCGCGGCCAGCTTGCGCACGCCCTCTTTCGGGTCTTCGTTCGAGTTCATGAAGTTCGTGACGGCATCGGTGATGGCCCCGGCCGTGACGGACGACTGCAGTTCGCCAAAGGCCAGCGACGGCAGAAACGAGCCCGCCTTGATGGTGGCCTGTTCATCGGTGCGCGATTTCTTGCCGCAACTGTCGAACTTGTCCATCGGCACATCGAGCCGTACGGGAATCGAGCCTTTATAGAGGCTGAACTGCTCCTGGAAGTCGGGCGACATGATCGTCTTCGCGAGCGCGAGCTGTCCTGGCGTGGCGTCCTTCTTGCCGTTCTGCTGGAAGAACACGAACGAATCCACGGTGTACGTAAATGCGTTCGACGTGCCGGGCGCGGCGGCGCAGACATAGTCGGTGTCCGCCTTCTTGCTCGCGTTGGCGAACTCGCCCTTGGCCCAGTCGCCCATGAACTGCATGCCGCCCGAGCCGGAAATCACCATGGCGGTCGCGAGATTCCAGTCGCGGCCGTGATAGCCGTTGTCGAAGTAACCGCGAATCTTCTGCACGGTCTCGAACACCTGCAACATTTGCGGCGAGGTCAGCGTCTTCTGATCGAGATCGACCAGCGCCTTGCGATAGAAGTCCGCGCCTTGCGAGAGTACGACGGTTTCCCAGATGGTCATGTCCTGCCACGGCTGGCCGCCGTGCGCGACGGCGGTGATGCCGGCCGCGCGAAACTTGTCGGCGAGCGCGAAGAATTCCGGCCACGTGGTGGGCGGCGTGCCGCCGACCTTGTCCAGATCGGCCTTGTTGATCCATAGCCAGTTGATGCGGTGAATCGAGAACGGCGCGGCGACATAGTGGCCGCCTGCCTTCATGCCGTTGTCGATTTGCGGCGGCAGGTGGGCTTTCCAGTCGGTGGCCGACTGGTCGATGGTCACGAGCGAGCCTTGGTCGGCCCAATCGCGGATCAGCGGGCCCTTGATCTGCGCGGCCGACGGCGCATTGCCCGAAATGACCTGCGTCTTGAGCGCCGTCATGGCGGCCGCGCCCGCGCCGCCCGCAATGGCAAAATCTTTCCACTCGTAGCCCTGCTTGTTCATGTCGTCTTTCAGCACGCGAATCGCTTTCGACTCGCCGCCCGACGTCCACCAGTGCAGCACCGAAAGCTGTTCCGCCGCCGACGCAGTGTGCGCGGCGCCGGCAGAGAACAAGGCAAGCGCCCATGCAATCGATGTCAGTGATTTTTTCATTGCAGTCTCCGGATTCTGATTTTTAAATCGGACGGTCCGTACGTTGCATGATGCAAGACGATGCAACGACCGGACATGCCGTTGTGATGCAGGCGAAGCGGGAAAAGCAGGAACGCAGCGCTACAGATCGAAGCCGAGTTGTGCCTTGCCGAGCGGCGTCAGATCGTCTGCGGTCGCGCGGCCGGTGAAGTCGACTTCGAAATGATCGGTCGGGAAATCGGGCGGACTTTCGCCTTTGAGAAAGCTCGGTAATTGCCGCTTCAGATAGGCGTCGTTTTTCGCGCATGCCGGCGCCGAGGCGATGTACATCACGTTGCTGTAGCCCGCGCCCTTGTGCTCGTCTTCGACGGCATGAATCACGTCGCTGTGCCAGAACACGGTGTCGCCGGCCTGCATCTGCGGAATCGAGGAAAGCGCCTCGAACAGCGGCGCATGAAATTCCGGCTTGATCGACAGTGCGCGGCCGGGCATCGCGCCGCAGAGGTCGTCGTCGGCCACGTCGTCCTGCAGTGCGCGCAACAGAATGTAGGCCATCGAATTCGCGATCGGCACGAGTTGCAGCGTGCCGTCGCCGGGACCTTGCGGCGTCAGCGCCGTCCAGCCCTGAAACGTGCGGAACATCGAGCACACGGCGGGCGAGGCGATCTCTTCCACGTCGGGGCGAAACGCGGCGTCGAAGGGATCGTAGTCGCGCCAGTTGCCGGCGAAAACATGCCGGTACACCTTGCGAAAATTGCTTTCTATCCAGCGCTCGACCGAGCCGCCGTCGCAATGCGCCGACAGCCCCAGCGACGCCGAACCCGGCGGCCGCCGCCGCAGACGGTCGGCGTAGGCCGGCACCCGCGCCGGATCGAAATGCACGCGCCCTTCGCTCTCGCTGCGCCAGAGCCGGTTGAGAAACACGCGCGCCGCCGTGAGCGAGGCCGACTGCCGCGCCAGCACCTGCGGCTTCGACCAGTACACGCCATAGATCTGCGGTTTGCTCGACGCCAGCTGGCCGAAGTACTTGTCTTCGGCGCGATGTTCGAGACGTGTGTCGAGATCGTTGCGCTCGACATAACGGGCGATGTCGTCGTCCCACGTCTCGACGAGTTTGCGCGGAAACACATTGCGGATCACGCAAGCGCCGCGCGCTTTCACCACGTCGATCTGCGCGCCGGTCACGCGTTGTTCGGTGATGTCGGAGAACTGGATTTCGGGGATCACGTCTTCGCCGCGAGCGCGCTGGGCGGCGATCCGCTTCGCTTCGGCGCCGATCGCCGCTTCCACTTCCGCGAAGACCTCGCGATAGTTCGGCAGCGCCGCGCGCAACTCTTTTTTGGCCTGCCGGATGGCGCCCGGCAAGTCGTCGATTTTCAACGCCATGATTGTCTCCGTTGCGGCTTTGATATGCCACGAGGATATGACGCGCGTGAAAATCGTGGTGATACTATTCCGGCAATTGTTTTGCGTATCCGGCCATGAAAAACGTCGTGGCGAATGCGTCGGGTCCTGGCCATGCTCTCGCTCTGCGGCGTGGTTGTGTGCAGTCGTGCTGCCGTCGTGGTTAACCCCTTTAGGGCCGACCGCCTGACGAAACCCCTCTTTCCCGCTCCCGCTTCTTGCTGTTCCTCACGCGGCGTCCCTTCGCGTACCTCCCTCTGCCGCGGCACGAGAAATGCGTCTTTGCAGACGATTCATCCAGCAGGACGTCGCTGCACTGCCGCAAGAATCGCCGCCCGAACCCGGACAGCGAAGCTCGCGGCCAGCGCCGCAATTACAGGTTATGGAGGCATTCGATGAACACGACGAGAGAGGCGGCGGCCTATGCGCTGAACCAGGACCCCGCGCTGCTGACGGACCGGCACGAGCCCGCGTTGTCATGGGCGGCGATCTTTGCGGGCGGCGTCGGCGCGGCGGCTTTTGCGCTCATTCTGTTGACCCTCGGCACGGGCCTCGGCCTGACGTCCATCTCGCCGTGGTCGTCCGCCAGTTCGAATGCCAAGGCGTTCGGCTTCGCGGCCGTGGTGTGGGTGTGCGTCACGTCGATCCTGACCTCGGGACTCGGCGGCTATCTGGCGGGCCGCCTGCGCCGTCGCTGGCTGCTGGCCGACCTGGACGAAGTGCATTTCCGCGACACGGCACACGGTTTCCTGAGCTGGGCCGTGGCGACGATCCTGACCGCCGCCGTGCTGAGTTCGGCCGTCTCGGGCATCGTGCGCGCGGGCGGACAAGCCGCGGCGGCATCGGCCGCGGCCGGCGGCGCCGTCACCATGACGAGCATGCAACGCGGCAATGCAGCCGCTGAAATCAATACGTGGCCGCTCGGCTATTTCATCGACTCCCTGTACCGGATGCCCGCAGGTGTCGCCGCCGCAACGGGCAACATCGCGCCGGCCATGAACGACATACCGCGTGCGGAAACGGCGCGCATTTTTCTCAACAGCGCCGCTAGCGGCGCGCCACTCTCGCCGGAAGACACGGCCTATCTGAGCCAGCTGGTGGCGCAGCGCACCGGTCTTGCGCCCGACGCCGCCCAGGCTCGCGTGACGACCACCTATACGCGCCTGCTCGACAAGATGAACGCGCTCGATGCCGCGGCGAAAAATGCCGCCAACGAAGCGCGCAAAGTGACCATCGGCGCGTCGCTATGGCTGTTCGTCTCCCTGCTGATGGGCGCATTCACGGCGAGCCTGATGGCCACGCATGGTGGCCGGGTGCGCCAGCTCTGATACGGACTCCACACACTTCTTCACCACGCGACTTCATCCACGCGAATTCACTCACTTGAGGCAGGAGGCGGTTATGCGCTCGATTCTTCTTTATATGCTCGGTGTTCCCATTCCCATCATCATTCTGATCGCGCTGTTCTGGCATTGAGCGGTTGAAGTCGTGACATCGGGCGCCGGTGAATGCCGGCGCCCGATGCGCGACGAATCTTTGTCGCAATCTGGTTGCCACTGTCAGGCATTCTGGCTAATGTACGCCAATGAGGTAAACACGACACCCACCTGGCGCGGCGATCGGACAATGAAAATATTTCGCACTCTTTGCGCTGTATTTCTATTCTCGCTGCTCGGCGCCTGCGCGAGTCTGCCGCCGCAAACCGGGCGCACCGAAACCCATGCACCGACCGACACCGCCGATACCCAGCTCGGCGCGGCCTTTGCGCCATCGGAGGCGCAACACCCCGACCAGAGCGCGTTTCACCTGCTGTCGACCGGCGTGGATGCGCTGCTCGCGCGCATCGTGCTCGCCGAGGCCGCGCAGCGCACGCTCGATCTGCAGTACTACATCTGGCACGACGACCTGACCGGCCGGCACCTTGCCAATGCCGTGCTGGCCGCCGCCGATCGCGGCGTGAGAGTTCGCATTCTGCTGGACGACCTGGGCACCGGCGCCGACGACCGCGTCCTGCTCGCCATCAGCTCTCATCCCAACATCGAGATACGGCTCTTCAATCCGGTGGCGAGCCGCACCTTCAAGAAGCTCGGTTCGGCGCTCGAATTCAGCCGCATCAACCGGCGCATGCACAACAAGTCGATGATCGCGGATAACCAGGCGGCCATTCTCGGCGGCCGCAATATCGGCGACGAATACTTCGGTGCGTCGAGCGAGGTCGAATTCGGCGACCTCGACGTGCTGACCTACGGCCCGGTGGTGCACAAAGTCTCCAATGCATTCGACGAGTTCTGGAACTCACAAGCCGCCTATCCCATCGCCAACCTCACCGGCCACCCGGCCGACCCGGACGCCTTGCCCACCTATCGCGCGAAGCTCGCGGCCTTCGTGGCCAGTCAGAGCAATTCGCCCTACGTGACCCGGGTGCGGCAGCGCTTCGCCGATACGCTGGCCGCGCACGAAGCCGATTTTTCCTGGGGCAAGGCCACCCTGCTCTACGACGACCCAGGCAAGATCACGCGCGCGCCGGACGACAAGCAAGGGCATCTGCTGACGCAATTCGAAGTGCTCAAGATCCAGCCGGCGAAAGAAGTGCTGATCATCTCGCCGTATTTCGTGCCGGGCAAAAAAGGCGTGGCGTGGATGCGCGCGCAGACCGAACGCGGCGTGAAGGTGACGGTGCTCACGAACTCGCTTGCCGCCACCGACGTCGCAGCGGTTCACGCGGGCTACCAGCGCTACCGTCAGGATCTGCTCGACGCCGGGGTGCGTCTCTACGAACTGAAGCCGACTCAGGACAAAGACGACGATGGCGATCACGATGGCGAGAAAAAGAAGAAATCGATTCTCGGTTCGTCGAAGGCTTCCCTGCATGCGAAGACCTATGTATTCGACCGTAGCAGCATCTTCATCGGCTCGATGAATCTCGATCCGCGATCGATTACGTTGAACACGGAAATCGGCGTGTATTGCGAAAGCGCGCCGCTTGCTGCGAAAGTGGTCGACGGGCTGGAACCGAAGCTCGACCAGATTGCGTGGCGGCTCGAAAACCGTACCGACGCCAATGGCCGCACGCGCATCGTGTGGATCGATACGGCGCCCAACGGCAAGATCAGCGAACTCGACGAACCCGGCGTGTCGGGCATGAAACGCGTCGGCATCTGGTTTCTCGGACTGCTGCCGGTCGAGTCCCAACTGTAGCCGCGCCGGCACGGCGAAAAAACGCGAGCCTCCGCATGCCTTCGCATGCATCGGCGTAACGTGGAAAACAAAGGAGCCGCGCATGGCGCAACTCACCGATCACCCGCTGATCCTTTTCGTGTTTTCGCTCGTTCTGATGTCGGCGATGGCCTGGCTCGGCGCGACCTGGCTACGCCGCGCCCGGCCGCTCAGCGACGACATGCGCGAAGATTTCGGCGTCGTGCAATCGGCCACCCTCACCCTGCTCGCGCTCGTGATCGGCTTCAGTCTTTCGATGGCCGTGGGACGCTACGATCAGCGCAAGAATTACGAAGAAGAGGAAGCGAATGCGATCGGCACGGAATTCATCCGCGCCGATTTATTGCCGTCCGCGCAGGCCGCCGAAGTGCGTTCGTTGCTGACGCAGTATCTTCAACAGCGTATCCAGTTCTATCAGGTTCGCGACGCCAGGCAACTCGACGAGATCAATGCCGCGACCGGTCAGTTGCAAACGCAGTTGTGGGCCGCCGCGAGCGGAGGCGCGAAGACTCAACCCAACCCGGTCACGGCGCTGGCCGTCGCCGGCATGAACGACGTGATCAACACGCAGGGTTACACGCAGGCCGCCTGGTGGAATCGGATTCCGCAAGCCGCCTGGGTGTTGATGCTAGTGATCGGGGCGTTCGCCAATCTGCTGGTCGGCTATGGCGCGCACAGCGACAGCGCGAGGAATCGCTTTCTGCTCATCATGCCGATCGTGATGGCGCTGTCGTTTGCCTTGATCGCGGATATCGACAGTCCGCGCAACGGCGTGATCCGCGTGGTGCCGCAAAATCTGATCAGCACCGCGCAGTCCCTGCATTGAACGGTGACTGCGCGCTTATTGGCGTGACCTAGTGGCGAGACTTATTGGCGTGACTTAGTGGCGTGACTCATTGAAGCCACTTCCGGACGTCTTTTTCCCATGCCGGGTCGCCGCAGCCTTGCGGGTTTTCGGGGCCGAGCACGGTAATGTAGCCTTTGCTTTTCATGCACGATTCGTACGCGCGAACCTTCGAGCACCGATCCGCGCCCGCATTCTTCGAGACCGCCTTGCATTGCGCAATGGTTCTGTCCATGGGACCGAAGTCCATGTCGCTCGCCTGATTGAGCATCGGCGCGTCGGCGCCGGACGCGGAAAACTCCACCGGACCGGTCTGCGCGCAAGCGCCGAGCAACAACACCGCCCACGCACCAACCAAAGAAAGACGAACACGTGTGCTCATGGAACGACTCCCGCGTTGAAGAGATCGATCCATCATAACCGGGCGCACGCGCTTTCAGCGGCGTTTCGCGCATTCGCAAAGGGCGAAACGCCGCGCGGGCGTCTTTCAGACTCAATCGACGTAGCGCAGTCCCAACGCCTTCAGCGGCTCGCGCATCTTGTACATGTCGAGGCCGAGCACACCCGATGCAAGCGTGGCGCGCTTGGCGGCCTCGTTCGCTTCGCGCGCGCTGGCTTTTTCGAGTGTTTCGAGTGCTTTCGCCGCGGGCACCACGGCCACGCCGTCCTGGTCCGCCACCACCACGTCGCCCGGCGAGACGAGTTCGCCCGCGCAGACCACCGGAATGTTCACCGAACCGAGCGTCGACTTGATGGTGCCTTTCGCCGAGATGGCGCGGCTCCAGACCGGAAAGCCCATTTCCTGCAGCACGCTCACGTCACGCACGCCGGCGTCGATGATGAGCGCCCGCGCGCCACGCGCCTGAAAACTGGTGGCCAGCAGGTCGCCGAAATAGCCGTCCGTGCATTCTGCGGTGACCGCCGCCACGACCACGTCGCCGGGTTGAATCTGCTCGGCCGCGACGTGCATCATCCAGTTGTCGCCGGGATGCAGCAGCACCGTGACCGCCGTGCCCCAGGCGTGCGCGCCGCTGTAGATCGGCCGCATGTACGGTTTGAGCAGGCCGGTGCGGCCCATGGCTTCGTGCACGGTGGCGCTGCCGAGCGCGCCGAGACCGTCGGCGACGCGGCTGTCCGCGCGTGCGATGTTGCGATACACGACTCCGAGTTCGTACATGATTACCGTCCTTGTGCTTTGAGGGTTGCGTCGAGACGCGGGTAGACACGCCGCGCGTTGCCTTCGTAGATCTTGTAGCGTTGTTCCGGGTCGATGGACGCCGCTTCGACATAGCGCTTCGTATCGTCGAAATAGTGGCCGGTCTGCGGATCGATGCCGCGTACCGCGCCGATCATTTCGCTGGCGAACAGGATGTTGTCCACGGGGATCACGTTCGTCAGCAGGTCGATACCCGGCTGGTGATAGACGCAGGTGTCGAAGAAAATGTTGTTCAGCAGATGCTCCTGCAACGGCGGCTTCTTCATTTCCTGCGCGAGGCCGCGGAAGCGTCCCCAGTGATACGGCACCGCGCCGCCGCCGTGCGGAATCACGAAACGCAGCG
Source organism: Paraburkholderia sp. GAS199 (assembly GCF_050436585.1). Classification (NCBI taxonomy): domain Bacteria; kingdom Pseudomonadati; phylum Pseudomonadota; class Betaproteobacteria; order Burkholderiales; family Burkholderiaceae; genus Paraburkholderia; species Paraburkholderia sp. GAS199. Next base: position 1,195,271 of record NZ_JBNDMM010000003.1, on the reverse strand, counting down.
TCGGGAAATCGCTGAACAGGTCCGAGGTCAGGCATTGCATGAACGCGGTGGTGTCCGCGTTCAGGTAGTGCGCGCCGGTCGTGTGGAAGCAGGCGTTGCAGCTCGTGCTGACATGCACCATCGCGGGAATGTCGTACTCCACCATCTTTTCGTAGATCGGATACCAGTAGCGGTCCGAGAGCGGCGGGCTGGTCCAGTGACCGCCGGACGGGTCCGGATTCAGATTGATCGCCACGTTGCCGTATTGCTCGACGCACTTCACGAGTTCGGGAACACAGGTGGCGATGTCCACGCCGGGACTTTGCGGCAGCATCGCGGCCGGCACGAAGTTCTCGGGAAAGAGCTGGCTCACGCGATAGCACAGTTCATTGCAGATCGCGGCCCACGTGCTGGACACGTTGAAGTCGCCGATATGGTGCGCCATGAAACTCGCGCGCGGGCTGAACACGGTCAGGTCGAGGCCGCGTTCGCGCATCAGGCGCAACTGGTTGGCCTCGATCGACTCGCGCAGTTCGTCGTCGCTGATGTGCAGCTCGGAAACCTTCGGGCTTTCCGCGGGATTCGCGATGCCGGCGATCTGCCGGTTGCGCCAGTTTTCCAGCGCTTTGGGAGCGGTCGTGTAGTGACCGTGGATGTCGATAATCATGGTGTCCTCGAATCAACCTGAGCGCCGGTGGCAACTCGTCTAAATACGATTGGTGCGGTATGCCGTGCCATCCGCGGCACGACCTGTTCGCCTGGCCTAGTGGCCGGTTGCGCTGTCCGCGCGGTTGCCCGGCATCGGACCGGCGCTTTCGTTCGTGGCGGGCGTGGACGTCGCGTCGACATGCGTCAGATCGCGGCCGCGCGTTTCCGGCAGCATCAAGGCGGCGATCACCACGAGCAGATACGAGAAGCACGCGCACAGACCCATCGCCGCGCCGAGTTCGAACTTCGCGCTCAGCACGCCGACCATCGCGGGCATGATCGCGCCGATGGCGCGGCCCGCGTTGCCGCAGAGTCCCTGCGCCGAAGCACGGATGCGCGTGGGGAACAGTTCGGCGATATACGCGCCCGTGCCTGCCGCCGTGCCCGATTGCAGCGTGCCGAGCACGAAGCCGAGTACCAGCGTGATCGGCAAGGTGATCGGTGCGAGCGTATAGACGGCCACCGCGATTGCCTGAAGGCACGCAATCACGATGAACGTGCGGCGCCGTCCGAAGCGGTCCGCCATCCAGCCGTTGAGAAACGCCCCGGCGAAGGAGCCCAGAATGTTGATGGCGAGATAGCCGCCCACGTTCGTGATCGACAGATGCAACGCCAGTTTCAGATACGCCGGCAGCCACGTGATCATCACGTAGTTGCCGCCGTAGATGCCGAACGTCAGCAGGATCGCCTTGAAGGTGGTGACGCGTGTCGAACCGTCGAAGACGGCCCAGATGCTCGGGCGATCGGCCGCATGTTCGCGAAGGTTCTGCGCGAACACCGGCGCTTCTTCGATATGACGGCGAATCCACAGCACGAGCAGAGTCGGCAGCAGGCCGATTGCAAACAGCACGCGCCAGGCCAGCGACGGTTCGAGCGTGCTGAACAGCAGCGTGGACAGCAGCACGGCCACGCCATAGCCGATCGCCCAACCGGCCTGCAACGAGCCCACTGCCCGGCCGCGCACCTGCGGGCGGATCGTCTCGCTGATCAGCACGGCGCCCACCGCCCATTCGCCGCCGAAGCCGAGTCCTTGCAAACCGCGCGTCACCATCAGTTGCCAGAAGGAGTTCGTGAAGGCGGACAGCAAGGTGAACGCCGAGAACCACAGAATCGTGATCTGCAGGATGCGCACGCGGCCGTAGCGGTCCGCGAGAATGCCGGCAATCCAGCCGCCGAGCGAGGCCATGATGAGCACCGTCGTGCCGAGAATGCCCGCTTCGCCGCGCGTCATGCCCCACAACGCGATCAAGGTGGGAATGGCGAGCGCGTACATCTGCGTGTCCATCGCGTCGAGGCCCCAACCGCTGAAGCACGCCCAGTAAGTGCGCTTCTCGGGCTTCGTCAAATCGCTGTACCAGTTAAACATGTTTCTTTTCCTCAGACTTTCCGCGCGACGCGGTTCGTTCGGACTGCGCGACGGGCAGCGCAATTTGCGCGCTGTCGACAGCCTGGGTGGGTTCGTTCGTGGCCGCGGCGGCAGCAGCCGCGGCAAGCAAGGGCGCGGCATTGCCGCCTAGCGCCGTGGTCACACGCGCGGCAACTTCCAGCAGACGCGGACGGTAACGCTCCATTTCGGCGAGACCCATGCGCGTGGCCGGCCCGACGATTCCCAACGCGCCGACCAGTTCCTGCCCGACCCGGAACACGGGCGCCGAAATGCCCGAGGTCTCCGCATCGCGCTCGCCGATCGACAGGTACACGTAGCGCTGACGGATCTCGTCGTAGGGCGCGCCGGGCGTGCCGGAAAACGCGAGGATCACGCGGCCGCCCGCGCCGCGTTCGAGCGGTTGCACGTCGCCCGGATGCACTTCGGCGCGAATCGAGTGACGCGAAGCGATGCGATACAGGCAGACCCGGTGATCGCGCTCGCGCACGTGGAACGAAACCGCTTCGCCCGATTCCTCGCTCAACGACTTCATGGCGGGTAGCAGCACGTCGCGCAGATCGAACCCGGCTTCGTACACCGCGCCCAGATGCATGACCGAGGAGCCGATGCGGTAGCGCCCGTCTTCCATGCGGATCAGGAAATTGTGATGACACAGCGCCTGGGCGAGCCGCGACAGCGTGCTCTTGTACAGGCCCGTGCGGACGGAAAGCTCGGTGAGCGTGAGCGGCGGGTCGTCACGGCGAAACGCGAAAAGAATCGATGCGGCGCGATCGAGAACGTCGTTGCCGCTCGGTGTGACGCCTTGCGGCGTGCGCACGCTCTCGGCATTACGGGGCATGCTAGTCTCCTTACTGTTCCATCTGATGGAACTGATAATCACTGGATGGAACAATACTATTATGGCTATCCGGCGGCTGTCAAACGCGGGCGCATGGGGAAGTTGGAGAAATGCCTTGATGAACGGGCTGGGAAGCGGGCTGGGAAGCGGGCTGGGAAGCGGGCTGGAGAGGCGGCTTTGTCAGCGCCAGAAATGGGCTGGAACGGCCTCAGCGCAGGCTTTGCAAAAAGCGTGCAGTGAGGCGTTGCGCAGACGTGCGCAGCCTGTGTCAGGCAGACGGCGCGAAGTCGCCGGCGCGTGGGTCGGTCGAGCGTCGACGGTACGCGCCACATCGACGCGCGACACCGTCTCCGCTCAGAGCATTGGGGACAATCAGGACGAAGCGTCGACCATTTCCCGCACGCGCGCCGAGAAAGTTTCCAGTGCGAACGGCTTGGTCATGACCTGCATGCCGGGTTCGAGATGACCATTGCCGATGATCGAGTTTTCCGCGTAACCGGTGATGAACAGCACCTTCAGCCCCGGCCGAGTCTGACGTGCGGCGTCCGCCATCTGACGGCCGTTCATGCCACCCGGCAGCCCGACGTCGCTGACCAGCAGATCGATCCGGACATTCGATTGCAGCAAGCGCAGACCCGCCACGCTGTCGGCCGCTTCGATCACGGTGTAGCCGAGTTCTTCCAGCACGTCGGTGATCAGCATGCGCACGCTGGGTTCGTCGTCCACCACCAGAATCGTCTCGCCCGCTTCCGTGCCGGCAATGGGCGAATCGGCGTCGTGGTCGAGCGTTTGCGAGTCGACGTCGCCGTAAAAGCGCGGCAGATAGATGCACACCGTCGTGCCCTGACCCACCTCCGAATAGATCCGCACCTGCCCGCCGGACTGCTTGGCGAAGCCGTAGATCATCGAGAGCCCGAGCCCCGTGCCCATGCCCATCGGCTTGGTGGTGAAGAACGGATCGAAGGCCTTGGCGATGACATCCGGCGACATGCCGGTTCCGGTGTCCGTCACGCACAGCGAGAGGTATTGCCCTTCCGGCATATCGTGACTGTGCGCGGCGCTGCGGTCGATCCACTTGTTGGCGGTTTCGATCGTGATGCGCCCGCCGTTGGGCATCGCGTCGCGCGCGTTGATGCACAGGTTCAGCAGCGCATTTTCGAGTTGCCCCGCGTCGACCAGCGCGGGCCACAAACCGGCCACGCCGATGGCTTCGACCTTGATGCCGGGCCCGACCGTTCGCTGGATCAGATCGGTCATGCCGTTCACCAGTGCGTTGACGTCGGTGGAACGCGGATCGAGTGTCTGCCGCCGCGAAAATGCCAGCAGCCGGTGCGTCAAGGCGGCCGCGCGGCGCACCGCGCCCTGTGCGGCCACCACGTATTTGTCGACGTCGGCCAGCCGCCCCTGGCTCAGCCGGATGCTCAACAGCTGGAGTGAACCCGACACGCCGGCCAGCAGATTGTTGAAGTCGTGCGCGAGGCCGCCGGTGAGCTGACCCACCGCTTCCATTTTCTGCGCCTGCCGCAGTTGCTCTTCGGCGCGCATCAGTTCCGCCGTGCGCTCGATCACGCGCTGCTCCAGCGTGTCGTTCAACGCGCGCAACGAGGCGGCGGCCCGGTCACGCTCCGCTTCGACGGCGCGGCGCTCTTCGACGTCGAGCAGCACGCCCGGAAAACTGAGCGGCGTACCGTCCGGTCCGTGATCGACCCGCCCGTTCGCTTCGATCCAGTAATAGCGGCCGTCGGCGCGACGCACGCGATACTGGTGCGCATAGTGGCCGCCGCGCTGGATGACGTCGCTGATCGCGTGGATGAGGCCGCCGCGGTCGTCGGGATGGACGTTGGCAATGACTTGCGCGAGGCTCAGACCGTCGCGGCCTTGCGCCGGATCGAGGCCGAACACGTGTGCAAAAGGTTCGTCGACGGTGAAACGGTCGTTGGGCAAATCCCAGAACCATGTGCCGATGATCGCGCCCGCCGCGAGCGCGAGTTGCACGCGCTCGCTGTTCACGCGTGCGAGCGCCTCGCTGGCGCGCAACGCCTCCTCGGCTTTCTTGCGCGCCGAGACATCGCGAAACAGCACCGACACCTGCCGCAAGCTGGCCGGCTCGACGCGCGCCGCGGAGACTTCGATATGTCGACCGGCGGTCAGGAAATATCGTTCGAAACGGATCGGCTCGCCGGTTCGCAATACGCTGCCGTACAACTCGATCCAGCGGTCGGCTTCGATGGGATCGATCTCCCGCAGCGTTTTGCCGACCACGCCGGCAATGCCGGTATGCCGCTCGTAACCGGGATTGGCTTCGGTATGAACATAATCGCTGAGCGGACCGTGCGGACCGTCGAAGAATTCGATGATGCAGAAGCCGTCGTCGATTGCGTTGAATAGCGCGTGATAGCGCGCCCGCTCCGCTTCGGCGGTGGTCGCAATGTTGCGGCTTTCAAAGTCGGGAGCGTGGTTCATTCCGGTCATGGTCGAATCGGGTTTCGTCGCGGCGGTGCAGATCGAGGCGGGTGCGCGGCGGGTCATACTGTTTTTGCGAGCCGACCCGCGCGGCGAACACCATAGCCGCGCCTGCGTCTCGCTGCAAGCGGCACGACACGCTCGCAAGCCGCAGGCCTGCTCCGCGCGGCAGCCGGAATGTTTTGCGGCGTGGTTTTAGCACCGCGCTCGAACGGGCTTGCATTCCTTTTAGATGTCGACTAACATCTAATTAAGCGATCTGACGGAGCGACGCAATCATGAGGAAGTCCAAAGTAGAAACGGCTGAAACCCGGCGCCGCATCGTCGATGTCGCGGCGCGCGAGTTTCGCGCCAACGGCATCCACGCCATGGGCCTGAACGACCTGATGGCGCACTCCGGCCTGACACGCGGCGGCTTTTATCGCCATTTCGACTCCAAAGAGCATCTGGTGGCCGAGGCGTGCACGGCGGGTATCGCCGGCATGATCGGACAACTGGAAGACGCCGCTCGCGAAGCCGACGAAACCGAAGGCTTCCGTTCGATCGTGGACCGTTACGTCGGCGCCGGGCATCGCGACAACATTTCCGGCGGCTGCCCGCTCGCGGCAATGGGCAGCGAACTGGCGCGCGGCGACGAGAACACCCGCGCCGCCGCTTCGCAAGGTATCGACGATCTGGTCGACATGCTGGCAAAGCGACTGGTGCGCGAGCATCCCGACACGGCTCGCGCGGACGCCACGTTTGCCCTCGCCGCGATGGTCGGCGCGGTCACCCTCTCCCGCATCGTGGCGCAGCCAGAAGCTTCGGTCGCGCTGCTCGAGTGCGTGAAAGAACATCTCGATTCGTTGTAATTCAAGGCACTGAATTCAGTTTGATTTCAGTCTGGTCGTTCAGCTTCGACGTTCAGGCCTGCAATCTCTCGCAGCAAAATGTGTATATGCACTTTAAGTGTTGGTAGCCGTCGGCAACGAACCTCAGCGTCATGAACGGCAGCGGCAAAAACCTCCGCATTCCCGGCGAAAACCCTTTCACAACGGAGTCTCGACATCATGCAAGCACGCAAACTTCTGGTCACCGCCGCTGCCGGCAAAACCGGCGTTCATACGGTCCGCAATCTCATCGAAGCCGGTCACGAAGTTCGTGCACTGGTGCGCAAGGAAGACGAACGCAGTGCGGCGCTGCGCGAACTCGGCGCTGAAATTTTCGTCGGCGATCTGCTCGACCACGACGACGCGATCCGCGCGACCGACGGCATGTCGGGCGCTTATCTCTGCTATCCGGTGAGTCCGGGTTTCATTCAGGCCACCGCATATTTCGCCGACGCCGCGCGACGCGCCAAGCTCGATATCGTCGTCAACATGTCGCAGATTTCGGCGCGCGAAGACGCAAAGAGCCACGCGGCGCGCGATCACTGGATCGCCGAACGCGTACTCGACTGGTCTGGTGTGCCGACGGCGCATATCCGCCCCACCTTCTTCTCCGAATGGCTGGTTTTTCCGTGGGTGCGCGACGGCATCGTGAAGGAAGGCAAGATCGCGCTTCCCTACGGTGAGGGAAGCCACGCGCCGATCAGCGCGGACGATCAGGCGCGTGTGATCGCCGCCATCCTCGCGCAACCGGCCGACCATGCCGGCCAGACCTACACGCTGGTCGGCCCCGTCGAGCTCGACCAGAAACAGATTGCCGGCGTGGTCGGCAAGGTGCTCGGACGCGACGTGAAATACACCCCGACGAGCATCGAGGCGTATCGGGATCATCTGCACAAATACAAGCTGCCCGAATTCATGATCCAGCATTTCGAAGAGGTGGCGATCGATTACCAGAACGGCGTATTCGCCGGCACCAACGATCACGTCGAAAAAATCACCGGCCAGGCAGCGCAGACGCTCGAAGCGTTCGTCGAAGCGAATCGCGCGGCTTTCGCAGCCTGACTGTCACCCGAACTTTTAAAAGGGAGTACCTGAAATGAAGCTCAGCGGAAACACCATCTTCATCACCGGCGGCACCTCGGGCATCGGTCGCGGTCTGGCCGAAGCCTTTCATCGCAAGGGCAACAAGGTCATTATCAGCGGACGCCGCAAGGCGTTGCTCGACGAAGTGGCGCGCGCCAATCCCGGCATCGATACCGTGGAACTGGACGTCACCGATCCGGCGCAGATCGCGAGCGTGGCCAAGGCGCTGATCGAGAAGTATCCGGCACTCAACGTCGTGATCAACAACGCAGGCATCATGCCGTTCGACGACGTCGCCGGTCCCCTTGACGACGCGCAGGCGCTGCATTCCATCGACACCAACCTGCTCGGACCGGTGCGTGTCAGCGCTGCGTTCGTCGAGCACCTCAAGCGTCAGGCGGACGCGGTGATCGTCTACAACAGTTCGGTGGTAGCCTTCATCCCGATGGCGATGTCGGCGCTGTATTCGGCAACCAAGGCGGCAATCCACTCGTACGCGCTGACACAGCGCTTCGCGTTGCGGCAAACTTCCGTGCGCGTGCTGGAAATCACGCCGCCGTGGGTGGACACCGATCTCATCTACAAGAGCGGCGACCCGCGCGCCATGCAACTCGAACCGTTCATCGAACAGACCATGACGCTGCTCGAAACGGCCACGACCGAAGTGGTGGTCGAATCCGCGCGCCAGTTCCGCGACGGCGCGGGTCCGAACGAACACGGTTTCGTGGACTACTTTAACCAGATGCTGATCGACAATCCGCTGCCGGCACCCTGACTCGCATACTTGCCACGTCTCGACAGCACCACTGCCACGATAGAACCGGAACCGCCATGACCTCATCCGAAACGACGCATCCGATCGACGCCGACCTGATGCTCTCCAATGTCATCTGGAACTCGCTGACGGGCGCGCACGCGAGCGCTGCCGAAGGCTCGGGCGAGGTCCGGCGCTACCGGTCGGAATTCGCGCCGTTCGCCGCGGCGCGCGATTACACGCCCGACAACGTGGCCGCGCTCGCGCGCATGCTTGCGCCCGACGAACGCCTGACGCTCTTCACGCTCGAAAAGCCCGTCACGCCGCCGGGCTACGACGTCGTTCGCGAGGCGAGCATCATCCAGATGATCGGCGCACGCCGGTTCGAGGCGCCGACCGACGCGAGGATCGTCACGCTCGATGCAGGCGACGCCCCGGACATGCTGAAACTCGTCGAACGCACCGACCCCGGCCCGTTCCGACAACGCACACATGAACTCGGGACGTTCGTGGGCATTCGCGTAGACGGCGAACTCGTCGCCATGGCGGGAGAACGCATGAAGGCGGGCAGCTATGTGGAACTCAGCGCCGTGTGCACGCTTCCCGACTGGCGCGGACGCGGCCTCGGCACCCTGCTGATGACGCACCTCGCGGTCGCGATGCAGCAGCGCGGCGAGACGCCTTTCCTGCACGTGCTTTCAGGCAATCTGCCCGCGCTGCGTCTGTATGAAGAACTCGGTTTTCAACGTGCGCGCGTTTTTCATCTCACCTCGTTCGCGGCGAGCGTCACAACCACGGCCACGGCCACGGCAAGCCGATAAAGCCGCGCGGCGGCAGCCAGGCGCGAAAACTGCTCCTGTTCGATTCGATGTTCTTTTCATGCCTGCTCGCGCGTGCCGTCACTGGCCGCCGCCGCAGGCTTTCGCAACGGATGGACCCGGGTATTCTGTGGAAAACGGTCGCGCGGTAAAGCAGTAAAGTTTTCCAGAACCGGTAACCCGTTCCCATCCGCCGAATCGATTAGGAGAAAAACGATGACCCTGCTCATTTACCTCGTGGGATGGATCATTCTGATAGGCGGCGTGTGCTGGGGCCTGGTCGCCATGCACGTTGCCCAGCACACGATCGGCATTGTCGCCGTCATCATGCTCGGCGTCGCGGTGATTACCGGCGCGACGCGCGTGCGCAGCCGCGACCGGTCGTAGCGCACGAACGGATGCCCATGAACGCGCGCCGCGCATTGCGAAGCGCGCGTTCATGCTCAAGCACGTTTTCATCCACGCGATTTACACGCGTCATTCCACATCGTCCCCCACGCTCGTCATGCGGATCATGTGCGGCTTGACCACGTCGTCCTCGTCGTCGCGCGGCGCGCTGGGCGGATGAATCAAGGCTTCGAGGCGCGCCTTCGTCGCGAGAAACTCCGCTGACGTGACCTGCGAATAATCGCGCGGCCTCGGCACCGGCACTTCGATCAGTTCCTGCACCTCGCCCGGATTGGCCTTCAGCACCAGAATACGGTCGGCGAGAAAAATCGCCTCGTCGAGATCGTGCGTGATGAACAGCACCGTCACGTCGATGTTGCGCCAGATGTCGAGCAGGTGCGTCTGCATTTTCGCGCGGGTCTGCGCGTCCAGCGCGCCGAACGGCTCGTCCATCAACAGGATGCGCGGACGGTTGGCGAGCGCACGCGCAATCGCCACGCGCTGCTTCATTCCGCCCGACAACTGATGCGGATAAACGTCCGCAAAACGGGTGAGACCGACCAGATCGAGCCATTGCAAGGCTTCGCGCTCGGCGTGCAGATTGCTGTGGCCGTTCATCTTCAGACCGAACATCACGTTCTTTTTCACGGTCAGCCACGGAAACAGCGTATAGCCCTGAAACACCATGCCGCGATCGGCGCCCGGCCCTTGCACCGGCTGGCCGTCGAGCAGCACGCTGCCGCTGGTCTGCGCCTCCAGCCCCGCGAGAATGCGGATCAGCGTGGACTTGCCGCAGCCGGACGGCCCGATCACGCACACGAACTCGCGCCGGTGCGTTTTGAAATTGATGTCGTTCAGCGCCGTGCATTCGCCCTGCGGCGTCTCGAAACGCTTGCCGAGCCCGCGCACTTCGAGAATCACCTCGCGCGCCTTGAGCCGGTCGAAGCGCTCACGTACCGCTTCGGACTGGATGAGGTAAGACGGAACCGGTTGCGGATTTAACATGATCGAATTCCCTGAATACGGTGCAGTGCGAACTCTCTACGCCTTCAGCGTACGGTCCCACGGAAACAGCTTGCGGCCGAGATAGCCGAGCACGATATCGGTGCCGAGTCCGATGATGCCGATCATCATGATCGCGGCGTAGACGTTCTGAAAATGCTCGTAGCGCGCCTGCTGCGTGATGTACCACGTGATGCCGGAACTCGTGCCGACCAGTTCTGCGACGATCAGATACGTCCATGCCCACCCGAGCAGAATGCGCTGATCGCGGTACAGGTCCGGCAGAATGCCTGGAATGACGACGTGCGTGAGCAGCTTGAACTTCTTCGTGCCGAGCGTCATGGCGGCTTCGAACAGGCCGTATTCCAGCTTGCGGGTGGTGTTCGCCACGATCAGCACCTGCTGGAACAAAGTGCCGATCACGATGATCGCGATCTTCGGGCCATCGTAAATGCCGAGTATCGCCACCATCAGCGCACCGAACGCAGGTGCCGGCAAATAGCGGAAAAACTCGAAGAACGGCTCCTGCAGACGCGCAATCGCGCTATACGTGCCGCACACGATGCCGACCGGCACGCCGATCAGCGACGAAATCAGGAAGCCCCAGAAAATCACCTGAATGCTGTGCCAGAGACTCTGATGCAGCCAGACACCGTCACGCGAAGCGGGCGGCGTGGTGAACGCCGTATAGAACGCGCCGAGTACTTCGTGCGGCGCCGGCAGATAGACCGGGTTCACCGGTTCGCCGACCGGCAGCGCCGTGTGCGCGTCTTTCGCGTGTGCGAGTTCGTCGGCGAATACGTCTTTATCGACGCGCATGCCCGGCTGAAAATAATCCACGCTGCCGGGACTCGCGATCAACACCTGCGGATGCCAGACGAACGGCACGTAGCTGACGACGCACCACACCAGCAGTGGCAGCAGGAACGAGCCGGCGCCCAGCAGCCACTTGCCGCGCGTCGAGAGTTCGCGACGCACCGCGAACCATTCGGTCTTGTTAGCGACGTTCATACGATGCCCCTACGTGTGGTTCAGTCGACTCCAACGCTTCATCGCGTGCTTCATTTCGCGCTTCATCTCGCCCTTCACCCAGCCAGGCCCGCGCCAGATCGAGCAGTCCCGCATCCTGCTGCGCGCGTCCCACGAACGTGATGCCGAACGGCAGCCCCGCATGCCGTCCGCTCGTGCAGACACCGGCCGGCACCGCCAGCGCCGACAGATCGAGCAAATTGACGAAGTTCGTGTAGTAGCCGAAACGCGAATTCACGCGGATCGGATCGGCCTCGAGTTCGTCGACCGTCGCGGTTGTCGCGGACGTAGGCGTGACGATCGCGTCGATGCGTTGCCACACGCTCGCCGTCTGCATGCGCAGCACCGCCAGCCGGTCGAACGCGGCGAAGGCATCCGCGGCATTCCAGCGTGCCGCGCCGCCGATGATTTCGCGGATCACGGGATGCAGCGCGTCTGCCTGCGTTTCCACGAACTCGCGGATCGCCGCGAGCCGCTCGGCCACCCAAGGTCCCTCGTACAGCAGACGGGCGGTGGCGAGAAACGGCTCGAAGTCGATCTCGACCAGCTCTGCACCGGCCGAACGCAAACGCGTGAGCGCGGCGTCGAATGCCTGCGCATACGAGGTGTCGCCGAAAAATTCGAGCTGGCTCGCACGCGGCACGCCGAAGCGCACGCCGCGCAGCGAAGGCTCCGGCGAAAGCGGACCGCCGGATGCATCGAACGCACGCGCATAAGGATCGTTCTGCGCCACGCCATGCGCCGCGTCGAACACACGCTGCGCGTCGTTCACCGAGCGCGCGAAGATCGACACGCAATCGAGCGACTTGCACGCCGGCACCACGCCGAGCGTGCTCAACACGCCCTTGGTCGGCTTCAATCCGATCAGGCCGTGAAACGCGGCAGGCACGCGGCCCGATCCGGCGGTGTCCGTGCCGAGCGAAAACGCGGCGAGACCGAGTGCGACCGACACCGCCGACCCGGAACTGGAACCACCCGACGCATAGCGCGGATCGAGTGCGTTGCGACACGCGCCGTGCGGCGAGCGCTGACCGGACAAGCCGGTCGCGAACTGGTCGAGATTGGTCTTGCCGATCGGAATCGCGCCCGCCGCAATCAGACGCTCGACCACGGCCGCGCTTCGATCGGGCGTGTAGGCGAAAGCGGGACACGCCGCCGTGGTCGGAATGCCGGCGAGGTCGATGTTGTCCTTGATCGCGAACGGTACGCCGTAGAGCGGCAACGACGCCGCGTCGCGGCCTTCGAGCGCGCTCACGTACGCCATCATCTCGGCAAGGCTCAGCGGACGAATCCAGGCATGATGCGGGTCGTCGCCCGAGGTGCGCGCCGCAATCGCTTCGACCAGTTGCGCGGGCGTGAGACTGCCGTCGCGATAACGCGTGTGCAGGGCATCGATCGACATGGTGTCGAACAGATCGTCAGCGGAGTTCATTTGCACGTCGCCTCCTCGTTGGTATGGGCAGCATTCGCGGCATCGGCGCCAGCCGAGGCACGCATCACCATCAACCGTTGACCGGCGATCACCGCCGCGCCCGGTGCGCATTCGATCGTTTCGATCACGCCGTCTTCCATCGCCTCCACCGACACCTCCATTTTCATCGACTCCACGATCGCCACGGTTTGCCCCGCGCTCACCGGCTCGCCTTCGCCGACCAGCAGTTTCCACACGCTGCCCGACACGTCCGCGACGATGCCGAGCTGGCCCTCGACAAGACTCTCGTCAGCAGCCTGAACCGTGGACGCCGCCGCGTCGCTGCCGGGTTCGCCCACGTACTCCGCGTGACCGGCGGCGGCCCAGCGTTCGCGCTCTTCGTCGAACGCGGCCTGCTGTGCATTCTTGAACGCACCGATGGATTGCGCTTCTTCCTGCAGGAAACGGTTGTACGCGCCGAGATCGAATACCGACTCCTCGATCTTCAGACTCGCGCGTCCCGCGACAAAGTCCGCGCGCAATTCGGCCAGCTCCGCCTCGCTCACTTCGTAAAAACGGATTTCGTCGAAGAAACGCAGCAGCCAGGGTTTGCCCGCTTCGAATTCGCGCGTGGTGCGATAGCGATTCCACATCTGCACCGTACGGCCGACGAACTGATAGCCGCCCGGCCCTTCCATTCCATACACGCACAGATAGGCGCCGCCGATACCGACCGCGTTTTCCGGCGTCCACGTGCGCGCCGGGTTGTATTTGGTCGTAACCAGCCGGTGCCGCGGATCGAGCGGCGTCGCCACGGGCGCACCGAGATAGACGTCGCCGAGACCCATCACGAGATAACGCGCGTCGAACACGATGCGCTTCACGTCGTCGATGCTGTCGAGCCCGTTGATGCGTCGAATGAACTCGATATTGCTCGGGCACCACGGCGCATCGGGCCGCACGGATTGCATATAACGTTCGATGGCGATGCGCGTGGACGGATCGTCCCATGAAAGCGGCAGATGAACGATACGGTTCGGCACGCGCATGTCGGCCACCGCCGGCAACTCGCGCTCGGCCTGCTGAAGATGCGCGAGCAGGCTGTCGTGCGGCAGCACGCGCGGATCGAAATGCACCTGCAACGAACGGATACCCGGCGTGAGATCGATCATGCCCGGCAGACGGTGCGCGTCGAGCCAGTTCATCAGCGCATGCACGCGAAAGCGCAGATTCAGGTCGAGTACCAGCGGGCCGTATTCGATCAACACGTTGCGGTCGCCGGAGCGCCGATAGACCACGCCGGTGCCCTCGCCCGCCGTGGGATCGCGATACAGCACGCAGTCGTGCACGTCCTGCGCTTCGTGCGCTTGCCGTTGCGGCGCGGCGGCAAGTGCGGGTGCAACTGCAGCGGCCGGCGCGAAGCGCACCGTGTCGCCCGGCCGCAATTGCCCGAGTTTCCACAACTCGTCGCTCGTGACCGTCACCGGACACACGAAGCCGCCCAGACTCGGACCGTCCGGCCCGAGTATCACGGGCATGTCGCCGGTGAAATCCACCGCGCCGACCGCGTAGGCATTGTCGTGAATATTCGAAGGATGCAGCCCGGCTTCACCGCCGTCGGTACGCGCCCATTGCGGTTTCGGGCCGATCAGGCGCACGCCCGTCCGGCTGGAGTTGTAGTGCACCGTCCAGCGCGTGTCGTAGAGCATCGCGATATCGTCGCGCGTGAAGAAATCGGGCGCGCCGTGCGGACCGTCGAGCACGCCGAGCGTCCACTCGTGCGTCAGGTGCGGCACGCGCGCCGGGTCGAGTTGCGCGCCCGCCTCACCACGGCCGGCGTCGGCCGCGAGATGCAACACGTCGCCCTTGCGCAGGGCACGGCCCGCGTGTCCGCCGAACTGGCCGAGCGTGAACGTGGCCTTGCTGCCGAGATAGTCCGGCACCTGCAGGCCGCCCCGGATCGCCAGACAGGCGCGCATCCCCGCGCCGGTCACACCGCCGAGTTTGAGCACGGCGCCCGCCGCAGCCCGCGTCACCTGCCAGGGCACGACCGGCTGACCGTCGAGCTTCGCGGCGAATGTCGCGCCGCCGAGCACGAACAGCGTGGCCGTATTGAAGCGCAACGTCGCGCCGACCATCGCGCATTCGAGCGCGGCAGCGTCGGCGGGATTGCCGAGCAGTTCGTTGGCGAGACGGAACGAGAGATCGTCCATCGGCCCCGACGGCGGCACGCCGATGTCCCAGTAGCCGAGCCGTCCCGGTGTCTGCTGCACGGTGGTCTGCACGCCGCCGTCGAGCACGTCGATGGTATGCGGCGCGAACACGAAGCGCGACAGAAACGCCGTGGTCTGCTCGCCGCGCGCGAAGGTGGCCGAGCCGGCAATCGCGCGCAGATAGTCGAGGTTGGTCTCGATGCCGTAGAGTTGCGTATCGTCGAGCGCGGCGCGCAAGGCGGCGAGCGCGGCCTCGCGCGTCTCGCCTTTTACGATGATCTTCGCCAGCAGCGGATCGTAAAACGCGCTGACTTCGGTGCCGGCATCCACCCATGTATCGACGCGCGCGCCCGTTGCGAACGCAACATGTGTCAGCACTCCGGCGCTCGGCTGAAACTGCTTGTGCGGATCTTCCGCGTACAGACGCACCTGAATGCTCGCGCCACTGGAGGCCGGCACCAGCGTATCGAGCGGCGCGAGGTCGCCTTCGGCCTGGCGGATCATCCACTCCACCAGATCGACGCCGGTCACTTCCTCGGTCACGCAATGCTCGACCTGCAGGCGCGTGTTGACTTCGAGAAAATAAAAGCGGCGCGTATCGGCATCGAACACGAACTCGACTGTCCCCGCCGATTCGTACTGCACCGCTTGCGCGAGACGCACGGCGCTCGCATGCAGTTCGACACGTTCGGCTTCGCTCAAACCCGGCGCGGGCGTTTCTTCGATCACCTTCTGATTGCGGCGCTGCACCGAGCAGTCGCGCTCGCCGAGCGCGATCACATGGCCGAGGCCGTCGCCGAAAATCTGCACTTCGATATGCCGCGCGTTCTCGACGAACTTCTCGATGTAGACGCCGGCGTTCGCGAAGTTCGCCTCGCCCAGACGCGCAACCGACGCATAGACGCTCTCGAGTTGCTCCGCGTCGCGGCACAGCGACATGCCGATACCGCCACCGCCCGCCGTGCTTTTCAGCATCACGGGATAACCGATCGCTTCGGCCTCGCGCAAGGCCGTGGCCACGTCAGGCAGCAAACCCGTACCGGGCAGCAGCGCCACATGGTTCGCGCGGGCAATCTCGCGGGCCGTGTGCTTGAGGCCGAATTCGAGCATCTGCGCGGGGCGCGGCCCGATGAAGCGGATGCCCGCGTCCGCGCAAGCTTGTGCAAAGGCCGCGTTCTCCGACAGAAAACCATAGCCCGGATGCACGGCGTTCGCGCCGCTCGCGCGCGCCGCGTCGAGAATCGCCGCGCTGTTCAGGTAGCTGCCGGCCGCCACCGCCGGCCCGATGCAGATGGCTTCGTCGGCGAGCATCACGTGCATGGCGTGACGGTCGGCTTCCGAATAGACCGCCACGGACGCAATGCCGAGACGTTTGAGTGTGCGGATCACGCGGCAGGCAATTTCGCCGCGATTGGCTATCAGGACTTTGTCGAATTTCATTGGGCGTCCCAGATGGTGAGTCGTACCGGCGTCGGGTTGTAGCCGTTGCACGGATTATTCAGCTGCGGACAGTTCGAGATGAGCACAGTGACATCCATCTCGGCGCGCATTTCGACGTATTTGCCCGGCGCGGAGATGCCGTCTTCGAACGTCAGCTTGCCGAGCGGCGTAACCGGGACGTTCATGAAGAAGTTGATGTTGCTGACGATGTCGCGCTTGCCCAGTTGCGTGCCCACGCCGCACGTGCAGTGCGTGATCGCGTGCAGGAAGCTGTCGCGGCAACTGTGCATATGGCGTTTGTCGAGCGCATAGCGCACCGTGTTGCTTTCCGCCGCACACGCGCCGCCGAGCGTATCGTGGCGTCCGCACGTGTCGGCGACGATCGTGAGCATCGGCTTGCCGAGGTTCGACATCAGCACGCTGCCGGCCGAGAGATACAGATTGCGTTGCGCGCGGATCGTGTCCTGCGCGCTGTAGCGTTCGAGCGGATCGGCGCTGTTGTAGAACAGCGTGTCCACCGCCTGATTGCCTTCCAGGTCGAGAATGCGGAACAGTTGTCCACGTTTGACTTCATGCAGCCACGGCTCGCCCGAAGGCAGCGTGAGGTCGTAGACCGCGTGACGGACGTCGAGTTGGCTTTCGATAACAGGCATCGCGGGTCTCCTTAAACGAACAGACGATCGGTGTTGATAAAGCCGCGGCCGTTTTCGGCGCAGGCGCTGCGGCACGGATCGTCGGAAGGCACGGACTCGTTGCCTGCATAGGCGCGATACGCGATCAGCTTCACAGGGCGCGGCGCGTAACCGGATGCGGGATCGAGCGGATGCGGCGCGGTGGAGAACGCCGCGAGCGTGTCCATTTCGAAGCGCAGATCGAAGGCGGCGCCGGCCGGCGAATGGCCGGATACGAAGTCGAGCGCGCCGTCTTCGCCGATGGCGAGTTTGCTGAAGAAGTTGATGTTGGCGACCAGGTCGCGCGCGCCGAGACCATGCTTCGCGAGTTCGAGCAGCAGACTGTCGCGGCCGTTGCGGATCATCGCGTTGCGATGCTGCTGATAGCGCGCTTCGCCGTATTTTTCGGCGAACAGATCAGCGTCGCCGATGCCGCCGAGCGGATCGTGCCAGCCCACCGTGTCGGCGGTGATCGAGGCCATCACGCGGCCCATGTCCGAATACAGCACGTGAGCACGCGTCAGATGCGCGGTGTGCTGCGCTTTCAGCGTGTCGGCCATGTTGTAGCGTTCGAGCGGTTCGTCGTGACGGTAGAACACGGCGGACAGATTCGCGCCGCCCTCGATATCCACCACACGCAGCGCCATGCCACGGCGAAGAACACCGGACCAATGCGTACCGGCGGGAATCAGCGTTTCCCACAGCACGTGCGGGATTACGGGAAGATCGACTGGGAGTTGCGTCGACATGGAGGCTCCAGGTATCGGTTGGGAATAAGCATGAGAGGGCGATTGACCGACATCGCGACCTCCCGGGCTTTTATCCCTCCGTGGAGCCTCGCCGGCGCCTTGAAAGAAGGTGAACGGCAAGACCGGATTGCTCTCGGACCAGACATCGTGCGCGGTAGCGAGCTTGCCTCAGCACACTCGATAACGCGACGACCGGAACCCTAGCGATCCTGAAGATGATGCAAATTACTTCGCACCTCTCGCTGCGTAGCTAAGCGAGTTGCGTGCCAGCACTTTGCGTATGGCGCGCAAAGTGCTCTGAAACAAGGTGTCCCGCGCCATTTCCCCTGCCCGGCCAGTCTTCTTCGAGCGTGGCTGGCGCATCACGCAAGCGGCAAGGAAGCACCATATGAAGGCGCAACGGCACCACGATAGGGCTCGCAGTCGCATCATCGAAGCGCTGTGTTGCCGCTGCATATGACCTGGTCACGATGGCACGGTGGTTGCAAGTTCAAACATCACTGCCCTCACGTCCATCGTTCGACCATGCCCACGCTCGCCACGCTTCGCCGCACGCTTTACGCACTCATGTCCGCGCGTTTTATCGAATTGCAGAAACAGAAACGCCGCCCCTGATGCGCGCATCGGCGGGCGGCGTCTTGTAATCGGCACGTAGCCGGCATGTAGCCGGAAGGCGTTACGCGATGCCGGCGTAACGTGCCTGCTGGCCGAAGCTCGCGAGATCTTTCGAACCGTCCGGCAGAACCAGTTCGCCCCTGGCGAGCCGCTCCTTCAGATAAGTGAAGCTCTGCGCCGTCTGTGCGAACAGATGGTCGCCCGCCGACACCGGCGGATACTTCGCCAGCGCTTCAGGCGTGGCGAATTGCGGTAAAGGCTCGACGACCGTGTGGTAATCGCAGGCGAAAAACAGCGGGAACGAATAGCGCTCCTGCTTCACCTTGCGCACCCGGTGCGAAGTCGCCACATACGTGCCGCCCGTCCACACTTCCAGCATGTCGCCGATATTCACCACGAACGCATTGTCGATCGGCGGTGCGTCGATCCACTTGCCATCGCCGTTCATCACTTCGAGACCGGGCGCCGTGGGCAACAGGATCGTGAAGCACTCGTAGTCGGTATGCGCGCCGATGCCGGGCCGGTCTTCCGCCGACGCGTCGAGCGGATAGTGAATCAGCCGCAACTGGCTGGGCGGCTTCGAGAGGAACGCGTCGAAATGCGTTTCGGGCAAGCCGAGCGCGAGCGAGAAGCCGCGAAACAGCGCGCGGCCGAGTTCGATCGCCGCCTGATAGTAAGAACCGATATCTTCGCGAAAGCCCGGCTGATCCGGCCACTGGTTCGGCCCGAGCATCGGCGTCCCGGCTTGCACGTCGGGGTCGTCGGCGGGCAGATCGCGTCCGGTGTCGAAGGCTTCCTTGCGGTCGCGCTTGCCGCTCGCGAACACTTCCTCGCCTTCCGGCACGTAGCCGCGATGCGCGCGCGACTGTCCGATGTAATAGCGCATTTTCCAGTCGTCCGGCGCGGCGAAAAAACGCTGTGCCTGATCGATCAGCGCCGCCTGCTGCGCACGCGTGACCTGATGACCCGTCACGTAGAAGAAGCCGGCGTCGCGGGCCGCGCGATCCAGTTCGCGGGCGGTCGCCAGGCGCTGGTCCAGGTCGCTGCTGAACAGGCCGCTGACATCGACGATGGGCAGACGGTCGAAACTCGTGTGGCTCGATGAATTCATGATGGGTTCACCCTTCTCATTCAGGCCTGTTGCGATTCGAAGTGCGGCACCATGGCCGGCTCGCCCACGGATGGACTCGTTGCGGCCGCGAGAAAGCTCGCAAAATGGCGGCGTTCTTCACGACCCATCCACGTGTTGATTTCCCACAGATCCGCCACCGGCGCCCCCGTAAACGGCAGGGTATGCAGATAACCGTCGGGACCGAACTCGGGCGTCATCGTGGTGGTGGTGTAGCCGTTCGCGATCTGCGCGGTCCACAGCGCCTCCCACATGCGCTGATGCGAGGCCAGACAGTCCGCGTACTCCGGCGCGGCCGGATGCGGCACCTGCGGACCTTGCGGAAAGCCGACGCGGCCATGCACGTGATGAGCCCGCGGCGCGAGTTCGAGTATCGTCTCCCATTCGCCGCCCGCTCCGTCGAGCAGACGTTCGCAGACATTGACCCAATGGCTGAAGTCGCAGGTCAGACGAAGCTCCGGCACGGCGCGCACGACATCGCGCGTGATCCACGGATTGAAGAACGAGCGGCCACGGTGCGTCTCGAAGCTGCAGATCGCATCGTGCTTCGCGGCAATCTCGACGGCGCGCGCGAAGAAACCGGTTTGGGTCGCAAGAGGCCACGCGTCGCAACCCGCCATCACGTTGAAGAAGCGCGGCGCGAGCGGCTTGCCCCAGACGATCTTCGCTTCGAAGTCGCGCAGGTGATCGTCGGGCGTGGCCGAGCGGTCGGGCACATAGCTCCCTGCCGTGGTGATTTCGGCAATGAAACCGAGTCGCGCGTCGGCGATTTCCTGCGCGAATGTCTCACGCGCGGCGCCACTAGCGGGCACCGGCGCCTCGATGCCGTCGAATCCGGCTGCCCGCACCAGCGGCGCGGCGTCGCGCGGTCCGCCGTCGAATCCCCAGAACGTCTTGAACAGTTCGAATTTCATCGCTTCCACCTTTTGCATGTCACATTGCATTTAAATTTGCATGCAAATCAACATCTGAAATTACATGTAAATTTGCATGCAATAGTACATGTTAGCTGCAGGTGTCAATAAACTTTCCGGAAGATTGCACGTATCATGGCGCGACGCCCATCTGGTTTGATTTCGCCCATTTCCGGCCAGACAGGCACTCAAACTGTGCATCCCTCCTCCTCGTGGTGAATCGATGAAGAAGAAACTCGCGCGCAATAAAGGACAAGCCGTCGCGCGCGCCATTCTCGACATGGACTGGCAATGGTCGGCGCATTTCGCCGATCTCGGTCTCGCCGACCTGAACTACAGCGACCTGTTCTGCCGCATGTGGATGGACGACGAAGCCGCGTTCGCCAAGACCGCGCTCTACGAGTTCATGCCCGGCGTGAGCCGCCGCACGGCGGTGCGCTACGTGCAGGATCTGATCGACGGCGGCTGGTTGCTGGAGAGCAGTTCCGAGCTGGATCGCCGCATCAAGCAGGTGAGTCTCGCCGCGCCGATCGCGGAACGGCTGGAGCAATTTCTGGCCTTCGTGCATCACCGGTTCGCGGCACTGGACTGACGCGCCGCGCCGTGAAAACACACGGGCATCGCATTGGCATACTTCTCGCTCTGCTTTTTACCGAGAGGTGCGGCAGCGTCGCATCTTAGGGATGCTAGGGTTCCGGTTCGCGAGAATGTCTGGTCCGAGAGCAGCCCGGTGTGCCGGTCAGTCGGGTTCATAAAAACATGAACGCGGCGGGCGGCGCACTACACGGCGGGACAAAAGCCCGGGAGATTGGCGATAGCGATAGCTGTCGTGCCTCTCCGTGGCCGGCGTTTGTTTCCCGCAGATTCGAAGCGGTCTTCGCACAGTTCAGCGCACGTCTGATCTCGCGGAACCCGGTCATGTTGTTTTATCGCGCAGTCGCCGCGCGGTCCAACTCAACTATCGCAATTGACCGGTCTCCTGGAGAAAACGATGAAACGCCTGCATGCCGCCTCGCCTGTCCGCACGTCCCTCAAAGCATCCGCTTCCGCCCTTCTGCTGCGCAACTTCATGACGAGCGCCGCCGCGGCGCTCGCGCTCGCCGCCACCTTTGCCGCAGCGCCGGCGCAGGCGGCCGCGCCGCTCGCCATCGGCTATAGCGACTGGCCCGGTTTCGTCGCGTTTCAGGTGGGAATCGAGAAAGGCTGGTTCAAGGAGGCTGGCGTCGACGTCAACTTCCAGTGGTTCGATTACTCGGCCTCGCTCGACGCCTTTTCAGCCGGCAAGCTCGACGCGGTCGGCGCCACCAACGGCGATGCGCTCGTGACCGGCGCGAGCGGCGCGAAAAACGTCATGGTGCTGCTGACGGACTACTCCAGCGGCAATGACATGATCGTCGCCAAGCCGCCGATCCGCACGGTCGCCGCGCTCAAGGGCAAGAAAGTCGGCGTCGAAATGGGTCTGGTGGATCATCTGCTGCTCGACACGGCGCTCGAAAAGCACGCGTTGAAGGAATCGGACATCACGCTCGTCAACGCCAAGACCAACGAACTGCCGCAGGTGCTGGCCTCGTCGGGCGACATCGCGGCCGTGGGCGCCTGGCAACCGAACGCCGGCGAAGCGCTCAAGCGCGTGCCGGGCGCGCGGCCGATTTTCACGTCCGCCGACGCACCGGGCCTGATCTACGACGCCATCACGGTCAACCCGGTCAGCCTGCAAACGCGTAAGGCGGACTGGGCCAAGGTCATCAAGGTCTGGTATCGCTGCGTAGCCTACATCAACGACCCGAAGACGCAACCGGACGCCGTCAAGATCATGTCGGCGCGGGTCGGCCTCACGCCGGAGCAGTATCTGCCGCTGCTCAAAGGCACGCATCTGCTGGACGCCGCGGCCGCGAAGAAAGCCTTCGTGAAGGGCGACGGCCTCGACTCGGTGTACGGTTCGAGCATGAACGCCGACCGCTTCAACGTGCGTAACGCGGTGTACAAGCAGTCGCAGAACGTGAGCGCGTATATCGATCCGGCGCTGACCAATGCGCCCTGAGCGAGCCAGCTGAACACGGTTGAGGAGACGGCCGCCCGTCTCCTTGCCTATCCTTTCCCCGCCTCGACTCCTTCCCTGCGGCCGCCCGCGCTACATTTCGTTACCGCGTTCCCTACCCCTTAGCTGTTATTCTTCCCTCTCTCCGACCCGCCCTGGGTCGACCGCCGCCTGCGCGCGGCGTTTCCGGGCGGCGCGTTCGCGCGCCCGGCATCAAGCGATACAGGAATTTGCATGTTCGGTTTTCTGCGCGGTTATTTTTCCAACGACCTGGCCATCGACCTCGGCACGTCCAATACGCTCATCTATATGCGCGGCAAAGGCATCGTGCTGGACGAGCCGTCCGTGGTCTCGATCCGTCAGGAAGGCGGTCCGAACGGCAAAAAGATCATTCTTGCCGTCGGCAAGGAAGCAAAGCAGATGCTCGGTAAAGTGCCGGGCAACATCGAGGCGATCCGCCCGATGAAAGACGGCGTGATCGCCGACTTCAACATCACCCAGCAGATGATCAAGCGCTTCATCCAGATGGCGCATGAGTCGCGCATGTTCGCGCCGTCGCCGCGCATCATCATCTGCGTGCCGTGCGGCTCCACCCAGGTCGAGCGTCGCGCGATCAAGGAGGCCGCACACAGTGCGGGCGCCTCGCAGGTCTATCTGATCGAAGAACCGATGGCCGCCGCCACCGGTTCGGGTTTGCCGGTCTCGGAAGCCACGGGTTCGATGGTGGTGGATATCGGCGGCGGCACGACCGAGGTGGGCGTGATCTCGCTCGGCGGCATCGTCTACAAAGGCTCGGTGCGCGTGGGCGGCGACAAGTTCGATGACGCGATCGTCAACTACATTCGCCGCAATTACGGCATGCTGATCGGCGAGCAGACCGCCGAGGCCATCAAGAAGGAAATCGGCTCCGCCTTTCCGGGCTCCGAAGTCAAGGAGATGGAAGTGAAAGGCCGCAACATGTCGGAAGGCATTCCACGCAGCTTCACGGTGTCGAGCAACGAAATTCTCGAAGCGCTCACCGATCCGCTCAACCAGATCGTCTCGGCCGTGAAAATCGCGCTGGAACAGACGCCGCCCGAACTCGGCGCGGACATCGCCGAGCGCGGCATCATGCTCGCGGGCGGCGGCGCCCTGCTGCGCGACCTAGACCGTCTGCTCGCGGAAGAAACCGGTTTGCCGGTGTTCGTCGCCGAAGCGCCGCTGACCTGCGTGGTGCGCGGCTCGGGCATGGCGCTCGAGCGCATGGACAAATTCGGCGGCGCGTTCTCGTACGAGTAAGCGCCAAATCAGCAACTCGCGGCCGCGCCGCGCTCAGGAGACCGCGCTCAGGAGACGAACGGCAGCTTGCTGTCGCGCGCGGCGGCCAGCATGGAGAGCGTGATCTTGCGCACTTCGAGCTTGCTCTGCGTGATGTGAGCGCGCAGCAGGATGATCGCTTCGGTGGCGCGGTTGCGTTCGATCAGATTCAGCATGGTGGAATGCTCGTCGTATGTGGCGCTGGTGCGGTGCGGCTTGAGGAAGTCGAGCCGCCGCACGATGCGGATGCGCTCGGTCACTTCGTTATGCACCCGCAGCATTTCGGCATTGCCGGTGGCCGCCACCAGTTGACGGTGAAAGTTTTCGTCCATGCCGAACATCTTCACCGGATCGCTTTCGCGCTGCGCGGCCTCGACGCACCACACCGCCTTCAACGCTTCGAGCGCTTCGTGGGCAATCTCGCTGCCCGCACCCAGCCGCTCCACCGCCGCCACTTCCAGCACGATGCGCAAGTCGTAGAGTTGGTCGAGTTGATCGAAGTTGATCGGCGCGACTTTCCAGCCGCGCCGGAAACCGACTTCCAGATAGCCCTCGCGTTGCAGACGGAACAGGCCGTCACGCATGGGCGTGCGCGACACGCCGTAATGCTGCGCGATGCCGTTCTCCGAAAAGCGGTCGCCGGGAAAAAGGCGAAAGCTGAAGATGTCGCTCTTGAGTTGCTGATACACCTGCTCGGCCAGCGGATTGGCCGCGGCCGGCCCGGACGCCGCGGAAGCAGCGGATGCCGCCGCCTGCAGTCCTTGGCCCGCGGGTCGTTCCAGCAGATTGGTCGGCGCGTCGTTCATAGTGCCCAGGTCCTTTTTTCTTATTATCGGCGTTTCACGGCGCGGCGATAAGACTCACGTGAGCGGCAACGATTTTCCAGCCCTCGTCGGGGCCGAGCCGCGCCCACGTCTGCATCTGACGGCCGACGAGCGGCGTGGCGTCGCTGGTGAATTCCGTGCTGACGGTCGCGAAGTCCGTGCCGAAGGTGGTCACCACGGTGCGATGCAGCGTGCGCGACTTCGGCACCGGCTCGCACTGCTCGCGCCAGGCGCGGATCGCCTCGCCGCCGTGCTGGATTTCGGCGATCCCGTAGCGCACGGTTTCCGGCGTATGCCAGAACAGCGCGTTCATGGCGGCCACGTCGTTGTCGACGAGCGCGCGTTCGTACTCGACGAACGCCGCCTGCACTTCTTTCACTACTTCCGGTCGATTCACTTCCATGCTCAGGATTGTCCGTCGAGTGGCTTGAGAGAGGAAAACGGCGCCGTCCAGCCGACGATGCCGCCTTGCGAGCGCACCATGTCGAGCGTGGCCTGTTTGAAGGCCGGAAAATAGCTCGCGGTGGCGTCTTCGATCAGCAGGCTGTCGTAGCCGCGGTCGTTGGCTTCGCGCATCGAGGTCTGCACGCAGACTTCGGTGGTCACGCCAGCGAAGAAGAGATGCGTGATGCCGCGCATCGCGAGTTCTTCGCCGAGCCGCGTGGCGTAGAACGCGCCTTTGCCGGGCTTGTCGATGACGAGTTCGCCGGCAACCGGCGCGAGCGCGTCGATGATCGCATTGCCCGGCTCGCCGCGAATCAGGATGCGGCCCATCGGTCCGTGATCGCCGATACGCGTATCCGGTGCGCCGCGCGCGTGCTTCGCAGGCGGGCAGTCGGACATGTCCGGCGCGTGCGATTCGCGCGTATGCACGACGAGCCAGCCGTGGCGCCGCGCAAAATCGAGCAGCGCGGCAACGGTCGGCACGATCTCCGCGAGCAGCGTGACGTCGTTGCCGAGCGATTCGCCGAAGCCGCCCGGCTCGATGAAATCGCGCTGCATGTCGATCACGATCAGCGCGGTTCGCGCAGGGTCGAAATGGAATGGGCCCGGCTGCGCATCGATGCTGAGCGTGCCGGGTTCGAGCGAGGTATTCGTCATCCAGTCGTTTCCTTGAGCGCTTTATTCGAAACCGTGGCGGGCGCGTCACCGTTCGCGTCACCGTTCGTCTCACCGCCAGCATACTGCGGCGCGGAGGTCTCGCCGCCGTGTCCCGCCATGTGCTGTCCTAGCACGGTGCGTTCCGCGCACGCCGCCGGGGTTTCGTAGACGAGTTCGCCCTCGGCGATCACCATGATGCGGTCGGCGAGTTCCAGCAGTTCGTCGAGGTCTTCGCTTACCAGCAGCACCGCCGCGCCGGCATCGCGCGCGGCCATCAGGCGCGCATGAATGTCGGCCACGGACGCGAAGTCGAGTCCGAACACCGGATTCGCGACGACCAGCACGTCCACCGGCTGGCCGAGTTCTCGCGCCAGCACGGCACGCTGCACGTTGCCGCCGGACAGCGTGCCGATGGCCCGCTCCGGCGCGGGCGGCCGCACGTTGAATTCGCCGATCAGCTCGACGGCGCGCGAGCGCATCGCGCGACGATCGAGCCACCAGCCGGCACGCCGCAGCGGAGCGCGGTCGAAGTCGCGCAAGGCGAGATTCTGCGCCACGCTCATGCCGGCCACGCAGGCGTTTTTCAGCGGCTCCTCGGGAATCGCGAACAGGCGCCGCCCGGTCATTTCCTCACGCGTGGCGCGATAGGGTTTGCCGGCCACCTGCATCTCGCCCGCCTTCACGCGCCGCTGACCGACCAGCGCTTCCACCAGTTCCTTCTGCCCGTTGCCGGAGACACCCGCGAGGCCGAGAATTTCGCCCGCGCGCACGGCGAGCGTAGCGTTCTTCACGGCCATATGACCGCGATCGTCTTCGACGGACACGCCGTTCAGCGCGAGACGCACCTGCGCAGTTTCGTCGACCGGTTTGCGCGCGAGTCGCTCCAGCGTGGCCGCGGCCATCGCGGAAGCCGCTTCGGCGTCAGCAACGGGCGCGGCGGTCACGGCCGTGGCGTTGGGCGAAACCACCGTGCCCATCATCCACGCGGCGAGTTCGTCGCGGCTCGTGCCGGCGACGGCGCTGGTGCCGACCTGCCGCCCTTTGCGCAACACGGTGACGTCGTCGGCGTAGGCCATTACTTCGCGGAACTTGTGCGTGATCATCAGCACGGTCAGCTCACCGCGCGTGGTCAATGCGCGCATCAGGCCGAGCACTTCGTCGGCTTCCTGCGGCGTGAGCACCGAGGTCGGTTCGTCCAGAATCAGAAAACGCTGACGCAGATAAAGCTGCTTGAGAATTTCGAGCTTCTGCTTTTCGCCCGCGGCGAGCGTGGACACCGGAGCGTCGAGCGGCAAGCGGAACGGCATGCCCTGCATGAATGCGTCGAGCGCGGCGCGTTCGGCCGCCCAATTGATTTTCCACGGCAGACGGCCGCGCGCGAGCAGCAGGTTTTCTTCCACCGACAGACCGGTCGCCAGCGTGAAATGCTGATACACCATGCCGATGCCGAGCGCCTGCGCGTCGCGCGGTGAAGCGATGTGGACCTCGCGGTTGTCGGCGGCGATCTGGCCGTCGTCGAGCACGCCGTAGCCCACCAGGCCTTTGACGAGCGTGCTCTTGCCCGCGCCGTTTTCGCCGAGGAGCGCGTGTATCGTGCCGGGCGCCACCTTGATCGAGACGCCGTCGAGTGCGCGGAACGCGCCGAACGATTTGCTCGCGTTCAGCACTTCCAGGCCGAGTGCCTTCGGTGCGCTCGACATGATCAGCCGCCCAATGTCTGCAGCAAGGCGCCGGAGTCGGACACCGTGCCGAACACGCCGCCTTGCATCGTGATCATGTGCAGCGCGGCGTCGTGGTTGCCTTTGTCGGTGGCGCCGCAGCAGTCGGCCAGCACCGTGCATTCGAAGCCGCGGTCGTTGGCTTCGCGCATCGTCGTGTGCACGCACACGTCCGTCGTGATGCCGGTGAGAATCAGATTGACGATGCCGCGCGTGCGCAGGATCAGTTCGAGGTCGGTCGCGCAGAACGAGCCCTTGCCCGGCTTGTCGATCACGATTTCGCCGTCGAGCGGCGCGAGTTCGTCGATGATCTCCCAGCCCGGTTCGCCGCGCACGAGAATGCGTCCGCACGGACCGTCGTCGCCGATGCCCACGCCGTCGGTGCCGGCGCGGCGGCTGCGCCAGCGTTTGTTGGCGGGCAGATCGGAGAGATCGGGGCGATGTCCTTCACGCGTGTGGATGATCGTGAAGCCCTGCTCGCGCATTGTCTTCAGCACGCTTCTGATCGGCTCGATCGGCGCGCGCGTGAGCGAGAGGTCGTAGCCCATCTTGTCGACGTAGCCGCCGTGACCGCAGAAATCCGTCTGCATGTCGATGATCACGAGCGCCGTGTTCTCCGGGCGCAGGTTGCCGTCGTACGGCCACGGATAAGGTTTCGCTTCGACGAATCGGTTCATGGTGGTGGAGTCCTCGTTGAATCTCTTCAATGCATGGAATGAGACGTTCGGCGTTCGGCGCTTAACGGGTCAGGCTCAGTTCGCCGGGCGCGCCGGCCAGGGTGCGATCCGGACGGCAATTGACGATCATGATCAGCAGCGTGAGCACGTAAGGCGCGGCGTTATAGAGGTAGTAGCCGCTCGTCACGCCCACGGCCTGCAATGCGGGGCCGAGCGCGCCGGCCGCGCCGAACAGCAACGCGGCCCAAAGGCAGCGCAACGGCTGCCACCGCGCGAAGATCACCAGCGCCACCGCCATCAGCCCTTGCCCGCTGGAGAGTCCTTCGTTCCAGCTGCCGGGATAGACCAGCGACAGATACGCGCCGCCCACGCCGGCGAACACGCCGCCCAGCGCCGTCGCCGCGATCCGCACGCGCGTGAGCGGATAGCCCATTGCCCGCGCGGTCTCGGCGTGATCGCCGACGAGCCGCAACACCATGCCCCAGCGCGTATTGCGCAATCCCCATTGCAGAACGAAGGCGAGCACCACGCCGATCACGAACAGCAGGTTGATATGCAGCGCGTTGTGCAGTTGCGGCGACGTGGTCCACGTGCCGAGATCGATGAACGGCAGCATCGGCGCCTGCGGCTCGATGAAGGGCTTGCCGAGGTAGAACGCGAGGCCGGTGCCGAGCAGCATCAGCGCGATGCCGAAAGCGATGTCCGAGACGCGCGGCAACGAACACACGAGCCCGTGCAGACAGCCGAGCAGCAGGCCGACGAGGCCGGCCGCGAGCACGCCCAGCCACGGCGAGCCGCTCAGGAACGCGCCCGCGTAGCCGCTCATCGCGCCCGACACGAGAATGCCTTCGAGGCCGAGATTCACACGGCCGCCCTTCTCCGTCAGACACTCGCCGAGACTGACGAACAGATAGGGCGTGCTGACGCGGATCGCGCCGGCGAACAGCGAAAGCAGCAGGATAACGATGGGCGAATGCATATCAGGCATGGGTCTGCTCCAGTTGCACAGGACGGTCCGCGAGCGCCGCGGCCTGCAATGTCACGCGCCATGCGGCGATGCGTCCGCCGAGCGCTTCCCACGCGAGCAGGTTGGCGAACAGCAAGCCTTGCAGGACGAGCGTGGTGGCATCCGGCAGATCGAGACGGCGTTGCAGCAGACTGCCGCTCGCCTCGATACCGCCGATCATCAGCGCGCAGGCGACGATGGCGAGCGGATTCTGACGCGCGGCGAAGGCCACGAGAATGCCGGCGTAGCCGTAGCCCGCGAGCAGCGACGCATTCGCGCTGCCCTGCACCGCGGCCACTTCGAACATGCCGCCGAGACCGGCCGCCGCGCCGCCGAGCACACAGGCCACCAGCGCGAGCCGGTTCACCGGCAGACCGACGAGGCGCGCCGCGCGATTGCTGCCGCCCACCACACGCATGGCGAACCCTTGGGTGCTGAACTTGACGAAGACCCACGCCGCGACACACGCCACCACGCCCCAGAACAGACCCCAGTGCGTGTCGAGACCGGGAATCGAGCCGATCATCATCGCGTCGGGAACCGGCAGCGTGGACGGCTTGTTCAGACTCGCGGGATCGCGCAACGGTCCTTCGACGAGATGCTTGAAAAGCGCAATCGCGATATACGACATCAACAGGCTGCTGATCGTCTCGTTCACTCCGCGCCATTGCCGCAGCGCGCCCACCGCGCCGATCCACACGCCGCCTGCGAGCATGCCGGCCAGCGCCATCAGCGGCGTGGCGACGAGCCACGACGCGCCATGCGGCAGCATCTGCGGGACGATGGCCGCGCACATGCCGCCGAGCGCGAGCGCGCCCTCGCCGCCGATCACGATCAGCCCGACCTGCGCAGGCAACGCCACGCACAACGCGGTCAGCATCAGCGGCGCGGCACGCAGCAACGTGCTCTGCCACGCGAACGACGAGCCGAACGCGCCCTGGAAAATCAGCCCGATCGCGTCGAGCGCGGGCTGGCCCTGCACCAGCAGGAACAGTGAAAACAGCAGCAGCGTGCCGAGCACCGCCAGCGCGGTAGGCAGCGCGGGCAGGAGCGAGAGCATCACTCTCGCCGTGGGGACATTGGGGCGCATCGCGGCTCCTTCGTTCATGCACATTCATGCCGGCGCGCGCGCCGGCCACTTCGTCAGATCTGGCCGACCACACCCGCCACCAGATAATTCATGCTTTCGAGCGTGTAGTCCGTTTGCACGTGGCTCGCACCCGACGCAATCGCGACGCCGCCCTTGTTGTCCTTCATCGGGCCTTTGAAGATCACGAAATTGCCGGCCACCATGCTGCTTTTGATGGAGTCGGCGTTCTGCTTCGCGGCGGCCGTGACCTTCGCGCCGTACGGCGACATCTTCACGAAGCCTTCCTTGAGGCCGCCGCGCAGCACGTTCGGCTGCGGCGTGCCGGCTTGCGCGCCCGCCACGAGCTGCTTGTAGGGCGTCGCCCAGTCCCACTCCGCGCCGGTCAGATAACCCTTGGGCGCGAGCGCCGCCTGGCTCGCGTGATAACCGCAGCTCATCGCGCCGCGCTTCTCCGCCGTTTCCACCACCACCTTCGGGCCGTCCACGTGACAGGTCAGCACGTCGCAGCCCTGGTCGATCAGGCTGTTGGTGGCTTCCGCTTCCTTGACCGGCATCGACCAGTCGCCGGTGAAAATCACCTGCGTGGTGATCGACGGATCGACCGACTGCGCGCCGAGCGTGAACGAATTGATATTGCGCAGCACCTGCGGAATCGGTTTGGCTGCCACGAAGCCGAGCTTTTTGCTCTTCGTCATATGACCGGCCACGACGCCGTTCAGGTACTGGCATTCGTCGATATAGCCGAAGTAGCTGGTGATGTTCGGCGGGTTGCCCTGCTTCCACAAACCGCCGCAATGCGCGAACCGCACCTTCGGATATTTGGCCGCCATCTTCAGCACGTGCGGATCGAAGTAACCGAACGAGGTCGCGAAAATGAGCGTCGCGCCGTCCTGTTCGATCATCGCTTCCATGGTCTTCTGCACGGCGATGGTTTCGGGCACGTTCTCCTCTTCCACCACTTTCACATCCGGCATCTTCTTGATGACGGCGGCGGCTTGCGCCTGCGCCTGGTTGTAGCCGTAGTCGCCGCGCGCGCCGACGTAGATCACGCCGACGGTGGTCTTCGGTGCGGCGAACACGGACTGGATCGGCACGATGTTGCCGAGCGTCAACAGGCTGGCGCTCTTGATGAAGGTGCGGCGGCTGGTCATGTTGTCGGTTCCTGATAAAAGTTGGGTCGTGTGTGGGGGATGGCGGGTGTCAGCGTTTCAGGCTCTCGAGATACGCGAGCCAGCCGCCGAACGAAGTGATCTCGGTGGCTCCACTGGTCGCGTCCACGGCCGCGGGCTCGCAGATGAAGCCTTTCACCGCGCGGCCGTCAGCGAGTTGCAGCGTGCCGATGCCGAGCGGCGCGGGCACGTCCAGCACGAACTGGCCGAAGGTGCGCAGCGGCACGTCCCACACCTCGACGGCGATCGGGCCGCCTTGCGCTTCGTTCGCGCGCACGAGGCCGGGCTTCGGCGGTTGCGTGTTGGCCAGCGCGTACAGGCGGTAGTCCGAGGCGGTGTGCGTGGCCTTCACGAAACGCGCGCCGGCTTGCTGAAGCTGCCAGTTCAGCGGCTGGCCGCGCAGATGCGCGCCCACCACCGCGAGCTCGACGCTGGCTTCGTTGAAGGGCAGCGGCTCGATGGCGTTCGTTGCACCATGACGCGACGTGTCGCAGTCCCCGTCGTTCGCACTGGTCGTGCTGAACAGCGCCTGGATCTTCGCGCCGAGTTCGGCCAGACGCCGGTCGGCGCCGCTCGGCGCGATCAGCGTGATACCGGCGGCGAGACCGTCGGCGCGGCGCTGACACGGCACGGACAGCGCGCAGAGATCCAGCAGATTGACGAAGTTCGTGTAGTACCCGAGCTGGCTATTCAGCTCGACCGGATTCGCCTGCACGTCCGCGATCAGCGGATGGGTCGGCGTGGTCGGCACGATCAGCACGTCGATACGCTCGAACAGCGCTTCCGCCTGACGCTTCAGATCGGCCAGCGCGTATTGGGCGTTGAAGGCGTCGGCGGCGCTATAGGCGTCCGCCTTGCCGATCACGGTCGCGACGACCGGATCGATCGCGTCGCGTTGCGTGTCGAAAAATTCGCCGATGGCCGCGCGCCGCTCGGCCACCCACGGACCGTCGTAGAGCAAGGCCGACACCTGCCGCAGCGGCGTGAAGTCGACGGCCTGCGCTTCGGATTGCAGATGCGTGAAGAGCGTGTCGAGTGTCGCGGAAAACGCCTGGCTCGCGACGGTGTCGTCGAAAAATTCGAGGCGCTCCGGCACGCCGATCCGCGGATTGCCGCGCGGCAGACCGAGGCTCGCCACCTTGCGCGAGTAGCCGTCGAGCGCGTCGAAGGCGGCGATTTCGCTGAGCACGCGCCACGCGTCGTGAACGTCGTGCGCGAAGATGGAGATCGTGTCGAGCGTGCGGCAGGCCGGCACCACGCCGCGTTTGCTGACGAGTCCGAGCGACGGCTTGAGTCCGACGAGTCCGTTGAAGCCGGCCGGCACGCGGCCCGAACCGGCGGTATCCGTGCCGAGCGAAAACGCAACGCTGCCGAGCGCGACCGCCACGGCCGACCCCGAACTGGAGCCGCCCGAGACGCGCAGCGGATATTCGCTGTTGCGCACCGCGCCGAACGGCGAGCGCGTGCCGACGAGACCGGTCGCGAACTGATCGAGATTGGTCTTGCCGATCAGGATCGCGCCGGCGTCGATCAGACGCTGCACGGCTAAGGCCGAGACGTCCGGCGTGTAGCTGAACGCCGGACACGCCGCCGTGGTCGGCATGCCGGCAACGTCGATGT
Source organism: Paraburkholderia sp. GAS199 (assembly GCF_050436585.1). Classification (NCBI taxonomy): domain Bacteria; kingdom Pseudomonadati; phylum Pseudomonadota; class Betaproteobacteria; order Burkholderiales; family Burkholderiaceae; genus Paraburkholderia; species Paraburkholderia sp. GAS199. The sequence continues at coordinate 1,162,273 of NZ_JBNDMM010000003.1, read as the reverse complement.
TGTCCTTGACCGCGAACGGCACGCCGAACAGCGGCATGCGCGCGAACACGGCGTCGCCCTGCCCGGCATGGAGAGCGTCGAGCGCGGCGGCACGCGCCGCAATGTCGGCGGCCGGCACGCGCGCGATCCAGACTTCGGGGCGATCGGCGGCGTCGATCCGGGCGAGCGCGGACGTGACGACCTCGGTGGACGTAAAGCGTCGGGAGGCATAGCCGTCGAGCAGACCGCCGACCGTTAAAGGTGAAGAAATAAGCACTGGCATTTCCTTGAGTTCAATCTTGAATACAAGTTTGAGCCCAACTAAGCAGAAGCTATGCCAGTTGCGTATCGCAGACGAAAAAACAGCGCGAAAGCCTTGCTGCACAAGGCTTCATGAGATGAAGACCGGAACGTTGCGCGGACAACGCGCGCCGCTTCGCCGCGTTTGCGATGGTGCAGCGCTCACCAACTCGGGGCCTAGACGCCCCGCTTTGAGACCGCGCGCGGCGACGGCGCAACCTGGCCCGGCAGCGCGGCTGGCGAAGCGCCCGCCACCACGAACGCGCGCACCATTTCGTGCGCCTGCTGCTTGTGATCCTGCTGCCATGCGTCGGCGAGCATGTCGGTATTGAAAATGCGCGACAACGTATAGGCGTTCGACTTGTGATACGAACACAGGCTCACCAGCGCAACGTAGAGGTGCAGCGGGTCCATGCCGTGGCGCAGCGACCCGTCGGCTTCGCCGCGCGCAATCACCGAACTCAGCAGCACCAGCAGCGGCGAGGACATTTCCGGAATCGTGCTCGACCGCTTCATGACCCGCGCGCGATTCAGATTTTCGAACGACAGCAGCTTCGACAACTCGGGATGCGTGGCGAAATGGCCTTCGATGAAATCGTAGAGTTGCACGATGGCCGTGACCGGTTCGATCTTGTCCACGTCGAATTTGAGGCGCAACTCCGCTTCGCGCAATCGCCCGAGTACGAACTCCAGCACTTCCAGATAGAGCGCTTCCTTACCGCCGAAGTAGTGATAGATCATCCGGATATTGACCTTCGACCGGCTCGCGATGGTTTCCACGCGCGCGCCGCTCAAACCTTTGTCCGAAAACTCGGCAATCGCAATTTTGAAAATGCGCTGACGCGTCGCGGCCGCGAGTTTCTGGCGCTGCGTGGTGTGTGCGGCGGGTGCAGCCGGCACAGCGGTGGCGGCGGCAGTCGAACGGGCGGAGACACGTGTCATATCGTTTGAAGACCTGAAGCGTTGACGTCAGCGGACCCGGCAAATGCAGCAGATGCAGCGGACACCTTCGGCAGCCGGTTCGACCGCCATTGTATGCGCGGCATTCTGCGCTTACCGGCGGAACGGTTGCGTGAGCGCAAGCGGCGCGGTTTGCCGGCCGATCAGCCCCGCCACGGCAACCAGCGCGAGCAGATAAGGCAGCATCACCAGCAGCGCAGTCGGGACATGCACGTCGATCAGCGGCAGCTGAAACTGCAGCGCGCTCGCCGCGCCGAACAGCAGACACGCGCCCACGGTGCGGCCGATTTTCCAGTTGCCGAAGATGATCGCCGCGATCGCGAGATAACCCGCGCCGCTCGTCATGCCTTCGGTGAAGGTATGAATGTCGCCGATAGAAATGAAGCAGCCCGCCGCGCCCGACATCACGCCCGAAAACAGCACCGCGCCGTAACGCAGCCTGGTGACCGAGAGGCCGGATTGATCGACCGAGCGCGGCGCCGCGCCGACCGCGTGCAGCGCCACGCCGAGCGCCGTGCGACGCATCACGAACGAGGTGCCCAGCAGAATGGCGACGCCGAGATACACGAGCCATACCTGGTGGAATACCGGTTCGCCGATCACCGGAAGCGCGCCCAGACCCGGCGGCGACCAGCGCGCCAGTCCCGGAATGACCGCGCTCGACCGTTCGCCGAACAGTTCGCGGTACGCGAGTGTCGTCGCGCCGAGCGCAAGGATGTTGATGCCGATGCCCGTCACGATCTGATTGGCGCGCAAGGTCACGCTCAGGAATGCCTGCAGCAACGCGATCGGCAACACGCCGAGCATGCCGATGGCGAGACCGAGTGTCGCGTTGCCGGTGGCCCACGCGCCCGCCGCGCCGAGAAATGCGCCCGTCAGCATCATGCCTTCCACGCTCATGTTGAGCACGCCGGCGCGTTCGCTGATGAGTTCGCCCGTGGACGCCAGCATCAGCGGCGCAGCAAAGCGAATCGACGAGCCCACGAATACCGCTGCGAATTCCGCGTTCATGCCCGCGCTCCTTTCGGTTCCAGCCACAACGAGCCGCCCGCCAGCGCGACGATCACGATGCCCTGCACCACCAGCACCAGCGCCGACGGCACGGAGGCCACCATTTCCATATTGATGCCGCCCGAGCGCATGAAGCCGAACAGCAACGCCGCCGCGCACACGCCCGTGATCGAGCCGCGCGCCAGCAGGCCGACCACCAGGCCGTCGAAGCCATAACCGGACGAGAAGCCCGCCTTCAGCGAATACTGGTCGCCTTGCAGCATCAGCGCGCCGGCGAGGCCGCCGAGTGCGCCCGCGAGTGCCAGCGCGCCGACGATCGTCGAGGTGATGGGCATGCCGGCGCGGCGCGCGGCCACGGCGTTCAACCCCACCGCGCGCAGATGCATGCCGAAGCGGCTGTACACGAGCACGACCGCCACGGCGAGACACAGCACGACGGTGACCGGCAAGCCAATATGCAGCCCGGTCGAACTCGCGCTCGCCAGCAGCGGCAGCTTCGTCGTATCGGGAATGTCCAGTGATTCCGGCAAGGTCGCGGCGTTACTCATCGGCTGACGCAACAGCGCTTCCGATTGCACGCACCAGTACAGGAACCAGACGGCGATGAAGGTCAGCAGCAAGGTGCTGATGACTTCGTTGGTGCCGGCGCGCGCTTTGAGCCAGCCGGGAATCGCGCCCCAGGTCGCGCCCGCGAGCGCGGCCGCCAGCATCGGCACGACGAACGGCAGGCCGAGCGGCAGATGCGCGACATGGCCATACAGACTCACGGCGGTCGCGGCAATGCCGCCCATCGCGATCTGCCCTTCGCCGCCGACATTGGTCAACTGCGCGCGGTTGGCCAGCACGAAGCCGCTGCCGACCAGCGCGAACACGAGGCTGCGATTGATCGACGCGCCGATCGCATAGGGCGAGCCCCAGGCGCCGTCGGCGAAGGCGGCCAGCGCGTCGCCGAGCGGCACGTGCACGAGCGCGATCAGCGCCAGCGCCGCCGCGACGGCGACGAGCGCGGCGCCCGCCAGCACGGCGGCGGTTCGCACGCGTTGCGAGCCGCGCCACGAAGCGCGCGGGACGGAAGGAATCGAAGTGGTGGGAGTCATGCTGTCTGTCCTGCCATCCAGGCGCCAATGCGCTCGCGTTGAAGAGTGAGTTGCGCGGGTTGCGTGCGCTCCGGCACGCAGCTGCCCATGATGCGTCCGCGGTACATCACGAGGACGCGGTCGGCCACGGCCAGCAGTTCGTCGAGTTCCGACGAGATCAGCAGGACGCCCACGCCGTCGTCGCGGGCGGCACGAATGTGGTCGTACACCGCCGCCACCGCGCCCACGTCGAGGCCGCGCGTGGGTTGCGCGGCCACCAGCACTTTGAGACCGTCGAGCGTCAGTTCGCGCGCCAGCACGGCCTTCTGCTGATTGCCGCCGGACAGGCCGCGAAAGGCGACATCGGGGCTCGCCGCACGCACGTCGAAACGTTGCATCAGCACGCGCGCGTCGCGCCGCATCGCACGGCGGCGCATGAAACCGCGCCGCGCGTAGTCGTCGAGACGGTTCAGAAAAAGGTTTTCGGTGAGGCTCATGTCCTGCACGCAACCTACTGCGTGACGGTCTTCCGGCACGACGCCGACGCCCGCCTTCGTCAGTTCCTGCGGCGCGGCCTGCGTGCAATCGGCGCCCTGCACGAAGAAGCGTCCCGCGCTGGCTTTCTGCATGCCCGCGAGGACCGCGCCGAGTTCGCTCTGACCGTTGCCCTCCACGCCCGCAATGCCGACGATCTCGCCACGGTTCACCACCAGCGTGCACTCCGCGAGGCGCGTGACACCGTCGGCGTCGCGCACGCTGAGTCCGTCGATCTGCAGGGCTTCGTCGGCGAGCGGGCGGCCATAGGGCGACGCGCTGCGGGACGCGGCCGCTGTTCCGCCGGATGCGACGCGCAGCGTCGCCGCTGGCTCGTCCGTTTGCCCCGGCCGCTGGATCATCGCGCGCACCAGCGCATCGACATCGGCGGACGGCGTGGCCGATCGCGCGACCACGCGCCCGCTCTGCAACACGGTGGCACGCGTCGCGATGCGACGGATTTCCGCCAGCTTGTGCGTGACCAGCACGACCGCGCAACCGCGCGCCACGACCTTCGCGCAGGTGTCGAGCAGCGCGTCGATCTCGGCGGGCAACAACACGGCGGTCGGTTCGTCGAGTACGAGCAGACGCGGCTCGCGGATCAGACACTTGACGATCTCGACGCGCTGTTTTTCACCGACGGACAGATCCGCTACCCGCGCGTCCGGATCGAGCGCGAGTCCCAGTTCGGCCACCAGCGCGCGCACGCTTTGCGCCTCGCGCTTGCGGTTCAGCACGCCATGCGAGCGGCCGAGCAACAGGTTGTCGAGCACGCTCACGTCTTCGACGAGACTGAAGTGCTGATGCACCATCGCAATGCCGTGCGCGAGCGCGTCGCGCGGACTTTGCGGCCGATATGACTCGCCGTCGAGCCACATCGCGCCGGCGTCCGGCTGATGCACGCCGAACATCACGTTGCAGAGCGTGGATTTGCCCGCGCCGTTTTCGCCGAGCAGACAATGCACCTCGCCCGCGAAAAGTTCGAGCGACACATCCTGCAAGGCCTGAAACGCGCCGAAGCGTTTGCCGACGCCGTCCATGCGCAACACGGCCACGGCGGCGGAACCCGCGACGGCCTGCGCCACGGCGGCGGGAGCGGAAGTCGCGTCCATATCAGCCTTCGGAGACCTTGATCTTGCCGCTTTCGATGTCCTGCTCGATCTGCTTCAGTTTGGTCGACATCTCCGGCGTCGGTTTGCACACCACCATGTCCGACGCTTTCGGGCCCATCGCGAGACCGAAGGCCTTGTAGCCCGGCTGCCAGGTGCCGGCCGCCATCTGGTCGATCGCGTACTGCACCTGATAGCCGACACCGGTGATCGAATAGGCGATATACAGCGGGTCGGTGCCGCAACGGTCCGTGTAGCTGCCGATCACGTGTGTGTGTTTCTCGTTGGCTGCCTGTTCCATGCCGCGCAAGCCGAGATTCAGGATGTGATAGTGCACGTCCGCGCCCTGCGAGATCGCTGCGAGCGTCGCTTCCTTCGCTTTCGACACGTTGTCGAAGTCGCCGGTATAGCTCTCGAAGTACTTGATCTTCGGATTGATGGAGCGCGCGCCGTTGCCGAATTCCTTGCCCGCGTTCACGATCGACGGAATCTCCATGCCGCCGACATAACTCACCGCGCCGTTCTTCGACAGCATGGCCGCCGCCGCGCCGGCCACGTAGGCAATCTCTGCCTGCTTGACGTCATAGCCCGCGACGTTCGGCGGCATGTCCTGCCCCTTGTTGCCGCCGACGATGGCGAACTTCACGTTCGGAAAGCGTTTGGCGATCTTCAGCACAGAAGCCTGGGTCTGTCCGCCCACGCCGATCACCAGCTGGTTCTTCGACGCCAGATTGGTGAGCGCCTGTTCCATGTCGGCGTAATTGATGTTCTCGATCACCTGCGTCTTCAGTTTCGGGCCGAGTTCTTTCTGTGCGGCGACGAGGCCGTCGTAGCCCGACTCCATCCAGCCCTTGTCCGACTTCGAACCCGGAATCAGCACGCCGACCTTCAACAGATCGGCGGCGACGGCGTGGACCGCGCCGGTCGCGGCAGCGAGTGCGACAACACAGGTGGCGAGAGCTTTGAACTTGACGATCGACATTCTGGCATTCCTTTTGCGTTGGATTTGGGTAAGTAGGTTATTCATGAACGAAACAGATGCAACTTCGATGCCATGTCGATTGGCTGGCCCGCGAAACGCGTCGTTCAAACCTGCTGCTTCCCGCCGCACGAATGCCCTTCATGCCATGCATGACGGCCTCGCGGCGGGACCCTGTTCAGCGCGCAACGAAACACTACGGAGATCGACGGATGAAACAGCACGACGCTTACGGCACAAGCGTTCCCGGCCAGTTGGGCCGCGACGGCAGGCCTCGCTGGAGCGCGAGCGACACGCTCGTGGACATGTCGTTGCCGGCGCCCGCGCCGGTCGTCGCGACCTTGCCGTGCGAGCCGCAAAACGTGCGGATCGATCTGCGCAGCACCGCGATCGTGGTGATCGACATGCAGAACGACTTCTGCACCAAGGGAGGATGGGTTGCCCAGATTGGGGGCGATTTCGAGCTGGACCGCAAGCCGATTGCACCATTGCAGCGCCTGCTGCCCGCGCTGCGTCAAAGCGGCGTGCCGGTGATCTGGGTGAACTGGGGCAACCGTCCCGACTTGGCGAACATGCCGCCGAACCAGTTGCATCTCTATAAGCCGAAAGGCGCGGGCACGGGACTCGGCGAGCCGCTCGCAAGCAACGGTGCGCACGTGCTCGAAAAAGATTCGTGGGCGGCGGCGGTCGTCGACGAACTCGCGCCGCTGCCCGAAGACATCTGCGTGGACAAATACCGGATCAGTGGCTTCTGGGACACGCCGCTCGACAGCATCCTGCGCAATCTCGGCATCCGCACGGTGCTGTTCGCCGGCGTGAATACCGATCAGTGCGTGCTGCATTCGCTCACCGACGCCAACTTCCTCGGCTACGGCTGCGTGCTGGTGGAAGACTGCTGCGCCACCTCGTCGCCGGACTTCTGCACCGAAGCAACGGTATGGAACGTGAAGAAGTGCTTCGGCTTCGTGACGGACTCGGAGCGGATTGTCGCGGCGCTGGCGGACGCGCGATGAGCGCCTTCGTTCCAGGGCCGCGCGTGCAGGTTGCGGCAAGCGCGCGCGGACCGCTCGACGGCTTGCGCTTCGCAGTGAAAGACCTGATCGACGTCGCCGGCGTGACGACCGGCGGCGGCAATCCCGACTGGCTCGCGAGCCATGCGTCGGCGAATCGCCATGCGCCGTGTGTCGAGGCGCTGCTCGCGGCCGGCGCCGCGCTCGACGGCAAGACCATCACGGACGAACTCGCCTACAGCCTCGAAGGCGCCAATCATCACTACGGCACGCCGCTCAATCCGCGCTGGCCGCATGCGCTGCCGGGCGGCTCGTCGAGCGGATCGGCCTCGGCGGTTGCGAGCGGCGCAGTGGATGTCGCGCTCGGCACGGATACAGGCGGCTCGGTACGCGTGCCCGCCGCGTTTTGCGGACTCTGGGGCATGCGCCCGAGTCACGGCGCGATCTCGCTCGACGGTGTGCTGCCGTTCGCGCCGTCCTTCGATACGGTGGGCTGGTTCGCGCGTTCCGTGGACCAACTCGCCGCCGTGGGCGAGGTGTTGCTGCCCGCTTCATCGCACGATGCGGCGTCCACGGCGAGCCGGCCGCCACGTCTCGTGCGGGTTGACGATGCGTTCGCCCTGCGCGCACGCAATGAACCCGACGACGCCCGGCGTCTCGCCGCGCTCGCGCAATCCATCGGCGCCACGGCTTCCATCGACGTATTCGGCAACGACGCCGCGCGCTGGCTCGCGTGTTACCAGCACGTGCAGGATCTGGAGATCGAGGCGACGCTCGGCGACTGGATCTATTCCGTGCAGCCGCATTTCGGCCCGTCGATTGCGAGCCGTTTCGCGCGACTCGATTCGCTCGACCGCGACCAGGCGAGCGCATGGCTTGCGATCCGGCAGGCACTGCGCGTCTCGCTCGATGCCCTGCTCGACGACGGCACCGTGCTCGTCATGCCGACCACGCCCGTCGCGCTGTTGCCGAAAGACGCCACGAACGACGCGATCGGCCGCTTCTATCAGGACGCCTTGACCTTGAACGCGATCGCCACGATCGGCGGCCTGCCGCAGATCACCCTGCCCTTTGCCGAAGAAATCGACGAAATCGATGAAATCGACCGGCCGCTGGCGCTCTCGATCGTCGGCGCGCGCGGCAGCGACCGCGCGCTGCTGCAGCTTGCACGCGAGCTTGCCGCACGGCATCCTTTCGCTCAACCCACGACACCCGATGTCCGCTAGCGGAGCCTCGATGCAGAATCAGACACTCGCGGACCGTACCGGCGGCATGGTCACCAGCCCGCATGCCCTGGCGAGCGCAGCGGGGCTCGACGTGCTGCGCGCCGGCGGCAATGCCATCGAGGCGGCGATCGCCATCGGCGCGGCGCTGTGCGTGACCTATCCGCATTTCACCGGACTCGGCGGCGACGCCTTCTGGGTGATCGGCGATCGCAGCGGCATGCTGCGCACCTTGTCGGGTGTCGGGCAGGCCGCCTCGGAACTGCCCGCGTTCGACGGGCCGATTCCGTTGCGCGGCGCGCGTGCCGCGCTTACCACGGCGGCCACGGTGGATACCTGGCAACAGGCTCATGGCATCAGCGAAACCTCGTGGAACGGCCAACGTACGTGGGCCTCGCTGTTCGAGCATGCGATCCGTCACGCAGCCGAAGGCTTCGCGGTCACGCCGTCGCAGCATTTCTGGCAGACGCTGCGTGCCGCCGAACTGCGCGATCTGCCCGGCTTCGCGGCCACCTTCGCACCACACGGCCGCGTTCCCGAGATCGGCGAACGCTTCGCGCAGTCCGCGCTCGCACGCAGTCTCGAACGCATCGCGCAGTATGGCGCACGGGAGTTCTACGAAGGCGAACTGGCGCAACGGATCGCACATGGCTTGCATGCAGCGGGCTCGCCGCTCACCGCAACCGATTTGCGCCGCACGCGCGCGCGCGACGAAGCGCCGCTGCGGGTCGCATATCGCGGCGGCGAACTGGTCAGCCTGCGTCCGCCCACGCAGGGCGTGACGACCTTGCAGATCATGGGCGTGCTGGATCGTTTCGACCTCGGCGCGATCAGCGAAGGCAGCGCCGACTATTACCACCTGCTGGTGGAAGCGGTGAAATGCGCTTTCGTCGACCGCGATCGCTTCGTTTGCGATCCGGAGTTCCATGCCGTGCCGGTCGACGACATGCTCTCTTCCGCCACGCTCGACGCCCACGCCCGCTCGATCGACACGCAGTCGGCCCGCGCCTGGCCGCACGTGTTCCGACCCGGCGACACGGTGTTCATCGGCGTGACGGATCGCGAAGGCCGTAGCGTGAGCGTGCTGCAGACGGTGTACTTCGACTGGGGCAGCGGCGTGGTGGCCGGCGATACCGGCATTCTGTGGCACAACCGCGGCGCCTCGTTCAGCACCGATCCTGCGCATCACAACGCCGTGCAGCCTGGCAAGCGTCCGTTCCACACGCTCAATCCCGGCATGTATCTGAAAGACGGCCGGCCGCGTCTGCTGTTCGGCACGCAGGGCGCCGACGGTCAGCCGCAAACGCTCGCCGCCATTCTCACGCGCCTGATCGACTACGACATGGACCCGCTCACCGCGTTGGCGCGTCCGCGCTTTCTGCTCGGCAAAACCTTCTCCGATACGCGCGACGCCCTCAAACTCGAAGCAGACGCGGGTGCCGACGTGTTCGCCGAACTGGCCGCGCGCGGCCACGAGGTGAGCGCGATCGCGGCACAAAGTCCGCTCGCCGGACATCCCGGCGTGATCCGTCTCGACGACGACGGCTCGGCTTGCGGCGCGCACGATCCGCGCAGCGACGGCCGTGCCTTCAGCGTGAACGAGGAAGCCGCTTAATTGGCGCCGGGCTACTCAACCCAGCGTAAAGCGGTCGCGCGTGGTGACGTAGTCGCTCGCGCCGAAGCGGCCTACCGGAAAGTAGTGCTGCAAACGCACGCGCCAGGTCTCGGTGTCGATCAGTTCGTCGCGCGCATGGAGCCGATGCACGCGGCCGATGAAGATTTGCCGGCTGCTCGTCTCCAGCGTCTCCCAGATGGTGCATTCGAACGCGACGGGCGCCTCGGCGATGCGCGGCGGCGCGACGTGCGAACTCGGCACCGGCGTGAGTCCCACCGCCGCCAGTTCGCTCACGTCGGGCGGCAGACGCTCGCCGCAGCGATGCATCTTGTCGGCGATGGCTTCGTCCGCGAGATGCACCACGAACTCGCCCGTGCGAACGATATTCACCGCCGTGTCCTTGAGCGTGCCGTCCGCCACGCGATTCACGCTAATCATCACGATCGGCGGTTCCTCGCCGAGCATGTTGAACATCGAGAACGGTGCTGCGTTGACGGTCCCGTTCGCGTTCAGCGTGGTGACGAGCGCGATCGGACGCGGCACGATCAGGCTCGCCATCAGTTTGTAGCGCTGGTATTCGGTGATCGCTTCGAAATCGATTTCCATGTGTCAGGGCCCGCTTCAGGTGACGTAATCGGTGATGCCGAGCAACTGGCCGAGACTTTTCTCGCCGCGCATCCGCGACGTCTCGATGCGCTCCTCGATGTGACGCAGATGCGCTTCCATATGCGCCATTGCGCCGGCGGCGTCGCGCGCTTCCAGACAGTCGACGATCGCCGCGTGCTCCGCATGCTCGCAAGGCGCGTTGCCCGGCGCCTCGTACACGCCCACGATCAGCGAGCAGCGCGAGACCAGTTCCTTCAGATAGTTTTGCAGGATCGAATTGCCCGCGAGCGCGGCGATGCGCATGTGAAAACTGCTCGCGAGCGTCGCCCACGAAGGCTGGTCGAAACGATGCATCGCCTCGTGTTCGTCGGCGAGTTGCTGGCGCAGCACCTTGAAGTCTTTCGCGCTGGCACGCTGCACGGCGAGTTCCACCAGCATGCGCTCGACCGAGCGGCGCGCCTCGAAAATCTCGCGGGTTTCTTCCGGCGTCGGCTGGGCGATCACGGCGCCCTTGTTCGGGCGCAGCACCACGATGCCGTCGTAAGCGAGCTTTTCCAGCACGCGGCGCACCACCGCGCGGCCCACGCCGAACAACTGGCACAACTCGGGTTCGGGCAGCTTGGTGCCGGGTGTCAGACGATGATTCAGCACGCCGTCGAAAATGGACTGATAAAGACGCGCGTCGGCATCGGCGTCTTCCTTGAGCGTCTTTCTCGCGGTGACCGCGCCGGCTTTCGCGTTCATGCGGCCACCTCGCGCAGCACGCCGTCGCGCTCCAGCACGTCCATCTGGTCCGCGATCGCGCCGGGCGTGGTGATCCAGACTTCGCCGCGCGCACGCGCCGCCGCGATATGTTCGAGCGCGCGGCGCAGATGACGCAGCCGGTAAGGCTGTCCCACCAGATACGGATGCAGCGCGATGCCCATCACGAGCGCCTGAGGCGCGGTGCCGCGATTGGCCTGCTCCAGCATTTCGTCGAACTGGTCCACGATCATGTCGGCGAATGCGCGGCCGTCCATATGCCGGCCGACCATCATCGGCAGATCGTTCAGTTCCTGCGGATAGGGAATCGACCACAGCGGGCCGCTGCGCGTTGCCATGCGTACGGGACGGTCGTCGTGACACCAGTTCAGCGTATAGCGGTAGCCGGTTTCCGTCAGCAGATCGGGCGTGAGATGCGACTCGGAGATCCACGGCGACAGCCAGCCGCCCGGCGCGACACCCGATTCCTCGGCAATGCGTTCGCGGCAATGCAGGAGCAATTCACGTTCGCCCGCTTCGTCCAGATCGCTCTGACGGTGCGCGTTGGTGTGGCCGTGACCGATCAGTTCGTCGCCGCGCGCCACGCATGCGGCGATCAGCTCCGGACAATGATCGTAGAGCGCGGTGTTGATGAGCGTGCCGGCCGGCATGTCCAGTTGATCGAACAGTTCGATGCAGCGCCATGCGCCGACGCGATTGCCGTACTCGCGCCAGCTGTGATTGAGCACGTCGGGCTGCGGCGAAATGGGACCGAGCGCGGCGCCGAGTCCTTCGCCGAAGGCAAAGTGTTCGATGTTGAAGCCGAGATACACCGCGAGCCCGGTATCGCCCGGCCAGCGGAATGCGTCGGCGTCGGTGATCGGCCGGTACGCAAAACGCCCGTGCGTGGCGAGCGGTTGATGCGCGCGGTGCGCTGCCGCGGGCCTGTTGCGTGTGTCGTTCATGTCAGTCGTTCAGATCGATGAGCGGTGGAAGACGAAAAGCATTCGTGCGCGTCTCGCACCGTCAGCTCATGAACCGGGATGGCCGGATCATGCCCCGAGTCGGGTCGAAGACGCACCGCGATCGCGCAAAAGAAAAGCCTTTGATTGCCGACGATCGATGCCACGGATCGTTTGCAATATGTGAGCCAACTCGTCGACGTTAGCTACGACGGCGTGTTATCGAAACTCGAACGTCGTGGCGCGGCCGATGGCACATGTCTTGCATTTGCCTCGTGCTCATCGGGCAGCGCGGCATGAGTAACGGCATCGCCGATTGCTGCGCATGCCGACCGCACGCTTTCGCCACGCGCCGTTCACGAGGACAACGCCGTCATGATTCAGCCTGCTTCAACCGTGCTCGCCACCCAGGCCGCCGACATCGAACTGGTCCACGTATCGAAGCAATACGGCGAGGCGCTCGCCGTCGACACCATCGACCTGCGCATCGCCGGTGGTCAGTACTGCTGTCTGCTCGGGCCGTCGGGTTGCGGCAAGACCTCGACACTGCGCATGATCGCCGGTCATGAATCGGTCAGCGAAGGTGACATCCTGATCGCCGGGCGCAACGTCACGCGAGCCGAACCCGCGGCGCGCGGCACCGCCATGGTGTTCCAGAACTACGCGCTGTTTCCGCACCTGAGCGCACTGGACAACGTCGCGTTCAGCCTGAAGATGCGCGGTGTCGCCAAAGACGTGCGCAGAAAACGCGCCGCCGAGTTGCTGGAACTCGTGGCGATGTCCGCCTACGCCGAACGCAAACCGGCGCAACTCTCGGGCGGCCAGCAGCAGCGCGTCGCCCTCGCCCGCGCGCTGCTCAATCAGCCTGGTTGTCTGTTGCTCGACGAACCGCTCTCCGCGCTCGACCCGTTCCTGCGTGTGCAGATGCGCGCCGAACTCAAGCGCTGGCAAAAAGAACTCGGCATTACTTTCGTGCACGTGACGCATTCGCAGGAAGAAGCCATGGCGCTCGCCGATCTGGTGGTAGTGATGAGTCACGGCAAGATCGAACAGAGCGGCACGCCGCATGAAGTCTTCAATCGCCCGCGCACGGAATTCGTGGCGCGCTTTCTTGGCGGTCACAACGTCTTCAATACGAACGGCCGGCTCTTCACTGTCCGCGCCGATCATCTGCGCGTAGTGCCGCATGGCGTGACGCCGGTTCAGAACGCGGCGGGCGAAGGCAGCCTCACGCGTATCGGCGGCGTGCCCTGCACCGTCCGCGAAGCCGAATACCAGGGTACCCATCTGCGCATGACGCTCGACCCGCTCGACGGCTCGCCCGAACTGATCTCGCTCGTCAGCGACGGCGATTACGACCCGGCGAAGCTCGGTCCCGACGCCCGCGTGGTGGTGTGGTGGAACGAGCAGGACGCGCATCCGCTGGCGGCGTGAGTTTTTCATCAAGGCGAGCGCAGTCCGGCATCGCTGCCTATAAAAAGCACGCCTGTCAGTTCGAGGCGAAAGTCAACCGCGAATCAACCGCGATTCAACTGAGGAGAATGCAATGAGTGAAGCGAACGGGAGCCCGGCAGCGGTCCCATCCGACGTGAAGGAAAAAGGCCTGTCGCGCCGCACGTTCATCAAGGGCGCGGTGGCGGCCGCCGGCATTGCCGGTTTTCCGTACGTTCACGCGCAGGAGAAAATCACGCTGCGCTATCTCGGCACCGCCGTGAATCAAAGCGCGGACATTGCGAAGAAATTCAAGGAAGACACCGGCATCGACATCCAGTACGTGCCGGTCACGACCGACGATGTCGCCAAGCGCATCATCACCCAACCCAACTCGTTCGATATCGTCGATACCGAATACTTCGCGCTCAAGAAGCTGATTCCGGCGGGCACGCTGGCCGGCATGGACGCCAAACGTATCAAGCTCGCTGACAAGATCACGCCGGTGCTCACGCGCGGCGAGGTGAACGGCAAGAAGATCGGCGATCAGGGCACCGCGCCGAAGAAGGTGATGTTCCTCACCGGCCCGCGCTCCACGGAATTCTCCGCGACACCCACCGAATGGATGACGCTGATTCCGACCACCTATAACGCGGACACGCTCGGCATTCGTCCCGACCTCATCAAGCGTCCGATCGACAGCTGGGCCGAACTGCTCAATCCGCAATTCAAGGGCAAGGCGGCGCTGCTGAACATTCCCGCGATCGGCATCATGGATTCGGCCATGGCGATCGAGGCGATGGGTCACATGAAGTACGGCGACAAAGGCAACATGACGAAAGCTGAAATCGATCAGACCATCAAGATTCTGATCGAGGCGAAACGTGCCGGGCAATTCCGCGCCTTCTGGAAAGACTTCAATGAAAGCGTGAACCTGATGGCGTCCGGCGAAGTGGTCATCCAGTCGATGTGGTCGCCGGCCGTGACGAAAGTGCGCACCATGGGCGTGGCCTGCAAGTTTCAACCGCTCAAGGAAGGCTATCGCTCGTGGGCATCGGGTTTCGGCTTTCCGCGGTCGCTGCAGGGCAAGAAGCTCGACGCCGCGTATGAATTCGTCAACTGGTTCCAGGACGGCTGGGCCGGCGCTTATCTGATGCGTCAGGGCTACTATTCGGGCGTGCTCGAGACCGCCAAATCCCATATGCAGCCCTACGAATGGGATTACTGGATCGAAGGCAAACCGGCCGCGCAGGACATCAAGGCACCGGACGGGCAGCTGCTCGAAAAAGCCGGCACCGTGCGCGACGGCGGTTCGTACAACCAGCGCATGGGCGCGATTGCCTGCTGGAACGCCGTGATGGATGAAAACATCTACATGGTGCAGAAGTGGAACGAGTTCATCGCGGCCTGACGGCGCGCGTATGACAGGTTGCCGGCGCAGCGTGTTCTCTGCGCTCCGCATGCATCACGCGCGCCGGCAGCGCCAGCCCCCGTCGCGACGCCGCCTGTGCGTCGCGCAGTATTCGTGACGATATTCCGCCCATGGCAACGATCGATCTTCCTTCGCACACAGAAGCGGCGCCCGCCCGGCATCGGCGCGCGCCCGCCTGGCTGCAGGCCACGCCGCTCTCGCTGACGTTCCTGCTGTTTTTCATCGTGCCGCTTGTCATCACGTTGATCGTCAGCTTCTGGGACTTCAACGAATATCAGATCATCCCGGCCTTCACGCTGAAAAACTACGCGGCGATCTTCAACGGCTGTTCGTCCATGACGGACGTGTGCGTGACGTTCAAGACGTACTGGTCGACGCTGAAGTTCTGCGCGATCGTGTGGACCGTCACGCTGCTGCTGGGTTTTTCGATCGCCTATTTTCTCGCCTTCCATATCCGCACGACCAGCATGCAGACCGTACTGTTCCTCGTCTGCACGATTCCGTTCTGGACCTCGAACGTGATCCGCATGATTTCGTGGATGCCGCTGCTCGGGCGTAACGGTCTCGTGAATCAGGCGCTGCTCGGCGCGCATCTGATCGACCAGCCGCTGGAGTGGCTGCTGTATTCGAATTTTTCCGTCGTGCTCGCCTTCGTGCACCTGTACACCTTCTTCATGATCGTGCCGATCTTCAACGCGATGATGCGCATCGACCGCTCGCTGCTCGAAGCGGCACGCGACGCGGGCGCGAGCGGCTGGCAGGTGATACGCGACGTGGTCCTGCCGCTGTCGAAGACCGGCATCGTGATCGGGTCGATCTTCGTCATCACGATCGTGATGGGCGATTTTCTGACCGTGGGCGTGATGGGCGGCCAGCAGATCGCGTCGGTGGGCAAGATCATTCAGGTGCAGACCGGCTACCTGCAGTTTCCCGCCGCGGCCGCCAACGCCATCATCCTGCTCGCCGTGGTGCTGATGATCGTGTGGGGTTTGACGCGAGTGGTCGACATTCGCAAGGAGCTTTGACCATGCAGACCACTCGACTCAAACATCGCGAGCATCGTCCGGCGAGTTTTTACTGGCTCGCCCTGCTGTTCGGTCTGTTCGTGCTGTTTCTGTACGGACCCGTCATCACGATTTTCATCCTGTCGTTCCAGGGTCCGGAAGGCGGCCTCACGTTTCCGATGCGCGGCGTGTCGCTGCACTGGTTCGCGGCGCTGCGCGACGGCGTGGGCGACGTCGACATCTGGGGCGCGTTCGGGCGTTCGGTGCGGCTCGCGCTCGCCGTCACGGTGTTGACGGTGGTGTTTTCGGTGGCCGCCGGGCTCGCGTTCCGCCGCCGTTTTCGCGGCGATACGGCCGTGTTCTACGTGTCGGTGGCGAGTCTCATCATGCCGTCGATCATCGTGTCGCTCGGCATCGGCCTGACGTTCCGCCTGCTCGATAACGGCGTGAAGTATCTGGCCGCGGCATGGGGCTATCAGTCATTCGCCGACACCTATACCACCTCGATGGGTCTCTTCACCTCGGCACTCGGCGCCCATCTCACGTGGACCTTGCCGTTCGGTCTGCTGGTGATGTTCGCGGTGTTCAACCGTTTCAATCCCGCTTACGAGGAAGCCTCGCGCGACCTGGGCGCCACGCCCTGGCAAAGTTTCCGGCATGTCGTGCTGCCCATCATCGGACCGTCGGTGGTGGGCGTCGCGATGTTCGGCTTCACGCTGTCGTGGGACGAAATCGCGCGCACCTCGCAGGCTATCGGCGACCAGAACACGTTGCCGCTCGAATTGCAGGGGCTCACCACATCCGTCACCACGCCGGTGATCTACGCGCTCGGCACGATGACCACGGTGCTCTCGCTCGCGGTCATGGGCACCTGCCTCGGACTCGTCGGCCTGTTGCGACGCCGACGCGCGGCGGCGGCCCTGGCGTAGCGCAAAAACGCCGGACGCCCGATGCAACGGCACCCGGCCAAAGCTCGATTTCATCGATCGATATAGGCAGAAATTGGAACACACGGGCGGCGCATCGCTCATCATTCGAGGTTCGATGCGCATGCCAATAACGCTTTACGTGTGGAGATTTCCGCTTCATGTCGACTCTGTCACCCCGCTTCGGCGTCTGGGCGCTGGTTCACGGCAGCCGCGCCGCCTTGCAGGACCCCGACGAACCCTACGACGCTTCGTGGGCCCGCAATAAAGCGCTCGTGCTCGAAGCCGAACGGCTGGGCTACGACTCCGTGCTGGTCGCGCAGCACACCGTCAATCCGCACGATCCGGAGCGGGACCAGCTCGAAGCGTGGACCGCCTCGGCCGCGCTCGCGGCGCTGACCGAACGCATCGAGATCATCGCGGCGATCAAGCCTTATCTGTATCACCCGGTCGTGCTCGCGAAGATGGCGCAGCAGATCGAGCACATCAGCGGCGGCCGTTTCGCGCTCAATCTCGTCAATGCATGGAACCGGCCGGAACTGGAACGCGCGGGCATCGGCTTCGCGGAACACGACGCGCGCTATGCATACGGACGCGAATGGATCAGCGTGGTCGACTCGCTTCTGCGCGGTGAACGCACGCGCTTTCACGGCGAGCACTTTCATGTCGACGATTACCTGCTGCGCCCCGCCGATCCGTTTCGCGAGCGTCCACGCATTTACGTGGGCGGCGAATCCGAACCCGCGCGCGGCCTCGTGGCCGACAAGGGCGACGTGTGGTTCATCAACGGCCAGCCTCTGGCCGATGTCGAGGCGCTGATCGCCGACGTCGCGGCGCGCCAGCGGCCCAGCGGGCACGCGCCGCTGCGATTCGGGTTATCGGCCTTCGTGATCGCACGCGAAACCGCCGGGCAAGCCGAGCGTCACCTCGACCATCTTTTCACGCTCGCCGCGAAGGACACGCCGTTGCGCGCCCAGCAGAAAGCCAATACCGACCCGAAGGCCGTGATGTTCCAGACCTTCGCGCAAACGCCGCGCGTCGGCTCGAACGGCGGCACGGCGGCCGGACTGGTGGGCGACTACGACACGGTGGCCGAGCGCATTGCCGCGTTTCATCGTGCGGGCATCGAATTGTTCATGCTGCAATTCCAGCCCTTCGAAGCGGACATGCGCCGCTTCGCGCAGGAAGTGATTCCGCGGGTGCGGCGGCTGCTCGGTTGAGTCATTGTGTGCCGGTACGCGTGTGGATCTGCACGCGCTGACCGCGTGCGGCCTGTGGCAAAGTATCGGCGAGTGCGTACGCAACGTTCGCACACCTGCCCAGCCGACGCACCCATGACGAACCCGACCACCGCCTACGCGCCGCCCGTCGACGAAGACCAGCTTCTGCTCAAATGGATTCGCCGCGCGCGCGAGTCCCAGATGAGCCACTACGACATGGCGGATCTGCTCTCGTCGCGCGACCGCCGCATCGGCTGGCTGGCCACCGCGCTGACGGCCTTCGTCGGCACCGCCGTGTTCGCTTCGCTCAATGAAGCCACGGTGTCGCCCGCCCTGCGGATTTTTGTCGGGCTGGTGAGCGTAACGGCGGCGGTCTCGTCGGCATTGCAAACCTTCCTGCGCTACGCTGAGCGCGCCGAAAAACATCGCGCGGCCGGAGCGCGCTACGGCGCCGTGCGCCGTCGCCTCGAAGCCGTGTTCTCGGGCGACCGCGACGCGCGCGACGGCCACTACCTCACCGCGATTCGCGACGAACTCGACCGCCTCGCGGAAGACTCGCCGAACGTGCCGCCCGAGGTGTTCTACCGCACCCAGCGCACGCTGTCGGGCGAGCGGGAACGCGACGCCGGTGTGTGACCGCTGCGTGATGCGCTGCCGCTACCTGCCTCGAACCGCACCTTAAGCGCCGCTTAAGCCAGCGTCGCGCACAATCTCCCAAACGCGCCCGGACGCATACGTTTGCGCCGTCTGTCGGCAGATTTTTCCGCTCGCCGTTCCAAACCGGCGTTCGTTAACAATTCGCCACGTATTTACATTTTCCCTGGGTTGAGCTTGCGGTGGCTTATGGTATCGTCGGCCCTGCTGATTACCGCTTATTACAAAACGCTCGCTTGGGCACGCATCAAGGCTCCCTCTAAAGATCATGCAAGTCCAAAATGCCCGTCGCTGGGCACCTCGGGGAACGCGCGCCTGGATTACCGCTGCTGCGGCATTGGCGATTGCGGCCGGCGTGCGTCTGCTGCTTCATCCCCTGATCGGCCCGATCATGCCAGGTACGGCGTTCTGTATCGCGGCCTCGCTCATCGAATACTTTTTCGGTCTCGCGCCGGCGCTCGCCGTGATGCTGGTCGGCCTGGGTCTCGCCGACTATCTGTTCGTCCCGCCCTACGCCACCATCGACGTCTTCAATCGCGCCGATGTCATCCTGATCTTCTCGTATCCGATGGTGACGCTGTTCATCATCGTCCTGATCGAGCGGCTGCGGCGCGCGCAATTCCGCGCGGAACTGATCGCGTCGGTTGCGCAGTCGCGGTATGAAATGCTGCTGCGCCACGACAACGAGCGCATGATCGCGCGCCGTGCCGTCGACGAAACGCATCGCCTGCTGCGCCATATCTCGCACCACAACAAGACTTTCGTGTTCATCCAGGCGCTGGAGCGCAACGCACTGCACGCCGCCAACGACAACCCCTTGCCCGGCGGCCTGCCGCGTCTGCCGAACCAGATCGAACCCGGTCCGCGTTTCGCGGACGTCGATCCCGACGATATCCAGCGCCTGAGCAAGGCGCTGCTGCCCGGCAGTCATCGCGCGCGCATCACGGGCAGCGACGGCACGCCCAGGCTGACCGATTGCGTCTGCGAGCGTTTCACGACCCACGCGGGGGATTTTCTCGTGCTGCGGATTGGAGACTGAACCATGGCCCAACCCAGCCAGATTTTCCTGCCCGGCGACGGCCACGCGGTCCTGATGCTGCACGGCCTGTCGAGCTCGCCGCTCGAATTGCGCTATCTCGCGCGCTTTCTGAACGCGGAAGGCTTCACCGCCTGCGCGCCGCTTTTGCCCGGCTACAGCGCGGGCTCCCAGGAAGCGGCCATGGAGGCGTGGCTCGACGCCGCCGTGCGCGAGTACGACGCGCTGGCCGCGCGCTTCGAGCGTGTGTCGATCTGCGGACTGTCGATCGGCGCGGCGCTCGCGCTGGCACTCGCCCATCGGCGGCCGCAAGCGCAGTCGCTCGTGCTGCTCTCCCTGACCCTGTCGTACGACGGCTGGGCGATTCCCTGGTATCGATTCCTGCTCAATCTCGCGTACTACACGCCGCTGCGCAAACGCTGGCGTTATCGCGAGGAAGAGCCGTTCGGCCTACGCAACGAAGCACTGCGTGCGAAAATCGCCCGCGCCATGCAACGCAGCGATTTCAGCGAAGTCGGCCCCTCCACCATTTCCCTGCCCGCCCTGCATGAAGCCAGCCGGCTGGCGGCCAGCGTTCGCACGCTGGTGCGCGACATCACCACGGATTGCCTGATCGTGCATGCCATCGACGACGAAACCTCGAGCCCGCGTAACGCGCGCTTCGTGGCGAGCAATATCGGCGCGGCGTTTTTGCGCACCATCTGGCTGGACGACTCGTATCACATGATCACATCCGACAACGAACGCGAGATCGTGGCGCGCGAAACCGCGCTGTTCCTGCGCGAGAGCGAAGCGGCACGCAGCGCCGACGACGGCGCGCGGCAACCCGTGGTATCGAAAGCGCTGGCGCGCCGGCTCAGGCAGCTCGCCACCCTCGGCAAGGAGCACGCATGATGTTCAGGTGGACGCGAAGCCGGGTCATGAAGACGGCCCGGCCGCCGTTGCTGGTCGTCGCGGGCGCATTGGCCTTGTGCGCGGCACGCGGCGCACATGCCGACGATACCGCTGCAACCGCTGACACGGCCTCGAACACCGCGGCAAGCAGCGAAAGCAAGTGGAAGATCGGCATCGGACCGGGGCTCGTCATCACGCCCAAATATCCGGGCTCGCGTCAGCTGAGCTATATCCCGTTTCCCGCGCTCGACATCTCGTACGACGAGCGGATTTTTTCGCAAGGGCCCGACGTGCTCGGCATCAACGTGCTGCGCGGCCCCGCGTACCACGTGGGCGCCGCACTGAGCTTCGACTTCCAGAGCCGCGACGAATCGGACGATCCGCGTCTGCACGGTCTTGGCGACGTCAAGGGCGGCCCGAAGCTGAAGCTTTTCGCGGACTACACCTGGTGGGCGTTCACCGGCTCGGTGGCGCTGTATCAGGACATTGCCGGCCACCATCAAGGCACGACCGTCATGACCGATCTCGTCGCGTCGGCGCCCGTCGGCGGCTGGCTGTTTTCGGTCGGCCCCGGCTTCACGTGGGCCAACGGCACCTACACGCGCACGTTCTTCGGCGTGTCGCCGCAGCAGAGCGCGGCGTCCGGTCTGCCCACCTACTCGACCAGTTCGGGTATCCGCGACATCCACATGAACGCCGTGGTGAGCTACGACTTTTCGAAGCACTGGAACGGTTCGGTGGCCGCCACCTTCGGGCGGCTCGAACACGACGCGGCGAACAGCCCTATCACTGAAAAGCGCTTCGAACTCAACACGCTGGCTTCGGTGAATTACCGCTTCTAGTCTTCGCGACCGGCTTCGCCTGCTTCGCCCGCAGCGCCGGACTCATCACCGGCTGCCTGCGGCGAAGGCTCGAAGTCGATGCCCAACTCACGCGCCATGCGCGCGACCATCGCCTGCAGCCGCGTCACTTCGCCGGCGAGCCGTTTCTGCTCGGCCCTGATCGCCTCGAACTCCGACAACGGCACGCTCTGCTCCTCGCCGCTTCCCGCTGACGCGAACTCGCTCGCGCTGACCTCGCCGCACAGCAAGTGCATCCAGCGATGCTCGCGTTCGCCCGGCGTACGCGCGAGCTTCACCACACGCGGCGGATCGTTGGCGGCCAGTTCGTCCAGAAACGCCTCTACCGACGAAATGTCCGCGAAACCGTGCAGACGCGCGCTGTTCAGACGCAGCTCCGCCGCGGTCTGCGGGCCGCGCAGAAGCAAGGTGGTTAGCAAGGCGCCGGATTGACTCGGCAGGCCCAGCACGCGGTTCATGTTCTGTTCGAAGCGAGGCACGCGACTGCTGCTGCCTTCGAAAACGAGGCTCAGCCGTTTCAGGCCGTCGATGGCGGTGAGCACTTCGGCCTCGGTTGCGTTCATGACCGGCGCGCGGCCGGTCTTCTGGTTGCAGCCCAGGGTCAACGCGTTCAGTGACAAGGGATAGCTGTCCGGTACGGTGTGCTGTTTTTCGACGAGCACGCCGAGCACGCGTCCTTCGAGCAAGGTCAGCGCGCGGATCGCGGGACGGGAGGAAGCGTCGGTGGTGGTATTCATGGGCGGTTCTTCGATGATGTCGCGGCCGGAGCCGCCAGTCTCGTGTGTGATTGGTGTGGTGTGGGCAAGGTGTGAGAAAGGCTCGCCTTGCCTAATTTGGCCTGACCCGGCACGTTCGGCCGTGGCCTGCCGAGGGTGGACATCATCATAAACGGCGCCGGGCCCAATTTTTGTTTCCTGTTGACCTATTCCCATATTCGGGATAATTTCCCTTTTATGGAAAATCAAATCAACGACGACGACACTATCGACCGTCGCATCGCCCAACGGCTGCGGTCCTTGCGCGCCGAGCGCAACTGGTCGCTCGACGATCTCGCGCGGCTGAGCGGCGTGAGCCGCGCCACGCTTTCGCGCCTCGAAAACGCCGCCGTGAGTCCCACCGCGAGCGTGTTGGGCAAGCTGTGCGTGGCGTACGGCCTGCCGATGTCGCGCCTCATGCGCATGGTCGAAGACGGTTTCGCGCCGCTCGTGACGCGCGACGCGCAGCCGCTGTGGAGCGACCCCAGCGTCGGCTTCCGGCGCCGGTCCGTGTCGCCGCCCGCGCGCGCGCTGAGCGGCGAAGCGCTGGAATGCGAACTCGATGCCAACGTGCGTATCGATTACGACGCCTCGCCGCGTCCCGGCCTCGAACATCATCTGATCCTGCTGGAAGGCAGGCTGCAAATCACCGTGGACGGCGCGGCCCACGACCTGCAACCCGGCGACTGCCTGCGCTATCAGCTCTTCGGTCCGAGCGCCTTCGCGACATTCGCCGACAGCCCGGCCCGCTACCTTCTTTTCATCGTGTGAACCAGCATGAGCCACCTTTCGATCACGACGTTTTCCGCCGACGACCTCGCCCTCCATCTGCGCGAATTCGGCGCCTTGCTGCTCGCCTGCGTTCACGACGGCGCGAGCGTCGGCTTCGTCATGCCGTATAGCGTGGACGACAGCGAGGCGTTCTGGCGCGACAAGGTGCTGCCTTCACTGCGGGACGGCGCACTGGTGCTGTTCGTCGCGCGTCTCGGCGACGCGATTGCCGGCACCGTGCAACTCGATTACGACACCATGCCGAACCAGCGCCATCGCGCCGAGGTGCGCAAGCTGCTCGTCCATCCCGACTTCCGGCGCCAGGGTGTGGCGCGCGCGCTGATGGTGGAACTCGAACGCCGCGCGCATGCTTTGCAGCGCAGTCTGCTCACGCTCGATACGCGTACCGGCGACAAGGCCGAGCCGCTCTATACCGCGCTGGGTTTTCAGACCGCCGGCGTGATTCCGGGTTTTGCGCGCGGCACGCACGACGATAGCCTCGACGCCACCACCATCATGTTCAAGGCGCTGAGCGGGGCTTAGGCGGTTGTGCGCGGGGTGAGTTCGCGTCAGTTCGACCGGGAGTATTTGAAGGTGCCTTGCGCGCTGGCGATCAGCAGCGTGTCGTCGACCCAGGCTTCGCCGCGCGAAAAGAAAATCGAGCGGCCCTGTTTCTCCAGAAAACCTTTGGCGGTGACGACAGCGCCGAGTCCTTTGTCGAGATAGTTCGTGGTGAGCGAGAGCGTGAACGCGTGCCGCGCAGGCTGCCCCGCGGGCGCGAATAGCCCGGCGTAACCGGCGGCCGCATCGAGCAAGGTGGCGATCGCGCCGCCCTGCAATACGCCCTGGCGGTTCAGCTTGCTGGCATCGATCGGCATGCGCAGTTCCGCATAGCCGTCGCGCCATTGCGTCAGGCTCACACCGAGCGATTCGAGAAACGGATTGTCGATGGAGAAACCGGTGGACATGGGCGAGTTTTCCTTGTTCGGGATGCGACTGCGTTTGTGTTTTTGGTTGTGCTTCTTTTGCGTTTTTTTGCGCTTTTTTGCGCTTCTTTTGCGATTCTGTTGTGTTTGCGGCTGTGGTTGTAACCGCAGCTTGTAATCGCGCTTTCCGCCGCGTTCGCTTGAATGGCGGCCGCGGCTTTTCGTGTCGGTTTTTCGTGTCGGTTTTTCGTGTCGGCTTCTCGTGCCGGCTTAGCGCCGCGAATCGAACGCGATCCGCACGGCCAGCCCCGCCAGCACCGTGCCCATCAACCAGCGCTGCACTTGCAGCCACACCGGGCGCCCAGCGAGAAACGCGGCGATCGAACCGGCCATGGCGGCGATCAGCGCATTGATCGTCACGCTGATGACGATCTGCACGCAGCCGAGCGCGATGGATTGCGACAGCACGCTGCCGTGTCCCGGCGAAATGAATTGCGGCAACAGCGACAGATACATCACCGCGATCTTCGGATTCGCGAGGTTCGTGACGAGGCCCATCGTGAAGAGCTTGCGACGGCTGTCGTGCGGCAGGTCACGCACCTGGAACGGCGAACGTCCACCCGGCTTGACGGCTTGCCACGCGAGATAAAGCAGATAGAGCGCGCCGCAAAAACGCAGTGCGTCGTAGGCATACGGCACCGTGAGCAACAACGCCGTGATGCCGAATGCCGCGCAGAACATGTAGAACACGTAGCCCAGCGCCACGCCGCCGAGCGAAACGAGCCCTGCGCGGCGTCCCTGACACAGCGACCGCGAGATCAGATAGATCATGTTCGGACCCGGCGTGAGCACCATGCCGAGGGAGACCAGGCCGAAGGCCAGCAGCGTTGTGATGGTGGGCATGGGGTTTGGGCTCCGCGGTGGTGAGCGGTTGATGGTAGCTGAAGTTGGGAAAGTTTACCTGCGGTTGGCTTTTTTTTGCCTGCGGTGGGGGTGTCTTTGTTTGCCTGCGGCGGTGGTGTCTCTGTTTTTATTGGTTTATTAGCGTTGCCCCTGTGCGGGGCGGCACTTACTTTCTTTGCCGCGGCAAAGAAAGGTAAGCAAAGAAAGCCGCTCACACCGCTAATGCTATTCGTTATCGGTGGCACTTCTTTGCGGCGGTGGCCCCGGAGCGTCCGGCGCGTCGCGCACTCCGCGTGAGTGACAAGGCCGTCATCAGTTCCGGCGGCGCTTCGCGCGCCGAGGGGCACATAAAGGGAAACCGAAGGTTTCCGTTGAGCATCTCGCCGAGGCAAAGCCGACGGCTCCGCTAACGGAAAACGAAGTGAGTGGTTTGTTGAAGTACCGCTCCGGCGCGCGCAGCGTCGCCGGAACGGATGACTGCTGTACCACTACGGAAAACGATCCACGGTCGGCCCTATCGGTCTCCACTCCGTGTCGTTATAAGAGATGCCCGCTTAGGGTTAGCGGTTTGAGCGGCTTTCTTTGCTTACCTTTCTTTGCCGCGGCAAAGAAAGTAAGTGCCGCCCCGCACAGGGGCAACACCAATAAACCACCAAGAAAAAAAAGCACCGCCCGCCAGCAGGCAAAAAAACTCCTAAACTAAAACACCCACCGCCCAATCGAAACACGAAAAAAACATGCACCCCTACTCCGACACCCGCATCGCCACCGAGGCCGCACGGCGTCTCGCCTGGGACGCCGCCATCCCCCGCGACACCATCACCCTGCACGTCGCCCACGGCAACCTCACCCTCAGCGGCGAACTCGCCCGCGACGCGCAACACACGGCCATGCTCGAAGACGTCACCCGCCTGTTCGGCGTGACCCGCGTCACCGACCGCACCACCATCAAAGCGAAAAAGTAAGCTCACCCCGAAGCGCCGCCATCCAGCAAATCCCGGCAATGCCTCGCGATCTGCTTTTCTTCCTCGGTGTGGATCACCCGCACTTTCCCCGCCGGATCGTTCTCGCGTAAGCCAAGAAACGCCAGTCCCTCGCAGATGCGTTTGCGCACCTCGGCGCTGTGTTCGCCGATCCCGCCTGTCAGCACCAGCAGATCGATGCCACCGAGCAACGCGGCATACGCGCCGATCGTTTTTCGCACTGCGCTGGCGAAAACCTCGATGGCGAGCGCGGCATTCGCGTCGCCGGCAGCGGCACGTTTTTCCAGCGCCTGCATATCGCTCTCGCCATCGGAGTAGCCGCTCAGTCCGCTCTCGCGATTCAGCATCGTTTCGAGCGCGGCGGCGTCGAGTTTCTCGACTCGCATGAGATACAGCAACACGCCCGGATCGAGATCGCCGCTGCGTGTGCCCATGGGTACGCCGCCGGTCGGCGTCATGCCCATGGACGTATCGACGGACTTGCCTTCGTGCAGCGCGCACACGCTCGATCCATTGCCCAGATGCGCGAACACCGCGCGCGGCGGCAGGTCCGCGCCGAGTCGCCGTACGATCGATTCGTACGACAGCCCATGAAAGCCATAACGGATCACGCCGGCCTCCACGTAGCGGCGCGGCAGCGGCAATTGCGCGGCACGCGGCGGCAGCGTGGCGTGAAAGGCGGTGTCGAAGCAGGCGAAATGCGGGACGTCGCCGAAAATCTTCATGGCCTCGTCGATCAGTGCGAGCGCCGGCGGAATATGCAAGGGCGCAAAGTGCACCGCCTCGCGCAGACTCTGCAAAACCTCCGGCGTCAAACGCTGATGCGCGCGCAGATGCGGCCCGCCATGCACGACACGGTGTCCCACCGCCGCCGGCTGCGCGTAGTGCCGCTCGTCGAGCAATTGCGAGAGCTTCTTCAACGCGTCGGTTTGCGACTCCAGCACATGATCCTGCTTCACCAGCACCTGCCCGTCGGGCGAGCCGATGCGCAAGCTGCCGTCGGGCCGCCCGATGCCTTGCGCGCTGCCTTCGAGCAGCAGCGTTTCGTCGCCATCCACCTGCGTAAAAATGCCGAATTTCAACGACGACGAACCGCTGTTCAACACGAGTATCGTCGGCGTCTGCCCGGCCGTTGGGCTATCTGTCTGCATGGCGCGCCTCGCTCAAGCCTTCCACGTCCAGTTGCGGATTTCTTCCTTGTCGATCCCTTCGGTATACGCGTAATCGAGATGCTCGATGATCTGCCCGCGCAGCCATTCCTTCGTATGATCGCCGACCCCGCGTAAAGACGGCACGCGGTCGATCACGTCGATTGCGAGCGAAAAGCGGTCCACCTGATTGATGATCGCGAGTTCGAGCGGCGTGTTGATGTTGCCTTTCTCGTGGTATCCGTGAACGTGCAGATTATCGTGATTGGTACGGTTGTACGTGAGTTTATGGACCAGCGAAGCGTACGAGTGGAAGTTGAAAATCACCGGCTTGCTAGTGGTGAACAGCGAATCGAAATCGCGATCCGACAGTCCGTGCGGATGCTCGTGCTCGGGCATCAGACGGAACAGATCGACCACGTTGACGAAGCGGATCTTCAGGTCCGGAAAACGTTCCTTGAGAATCTGGACCGCCGCCAGCGCTTCCATGGTCGGAATGTCGCCGGCGCAGCCGATCACCACATCGGGCTCGACGCCCTGATCGGTCGACGCCCAGTCCCAGATGCCGATGCCTTTGGTGCAATGCGTGACCGCCGACTCCATGTCGAGGTACTGCAAATGCGGCTGCTTGTCGGCGACGATCACGTTGACGTAATCGCGCGACCGCAGGCAGTGGTCGCCGACACTGAGCAGGCAGTTCGCGTCCGGCGGCAGATAAATACGCACGACGTCCGGGCTTTTGTTGGTCACCACGTCGAGAAAGCCGGGGTCCTGGTGAGTGAAGCCGTTGTGATCCTGACGCCATACGAGCGACGTAATCAGCAGATTGACGGACGGCACCGGTTGCCGCCAGCCGAGATCGCGCTTGGCTTTTTCGAGCCATTTGGCGTGCTGGTTGAACATCGAATCGATCACGTGGACGAACGCCTCGTAACTCGCGAACAGCCCGTGGCGGCCAGTCAGCACGTAGCCTTCGAACCAGCCTTCGAGCGTGTGCTCGCTGAGCATTTCCATCACGCGACCGTCCACGGAAAGCTCGCCGCCGTCGGCATCGCTGGGTTCGGTTTGCGCGAGCCACGTTTTCTCCGACGCTTCGTAAATGGCCGTGAGCTTGTTGCTGGCGGTTTCGTCGGGTCCGAACACGCGGAAGTTCGTCATGTTCCGGCGCATCACGTCGCGTAAAAACGTGCCGAGCACGTCGGTGGGCGACGTGTACGAGGCCGCCGGTTTTTTTACGGCCACTGCATAGTCCTGGAAGCGCGGCATGTCGAGCGTCTTGCACAGCAGACCGCCGTTCGCGTGCGGATTCGCGCTGATGCGGCGTGCGCCCTGCGGCGCGAGTTCGCGCAACTCTTCCACGAGCCGCCCGCTCTGATCGAACAGCGACTCGGGCTCGTAACTGCGCAACCAGCTCTCCACCAGCTTAAGACTCTTGCTATTCGTGACGGGGTCGAGCACCGGCACCTGATGCGCGCGCCACGAACCTTCCACCTTGTGGCCGTCCACTTCCTTCGGCCCGGTCCAGCCCTTCGGCGAGCGCAGCACGATCATCGGCCAGCGCGGCCGCGTCGCGTCGTTGTTGGCGCGCGCATGTTGCTGGATGCCGCGAATTTCATTGATGCATTGTTCGAGCGTGGCGGCCATCTGCTGATGCATGACTTCCGGATCGTCGCCTTCGACGAAATACGGCCGGTGACCGTAGCCGGTCAGCAATGCTTCGAGTTCTTCGCGCGGAATGCGCGCGAGGATGGTCGGGTTGGCGATCTTGTAGCCGTTCAGATGCAGCACCGGCAGCACGGCGCCGTCGCGAATCGGATTGAGGAATTTGTTCGAATGCCAGGACGTGGCGAGCGGGCCGGTTTCCGCTTCGCCGTCGCCGATCATCACGGTGACGATCAGGTCGGGATTGTCGAACGCGGCACCGTAGCCGTGCGAGAGGCTGTAACCGAGTTCGCCGCCCTCGTGAATGGAACCGGGCGTCTCGGGCGTGCAATGCGAACCGATGCCGCCGGGAAACGAGAACTGACGGAAAAAGCGCCGCATGCCGGCTTCGTCTTCGCTGCGGTCCGGGTAGATTTCCGAGTAGTGCCCTTCGAGATAGCAGTGCGCGAGCGATGCCGGCGCACCGTGGCCGGGACCGGCCAGATAGATCATGTTCAGATCGTGCAGCTTGATGAGCCGGTCCAGATGCACCAGCAAAAAGCTTTGACCCGGGTCCGATCCCCAATGCCCGAGCAGACGGTTCTTGATGTGTTCGGTCTTGAGCGGTTCGCGCAGCAAAGGATTGTCACGCAGATAGATCATGCCGGCCGACAGATAATTGCAGGCGCGCCAGTAGCGATCCATCTTGCGCAAGGTGTCGGCATCCAGTGTGGTGGGCGGGGTCGAACGTGAAGCTGCTTCGGCCATGGCGTCACTCCTCGAAAAGGACTGTCAGGCTGGTTGGCGGGTGGTGCAGCGAAGTCTTGCGGTGGTCAGGGCGAATACGGGTAATGCGTGTGCCGTCAGCGCGAAAAATGCGGCTTTGCGCTGTGCTGTCATGCGTGTGACACGAGGCGGGTTTAGGCACGGCGCGCGCGGCTTTCGACATACGGTGTCGGTCGTCAGCAGTGTGACAAAGTGGCCGCCGCATGGTTCGAGGCAATCGTACAACGCTTGATCTGGATGCGGGTGGCAAGTTGCCGCAATCGCGCCAGTGGCTTCGTCACGCATGCGTGGCGCGGGTGACGAATGGCGCGCTTGGCGCGAATGGCTCGGACAGTCGAGCGGCGCGTTCTTACGCGCCCTGCCCTTTGACGTTACTGCGAAGATTGAAAACCGGGCGGACACCTTCCGCAGTTAGCGATGCCTGGGTCATGTCATTGGGCGCGAATTTTGGCTTACTCCATCGCCTTGTCGTCGCCATGCGGCGGACGATAACGCCACTTACCCGCGCTCGGGTCGTTGCGGGCGTCGTCCTGTATGCGCTGTTCTGCGCGCTCGTCGTCGGCGCGACGGAGTTCCGCGCGCCGGTCGCGCACGGCTGCAGGCGTGTCCGCATGACGCGGTTGCGACGGCAGTGCCCGCACAGAAGTTGATCGATTCATGGCTATTCCCTTTATTGCACCGGCGAGTGTCGATGCTTCACGATGGAAGTTGAAAAATCAGCGCTTTTTACCCGACCAGCGCGGGTCCGGTCGGCGTGTGAAACGGTATTGGCGCAGATAAAACGAGGCTGCGACGAGGGCCGTCACGCCGCCTACGATGCCCCAGATTGCGGATGTCATGATTGTCCTTGTCTCCGTTCGTTATTTTTCCCAGGCGCGCGGCACGATGCAGTTCGCGTTGCGCGAGGCGACACTGGCCCATCATGCGCCTAATCGGCCGCTGCGTCTGTTTTGCTTTGGGCACCAGCGGGCGGCGACCAGCTGCAACGCCCGGCTCGCGCGGCAACCCATGCCGTTCCCCACGACCTGTTCGCGCAAATACGATTAAGCTATGGCGGCTGCGTGCGCGATCGCGGACCGCATCGGCCAGTCTTGCCCTGCTTCAGCCTGCTCTACATGCTTTACTTGCTTCATCACTAACCAAACCAACAGGAACGAACGGCCACCATGTCCTCCCCCAGCCGCCTCAAGGCGCTCATCGTCCTTCTTCTGTCGTTCGTCTTGCTGTTCGTCGGCCTCGCGGTCACGATCGGCGTGTTCGGGTTGCTGGTCAAACTGTTCGGCTCGCTCTGACGCTTGAGCCGTCGTGATCCCGGCGCACGCCGGCAGCGGGCACGCGCCGTGCAGCGCGTGTATCCTGACCAATGTCGAACGCACCGCGCAGGCGGCGCAGCCCGCGGCCTATTACAAGGAGGTGCAAGGAAATGACCATGAAAGACCCCGCTGACGCATCCCAGGCTGCTGGAAAGCCAGACGCCTCGCAGATCGACCCGGAACTGCTCGAACTAGCGCAACAGGTCTTCGATCTCGCCCGGACCGGCGACGCCACCATGCTGGCCGCCGTGATCGAAAAAGGCGTACCGCCCAATCTGCGCAACGACAAGGGCGACAGCCTCGTCATGCTTGCGAGTTATCACGGTCACGCGGATGCCGTGCGCACCCTGCTCGAACTCGGCGCCGATCCCGACCTGCGCAACGACAATGGGCAGACGCCGATTGCGGGCGCGGCATTCAAGGGCTTCGACACCGTGATCGAAACGCTGCTCGCGCATGGTGCCAACGTGGAAGGCGCGTCGCCGGACGGCCGCACGGCCCTGATGATCGCGGCGATGTTCAACCGCACGGCGATCGTCGACCTGTTGATCGAACACGGCGCAGATCCGGCCGCGCGAGATGCGAGCGGCGTCACCGCACTGGACGCCGCCGCGAGGATGGGTGCCGGCGACACCGCCGCCCGCCTGAAAACGCTGGCAGGTGGAATCAGCGACGGTGGCTGAAATCGCAGCGAACGCGGCGGCGGGAGTCGGGCGCGGTTTCTAATGCCGTTGCAAAGAGGGCTTCAAGCGCGGCGGCAAGCGCGCCATCCACACGCGCCGCCGCAAACAGCCAACGAGCCAACGCGCCGCCTCAGGCGCCGCCGCTCAAACCTTGATTGAGCAGCAGATCCACGTCGATCTCCGCAAGCTCGCCAATCCGCTCGACGGTGATATCCGACGGTGGATTGGCGGCGATCTCTTTCGGATCGAAAGCGTAGTGCCCCTGGCGCGGAAAAACGGTCGTGAGGTTTTCGCCCCACGCCTTTTTCATGGCCGTCAGAATGCGCAGCTTGTCGTCCACCATGACGTAATGCCGCGCCGGGTAGCATTCCTTGACCTGATCGAGCATCAGTTCCTTGTGGATGTAGATCAGCACCCGGCCGCCGACCTCTTCCCACAAGCCCGAACGGGAAATCTTGCGCGGCTGGAACACCACGTCGCCGTCGGAGAGGATGACGGTGGGACCGCGCTTGCCCAGATGCCGCAGCGTATCCAGCGCGCCGGGATAAAGCCGGTTCGCGAACGGATAGTCGATCAGGAAGGCCGAGATGGTCAGCAGGTTCGTGTCGCGCGGATGCTCGTGACGGTAACGCTGCAGTGCGCCGAGGTAGTCGGCGTAACCCAGTTCGCCGCGTAACTGCTCGAAAATTTCCCAGTAACGCGCGCTGTTTTCCGCGCCGAACTTCTGCAGCATGTGCGCGCGCAGATCTTCCAGCACATGGTCGTTGTCCAGCAAGGTGTTGTCGCAGTCGAACAGGAAGACGACTTCGTGAGGTGCTGCCTTCGTGGCATCCATGGCGGTTCCCATACGTTAGCTTTTCGGCCCGGCCGATCCGCCTGCCGCGTTCGGACCCGCAACCAGCGTGGCCGCTTTCTCGACGTGTCCGCCGAAGTCATGCCGCATGGCGGACAACACGCGGTTGGCGAAATCCGCCTCGCCGCGCGAGCTGAAGCGCGCAAACAGCGCCGCGCTCAGCACCGGCGTGGGCACGCCTTCGTCGATGGCCGCCGCGATCGTCCAGCGCCCTTCGCCGGAATCCGACACGCGTCCGGCGTAGTTCGCCAGATCGGCGTCGTTGACCAGCGAACCCGCGATCAGGTCGAGCAGCCACGAGCCGATCACGCTGCCGCGCCGCCACACCTCGGCCACTTCCGCGAGATTCAGATCGTATTGATAGAGTTCCGGGCGACGCAGCGGCGACGTTTCGGCGTCCACTTCGCGGGCATGCTTGCCGGCGTCCGCGTGATGCAAGATGTTCAGACCTTCCGCGTAGGCGGCCATGATGCCGTACTCGATTCCGTTGTGGACCATCTTCACGAAATGGCCCGCGCCGTGCGGGCCGCAGTGCAGAAAGCCCTGGTCGGCCGTGCCGGCATCCGCGGCGCGGCCCGGCGTGGCGGGCGCCGCACCGGCGCCCGGCGCCAGCGTCGAGAAAATCGGCTGCAGCCGCTGCACGACTTCCGGCTCGCCGCCGATCATCAGGCAATAACCGCGCTCACGGCCGGCCACGCCACCGCTCGTGCCGACGTCCACGTAATGCAGTTGCAGCTTCGCGAGATCGGCGCTGCGGCGGATGTCGTCGTGATAATAGGAGTTGCCGCCGTCGATCACGATGTCACCGGGCTCGAGCAGGGGCACGAGTTTCTCCAGCGTGGCGTCCACCACCGCGGCCGGCACCATCAGCCAGATGGCGCGCGGCTTGTCGAGTTGCGCGACCAGGTCTTCGAGCGACGCGGCACCCGCGACGCCCTCCTGTTTCAGCTTCTCCACCGCTGCCGGCTGCACGTCGAAAGCGATGCAATGCTGACCGCCCTTTGTCAGACGCCGCACCATGTCGGCACCCATGCGTCCCAATCCAATCATGCCTAGCTGCATATCTCGCTCCGGAAATTGCGTCGATGCGCTGATCGATTCTGTTCGTTGTACTTCGGCAATGCGCGTTCACTTTAGCGGCCGCCGCTCGTGTCCGTCGGACACACGGTAGCAGCGTATTGCTCGCTTTGCAGTGGAACGGACATCATGACGCGCAGCGTCGTCCCTCACAGCGACGATACGCTCTATTGCAGAGGTTTTGCAGCGCCGGAAGTTCCGCGCCGACGCCGAAACCCGGCAACAGATCACACTTGCGCGACGGGAAACCGCGTTGACTGACACTCCGCTTACATCGACGGCATGTCGGCCGTTGCGAACGGACGTGCATTCACAGGCATGCGCTGATGCGCTCAACGCGCCCTGGTCCGCAAGCGCGTATAACGTTCGATCGCGAAGCGCCGCACCGCACGCCACATCAACGGATAACGATAACCCGGCACGGCGAACAGGACCAGCGCGCACAAGGCCAGCAGTCCGCAGAACAGGAACGTGCCGCGATAGCTGAAGGCTTGCACCAGCAAACCCGACAACACGCCGGAAAGAATCGAGCCGACCCGCGCCGCGTTGAAAAAGAGCGCGGTGGCGCGTCCGGGCGACGCCGGCATCAGGTCCTGCACATAGGTCATGCCGAGGCAGGACGTGACGGCGACCACGAACGCGTTGAGCATCTGCATCGGGATCAGCACGTGCACACCGCCCGCCATCGACATCGCCACGAAATACACGGCGTGCACCGCCGCGCAGGCCGCGAGCCAGTTCGGCTTGTGCAGCGTCGACGACTTCGCGCCGAGCGCGAGCATCATCGGAATCTCGGTCAGTGCGCCGAGCCCGAGCATGACCGACACGTCCAGATGTGTGCCGTTCAGGCCGTGCACGATGTAAAGCGGCAGCACGATCATGGTGGCGTTGGCGGCCAGGCCGAGCAGCGTGAGCGCGGCCACCGCGCGACGGATGTCGTTGGGCGAGGCGACGCCGGGCAGGTCTTCGTGCGCGTCTTCGCCGGGCGCCGTGAGCGGCGGCACGGTGATCGACGCCGACGGCTCCGACGCGGTGTCTTCCACGGTGTGATCGCCGAGATGGCCTTGCGGCTCGCGCATGCGCCAGACGATGGTGGCGCACGCGCCGAAGCTCGCCGCGGCAAACAGGAACAGCCCGTAGAAGCTCGTGCCCGCGAGCACCAGCGCGCCCACCGACGGACCGAACACCCACGCCGCCGAGAGGATCGTGCGCAAGGTGGCGCTGGCGAAGGCGCGCTCCGCCGGGTCCGGCACCGGCAACGCCGCGCGGCTGAACGAAAACACCATCGAAATGGCCGAGCCGCCCGCACCGATAAAGACGATGCCGACCACCAGCAGCAAGCGGTAATCACGCACCACGCATAAAGACAGATAGCCGAGCGCGGTGGCGATGAGCGCCGCGAGCAGCAAGGGACGATGCCGCCCGCTGCGGTCGCTCCAGCGTCCGGCGAAGGTGCTGGCAAGCACGCCGCTGGCCGCGATCAACGTCATGAAGACACCCAGCCTGAACGGCGTCATGCCGGCGCGTTCGACGCCGAACAGCGACAGATACGGAGCGGTGAAGGACATGGCCACGCCGAGCATGAGGGTGGCGGCGGCCAGCGGCTTGAAGCCGGGAATGCGTAACAGGTCGAAAAAACGCGAAGTTTTCAACACGGGTGGCGGTGGGTCAGGGAGAGCGGGCCCGCGCGACGCTGCCGCGTCGCCGGGCTTCGTAGCCAGAGTGACCGGGGCATTATCGGCCTAGCTTGCAGGCGCGTAAACCCACGCGTCGCTGTCCCATATTCACGGCGCCCGAGGCGTCCATCGGCACGCTGTTCGTACGACGCCGAGGGAGGCGCATCATTTGCCGTCCGTGGCGCGCATCTTCTGCGCCTGTTCCTTGTAGTCGTACGTCGGATAGAACTCGGTGCGATAGCCGCCCCACGCAGTCGTTTCGATCGCGCGGTTGACTTCGCGCAAGCGGCTGGCGGGAACACGCAACGTCACCACCTGACCGACGCCCATCATCACGTACCACGACACCACTTCGATACCCGGCGGCGGGAAGGTCTTGAAGAAGCCCTGCTCGCGCAGCTGGTCGTTGATCTTCGGTAGCGGCTTGGATTCGTCGTGACGCAGGAAGATGGTGAGCAGGAAAGTATCCGACGGCGCGGACGCCGCCGACCCCGCCGACGCTTCGGCGGGTGGCGCGGCCACCGGTTCGGCCGCGCGCGCCGTAGACGTCAGCGACGCCAACGACGCAAGACAGAACAACGCGCTGAATGCCACGCCCGTCAGATTGCGGCGGACAAGGCGTGTCGGTGACAGTCGGACTGCGGGTCGGACGGCGGGTCGGACAGCGGCAACGATCGGCATGAATGGACTCCCTCGGGTCAGCACGTGGAACGACGAAACATTGTTCGCGAGCGCAAGCGGACAGCCATCCGCGCACCCGCGTGAGCCGTTATAGAACGGTGTAGCCGCGTTTTTCAAGTGTCCAGCGATGCCACTGGTTGCCATACTGGCCGCAGGCATAACCGAACAGCACGGACAGCACGAGGCCGATGATGTCGCCGGCCTCGCCCCACAGTCCGGTGAAAAACAGCAGCACGTTGATGGCCAGCATCACGAAGGCCGCAAACCACATTTTCTTCGACAGCGCCCAGACGAAGCCCAGCAGCAGCGCGCCCCAACTGAAGCCGACGCTCACTGCCACGGTTTCATCCTTGTCCGGATGACGCAGAAAAATTCGCTCTCCCATTTCCTTCCCAACATAGCGGTTAGCGGCGCGTCGCGCGCCGATGGCGATGTTTAACACAGCGCGGCGGTAAAAGGATGGAAATTGGTCGCGGCTGACGGCGTCCGGCCTTAGCTGCTAACCTTGATGCCAGGTTATGCGTGGCATGGGCATGACGGCCGCGCGACGACATCACGAGATGGTCACGATAGAACATTGATCCAGAAGACAAAGGAGCCTTCATGGCAACAGCTACCGCCTACTCACCCACCGCCCCCTCGCGCGCCGAGGTGGACGCACTCGCGGGCGCGACCGTGCTCGAATTCGGCACCGACTGGTGCGGCTACTGCCAGGGCGCGCAGGCTTCCATTACGCAGGCCTTCGAACCGCACGCACAGGTTCGTCATCTGAAGATCGAAGACGGGCCGGGCCGTCCGCTTGGCCGCTCGTTCAAGGTCAAGCTCTGGCCCACGCTGATTTTCTTGCGCGACGGCCAGGAGGTTGCGCGCGTGGTACGCCCGGCCAATGCCGGTGAGATCGTCGAAGCGTTTGCCGCACTCTGAGCGCGCGTGCGCTCTGCGTGAATTTTCTAGAACCATCATGCGACAAGCCATTCATCATCTGAGCATCAAGGCCCGCGCTCGCGGCCTCGTCGAATTCACCGATGAAGTGCGCCGCTTCGTCGGCGAACAGGGTATCGACACCGGCCTGCTGACCGTGTTTTGCCGGCATACGTCCGCGTCACTGCTGATTCAGGAAAACGCCGACCCCTCGGTGCGCCGCGATCTGGAGCGCTACTTCGACAGCCTCGCGCCCGAAGACGCCGAGCGTTACGAACACGACGCCGAAGGTCTCGACGACATGCCCGCCCATCTGCGCACTGCGCTCACGCAAGTGCAGCTTTCGATACCGGTCGAACATGCCTGCCTCGTGCTCGGCACCTGGCAAGGCCTGTATCTGTTCGAGCATCGCCGGCATACGCAGCATCGCGATATCGTGCTGCATCTGATCGGCGAATGAGCCCATGCTGTGCGGCGGGCGTCGTCGCGTGAATCTTAAAGCGGCGCCGCGCCGAACGCCTGACGCTGCGCGAGCGACACGAAGGCCTGCGCGTCGCGCGCGGCCTGCACCACCGCAGCCGTGCCGAAGAATTCGTGCGTTGCGCCGCGATAGTTGCGATGCTCGACCGGCACACCGGCCACCTGTAATTTGTGCACGAGCTTTTCGCCGTCCGAACGCAGCGGATCGATACCGGCGGTGACCACCACCGTAGGCGGCAAGCCCGACAGATCGGCACTCACTACATCGATCAACGGACTCGTCAGGTCGTTTCTGTCGTTGATCACATTTTCGACGAACCACAGCATCATGGCCTTGTTCAAGGGCTTCGCGTTGCGATTCTCCTCATAGGATATCGACACGATGTTGTTGCTGACCACGGGATAGATCAACGCCTGATGCATCGGCAAACGGAAGCCGGCATCGCGCGCGCGAATCGACACGTTGATGGCGAGATTGCCGCCCGCGCTCTCGCCCATCACCGCTATCTGCGACGGAACGCCGCCGAGAATCGCCGCGTTGTCGACGACCCAACGCCATGCCGCGAATGCGTCGTCATGAGCGGCCGGCAAGCGATGTTCCGGCGCCTGCCGATAGTGCGCGGAGACCACCAGCGCCCTGCTTTGCGCAGCCATCGAGCGCGGCGTCGCGTCGTAAGTGTCGAGATTGCCCATCACCCAACCGCCGCCGTGAAAATACAGAATCACGGGAAACGGACCTTCGCCCTGCGGCGTATAAAGACGCGCCGGATTGCCGCCCATCGCGCCGGGAATCACGAAGTCCTGCGTGCGCACGGCTTCCAGTTCGAGCGAAGGTCGCGCGCTGAATGCCGGATCGGTCATCAGTTTTCTGACGGCGTCCGCGATGGTCGGCTGTTGCCGCGCTTCTGCCACCGTGCAACGTGCGATCGGTTTCGGCTCGAGACTTTTCAGTGCGTCGAGCACCGCTTTCATGTCGGGATCGGCATGCCCGGTTGGATCCAGACCGACCATACCTTTGAGCGTATCGCCGAGTGTCATGACAGACTCCTGATAGCGGTAAACACGACACCATGAAACGCTCTGCGCTGCTCATTCGACGGTCGTGCATGCCGTCGAAATTCAGCAAGCGCTATACCCGTTTGATGCCAGGTGTGCGGCTTTCACGTTGGGCGGAAAGCCGCGTCACGACTGGGATTCGTCAGTTGATAGCGGCACGTCGAAGCATCCACAGATGCACCGAACAAAATGAAAACGCGGCGCCTGAAAATCCAGGCGCCGCGTTCTGATTTCAACCTCACGACTTTTATTGCGTGGTCGTCGTGCCGCTGTCCATCGCGGGCTTTTTGGTTTTCGAGTGATGCATTTTTTTCGACTTCGAATGCGCCATCGCACCGGAAGCCTGCATGTCGCCGCCCTCGCGGGTTGCGCCGGCGTTCGTGCCGCCATTCGGATCGTTACCGGCAGGACCACCGCCGCCACCGCCGGCACCCTGGGCCATGGCGAGCGACGAAGCGGCAAGCAGCGTGGAAATAACCAAAGCGTTTCTGATTTTCATGACGTTCTCCTGTCCGATAAGAGGTGGGTCGCATCGACCGGCCGCGCCAGTTCTGCAGACCTTATCCACTTTTCAGCAAGCACTGTGCCGCAAACGCCCGAACGACTGAAACAGACCGGAGAAAGAAGAATCCACCATCACGCCGCTTACGGTTCGCAAGCTACGAGAGCATGAAGTTCGTCGATGTTGAAGGGTTTGGCGAGTATCGCCACACCGAGACGGCGGGCGCGCTCGAGTTCATCGGCATAGCCGGTCATGAGCGCGATCTTTTGCGCGGGCCAGGCGCTCTTCACCTTTTCCGCAAGGTCGATACCGTTCAGCTTGCCCGGCATCTGGATATCGGAGAGCACGAGTTCGAAGGTCTCGCCGGAACTCAGTACGTCGAGCGCCTGGTCGGCGGTAGGTTCGTGCCGCACTTCGCAGCCGAATGTTTCCAGCACGGCCGCCACGCCTGCCGCCACGTCCTCGTTGTCTTCCACCAGCAGCACCACACCGGCGGTGCCCGGCACGGTTTGCCGCACGTTGTCGAGTTCCGGCGCGCTCGCCTTCTGACGTTCGTGATAACGCGGCAGATAGAGCCGTACTGTCGTGCCGCTGCCCGGCACGCTGTCGATCTTCGCCGTGCCGCCTGCCTGCTCGCACATCGCGAGCACTTGCGCGAGACCGAGACCCGTGCCCGATCCGCGCAGTTTGGTGGTGAAGAGCGGTTCGAACGCGCGACGCGCCACGGCTTCCGGCATGCCTTCACCGTCGTCCGAGCAGGCGATCAGCACATACTCGCCGTCCGGCAACAGCGTGTCGCTGCTGACGAGCCGATTGTTCTGGCAGCGGATCACGAAGCGGCCGCCGCGCGGCATGGCATCGCGCGCATTGACCGCGAGATTCATGATGGCGAATTCGAGGTCGGTGGGATCGGCCAGCACCTGCCAGACTTCGTCGACCATATGCAAGGCCATTTCCACGTTGTCGCCGAGCGCTGCGTCGATGAGCGGCGCGGCGGCGGGCAACCATTTGGCGAGATCGACGGCTTCCTGCTTGAGCGGCTGCTTGCGCGCGACACTCAGCAAACGCCGCGTCAACGACTCCGCCGTCGCGGTGGCGCGCTCCACCGCGAGCACTTCTTTTTCGAGGTTGTTAAAGCGTTTCAGGCGCGCGAGTTCCGTATTGGCGGACACGACCATCAGCAGATTGTTGAAGTCGTGCGCCACGTTGGCGACCAGGTTGCCGAGCGCGCCCATGCGCTGCAATTGACGGCTCGACGCTTCCGCCGAGAGACGCATGGCGACTTCGCCCTGCCAGCGCTCCCACGCGCGCCGTTCGGCCTCGAGTTGGCGCATCGAGTACACCACCAGCAGCCAGATCGCCAGACACGGCACCGCGGTCAGCGCGGCGATCAAAAGGAAGTGACTCCACCAGGCGCTCGTGATCGAACTGGTTGCGTAGGCGCTCATCACGTAAAGCGGATAGTCGCCGACACGGCGAAACGCCAGCAGACGCTCCACGCCGTCCACGGAAGAATGCAGGCGGATGTGACCGAACAGCTGTTTGTCGCGCAATGCTTCGATAAACGCGCTTTGCGGCGTGGGCTTCGCGCCCTCCGGCCAGGCCGGATAACGCACCAGCAGACTGCCGTCCTGCCGGTAAAGCCCGAGTGCGAGCGACGTGTCGCCGTTCGTGAGTTCGCGATAGAAACGCGCGAAGTATTCGTTTCGCAGCGCCACCGACACCGCGCCGAGGAATTGCCCGTTTGCGCCGGAACGTCCGATGAGCGTGTTGAATACTTTGGTCTGCGACAACGGCCCGAACATCGCCAGCGAAAAATACGGCTGCGGGCGCATGGCGCGCGCCGACGTGAAATCTTCGCGCTGACCGATCGAGAGCGCGGGCGCCGGATAGGTCCGGCTCGACACCAGCAGATTACCCGTCGAGCCGAGTACCGAGATGGACGCCACCTGCGGAAAATCGCCACCGATTTCCCGCAAGCGGTCATGCAAGGCTGCTTCGTGTGCGCGAACCTCGCCGTCGTCCTGATAGCCCAGCAATTCGATGACACGCGAAGCCATCTGCTGGTTCAGGTCCAGCACCTTGACCGCCTGCTCTTCCGCGACGCGCGCAAGCCGGTCGATCATATCGTTCGAATCGGCAATACGGCGCTGGTAATCGAAATAGCCGTAACCGGCGAGACACGCCAACGGAAATGCGATCGACACGACGAGCACGATCAGCAGCATGCGCCGCGTTGCCGCGAAGTTGCGCGTCGGCATGGGGAAATCGACTGCGACACGTTCCGCACGCTGCACGGTCACGATCTCCAAGAAAGAAAAGTAAGGGTAACGGGTGGCTTTTTCATACCGCGCGATGAGATGGCGCGCCGCGTCACAGGTTTGTTCGTGCGCCAATTCCCTTTTCACCCGGAATTTACCGCACTTCTGCGCTTCTCCATAGCGCGCATCGACATGACAACGCTTTCTGCTCGATTCGTACGCGTGTTTGGCGGCTTGCCGGCGGACCCTTTCTCTCGGGCACATGAATTGCTGACGCAGCGCATGACCTCGCGGCCTGCGCTCTGCTGCGCCGCCGCGAAAGTTGCAAACGCAGCCAACTCACGCGTTGAACGGCAAGGCTCACCTTACAGTCTCCGAAGAAGGATCATCATGTCGACTTCCGCCCGACCCGTTGCCCGACTTTCGCAATTGCGAACAGACCGCGCCCTACGTGTCGTCGTGGACGACGAGAAGATCCTGCTCGTGCGCGTAGGCGATACCGTCCACGCTTACAGCGCCGATTGTCCGCACGCCGGCGCGCCGCTCGAAGAAGGCGCGCTGTGCAACGGCCGCATCATCTGCCCGTGGCACAAAGGCACCTTCGACGCCGCCAGTGGCGCGGTGCTCGAACCGCCGCCGCTCCTCGCGCTCGACCGCTATCCGGTGGTCGTCAGCGGCGACGAGGTGATGGTGACGCCCGAGAAAACGACGCAACCGGTACGGCAGGCATCGTCACGCGAACCGCATTACGTCGTGATCGGCGCGGGAGCGGCGGGCGCCGCCGCCTGTGCCGCGCTGCGCGAGTTCGGCTTTGCCGGCCGCCTCACCCTGATCGGCGCGGAAGCGCACGCGCCTTACGATCGCACCGCCCTCAGTAAATTCGTTCCGTCTGGAGAAATGACGCCGGACGACGTGCCGCCGCTACTCCCTGAAAACTGGTACGAGCATCACGACGTGGAGCGTGTGGTCGCGCGAATCACGCGGCTCGACGTGCCCAAACGCAAGATTCACCTTGAAACAGGGGCCGAACTGCATTACGACACCGCGCTGCTCGCCAGCGGCAGCACACCGAAGACCCCGCCCATTGCCGGATGCGAACTCGGCGGCGTGCACGTGCTGCGCAGCCTGGACGACGCCGCTTCGCTCGTCGAGGCCATCGGCGATTCCGCTCCGTCAGCCACCCAGGTCGCCATTCTCGGCAGCAGCTTTATCGGACTCGAAACCGCATCGGCGCTGAAAAAACGCGGCGTTACTGTGACCGTCATTTCACCGGAAACCGTGCCCTTCGCCAAACAGTTCGGCGAACGGGTGGGCGCGATGTTCCGCCATCTGCACGAAAGTAACGGCGTGCGCTTCCGGCTCGACAGCAAGGTGTCGTCGCTCGAAGGCGAGGAAGGCAACGTCCATCAGGTCATGCTCGACAACGGCGAGCATATCGACGCCGACATCGTGCTGCTCGGCACGGGTGTCGCGCCCGCCACCGGATTCGTCGAAGGATTGCCCTTGAACAAGGACGGCGGCGTGATCGTGAATGCCGGCATGCAGGCGGCGCCCGGCCTCTACGCCGCCGGCGATATCGCCGTGTTTCCCTTGCATGAAGACCTCGAACCGGTACGTGTCGAACATTGGCGGGTCGCCCAGCAACATGCGCGCGTAGCAGCGGAAAACATGTGCGGCGCGCGGCGTCGCTACAACGGCGTGCCGTATTTCTGGACCTACCACTTCGGCAAGAACTTCGAGTATCTCGGCCACGCGAGCGAATGGGACGACGTGGTGATCGACGGCGATCTCGATCGCCAGCAATTCGTCGCGCTCTACGTGAAAGACGACAAAGTGGTCGCCGCGCTCGCATGCGAACGCGAAGCGCAAACCGCGCGGCTCATCGAAGCAATGAAAGATGGCCTGAACGTTGCACGCGCGCTTGAAATCGTCAAAACCGCTTGAGTCGCGCGACTTTTTCACACGCCTTGCCGCGTCATTCATGCAGGAATTCATACGCACGTTGCAAACAACCTGAACACACGAGACGGCCCGCGCGAATCCGCGCCAGACGCAAGGAGAAAACGCCATGAGTGATAGCAAAGAGAAGCATCCGCACGGCAACAAGTCGGAAAAGCAGATCGACAGACAGGTCGAGGACAGCTTCCCCGCCAGCGATCCGCCGTCGACCGGCGGCACGACGAAGATCGTCCCCGACAAAGACGACAAGGCGAAGGACAAATCCGGCTCGTCGAACCAAAAACCAGCACATCACTAGCGGCGCGCCGCCTCCAGTACGCAATACCTGGCAAAGCAATAAGCCATAAGCAGGAAGCAATAAGCAGCGCGCAACCGAAACGAAGCCGCCCGCCGGGCGGTTTTTCTCCGCCATCGCATCACGCATCCGGAACGACGGGAACGAATCGCCATGTCAGACGAGACCGCCTCCGCTCAGGAAGAGCACGATCAGGACGATCGCAACGAGAAGCAGAATTCGAGGGAAGAAGAAAGCAGCGGCAAGGACAGCAAGGACGATAAAAGCGGCAAAGGCGGCGACGACGACGGTAACGGCGCACAGGGCAAAAAAGGCAAAGGCCCCGGCAAGAAGCCGCTGATCATCCTTGCAGTGGTAGTGATTCTGCTCGCCATCGTCGCTTTCATCTGGTGGTTCGCCACCCGCAACGAAGTCACGACGGACGACGCTTACACCGACGGCAACGCCATCACCATGGCGCCGAAAGTGTCCGGCTATGTCGTGCAGCTTGCGGTCAACGACAACGTCTTCGTGCACAAAAACGATCTGCTGGTGGTGATCGACAAGCGCGACTATCAGGCGCAGGTGGATCAGGCGCAGGCGCAGGTGGGTCTCGCGAAGGCGCAGTTGAATGCCGCGCAGGTGCAGCTCGACATTGCGCGCGTGCAGTACCCGGCGCAATACCGGCAGGCCAGGGCGCAGACCTCGTCGGCGGAAGCCAACTTCCGGCAGGCGCAGGCGGCGTACCAGCGTCAGCATGCCGTCGACCAGCGCGCCACCTCGCAACAGAACGTCGATACCGCCGACGCGCAACGTCAGTCCGCGAGCGCCAGTGTCGAACAGGCGCGCGCCCAGCAGCAGACGGCGAGCCTCGTGCCGCAGCAGATCCGTCAGGCCGAAGCCGCCGTCGAAGAGCGCCGCCAGCAGGTGCAGCAGGCCGAAGCGCAACTCGAACAGGCGCAGCTGAACCTCTCCTATTGCGAAGTGCGTTCGCCGTCCGACGGCTGGATCACGCGCCGCAACGTGCAGCTCGGCACGTTCCTGCAGGCCGGCGTATCGCTGTTTGCGATCGTCACGCCGCAAGTGTGGGTCACGGCGAATTTCAAGGAATCGCAACTGGAGCGCATGCGTCCCGGCGACAAGGTGAAAGTGGAAGTCGACGCGTATCCGAAGCTCGATTTACGCGGCCACATCGACAGCGTGCAACTGGGCAGCGGCTCGCGCTTCTCCGCATTTCCCGCAGAAAACGCCACCGGCAACTTCGTGAAGATCGTGCAGCGCGTGCCGGTCAAGATCATCATCGACGACGGTTTGCCGCGTGACCAACCGCTCGGCCTCGGCCTGTCGGTCACACCGAAGGTGTATCTGAAATGACGATACGCATTCAACGCTACAAGACGCGGCTACGGCACGCCGCATGCTACGGAATCCTTCATGAAGGCAACACACAGGGAGGCCATCATGAACCGGAATTTACGCCGTCACGCGAGCCATGGCGCTCGCACTTTCATGCATCTTTTTGCGGCCTCGCTGCTCACCGTTGCCGGGGCTCATCTGGTGCAGGCGCAAAC
This sequence comes from Paraburkholderia sp. GAS199, assembly GCF_050436585.1. NCBI lineage: Bacteria > Pseudomonadati > Pseudomonadota > Betaproteobacteria > Burkholderiales > Burkholderiaceae > Paraburkholderia > Paraburkholderia sp. GAS199. The sequence continues at coordinate 1,117,491 of NZ_JBNDMM010000003.1, read as the reverse complement.
TCAGGCGCCCTCGCAAAGTACCACCACGCGCGCGCAGACCAAGGCCGAACTGAAGACGCTGGAGAAGAACGGCTACGAGCCTTCCGCACAAGATCCGCATTATCCGGACGACATCCAGAAGGCGGAGAAAAAGGCCTCGGCCGGCAAGGGAGCCAGCGGACCGATGGTGAATCCGCAGTAAACTTTGCGCCCGTCAACGCACGCGGCGCGCTCCTCACGACATGTCGTGAAAAGGCGGCGGCATGACTGCAGCCACCGCCGATCATGGTAGTAACAACGGTAATGGAAAAAGCGGCGATTCCAGCTGGAAGCCTGCGGCGAATCCCTGGCTGATTGCCATCGTCGTGACGCTGGCCGCGTTCATGGAAGTGCTCGACACCACCATCGTGAACGTGGCGTTGCCGCACATTGCCGGCACCATGTCCGCGAGTTACGACGAAGCCACGTGGACGCTCACCTCGTATCTGGTCGCCAACGGCATCGTCTTGCCGATCTCGGGTTTTCTCGGCCGTCTGCTCGGCCGTAAGCGCTATTTCCTGGTCTGTATCGTTGCGTTCACGATCTGTTCGTTCCTGTGCGGTATTGCCACCGATCTCTGGCAACTGATTATTTTCCGCATTTTGCAGGGCTTTTTTGGCGGCGGCCTGCAACCGAATCAGCAATCCATCATTCTCGACACCTTTCCGCCCGAACAACGCGGGCGCGCATTCTCGATTTCCGCCGTGGCGATCGTCGTGGCACCCGTGCTCGGACCGACGCTCGGCGGCTGGATCACCGATAACTTTTCATGGCGTTGGGTGTTTCTGCTGAACGTGCCCGTCGGCGTGCTGACCTCGCTCGCCGTCATGCAACTCGTCGAAGATCCGCCGTCGAAAAAGAAGGGCGACAGCAAGGTGTCGATCGATTACATCGGCATCACGCTGATTGCCGTCGGCCTCGGCTGCTTGCAGGTGATGCTCGATCGCGGCGAAGACGACGACTGGTTTTCGTCCACCTTCATTTGCGTGTTCGCCGTGCTCGCGGTGGCGGGCATCGTGGGCGCGACCTTGTGGCTGCTTTACGCGAAAAAGCCGGTGGTGGACATACGCTGCCTGAAAGACCGCAACTTCGCGCTCGGCTGCGCGACGATCGGCGCATTCGCGACCATCCTGTACGGCAGCGCGGTGCTGGTGCCGCAACTCGCGCAGCAGCAACTCGGCTACACCGCCATGCTGGCCGGCCTCGTGCTTTCTCCGGGCGCGGTGCTCATCACGCTGGAGATTCCGATCATCAGCAAGCTGATGCCCTATGTGCAGACGCGCTTTCTGGTGGCAACGGGCTTCGCCCTGCTCGCCTGCGCACTCGCCTATTCGCATCTGCTCGTGCCGGATATCGACTACGACACGCTCGTCAAGATGCGCAGCGCGCAGTCGCTGGCAATCGGTTTCCTGTTCGTGCCGATCACCACGCTCGCGTACTTGACGGTGCCACCGAGGCTGAACGACGACGCGTCCGCGCTCTTCACGATGTTCCGCAACGTCGCGGGGTCGATCGGTATTTCGCTTTCCACCGCGCTGATTCGCGAGCGCACGCAGGCTCGCATGGCTCACCTGTCCGAACACATGTCCACGCTTTCGCAGAACTACAACGACGCCGTGCAGCGCAGCGCGCAGACCATCGCCGAGATGACCGGCGTACCCTTCGCGCAGGCCATGCAAACCGCCACGGGACGCATGTACACCACCTTCATCTCGCAGTCCACGATACTCGCTTACGTCGACGTGTTCGCGATTCTCGCGGTGTTCTGCGTGCTGTGTATTCCGATGACGTTCTTCTTTTCGCCGGTCAAAGCCGCCGGCGGCGCAGGAGGACATTGACATGCAAAGCACCCTGTTCAAACCGGCACTCTCCGTGCTGACGCTCGCGACGCTGCTCGCCGCGTGCAGCGTCGGGCCGGATTTCAAGCCGCCGACAGCCGACGTGCCGTCGCAATGGCACGATATAAACCATAATGCGCGCCAAAACACCGCCGCCGCCGCGACGCCTGCAAGCGGCACGGCTCTCGCGCCCGCGCGAACGGTCACGTCCGTGCCGACGCTCGACACCGATCCCGATCCGCGCTGGTGGCGCAACTTCAACGATCCGACCTTGAACGCGCTGGTCGATCGCGCGGCGCGCGGCAATCTCGATCTGCAGGAAGCCGTGCTGCGTATCGTGCAGGCGCGCACGCAGGTGCAAAGTGCGGCGGCACAAGGCTTGCCGAACGTGCGCGCCACCGGCAGCTATCAGCGCGAACAACTCGGCATCAAGGGCTTTCTCGAATCGGACGACGTGTACGGCAAGGTCAACCAGCTAGGCGCACCGGATTCGCCGATCAACGCCATTGCGCCGGGTGCGGGCGCGACCTTGCAGAACGGCGCGAACAACGTGCTGAATCAGCTCACCGCGCCGGTCAATCTCTGGCAGGCTGGATTCGACGCTTCGTGGGAACTGGATCTGTTCGGCCGGGTGCGACGCTCGGTCGAATCCGCGCAAGCGCAAACCCAGGTTGCCGTGGAGAGCCGCAACGACGCACTGCTCTCGCTCGAAGCGGAAGTCGCGCAGACCTACCTGCAATTGCGCGGCGCGCAGGTATTGCAAGGCGTCACGAAAAATCTCGTGGACGAGCAGCAGGAAATCGTCACGCTCACGCAGAGTCAGGCGAAAGTGGGCCTCACGAGCGAACTGGATCTGAAAAACGCCACCGCGCAACTGGCGCAAACTCAGGCGCAGTTGCCGCAATACGAGCAGCAGATCGCGCAGGCGCTCAACGCGCTGGCCTATCTGGTAGGCGAGGCGCCCGGCGCGCTCGAAGCGGAACTGTCCACTCCCGCCGCCGTGCCGCCCGTTCCGCCGACCGTGCCCGTCGGCGTGCCGTCGACGCTCGCGCGGCGGCGCCCCGACATTCGCCGCGCCGAAGCAAATCTGCATGCGGCGACGGCGAGCGTCGGCGTCGCCGTGGCGCAGTTCTATCCCGACGTCTCGCTAACCGGGCAAATCGGCACACGCGCGACCAATGCGAGCGACCTGTCGCGCTGGTCGCATCTGTTCTATTCGTTCGGGCCGAGTATTTCGCTGCCGATTTTCCAGGGTGGCGCGCTGGTATCGAATCTGCGTCTGTCGAAAGCACAGGAAGCGGAAGCGGCGCTCGACTATCGCAAGACCGTGCTGCTCGCGCTGCGCGACGTGGACAACGCGCTAGTGGTGTATCGCACCGATCAGGCGCGGCGCGATTCGCTCGCGCAGAGTGTGGCCGAGCAACAGGACGCGTTCCTGCTCGCTCGGGACAGCTACAGAAAAGGCATCACCAGCTTTATCAACGTGCTCGACGCCGAACGGCAACTGGCGCAGGCGCGTCAGCAATACGCGCAGGGCACCACGCAGGTCAGCACCGATCTGGTGTCGCTGTACAAAGCGCTAGGCGGCGGCTGGCAGGAGACACCGGGCGAAGCGGCGACGTCATCGAACGGCGGCTGAGCCGCTGATTTATTGCGAGGCCATATGGGTCGGTTAACCGTTGGCGACAACGAGGTCCTTGCTGACGATTTCGCCCGCGCCGATATCCTGACCAGCTCCCGCGCGTCGAATCCGCTGGCACGCGTGCAGCATGTCCTGCAAGGAACTCGCGTACACCTCCGCGCCGATCGCAGTCTGCAGATCTGTGCTCCATTTGTCGGTATCCTGCGCGACCCATAGTCCTACCACGATGGACGCGTGCGGCAAGCGCGCCCGCAAGCGCTTGACGAGATAGCGCAGGTGCGAAGGAATGCCGTCGATCTGCAGATAAAAAATGCACACGATGCCGACATCGCTCGCATCGAGATTCTCGATCGACGCCCGCGACGCCGCTTCGTGCGGCAAGGCGCGCGCCTCGAAGCCATGCTTGCCGAGCACCTGCAACAGGATAGTCGTGGCGAGCGCATCGAGCGGACCGCGGCCGGGAATGCATAGCACGCGGCCCGGCGGCTTCCCGCGTAGTTCCGCATGGTGGTCCGCCAGTTGCGGTTCGACGGGCGCAGGTTCCGCAGGCGGAATTGCCGCCGCTTCGGAGCCGGATTCGGCAGCGGTGGGCTCCAGTGCGCTCAGGTTGTCTTCGGCGGGCTCGCGCATCGGCGCGCGATCGTCGTAACTGTCCAGTCCGTCCACGAGATCGTTGGTGGTGGCTTCGATGCGCGCGAGTTGCGCCGAGGTGACGCTGCCGCGCAGCACGTCGTTCGCGGCGAGTTGCAGACCCTTGAGCGCCACTTCGTCGTAATACGCGGAGAGCGAGCGCTCGCGCAACAGCGCCTCGGCCTGCTCGATCGCCTCGTCGGGATCGCCGGCCAGCGCGCGCTGATAGAAGTTTTCGACGGGCGTGAGCGCGGGCTGATCGCCGAGCAATACGTCGAGAAATTCGAGCCGCCGCACGTGTCGCCCGAGAACGAGCAGACACAAGGTCAGCGGTGTGGACAGGATCAGGCCGATCGGCCCCCAGATCCAGCTCCAGAAAATGGCCGCGACCACCACCGAGAACGGTGAGAGTCCAGTGCTGCGTCCGTACAGCAGCGGCTCGACCACCTGCCCCACCAGCACTTCGACACCGATGAACAAGGCCACCGACCAGATCGCCATGCTCCAGCCGGGACTGACCGCGGCGGCCAGCGCCGTGGCGAGCGTGGCGGAAATCCAGATACCGACATAAGGCACGAGCCGCAGAAAGGCGGCGAGAATGCCCCACAGGATCGGACTCGGCACGCCGATGAAATAGAGCCCCACGCCGATCACCACGCCGACACCCGCGTTCACGCCGAGTTGCGAAACGAAATAGCGGCTGAGGCGCCGCGCGGCTTCGTCCATCACCGTGGTGGTGCGATGCAGATCGCGCGAGCCGAACAGGCGTATCGCGCGGTCGCGCAGATCATCCCGTTGCAGGAGGATCACCACCATCACCACGAACACGATGAACGAAGTTTCCAGCGGACTGATGGCCGGCGACAGGACACGCCGCGCGAGTTCGAACGGCGTCGGCACCGGTTCGCGCACTTCGACCGGCACGGCGGCGGGCGCGTGCGTGGCCGAAGCCGCAGTCGAGGTCGCATCGCGTGACGGCACCGGCTGTGGCGGCTCGACTGTGGCACGCTGGAACGCCTGGCCGGCCGCGCCGGCGAGCCGGTTGAGCTTGCTGATGGTGAGGTTATGCGCGGCGTCCACCTTGCGTTCGATGGTGGCCTGATAGCGCGGAATGCCGGCCGCCAGTTCGGTGAGTTGCGTCGCGATCACCGCGCCCGCAATCACGATGACGGATATCGAAACGAATACCGCGGCAAACACCGAGGCGACATGGCCGATCCGGAACCGGCACATCCAGTCCGCGAGCGGTGCAACCAGAAAACTGAGCAGCACGGCCAGCGTGATCGGAATCAGCACGGCACGCGCGAAATACAGGCACGCCACCACCGTCACGCCCACCGCGAGCGCGACCAGCGTGTCGATGCCGAACGCGGCAGGCGGCGCCTGGATGCGAGCGGCGGGCCGTGTCACGCGTGGTTCGGGAATGTCCTTCATGGAGGCTGCATTGCTGCGATGTCGGCTGCGATGTCGGCTGCGATCAGTGGGGTCATGAGTCGCGCTTACCGCTTGCCTGAACCGTCGACCGGGCCACTCTCGACAGGCGGCGCTTCTTTCTCGATCTCCGCGCGGGCCTGTTCCCAATACTCGTCCGGCGTGCCTTTCGGTTCACTCGCCTGCTCCCACAGGTAGTAAGCGCGCGTGCGAATCTGCTCGTCGAGAGACGTGTTGTCCTGTTCCATTTGATCACCCCAGATGGGAGACGCTGAATGAGAGCCTGCACGGATGAAGGCCGCTGGTGTCATCATCGCGCGCCGGATACGTGAAGCATCCGGCGCGCGACGACGCTGACCATCGAGCAAGCGCTATTCCCGCACAGCGCGCTTTACTTGCCCGCCGAACCGTCGCTTTCGTCTGAGGTGAGTTGCTCTTCGAGGCGGTCGAATACGCGCTGCGTCGCACGGCTCGGCGCTTCGAGTGCGAACAGCAACAGCGAGCGGCCCGTGACCTGATACGCGTCACCGGACTGGAATTGCGGCAGCTCTGCGCGCACCGGCATATTGGTGTCGAGCAGACAGGTCCACACATCGCCGTCGGGAATCTCGGGCAAGGTGAAATTGACCACGTCGTGATGCGCGTTGAACACCAGCAACAAGGTGGCGTCGGAAGCCGGACGGCGAATGCCGGAGGCCTGGGCGCGGCCGTCGATCACCAGACCGAAACAGCGCATGGAAGCGTCCGCCCACTGCTCGTCCGTCAGATCCTTGCCGTCCGGCGAAAGCCAGCGCGCGTCGGTGACATCCAGCGCCTCGTTGTACTCGCCGGTGAGAAAGCGTCCGCGACGCAGCACGGGCAGACGATGCCGCAGCGTGGTGAGATTCTTGACGAATTCCGTGAGCGCGCGGCCGTCGTCGTCGATACCGTCCCAGTCGACCCAGCTGATCTCGTTGTCCTGACAGTACGCGTTGTTGTTGCCCTGCTGCGTGCGGCCGAATTCGTCGCCCGCGAGTATCATCGGCGTGCCTTGCGAAAGCAGCAGCGTGGCAAGCAGATTGCGCTTCTGACGTTCGCGCTGCTGGCGGATATCGGCGTCGTCGGTCGGGCCTTCCGCGCCCATGTTCCATGACTTGTTGTCGGAGTGACCGTCCTTGTTGTCTTCGCCGTTGGCCGTGTTGTGCTTGTCGTTATACGAGACCAGATCGTTGAGCGTGAAGCCGTCGTGCGCGCAGATGAAATTCACGCTGGCCCACGGACGCCGGCCACGATGATTGAACTTGTCGCCCGAGCCGGTCACGCGGGTCGCGAGATCGGCCACCTTGCCTTCGTCGCCTTTCCAGTACTCGCGCACGGTATCGCGAAAGCGGTCGTTCCATTCCGCCCAGCCCGGCGGAAAACCGCCCACCTGATAACCGCCGGGACCGCAATCCCACGGCTCGGCAATGAGCCGCACGCTTTCAAGCACGGGGTCCTGGCGGCAACTGTCGAGGAAACCGCCGCCCTCGTCGAAGCCGTGGGTTTCGCGGCCCAGAATCGTGGCGAGGTCGAAGCGGAAGCCGTCCACCTTCATCTCCGTCACCCAGTAACGCAAGCTGTCCGTCACCATCTGCAGCACGCGCGGATGCGAAAGATTCAGCGTATTGCCGGTGCCGGTATCGTTGATGTAATAGCGCGGCTCGTCCGGCATCAGGCGATAGTACGAAGCGTTGTCGATACCTTTGAAGGAGAGCGTCGGTCCGCGCTCGTTCCCTTCGGCGGTGTGGTTGTACACCACGTCGAGAATCACTTCGAGGTTGTTGTTGTGAAAGCGGTCCACCATCTCCTTGAATTCGCCCACCGAGTCGGTCGACGAAGCAAAGAAGCGCGGATCGGCAGCGAAGAAACCGATGGTGTTGTAGCCCCAGTAGTTGGTGAGACCTTTGTCGAGCAGATAGCTGTCGTTCACGAAGGTCTGCACCGGCATCAACTCCACCGACGTCACGCCGAGGTTGCGGATGTAATCGAGCACGACCTGCTGGCCGAGCCCCGCGAACGTGCCGCGCAGGTTCTCCGGCACATCCGGGTGACGCTTCGTGAATCCGCGCACGTGAGTTTCGTAGCAGATCACGCGGTCCCACGGCAACGCATTGCGCTCCGGATGCGACCATGAAAAGTTTGCATCGACTACCTTGCACTTCGGCACGAAGGGCGCGCTGTCGCGTTCGTCGAACGACAGATCGCCTTCTTCGGAATCGAGCGTATAGCCGAAAATCTCCGGCGCCCATTTGAGCTCGCCGATGTGCGCCTTGGCGTACGGATCGAGCAACAGTTTGTTCGGGTTGAAACGGTGACCCTTCTCGGGCTCGTAGGGACCATGCACGCGATAACCGTACACCGCGCCCGGCTTCAGATTCGGCACGTACACGTGCCAGACTTCGTCGGTGTATTCCGGCAGTTCGATCCGTTCTATTTCGGTCGTGCCGGTTTCGTCGAACAGACAGAGTTCAACCTTGGTCGCGTTGGCCGAGAACAACGCGAAATTGACTCCGCTTCCATTCCATGTCGCGCCGAGCGGAAAAGGCGTTCCTTCGGCAATGCGCGTTGCGTAACTGGCCTGGTTGGACATAGTGCTTCCTGTTGTGTGTTCGGCAGAGGGAGAGATTCGATGGCAGGTCATGAAGACCCGCGGGGCCAGCGTAGATAGCAAAATCCGGTCCCGGCCGTGCGCGTGCTACCGAACGGCACGTTCAACGCTCACGGCACGGCACTTGCAACCGTCTTTATTGGAAGCCGGCGGTGCTATGCCGCCTCGCGACGTGTAGCGCGTGGCATCGAGCGACGCGCGCCGCCAGAACATTCGACAACACTGGGAGAAAACACCATGGCCACGATCACTGCCAAAACCCGTCCGCTGATTGCGGCAACCCTCTTTCTCATGACACTCGGCGCGCAGACGGCGAGCTACGCACAAGGCGCGCCGCAAGCCATCACCGAAAAACGTACGGACGTGGTTCAGCTGGCGAGCGGTTATCGCGCGTCGAAACTCAGCGGCGTAGACGTGTACAACCGGAACAAGGACACCATCGGTACGCTGGACGATCTGATCGTCTCGCCGGGCGGCGACCGCGGCACCTATGCGATTCTTTCCGTGGGCGGTTTCCTCGGCATGGGCAAGCATCTGGTCGCCGTGCCGTTCAACGATCTTCAGGTGAACAACCGGAAAGTCGTATTGCCGGACGCGACCAAGAAATCGCTCGAGGCGCTACCTGAATTCAAATATGCGCCGGACTGAGTGACGGCGTTCCGATGACCCTGTGATGACGGGACGTGCGCGATGAAACTCGCGCACGCGCTTGTTACGAACGCCAACTCATTGGCGTAAAACTATTGGCGGAAAAACGCTAGACGTTAAGCACATTTTTCAAACGACACGGCATTCCGCCGCATCACGATGGACCTTCCGCATGCACCGCCGCGGCCGATTCGAGCACGCGCAGCAGACGCTCCGGCGTCAGCGGTTTTGCGCAGTGCGCGTCGAAGCCCGCCGCCCGTGCGCGAGCGCGGTCGTCGCGCGAAGCGAATGCGGTGCAGGCCACCAGCAACATATGTTTCGTCGACGGATTCGCGCGCAGGCGACGGGCGAGTTCGAGCCCGTCGATGCCCGGCATCTTGATGTCCAGCAGCACCGCAAAGGGCTGCCACTCGCAGGCCATGCCACATACCTCGAACGGATCGTCCAGCGCGCGGCACTCGAACCCGTCGGCGTCGAGCAGCATCTGCAGCGCGTCGGCCGCCTCGCGATAGTCGTCCACCACCAGCACGCGGCGATGCGATGCCATGGCGTACTGGATCGGCCGCCATACCACGACGTCTTCGTTGTCATCCATTCCGTCGTTCAACGTCACCCTATTCTCCTGATGGGCCGCGTTTGGGCACCGGGGCGAATACGCGCAAGATTCGCTCCTGGCGAATCGCCGGCGTCACTTTCATCCCAGGTGTTTTATTCGACCCGTGCTTCGGCGTCGCGCCTGGCGTGCGGCGCGTGCCGTCCTGCCGTCGTGCTGTCGTTGTGCTGTCTTCGTTCTGCCGTTGTAGGTGCGCCGCCGCGGACGCTTCATATGTTTCGCTTCATGTCTCTATATAGCTCAGGCTGCGCGTGCGCGCCTGCTGGTTTATGCCCATGGACGGCGCGCGAAGAGCCGGAAGAAAGCCTTCGCGACGCGCCGTCATGCCGCTCAAACGCACACCTGGCGTGCGCGCCGCCCTCGTGGCGTGCACGCGGGACGCGGCGCCGTTTATCTGCCACGAAATAAACCCTGGTATGCCGGATATGACGTAATGATTTTCTTAAAGCGCCACGCGTCTGCGGGTTATCCCGCACGTTCGTCGAGGAAGCCTTTGAGCATTGCGAGGGTGTCGGCCGCTTCAATCGGCTTGTCGGTGCGCCAGCGCAGCATGCGCGGAAAACGCACGGCCACACCCGACTTGTGACGCGGACTCGCCTGAATACCCTCGAAGCCGATCTCGAACACGAGGGTGGGTGTCACGCTGCGAACGGGACCGAACTTTTCGATCGTGGTCTTGCGGACGATCGCATCGACCTGGCGCATCTCTTCGTCGGTGAGGCCGGAATACGCCTTCGCAAACGGCACGAGCGTGCGCACGCCGTTCGCTTCGTCCCAGACGGCAAACGTGAAATCGGTGTACAGGCTCGCGCGCCGGCCGTGACCGCGCTGTGCGTAGAGCAGCACGGCATCCACGGCGTAGGGGTCGATCTTCCACTTCCACCACGTACCGGAGGCCTTGGTGCGACCCACGCCGTACATCGAATCGCGCTCTTTCACCATGAGCCCTTCGACACCGCGCGCGCGGCTCTCCTCGCGCAGCGCCGCGAGCGACTGCCAGTCCGGCGCGCTGACGAGCGGCGACACGCGCAGCAGGTCGGCCGCCAGCGTGCCGTCGAGCGACACCGCCAGTTGCTCCAGCTGCGCGCGCCGGTCGGCGAGCGGCGTCATACGCAGGTCCTTGCCGTTCGCTTCAAGCAGATCGTAGGCGAGCAAGGTCGCGGGTGAATCCGCGAGAATTTTTTTCGTCAGCGTTTTGCGCGCGATGCGCGGTTGCAGCCGCGCGAACGGCAATGGCGCCGGCTCGCCGGGCTCCCACGCCAGAATTTCTCCGTCGATCACGCTGCCGTCCGGCAACGCCTCGCCCAGCGCGGCCACTTCCGGAAAGCGATCGGTGATCAGGTCCTCGCCACGCGACCACAACCACACGCGGCCGCCGCGTTTGACCAGTTGCGCGCGAATGCCGTCCCACTTCCATTCGATCTGCCAGGCCGACGGCTCGCCCAGCGTCGCCGGATCGGCCTGCAAAGGATGGGCGAGAAAGAACGGATACGGCAAACCGAGATCGCTCTCGTGCGGCTGGTTCGGCTGCGCGTCTTCGCCCTGCGCCTCGGGCGCGATCAGACGCAGATAACGCGCGGCGCTCGGCGTCTGACGCGAGTCGGTCCACCCCACCATGCGTTGCGCGATCCGCTTGTGATCGACACCCGCCACTTCCGCGAGCGCACGCACCACCAGTTGCCGCGCCACGCCCACCCGGAAACCGCCGCCGATCAGCTTGGTCAGCAGAAAGCGCCCGCTCCAGTCGAGTTCGTCCCAGTAGCCGAGGAGACGTTCGCGCAATGCCTCGGGCGCGACGCCTCGCAAGGTCAGCACGCGTTGCTCGATCCACTGTGTGAGACCGAGTTCCGAGTCGCGCTGCGCAGGCGGCAGAATGTGTGCGATGGTCTCGGCCAGATCGCCGACGGCGTGATACGACTCTTCGAACAACCACTCCGGCAGGCCGGCGCGCTCGCGGGCGATTTCGCTGAGCAGCCGCGTCGGGACCGACTGGCGCGGCTTGCCGCCCGCCAGAAAATACGATGCCCACGCCGCGTCTTCCGGCTCGGCCGCCGAGAAATAGCTCGTCAGCGCGGCGAGTTTGTCGTGCGTGGACGTGGTCGCGTCGAGCGCGGTGTAGAGGGCGGCGAAACGTTTCATAGACGGCCCGGCGCTTCTTCGTCCGCCGCGCTGCGCTCGTCTTGCGCGAGGCGCTCCTGCGCGGCCTGGGTTGCCTCGGTTGCCTCGGTTGCGTCTTTATCCGCCACGGCGGATTCGTCCGCGCCGGCGGCATCCGCCTCGACGGTGTCATCGCCATATTGCGTCTCGAATGCGCCGGCTTGCAGCCCTTGCTCGCGCAACCAGCGCACCATCGGTTCGACCGAACCATGAGTCACGATGACACGCGTGGCTCCCGTCGACTGGATCGCCGTTTGCAGGCTGGGCCAGTCCGCGTGATCCGACAGCACAAAGCCGCGATCGACGCCGCGCCTGCGTCGTGCGCCACGCAGACGCATCCAGCCCGACGCGAAGGCATCGCTGTAGTCGCCGAAACGCTTGAGCCAGGCGCTGCCCTGCGCGGACGGCGGCGCGACGATCAACGCCTCCCTGAACACGGCCTTGTCCTTCACGGGGATTTCGCTGACCGGCCGCACCGCCGGCAACGGCACGCCCGCCTCGCGATACGCGCGATTGAGCGGCTCGACCGCGCCGTGGCAGAAGATCGGACCGATGCCCGCGTCGACGCTCGCCAGCACGCGCTGCGCCTTGCCGAACGAATAGCAGAACAGCACCGACGCACGCCCTTCGCTCGCGTTGTGACGCCACCATGAATCGACGCCGTCGAACACCGTTCGCGGCGGGTCCCAGCGATAGATCGGCAGTCCGAAGGTCGACTCGGTGATGAACGTGTCGCAGCGTACGGCTTCGAAGGGTGCGCAGGTCGGGTCGTCGTCGAGCTTGTAGTCGCCCGAGGCGACCCACACCCGGCCCGCGTGCTCGATCCTGACCTGTGCCGAACCGAGCACGTGCCCGGCGGGATGCAAGGAAACCACCGTCTCGCCGATTGCGAGCCGCTCGCCGTAGCGCAGCGTTTGCAGCGAAATGCCGGGTAGGCGCGACAGCAGCACGTTCGCTCCCGCCTCGGACGCCAGATAATGCCGATGACCGAAGCGCGCGTGGTCGGAATGCGCGTGGGTAATCACGGCCCGGTCGACCGGCCGCCACGGGTCGATGTAGAAGTCGCCCGGCGGGCAATACAGGCCTTCGGGCCGTGCAACGACGAGGTCGGCCATCTCGGAGTCGAAGTTCAAGGCTGGCGCTTTCCGCTGGACGGATGAGTGGGCTTGCGAGTGGATTTGCCGACGCGTCGGCGTGGTTTATAGAAATGTGCAAAGCAAACCGCATTCCCGTCTGGCTGCTGAGCCAAACGCACGGAATTGACGCACCTCATTTGTGACCTTGGCTGCTTTCTTGCTACACCCAAAGCGTACGCGCTGACGATCGGGGCCGCATTCCCTCGCGACCCATGAAAGCGCCGTGAGATCCGCCATGGAAACCATTCTCGACGCTCACATGCTGAACGTAGCACGGCATCCGGGCACATTTTTCCTGCAAACGCTGAAGGCTTTTCGCGCCAATCAGGGTCTGCTGCTGGCCGGCGCGGTGGCGTATTACGCCTTGCTCTCGATCGTGCCATTGATGATCCTCATCGTGATCGTGCTGTCGCGGCTGGTGCCGCAGCACGTCTTGCTCGGCGCGCTCGGGCATCTGCTGCAGTGGCTGGTGCCGGGCCAGTCCACCGCGCTGGTCCACGAACTCGCCAACTTTCTGGCGCATCGCGCCGTGATCGGCTGGGTGTTGCTCTTGACGATGATCTTCTTCAGTTCGCTGGCCTTCACGGTGCTGGAAAATGCGATGTCCCTGATCTTCGTGCATCGGGTGGTGGTGCGGCGGCGCCATTTTCTGCTGTCGGCGCTGCTGCCGTATTGCTACATCCTGTTTCTCGGCGTGGGCATTCTGATCGTCACCTTCGTATCGAGCGGGCTCGAAGCGGTCGGCGCCGAGGGCGTGGACCTGTTCGGCCTGCACGTCTCGTTGCAGGGACTCTCGCGCGTCGTGCTGTATCTGCTCGGCCTCGCCGGCGAAATTTTCGTGCTCACGTCGATCTATATGGTCATGCCGGTCGGCCGGCCGTCGCTCAAACTGGCGCTGCTCGGCGGCGTGGTGGCCGCAGTGTTGTGGGAAATCACGCGGCACGTGCTGGTCTGGTATTTCGCCACCCTCTCGCAAGTCAGCGTGGTCTACGGCTCGCTGACCATGGCGATCGTCATCCTGTTCAGTCTGGAATGGCTCGCCACCTTGCTGCTGTTCGGCGCGCAGGTCATCTCCCAGTACGAGCAATTCGGTCTCAAGGATCAGCAAGCCGTTCAGCCGATCAGAACCGGCTGAACGCGCCGTTTTTTTCTTCATGCACGGCGCGTTGCCGGATTCCTGGGGCTCCGTGGCACCACGCCACGCCTCGGGGCCAGACTGCGGTAACATTCAGCAGATGCCGGGCGCGGCGCATCCCGCCTCGCCTCCGGCACGCTTCTGGATATCCGATGAGCATCGCGCAGCGCAACAACATACGTATGACGGGCAGCGGCACGCGCGCCGCCAAACGCACCATGGTGATGGCGCACGGCTTCGGCTGCGATCAGACCATGTGGCGCTACCTGACACCGGCGTTCGAACACGACTACCGCATCGTCACGTTCGACCTGGTCGGCAGCGGTTCTTCGGATCTGTCCGCGTACGATGCCGGCAAGTACAACTCGCTCGAAGGTTACGCGGCCGACCTGATCGAGATCGTCAACGAAGTGACCGACGCTGACGCACGCGAACCGGTGGTGTTCGTCGGCCATTCGGTTAGCGCAATGATCGGCCTGATTGCCGGCGTGCGGTCGCCCGGCCTTTTTGCCGCGCAGATCATGGTGGGACCGTCGCCCTGCTACGTGAACGACGGCGACTACATCGGCGGCTTTTCCCGCGCCGATATCGAAGACCTGCTGAGCACGCTCGAAGGCAACTATCTCGGCTGGTCGAGCACCATGGCGCCGGTCATCATGGGCGCGCCGGATCAGCCCGAACTCGGCGTCGAACTGACCAACAGCTTCTGCCGCACCAATCCCGAGATCGCCCAGCATTTCGCACGCGTCACGTTTTTGTCCGACCACCGCGACCTGCTGCCGCGCGCCACCGCGCCCACGCTGATCCTGCAAAGCAGCGACGACATCATCGCGCCGTGCTCGGTGGGCGAGTACATGCACCGTATGATGCCGGCGAGCACCCTGAACGTTATCGAGAACACCGGCCACTGTCCGCATCTGAGTTCGCCCGCCGCGAGCGCCGCAGCCATCTCGGCTTTTCTCGGCACATTGAGTCTGTAACGCGATGCACAGCATGGACACGCCCATACCGTCTTCCGATGCCTTGTTCGAGCACGCCGCGTGCGGCCTGCTCGTCGCTCGCGACGACGGTTTGATCCAGCGCGTCAACGCCACCTTGTGCGGCTGGCTCGGCTACGCGCCCGGCGAACTGGCCGGCGTGCGGCAGTTGCAGTCGCTGCTCACGGCGGGCGGCAAGGTGTTCTATCAGACGCACTGGGCGCCGTTGCTGCAGATGCAGGGTTCGGTGGCCGAGATCAAGCTGAACATGGTGCACCAGGACGGTCATATGGTGCCGATGCTGCTCAACGCCGTGATGCGGCGTCACGGTGACGCGAGCTACCTGGAAGTGGCCGTGCTGATCGTGGCCGACCGCCATAAGTACGAACAGGAACTGCTGCTCGCGCGGCGCAACGCCGAGGCGTCCGTCGCGGCGCACCGGTTGGCGCAGAAAGAACTGCAGGAAAGCCGCGACATGCTCGGTCTCGCCATGCGCGGCGCGCGCATGGGCGCGTGGTCGCACGATCCGCGAACCGGGCAATTCGAATGGGGCCGCGAACTGGAAGCGCTCGCAGGTTACGCCGAAGGACACTTCGCCAGCGCGCCCGGCGGCTTCTTCGCGCTGATCCATCCGGCGGACCTGACGGCACTGAACGAAGCCGTCGATCACGCGGTGGAAACCGGCGACGACTACGTTGCCGAGTTCCGCTTCCTGCACGCGAGCGGCGACTGGTGCTGGATGGAAGGCCGTGGCCGCGCCACGTACGATCGCAACGGCGAGCCGACCATGATCTTCGGCCTCGGCATCGACATCACCGAGCGCAAGGAAGCGCAAACCGCCTTGCGGCGTCAGGCGGCGATTTTTGAACATCTGAACGACGCGATCGTCATCACGGATCTGCGCGGCAACATCACCGACTTCAACGTCGGCGGCGAGCGCATGCTCGGTTATCGCACGCGTGAAATTCTCGGCCGGCCGATCTCGATGTTCCATCCGCCCGAAGACGCCTTGCGGGTGCGCCGCGAAGCACTCTCCGCCCTCGCCGCCGAAGGCACCTGGCGCGGCGAATTGACCTTCGTGCGGCGCGACGGCTCACGCGGCGTCTGCGAAACGGTGGTCAAGCCGCTCGCCAACGCGCGCGGCGATATTTACGGCGCGGTGAGCGTGAGCCGCGACATCACGCGACGCAGACGCGCCGAGCAGCAGTTGCAGCGTCTGAATCTCGAACTCTCCAAAGCCGACCGGCGCAAGGACGAGTTTCTCGCCACGCTTGCGCACGAGTTGCGCAACCCGCTCGCGCCGATGCGCAACGTACTCGAAATACTGCGCCTGAAGGAATTCGCCGATCCGCAGCTGAACTGGTCGCGCGACGTGTTCGACCGTCAGTTGCAACACATGACGCATCTGGTCGACGATCTGCTGGAGGTGTCGCGCATCACGCAAGGCAAGCTCGAATTGCGCAAGCAGCGGCTGGAACTGGCGCGCGCGATGCAATCGGCCATGGAGTCGGCGCGGCCGACCGTTCAGGCGTCGTCGCATCATCTGAGCGTGACCTTGCCGCGCGAGGCGCTCTATCTCGACGCCGATCCCACGCGCTTGTCGCAGATGATCCTGAACCTGCTGAACAACGCGGCCAAATACACGCCGCCCGGCGGCGACATCGCGCTCACGGCGGAACGCGAAGGCAACGAGGCGGTGATCTCCGTGCGCGATTCGGGCATCGGCATTCCGCGCGAACACCTGGCGAGCGTATTCGAAATGTTCTCGCAACTCGCGCCGGCGCTCGAACGCTCGCAAGGCGGACTCGGCATCGGGCTCGCGCTGGTGCGCGGCCTCGCCGAACTGCACGGCGGCAGCGTGGCCGCATTCAGCGCCGGACCCGGCAGCGGCAGCGAATTCGTCATTCGTCTGCCGCTCGCGCAATCGGCGCTCGTGCCGGAAGACGACGCGCTGCCCGACGCGCCGCACACAGCCGGACTTCGAGTGGTCGTGGTGGACGACAACGCCGACGCCGCCGAAAGTCTCGCGATGGTGCTGGAACTCGAAGGCCACCAGTTGCGCACCGCCGGCGACGGTATCGCCGGACTCGAACTGATCCGCGAGTTCGCGCCGCATGTCGTGATTCTCGACATCGGCCTGCCGCTGCTGAACGGCTACGAAGTGGCCCGCCAGATTCGCAGCGACGACAACAACGCCGGCATTCTGCTGATTGCCGTGACCGGCTGGGGACAGCAGCAGGACAAACAGAGCGCCGAATCGGCCGGCTTCGATCACCACTTCACCAAACCGGTCGACCCGCGCGAATTGCAGCGCGTGTTGAACCGCGCCAATGTTCATGCCCGATGAAGCACGCGTAGTCGAACACCTGGCCGCGCGCGGCATCGCGCCCGACGCCAGCCAGCAACAGGCCATCGCGGCGCTCGTCGCCCTGCTTGCGGGCCGTGACGACAAACAGGCCGCGCCGCGTCAGGGCGTGTATTGTCACGGCCTGCCTGGTCGCGGCAAAAGCCTGGTGGTGGATACCGTATTCGAACTCGCAACCTGCTCGAAACGGCGCCTGCACTTTCATGAATTCCTGCGCGAGATCAATCGGCGGCTCGTCAACGAACCGCGCGGCGACGACCGTCTCGGCTCGGTGTCGAAGCAATGGCTGGACGGCGTCACGCTGCTCTGCTTCGACGAATTCCACGTGCACGACATTGCCGACGCCTTCCTGATGGGCCGCTTTCTCGACACGGCGCTCGAACTCGGCGTGCGTATCGTGCTGACATCCAACTACGCACCCGACGCCCTGCTCTCCGATCCGGAATTCCACGAGCGTTTCTTGCCCACCATCGAACAGATCAAGCGCGCGTTCACCGTGATCCATTTCGACGGCGCGCGCGATTACCGTTTCGGCGGTGAAGACGCCGAACTGCCGCATTTCTTCGCGCCGCTCGACGTGGCGGCCGAGGCGCTCAAGGCAATCTTCGAACGCTACGAGGGCAGCGAGAGCCTGCAGCCCGTCACGCTCACGGCTGCGGGCCGTCCGCTTGCCGCGCGCGCGGCGGGCGCGGCCCTGATGTGGGCGGATTTCGACACGCTGTGCGTGGCCAGTCGCTCGCATCACGACTACCTCGATCTGGCGCACGCGTGGCACGGCCTGATTCTCGACAATCTGCACACCGCGTGGCTCGCGACGTCGCACACCTTGCAGCGCTTCATCTGGCTCGTCGATATTTTTTACGATCGCAAGCGTGCGCTCTTCATCGGCTCGGACGCGCCGATCGAAGCCGCGCTCAACGGCCTGGAAGGCGCGCACGATCTGTCGAGAACCTTGAGCCGGCTGGCGGAAATGCAGTCGCGCGCCTATCGCAATACGCTCGACGGCAGCCTGAACGTAGCCTGAACCTGGTCTGAACGCAGCGGACAAACCGGCCGCAACGGCAAGGTAAGCGAGGTCGGCTGGCGGGCACCGGGTATGCCCCCTGCTACTCCGAAGCGGGCCCATTCTTCAGACGGATTGCTGCTGTCCGCTCCTTCTTGCCATGATCAGAACTGCTTCAGTTGCCGCAGCGCTTTGCGCGGCGTGCCTTACCTCGGCCTGCGTGCATATCGGACCGAGCCGCCTCAAGGCCGACCAGGTCGACTACGCCCGCGCCCTCGGCGACGCGAAAAAACGTGAAATTCTTGCCGCCGTGGTGGGACTTCGTTACGGCGACGCCCCCGCCTTTCTGACTGTCAGCAATATCATCGCCGCCTATTCCTTCGACGCGAGCGGCGGCGCCACGGCCAATGCCGGCTCGGGCAGCCAGCCGAGCTATGCGCTCGCCACCGGCAGCGTGTCCTATTCGAATCACCCGACCTTCACCTTCACGCCCACCACCGGCGACGCCTTCGCTTCGGCTTATATCCGTCCGCTCGCGCCGTCGCTCGTCTTGCCGCTTGCCGAAGGCGGCATTCCCATCGACCTGTTGCTGCGGATCACCGCGCAATCGGTGGGCGGACTGCAGAACGGCAATGCGCTCGGCGGCGAAAACAGCGCGGGCGCGCCGGGCTTTTTCGAACTGCTGCAGGCGTTGCGCCGTCTGCAACTCGCGGGCGAACTCAATGTGGAGTCGCGCCAGGCCGACAAGAAAACCGGCGTGATGGGCGTCTATCTGGTGATGGGCGCGACCACCAGCGGCGACTCGCCGCAAACCGCCGCCGACCTCGCGAGCGTGCGCAAACTGCTGCGCCTGTCGAACAGCACGCGGACTTACGAAATCGTCTACGGGCCGTCGTCGCCGTCGAAAAAAGGCGACAAGATTCCGATGGTGACGCGCTCGGTGCTCGGCATCCTGACCGACCTCGGCGCGCAGGTGCAAGTGCCGGTCGAGCGTATCGACGACGGCTCGACCAAACCGACGGTCGGCCTGATCGGCGGCGAGACGCGGCCCACGATCATCGTGCATTCGGGCAAGCAGCCGCCCAAGCAGGCTTATGTGATGGTCGCCTACGGACCGTCGGTGTACTGGGTGGACCGCAACGACTTCGACTCGAAATATGCGTTCACGGTGGTGCAGAATCTGATGGCGCTGGCCGAAGCCGATACGAGCAGCAAGGCACCGGTCGTGACGATTCCGGCCAACTGATCCGGCTGATTATCGAGTCTCGCGATTACGCATTGCGCGTCACGCGTTGAATAGAAAACAGCCGGCGTCTGAAAGACCGCCGGCTGTTTTCGTATTGCGCCCGACTACTCCCTGGTGGTCTTCGTCTTGGCCCGCTCGATCTGCTGTTTCGCCGCTTCGTACACGTGCTCGGGCGTGAAGCCGAATTTCTTCTTCAGATCGGACAGCGGCGCGGACGCGCCGAAGGTATGCATGACGATCTGTGCGCCGAGCCGTCCCACATAACGGTCCCAGCCGAGCGAAGCGGCCTGCTCGACCGCCACGCGTGCATCGATGTCGTTGGGCAATACAGATTCCTGATATGCCTCGTCCTGACGCTCGAACAGATCCCACGACGGCATCGAGATCACGCGCGCCGCGATGCCTTCGCCCTTGAGCTTTTCATACACCTCGACGCAAACCGCCACCTCGCTGCCCGTGGCCATCAGCAGCACTTGCGGCTTCTGACCGTCGGGCGCGTCGGCCAGGACATAGGCGCCTTTGCGCACACCTTCGGCCGCGCCGTAGCGCGTGCGGTCGAAAGTGGGCAGCGCCTGCCGCGACACCACGATGCACGACGGACGCAGCGGCTGCGTCATCGCCACACGCCACGCCTCGCCTACTTCGTTGGCATCGGCGGGACGCAGCACGGTGAGGCCGGGCACGCCACGCAGCGAAGCCAGCTGTTCGATCGGTTGATGGGTCGGGCCGTCTTCGCCGACGCCGATTGAGTCGTGCGTGAAGACGAAAATTGCCGGCACCTCCATGATCGCGGAGAGGCGGATCGGCGGCTTCATGTAGTCGCTGAAAATCAGGAACGTGGAGCCGTAGGCGCGTAAATTCGACAGCACCAGACCGTTCACCGCCGCGCCCATGCCGTGTTCGCGAATGCCGAAATGCAGGTTGCGGCCGCCGTAGTTGTCGTGCTCGAAACTGCCCGCACCCTCGAATTTCAGATCGGTCTTGGTGGACGGCGACAGATCCGCCGCGCCGCCGATCATCCACGGCACCCGTGCGGCAATCGCGTTGAGCACCTTGCCCGACGATTCGCGCGTTGCGACGCCCTTCGCGTCGGCCGGGAAAGTCGGGATGTCTTTGTCCCAGCCCTCGGGTAATTCGTGCGCCTCGATCTGGGCGAATTCGCGCGCGAGGTCCGGATACTTTTTCGAGTACGTGTCGAGTTTTGACTGCCAGTCGGCGCGCGCCGATTTGCCGCGCGCCCCGACGCCTTGCGCAAAACGTTCGCGCACGCCGTCCGGCACGTAGAAGAATTTGTCTTCTGGCCAGCCGTAGAATTTTTTCGTCAGCGCCACTTCTTCCACGCCGAGTGCTTCGCCGTGCGCGGCGGACGTGTCCTGCTTGTGCGGCGAACCGTAGCCGATGATGCTGTTGACCACGATCAGCGTAGGCCGGTCGGTGATGCTCTTCGCTTCGACGAAGGCCGCTTCGAGTTCTTCAGCGTTATTGGCGTCCTTGACGTGCAGCGTGTGCCAGTTGTAGCCGCGAAAACGGCTCTCCACTTCGTCGCTGTAGGCAAGATCGGTATGGCCTTCGATGGTGACGCGATTGCTGTCGTAAATCCAGATCAGGTTCGACAGTTTCAGATGCCCGGCGAGCGACGCCGCTTCGTGCGAAATGCCTTCCATCATGCAGCCGTCGCCGCACAGCGCGTAGACGCGATAGTCGAACAGCGGTGCGTCGGTCTTGTTGAAGTGAGTTTCGTACCAGCGCGCCGCCATCGCCATGCCGACGCTATTGCCGAGCCCCTGGCCGAGCGGCCCGGTGGTGGTCTCCACGCCGGTCGTCATGCGGTATTCGGGGTGACCCGGCGTCTTGCTGTCGATCTGACGGAAATGCTCGATATCGTCGAGCGAGACGGCGGGCGAGCCGGTCGGCTTGCCGTCATGGTCGACGGCCTTCACGCCCGCGAGATGCAGCACCGAGTACAGCAACATCGAAGCGTGTCCCACCGACAGCACGAAGCGGTCGCGATTCGGCCACAGCGGCTCGTCCGGGTCGTAGCGCAGATGGTTCTGCCACAGGTGATACGCCACCGGCGCGAGCGCCATCGGCGTGCCGGGGTGGCCGGAATTGGCTTTCTGCACGGCGTCCATCGATAGCGTGCGAATGGTGTTGATGCAGAGCTGATCGAGGGCGGGATCGTTTTGCATGAAGACACTCCTTTGATTCGGCGGTTGAAGACATCGCAGGGCGCGGTGAAAAACGCACCCTGCGAACCGTGTTCTGATGGAAGAACGCATGAGCAAACGCAGCCGACCCGACGATGATGCGCCGAAGCGCGCGTTTGTGCACTGGGCGTTACATTGCGCGGACCTTGCACTTCCGGGCTCGTCGCAGCTAACTTTCGGGCAGCTTGCGGCGATGGGTGGAAGCGGGCCGATCAGGCCTTACTGTGGGTCTGATTTGTGACTTGATCGTGGCCAGCTTCAGGCTCGTTCGGTGGCTCGTGCGCCGAACGCTGCGTGCAACAAGCCTACGTCAGACGGCCGTCAACCAGTTTTCGACAACCGGTCCGTGCGCACCGTCGACCGGATCGGTCGCGGGGAACGGCAAGGCCTGCATCGCGGCGAGTTCGTCGGGGGTGAGCGCATCGCGGCGGATGTCCCATTGCTGACCGGCGGGATAGCCGCCCACCACCTTGAAATGCCGCTCGAACGATTGCAGACAATGACCGGTTCCCGCCGGCAGCAGCAGCGCGTCGCCGGCCGACAGGCTGACGACGCGGCCGCCCGGTCCACCCACGATCACCTCGGCCGCGCCCGCGGCGATGCCGAGTACTTCGTGCGCGGTCGAGTGGAAATGGTGATAGTCGAAAATGCCGTCGCGCCATTGCGGCGGCCAGCCATTGTTGTCGAACAGAATCTCGAAGGCCGCGGCGAGGTCGCCGCTGTCCGGCACCAGCGCGTGCCGATAAATCACGACCGGCAAGCGGCTGTTATTCGGCACCCAGTCGTGCGGTGTCAGCATGAACACTTCGTAAGTGGCGTGTTTCGTCGGCAGACCGGGACCGTCCGGGCCGTGGTGAGCAAAGCTTTTTGCGAAGCCTTTCGCGAAGCCATGCTTCGAATCGTTGAACATATCGTGCTCCTGTGCGCCGCGAGTGAACCTTGCGGTTTAACGGCTGTGGCGGCGGTGTTGTCCTGCGAGGGCCGTGTTCAGTCGTGGCCCTTCTGCTGCGACTCGCGTCCCCCGCCTCCCGGCGGCTCGGCATGCGCGCCGGTGCCGAGCGGCACCTCGGCAGTCTGAGCGGGACGCTCGCTGGAGCGTGGCGGATTCGTCTGGACATCCACGCCCGTCTGCTCCACGGGTTCGATACCGAGCGGACTCGGCTCGACGTAATGCGTGCCGCTCGGCTTGTTGCGCGCTCGCACTTCATCGTCGATGGCAACCGTGCGCGGTTCGCTTGCGCTCGCGTTACTGGCGGCCGTTTCGTCATGACTTGCGGGGGCAGCGCTCGCGCTGCCTGAGTGCATCGACTCGTGCGTGGATTGGTTCATCGGTGCGGCGCGGGTGTCGCTTCGATCGTCTTGCATGAGGCTTCTCCTGTGAGGGCCTGGTGAGGCAATTCATAAAGAGCAGCAAAAGCCGGGCCCTCTCCCGACGCAGCGTGCCAAAACACCACCGCAGCCCACTGGGCATGCGGGTTGCGCGCATATCGGATGAGGCCCGGCTGAAGCTCCGAATTCACTTTGTAAAAAGGAGAGCATCATGACGATCACCACCATTCGCGTATCGGATACCGAAGTGCAGGTCGAGCGGACGCTGTACCAGTTCGCCAACACGGGCGACGCCGACGCTTTCCAGCGCTGTCTCGTCGACACGTCGATCGACAGCTGTTACCGCAATCACCCGCCTCTCTCCGCGCGACCCACCGTACCCGACGAACAGCCGGAAGATCCGGCGCGCGGCAGCACGATCTCGCCGTCGCTCGGCGGCATGCCTTGAATATGTCGATGTGGTGAGCGGCGGCTGGGTCATCGATTTTCCGCCCACCCCGCGCGCACTAATTCATTTCTCCGGCGCCGCTCGATCGGCCGCGACGATCTCGCGGCCATAGTCGATCGCGGCGCGGCGCGCTTCGTCGGCGGTGGCGTACGGACCGATTTCCGGCGCGCCGTCGAATGGAAACAGGATCTTGCGATCCCACTTGCGCACGACCTTCAGGCCACCTACATATCGGCCATCGCCGGTTCCGTGATAGCTGGCGAAAATTTCGAAGTCGTCGTCCGCTACATCGGCCTTGTGTCGCGCCATTTGATATCCCTTATCCCTGTGATGACTCAATGCTCGAGCATTGCCTATGCAAGATGCCGAGCAATAGCCGTTCCCACGCGGGCATCCCCGTGCCGCGCGCGTCGGCGGCCACCCGCGGAATCGCCGCGAATGCCTGTGCGCCAACAGGCCTGGTAATTGCGCACAGTGGCGCAAGGCATCGGACCGGACATCGGCTGATGAATACAGCCCAACCGCAGGAGTGCAAATGAGCACCGAATTCGACATGGAGCGCGACGTGCGTAGCGACACGCGCAATGACACGCCCGCCAACACCGCAAGCGAACTCACCGCCCCGCTGAAGGCGTACCGCAATGCCGCCGGTGGCTGGGGGTCCATCAGGGCGGTTGGCGCGATCCTGCATCACGAACACGTCGCGCTGAATGGCAGCCGGATTCTGTCGCAGCAAAACAAGCCTGGCGGCTTTGCATGCGTGAGCTGTTCATGGGCCAAGCCGGCCGATCCGCATCTGTTCGAGTTCTGCGAAAACGGCGCGAAAGCCACCGCGTGGGAAATCACCAGCAAGCGCGCCGAGCCGGAGTTCTTCGACGCTCACACGCTCACCGAACTGCTCGGCTGGAGCGGACTCGAACTCGAATCGACCGGCCGTCTGACTACGCCGATGCGCTGGGACGCCGCCACCGACCGCTATCGTCCCACCGCTTGGGAGCAGGCCTTCAAGGAGATCGCGAAGGAATTGCAGGGCATGTCGCCCAACGAAGCGGTGTTCTATGCGTCGGGGCGCGCGTCGCTGGAAACGTCGTATATGTATGCGCTGCTCGCGCGTCTGTATGGCACCAACAATCTGCCCGACAGTTCGAACATGTGCCACGAAAGCACCTCGGTCGCACTACCGCAGACGCTCGGCGCGCCCGTCGGCACCGTGCAACTCGACGACTTCGAGCACACCGACTGCATGTTCTTCTTCGGCCACAACACCGGCACGAACGCGCCGCGCATGCTGCATCAGTTGCAGGACGCGCGCAAACGCGGCGCGCAGATCATCACCTTCAATCCGTTAAAGGAACCCGGCCACCTGCGTTTCGCGAATCCGCAATCGCCGCGCGACATGCTCACGCCCGCCGACACGCGCATCAGCACGCAATACCATCAGGTGAAGATCGGCGGCGACGCGGCGGCCATCGCGGGGCTATGCAAGCGGCTGATCGAGTGGGACGACGAGGCGCAGGCCAACGGCACGGCGCGCATACTCGACGCCGCGTTCATCGCCGAACACACGCACGGCTTCGAGCAATTCGCTGCGGCCATGCGGGCCATCACGTGGGACGAGATCGAGCTTCACTCGCAACTCAGCCGCGACGCGCTCGAAGCGGCCGCCGCCGAGTATGCGAAAGCCAGGGCAGTCATGGTGTTGTACGGCATGGGCATCACGCAGCACCGCAGCGGCGTGCATAACGTGCAGATGCTGTCGAATCTGCTGCTTCTGCGCGGCAATATCGGCCGGCCGGGCGCGGGTATCTGTCCGATACGCGGACACTCGAACGTGCAGGGACAGCGCACTGTCGGCATCACGGAAAAACCGGAACTCGCGCCGCTCGACAAGCTGAAAGAACTCTATGGTTTCGAGCCGCCGCGCGATAAAGGACTCAACACAGTCGAAGCGTGTCAGGGCGTGCTCGACGGCACGGTCAAAGCCTTCATCGGACTCGGCGGCAATTTTCAGGTGGCGATTCCCGATCATCACGTGATGGACCCGGCCTGGCGCAAGCTGCGTCTGACCGTGCAGATCGCCACGCGACTCAATCGCAGCCATCTGCTGCATGGCGAAGTGGCGTATCTGCTGCCCTGCCTCGGTCGTATCGAGATCGACAGCCAGGCGAGCGGTGAACAATGGGTCAGCGTGGAAGACAGCACCGCCTGCGTGCACGGCTCGCATGGACTCGCGAAGCCGGCCGGCGACATGTTGCTGTCGGAACCGGCCATCGTGGCGGGTCTTGCCAAAGCGTTGCTGCCGCGCAATCCCAACGTGGACTGGGATGCCTGGGTGGCGGACTACGGCGCGATCCGCACGGCGATTGAGCGCACCTATCCCGACCAGTTTCGCGACTTCGACACGCGCATGCGGCAACCCGGCGGTTTTCATCGACCGGTACCGGCATGCCGGCGCGAGTGGAAAACCGACAGCGGCAAGGCCAATTTCATCGTGCCCGACACGCTCGACGAAGACGCCGATATGCCGGCGCACGGCGCCGACGTGCTGCGCCTGATGACCACGCGCGGCGACAGCCAGTTCAACACCACGGTGTACGGTCTCGACGACCGCTTCCGCGGCGTGCACGGCACGCGCAACGTCCTGCTGATGAACGCGGGCGATCTCGAACGGCTAGGTTTCGCGGAAGGCGACGCCGTCTGCATCTCAACCGTCGCGCACGACGGCGTGCTGCGCGAACTGGACGGCATGCGCGTCCACGCCTACGACATTCCGCACGGCTGCATGATGGGCTATTACCCGGAATGCAATGCGCTGATCCCGCTCGCGCATCACGCCAAGGCGAGTTTCGTACCGGCGTCGAAATCGATTCCGGTACGTTTGCGCAAGTCGGTCAGGGCTGATACGGCGGTCGAGAAAACCGCCGCCTGACACCCCGCGCAAACGTCCGGATCAGACCGGCATCAGACCCGCATCAGAACTGATGCAGCATGCCGAAATACGCGCCGGTTTGCGATTCGCCGGCCAGCGGACTCGTGTTGCTGGTCGCATCGCGCGGCGACGCTTCCAGCGAGAAGTTCGCGTTGCCGCTGTTGCGCACGTAGCCGACCGTGCCGTACAGGAAGGTACGTTTGGACAGGTTGTACGTTGTGCCGAGCACGTACATGGTGGCGTGGCCGGCCGGATCGTGGGCGGCATCGCCGCCGCCGTCGCCGACCTTGATGTAGTAGCCGCCCGCCGTCACCGCCCAGCGCGGCAGGAAGTTGTAGGTTGCGCCGAGCCAGTAGTGATCGGCCGAGTCGGCGACGCCCACGGGCGAATCCGGCGCGGCGTAATGCGTGTAGGCACCCTGGATTTTCACGTCGTCGAAATGCACGTTGGCGCCGAGGAAATACTCGCGCGAACTCTGGAAGATGTTGCTCAGGCGTCCGTTGCTGTCGCGCAGTTCGTCGTAGATGCCGCGCACGTCGAAGAGCGTCGAATGGTACGTCAGCATGATGCCGTCGGAGCGGCCGTATTCGCCGTTCGCGCCGCTGTTGAATGCGCCGGGCTGATTGCCGAACGCATACTGGCCCTGGACGTCGAAGCCCCACAAGGTCGGGCTGTGATATTCGATGTTATTGCTGGTCTGCTGCCAGTTGCGGCCACGCACGAGCGAAGCCGACGAGAACGCCTGCTGCACGAAGGGATCGAATTCCCATACGCCGTCGCTGTCGATGAACAGATTGCGGCCGGCCTGCAAGGTACCCCACTGATCGCTCTTGAGTCCGGCAAACGCGCGCCGCGACCAGAGCCGGCCGCCGCTCGTGGTGCCGTTCATGATCTGCAGACCGGTTTCGAGGTTGAAAATCGCCTTGAGTCCGCCGCCGAGATCCTCATTGCCTTTCAGGCCGAGCATGCTGGTGCCCCAGTCCCCGCCTTCCGCGCTCCAGCGGCCGGACGTGCCGCCCGCCCCGTTATTGATGTGATCGAGGTATTCGATACCGGCATCGAGACGGCCGTACAGCGACACGCTGGTCTGGCCGTACGCGATCGAACTGGTGAGCGGGCTCGCTAACGGACTTGCAATGGTCAGCGCTGCAATCAGTTTGGTAGGTAGTCTCATTGTTCTTTTGCCGTGAATATTCTTATGCTGCGGTCATGGGCCGGGCCTGAAGCGCGACGCAAAGCAACGCGCGCAAGCGGACACGAGCAGCCGCAGCGTGTCGAACTATAGGGGATCGCGGCGGCCTCACCTATCCATTCGGCGCAATAACCTTTTGCTTACTGTGTACTCGACATCGAATCGAGCGGATGAAACGACGCTTCACCTGAAGCGGCACTGGAGGAGAACGAAAGCAACTCAAGATAAGATAGTCCGTGATGCGGACTTTGGCGAGGCCGAACCCGTCGAATGAAGCGGTTGGATCGAATGGGCGCTGCTTCGATGCGGTTCATTCACGCGCTCAGTCGAGCAGCAGGTTAAGCGCCCGGTTAGCCGCCAACTTAACCAACCGATCAGGCGCACGAATAACCGGCTACCGCTTCACCGCGTATTTTGCCCATCGACATTTCCCGTTGCCATGACCACGCCCGAACTGACCGAAGACGAGAACCTTGGCCTCTACCAGCGCGCCACCGAACGAGGCGCGGAATGGTGGCGCGTCAGCGTGGCGGACCGGCCTGAGACCTATCGGCTCGAACATGGCATGGGCGACGGCCGGGGCGCGGCGGTGGATATCGATCTGGTGGTGGACGCGGAGAACCTGCGCGCCAAGCTGAAAAAATGGCGCCGCGAAGGTTTCGCGATCGACTCGGGCGACACCCCGAACGACCTTGCCTCGGCCGCCCGCATCGCGTTCATGCCGGAGTTGCAGCGGCTCGCAGCGCAGGCCGCGGCGGCGGCTTCGCACCGGCATGCGCAGCAGGCGCAGCCCACCGTGCGCATCGGCCATGTCGAGGTGCCGTGCGGCGTCGACAACCCGCTCGTGCCGCGCATCAATCCCGCCTATCTGTTCTCCGAACGCTTCAACGACATCGTCGAGGATATCGTGGAGAACCGGCGCGTCATGCTGATCGGCCACACCGGCGCCGGCAAGACGAGTCTGATCGAACAGGTCGCGGCGCGCTCGCATCACGGCGTACTGCGCTCCAATATGAATGGCCAGACCACGGTCGGCGATTTCGTCGGTTTCTGGACGGTCAAGGGCGGCGAGACGTTGTGGGTGGACGGCGTGCTGCCGAGCGCCATGCGCGAAGGGCTCTGGCTGATCGTCGACGAAATCGATTTCGCCGAGCCGTCCATACTCGCCGCGCTCACCGCCGTGCTCGAACCGCAGGGCCGCCTCGTGCTGAAAGAGAAAGGCAACGAGATCGTGGCGCCGCATCCGGCCTTCCGCCTCTTCGCCACCGCCAACGCGGTCGGCGCGATGGGCCAGTTCCGTCATCTGTATCAGGGCGCCAATCTGATGAACGAGGCGTTTCTCGACCGCTGGCGCGTCTATCTGCTCGACTACCTTTCTCCCGCCGAGGAAACCGACGTGCTGGTGCGCACACTCGCGCCGCACATGACGCGCACGCTCGCCGCCACGCTCGCGGCGATCGCCGCCGACTGCCGCGCGGCCTTCGCGCGCGAGGATCTGTCGAGCGCGTTTTCGACGCGCCGTCTGCTCGACTGGGCCGAACTGATGCTGCGCACCGGCGACCCCGAACGCGCCGCCGCGCCCGCGATCTACGCGAAGGTGAGCCCCGAAGACGCCGCGCTGATCCGCGGCATCATTCGCCATCACATCGCGCCGGCTGCCTGAGCCGGGACCGCGCGCGTCATGGGAACGATGCATCCGGCCCGCGATACGCGGGGCTTCGCGTTCGAATCCACCTTGAGCAAGGTGGCGCGCGTGCTCACCGGTCAGTACGGCGTGACAGTGGCGTTCAGTCCGGACGGGCCGCGCGTCGAACCGGGCCGCATCGTGATTCCGGATTACGCGCTGAACAGCGGCGAATTCGAGAGCGAGGTCGGGCGCGACGTGCTGATCGGCTATCTCGATCTGCTGGTGGCGCGGGCACGCTATTCATCGCTGACGCAACTCGACGCGCTGCCGGCAGACGTCACGGCGAAGCTCGCACAGGTGGTGGAAGACCGCCGCGTGTGCACGCAACTGCTCGACGCGTATCCGGGCGCGCGCTGGTTCGTCGCCCGCCTGCGCGAGCACGCCGCCGCGCAGGCACTGCAACGCTGGCCGAAGCTGCACTGGCGCGACCGGCTGGTGTGGCTGGTGGAGCGCACGCTGTGGAACGAGACGCCGACCTCCGTGGAGGCGAGTCACTCGCTGCTGGCCGCCCTGCACGCCGCCCAGGACCTGCTCGGCGAGGCGCGCGCCAGCGCCTCGACCGCCCAGAGCATCGCGGCGGCGCAGGCGCTGGTGGCGCGAATCCGGGCGCTGTCGGCGGGCGAAGCGAACAGCATGATGTTCACCGCCGACCCGATCGAGGACATCGAAACAGACCTGGCTGCGTTTTCCGCTGAGACCGAACCCGTCGATGACGCCGATGCACGTTCCGCTGACGACGCCGCCGCGCCCCCGTCCGGCGAGAACGGTGGCGCGCAATCCGACGACGCCGTCGGCATGGGCCGCTCGCCGGCGGGCGCGCAGCCGTCTGCGGCCGATCAGGACGGTCCGGCAAGCGGCAAAGGCGCGGCGCAACCGGGCGCGCGTGCGCGGCTGTCGGTTGCGCTCGCCACCGAATTCGACCAGATCGCCGACCTCACCGGCCAGGGCGACGCGCAACGCTGGCGGCAACTGCGCGCGCAGGCCCGCGCCGACACCGCGCCGCTCAAGGAAAAACTCGAACGCGCGCTCAGCGCCGACGAGCGCACACGCTGGCGTCGCGAACAGGAGCGCGGCGAAATCGACCGCGCGTCGCTGGCGAAACTCGCCACCTCGCCCGGCTATCGCACGCCGTTTCGCACGCAACGGCCGTCCAAGGGACGCGACGTGGCCGTGAGCCTGCTGATCGACCGCAGCGGTTCGATGGCCGGGCGCAAGATCGAACTCGCGCGGCTCTGCGCCACGGCGTTATGCGACGCGCTCACGCAACTCTCCTTCGATTGCGAAGTGCTCGGCTACTGTTCGCTCGAATCGGCGCCCATGAAAGCGTTGTATCAGCGGCAACTCGCGGCGGGCGCCGATTTGCGGCGCTACAACCGCTTCGTCGAACGGCTCGACCTGAAGGTCTACAAGCGCTTCGGCGCGACGGACATAAGCGGCATCGCGGAGATCGACTGCGGCCACGAGAACCCCGACGGCGAAGCGCTGGCGTGGGCCGCCACGCGGCTCGCCGATCATCCCGCCGGACGGCGCATCCTGATGGTGTTTTCGGACGGCTATCCGTCCACCGGCGACGGCGACCCGCAGGTGTTGCGCAGCGACCTGCGCGAGCGCGTCGCGGCAATCGGCAAGCGCGGCATCGAACTGGTGGGCATCGGCGTGCTCACCGACGCGGTGGAAGACTTCTATCCGCACAACGTGGTGGTGAGCCGCCTCGCGGAATTGCCCGCCACCGTGTTCTCGGTGCTCAGTTCGATGCTGCTCGCGCGCTGAACGCGGCCTGGCGGGTCGAACTCAGGCCGCCTTGGGACTGAACGCGTACTGCTCGATCACGCCGTCGCGCGACACCACGACCGTGCTTTCCGGAATCTCTTCCCACCAGCCCGGCAGATCCGCGAGCGGCTCCGAGAGCACCAGAAACGCGTTCTCGCCCGCGGCGACGATGCGCGGATCGTCCGGATACAGTTCGTGCAGATGCCGGAACGAGGTGCTGTGAAAAAGCGAGCGCGACTGCCCTTCGCTCGAATACCGCACCGCGACGATCTGCTCGCCGTCGGTGGCGCAGACGGTCATGTTCAGCGGATCGGCGATCTCGTAGCGCCGCCCGGTTTCCTCGACGAACGCCACCATCCGTTCGAGCGCGGTGACGGGCGCCAGCTCCAGCCCGAACGTGAGCGCCAGAAAAAACAGCACCTCGGAATCGGTCGAGCCTTCAAGCGAAGGAAACAGTTCGGGGTCGATCGCCAGCATCAGGTCGCGGCGCACTTTCGGGAAGTCGCGCACCAGTCCGTTGTGCGCGAACAGCCAGCGGCCGTAGCGGAACGGATGGCAGTTGGTTTCCTGCGACGGCGTGCCGGTCGCCGCGCGAATGTGCGCGACGAACATCGGGGCGCGGATCGCCCGCGCGGCCTCGCGCAGATTGCGGTCGCTCCATGCCGGCTGAATGCAGCGATAGCGGTACGGGATGTCGGTCGGATGACCGTACCAGCCGATGCCGAAGCCGTCGCCGTTGGTGGTGGTGTGGCCGAGCCGCGAATGCAGGCTCTGGTCGATCAGCGAATGTTTGGCGTTGAACAGCACCGTTTCCATCTGTATCGGATTGCCGGTATACGCGAGCCAGCGGCACATGGGTTCTCTCCAGTCGAACGTACGCGGACCCGATACACGGTGCGGCAGCCTACTTGACCACCGGCTGCATGGTCGCGATCGGGATCAGAAATTCGGAGAAGCCGGTCAGCATGATCTGCACGCCGATGCACAGCAACAGGAACGACGATACGCGCATCGCGACCTTGGTGCCTTCCACGCCGAGATATTTGGCGAAGATCACCGCGCGGCTGTAGATCAGGTAGACGGTGGCGGCCACCGCCAGCGAAATCACCACCGAAGCGATGCTCGACAGCACGAACGCCGACAGCTTGTGCGTGCGGTTCGCCGTCAGCGCAATCGCGGTGGCGATGGAACCGGGCCCGGTGGTGAGCGGAATGGTCAGCGGGAAGAACGCGCGCGACATCGCGTTGTCGGCGTCCACGCGCTTGACGGCCGGCTGCTCGGCCGGCTGGGTGTCCGGCGCATTGAGCATCTGCCAGCCGCCCACCGCCACGGCGAGCCCGCCGCCGATGCGCAGCGCCTGCATCGAAATGCCGAAGAAATGCAGGATCGGCGTGCCGATGAAGAACGCCACCAGCAGCACGCACATCACGTTGATGGCGATTTTGCGCGCGAGCGCGGTGCGCTCCTCGGTGGTGAGCGAAGCGGTCCGGTCGAGAAAAACGAAAGCAATGCCGATTGGATTGATGATGCTGATCAACCCGGTAAAGCCAAACAGGATGTCCGAGATCAGGCTATCGACCATATGCGATCCGTGAGCGTTTGCGCAGCGTGCGCGGAATGTGCGGAAGGTGCCGGAGGTGCCGTTCGCGTGGTGTGATGATATCGCGTCGCGGCGCGCGGACCCCGATAAAGCACGCCGTTCATACGCATGAAGATGGCAAGCTGCGTTGCACGGCACAGGCTCCCCGCATTTCTCCAACGCCCTTGCCGCACGCTGCGGCGCAGCAAGCGCGGCCGGAAAGATGCGTCCGCAACTTTCGGAAAGCCTACATAATTTTGACTTACTTTACGTGACCGAAGCATCAGGCATACAGTGCCCGTCGAAGCTGCACTTTCAACGAGACGTACTCACCGGTTCGAGGAGTTGCCCCATGTCGCTTCGTTTGCTCGCCGTGCTGCCGTTCATCGGCATTCTGCTCGGTGTCCCGTTTGTCAATCGTGTCGAGCCGCTCGTGCTCGGCATGCCGTTCGTGCTGGCCTGGATCGTCATGTGGGTGGTATTGAGTTCGATCATCATGGCGATCGTTTACCGTCTTGACCCGTCCAACCGTCAGATCGCCGTCGAAGGCGAGGAGGCCCGCTCATGAGCGCACTGGTCATCATTGCCGCGGTCACGCTGTTTGCGCTGTACCTCGGGGTGCGCGCGCGGCGCGGCCACGACATGAGTCTCGAACAATGGACCGTGGGCGGCCGCAGTTTCGGCACCGCCTTCGTGTTCCTGCTGATGGCCGGTGAAATCTATACGACCTTCACCTTCCTCGGCGGCAGCGGCTTCGCATATGGCAAAGGCGCGCCGGTCTACTACATTCTCGCGTACGGCACGCTCGCCTACATTCTCTCGTACTGGATGCTGCCGCCGATCTGGCGCTTCGCGAAGAGCCACCGGCTGGTGTCGCAACCGCACTTCTTCACCCGCAAATACGATAGCCCCGCGCTCGGCACGCTGGTCGCGCTGGTCGGCGTGGCCGCGCTGATTCCCTACCTCGTGCTGCAACTCAAGGGGCTCGGCATCATCGTGGCGACGGCTTCGTACGGCGCGATCTCGTCGACGGCGGCCGTGTGGATCGGCGCGGCGGTGGTGACGGCCTACGTGATCGTCTCCGGCGTGCGCGGCTCGGCGTGGAACTCGGTGGTGAAGGATCTGCTGATCCTCGCGATCGTGCTGTTCCTCGGCATCTACCTGCCGTTGCACTACTACGGCGGCTTCAGCGACATGTTCCATGCCATCGACACCGCCCGCCCCGGCTTCCTGACCTTCCCGGCCAAGGGTTCGAGCGTGACCTGGTTCCAGTCGACCGTGCTGCTCACCGCGCTTGGCTTCTTCATGTGGCCGCATACGTTCGGTTCGATCTTCACCGCCAAGGACGAGCGCATTTTCCGCCGCAACGCGATGGTCCTGCCGCTCTATCAGCTGATCCTGCTGTTCGTGTTTTTCGTCGGCTTTGCGGCGACGCTGAAGGTGCCGGGCCTGAAAGGCGGCGACATCGACCTCTCGCTGTTCCGCCTCTCGCTGCAGACGTTCGACCCGTGGTTCGTCGGCGTGATCGGCGCGGCAGGCATTCTCACGGCGCTGGTGCCGGGCTCGATGATTCTGACCTCGGCGTCCACCCTGCTCGCCAACGACGTGTATCGCGGCATGATCAACCGCAATGCCTCCGACGCTTCCGTGACCGTGCTCGCGCGAATTCTCGTGCCGGTGGTGGCGCTGGTGGCCGTGGGCTTCACGCTGCACGGCGGCGAGACCATCGTGGCGCTGCTGCTGATGGGCTACAGCTTCGTCACGCAACTGTTCCCGGCCGTGATCTGCAGCCTGCGTCCGCATAACCGGGCCACCAAGCAAGGCGCGTTTTGCGGCATCGTGGCGGGTGTTGCCGTGGTGGCGATCACCACCACCATGCACACGAGCGTCGGTCAGCTGATGCCGTTCCTGCCCGACACGCTCAAGGACGTGAACATCGGCTTCCTCGCGCTTGCCGTGAACGTGATCGTGTTCGTCGCGGTCAGCGCCGTGACGCGCCCGGCTCCGGCCGAACAGACGCACGCCCCGGTTCACTGACCAGCCGGCCGCTCCGGCGGCCGGAATGCAGAACGCGTCCCGAACGGGATGTTCCTCGCGCCAGCCGGCGCCGGAACATCCCGTTTTTCTTGGTAGAGGAAAACGTCAAATCTACACACGAATGAAAAATCCGCTTCCCGGCGGTCGGCGGCATTAAGCGTTTTCCCTGCATTGCGCCGCACCACAAAAGGCGCGAAACGCACTGCGCCGAAAATGCTCCCTCAGGCACACCCCTTGCTGAACTTCCACGTCAGCCCATCCCACCGCACTGTGCAAGTGCAAAAAACCCACCGCCTGGGGGCCGCTTTGTCACTCAATGTTCTGCTGGTCGCTTCCGAAGCCCTGCCGCTTGCCAAGTCCGGGGGCCTCGGCGATATGGTCAGCGCCTACGCCGCCGCCCTGCGCGATGCCGGCGTCGAAGTCTCGATTCTGATGCCCGCCTATCCCGCCGCGCTCGAACGCGCCGAGGGGCTAACGCCCGTCGCGCGTATGACGGGCCTGCCGGGCGGCGACGCCAGACTGCTGCGCGCGCAGATGCCGGACACGGGTATTCCGGTGCTGCTCCTGCAGATGGATCACCTGTTCGCGCGTGAAGGGCTCTATCGCGATCCGCAAGGACACGACTACCTCGACAACCTCACACGCTTCGCTTCGCTTGCGGCGGCCGCCGCCCGCGTGGCGCGTGGCGTGCGCGGCGTGAAGCGCCCCGACATCGTGCACGCGCACGATTGGCATGCAGGGCTCACGCCGCTGTATCTGCGCCTCGCCGGTGTCGCCGCAAAAAGCGTATTCACGATTCACAACCTTGCGTTCCAGGGCAATCATCCGCTCGCCATGGGCGGCTGGATCGGCGTGCCGCCCGAGTTGCTGGCGCCCGCCCTCTCCGACGAACGCAGCATCGAGTTCTACGGCTCGCTCAGCATGATGAAGGCGGGCATCGTCCACGCGGATCGCGTGAGCACGGTCAGCCGGCGCTACGCCCGCGAGATTCTCACGCCGCAGTTCGGTCACGGCATGGAAGGCGTGCTGCAGGCGCAGGCGGGCAAGCTGTCGGGCATCGTCAACGGGATCGACACGGCCACGTGGAATCCCGCCACCGACCCGCTCATCGCGCGTCCCTATTCCGTCGACGACACCGCCGGCAAGCAAGCCTGCAAGCGCGAACTGCAACAGGCGTTCGGCCTCACGCGCGACCCGTTCGCGCCGCTGGTGGCAATCGGCAGCCGCCTGACCGAGCAGAAACTCGCGGACGTGGTCGTTCACGCGCTGCCGGAACTGCTCGACCGCCATCCGCGTCTGCAATTCGCGATTCTCGGCCAGGGCGAACGCGGCCTCGAAGACGCATTGCGCGAACTCGCGGCCCAATGGCCAGGCCGTGTCGGCGTGCAGATCGGTTATGACGAAGAACGCGCGCACATGCTGCACGCGGGTGCGGACATCCTGCTGCACGGCAGCCGCTTCGAGCCGTGCGGACTCACCCAGCTTTACGCAATGCGCTACGGCACGATTCCGGTGGCCTCGCGCGTCGGCGGTCTCGCCGACACCATCATCGACTACGCGCCGCACGAAGGCCGTCGCACCGACACCGCGACCGGCTTCCTGTTCGACGGCGAGCGTCCGGAAGCGGTGATTTACGCGCTCGGCCGCGCGCTCGACGCTTTCGTTCAGCCTACGTCATGGCATGCGCTGCAGCGCAACGCAATGAGCCGCGATTTCGGCTGGGCCGCATCGACCGCGAACTATCTGGAGCTATACGCCGAGCTGGTCGACGCCCGCCCGGTTCCGCGCGACACCCGCGTTCGCAAGACAGCGGCGCGCGCGCGTTCGGAAGGCACGGCAGCGAGCGCGGCCGCAGGTGCTGCGGCGCGCCGGCTTCGCGCCGAGGATGGATTCGCGGCAGCGGGCGCCGAGATGGCGCGCAGCGCCTGATCGACGCGTTCGGTCAGGGCGTGCCCTTGCCGACGATCACGATGCCGCGTGAAATACCGCTGACGCTGTCGGGCGCCAGCGCGCCGGCGTAGAGCTGCGCCATCGGCACCCACACGGCGGGATATTTGTAGCGCGCCACGTCGAGCAGCAGCGCGCTGTCGGTCGCGGCGTCGTACGCGCCAAGCGGCGACCAGTGGCCGCCGCCCGTCTCGCCGATCTCCACACGCCGGAAATTGACCAGCGCAAAGCGATCGCTCTGCGCGGTGGTCGTGCGAATCAGGTCGCGAAACTGGGCGAGCGTCAAATCCGCTGCGTGGTACTTCGTGACGGTAACGGGAAACGCCGCCAGCGCCGCGCTCAGCTGGTCGAGCGTCATGCCTTCCTGCGACACCCGCGCGGCCGTCGCCACCTTCGGATCGACACCGCGAAAGAAGTCTTCCTGCGAGTAATACGGAAAGTCCGGATATTGCGTGGATGGCGGACGGCGCACGCCCAACGCGTTGAGCACCATCACGGACGTCGCCACCGAACAGTAAGCCTGGTTGCGCTGCGTTTCGAAGTACTGCGAGAGCGGCCAGTACGACTGTTTGTCGCCGGCGTTGAGCAGACGCGTCTGTCCCGCCGGTTGCGTCAGGGCCACGAGATTCGGCGGCACCGCGAGCGGGCCTTCGTTCGGCTGCACGGCGCTGGGCGCATCGCCGTGAAGCGCTGTCGGAGTCGCGCTGACCGGCTGGCCGGCCGTGGGCGGCATGGCGGTGCATGCGGTCACAGCGAGGCTGAAGGCCCAGGCGCCGACAATGGCGCCGAAGCGGCCGCGCCGCGCCAGGTTGATCCACGAATATGCCGACATCGAACCCTTCCGTATCATGAGCATCCTGATCACGCGTGCCGTGCGCGATGACGTCTTCACGCGTCGCGCTTCGTATCGCCCCGCAGCAGACAGGCACGCAGGCATCGGATTTTTAACACGAAACTAAAGGGCGCGTGAGAAGCCGCACATGCGACGCCGGCCGCCCTGCTCACGCCGGGCATTGCGATATACTCGCGCGCTTGCCGCCAGGCACCCACCACACGACCACCTCATCAATGACCGTTCAATCGCCCTGCATCGACATTTGCAAACTCGATGGCACCACGGGTCTATGCATTGGATGCCTGCGCACCCGCGACGAGATTCGCGAGTGGAAAAACGCGGCCGACGAACGGCGGCTCGAGATCATCGGCGAAGCCGCCGCACGGCGCGAGAAACTGACGCCCGGCGCGCTCCCGCAACAGACTACGCAAAACACCTGAGCGCACCGTTTACTGCGCGCGCGTGACGAACGCATAACCGTTCTTGCCGTTGCGCTTGACGTGGTACATCGCGTCGTCGGCCGCGGCCACCAGCCGTTGGTAATCCTCGACGAGATCGGGGAAACTCGCGATGCCGACACTGGCGCGCACGGTCTGGATCTGCATCTGTTCGTCGGTGCGCACCACGCACTCGATCAACCGTTGCGCAATCTCGGCAAGTTCCTCCTGCGTCGAAAACTCGCGTACCAGCACGGCGAATTCGTCGCCGCCGATACGCGCCACCACGTCGCTCTTGCGCACGGATTCGCGGAAGCACCGCGAGACGCCAATCAGAAACTCGTCGCCGAAACGATGCCCGAGCGTGTCGTTCACCTGCTTGAATCCATCCAGATCGATATAGAGCACGGCGATCTTGCGTATCGTCGCGCTGGCCGACCGCCGCAGCGCGGCTTCTTCCAGCGCGGCGAGCAGCATGCGGCGGTTCGGCAAACCCGTCATCGGATCGTGCAGCGACGCGTATTCGAATTCGCTCGACTGTCCTTTGAGCAGACGGGTGCGGCGCGCGTACATCGCCAGCGCCATGAAGAGCGTGCAGAACACCAGCGCCGCGAGCGCGATCAGCGTATCGGCGACATGCGCGATGCGCTGCCGTGCGTCGGCGTTATCGGCATCGCGCCGCGCTCGCCAGTAAGCAGTGATCGCGCCGAGCGCGGCGCCGGTCTCCGTGAGATCG
This sequence comes from Paraburkholderia sp. GAS199, assembly GCF_050436585.1. NCBI lineage: Bacteria > Pseudomonadati > Pseudomonadota > Betaproteobacteria > Burkholderiales > Burkholderiaceae > Paraburkholderia > Paraburkholderia sp. GAS199. The sequence goes on along the minus strand of NZ_JBNDMM010000003.1, from coordinate 1,078,893 downwards.
GCCTCGGCACCGAGTACGCGCGGTGCAACCGGCGGCGCGCCAAACGGACTTGCGCCGATGATCGCCGCCAGCGACTTGATGCGATTCGCCAGTTCGACGCGCGACTGCCGATAGCCGTCGGCAATCGCCGCGTTCTCGTGCGGCAAACGTTGCCAGATGCCAGCGAGTTCATGGGCGCTTTGCGCGCGGTCGGCCGCTTCGAGCACAAGGCCCGCGTATTCCTGCTTGATCTGATCGGAGAAGATCGTTCTGATCTGCAAGGCCACGTACAGCAGACCGATGACGAGGCACAACAGCGAGGCGCCGGCGAGCGCAGTGGGACCCGGCCTCAGCCGCGTCGCGAGGTGGCGCGCCCGGACGGCGCGCGCGGCCCGTGGCTCAGGAGTGGGAGTAGATATCTTGCTGGCTTTCGTTGCCATGCTGCCGGTAATTTGCGCGGCGGAAGAACGACCCTACGCGCGCGAACAAACTGCCTTTACGGCGCTGCGTGGCGGTCTGCGCCCGGGAATTCTGCGCGCCGAGCCGCGCGTCCTGGCGATTGCGCCCGCCCTGCGCCTGCTGCGTGGTGGAATCGGCAGAGCGGTTGGCGCGGCGGAGCGGCTGATTCGCGCGGTCCGCGTCGTGGTCCACATTACTGGCTGGCGCGGCGTCGGTTGTTTGCGCGTGAGACGCCGCGGAACGGGTGACTTCGCCGGTCCACGAGGCGTGGGGTTGTCCGCGCTCGTTATCCGTCGACGTGGATGCGTCGACGCCGGCCGCAACGGGTTTGCCGGTGGACGTCGGCACCATCGCGTAATTCGCAGAAGCCGCGGGCGCCGGGCGCGTGAAAGCCAATGTAGTCTGACCGCTGGACGCAACCGGTGGCGTGGCGGCGAGCGCGAGACGCGCATTGGACATCGCTTCGGCGTAAGCGCGCTGATCGTGATTGAACCAGACGCCATAAGCGACCGTGCCGATCACGCCGAACGCCAGTGCGCCCGTGGCGGCGAAGCACAGCGCCAGCCGTCCGAAACGCCGCGACGCGAACGCGGCATCGTTTTGCGCACCGGGCACGCGTTCGGGCTCCGGGCGGTCTGAAGGCTTACTGGGAAAATCGGGTTCGCTGGCCATCGAAATACCCTCCGGAATCCTCACATCCGCCATGCCGGCAGACTTTTTGTCGGACGAATTCCGCTTAAATGCGAGAACGTTGAGAGAATGTAACTCGCCGGGAGCCGGCCCACAACTCGCCGCTGCATGCTTTAAACAATGCTTAGACAAGACGGCCCGGCTCGGGCTTTTTTCAGACGATACAACGCGACGACGCGCATCCGGACGCGCAACAAACGCGCCCGGATGGCACAAGACGTTTTACTGCCGGTTTGAAACGGTCAATCGAAGCGACCGCAGACGCAGCCGCTTTCACCAAGTATTTTGCTTACCGTTCTAGCTACTGCACAGTAATCGTTTCCTTCATATTCGGGTGAATGCCGCAAAAGACTTTATAGACGCCCGGCTTGTCGAATTTGTACTCGTACGTATCGTTCTGGTCCAGTGCCGTCGAATGAAAAATGCCTGCGTCGTTCACCACGGTATGCGGTTCGCCGTCCAGGTTCTTCCACGTGACGGTCGAGCCCGCCTTGATGGTCATAGCCATCGGCATGAACATGAAATTCTTGATCGTGACCGCATTGGGCGATTCGGCGTGCGCCATGGAAAAACCGGTTGAAGCCGCAACGAAAACCGAACCTGTCAGCACGAATCGAAGCGCGCGCCGAACAGTGTCTTGAAGGGAATTATTTTGCATGACTAATCTCCTGCCAGTGACGATGATCTGAAAACGTGAAGTGTCGAGCGCTTAGACGAGCGTGGTGTCGGCCAGCGTCGCCTTGAGCGGATGGCTTGCGATGCGGATACTTGTCACACCGAGCATCTTTGGCAGTTCGTCGCTTGCCACGGTCAGCGGACCGGGGCCAGGGCCGTTGCCGGCAGTCGGTTGGGGATAGGCAGTCGAGCGCGCGGTGTGGAAGGTGATATTGCCTTCCACCTTCGAGACGATCTGGTGAATGTGCCCGTTCAACACCGTCACCGACCCAAAGCGCTTCAGATAGCTCATGGCCTGTCCGGCGTCGCCGGTGCCCCAACCCCACGGCTCGTAGATCGTCCACATCGGCATATGGGCGAACACCACGATCGGCGTGCTCGACGAGCGGCCTTTCAGATCGTTTTCGAGCCAGGCGAGTTGTTCGTCACCCAGGCCGCCGAGGCCGTTGGGCTTGAAATGCATCACGTTGACCAGCGCGACGAAATGCACGCCGTTGTGATCGAAGCTGTAATAGCCCTTGTTGTCCGAGGCTTGCCCGAAGCGTTTGAAGTACTCCGTGCCGGGCCCGTCGGTCACGTCGTGCTCGCCCGGAACCGTATGAAGTTCCGTGATGTTCAGGCCGCCGAGCAACTGCGCCGCGAGGTCGAACTCCGATGCCTTCGAGAGATGCGTGATATCCCCCGTATGCAGCGTGAGCGCGGGTTTGACCGGCATCGCGTTGACGTATTCAATCGTCTGTTTGAGCGTGCCTGCCACATCGGGATTGGCTTCCTTGTTGAAGCCGATGTGCGAATCGCTGATCTGCAGGAACAGTGGCGTGCCCGTCATGGGCTTCGTCTCGGCCGCGAAGGCGAGATCCATGGGCGTGAGAATGCCGCCCGCGAGCATGAAGAGCGTGCCTGTCCCGCCGAATGCGAGACACTTGAGCGCGCCGCGGCGCGAGGCGTTGAACGAATCTTTTGACGACATGGCTGGTCTCCCGGCTTAAGTTTGCCGCTGGCGTGGTAGCGGTTAGCAGGGATGACTGGCGTGGCAGAAGTTTTATTCCCGGTTTGTTCCAGGTTGTTTTGCCAGGTGTTTTGCCACGCTTCGATTCAGGTTTCTTTCGCGGCCCAGGCCAAACCAGACCTTGAGGTCTAGCCGGCTACCGCGGCAACGATCCGCTCGCACATCGCCCGGTCCGGCAGCGCACCCGAACCGGCCCGCACATTGTCCGCCATGTATTGCGGACGACCCGTGCCCGGAATGACCACGGTCACGGCCGCTTGCGCGAGCACGAACTTCAGAAGAATTTGCGCCCAGCTCGTACAGCCGATTTCCTCGGCCCAACCGGGCAACGGCGTTTTCGCGACCCGCGCGAGCAGCCCACCGCCGCCGAACGGCTGATTGATGACGACGCCGATACCGAGGTCGGCCGCGAGCGGCAGGATGCGCTGACCGGCGGCGCGGTCGTCGGCGGCGTAATTGATCTGCACGAAGTCGGGTTTCTGACTGCGCATCACGGCCTCGACTTCGCCGAATGCACTCGACGTGTAGTGCGTGATGCCGATATAGCGGATCCGGCCGCGTGCTTTCCAGTCGCGCAATGTCGATAACTGCGTACGCCAGTCGAGCAGATTGTGGACTTGCATCAGATCGATGCGAGGCTGCTGGAAACGTCGCAGGGATTCTTCCATCTGCGCGATGCCGGCTTCTTTTCCTTCGGTCCACACCTTGGTCGCGACGAAGGCCTTGCTGTGCGCATCGAGCCGCGTGAGCAGCGTACCGGCCACCTCTTCCGACGACCCATACATCGGCGACGAGTCGATCGCCGAGCCGCCCGCGCCGAACAGAATGCGCAGCACGTCGGCGAGTTGCGCCTGGGCGGCGGCATCGGTGCCGACATCGAATGTGCGCCAGGTGCCGCAGCCGATCACGGGCAGACGTTCGCCCGTGGATGGAATGACGCGTTGCGACATGCGCGGCAACGGCGCGGCCTCGCTGGCGGCGCTGGCGGTGCGCGTCTGCGCATGAGCAACGCCGAACGGCAGCGCGAGCGTGACACCGGCCGCCCGCAGAAAGCGGCGGCGTGTGTCGCGGTGAGCATCGCCGTGCGCGGGATCGTGCGCATGGTCGTGATTCGGGATTGCCATCGAGTGTCCTCCCTGTGTGTGACAGAAATTTGTTTTGCCGCGAGGGAATAAAGCCGCCCGGCCGCACGTTCAAGTATCGCAACGACCCACGGTCAGACAAAGGAGTGCGGCCATGAATTCCATGCTTAAGGTATTGAGCGCCCTCGCGTGCGGAGCGGCGCTGACGACGCTTGCCGCGTGCGGCGGCAGTTCTGACACGCTCAACGCGCAGTCCTTCACTTCTACCATGCTGGTCTCGGATGGCTCCGTCCCCGCGGCGCATACCGACGCCAACCTGAAAAACGCCTGGGGCGTCGCATTCAATCCTAAAGGCTTCGTCTGGGTAGCGGACAATGCGACTTCGGTCGCGACGCTTTACGACGGCAACGGCGTTCCGCAGTCCTTGATAGTAAGCATACCGAATGGAAATGGCGGCGCCGATAATCCCACGGGAATCGTGTTCAACGGCAGCACGGATTTTACGGTCACACAGGGTGGAAAATCGGGCGTGGCGGCGTTCATCTTCGCGGGCGAAGGCGGCGCCATCACCGCGTGGGCGCCGACCGTGCTGCCCACCACCGCCGTCATCATGGCCGATAACGGCGCGAGCGGCGCCGTGTACAAAGGGCTCGCGCTCGCCAGCAACGGCACGGCGAACTTTCTGTACGCGACCGATTTCCACAACAACCGGATCGACGTGTTCGACCGGAATTTTGCCAAGGTTTCGCTGCCCGGCAAGTTTCAGGATCCATCGCTGCCGGCCGGATTCGCACCGTTCGGCATTCAGGCCATCGGCTCGAAGCTCTTCGTGACCTACGCGCAACAAGATAGCGCCGCGCACGACAACATCGACGGCGCGGGTCTCGGTTTCGTGGACGTCTTCGACACGAGCGGCAACCTGTTGCAGCACTTCGCCTCGGCGGGTCCGTTGAATGCACCGTGGGGAATTGCGCAGGCGCCGGCCAATTTTGGCCGTTTCAGCGGCGACGTACTCATCGGCAATTTCGGCGACGGCACGATCAACGCGTTCGATCCGTCGAGCGGTCAGTTCATGGGCGCGGTGAATCTGTCGAACGGCAAGACCTTCGTGCAACGCGGACTATGGGGCATCGCGTTCGGCAACGGGCTGAGCAATCAGCCGGTCAACACGCTATTTTTCGCGGCCGGCCCCAACGCGGAACAGAACGGCGTGTATGGACGCATCGACGTGAAGATGTAGCAAAGCGGGCGCGAGCCAGAGTCGCCACGTAGACCGCGCTCAGCTCTTCACGCCGCGCATCGCGCAAACCGACCATGTCGCGAGTCGCTCGACGCTCAGCCAGCGTGCGATGCGCTTGAGCGCGTGACGCACGCGGCCACGCCAATGCGCCACGCGCATCCGTCGCCAGAAACGTTCGGGGACGAACTCGGGAAAGCGCGCTTCTTTTTCCAGCAAGGCTTTACCGCCTGGCAGATGCACGAACGAGCAGCAGCGGAACCAGCGCACGTCGCGATAATTATTGCCGGGCCAATGCCGCCCCACGGCCTGATAGGCGCCCACTTCGATCAGCGTCTGGCCCTCGTCCACCAGGACGTTCAGCGCGGCAGAGATGAACGCTTCGTCGCCGTGATGACGCAGGCGCTGGCTTTCGCGCACGTAGCGCGCGTAGAACTCGCGCGCGCGCGGCACCAGCCGTCGCAAGGCGGCGGGCGTGGCGAGCAGAAACTCGCCGCCATACCAGCGCGGATTTCTCAGCGTGCGTCCAGCGACGATTTCGAGGTCGCCCACCACGCGCTCGCTGCCGTACGCGGGAAACACCTGATCGGAGATGTCGAAGGCCCCGAAACCGGCCTGCGCGCATCGCTCCAGCAGGTCGCGTGCGAGCGGCAGCAGCGCCACCATATCGGCGTCGAGCAGCAACAGCATCGTGTCGGCGGGCAACGCCGCGGCCAGCTGGTCCATCAGCGCCAGCTTGAAATGCGCGGCATAGAACGGCGTGTCCTTGGGCAACTCGATGGTTGCGGTCAAGGTCATCAGCGCGGGCCGCTTCTCCGGCGCGAGCGCGGCAAGCCGCTCGGCGACCAGCGCGGGCGCATTGGTCATGATGGTGAGCGCCGGCATTTCCACACGGCGCAAACTGTTGTTCAGACAGATCGCCTGATCGACGTACGACAGCGGGTCGCGATTGGTCGAGTTGTCACCCGGGCTCGCATCGACGTCGACATAAACCAGCGTGCAAGGAAAAAGATTCACGTTGCTCCTCAGCAGTCGTCGGAGACGGTTCGCTCTTAGCTGGCGCTGCCGTGACCTCTGGGGACGGATCTACATGTTCTTGCGTGGTACAAGCTGTGCCGCGGTTCGCGCACGATGGCGTCTCTCCCGAACCGGGAATGCTGATCTGCGGCGATGGCGTCGGACGAACCGGGGCGCAGGCATCAGGTATGCGCTATCGTTTCACGTCTTAGCATTGCCTTTCCGCCAAAACTAAGCGAGACGCTACGCGTACGCCGACGATGCGCTTTCGGCCGGTCGAAGTTACGCGGCCGCCAACATGACTCCGGCAGGCCACAGCAGAACTTACCTTGCCGCGCGCCGCCACGCGCGCGCTTCTCACAGTTCGGCTTCGCCGTCGTTGCCGGCACGCACGCCATGCGCGCTGAGCAGACGGTACAGCGTGGTCCGCGAGACGCCGAGTTCGCGCGCGGCGTCGCCGGGACGCCCGCGATGCCGCAGCAGTGCAAGCTCGATGGCCTGCCGTTCCGCGGTTTCACGCGCCTGAGCGAGCGTGAGGGGATTCGACGCGGCGTAATTCGACAGTTCGAGATCGTCCGCCGAAATGGTGCGCCCCTCGGACATCACCATCGCGCGGCGAACGCGGTTGATCAGTTCCCGCACGTTGCCGGGCCAGTCGTACTGATGGAGCGCGGCGATCGCTTCGGGCGAAAAACCGTACAGGCGGCGGCTCGCGTCCTTGCGATAGCGCTCCAGCGTGTACAGCGCGAGCAGTTCGATGTCCTTGCCGCGCGCGCGCAACGGCGGCTCGTCGATCCGCAGCACGCACAGCCGGTGATACAGGTCGGAGCGGAAGCGGCCGTCGTCGATGGCGGCGTCGATATCCACGTGCGTCGCCGAAATGATCCGCACGTCGACGTCGATCGAGCCGTTGCCGCCGAGCCGGTCGATCGTGCTCTGCTGCAGGAAACGCAGCAGGCTCGCCTGGCTTTCGAGCGGCAGATCGCCGATTTCGTCGAGAAACAGCGTGCCGCCGTTGGCCGCTTCCACGCGTCCGATGCGGCGCTGATTCGCCCCGGTGAACGCGCCGCGCTCGTAGCCGAACAACTCGGACTGCAGCAGATGCGGCGGAATCGCCCCGCAGTTGATGGCGACGAACGGCGCGTTGCGACGCGGCGAGCCCGCATGAATCGCCGCGGCGGTCAGTTCCTTGCCCGTGCCGGATTCGCCCGAGATGAACACGGGCGCGTCGGTCACGGCAATTTTGCGTATCGAGCGGAACAGCGCGAGCATGGCGTCGGATGCGCCGATCATGCTGCCCTCGGCCGCCGACGTATCCGGCTGTTCCGGCACGCCGAGCGAGATCATCCCGCAGGCGTGCCCAACCGTATCGACGATGCGTGCGTACGGCGCGGGCAGCGTGACGTAGTCGAAGCAGTAATCGCGCACGAGCCGGCGTATCGCGGGATTGTCGAGTTCGGACGCGGCCGCCATCGCCACCCAGCCGATGTTGGGCAGCGCGAGACAGGCTTCGAGCGCCGCCACTTCGCGCGTCTCAAACACGCTCGACAGATCGATCAGTCCGCCGGCCGGCGCACCGCTCTGGAGCGTTTGACGCAGGTCGCGAATCGACCCAACCACGTCGATGGTCCAGTCTGCTGCCTGAAATGCGGCCAGCACTTCAGGCAAAGGATCGCGCGTGAGATACACGACGCGCCGCGTAGGGGCCTTGATGTTATGCATTATTTTTAGACTCTCCTGGAAGGCCTGCGTCCGGCGCGCAATGCGCCAACGCCCTTCCCCGAAATCGAGCGCCGATGATACGCGGCGGCATGCTCGTCAGGTTCCCGCCTGACGATATTTGATCTTTGCCGCGAGGCGCGGCCGGCTGGCTTCAATGCCGCAGCGGACGGAAAAAGCGGCGTATCTCGGCGGCCAGCAATTGCGGCTGCTCCATCGCGGCGAAGTGTCCGCCACGCGGCATGTCGGTCCACTGCGTGACATCGAAAGTGCGCTCCAGCCAGGAGCGCGGCGGATGATTGATCTCCTTCGGAAAATGCGCGAAGCCGACCGGCGGCCGCACCCGTTGTCCTTCGGCGAAACGCATCGGCTGCAGGCGGTTTTCCCAGTACATCTGGATCGCGGGGCCGATGCTTTGCGTGTACCAGTAAAGCGAAATATTGGTGAGCAGGTCGTCTTTCGAAAACACGCTTTCCACGTCGCCGCCGCAATCGCTCCAGGCGCGAAACTTTTCCGCGATCCATGCAGCGAGTCCCGTGGGCGAATCGTTCAGCGACGCAGCGAGCGTCAGCGGCCGGGTGGCGTGCATGTGCGCATACGCGCCCTCGAGCGCGGCCCAGTCGTTTTTTTCCTGCAGATAGCGCGCTTCGTCCGGCGTGAGCGGACGAACCGCCGCGCCCTCGGCGGGCTCGTAGGAACTGGGCAGAAAGTTGAGATGAATACCGTCGACGCAATCGGCGTGGCGCGCGGCGAGCGCGACCGACACACCCGCGCCGAGGTCGCCGCCTTGCGCGCCGAAACGCGTGTAGCCGAGACCGCGCATCAGCGCCGCCCATCGATCGGCAACCTGGAACGCCGACATGCCGGCTTGCGCGGGCGCGGCCGACAAACCGAAACCGGGCAGCGACGGCACCACCACGTCGAACGCATCGGCCGGATCGCCGCCGAACGCGGCGGGATCGCATAGCTGGTCGATGAGTCCGTAGAACTCGAAGAACGAACCCGGCCAGCCATGCGTGACGACGAGCGGATAAGGCGCGGGCCCGGCGCCGCGCCGATGCACGAAGTGAACCCGCTGTCCGTCGACTTCAGCGAGGTATTGAGGCTGGCTGTTCAGGCCGCGTTCCGCGGCGCGCCAGTCGAACTGATCGGCCCAGTAGGCAACCAGCTCACGCAACCATGCCGGGTCGATGCCCTGCTCCCAGGCCGGCGCGGGTGTGGCCGGCGCCCAGCGGGTTTGCTTGAGGCGGCGGCGCAGGTCGTCGATATCGGCGTCCGGCACGGCAATCTGAAACGGCTCTGTCTGCATGGCACTCGTCCCGGCCCGTGTGATGGATAACGCGCTATTCCGTCTGGCGCTTATTGCTGCCTCTATGGCTGCTTCTATTGCTGGCTCATGTTCTTGCGCATGGTACAGAATAAGCGCGCTCACGGCATGCGGGCTGCACGAATAACAAAAAGCCCGCAAATTGCGGGCTTTTCTGTGCTTCCCTGTGCTACGGGCAAAGCGCGACGCGTGGTGTCGTTACACTCAGAAGCGGTGACGGATACCCACGGTGCCGACCACCTGCGAATCGGTCGACGAGGCGCTCACGCCGACGATGTCGGCCGTAATGCCCGAATTGCCGGTGCTGCCGACGTGCTGGTAAGCCGCTTCAGCATAGACGTCGGTCCGCTTGGACAACGCGTAGTCCGTTTGCAGCGTGATCTGATGGTACTTCGGGCTCTCGCCGTCCAGACGCGCGTCGGTGAACGTATAAGCGCCCGACACCGTCCACGCCGGCGACAACGCGTAGCGCGCGTTGACTTCGTAGTTGGTGAAGCGCGCGCTGCCGCCCGTCAGCGTGACGCCGTTCGTCTGGCCCGATGCGCCCGAACCGATCGACGTAGCGTTGTTCAGCTGGGTTTGCGTGAACACGAGGCCGACGGTTGCCGGGCCGAACGCGTAGTTGACGCCCGCGCCATACGTGCGCTGACGGCCCGCGTTGAAGGTGGAGTCGCCGGTTGCGACCGCGCCGCTCGTGTTGGTGGTCGAGCCGCCGCCGTTCAGTTGCAGGTAGCCCGCCGCGAAGTTCAGGCCGCCGAACGTGTACGACGCACCCAGGCTGTAGGCGCGGCTATCCGCGAAGCTGCCCGCTGCATTCGAAAAGCCGTACAGCGCGCCGAACTTGAAGCCGCCGTAATTGACGCTCTGGAACTTGACCGCGTTGTTGATACGCACCGAGTTGTTCAGGTTGTCGTTGTCGTACGGATGCGAGGCGAGCGTGCCGCCGTATTGCGTGCCGTTCAACGCCAGCGGCGCGAGATTGTCGACGAGACTGTCGTACTGACGGCCGAGCGTGACCGCGCCGTACTGGTTGCTCGACAGGCCGACATACGCCTGACGGCCGAATTCGCGGCTGTTCTGGCCCAGCTTGCCGGTCGAGAGATTGAAGCCGTTTTCGAGCACAAAAATCGCCTTCAGGCCGTTGCCCAGGTCTTCCGAACCACGCAGGCCCCAACGGTTGCCGTTGAGAATGCCGCTGGCCTGCTGGAAGTTGCTGCTGCCACCGGAGTTGCTGGTGTAGGTCAGGCCGGTGTCGATCAGGCCATACAACGTGACCGAGCTTTGTGCGTGGGCAACGCCGGCGGCGCCGAGCAGAGCGAGCGAGAGGCCCGACAATACGATCTTTTTCATTCAGTTTTCTCCTAATCCGAATAGCGATTGCTATCGAGCGGCGGAGAATATCCGACAAAGCAAAAAACAGTTTTTCAGTTGATTACGACGTTGTGTTTTAGCGACGCGAACCGATTTTAACTTTCAGTTCATTTCACGCCGGCCGGAAACCCGGAAAAAATGGCGAGCAGAAATGAAATGGGGCGTGTTCCTCTCGCGAACACGCCCCAAGTGCCTGATTTCAAGCCCCTCTCGGAGAGCCAGACCGGCGCAGAATAACATGCCGGTTTAATCTGGACAACGCGAATAAAACAATTTATTGTTTCACCAGGTTGCCACGCGGAATTAATCGTAATATCAGGTCAGATACTCAAACACATTCAGGCGCATTATTTCCGTCAATGAAAATAATCGTTGCGGATATCAAAAGAAAGCCGCACTTGCAATATCGCGCAATCTGATATGCGAAAAGCCGCACCGCGTCGATGCCGAGTTGAAACCCGGCTTCGCGGCAATCGCCGGATAATGCAGGCTCCTGTCCTTACCTGAAGAGGAGATCGCTGCGATGTCAGCCTACGAATCCAAAGTGCCGCGCGTGTTATTGACCAACGACGACGGTATCGACGCACCCGGCCTCGCCGTACTCGAAGCCGTGGCGGCCGAGATCGCGCACGAAGTCTGGGTGGTCGCGCCCGAGCACGACCAGAGCGGCACATCGCATTCGATCAGTCTGCACTCGCCGCTGCGCGTAAGCCGCCAGGGCGAGCGCCGTTTCGGCGTCGTGGGTACGCCCGGCGATTGCGTCGTGATGGGCGTGCGTCATCTGATGCGCGAGACGCCGCCCACGCTGATCCTGTCGGGCGTGAATCGCGGCGGCAATCTCGGTGTCGAGACCATGTTTTCGGGCACCGTCGGCGCGGCCATGACGGGACTGCTGCTGGGGCTGCCCGCGTTCGCGCTGAGCCAGACCTTCAGCAACCGCGACAACGTGCGCTGGGACACCGCGCGTGCGCTCGCACCCGGCGTGATCCGTCAGTTGCTCGCCATTCACCACGACGCGCCGACCTGCCTGAACATCAACTTCCCCGACGTGGAGGCCGCCACCGCAGGTCCGCTAACACCGACGCGCCAGGGCGTCGGTCTGGTGGAAAGCATCGAGGTGCTGCCGCAGGTCGATCCGCGCGGCCTCGACTATCACTGGCTGCGTTTTCAGCGCGGCGCTCGCGTCAACGATCCCGACACCGAAACGGCCGTTGTCGCGTCGGGGCGCGTCTCGGTCACGCCGCTCGCGTTCGACCGCACGGACGAGCCGACCTTCGCGCGCCTGGCGGCCTCGCTGAAGTAGTCGAGCGCCAGGCGTCGGCGCGCAGACTCAGGGCCGCGACGGAATGACGAGACTCGGCGCGCCGCCGGGTCCGGCAGGATTCGGGTTACCGAAGGCCGGCAGGCTGCCGTCGCTGCGCGCGCGCACGATTTCCGCACGGACCTGCGCACGCGTTTTCGGTCCGCCGTCGGTCCTGACTGCCGTGCCGCCGGCCGGATCGTTTTGCGCCAGTTGCGAAAGTTGTGACGGGGCCGGCGCGATCGACGGCGCAGGCGAAGCCTGAGCGGTCAGCGTCGACTGGTTGCGCGAGCCCGTTGTTTCAACAGGCGCGGGCGAATTCGTCACGGCCGGACCATTCGACGCGGCCGGCGCGTTGGCTTCGCGCGACACCACTTTCATCGGCGCCGGTGTCGAGGCCGGCGCGCTCGCCGTGAGCCCGGCACTCATGCCCGCGGATTTCATGCTCCATTGGTTCGTCGCCGTTGCAACGGTTGACGGCTCGGACCGGTTTTTCGCCACGGTCGACGTGCGGCCCGACACTTCGCGTACCGCCGGCTGATTGCCGCCGCGCGATCGGCCATGCCTCGTGGCGGCGTACGCGCCGTCCGGCTTTGCCGCCCTGTTGGCCGTTCTACTCGCGCCCTGCGCAGCGCCGCTGCCGTTTCGCTTGCGGCCGACGTCGGTGGTCGCGCGCTGCGCGCTCTGTCCGCGCACCGCCACTTCCTTCTGCAAGGACAGCACCTGAGCATCGTTCCTGTGTGCGGATGGCACGGCATCCAGTTGCTTTTGCGCGGCAACCACATCGTTGCGCTGCAAGCTCGTGCGTGCGGCCTGAATTCGTGCGGCGGCTGCGTCGGCGTGATTGTCAGCCACGGCGGGCCCGGCACTCACCGACCCGCTGATGACATCACCGCGCGTCCGGTAAGCCGACGCGTCGCTGCGCTCGATGCCGGGTTCATCGGCCGACAACCATGGCCGGCCCGCCTGCGAAACGTACGCAGCAACGGCCAGCGTGCCGGCGATACATCCCGCGAAGACCCTCTTCCTTGCTTCGTCATGCATGACGTCTCCCTCCCATAGCGTGAACACGCGCATTCTTCGATATGGCTGGCGTGCCCGGAATCGCCGGAAGGTTGGCGCGTCGATCGGAGAGAATGAACGGCCGCCGATCAGGCGCGCGCAACGGCCGCGAGTTTGGGCCGCGGGCGGGGCCCGCTAACAGGGTTGTACGAGTCGATACGCGTCGTGGATGCGCAAGATGCCAGCGCGTCCGATCCAGCAGGGATGAATGTCCGAAAAAGCCAGCTTCGCGGACCTGATTCGCCATTCTTATGATTATTGTTCGGCATCCGAAGCAATACGTCTAACCTGATGCGCCTCGCGCACGCTTAAACCAGCGGCCCCTCGGGCTGCTTGCCACGCATCGCGACCGCGATCGAACTGCCGACGATCAGCGCGATCCCCAGCAACGCCACCGCGCCAATCGTCTCGCCCCACGCGAGATAACCGAACAGCGCGGCCCACACGATGCTCGTGTAGTTGTACGGCGCGAGCGCGCCTGCATCGGCTTCGCGAAAGGCCATGGTCATCAGCAACTGGCCGGCGGTGGCGAACACACCGAGTAAAGCCATCACGCCCAGCGCGCCGGGCGACGGCGTTCGCCATGCCAGCAACAGGGTCGCGCCGGTCACGACCAGACCGACGCTCGTGAAATACAGCACTGTCGTGCCGGAATCGTCGGTGGCGCGGATGCGCTTGATCTGGATGATCGACAAGGCGCCGAACAGCGCGCTGGCGATCATCAGCACGGGCCCGAGCCAGTGCGTCGCACCGCCACTCGCCGCGCCGCCGGGACGCACGACCAGCAACACGCCGACGAATCCGATCGCCGCGGCCATCGCGTCGCGCGGCTTGAGCGTCTCCTTGAGCAGAAGCGGCGCGAGCACGATCACGAGCAGGCTCTCCGAGTACACGATCGACACCGCCTCGCCGAGCGGCAGATAAGGCAGCCCCGCGAAAAAGAGCGCCGACGCACCCAGCAAGGTCAGCGCGCGCAAGGTTTGTCCGCGCACATCCAGTTGCGCGAACCGCTGACGCAAGGGCTTGCCGCGCAGGCAGACGGCGAGCGCCGGCAACAGTCCGAACAGCATCCGGAAGAACGTCACTTCGTTGGCCGGATAGTCGAGCGCCACCGATTTCGCCAGCGCATCGACGAGCGCGAAACAGAACATCGAAACGAGGATCAACGCGATGCTGCGCAGCGGCACGACCCGGTGGCGAACGGCAGTGACTGGTTGCATGAAGACCCGAAGGAATCGCATCGGGCGACGTCTGAGTCGCGCGACACGGTCTGGTTGAGCAGAAACCGGATTATGCCCGGCGAGCGGCCGACCCACCGACCCACTGCACCTTTCTGGCGTTTTGCACCAAGTCGGGTAAGTACCGATACTGCTTACCGGAAGTAATAATATTATTCATACCGATTTCCGCCTTTCCCTAAGCCGATGCGCAAGACATCGGCTTTATGCTGATTTAATAATAATTATGACCATCTATTAAGCGGGGACATCAGGAGATGACAGGTGCGCAATTACCTTGTGCTTGCGGCGCTCACGATGCTGGGCGCTTGCGGCGGCAATGACGGTTCACCGGACGTAGCAGGATCAGCCAATAAACAGGTCGCCGCGGTGGATGCCGCCGCATCGTCGGCCGCTTCATCCGCGGATCTGGCGGCGGCGTCGGCCGCGGACGCCGCCAGTGTGCAGAGCGAATTCAAGGCCGCGAAGGCCATCCCGCTCGGCATGAAGACGACGACCCCGCCGCTCGTCATCGCGGACCCCACGCTCAATCTCGCGGCCTACACGCCGCCGCCCTCGCCCACGCCCGTATCGACCACGCATCTCGCGTTCGGCGACTTCACCAACTACCTCGCGCCCGGTTCGACCAACGGCTGGCGCGCCGGCGCAACCGCCTCGAGCATCACGATCGACCCGCCCGCCACCAACGGCACCGGCGCGGGCGACAAGACCGTGGCGCTCGCCAGCACCTACGCAACGGCCTCGTACGAAGCCGACGTGACCGTCAGCGCGCCGGTCGGCACGGGTGCGGCCAACGCAGGGTTCATCGTGCGCACCACCAACCCGACCGCCGGCGGCCCCGACAGTCTGACCGGCTATTACATCGGCCTCGATACCGGCTCGCACATCCTTCAGGTCGGCCGGCAGAACAACAACTGGACCAACTTCATCGCCTATCCGATGAGTTCGATCGTCGGCGGCAGCACCCATCACCTGAAGGTCACCACCAGCGGCACGGCCCTCACCGTCGACTTCGACGGCCAGCGCGTGATCAGCGTGAACGACGCCACCAACGCCCTGCCCGCCGCGTTCCAGTCGGGCAGCTTCGGGCTGCGCCGTTTCGGTGTGGGCGCCACTTTCAGCAACATCACGATTCACACGTATCCGACCGTCAAATCGCCGAGCTTCGATTTCTCGAAGGTGGTCGGCGCGGTCTATACGCCGTCGAACGCCGTGAATGCAATCGACTTCTGGGAGAACTACGACCCCGAGATCGTCAACCGCGAACTCACGTACGCGCAGACCTACGGCATGAACACCATTGCGGTGTATCTGCACTATCTCGTGTGGGCCAACGATCGCGTGGCATTCCTGAGTAAATTCGAAAACCTGCTGAAGATCGCCGCGCGCCACGGCATGAAAGTCTCGCCGATCTTCTACGACGACTGCTGGAACCCGACGCCGGCCTACGGTCCGCAACCCGCACCGGTCTGGGGCGTGCACAACAGCCAGTGGGTGCAGTCGCCGGGCACGCCGGTCGAGCAGGCGTATTTCCAGCCGACCTCGGCGAATCCGAACATTACCTACAAGGCCAGTCTCGCCAACTACATCACGGATTTCGTCGCGCCGCACCGCAACGACCCGCGCATCATCTTCTGGGAACCGATGAACGAACCCGGCTGTAGCGGCAACGGTTCGCTGCAGGAAACGCGTGCCGTGATGATGAACGATGCACGTATCGCCATCATCAATGCCGGCGCGACGCAGCCGATCAACTCGCCGCAGGTGCAGGAAGACGAAGGCTCGTACTTCTCCGACTTCTACGCCTTCCATCCGTATGGCAACCCGTACACGGGCCCGGTAAACGGCAGCAATGTCAGCGCGCTGAATTCGGAAACGCTGCAACGCGGCTTCACGGGCACGGCGGGCCAGACGATGCCGGGCATCGTGGCGAACTACGGCGGCACCACCGGCTTCATCGTGTGGGAACTGATGATCGGGCGCACCAATACGCGCTTCCACTGGGGACAGGTGCCGAGCGCGCCCGCCACGGTAGAACCGGCCACGCCGTTCCAGGGCACCATCTATCCGGACGGCCATCCGTGGCAGACCTCGGAAACGCAGGCGCTCACGGGCGGCTTCAACGTCAAGCTGCCGGTGTTGCAGGTGGGCTATTACAACGATTCGAGCTTTGCCAGCGCACCGGTCAAGACCTCGATCACGCCTTTGATCGACTTCGATCTCAACACGGAACGCGGCACCGATTCGCCCGACGCGTCGGCGGGTGTCAATGCAAGCGGCTACGGCGTGCGCTGGACGGGCGCGATCGAAGCCGACACCACCGGACTCTATACGTTCTCGATCGATAGCGACAACGTGGCGCGTCTGTGGATCAACGGCGTGAAGATCATCAACAAGAAGACGGCGTCGCAATCCACCGTGAGAGGCAGCACCTGGCTCACCGCCAAACAGCGCGCGTCGATCAAGGTGGAATACGTGCACGGCACGGGTCCGGCCAGCATGCATCTGTTGTGGTCGAACCCGCTCGCGAAGAATCCCAACGCACTGCGCATCGTGCCGTCGGACTCGCTGGTGACGTCGAACTGAGCGTGCTTCACGCGTAGTTCACGCGCGGTTCACCCAGGCGGCTAGCCGTCGAAGCATCGCGCGGCGCACAGCGAAGGCATGCTGTGCGCCGCGTTGGTGTTTCGGCCTCTTCAATGACGGCGCGCGCGTCGAATCCGACGCCGCGCTTCACGCACCTTCATTCACCACCGGGTTGATCGCCCGGCCTCAATAACTCAGGCCATATCCGAACGGATACAACGGATGCGCGGTGTCGTGCGGCACATCGGAGAGTTGCGCCTCGACCTCGGCCATCGACGAAGGCAATTCGAACGGCAGCTTGCCTTGCGGCGTGCCCTTGCCGGTCAGCACGTCGAACAGCGCCGTATCGCTCGCGCCGAAGTTGGCCAGGATGGCGGTGGCCTTGTCCTGCACATTGGTCAGAATCGCGGGGCGGTCCATATACACCGAGACGATCGACTTCGGCGCGGCGGCCGCCTGCTTGATCGCTTCGTAATCGGCATTGCCGTCCACGAACGCCAGGCTGCCTTCGTGCTGCATCGAGCCGAACATGTAGTTCGGATGCAGTGTCTCGTAGGGCGTGCTCACGCGCAGAATCGCGACGTCGGCGGCTTGCGGCGTGCTCACGACCTGATAACCGTACTGCTGCGCCACGGCCGGATCGATGCCGTACAACCACACTTTCTTGCCTGCGGCGGCCATCGGCAACAGCTTGCCGTTGTTCTGCAGCAGCACCATCGAACGGCGTTGCGCGTCGAGCGCCTGAGCCTGGAAATCGGCATTGCCGACCAGTTTCGCCGCCGCACTCGCGTCCACGTACGGATGCTCGAACAGACCTTGCTGGAATTTCTGCAACAGCACGCGATACGCGGACTCGGTCAGACGCGCTTCCGGCAGCAGCCCCTGATTCACGGCCTGAATCAGCAGGCTCGGATCGTCCTCGCCGCCGAACTGGTCGATGCCGGCATCCACCGCTCTCACGAAGCGCTGCAAACGGGTGGCGCTTTCCATGCCCCACGGCATGCCCAGCCCGACGAATGACGGCGATCCGGACGACACGCCGTTTATGCAGTTCGTGTCGCAATCGGCCGCGATCAGCCAGTCGGACACGATCAGGCCTTTGAAGCCATACTTGCCGCGCAGCAGATCGGTCAGCAACGGCTTGTCGTAGGCTGCGCCGACCTGTTCGAGCGCGATGCCGTCGATCGTCACCGGAGCGTCGGGTTCGGAATACGTCGGCATGACCGAACCCGCGTTGGCGGCGAATGCGCCTTCGAACGGCTTCAGGTGATAGGCAAAGTCGTTGCCCGGATAGGTGGCGTAACGGCCGTAGTAGTTGTGGCTGTCGAACCCCGATTTCTGCGCGCCGTAGCCCGCCCAATGCTTCACGACGGCCACCACGCCGTTGGACTGAACGCCGTTGCTGCCGCCCTGAAAGCCTTCGATATACGCCTGAACCTGCGCGCGCGTCAGAGCGGCATCTTCGCCGAACGTGCCGTTGATGCGCGCCCAGCGAGGCTCCGTGGCCACGTCGGCTTGCGGCGACAAGGCCACGGTGATGCCCACGGCGCGATACTCCTGGCGCGCGATGTCGCCGAACTTGCGCGTGAGCGCGGCATCGCCGATGGCCGCGAAGCCCAGAGTCTCGGGCCACTTCGAAAAGCCGCTGTCGCCCGCGCTCGCGCCGAGCACGTACTGGAAGTGGTTGCGCGGGTCCGAACTGATCGACACCGGAATGCCGAGCCGCGACTGTTCGGCCAGCGTCTGTATCTGGTTGTACTGGTCCGCCATGGTGCCCGCATCGGCACTCATGCGCGTGATGTACGTGCTGATGTTGCGTCCGTTGATCTGCGTCTTGAGCGCGGCCATGTCGTACGCGCTGCCGGTGCCCGCGCCGGTGGTGTCGTCGAGCACGGGCGCGGTGCCGTGCATCATCAGGCCGGCCTTCTCGGCGAGCGTGAGACGGTTCGCGAGGTCGCGCGCGCGAACGTCGGCGCTCAGGCGCCAGTCCTCATACGGTTCGAGCTGGCCGCTTTTGTCCATGTCCTTGAACTTGAGGCCGTCCTGGCTGATGAGGTTCAGCGTGGTGTAGCCGAAGTCGGGCTGCGCGACGGACGGCGTGAGCGGATCGTTGCTGCCGCAGGCGAAGAGGCCGAGCGCGAGCGCGGTGCCGGATGCCGCCAGTGCCGATTTGCGCATGACGGGCCGTGATGGAAGATGCATCCATGTCTCCTGGAATCGGGTTGTTTTGAGGTACGTCGCAAGCACGGCGAAACAGCCTTACAAATAGCCGTACGGCACTTTACCGACCCGTTTCCATCGACGTTTTACCGTCGGGTGCAGCTTTTATCTTCGTGGTGCGCGGCGCGTAAGGCGGCGCAAGAAAACTCGAACGGCATGCGAACCTTACGGCAAGCTATCGCAATTCCCGATGGCGCGAGCGGACCCGCCTGTCCATCATCGTGCGACGTCCGTCCTTCCCGAGCTCATGTCAAACAGCATGCCGGCGCGCTTTAGCGGCCATGGCCGTACCGTTTCGAATCGCATAGCCGCATTCGCCTTCGACGCCGCCGAACGCGCGGGCGTCTCGCCACACGTGTTCAGCGCCCGCACCGGCATCAACGCCTCGGAATTGCGCGAACGCGATGGCCGTATCGACGGCGTGCGGCATCGGCGCGTGGTCGAATTGATGGCGCAGGTCGGGCCGGTGGCGCGCGCCGATCCGAACGAGGCGCACACCCTCTTCCCCGACTTCCCCGTGCTCGGCAACCTGTGTCTGAATGGGCGCACGTTGCGCGAAGCGCTCGAATCGTTCCACACGTTTCGTCCGCTGATCGGCGAGTTCGATTTCCTATGTTTTCGTGAGACGCCTGAGCACGCGCAGTACGAGTACATCGCGGAATTTGCGCCAGGCAACGGCTTTCAGGCGCTCGCCAACTTTCAGGTGCTGGCGAGTCTGGTGCGCGCTTACGATGTGACGCGACGCACCGTGTTTCATGTTTCGCTGGTGGGTAGCGCGCTGCCGAGGCCGCACGATCCGGGCGAATTTTTCGGCGCGCCAGTGCGTTACGACGCCGACGCGAACCGGCTGCAATTCTCCGCCGCGCTGCTGGACGTGCCGTTCATCCAGCACAACACGGCGCTCGCACCTTTCCTGCATCAGCAGGCCGAGCATGAACTGCGGCGCATCCGACACGCGCACCGTTTTTCCAGTAGCGTCGAGCGGCTGATCGGCGAGATTCTCGGGGACACCGCGGACGAACGTCACACTTCGGCCACGCTGCTCGCACGGCTTTGCGAGCGTCTCGACACGTCGCGCTGGACCTTGCACCGTCAGTTGCAAACCGAGGGGCTGCATTTCACGGAACTCGAAGCACGCGTGAAATTCCGCGAAGCCTGCCGTCTGCTCGGCGAGACGCATTCGAGCCTTGCGCAGATCAGCGACCAGCTCGGCTTCTCGTCGCAAAGCGCCTTCACACGGTTTTTCCGCAGCCGGCATGCGTTGCCGCCGCTCGCCTTCCGGCAGCGCACGCAAACCCAAAACACTGTATAAAAACACAGTATAATGGGTGTCCGGACAGCGCCGGGCTTCCGCGGGATTAGCGCATGGTTTTAGCGTGCTTCTGGCACGCCTCCACGCGCGCTTCCGCGTGGTTAGCGCCGGCTGTCGATCCCCGAAAGGCCGGCATGTTTGAGTTACAGGACACCTTGTTTGCGCCCGAACCGCTCCCGGTCGTGACCGACGCGGAAGGCGGTATCCGCTATCTGCCGGAATCCATTGCGGCGGAGTCGGCTCGGCGCTGGTTCGAGGAGGCATTGCGCAATGTCGGCTGGCTGAGCCAGCAGCGCATGATGTACGAGCGGGAGGTCGCCGTGCCGCGCCTGCTCGCCACGTTCGCGCGCGAGTCGGCGGATTTGCCCGCGCCGCTCGGCGAGGCGTTCGAGGTGGTGCGCGACTTGATCGGCGCGCCGTTCAATCGCGTCGGCCTGAATCTGTATCGCGACGGCCACGACAGCGTTGCGCCGCATAGCGACAAGACCGAGCGCCTGATACCCGCCCAGCCGATCGCCATCGTGTCGCTCGGCGCCACCCGACGCATGTCGATCCGGCCGAAAACCGGCGCTGCGCGAACCGTGCACGTCGATCTGGCGGCGGGCAGTTGCCTCGTCATGAGCTATGCGTCGCAGTTCACGCATCTGCACGGCATACCTAAAACGCCGGGCGTGAGCGAGCCACGCATCAGCCTCGCATTTCGCTGCTTCGAGGCTTGAGTCGGACATCACGCGGGCGGCTGGATTTCAGCGAAACTTCAACCGCATTTCGACCACGTTCCGACCAGACAGCAACTCGATCGCGACTGGTTAGCAGCGAGTTCAGCCCGCTTGCCGCGTCTCGCCCGCGGAGAATCACACGGCGTAAATCTCGGGATGCTCGAGCAATGGCAGGAACTCGCCGGTACGGCCGTCCAACGCCAGCATGCCGCCGCTTTCGATATCGAAGAACCAGCCGTGCAATTGCAGCGTCTTGTTGGCAATGCCCACGGCCACCGACGGATGCGTGCGAATGTTCGACAACTGTGCCACCACGTTCTGCTTGACCATCGCATCGAGCCGCGCGCGATCGGAATCGTAGGTGCGCGATTGATTGATCGCCTTGGCGGCGTCGGCGTGACGCAGCCAGCCTGCCACGGCCGGCAAGTGCTCGAGGTTCGTGCAGCGGGTGATCGCCGTCATCGCGCCGCAATCGGAATGGCCGCAGATCACAATGTCGCGCACGCCGAGCACCGCCACCGCATATTCCACGGTTGCCGACACACCGCCCGGCTCCGGTCCGTACGAAGGCACGATATTGCCCGCGTTGCGAATCACGAACAGCGCACCCGGCTCGGCCTGCGTCAGCAATTCTGGCACGACGCGGCTATCCGAGCATGTCACGAACAAGGTGCTGGGGCTTTGCGCGGTCGACAGACGCTTGAACAGCGCAATCTGCTGCGGATACACGTCGCGCTGAAAGCGGATGAATCCTTCGATGATGTCCTGCATGGTTTTCCTATGCGGTTTGGTAGCCGATCGGCGTTGTCCTGTTCTCATGCATTGCGCGATCCCACGATGGCGAACACGTCCACGCGCAATGCGGTTCGCATCGCGGAATTCTACGCCGGGCTCGCACGCGTGAAAACCCGCCCGCCTGCGCACGCAGCCGTACACGAGCCACGCACGAGCCGCACCGCGTTACGCCATGCCGCATAAAAAAAGCCCCGGCTGTCACCAGCCGGGGCCAACTCTCTCGCTCGCACACCGGAAACCGTGCGTGCCCGAGCACTGTATCGAGCCCGGTCGATCCGATCTATATCGCGTGGTGGAAGAGTCCTTTCCACCTCAGCGGATGCTTGTGGTCATGCTGTGCTCAGTGTCCATACATGGCGAACCAGTCCGCGGCCGAGACGGCGGGACGGCCCGTTTGCGAGGCGCCAGCCGCGCTGCCGCCGTAACCGCTGGTTGCCGCCGCGCCGCCGTTGGCCGCGAGCGCGCTGCGTGCCGCCACACGTGCCTCGGCGGCCTGAATGGCTTCGGGATAATGCGCTTCGTCGCCGTCGCCTACGCGATAGCCGGCCTGTTGCAACTCTTCGAGTTCGGCGCGCACCTGGGCACGCGTGGTATGCGAATGGGATTGTGCAAAGACCGTCGCCGAAGCGGCAAGCGAAGCAACGATGACAACAGCCTTGATGAACGACTTCATGGTGAAACACTCCGGAAATTGACAGTTTTCGCGGTGCATTCAGCGAATTTCGCTGCGCTGCAACCGATGAACCCAGTCTAGGCGCCGCGCGGTCATCGAAAAACGGCCGCGCGGCGAAAGGAGTGTTGTTGGAGATAGAAAAATGAGCGAACTACGTCAGAAAAACGCGAGAAAGACGCGTGCCGGCTTAACCGCGGAAGTCCCCCGACTCCAGTTCCACCGACTTCCCGCCGTTCTTCTCCAGCACTCGCCGCGTAGCATTTTCAATCGTCGCGCGGTTCGCTTCGAACGTGCCGACGAGATCATGCGCAGACGGTCCGTCGTTGCCGAAATGGTTGTTCAACGCATCGAGCGACACACTGCACCAGACATCGGCTCCATCCACGCTGGCTTCGAAGGCAACGCGCGCTGCCGCGACTACTTCACGGCGTCCGGTGAATTCGATCCTCATAGTTCCTCCGTCTGTTAAAAGTAGGGTTTCTGCCGCAAACCCCGTGCCACGTTCACGGCCAGGGCCGAGCATGAAATCCGTGCAGGGTGCATACTCGACGTCTGCCGCAGCAGACGGCCGCGCCAATGCATTGCAAATTTCGCAACGCCATTTGCACCGCCCGGCGCACATGACACAACAACATCCTAATCCTATTGTTCCCCATGTCACGCAATCCGCAATCGTCGCGTCATCTCGTCATCGCCGCCGTCATGGCTTCGATGGCGATGGTCGCCATCGAAGCCACCATCGTTTCCACCGCCATGCCGCAGATCGTCGCGCAACTCGGCGATCTGCATCTGTATAGCTGGGTGTTTTCGTCGTTCCTGCTCACGCAGACCGCGATGACGGTGGTATTCGGCAAGCTCGCCGATCTGTACGGCCGCAAGCCGATCGTGCTTGCCGGCATCGCGATCTTTCTGGTCGGCTCGATACTGGCCGGCTTCGCCTGGTCGATGCCCGCGATGATCGCGTTCCGTCTGATCCAGGGTGTGGGCGCGGGCGCGATCCAGCCGGTCACGCTCACCATCGTGGCGGACCTCTATCCCGCGCGCGAACGCGGCAAGGTGCAGGGTTATCTGGCGAGCGTGTGGGCGATTTCGGCGGTGCTCGGACCGATGGTCGGCGGCTTCATCATTCACAACATGTCGTGGGCCTGGATCTTCTGGATGAACGTGCCGATCGGTCTCGCGTCGGCGGCCGGCTTCATCGCGTTCCTGCGCGAATCGGAACGCCACGCCCGTCCGTCGATCGACTTCGCCGGCGCCGCGCTCTTCATGGCCGCGATCGCCGCGCTCATGACCGCCCTCACCTTCGCCGGCGACGACGACATCGCCCGCGCGAGTGCGGCCGGCGGCGCCTTCCTCGTGTGTCTCGTGCTGTTCGTCCTGCAGGAGCGCCGCGCCGCCGAGCCGATGATTTCCTTCGCGCTGTGGAGCCGCCGTCCGATCGCCGCGTGCAACGGCGCGACACTGCTCGCCGGCATGATCCTGATGGGCGCCACCACGTTCCTGCCCATGTACGTGCAGGGCGTGCTGCATCGCTCTCCGGTGGTGGCGGGACTCGCACTCACCATGATGATGGTCGGCTGGCCCACCGGCGCGACGCTCGCCGCCAAGTCGTTTCACCGCATCGGCTTGCGGCGCATGCTGATCGGCGGCAGCGCGTTCGTGCCGCTCGGCGCGGTGCTGCTGCTGTTTCTCGCACCCGGCGGCTCGCCGCTGATCGCGGGCTTCTCGTCGCTCATCATGGGCTTCGGCATGGGCACGTCGAGCGTGAGTTCGCTCATGCTGATCCAGGAAATCGTGCATATGGACGAACGCGGCAGCGCGACGGCGTCGAATCTCTTTTCGCGCAATCTCGGCAGCACGCTCGGCGCGACGCTGTTCGGTGCCGTGCTCAACTTCGGGCTGAGTCATTCGAAGGGCGTGGCCGTCGTGACGTCCGATCAGCTGAAATCGCTATTGCAGAATCAGGCCGCGGCGCTGGGCAACAGCGATGCGATCCGCTTCGTGCTGCATCAGTCGCTGCATCTCACTTTCGTGTCGCTGTTCGCGATTGCGATTTTCGTGGTGGTGCTGTTGTGCTTCGTGCCGCCGATCAGCATCGGTCAGGACAGGACGATGCCGCTCGAAGCGTTGTCGCCGCTGGAAGATTGAGCGCGCGCGGGCGGCGCTCGGCGTGTCACAGTAACGCGCTTCAATGCAGCGTCGCGCCGAAGAAATCGCGCGCCAGTTTCGCCGTCTGCGCCTGGATCGCCTCGCGGTCCACGCCGGGATCGTCCTTGCAGATCGTGGCGAGATGGTGGAACGCTCGCGGGAAGCAGGGGTCGAGAAACGTGTAGTGCGCCGCGCCCGGCAGATAAACGACATCGGCGCCGGGCAGCAACGCGGCGATCCGCCGGATGTTGGTGTTCACCGGCGCCGTCACGTCCGCCGTGCCGGCCAGCAAGGTGACGGGAATCGTCACCTGCGCGAACGAATCGGTATCGAAGGCTTCGCCGAGCGCGGGCGCAATGGCGAACACGGCTTTCACACGCGGATCGCGATACGACGCCCCGGCCCGGGCGCGAGACGCCCTGGTTTGCGGCGATAACGTAGCGAGCGTCGGCGTGCGCGCCTGGTCGCCGGTCAGACGGGCTTTCTCCGGCGGATGACAGATCGCGTCCGCCGCCGGCGACGCGCAGAAGCGTTCGAGCGAGGCCGCGTCGGTGCGCGCGCCGGCCAGTTCGAGCACGGTATAGCCGCCCAGCGAAAAACCCAGTCCGCCGATTCTCTGCGGATCGACATGCGGCCCGAGTTGCGGGTCGGCGAGTATGCCGTCGATCACTTCGCTGGCGTCCGTGGCACGTTCCCACCAGAGCATGAAGCCGTCCTGCGTCAGCGGCTCCAACGCATTGTTGCCCGGATGATTCGTGCCGGCCACGATGTAGCCGTCGGCCGCGAGCGAGGCCGCCAGCCAGTCGAGACTGTCCGCGCTGCCGCCCGTGCCATGCGAAAGCACCAGCAGCGGATAACGCGCCTGCGCGGCGGACACCGGCGCATCGACGGCAGCGGGATGTCCATGAAACAGCGGCCGACCCGGCGCGCCGATGTCATGCGGCGCCTGCGGCACATCGGCATCGACGGGATACCAGACCTGCGTGACGAGCGCTTCGGTCTTCGCACCGCGCCAGTGACGCACGGCAGCCGGATGAAACACGCGCGCGGTCTCGCCGACGTGCCAGCGCGCCGCGTCGGCGGAAGCCGATTCGGCAGAAGCAGCGGACGCAGCAGAAACCGCCGGCACCGGCAGACACGCCGACGCACACAGCGCCGCCACACACGCGGCGGCCCTCCAGCAATCACGAAGCATGGTCATTCCTCGCGGATAGGAATCAGCAGATCCGTCACGCACTCGTGCGGCACGCCCGCAACGCAATGATTGCGGTACAGCTCGAGCGCGGGACGGCTGTCGCGGATGAAGCCGCTGTGCGGGAGCCAGCCCTGATACAGCGCGCGAAACGTGGGGGCGATCAACGCATACGGGCCGACCAGCCGGTGCGCCGCATACAGGCCGCCTTCGAGCCGCAACGACTCGACACCCGTGGGCAGTGTTCCATCCGGACTGGCCGCAGCACCCGTTGCCGCAACACCCGCGATATAGCGAAACCGCTCGCGCGCCTGCGGATCGCGTACGCAGATGCCGATACGCTGACCGTCGTCGGCAAGCGGCGTATCGCGCAGCAGATGGATCAGATCGCGAAAACTTTGGCCGATCGTGGCGACCGGTCCTTCGTGGCGCAAACACAGCACGTCGAGCGGCGCGACCTCGGTGAGTTCGACGCGCGGCAACACATGATCTGGCGCTTCGGGTGAGGTCGGCCCGCCAGCCGGTTGCGTGTCGTCCAGCGGCGCGGCCAGATGCTTCTGACGCGCCCTGAACTCGCTCGGCGTCACGCCGGTAAAACCGCGAAACGCGCGCGCGAAGGCTTGCGGACTGTTGTAGCCGGCGTCGTGCGCAACCGTGGTGACGGACGCCGCCGCGTCGGTCAGACGCTGCGCGGCTTGCGCGAGACGCAGGCTTTGCACGGTCTCCACCACGCTTTCGCCGGCCAGTGCACGGTAGATGCGGTGAAAGTGATACGGCGACAGATGCGCCACTTCCGCCAGGCTGTCGAGCGTATGCGGCGCGCCGGGCTCGATCAGGATCGCCTCGATCACGCGAGCGATCCGTCGACGGTAATCACGTTCGGTGCTGGGCTTCATCATCGCACTAGGATAGCGGCCTCGCGGCCGGAAAACGGTGCAGAGCTTGCCAATTTCGCCGATCGGCCGCTTCGTGACTTTCACCGTCAGCATCGTGGCGCCGACCCCGGCTCGCAAGACCGTCTGCGCTCAGCATTCAACGCTTCGACCGATAAGCGCTTGAATTTGGCGGCCAGGCGAATCAGAATGTCGCGACGCCCCCGATGCGTCATCCCAAGAAAAAATAGAGAGAAGGCGATCATATGGATCGTATGCAACCCATCCTGGCAGCGCCGGGCCACGCTGCAGGAGCGTCCCCGTTCGTGGACCGGCAACGCGCGCCCCACTTCGCGCTGCGCTACTCGATCAAACCCGCCAGGAAGCCAGGCCTGTTCTCCGCCAGTCGCTATGCCTGGGGCATAAAAGGCGAGCTGTCGTTTTCCGATCATGACATGATCCTGCGCCGCTCGGACAACGGCGCGCAACGCAGCATTCCCGGCGACCAGATTTTCGACATCGCCGTGGCCGACCAGACGCTTTCATTCGATGTGCATACGGAACACGGCGAGGTCGAACGCGTCGTGCTGAGCCTGCGCAGTATCGAAGACATGCGCGGCATCGTCGAGTTGATGCCCGTGCGCATGACACCCGAGTTCGCGGCCGCGCGTGTCGCGCTGAACACCTTCAAGGACCGGCTCGCCGCCGTCACGCCGAGCACCTGGGTCACGCATACGCTGATCTCGCTTAACGTTCTGGTGTTCCTCGCCATGGCCGTGACGGGCGCCGGCCTGCTGCGCGTCAACACGCTGAGCGCGCTCGCATGGGGCAGCAATCTCGCCGGCTTCACGCTCGACGGCGAACCGTGGCGTCTTCTCACTGCCGCGTTCGTGCATTTCGGCCTGATGCATCTGTTCTCCAACATGATCGTGCTGTACGCGCTGGGCCGCACTACGGAGCGTCTGTACGGCAATCTGCGTTTTCTCGCGCTCTATGTATTCGCCGGCCTGACCGGAAGTATCGGCAGCCTGCTCGCGCATCCGGCGCTCAACAGCGCGGGCGCGTCCGGAGCAATCTTCGGTGTAGCAGGCGGTCTGCTGGTGTTCGTGCTGCGGTTCGGCCGCGAATTGCCGCCGTCGATCGCCGCGCGCAATCGCACCGCCATGTGGGCCTTCATCCTTTTCAACCTGTATGGCGGCCTGCATCAGCATGCCGCCACGGGACAGGTCATCGACAACGCCGCGCATGTCGGCGGATTGCTCGGCGGCATGCTGATCGGCGTGCTGCTGGCGAGACCGCTCGATATGCAGGCGCGCGCGCAGCATTCGCGCAGGAGCGCGATCGTGTCATGGGTTGCCGCGTGTGTGACGCTTGCCGCTCTCAGCTATCCGCTGCTGCACTTCAGCGCGGAAAAGCGCGAGGAAATCGCGTTCAGCAGAGTGCTCGCGGATGTGAGCGCGGCGCAACGCACAGCACGGGCCGATCAGCTCGAATTCAGCCATATGCGGCTGCGCTCGCAGCTTGAGCGAGATGCGTTGTCCAACCGGTTGATCGTCGAGGCGGTGCCGCAGTGGGACGCGCTGCATGCCGCGGTGGAGAACACGAAACTGCCCGCCGGCTCGCCGCGCGAACCGTTCCGTCAAGCCCTGCTCCGCTATCTGGACGACAACCGGCAGCTCGACCGCTCGGTGGCACTGATACTTTCGCATACGAAGGATGTCGACGCGGAAACCCTCGCCCCGATACGCGCGCTGATCAGCGACGCGCATGTCCAGGCTGACCTGATGAAAAAGCTCGGCCCGAAGCTGTACGCCGAGCAGAACGCCGTGCCGGTCCTGTAGCGGCCGGCCTTCCTTGAACAGGCGGCTTCTGCACGGCCGACGCCGCGAGGCGCCGGTGTCACCGTCGCTGTGACTGCGAAGATCAGAGGTCTTTCGCGTACAGCGTCGAATCGGCGAAACCTTCGGCGGCCAGCACGCGGCCAACCAGAATCAACGCCGTGCGTTCGATGTTGCTCGGCTGCACGCGCGCCACGATATCGTCGAGCGTGCCGGTGATCTTCTCCTCGTCCGGCCAGCTGGCGCGATAGATCACGGCGACCGGACACGCGCCGCCATAATGCGGCCGCAATTCGTCGACGATACGCGCCAGGTGCCGCACGCCGAGGTGAATCGCCATGGTCGCGCGATGACGTGCGAGGTCGGCGAGTTGCTCGCCTTCGGGCATGGTCGTCTTGCTCGCGAATCGCGTGAGTATCAGCGTCTGCGAAATCTCGGGCAACGTGAGTTCGCAGCCGAGCGCCGCGGCGCAGGCGGCGGTTGCGGTCACGCCCGGCACGATCTCATAGGGAATGCCCAGCTCGCGCAAACGGCGGATCTGTTCGCCGATCGCGCCGTAAAGCGACGGGTCGCCGGAATGCACGCGCGCGACGTCCTGACCTTTGCGATGCGCGTCGCCGAGCAAAGCAACGATCTGATCGAGGTCGAGATCGGCCGTGTTGACGACCTGCTGCGCGTTGTGTCCTTCAAGCACCGCAGCGGGCACCAGCGAACCCGCGTACAGGATCACCGGGCAAGTGCGCACGAGACGCTGTCCCTTCACCGTAATCAGCTCCGGGTCGCCGGGACCCGCGCCGATAAAAAACACCGTCATTGCCTGACTCCGTGATTCGTTTCGATCGCTTTTCAGCTTCGCTTCATGCTTGAGAAAACTCGCCGAGCGCCTGCAAAACTTCGGACACCTGTGCGAATTCGCGGTCCACGTCCGGCAGCACGGGACGGCGCAACATCACCACCGGCAAGCCCAGTTCGCGCGCGACCTCGAGTTTCGCCTCGGTGGCGCTGCCGCCGCTGTTCTTGCTCACCACGACGTCGAAGGCTTCTGCGCGGAACAGCGCGCGCTCGCCTTCCAGCGTGAACGGCCCGCGCGCCGCGAGAATGCGTGCGCGTGAGTTGCCTTCTTCATGATCGAGACAGCGCACGGTCCAGAACTGATGCGGCGGAATCTCGTCCAGATGCGCGAGCGGTTCACGGCCGAGCGTGAAAAGCGGCTTCGCGAAAGGCGCAAGCGCGCCGCTGAGTTCGGCCCAATCGCCGACCATGCGCCAGTCGTCGGCGGCCTGCGGCTGCCATCCTTCGCGACGCAGCGCCCAGCACGGCACGCGCGCCGCGCGGCTCGCGTGCACCGCGTTCGCGCTGATCTGCGCGGCATACGGATGCGTGGCGTCGATCACGAGACCGATGCGCTCCGCTTCGATATAGCGCGCCATGCCATCGCTGCCGCCGAAACCGCCGACGCGCACCGTGCAACGCAGATCGTCCGGCACCTTGCCCAGCCCGGCGAGACTGTACACGTGCCCGGGCCCAAGCTGGCGCGCGATCTTCAGCGCGTCGCCGGTGCCGCCCAGCAGCAGCGCGCGTCGTGCCTGACGCATCATCGCGCCCGTCCGATCAGCGTGCCGGCGCGGTCGATCGCAAACATCTCGATCTCGACCTGCGGCGGCACGATGTCGCGCGCCACGGCAAGCGCGTGAGCGCAGACGATATCGGCGAGCGGCACGTTGCGCGCGTGTGCCAACGCCACGGCTTGCTGGCTCGTGTTCGACCCGCGAATGGCCTGCTGCAGGTCGGCGTCGGCGCCTTCCTGTGCAGCCCACGACGCCAGGCTGTCGAGGTCGATGCTCGAATGACGGCTGTGCAGATCGAGATGGCCGGCAGCGAGCTTGCTCAGCTTGCCGAAGCCGCCGCACACGCTCAGGCGCTCGACCGGCGCGCGCTTCATGTGCTTGAGCACCGCGCCGACGAAGTCGCCCATCTCGATCAGCGCGATATCGGGCAGACCGTAGTGCGCGCGCATCGCATCTTCGCTGGCGTTGCCGGTGCAGGCCGCGAGATGCGTGTAACCGTTGGCGCGCGCGACGTCGATGCCCTGGTGAATCGACGCGATATACGCCGAACACGAAAACGGCCGCACGATGCCGGTGGTGCCCAGTATCGACAGGCCGCCGAGTATGCCCAGCCGCGGGTTCATGGTTTTCAGCGCCAGCGCTTCGCCGCCCTCCACGCCGACCGTGACTTCGAAGCCGCCCGCGTAGCCGTGCTCCGTTGCGAGTTCGGCGAGATGTTCGGTCATCATCCGGCGCGGCACGGGGTTGATGGCCGGCTCGCCGACCGGCAAGGTCAAGCCCGCGCGCGTCACCGTGCCGACACCCGGTCCCGCGCGAAACACCACGCCCGGTTGCGGCAGCAAACGCACGCGCGCGAACACGACGGCGCCATGCGTGACGTCGGGATCGTCGCCGGCGTCTTTCACGGTGCCGGCTTCCGCGCCATCGTCGGTGCGTCGGCAGAACACCAGCGGCATCGGCACGAGTTGCCCCTTCGGCAACACGATTTCCGCCACGTCGCTGACCACGCCCGCGAGCAGCAGACGCGCCGCCGCGAGCGAGGTCGCAGTGGCGCAACTGCCGGTCGTGTAGCCGCTGCGGAGCGGCGCGGGCTGTTCGGGCGTTTCGTCGCGCATTACGGTTGCGGGGAAGAATCGGCGTTCGGCGCGGCGGCCGGTTTGGTGACGTCCAGCAGCGTGATCGGCAAGGCCTGACGCCAGGTATCGAAGCCGCCGAGCGGCTGCGCTTCGGCCAGCGCTATACGTGTGAGCGTGCCGCCATGCCGCTCGCGCCACGCGGCCAGCGCCGACTCGCCCTGCAAGGTGACGGCATTGGCGACCAGCCGGCCGCCTTCGCGCAAGCTGGCCCAGCAGGTGTCGAGCACGCCGGGCGCGGTCGCGCCGCCGCCGATGAACACCGCGTCCGGCACGGGCAGGCCGTCCAGAGCGTCGGGCGCGCGGCCGGCCACGAGTTGCAGACCCGGCACGCCCAGCGCGTCGCGATTGTGTTCGATGAAACGCTGCCGCTCCGAGTTGGCTTCGACTGCGATGGCGCGGCAGGTGGGATGCGCGCGCATCCATTCGATGCCGATCGAGCCGCTGCCCGCGCCCACGTCCCACAGCAGCTCGCCCGGCGTCGGCGCGAGGCGCGCGAGCGTGATGGCGCGCACGTCGCGCTTGGTCAGCTGGCCGTCGTGACGAAAGGCGTCGTCGGGCAAGCCGGCGGTGAGCGGCAGACGCGGCGCGCCCGCCGTGTGACGGCATTCGAGCGCGATCAGGTTCAGCGCGGCCGTTTCGCCGGCCGACCATTGATCGGCGCGGCCGTCGACGCGGCGCTCCGAATCACCGCCCAGATGTTCCAGCACGATCATGCGCGTCGCGCCGAAGCCGCGCGCGTTCAGCCATTCGGCGAGCGCCGCGGGCGTGCGGCCGTCCGCGCTCAGCACGAAAATGCGCGCGCCGTCGTGCAGATACGCGTTGAGCGTGGGCAACGGACGGCCCACCAGCGACACCGTGGCGACGTCCTGTAACGGCCAGCCGAGCCGCGCCGCCGCCAGCGACACCGACGACGGCGCCGGCAATACGCGCAACTCGCCCGCCGGCAATTGCCGCGCGAGCGTCGCGCCCACGCCGAACAGCATCGGATCGCCGCTCGCCAGCACGCACACCGGTCCCGCTCTCTCGGCCAGCAAGGGCGCGAGATCGAACGGACGCGGCCATGCCGCGCGTCGCGCAGCGAGCCGCGCCGGCAGCATCTCCAGATGCCGCTCGCCGCCATACACCACCGACGCCTCCAGCAAAGCACGCCGCGCGGGCCTTCCCAAACCGGCAAAGCCGTCGTCGCCTATGCCCACCACTGTCAGCCACGCCGGCATGCATCCATCCTCGTTCCGTAACGTCAAAGTATCTCTAAATAAAGCGCTGTGCCGCGCTGGTCAAAGCGTCCAAGCTCGTTGTGCTGTTCGAAAAAAGGCATAATACAGCCGCCGGTGCCCTTCGGGGCCGAAGAGGGAACACAGCGTCACTGTGGCTGCCCCCGCAACTGTATGCAGCGAGTCCGCCTGCGCTCCGCGCCACTGGTTGCATCGCGATGTCGAATCGCGATGACCGGGAAGGCAGCGGCGGACCACGACCTGCGAGCCAGGAGACCTGCCGGCCAGACTGTTCGTGCCAGCCTACATCGGGCGGGGTGTACCGATGCCGCAGCCATGCCCGCCTTGCGGGCGGCTCGGGCCGTCGCGCGACGCTCAACCCGGTGTCCGTCTTGAATCCAGCTGCGCCCTCCACTACCCGATCCGACGCTGCGCTCGCGCCGCGGCCCTCGGCATGCCCGGGGCTGCTGCGCATCGTGTCGGCGCGCGACGGCGGCATCTGCCGGATCAAGCTGGCCGGCGGCGTGCTGAGCGCCGCGCAGGCCGAAGCGGTCGCCGCTGCCAGTGAGCAGCACGCAGCCGGTGTCGTGGAAGTGACGAACCGCGCCAACCTGCAGATACGCGGGGTGCGCGAAGGACACGAAAGCGCGTTGATCGACATGTTGCTGGATGCGCAGCTTGGCCCGCTGTCCGGCTTCACCGCAGCCGCCGACGACGTGCGCAACGTCATGCTCAGTCCGCTCGCCGGACGCGATCCGGCTTGCCTGTTCGACACGCGCGACCTGTGCGCCGACCTGCTCGCCTTGCTGCAAGGCGATGCGCGCTTCGCGGCGCTGTCGCCGAAATTCGCGTTGCTGCTCGACGGCGGCGAAGCGCTCGCGAGGCTCGATCATCCACACGATATCTGGATCGCGGCCACGCCAGGCGAAGACGGCGTGCGCTTCGTGTTCGGTCTCGCGGGTGGTCCGCCGCCGGCTACGCGGCGCGATCCTGACTCGCGCGACGGGACGCCCGTGAAAGCTACCGGTCGGCTCGGGCAAGACTGCGCGCCGGATTGCAACGTCGTCGCCGCCGTCATGAATCCGCGCAGCGCCGCGCTCGTTGCCGTCCTGCCGACGCAAGTCGTGGCTGTCGTTCGCGCGTTGCTGCACATGTTTCTCGATCTCGCACCGGTTGACGCAACGCGCATGCGTCACCTGCTGGCGACCCATGCGCCGGACGCGCTTTTACAACACGCCCAGCGTTACCTCGATTTTCCTTTGACACACGACCCCGCGCTCGCCACCTGGCAACGCGCCACGCCAGTTGACGCCACGCTTCGTCTGGGCGCGCATCCACAGCGCGCGGCCGGCGAATTGCACAGGTGGCACATGCGTCAAAGGTGGCACGTCGGCGGTCAGCCGCCGCTCGGACGCCTCGACGCCGCCGCCTTGCGTGGCCTCGCCGCGCTGGCGCATCGTCACGGCGACGGCACGCTGCACATGACGCCGTGGCAAAGCGTGCTGCTGACCGACGTCGCGCGTGAGTCGACAGGCGCCGTGCTCGACGCGTTGCAAGCACTCGGTCTCGCTTGCGATGCCGGCGATCCGCTCGCGCGCGTGATCGCCTGCGCAGGCTCGGCCGGCTGCGTCAAAAGCCACGCCGACACCAAGGCCGACGCGCTGCGCGTGGCAGCACGGCTGCCCGACGGCGTCGAAGTCCACCTGAGCGGCTGCTCGCGTTCGTGTGCGGCGGCGGCTTGCGCGCCTTACACACTGCTGGCCGTCTCACCCGGCATGTATGACCTTTATCGCCGCGACACATCGCCGGGCGAAGCCTCGCTGGGCGACACCTCGCCGGGCGACGCTTCGCCAGATTTCGGCGCATCCGTCGCGCGGCAACTCACGATCGAACAGGCTGCCGCCATGCTCGAACAACTGGCCCGGAGCCCTTTAGATGCTTGATTACATTCGCGACGGTCAGGAGATCTATCGCCAATCCTTCGCGACGATCCGCGCGGAGGCCGACCTCGCGCGCATTCCCGCCGACCTCGAAAAACTCGCGGTGCGCGTGATTCACGCGTGCGGCATGGTCGACGTGATCGACGACCTGCAGTTCTCGCCGGGCGCGGGCGCAGCGGGCCGCGCCGCGCTCGCGCAAGGCGCGCCGATTCTCTGCGACGCTGGCATGGTCGCGCAGGGCATCACGCGCGCGCGGCTGCCCGCCGATAACCCGGTGATCTGCACACTGACCGATGCCGACGTGCCCGCGCTCGCGCGCGAACTCGGCAACACCCGCTCGGCCGCGGCGCTCGAATTGTGGCGCCCGCATCTCGCCGGCAGCGTCGTGGTGATCGGCAACGCGCCGACCGCGCTGTTCCATCTGCTCGACATGCTCGACGCCGGCGCGCCCAGGCCCGCGCTGATTCTCGGCTTTCCGGTCGGCTTCGTCGGCGCGGCGGAATCGAAAGCGATGCTCGCCGCCGACAGCCGCGGCGTGCCGTTCGTGGTGGTCAACGGACGACGCGGCGGCAGCGCGATGGCGGCTGCCGCGGTCAACGCGCTCGCCACGGAGGTCGAGTAAATGACGGTGCAAGGACGTCTGTTCGGACTCGGTGTCGGTCCCGGCGACCCGGAACTCATCACGCTCAAGGCGCTGCGTCTGCTGAAGGCCGCGCCCGTGGTCGCGTACTTCGTGGCAAAGGGCAAGAAAGGCAACGCGTTCAGCATCATCGAGGCGCATCTGCACGACGCGCAGCAGCATTTGCCGCTGGTCTATCCGGTGACCACCGAAGCGCTCGAACCGCCTTTGTCTTATGAGGCGATCATCGCGGACTTTTACGACACCGCCGCGCAAATCGTGGCCGGCCATCTGGACGCAGGCCGCGACGTCGCGGTGATCTGCGAAGGCGATCCGTTTTTCTACGGCTCGTATATGTATCTGCACGACCGGCTCGCCGCGCGCTTCGAAGCCGAGGTCGTGCCCGGCGTGTGTTCGATGCTCGGCGGCGCGGCGGTGCTCGGCGCCCCGCTCGTGTATCGCAACCAGAGTCTCTCGGTGCTGTCGGGCGTGTTGCCCGAAGACGAATTGCGCCGTCGTCTCGCCGACGCGGATGCCGCCGTCATCATGAAACTCGGCCGCAATTTCGACAAGGTGCGGCGCGTGCTCGGCGAACTCGGTCTCGCCGGACGCGCGCTTTACGTGGAGCGCGCGACCATGGGCAACCAGCGCATCGTGCCGCTCGCGGAAGTCGATCCGATGGCGTCGCCGTATTTTTCGCTGCTCGTGGTGCCGGGGGAAAAATGGCAAGGCTGACGCCGCCCGCCATCGTGATTCTCGGCGCGGGCGCGCTCGACACGGCGCGGCGCATCCAGAGCCGCTATCCCGGCGCTCAGGTGCACGCACTGCAGGGGCGCGTCGAGGCCGACGTGCCGTATCACGAACTCGGCGCGCATCTGCGCGAGTTGTACGGGCGCGGCGTGCCGGTGGTGGCGTTGTGCGCAGCGGGCATCGTGATCCGTTGCCTCGCGCCGTCGCTGTCGAACAAAGGCGCGGAGCCGCCGGTGCTCGCGGTCGCGGAAGACGGCAGCGCGGTCGTGCCGCTGCTCGGCGGTCTCGCGGGCGTCAACGTGATGGCGCGCGAAATCGCCGCCGCGCTGGCCGTGAGTCCGGCGATCACGACCAGCGGCGAGTTACGCTTCGGCACCTGCGTGCTCAATCCGCCGGACGGCTACGCACTCGCGGATATCACGCAAGGCAAGCGTTTCGTCTCCGATCTGCTGGCGGGCGAAAGCACGCGTATCGAAGGCGAAGCGCCCTGGCTCGACGAGGCACAGTTGCCGCGCTCGGCGTCGGCGCGTCTCGCGATTCGCGTCACGCCGCGCGCATGGAGCGGTCGCGAAGACGAACTCGTGATCCATCCACGCAGCGTGGTGGCGGCGCTCTCCATGGCGCGTGCCGGCAACGAACCGTCGGCAGGCGCGCAACTCGTCGACCGGGTACACGCGGCACTCGACGCGCACGGCCTTGCCGCGCTCTCGCTCGCCGCGCTGCTCGCACCGGCCGACTGCATGCCGGAACCCGCGCTGGCCGACGCCGCCGCGACGCTCGGCGTCCCGCTGCGCTTCGCGCAAACCCGTCCCGAAGACGGCGAACCGCCGAGCAATCTGCTGCATGCCGCGCTGCGCATTCCCTACCAGACGCTGCACGACGACGCCCACACCGGTGTCGCGCTGGCACTCGCGCCGCTCGCCATCGACGCCGCGACGATCGGCCAGGGGCGCGGCCGGCTGACCGTGATCGGTCTCGGTCCCGGTAGCGCCGGATTGATGGTGCCGGACGCCCGCGCCGCGCTCGACCAGGCCACCGATATTCTCGGCTACGACACCTACGTGAAAATGGCCGGCCCGCTGCGCGCCGATCAGCGCGTGCACGGCACCGACAATCGCGAGGAAATGCAGCGTGCGCGCCATGCCTTCGAACTGGCGAGCGCGGGACGCTCGGTGGTAATGGTGTCGTCGGGCGATCCTGGGGTGTTCGCGATGGCCGCCGCCGTGCTCGAAGCGCTCGACGAAAGCGGCGCCGATCACCCGCACTGGCACACCGTCGAACTCGCGATTCTGCCCGGCGTGTCGGCCGCCATGGCGACCGCCGCGCAAGCCGGCGCGCCGCTCGGACACGACTTCTGCATGCTGTCGCTCTCCGACAATCTGAAGCCGTGGACGATCATCGAAAAGCGGCTCGAACATGCGGCCGCGGCCGATCTGGTGATGGCCTTCTACAACCCGATTTCGCGCGCGCGGCCCTGGCAACTCGATCGCGCGCTGGAGATCGTGCGCGCGTTCCGCACGCCCGCCACGAAGGTCGTGCTCGGGCGCGACATCGGCCGGCCCGGCGCCACGCTGCGCACGGTCACGCTGGGCGAACTGCGCTCGTCCGACGTGGACATGCGCACGATGGTAATCGTGGGTTCGTCAACGACGCGCAGTTTTTCGCCCGACGGCGGCCGGACCGAATGGGTCTATACGCCGCGCTGGTACGAGTGAGCGTTCCAGGCGCGACTAACGACTGAGCCTACCCGCGCGGCCGCATGGCTTGCACCAGCGCCTGCATCTGTATGCCGTCGGGCCGCGCGAGGTCGTCGAGAATCGTGAAGTGATTGCAGCCGGCGAGCGGCACGAACTCGACCGGCTCGCCCGCCTCGCGGCACGCCGCCGCATAGTCGCGCGAATGCCGGACCAGCTCCGGCAATTCGGCCGTGCCGACTGTCACCGTCATCGGCACGCCACGGCCGATATGCCGCATCGGACTATAGGCTTCGATCTCGGCTGCACTGAGTTGCAGCTTCTCGTTGAGCCACGATAGCGCGATCGGTTCGAGGTCCACCAGCGCACTCACCGGCATGGCGTGCACCACCTGCTCGTGCGCGCGATACAGCGCGCTCAGCTGGCCGCCCGCCGAATGTCCCGCGAGACACAGCGGCGTGCGCGTGCCGAGCCCGTCGCGGTCGGCGGCAAGCGCCGCCAGCAAGGCGTCGATTTCGCCGACGAT
Source organism: Paraburkholderia sp. GAS199 (assembly GCF_050436585.1). Taxonomy (NCBI): domain Bacteria; kingdom Pseudomonadati; phylum Pseudomonadota; class Betaproteobacteria; order Burkholderiales; family Burkholderiaceae; genus Paraburkholderia; species Paraburkholderia sp. GAS199. The sequence goes on along the minus strand of NZ_JBNDMM010000003.1, from coordinate 1,040,926 downwards.
CTGCGTCATCGTGGCTTGGGGCGCCAGCGTGTATTCCGCGAGCACGACATTGAAGCCGCAGCCGAGCGGCCCGCTCGCGACGAAGGCGAAATCTTCCTTGCTGCGCGCCTGCCAGTAGCCGCCGTGAATGAACACGAACGTCGGCGCATCCGGCTGGCCGCACGGCAGCCAGTCGTAGCGCTGACGTTCGAGCGGACCATAGGCGATGTCGCGGCGATTCGGCACGCCGGCGTACAACTGCGCGCTGCGCTGCTGAAAGCCGAGCATGCGCTCGGCCACGTCCGCGACCGCCGCCACGTTGTCGTAGGCGGCCCGCAGCGCCGTCTGGTCCATGCCGCGATAAAGCTCAGTCATGCTGTTCCCCGCTTGCTGGTTTGTGCCTGGGTTATGCCTGGGTTATGCGTGCTCATGCCCGCCCGAAAGATCGGCGCGTGCCGTCGAACACGCTCACGCCGCGACCTTGAAATCGTCGATGGCCCGCTGCCTGACGCCCAGATCGTCCCATAGCTCCGGATGGCAGGTGAACACGAGAATCTGATGCCGCGTGGCGGCGTCGATCAACGCGCGCTTGATGGCGTCGCGCCGCGCGGCGTCGGTGTGCACGGCGGCGTCGTCGAGCATCAGCAAGGTGGGACGTCCCGAGGCTTGCAGCAGGTCCGCGTACGCGAGACGCGTGAGAATGCCCAATTGCTCGCGCGTGCCGAAGCTGAGTGCCTCCAGCATGTCGGCGCGACCGTGACGCTCCAGTGTCGCGGGACTCAGATCGTCGCCCAGCGCGATCGCGGACTGCGGGAAAATCCGCTTCAGATAATGGCCCAGCCGTTCGGTCAGGGGCGCGCGCAATTGCGCGACCGCCGCATCGCGTTCGTCGACGAGCACGTCGTCGAGCAGACTCAATGCGCCCGCGCGCAGACTGAGTTCGTCCTTGCGGCGCGTGGCCTGTTCGAGCGACGCCTGCACCGTGGCGAGGCGTTCGCCCAAACCCGACGCGCCCACCGTTTCGAGCTGACTGCGCAATTGCGCGATGCGCACCTGGCGCTCGTGCTGTTCCTCGCGCGCGAGTTGCGCCGAGTCGCGATAACGCTTCGCTTCGGCGGCGGGATCGTCGAGACGCGCGGCATCCAGTTCGCGCTCGCGCACGTCGAGCTGCTTTTTCAGCGCATCGAGCTGAACGCGTTGCTCGACGATTTTCGACTGCCACAGCGCCCGGTCGCGGCGAAAGACTTCGTCGTCGAGTTGGGCCTGCTTGCGCCGCACCTGATTCTCCAGCGACTCCGTATTGGCCGTGGCGGTGGACTTGCGCTCGGCCGCCTGCACCAGCGTCTGACGCGCGGCTTCCAGCGCGTCGCGCGCGATTCCGGCGTTGCGGCGCGCCTCGTCGACCGGCATCGCGGACGACACGTCGGGCAGCGCCGCCAGCCGCTCGTTCGCGGTCTGCAGACGCGCGGCGACCGAGGCCGACGCGGCCCGCAGCGCATCGATACCTTGCGGTGCGTGCACCTCGAGAATCTTCGCCTGGCTTTTCTGCTGCGCGACGAGCGTCTTCCACTGCTCGTGCCGCGCCTCGGCGTCGCCCAGCGACGCGACGCCCAAGGTCTGCAACAGTTGCGCATGCTGGGTGTCGAGCGCGGCGAGTTCGGCGAGGCGCGCGGGCAGATCGGAGACGCCTGGAATCACGCGCAATTCGCCGAGTTCGCCGAGCCCGATACGCTTGGCCTCGTCGACGCGCAACACGCCCTCGCCGGTCAACGGCGTGTCGTCCACCGTGACGCGTCCGTCCAGGCGATATTCGATGCGCGTCATCGCGGCGTCGGTGCGGGCGCGCAGCACGGTCAGTTCGGCGTCGAGCGTTTGCAGGCGTTTGAGTTTCGCGACGTCGATTTCGAGCGACGCCGCCGCGCGGGTCGCTTCCAGCACGGCTTCGTTCGCCGACGCCGCAGCGGCGATCGCCGCCTCCAGACGCTCGCTCTCGGTGCGGTGCAGACTCAGTTGCGCGCGCAGGTCAGCGGCGCTCACGGCTGCGTTGGCCAGCTCCAGCGCGCGGTTGGCGTCGGCGAAAGCCTGTTCGAACTGCGTCACGCTGGCTTGCGCCTGAGCGTGTTCGTTATGCAGCGACACGACGCTGCCGCGCGCCGCGTCGAGTTGCGCTCGCTCACGCGCCACGGCGGCTTCGAGTTCGTTCGCGGCCTGCTCCCGCTGCAAGGAAAGCGCGAGTTCGGCGTCGCCCAGTTTCACGGACTGCGCGAGGCCCTGCAGGCTGCGTTCGAGTTCGGCGGCGGCGTCGGCGCGTTGCTGCGCCTGCACGGCTTTCTGCTCGTGAAGCTCCCACGCGCGCTTGCGCTGCGCGTCTTCGAACGCCTCCTGCTGGGTGGCCAGACGCGCGATGTTTTCCTCGAACTGCACACGCTGCGCTTCGAGTTCGTCGCGCTCGGTGGTCAACGCGGCGAGCGTCTGTTCGGCTTCGGCAAGCGGCCCGGTGGATTTCTGCGTGCGCGCCGTGAGCAACTGCCGCAACTCGCGCTGCACGGCGGCGATCAACGCGTCCTCGCCGGCCGACTCGGCGCCGCCCGACAATTGCGACAACGCGTCGCGCAGATATTGCGCCGCGTGGCCGGTGGAATCGCGCATCTCCTGCGTGCCGCCCTGCTGTACCCACAGCAGACCGGGCACCCCCGCGTCGGCCGGCTTGAGCGCGCCGCGTGCCGCACGCGAAAAACCGAGCAGCGCGGCGAGCCGGTCTTCGGCCTCGTCTTCGCCGAGCACCGTTTGACCGATCTTCAGTTCGCAGCGTTGACGCGTGACGAACTGCTTCGACAGACGGCATGCGGCGCCGTCGAGTTCGAACGTGACTTCCACCGACGGCTGTCCGCTCGCCTTGCCCCACGGCAGCAGGTCTTTCAGATGCGAGGCCTTGTAGCGTTCGAGAAACACCGCGCGCACCGCTTCGGCGATGGTGCTCTTGCCGGCCTCGTTCGGGCCGGTAAACAGATTGAGTCCGGGCTGCAGATCGTCGATGACGATGCGTCCGCTGAACTGCTTGAATTCCTGAATCGCAATACTTTGCAGCTTCATACAGACCTCGCTTCGCGCGGCATGTCACGTTGAAAACGGGCCAGCAGCAGCAAGGCTTCCGCCGCGCGCCTGACCTGTTGCGGATCGGCCTGCGGATCTTCCTGCAAGCCACGCAGACGCGCCACCACCTTGGCGAGATAGCCGCTCTGCGCGCCGAGTCCGGCGAGATCGTCGGCGGTGGGCAGCACCTGCAGGCCGCTCAGATCGACGCGCAGCGCGCGCACCCGCGCACGCGCTTCCTCCACCGCCACGTGGATCGCCTCGGCCTCGGCCAGCGCAGTCGTGCCGCCGACCGCGAGGCGCAGCACGTCGCGGTCACCGAGCGCGGCGAGCCGCTGCCGGAGCGCGTCCACGTCGGTCGGCACGGAGATCGTTTCTTCCCAGCGATGCCACTGGTATTCGCCGATCCGCACCGGCTCGACCACCGGCAGCGCGCCGGCTTCACTAATCGTCACGTCCAGCGTGAAGCCCGGATCGTTGCCGCGAAAGCGGTCCTGCTCGTGCGTGCCGGCATACCAGGTGCGCTCGTCCACTCGCAGATGACCGTGCCAGTCGCCGAGTGCGAGGTAATCGAGACGCGCGGTGGCCGCGCGCGTCGGCGCGATCGGGTTCGACGAATCGATACCTTCCTGAAGAATGCCGCTCACGCTGCCGTGCGCGAGGCCAATGCGGTGATAACCCGGCGGCGACTCCGCTGTGTCGAAGAATGCGGTGGTGTCGTCGTACGTGATGCGCTGCGTGAGCGGCGCGCACAGAACGGCGGCCTGGCAGGCGTCGAGCAGCAGCACGCCGGGCGTGAGCGCGAGCCGCACGTTCGGCGTCACGCAGTTCAGACGCTGCGCGCGGGTCCAGACGCTTTCCACCAGCGCGGCGTCGTGATTGCCGGGCAGCATGATCCATGCGCCGGAAAATCCCTGCATGGCGCCGAACAAACGGCGAATCACCGTGTCCGAGACGGTTTGCAGGTCGAACACGTCGCCGGCAACCAGCACGGCGTCGACCTTGCGAGCGGCGGCGGCTTCGGCGATCCGGCGCACGGTGTCGAGGCGCGCCTGCGCGAGATGCGCGGCTTCGTCCGGCTCGAACTGGCCGAATTGCGTGCCGATCTGCCAGTCCGCGGTGTGCAGAAACCTGATCACTGTGCCTCCATGGCGTTCAATGGCGTGTTGTTGGTTGGCAAGCTGCGGGTGCGGGCTAACGTGATTCACACGCCGGGTTTTGCCCGATGCCCGCGAATCACGCTCACCCTGCAGCCGAGAGCAGGATGTTACCGTGCCGGCATCATGGTCGCCGCGCCAAACGTCGACAAGGCGGCAAAGATCGCAGCCGGCAACGTGACAAAGACCTTAACCGCCGCATGACGCATCGTGGCGATGGCGGCGCTACACTCGCCTCTGCGAAGTTCGGCCTGCTTCTTTGGCCTGCTTCATCGGCTTCTTGCGCAGCGCAGCACGCGCAATGCCGCCGCTTTGCCCGATTCACCGTAGCAGCCGCCGCAAACCATGCCACCGCCCATGACCAAAGCACTCGAACTGAAGAAGGCCAAACGTACTCCGCTCCTGCTCCTGCTGGCTGCCGCCTGCGTGTTCGTCGTGACCGCGTTCATGCCGCGCGGCGTGTGGGTCGACGGCGTCAAGGCGGTGGCCGAGGCCGCCATGGTCGGCGCGCTCGCCGACTGGTTCGCGGTGGTCGCGCTGTTCCGTCGCGTGCCGATTCCGGTCGTGGCACGGCACACGGCCATCATCCCGAAGAACAAGCACAAGATCGCCGACAACCTCGCGGTGTTCGTGCAGGACAAGTTTCTCGACGTGCCCTCGCTGGTCGGTCTCATCAAGAAGCACGATCCCGCGCAAAGCATCACGGCATGGCTCACGCAACCGGCCAACACGGCGCGTCTGGGCGACTACGTGGTCAAACTGACGGGCGGCATCCTGGAGTTGACCGACGACGTCCGCATTCAGGTGTTCATCAAGGACGCGTTGCGCGACGTGCTGGCCAAAGTGGATCTGTCGCAATCCATGGGTTCGATTCTCGACACGCTCACCAAGGACGGCCGTCATCAGGAACTGCTCGACGCGGGTATCGGACAGGTGGTGAATCTGCTGGGCGAACCGCAGGCGCGCGAATTCATCGCGGCGCGTATCGTCGACTGGGTGAAGAGCGAATACCCGAAAATGGAAAAGATTTTGCCGTCGGCGTGGCTGGGCGAAAAAGGCGCGGAAGCCATCGCCAAAGCGGTCAATCGCATGCTCGAACAGATCAGCGAAAATCCCACGCACGAGTTGCGTCAGAAATTCGACGAGGCCGCGCAGAAGCTGATCGTCAAACTGAAAAGCGACCCGGCGTTTCTGCAGAAAGGCGAGGAACTCAAGCGCTATCTGGTGGAAGGCGACGCGCTCAGCAGTTACGTGAAGGACATGTGGGGCGATCTGCGCGCGTGGCTCAAGCGCGATCTGGAAAGCGCCGACTCGGCGCTGCACGCGCGCGTGATGGCGATGGGTCAGTGGGTCGGCCGCGAACTCTCGAACGATCCGGCCTTGCGCCAGTCCCTGAACGACCATCTCGAAGACGCGGCGCGCTCGATGGCGCCGGACTTCGCCCAGTTCCTTACGCGTCATATCAGCGACACGGTAAAGAACTGGGACGCACGCGAGATGTCGCGGCAGATCGAGCTGAACATCGGCAAAGACCTGCAGTACATCCGCATCAACGGGACGATCGTGGGCGGCTTTATCGGCCTGCTGCTCTATGCGAGTTCGCAACTGTTCGACCTGCTGCGGCTGCATATCGGCTGAGGGCCGTGCGCGTTCAGAACGTGGTGCGCAATCCCACCATCACACTGCGTCCGCCTTCGGGCGCGATGTCGCGCACCACGGAACTCGCGTAGCGAATCTCCTGGTTGGTCAGATTGTCGCCGCGCACGAACGCGAGCCAGTTCGTCACGCCGACGCGGAAGTGGTACGTCAAGGTCAGACCGAGCGACGTATAGCCGTTGGTGGGCTCGTCGTTATCCGGCACGCGATGCTGCGCCCACGCATGCACGACCTCGGCGCGCGCGCCGAACGGACCGTAGCCGTAATCGGCGGCGAGCGTGGCGCGCAGCGGCGCGATGCGCGGCAGCGGGTCGCCTGTTTCGACATTGCGTGCATGCGTATAGTCGCCGAGCAGTTCCACGTCCACCCGATGCGCGCCCTTCTGGAACACGCGCCACTTCGAATCGAATTCGAGCCCATAAAACTCCGCCTTCACGCCGCGATAAACCGCTTCGTTCAGGGCGTCGTCGGTGCCGGCGGGGACCGGCTGATCGCTGTCGTCCACCAGACGGCCGGTGTTGAACTCGGTCAGATAGTTCTTGAAGCGGCTATAAAAAACGCCCGCGCTCGCCTTGTTCGGACCGCTTGCGTAGCGCAACGACAGGTCCGTTGAAATGGCCTTTTCCTTCTGCGCGTTGGCATTGCCGATCAGATACTGGCCGGTGGCATCGTGCGGTCCGTTGGCGTACAACTCGTAGAAGGTGGGCGCGCGTTCGATATACGCGACATTGCCCGCCACCGACCACGCCGGCGCCAGCTTGTAGAGCGCACCGAGCGACAGATTGCCCGCCGTGAAATCGCGCGTGCTCGCGCCTTCGAAGCGTTCGTTGCCACCGGCGTTCGGGTCCAGCCGCGTGTATTCCAGGCGACCGCCGAGGCTCAGTTTCAGCGCATCATTCACGGCCCATTCTTCGAGCGCGAACAGCGCGGCGTTGTTGGTTTCGGTGGTCGGCACCAGCGCTTCGTCACCCAGCGCGGAGAACGTGGCTTGCGAGAGTTGCACGCCGAACACGCCTTCCAGCGGACCGAGTTTCGCGTGCGTGGCCTCCAGACGCGCTTCGTAACCGTGATTCTTGAACGTGGTGCCGGTCACGCCGTCGTCGATTTCCTTGTGCTCGTAATCGGTGTAGCCGAAGTCGAACTTGAGCTTCGTGATCGGGCCTTGCAGATTGCGCACTTCCGACGCGAAATTCAGGCGCTGCTGGCGCATCTGCAGACGCACCGTATCTTCCGCCACCGAGCCATAGTTCGACTGAAAGCCGCTATACGAGAGGCCCGCGTAGCCGTCGGCCCACGTGTAGGACGCGCCGGCCGAGCCGCCATGCGAACGGCCGTCGCTATTGGGGATGCTGCCTTCGGGTTGCGCGGCGTCGGGGCCGTCGATGGCACGTTGCTGCGCGGAATGCGCGAAGCCCGGAATGCGCAGATCGCTGGTGGTGCGATCGAATGCGTCGACGTGGAACGCGAACTGGCCGTTGCCGCCCTCCACTTCCGCGGCGCCCGCGCGCGCGGAGTTGGCGCCGCCATAACGCGCGTCGACCGCGCCGGTCACGCCGGTGATCGCTTCGCGCGGGATGCGATTGTCGATCGTATTGACCACGCCGCCGATCGCGTTGCCGCCATAAAGCAGCGCCGCCGGTCCACGCACGATTTCCACGCGTTCAATCGACAGCGGATCCTGCGGCACGGCATGGTCGTACGAGAGCGACGAGGCGTCGAGCGCGCCCACGCCGTTCTGCAGGATGCGGATGCGGTCGCCGTCCATGCCGCGAATGATCGGCCGGCCGACCATCGGCCCGTACGTAGTGGTGGACACGCCGGGCAGACCGTTGAGCGTTTCGCCGAGCGAATCGGCCTGCCGCACGCTGAGCGCGTCGCCGTGCAGCGAGGTGCTGGGCATGACCGTATCGGTGTCGCCGAGCGGATTGCCGGTCACGAAGACGGGTGCCAGCGTGGGCGCGCTGGTGGTGTCGCTGCCGGCTGCCGCGGCGGGTGCATCGCCCTGCGCGTGCGCCAGTGCGGCCCACAAGGCCAATGAAAGCGGCGAGAGCCGGACGATCCGCGCGCGGCGGCGATTTCCCCTGGTTTTGAGCATGACTGTTCTTATCGATACGTCGCCGAGCGACGGGAAACGCATAATATGTTATAACATAACACTCATGCAAGACCCTTTGTGTTTCGCGGTCACCGTCGCCGTCGAATGCGGCGCATTGCACGGCGCCTCCGGCGCGTCCAGAGCCGATTCATCAGCACGCCTATCTAATCCACTCGCGCGTCACGTCCGGAAAAACAGCCGCGCACGTCGCCTTTTTACAAACGGCAAGCCGCAGTAAGACACCGAAAACCCGCCACCCTGCGCTGGGACGCCTACAATTCAGGCATATGAATTGCTGGTGCGTTTCTCTGCCCGCCGCGCGGCCCCTCCTGCCGTGAGTCCGCAGCCACGCGCCGGCGCCACTACCTCGGAAAGTCTGCCCATGAAAATCTCGCTACCGCCGCCGCACGGACGGCCGAACCGCGTTTACCCGCCGGGTACGCCCAGTCTGCATGGTTTGGCTTCCGTCATCACCGGCGTAGTCGTGGTGTGCGCGCTTTATTTCGGACGGGCGGTGCTGATCCCGATCACGCTCTCGGTGCTGCTGAGCTTCCTGCTCGCGCCGCTCGTGCAGGCCTTGCGGCGCTTGCACATGGGTCAGCTGCCATCGATCTTCATCGCCGTGCTGTTCGCGCTGGCCTCGCTGCTCGCGGTCGGCGCGCTGATCGGCGCGCAACTCGTGCAACTCGCGGGCGACTTGCCGCAATACCAGGTGGCGATCGAACAGAAGATCGAGACGGTGCAGGAGAAAACCGTCGGCCGCGCCGACTCGCTGATGAGCCGCGCCGCCGCCACCTTGCAGCGGGTCGCGCCGACCAAGCCGAATCCGCCCCGCCCGACCGGGCGCGCCGCGCGCAACGCGCCTGCCGTGCCGACGCCGGTCGAAGTGCACGAGCCGTCGCCCACGCCGATGCAACTCGCCCAGCGCGCGCTGTCGCCCGCCATCGCGCCAATCGAAACCACCTTCATCGTGCTGGTGGTGACCATCTTCATCCTGTTGCAGCGCGAAGATTTGCGCGACCGGCTCATCAGCCTGTTCGGCTCGCGCGACCTGCACCGCACCACCACCGCCATCAACGACGCCGCCGTGCGCCTGAGCCGCTATTTCGTCGCGCAACTCGGCGTGAACCTCAGCGCGGGCGGCATCATCGCGATCGGGCTGGCGATCATCGGCGTGCCGGGCGCACTGTTGTTCGGCGTGATCGCGGCCCTGCTGCGCTTCGTGCCGTACATCGGCATCTGGATCGCGGCGATCCTCGCCGTGTTTCTCGCCGCCGCCATCCAGCCGCAATGGACCATGGCGGTCTATACGCTGATCCTGTTCATCGTGGTCGACGTGGTGGCCGGGCAAATCGCGGAGCCGCTGCTCTACGGCCATCGCTCGGGACTCTCGCCGCTCGCGGTGGTGGTCGCGGCGATTTTCTGGAGCTGGCTGTGGGGGCCGATCGGTCTCGTGCTGTCCACGCCGCTCACGCTCTGCGTCGTCACGCTGGGCCGTTACGCCGACCGCCTGAACTTCCTGACCGTGCTGCTCGGCGACCAGCCCGCGCTCACGCCCGCGCAGAATTTCTATCAGCGGCTGCTGGCCGACGACCCGCACGAAGCCATCGTGCAGGCGGAACGACTGTTGCGCGAAATGTCGCTGATCGATTACTACGACAAGGTCGCGCTCGAAGGTCTCAAGCTGGCCCGCAACGACGCCATGCGCGGCGTGCTGATGCCCGACCAGCTCGCGCGCGTCAACGATGCGCTGGTGGATATCGTCGAAAACCTTGAAGTCGCGGACGGCCTGCCCGACCGCATGACGCGCGCGGAGTCGCCCGATACGGCGGCGCTGCACGCGTCGGCGTCCGCCGATCTCTCCGAGCGGCACGACGAGCGCGGCTCGCATCCCGCCGCCGAACGGGCGCCGCACGACAGGACGTCGGTGCTATGCGTACCGGGACGCGGCGCCTTCGACGAAGTGACCACCGCGATCGCCGTGCAGTTGCTCGGGCGTCAGGGCCTCGCGCCGATGATGGCGACGCACTCCGGCTATCGCAGCGCGCGCGCCGACGAGCCGAGTTTCCGGGACACGCCGATCATCTGCATCGTCACGCTCGACGCCCCCGAGTCGCCGCCGTATCTGCGCAACATGCTGCGGCGCACTCGCGAATGGCGGCCGCGCGCGACGCTGGTGGTCGGCGTCGGGCAAGCCGCGCCGGAAGGCATGCACGAAAGCGGTTCGACGGCCGCCTCGCATGCCGCGCCGACGTTCCGCGCGATGATCGAGGAATGCAAGCTCGCCGCCAGCCTGCAACACATGCGCCAGCCGGCTTCGCACACGGCGGGCGCCGGCCAGACGCCCTGATCGGGCGGCTCCATCGGGCAACTTGATCGGCCAGCGTCAGCCGAAGCCGCTCTCCGCGACGCGCCTTGTACCCAAAATGAGGACAGACGCGTCGCGGCCCTCCCGCATACTTCACTCCCGATTCGCACCGTCACCGAAAAGCCTTGAGGCCGCGGCGGGCGATCCATCGGCAGCGGAAAACAGGAGACATGCATGAGCCGCAGTTTCAAACCCTATCCCTTCACGGCGCGCCAGTATCCGGCCAGCGTGCCGCCACTCGTCGATGGCCGCGATCCGGCCCGACGCGCGGTGGCGATCGTCGGCGGCGGGCCGGTCGGCATGACGCTGGCGCTCGCGCTCGCGCGCCAGGGCGTGCGTTCGGTGCTGATCGAAGCCGACGACAGCGTGTGCACCGGCAGCCGCGCCATCTGCATCTCGCGGCGCAGCCTCGAAATCTTCAAACGGCTCGGCGTGGTGGACGGCTTCCTGAAACACGGTTTGCCGTGGACCGGCGGCCGCAGCTTCTATCGCGACACCGAAGTGTTCCGCTTCGCGATGCATCAGGACGAGGAGCAATCCCTTCCGCCGATGGTCAACATCGCGCAGTATCAGATCGAACAGTTGCTGCTCGACGAAGTGGAGCGCCACGCCGACCTGATCGAGATCCGCTGGCAGACCCGCGTCACCGCCATCGACACCCACGACGATGACGGCGCCACGCTCATCCTTCGCACCGGCGACACCGCCTGGCAGATGGACGTGGATTGGGTCGTGGCGTGCGACGGCGGGCGCAGCACGATCCGCGAGGCGCTCGGCCTCAAACTGACCGGCACGACCTACGAAGGCCGCTACGTGATCGTGGATATCGAACTGGACAGCGAGCGCGCCACCGAGCGGCTGGCCTACTTCGATCCGCCGTCCAATCCGGGTTCGACGGTGCTGGTGCACAAGCAGCCCGACAACGTCTGGCGTATCGACTATCAACTCCGCGACGACGAAGACCCGGAAGCCGCTATCCAGCCCGACAACGTCATGCCGCGCGTGCAGAGCGTGCTCGACGCGATGGGCGAAACCGGCGACTGGTCGCCGATCTGGATCACGGTCTACAAGGCCAATGCGCTGACGCTCGAACGCTACCGGCATGGCCGCGTGCTGTTTGCCGGCGACGCCGCGCATCTCGTGCCGATCTTCGGCGTGCGCGGCGCGAATTCCGGCATCGACGACGCCGACAACCTCGGCTGGAAACTCGCCGCGGTGGTCAACGGCATCGCATCGGACCGTTTGCTCGACACCTATAGCGACGAACGCGTGTTCGCCGCGCGCGAAAACCTGAGCTACGGCATGAAGAGCACGGAGTTCATGGCGCCGCCGTCGTTTGCTTTCGAGCTGATGCGCAAGGCCGTGCTCGGTCTGGCCGTCGAGCATCCGGCGGTGCGTCCGCTGATCAATCCGCGTCAGACGCACGCGATTGCCTACACGCAGTCGCCGCTCAACGCAGTGGCTACGGACGCATCGACTGGTTTCACGAAAGGCGCCGCGCCCGGCTCCGTGTTGCCGGAGTGCCGCCTGCAACACGCGGCAGACGGCGCGAACCGCACGAGCAGCACCAGCAGCACCAGCAGCACGACGCACCTGACCGATCTGCTCGCCCCGCGCTTCACCGCGCTCTGTTTCGACGTGGACGCGGCAGGCAGCCGCGAATGGCAGGACTTGCGACAATCGTTAGGGTCACGAAACATTCCGTTCCAAGCCATCGGCATCGGTTCGAACCATGGTCTGGACGAGCGGCTCGACGCAGCGCCCGGCACCGTCTACCTGATCCGGCCGGACGGTCACGTGCTGGCGCGCTGGCGCAACGGCACCGCCGCCGAGGTACTGCGCGCCATCGACGCCAGCCTCATGCTCTAACGCCAGGAACCGCCATGACCAACATGCCCCACATGACTCACATGACCGATAGCGATCTCGATCTCGTCTACACGACGCTTTGCAAAACACTGACCACCGAAGGCGAAGCGCAGGCGCCCCTGTATCTCGCGCGCCTCGTGCTGCTTTGCATGACCGAGCTCGATGACCCGCAGCGCGCCTTGCAGTTGATCGAAGCGGCGAAACTCGCGCCGTCGACCGCCGTGACCGCGGTCGATCGAGTGGATTCGAAGGCGTAAAAAAACCGTCCCGTTCGCTGCCGAACGGGACGGTCGACGGGTTCGCAAGACGCCTAGTGTTGCGGATACAGACCCAGCGTGCTCGCATGCAGACGCGCAAGACCCAGCAACGCATCCGTATAAGGCGTGGGCACATCGGTGATCTGCCCGAGTTCGCGCACGGCGGCCACCAGCGCATCGAGTTCGACCGCTTTGCCCGCCTGCACGTCCTGCAACATCGAGGTTTTCATGGCGCCCAGCTTCAGCGTGACCTCATGACGGTCCGCCGGTTCCTGCGCAATCGGAATGCCGAAGCGCGCGCCGATTTCCTTCGCCTCCAGCATGATGTTCGTGACGAAGTTACGCACCAGTTCGTCGCTGAGAATGCGGTCTGTCGTGGCGCCCGTGATCGCGCTGATCGGGTTCATGGTCATGTTGCCCCACAGCTTGTACCAGACGTCGCGTTGAATCTGCTCCGACATGGTCGCGTTGAAGCCCGCTGCGGCAAGCGTGGCGGTGAGTTGCCCGACACGTTCGCTCGGTTGCCCGGACGCCTCGCCGACGATCAGCCCATTGCCCTGGTGATGCCGGATCACGCCGGGTGCATCGACCAGACAGCTCGCATGCACGACGCAGCCGACCGTTTGCGCGACCGGAATCGCGGCGGCGATCGTGCCGTCCGGGTCGATCGATTCGAGCCGCTTGCCGGCGAAGTCGCGGCCGAGGCCGTCGCAGAACCACCACGGCACGCCGTTCATCGCCGTCAGCACGATGGTGTGCGCGCCGATCAACGGCGCGATGTGGGCGGCCACGGACGCCATCGCCGGTCCCTTGACCGCCACCACGACGAGATCCTGTACGCCGAGGTCCGCAGGTTGTGCGCTCGCCTTCACCGGCACGGCATGCGTCACGCCGCCTTCGATCAGGCGCAGCCCGTGTTCCTGTAACGCGGCCAGCGTCGCGCCGCGCGCGACCACGCTCACGTCGTGGCCCGCCTGCGCGAGTTTCACGCCCATCCAGCCGCCAATGGCGCCGGCACCGTAGATCACTGCTTTCATCGATTCGATCCTCGTCTGATTCCGTGCGTCATTCTTTATAGCTTGCGTCGATGCGGTCGACACGCCGCACCAGCGCGTCGAACACGTCCTGTCCCGCGCCGTGCCGCGGATCGAACTGCAAGGCGTCGCGTGAACAGCGGATCGCCACGTCTTCCGGAACCGGCCGCGCGCGCCCCATCGAAAAGGTCGCCATCTGGATTTCGCAGGCACGGTTCAGCGTCCAGAGAACCGCGAAAGTTTGCGGCAAGGTGTGGCCCCATGCAAGCAGGCCATGATTGCGCAGAATCACCGCCTGACGATTGCCGATATGTTCGAGCAGACGCGGCCCTTCTTCCGCATGCACCGTGATGCCCTCGAAGTCGTGATACGCGACACGATCGTGCAACTGCGCGCTGTAGAAGTTGGTCTGCTCCAGACCGTTTTCCAGACACGCCACCGCCACGCCCGCCGTGGTGTGCGTGTGCATCACGCAATGCGCGTCGGCGAGACCTTCGTGAATCGCCGCATGCACGACGAAGCCCGCGGGATTCACAGGATACGGCGAGTCGTCCAGCACGCGGCCCTGCGCGTCGATTTTCACCAGATTGCTGGCGGTCACCTCGCTGTAGTGCAGGCCGAACGGATTGATGAGGAACTGCCGCTCGTCGCCGCACACGCTAGACGGAACGCGCAAGGTGATGTGGTTGTAGATCATCTCGGTCCAGCCGAGCATGTCGAAGATGCGATAGCACGCGGCCAGTTGCACACGCGCCTGCCATTCGTCGGGATGCATGGCGGCGTGTTTCGCAGATTTTTGCGGCGGGCTGGCGGTCGGCGTGTCGAGGGTGGTCATCAGGGTCTCCATGGTTGTTATGCGAAAAAACGTGACTGACGTGACGTAGACGACGTCGGCGACTCAGGCGCCCGCGACCACCGCCGCGATGGACGACGCCACGTAACCGGCGTTGCGCGCATTGAGTCCGGCGACGCACATGCGTCCCGAACGCAGCACGTACACCGCGTATTCGTTACGCAGACGTTCCACCTGCGCCTCGCTCAGGCCGGTATAGGTGAACATGCCGCGCTGCGCGACATAGCGCGCGCGCATGACTTCGTCGACCCGTCCCGCGAGCGAGTCGTGAATGGTGTGACGCATGGCGAGAATCCGCTCGCGCATGCCGCCGAGTTCGGCTTCCCACGAGGCGCGCAAAGCGGCATCGGCCAGCACGTTCGCGACGAGACGCGCGCCGTGGGTCGGCGGATTGCTGTAGTTGGCGCGCACGGCGGACATCAATTGACCCAGCATGCGGACGGCTTCGTCCGCGCTTTTGCACACCACGCTCAGCGCGCCACAGCGTTCGCCGTACAGGGAGAAATTCTTCGAGAACGAATTGGCGACGATCAGCGGCACCTCCGCCTCGGCCAGCAGACGCACGCAGGCGGCGTCGTCTTCGAGACCCGCGCCGAAACCCTGATACGCCATGTCGACGAAAGCGATCAGCTTGCGACGTTGCAGGACGGGCACCAGTTCGGCCCACTGCGCCGGGTTCAGATCGACGCCGGTCGGGTTGTGACAGCACGCGTGCAGCAGCATGATGCTCTGCTCCGGCAGACGGCCGATGGCGTCGAGCATGTCGGCGAAACGCAAGCCGCCGGTGTGCTCGTCGTAATACGGATAGGTGTTGACGGTGAGCCCCGCGTTCTCGAACACGACGCGATGATTTTCCCAACTGGGATCGCTGATCCAGATCTGCGAGGCCGGGAAGTGGCGCTTCAGAAAATCGGCGCCGACTTTCAGCGCGCCCGAACCGCCAAGCGTTTGCAGCGTGGCGATGCGTCCGGCCGCGCGGGCTCCGCTGCCGGCGCCGAAAACCAGCGCCTGGGTGGCGTCGCGATAGCCGGGCAAGCCCGCCATCGGCAGGTAGGAGCGCGGGCCGATCGCGCCGAGCACGGCGGTTTCGGCGCGGCGCACGGCGTCGATCACGGGCAGCTTGCCGGCGTCGTCGAAGTAGATGCCGATGCTCAGATTGACCTTTTCAGGCCGCGGATCGAGCTGGAAATCTTCGTTGAGACTCAGGATCGGGTCGCCCGGATAGGCGGGAATGTGGTCGAACATGGCTAGTCCTCGTAGGTGGCGTTGCAACGGGCCTGCGAAGACGCAGACGCCCGGCGTTGCAGGAAGTGTCCGTCAATGGCGCGCGGCACACAATCAATCGATTGTGCACGATTCGTAAGTTTTTCTTTAGAATCGACGCATGCCACTTACCCGCGTCACGATCCGTCAGTTCGAAGCGTTCCTCGCCATCGTCGATCTGCATAGTATCGGCGCAGCGGCGGAGCGGCTCGGACTGACTTCATCGGCGGTCAGCCAGCTGCTCGCCGAGCTGGAAACGGAACTGGGCTTTCGTCTCTTCGACCGCACCACGCGGCGCGTAAATCTGTCGAGCGCGGGACAGGACTTTCTGTCGTCGGCGGAATCCGTGCTGCGCTACGTGCGCGCCGCCGCCCAATCCGCCGACGACATCCGCAACCGTGCCGCCGGCATCGTGCGGGTAGGCGCGCCGCTCGTGCTCGCGGCCACCGCGCTGCCCGCCGCTATTGCCGAGTACGCGCGCGACAAACCGAAGGTGGTGGTACGCATCGTCGATACCGTGGTCGAGCAACTGGTGGAGCGAGTGGAAAGCGGCGACGTCGATCTGGCCATCGGCCCGGACCGCCAGAGCGGCACACGCGTGCGCTGCGACGCGGCGTTCGCGAGCCCGTGGGTCATGTGGTGCGCGCCCACGCACGCACTGGCCGCACGCCGGCGGGTGTTCTGGCAACATCTGCGCGACGTGCCGATTGTCGCCACCGGGCGCGATCACGAACGCGCGGTCGAGCAGATGCTGGCGAATCTGCCGCCCGAGGCGCGCATCATTCCGGTGGACGTCGTAGACAACGTCACCACGGCATTCGGCCTCGCCTCGCAAAAGCTGGCCGTCACGCTCGCCCCCGCTTACGTGGCGCCGCTCGCGCGCACCTTCGGGCTGGTGATGAAACGCATCGTCGATCCGGAAACGATTCGCGAAGTCTGTGTGTATCGCTCCACCGAACGCGCGCTCTCGCCGCCCGCCGACGGTTTCGCGGATTTCGTCATGCCGTGGCTCAAACGCTGGGACCGCGAAACGCAGGCAAAACGCCCATGACAGCGCCTGCCAGCGCCCGGCTGCGAGGCTCTATCCTGACGCTATGGACTCAGGCCGGCTCTGCCTGCACGCACAGCGCGAATAGCTGCCGCTGGCCGCTCACCCCGAGACGCGCATAGGCGCGCTTCTGGTACGTCACCACGCTGGCCGGCTTCACGCCCATCTGCAGCGCGATCTCCTGCGCGCTCAAACCGTCCAGTGTGCCGCGCAGCACGTCGAGTTCGCGCGGCGTGAGCGCGGGACAAAGACGCCGCAGACGCGCCAGCATCGCCGTGGCGCTGCCCTGCTGATGCTGCCCGTTGAGCGCGTAATGCCCCTTGGCCGCCTGCGCGAACAGCGCGGCCATGCCTTCCACGCGCTCCAGTTCGCCTGCCTGAAACTCGCCGTACGCGCTATCGCGATAGAGGTTGATCGACAGCCACACGCTCGCCATCGGCTGCAGCAGCACCGACAGACGATCCGACACGTTCGGCTGCGCATAGCAGGCCGCGCGGTAGGCTTCGTTTTCGATTTCGGCGCTTTGCTGCTGGTGCAAGACCAGCGCGCCCTGCGATTGCGGACGGCCGATGATGGCGCGATTGCCGTCGAGCGCGTAGAAATGCGTGGCGTAATGATCGGCGACGTCGCGCAGAAAGCGTCCGCCGCGATGGTCGGCTACGGAAACCGTGCGCGGCCGCGCGTCGAACTCGTAGGCGAACACCGTGCACTGCGAAACCGGCACGTTCTCGCCGACGGTTTTCAGAATGCTGGCGGCAAACAGATCGGGATCGGCATGCGAAATCGACATGACGAGGTCGGTTGCACGCGCGGTGCTGATCTGGCTGCTCGGGGCAGCGGACGGTATGCGCCAGAAACGCATGATGGTGTGGAGTGCAATGCGTGGGACGGGTGGCGACTAGCGTAGCACAGCCGTCCGATTGCTTCTCCCTCGACGTTTTTCGCGCCGCTCGATCGGACTACCGGCCGGTGAACGAGCCGCGCGAACCGCGCGCGAGCGACACCATGCGCGGCAATTCGATCGTGAAGACCGTCCCCGTCGCGTCGTCCGAGTTCACGCTCACATTGCCACCATGCATGCGGGCAATTTCCTGCACGATATGCAGCCCCAGACCCAAGCCTTCGCGCGATCTCGCGCCGCTGCTGTTCGGGCCGAACGCCTTGAACAGATGCGGAAACACTTCGGTGGGAATCGTGCCGCGATTGGCGACCTTCAGGCGCACCGTTTCGACCGCCGAGCCGTCCACTTCCACGCCGATATCGCCGCCCGGCGCACCGTGGTGCAAGGCATTGCTCACCAGATTCGACACGGCCTGCCAGACAAGATCGGTGTCCCACGCGCCCGCCGTATTGCCGTGACTCGAAAACACGATCCGCTTGCCGCCTTCGCGCGACGCGAACTCGTCGATCACGGAGCGGCACAGGCTGGCCAGTTCGATGGAACGCGGCTGCAACGGCAAGCGGCCGCCCTGCAGACGCGCCAGATTCAGCAGCTGATCGACCATGCGCGCCATGCGCAGCGAGCTGTTTTTCACGCGCGTGGCGACGGTGGCCGACTGTTCGTCGGCGGCGGTACGCATGAGATATTCCGCCGACGCGAGCACCGCGCCGAGCGGCGTGCGCAGGTCATGGCTCAGCACGGCCATCAGCATCTCGTTGGCTTCGAGCATCTGCTGCGTGGTGACGAGTTGCGCGGCCAGCTGGCGCTTCTGCTGCTCCAGCTGCACGAACACGTCCACCTTCGACTGCAGGATGCGCGGGTCGAACGGTTTGTAGAGAAAATCGACCGCGCCGGCCTCGTAACCACGGAAGGTGCGCGACGCGTCCTGCGCCGTGGCCGTGAGGAAAATGATCGGCACGTGCGAGGTGCGCGGGCTGCCGCGCATCAGCGCAGCCAGTTCGAAGCCGTTCATGCCCGGCATGTTGACGTCGAGGATCGCCAGCGCGACTTCGTGCTTGAGCAGCAGATCGAGCGCCGCGGTGCCCGAATCGGCCACCAGCACGGTGAGTTCCGGGCGCGACAGCAAGGCTTCGAGCGCAGTAATGTTGTGGACGATGTCGTCGACGATCAGGATGTTCACGGGTGAGTTCGTCATGGCATCGGGTCAGAGAGGGGCCGGCAATGCTGCAAGCCGCCTGGCCATAGTTTCGGGAGAGTAAATGCAATCCGCGACGCCGCGCTCGATCGCGGCACGCGGCATTTCGGGCGAGCTGGCGGTGTCAGGAATCTGCACCCAGCTCGTGCCGCCCAGGGCGCGCACGCGCCGCAGGCCCTGCACGCCGTCGTCGTTCGCGCCGGAGAGCAGGATGGCCAGCAGGCGGTCGCGATACACCTCGGCGGCGGATTCGAACAGCACGTCGATGGACGGCCGCGAAAACCGCACGGCCGCGTCGGTGGACAGCGCAACTGTGCGGTCGCTCTCCACCAGCATGTGATAGCCCGGCGGCGCGACGTGCACGCGTCCGGGCAGAATGCGTTCGCCGGCGTCCGGCTCCATGACCGGCAGCGCGCAACGGTGCGAGAAAGCCTGCACCAGATAGCTCGGCGGATCGGGCGGCAAGTGCGACACGATCATCACCGCCGGCGCGAACGCAACCGGCAGCGCGCCGAGCAGCACGTTCAACACTTCGATGCCACCGGCCGAACCCCCTATCACGACGAGTTCGTAGCCGCGCGCTGTCGCGTCGCCGGACGCGGGTTCCTGGGCCGAAGCCGATGTTGAACCCGGCGCAGAACCGGCGGTCGATCTGTCAGTCGAGCGAGACATGGGCCTGTCCTATCGCTTCTGATAAATGCGTTCGCTCGAACGGAACTCGTCGAACGCTTCGTAGTGACGCGAAAAACGCAAACTTTCCTTGCTGCCGAGCCCGAGGAAGCCGCGCCGCACCAGCGCGTTTTCGAACAGCCCGAGCGCGCGATCCTGCAACCCGCGATCGAAATAGATCAGCACGTTGCGGCACGACACCAGATGCGCTTCGAGAAAGACTTCGTCCGTCGACAGACTGTGATCCGCGAACACGACGCGATCTTTTAGCGAACCGGCGAAACGCGCGCCGCCGTACGCCGCATGATAGTAGTCGGACAGCGAGCGTTTGCCGCCCGCCGCCAGATAGTTTTGCGTGAAACCCTGAATACGTTCGAGCGCATAGATGCCCGACTCGGCGCGCGCGAGTGCGTCCGGGTTGATGTCCGTCGCGTAGAACAGCGTGCGCTCGGTGAGCCCTTCTTCGTCGAACAGAATCTTCAGCGACCACAATTCCTCGCCGGTGCTGCACCCGGCCACCCATACCTTGATGGACGGATAGGTGCGCAGACGCGGCAGCACGTGTTCGCGCAGCGCCAGAAAGTACGCGGGATCGCGAAACATGTCGCTGACCTGCACGGTCAGGTACTGGAACAGCCGCGAGAATTCGTCGCCGCTGCGCATGATGCGGTCCTGCAACTGCGAGAGCGTCTTGAGCCCGAACTCCTCCAGCGCCTGCGACAACCGACGCCGCAGCGACGACATAGCATAGTGCCGGAAGTCGTGCTGATACTTGAGGTAGATCGCCTCCAGCAGCAATTTCAACTCGATGTCGAAATCGCTGATGCGTTGCGGCGCGTCGAATTCGGACTGGCTCATCGTGGTTCCGTGTTTCTTACTAGCGCTGGCGCAGCCATACGCGGCACAAGGCCACCAGCTTGTCCACGTCGATCGGCTTGGAAACGTAGTCGTCCGCGCCGGCTTCGAGACAGCGGGTGCGGTCGTTCGCCATGGCCTTGGCGGTCAGCGCGATGATCGGCAGATGCGCAAAGCGCGGGTTACGGCGAATCTCGCCCATCGCGGTCAGACCGTCCATCTCCGGCATCATGATATCCATCAGGATCAGATGCACTTCCGGGCCGTTGTCGAGCGCTTCCAGCGCCTCGCGCCCGTTGCGCGCAATTTGCAGTTTGGCGCCGAGCGGCTCCAGCACGTGCGAGAGCGCGAAGATATTCCGCACGTCGTCTTCGGCGAGCAGGATGGTGCGCCCTTCGAAAGCGTTGTCGCGCTGCCGCACGGTGCGCAGCATGCGCTGCTGCTCCGGCGCCAGCGACGACTCCACACTGTGCAGGAACAGCGTCACTTCGTCGAGCAGGCGTTCCGGCGACTTCGCGCCCTTGATGATGATCGACTTCGAATAACGGCGCAGACGATGCTCTTCCTCGTCGGACAGCATGCGGCCCGTGTAGACGATGACCGGCAGCGCCGCGTGCGCCGTGTTCGCGGCGAGCCGTTCGAGCAGGTCGTAGCCGGTGCCGTCGGGCAACGCGAGGTCGGTCACGACGCAGTCGAAGCTGAACTTCGAGAGGTAATCGAGCGCTTCGGCCAGCGTGGCGACGGCCACGATTTCCGTATTTTCGCTCTGCAGCAAGGCGCGGATGCTCTCGCGCATCGGCGCGTCGTCCTCGATCACCAGCACGCGTTTGAGACGCTGCTGCAGGCGCGCTTCGAGACGGCGGATCGCGGCTTCCATCGTGCTGCGCGCCGTCGGCTTAAGCGTGTAGCCGATCGCGCCGAGATGCAGCGCCTTGTCGGCGTGGTCGGTGGCCGAGACGATGTGAATTGGAATGTGGCGCGTGAGCGGATCGTTCTTCAGCCACTCCAGCACCGTCAGGCCGGAGCGGTCGGGCAGGCCCACGTCGAGCAGCACCGCGGCCGGGCGCATGTCGCGCACCAGCGCCAGACCCATCGCCGCATTGCTGGCGTGCACGAAGTCGAAGTCGAGTTCGTGCGTGAGGTCACGCAGAATTTCGGCGAACGCGATGTCGTCTTCGACCGCCACGATGAGACGACCGGCTCGGGTGCGATTGTCGCGGTCGTCGGCAATCGACTCGACGGCCGCTTCGGCACCGTGGCCTCGGGACAAGCCGTTTGCCGCGGTAATGACGGCGCTCTGACCGTCGCTCGCAGGCGCGCGGGTCAGAAGCGGTTCGCTGGTGGACTGGCCCGACGAAGCGGTATAAGAAGTCGAAGCCTGCGTCGACTGCAACTGCTCTTGCGCCGCCGCATCCGCGGCCTTGTCGACGTGGCGTTGCGGCGCCTTGCCGGCTTCGGCGGCCAGCGCGCTCGCTTCGCCGTCGCGCGGCAGCCACAAGGTGAACGTGCTGCCCTTGCCCACTTCGCTCGCCACCGTGATGCGCCCGCCCAGCAGACGCGAGAACTCGCGCGAGATCGACAGGCCGAGACCGCTGCCGCCGTACTGACGGCTGGTCGAGCCGTCGGCCTGCTGGAACGCTTCGAAAATCATTTCCAGTTTGTCGGCCGCGATGCCGATGCCGGAATCGCGCACGTCGATACGCAGCATGTTGGCTTCGGCGGGCGCGACGCTCAGCGAAACCTCGCCGCGCTCGGTGAATTTCACCGCATTCGACAGCAGGTTGCGCAGGATCTGCGTGACACGCTGACCGTCCGTGACGAAGGTGTCGGGCGTACCCGGCTGACGCTCGAACGCGAGGCGCAGGTGCTTGGTTTCCGCGAGCGGCGTGAACATTTCCTGCAACGCCTGCAAGGTGGCGTCGATCGATACCGTTTCGAGTTCGACCGTAACCTGACCCGCCTCGACCTTCGATAGATCGAGAATGTCGTTGATGAGCACCAGCAGGTCGCTATTCGACGCGTGAATGGTTTCGGCGTAGCGCACCTGCTCGTCGCTCAGATTGCCGGTGCGGTTCTGTTGCAGCAACTTGGCGAGAATCAGCGAACTGTTCAGCGGCGTGCGCAACTCGTGCGACATGTTGGCGAGGAATTCCGACTTGTAGCGGCTCGACTGTTCGAGGCGCGCGGCGTTGGCGGCCAGATCGTCCTGCGCGCGCAGCAGATCGGATTTTTGCCGCTCCAGACGCTGCGCGTATTCTTCCAGCTGTACGTTGGTCTGTTCGAGTTCCGCCTGCTGCGCTTCCAGACGCGTTTGCGATTCCATCAGCGCACGGCCGCGTTCTTCGAGCCCTTCGTTGGAGACGCGCAGTTCTTCCTGCTGCACCTGCAATTCTTCGTTCAACTGCTGCGTCTCGGCGAGCGCGTCCTGCAGACGTTCGCGATACAGCGCCGCTTCGACGAAATCGCCCATGGCGTTGCCGACCAGTTCCACGAACTCCTGGTCGCGCGGCGTCAGTTCGCGAATAAAGCCGAGTTCGATCACGCCGTTGACTTCGCCGTCGTTCTGGATCGGCATGATGAGCAGATTCTTCGGCGCGCTCCTGCCGGTTGCCGACACCACTTGCACGTAGTTGGCCGGCACGTCGCGCAATACGATGGTGCGACGCGCAACCGCCGCCTGACCGATCAACGTTTCCGAGTCTTCGAAATTGCGCGCGGTGGCCTGCTCGCTTTCGCGGCTGAAGCCGTAGGTTGCGATGCGGCGCAACGTGCCGTGCCGTTTGTCGCGCACGTAAAGCGCGGCGACGGCGGCTTCGAGATACTGCGCGAGGAAGTCGAGCATCGCCCGGCCGACGAGTTCCGGTGACGTCTGCCCGACCACTCTCTCGGCGAGCAGGCGCTGGCCGGAACGCAGCCACACCTGCTCCTGAAGACTTTCGGTCTGTTCGGTCTGATGACGCAGCACGCCGTCGTAGGTGGACGAGAGACTCAGCAGTTCGCGCCGCCCCACCCACGCGAGCAGGCCGCTCACGATCAGACTGAAGGCCAGGAAGACGCCGACGAGCGTTGTCGTGACATTGCGCGTTGCGTCGGTGCGCTCCTGGCGCAGACGTGTTTCCACGCCGAGAAAGTCTTCGAAGACGCGGCGCATTTCGTCGAATTCGGTTCTGCCGCGCCCGTTCGTGACCGCGCTGTCGAGCGTCTGGTTTCTGCGCCGAAGGTCGATCGCCTCTTCGGCGAAACGGGTCCAGCGCTGCTGCGCGGACTCGATCTGCTTGAGCTTGTCGACTTGCGGCGGGTTGTCGGAGACGAGCCGCTGCAACTCTTCGATCTGCGTCTTGAACTTCGAACCGCCCGCGTCGTACGGCGAAAGCGAGGTCTCGTCGCCGGTAATCAGAAAGCCGCGCTCGGACGACTGCCGCTCCACGGCAAGACGCATCAATTCATTGGCCTGGCCGATCACGCGTTCGGAATGCTCCGCCCAGTTCATCGTGGACACGAGATAGGCGATCAGCGCGACGAACACCGCCATCGTGACGATACCCATGCCGAGCGGCAGCGCGATATTGCGGCGGATGATGCTGCGAAAACGATTCTGATCGACGGCCTGAGATGCGGTCATTTTTTCTGTCTTCGGCGTGGTGAGTCCGAATTATTCGGAATATTTTTCAGGTTTTACGCGGCATTTCGAAGTCGCGATGCGACGGGCGTAATCATACAGGATGAGCCGCTTTTTCGAGGGCTATAGCGGCGGTCGCGCCTTGCTGGACGGGGCGTCGATCCCTATTGCCGGAACCGCGCCGCCTGCGTGCGCACGTGAAACTGGCCGGGTTGAACCGGCCAGTTTTACTTCGTGGGGGAGCCGACTGCAGCCGACTGCGACAGGCTACGCTGGTACGGTTTCCGCCTGCGCGGCACGCGACCACACCCGATGTTCGCCGGCGGTCTCGATGAACGCCTTCAACACCTCGGCCGACTGCTTGTCGTCGCCGGTCGCCACGCCGTCCGCGTGGTCGGGCAGATGCGCGGCGCTGAGCACGTCGCGTCCCGCGCCGATGGCGGCGATCGCCTTCAGATGCTTGAACGCCTCCAGCACGAAATGACGCGCGTCGCCGGATTGCGCCAGCAGCTTCGCGCCCGCCGCGCCGCCGGCCACGATCACCGCGTCGAACATGATCGACGGCAAACCGGCGATCGTCGCGTCGGGCACGAGGCCGTCGATCGGCGCGAGCGTCGGCGCAATCAGCATGGGCGTGGCGCCCTCGCTCGTCAGCGCTTTTTGCAGCTTGCCGATCGCGGCGCTGTCGGAACCCGGGGCGGCCAGCAAGGCGATCTTGCGCGTCTTGATGCCCGGCACGACCCGGTTGACGAGGCTGAGCGCAGGCGACGCTTTCGGGCCGCTGAGCTTCGCCGTACCCTTCTTCGGCGCGGGCAGTCCGAGCCCTTCGGCTACGGTCGCGGCAAGGCCTGCGTCGAAGTTAGCAAGAATCTCGTTCACCACGCGTGCACGAATCTCCGGCTTGGTCACCTTGCCGAGTTCGAACTGATAAGCCGCGGCGATATGATCTTTCTCGGGTTGCGACATGCTGTTGTAGAACAGCGCGGCCTGCGAGAAATGATCGGCGAACGAGTCGCTGCGCACGCGAATCTTCGTACCGTCCACGCGTTCCTGATACGTTTCGAAGCCGCCGTCGGCGGGCGCCGGATCGGTTTCCTTCGGCCAGCCGCCGCTCACGCTATTGGGCTCGTACGACGCCTGCCCGACATTGATTGCCTGGCGATGCATCGCGTCGCGCTGATTGTTGTTGAACGGCACGACGGGACGATTGATCGGAATCTCGTGGAAGTTCGGCCCGCCGAGCCGGCTGATCTGCGTATCCGTGTACGAGAAGAGGCGTCCCTGCAAAAGCGGGTCGTTCGAAAAATCGATGCCGGGCACCACGTGACCCGGATGAAACGCGACCTGCTCCGTCTCCGCGAAGAAGTTGTCCGGGTTGCGGTTGAGCGTCATCTTGCCGACGATCTTCACCGGCACCAGTTCTTCCGGAATCAGCTTGGTAGGGTCGAGCAGATCGAAGTCGAACTTGTGCTCGTCTTCTTCCTCGACAATCTGCACGCCCAGTTCGAACTCGGGATAATCGCCGCGCTCGATCGATTCCCACAGATCGCGCCGATGAAAATCCGGGTCCTTGCCTGCGAGTTTCTGCGCTTCGTCCCACAGCAGCGAATAGGAACCGAGCACCGGACGCCAGTGGAATTTGACGAAGCGACCCTTGCCCTGCGCATTCACGAACCGGAACGTATGAATGCCGAAGCCTTCCATGCTGCGCAAACTACGCGGAATCGCGCGGTCCGACATGGTCCACAACACCATATGCGCCGATTCGGGCACGAGCGAGACGAAGTCCCAGAACGTGTCGTGAGCCGAGCCGCCGGTTGGCATTTCATTGGGCGCCTCGGGTTTCACGGCGTGAACGAAGTCCGGAAACTTGATGGCATCCTGAATGAAGAACACCGGCATGTTGTTGCCGACGAGGTCGTAATTGCCTTCCTGCGTGTAGAACTTCACGGCAAAGCCGCGCACGTCGCGCACGGTATCGGCGGAACCACGCGGTCCCTGCACCGTGGAAAAACGGACATATACCGGCGTCTGCACGCCCGGGTCCTGCAAAAACGCGGCCTTGGTGTAGTCGCGCATCGATTCGTACACCTGAAAGACCCCATGCGCCGCCGAACCACGCGCATGCACGATGCGCTCGGGTATCCGCTCGTGGTCGAAGTGCGTGATCTTCTCGCGCATGATGAAATCTTCGAGCAGCGAGGGACCGCGCGGACCTGCGCGCAACGTATTCTGGTTGTCGGCGATCTTCACACCCTGATTGGTGCGCAACGCCTGACCTTCGGGGCTAACGCGAAACTGTTCGAGATCTTTCGATTTCGGGTCGCTGGCCTGCGACGATTTTCCTGCTGCTTTTGCAGCCTGATTTGAAGCCTTATTTGCCGGCTTCTCCGTGCTCTGTTTACCTGCCATGGGGATCGACTCCTTGAATTCAGGCGCGCCGGAGGAACTCCGGCCTCACGCGCATCAGGAGTCGAGCAAGCGATATACCCGCGAATACGGCACGAAACCCGCGCACCGTATCCCGCCAGTTTTTACGGCATCAGAAACGGTAGTTGATGGAGATGTCCGCGACACCGTTGGCCTTGCGATGGGTCACCGGACTGTTGCCCGCGCTGCCCACCAGTTGTTCGAACGCGCCGTCGGCGGTGGCGAACCAGTGCTTGTCGAAGAGCCATACCGCGCTAATACCGAAGCCGACCGATTTGACACCCGCGCTGGCGTGGTAGCGCGAGTAGCCCGAATTGACCGATTGCGTCTGATTCACGCCGTACCAGCTGTTCATGTAGGTCGAGTCGGCGAGCGTCATGTTCGGTCCGGCGAACCAGAAGAACTTCTTCGAACTTCCTGGCATCGGCATATACGCGCCCAGATCGCCGGTCCAGCCGTTCGAACCGCCGAAATAGCGCCGCACGTCCGCGCGTAACACCAGCGGGAAATCTTGCGACACCACGTATTCGCCCGACAGTTTCACGCCCGGCGCCGCATTGATATTGCCGAGTCCGTTCAGTTCCTGCGGGTCGTCGTGCGCGCGACGGCCGAGGTCGTAGACGGCGGCAATGCTTGCGCGCCAGTTTTTGCCTTGCGCGAAGTTCATGCCGAAACCTTCGCCGCTGGAGAGAAAGAACAGGTCCTTGTAGCGCACGTCGATACTCGGACCCGCCATGATGTGATAGCGGTCCGAGCCTTCGTAACGCGGCTGGAACGACGAGGCCGCGCCGAAACGCACTTGCCAGTCGGGGATATTGGGTTGCCACATCTTCTGCAGCGGAATGCCCACCGAGTATTGCCACTCGCCGAGCGGCGAAGGCGTTTGCGCCAGAGCGGACCCAGGCAGACCGGCGAGTGCGCCCAACGTTACGGCCACTAGAGACGTTGCCGCGATTCCTGTTTGTTTATTGCGAAGCGTGACGCCCCGCTTTCTACGGCTGATGGACACCGGAAGCCTCCGTTTCTCGCGTATCGCGAAGAGTTTTACGTCTGTGTCGATAGTTGCAACGGTCTGCGACGACTCGCACGAGCGGTCGCATTGCCGGTCGCATAACTACTTACGACATGTAATTTTTTCAGCAGACGACACGCGCTGCCCGGCAAAGCGCACAGTTCGCATCGGCCCAAGTGGGTAAAACCGGGCTTTTGTCTGAACAGATACGCGCGAAAGAATTGCCGACGCAGCCACCTGTGCAAAATACGGGCCTAATCGGTGGAACGAACACTCGGAAGGGAAAACCGACACCGCGCGGCAGTTCTCTCCGCGGCATTCGGCGGCCGGGAGCGCTACAGCGGGAAACGCGTGGTCGACAGAATTTCCTTGAGCACCATAAAGGAACGGATCTGCCGCACACCGGGGAGATAGAGCAGCTGTTCCGCGTGCAGACGGTTGAAGCTCTCGCTGTCGCGCGTGCGGATCGTCATGAAGTAATCGAACTCGCCGGTCACGACGTGACACTCCATGCAGCCCGCGACCTTCTGCGCCGCTTTCTCGAAGTCGGCAAACGATTCGGGCGTGGAGCGGTCCAGCACGACGCCGATGATGACCAGCATGCCCGCGCCGACCGCTTTTGGATCGATCAGCGCGACCACACCGCGAATCAGCCCCGCCTCCTTCAGCCGCTCGACGCGCCGCAAACACGCGGGCGCGCTGAGCTTCACCCTGGCCGCCAGCGCGACGTTCGAAATGGACGCGTCGGCCTGAAGCTGCCGCAGGATCGCGCGGTCGATACGGTCGAGCGCTTGCGGCGCCGCTTCACGCGTTAGCGGCGCGGCCGCTCTCGATGACGAACGAACTTTTGTTGCGCTCATGGTATTCCAGACAAATTTTTATTAGGTTCATTGGATAAACGCCATGTTTAAAGTAAGCCGTTGGCATTTTTTTCGCAAGCTCATTTCTGGCGCTTTTCCCTAAGATGGTTTGAACGCGAAGCCGGCCATTCACGGTTCGCCGCTCGCGTCCCACCCCTCACCGGAGCTGCCATGAACCTGCAACGATTTCCCCGCTATCCGCTCACTTTCGGACCGACGCCGATCCAGCCGCTCAAGCGCCTGAGCGACCACCTCGGCGGCAAAGTGCATCTGTATGCGAAGCGCGAAGACTGCAACAGCGGCTTCGCGTTCGGCGGCAACAAGACGCGCAAGCTCGAATACCTGATTCCCGAAGCGTTGGCGCAAGGCTGCGACACGCTGGTGTCGATCGGCGGCATCCAGTCGAACCAGACGCGTCAGGTCGCCGCCGTGGCCGCGCATCTCGGCATGAAATGCGTGCTGGTGCAGGAGAACTGGGTGAACTACTCCGACGCCGTGTACGACCGCGTCGGCAATATCCAGATGTCGCGCATTCTCGGCGCGGACGTGCGCCTCGTCGAAGACGGCTTCGATATCGGCTTTCGCAAAAGCTGGGAAGACGCGCTCGACAGCGTGCGCGCCGCCGGCGGCAAACCCTACGCGATTCCTGCGGGCTGCTCCGACCATCCGCTCGGCGGACTCGGCTTCGTCGGCTTCGCGGAAGAAGTCCGCCAGCAGGAAGCAGAACTCGGCTTCAAATTCGACTACATCGTGGTGTGCTCGGTGACAGGCAGCACGCAGGCCGGCATGGTCGTCGGCTTCGCGGCGGACGGCCGCGCCGATCGCGTGATCGGCATCGACGCGTCGGCGAAACCGGCGCAGACCCGCGCGCAAATTGCGCGCATCGCGAAACAGACGGCGGAACAGGTGGACCTCGGCCGCGATATCACCGACAAAGACATCGTGCTCGACGAGCGTTACGGCGGTCCCGAATATGGTTTGCCGAACGACGGCACGCTCGAGGCGATCCGCCTGTGCGCCCGGCTCGAAGGCGTGCTGACCGACCCGGTGTACGAAGGAAAGTCGATGCACGGCATGATCGACATGGTGAGGAACGGCGAATTCCCGGCCGGCTCCCGCGTGCTCTACGCGCATCTCGGCGGCGTGCCGGCGCTCAACGGGTACAGCTTTATTTTCCGCAACGGCTAAGCGCTACGGTAGCCTGGTCGAGCGGTGACTGAGCGGTGACTGAGCGGCGACTGAGTTGCGCCGCTCGGCCTGAGATTATGCGGGCGCCAGCCCCTTGCTCATGCGCTCGCGCAGAAAACCCACGAACGCGCGAATCGTCACCGAGCTTTGCCGATGCTGCGGGTACACCGCGTAGACCGTTGCCGCCGACGGCAGGAACGCGTCGAGCACGGGCACGAGCAGACCTTCCTGAATCGTACGTGCGACAATAAAATCAGGAAGCCGAACTATACCGAGACCGGCCACCGCCGAATCGCGAATCAGATCGCCGTTATTGGCGCGCAGCGGTCCGTGCACCTCGACGCCCTTCACCGCTCCGTCGATCACGAAATCCCAGCTCACCGCGCCGCCGTGTCCGTACAGCAGACAGTCATGGCGTTCGAGATCCGCCGGCACCTTGGGCTTGCCGCGCCGCCGCAGATAACCAGGGCTGCAGCACACCACCATTCTCACGTCGACCAGCTTCTGCGCGATCAGCGTGGAGTCGGCCAGCGTACCGATGCGAATCGCCATGTCGAAGCCCTCGCCCACCACGTCGACGGTGCGGTCGCTCAACTCCATGTCGAAACGCACTTCGTTGTGCTCGCGCAGAAACGCGGCCACCAGCGGCGAGAGATGCATCATCCCGAACGACATCGGCGCGCTCACGCGCAGCAGCCCGCGCGGCCCGGCGCGCCGCAGCGACATGGCCTGCTCGGCGTCCTCCACTTCGCCGAGAATGCGCCGGGCGCGCTCGTAGAACTCCTGGCCGAGTTCGGTCACGGCCAGCTTGCGCGTATTGCGGATCAGCAACTGCACACCGAGCGCCTCTTCCAGCGCCATCACGCGGCGGCTGACGAACTGTTTCGACAACGAGAGCCGGTTGGCCGCCGCGGTGAAATTCCGCGCATCCACCGTGGCGACGAAGATTCGCATGTCGTCGAGTTGCATATTGATTGTCTACTCCATCGTGACAGTGTTTCGCATCTGGCATTGATTATAACCATCTGGATTGACCTACACTGTCGTTCATGGATCGCGGACAAACCACTTGCCCGGATCGCACAACCAAGGAGAAGAAGATGCTTGAAATCAGACACGCCAATCAACGCGGTCGCGCAGAGCACGGCTGGCTGAGCTCGCGTCACACGTTTTCGTTCGCGAGCTATCACGACCCGAAGCAGAATGGCTTCTCGGACCTGCTCGTCATCAACGACGACCGCGTCGCGCCGTCGCAAGGTTTCGGCAAGCACCCGCATCGCGACATGGAAATTTTCTCGTACGTGCTGGAAGGCGCGCTCGAACACAAGGACACGATGGGTACGGGTTCGGTGATCGTCCCCGGCGACATTCAGTTGATGAGCGCGGGAACGGGCGTCGCGCACAGCGAATACAACCATTCGAAGACCGAGCCGGTGCACTTCATGCAGATCTGGATCGCGCCGTCGAAGATGGGTACGCCGCCGCGTTACCAGCAGCGTCACTTCGGCGCGGATCAGAAGCGCGGAAACTTGCGGCTCGTGTTGTCGCCGGACGGCGCGAACGATTCACTCCAGGTGCAACAGGACGCACGCGTCTACGCCGGTCTTTTCGACGGTGACGAAACCGCGCGGCTCGAGCTGGCGAAAGATCGCTACGCGTACATCCAGGTGGCACGCGGCAGCGTCACGGTGAACGGCGTGGAACTCGGCGAGGGCGACGGCGCGCGCGTGCGCGGCGAGGAAGCGCTGACCTTCTCGCAAGGCCGCGACGCCGAAGTGCTGGTGTTCGACCTGCGCAACATCGAAACCTCGGCCATGTGGGCCTGATCGACTGAAGCCGGCACGGCGAGCCGCCAGGCTCGCCCTGTCGCTCTACCTGCAAGGCAGAAAAAAAGCCGCCGGGCTCGGGCCCAGGCGGCTTTTTTATGGGCGGTTCGCAACCGGCCGGCTAACCGGCAAACTCGGCCAGCACACGCTCGCGGATCGCCGGACGGATATTCGACTGCGCCATATCGCCCCGGTAATGCGCCACGACGCGCGGATTCATCACGCGAAACCAGATTGGCGGCACGTAGGCCAGCATGATCATGGTCGCGTAACCGGACGGCAACTGCGGCGCGCCGTCGAAATGCCGCAAGGCCTGAAACGAGCGCGTCGGATTCGCGTGGTGATCCGCGTGACGTTGCAACTGATAGAGAAACAGGTTCGTCACGATGCGGTTGCTGTTCCACGAATGCTGCGGCTGGCAGCGTTCGTAACGGCCGCTCGCGAGCTGCTTGCGGCCGAGTCCGTAATGCTCAAGGTAATTGACCACTTCGAGTAGCGAAGCGCCGTACACAGCCTGGATCAGCAGGAACGGAATCACGACTTTGCCGAACAGCGCCACCATCGCGCCCCACAGCACCGCCGTCATCGCCCACGAGTGCAGCACTTCGTTGCGCAGGGTCCACGGCGATTTGCCCAGACGCTCGAGCCGATGCTTCTCGAGCCGCCACGCCGACGCAATGCTGCCACCCACCGTGCGCGGCAGAAACGCCCAGAACGATTCCCCGTAGCGCGCGCTCGCCGGGTCGTTGGGCGTCGCGACGCGCACGTGATGGCCGCGATTGTGCTCGACGAAAAAGTGGCCGTAGGCGACGGGCGCGAGTGTGATCTTCGCGAGCCAGCGCTCGAAACGATCGGTCTTGTGACCCAGTTCGTGAGCGGTATTGATCGACACGCCGGTGGCCGCGCCCAGCGAGAGCGCGAAGCCCAGGTAGTCGTACCACGGCAGCGAGTGCGTGCCCACGATCCATAACGCGCCGAAAAACGACACGTATTCGATGAAGGTGGCGAGGTAGACGATCCGGCGGTAGTAGCGCTCTTTTTCGAGCGTCGGGACGATGTCTTCCGGCGGGTTGTTCGGGTCGTCGCCGATCAGATAATCGAGCACCGGAATGATGCCGAACACGAAGATTGGCCCGAACCACCAGAAGAAGTGCCAGCCGGTCAGCATGGCGAAATTCGCGGCATGCAGCGGCAAGGTGATGGTGAGCGCGCCGAGCAGCCACAGATAACGCTTGCCGTCGACCCAGCGTGCGGGGGCCGCTTGCGGTGTTGCCATTGTCTCCCTCCTTGTTTTATGCCGTCCGTTGCCGGCCAGGCCGCCTCTGTCGGGCAGCCCGTTACGCATGCCGGCACGAGCGTGTCCGGCTTTCCCATTTATATGGCGTGACGCGCGGATCGCCAAGGAATCGCGCCAGGTGCGAGGCTCCAAACGATGCGGGTCGCGCGGTTGCGGGCGCACGCTGCATCGAGCGGATGAATGAAACGGATGTTTACGGGCGTGCTGCGTTGCAGTACGCGCGACGTATGCGGAATGCCTGAACGGAGGCGCCGGTTTCGCGCGTTGCTCGAATCGCGTGAACCGTGAGAATCGCGCGAACCGTCCGCGCAAAAAAAACGGCGGCCCGAAGGCCGCCGTTCATTACTTTCCAACTAGCTCACACAGCTTCTGCTTCGACTTCACTCACCACCTCAACTTCTTCGCTGTTGCGGATCAGGTGATCGAACGCGGAGAGCGATGCCTTCGCGCCTTCGCCCACTGCGATCACGATCTGCTTGAACGGCACCGTGGTCACGTCGCCCGCAGCGAACACGCCCGGCACCGACGTCGCGCCGCGTGCGTCGACCACGATCTCGCCGTGCTTCGACAATTCGACCGTGCCCTTGAGCCATTCGGTGTTCGGCACGAGGCCGATCTGCACGAATACGCCTTCCAGTTCGACCTTTTTCGATTCGCCCGAACGCAGATCCTTGTAGACCAGACCGTTGACCTTCTTGCCGTCGCCGGTGATTTCCGTGGTCTGCGCTTCGGTCACGACCGTGACGTTGGCGAGACTGCGCAGCTTGCGTTGCAACACTTCGTCTGCGCGCAGTTGTGCGCCGAATTCGAACAGCGTGACCTGACTCACGATACCGGCCAGATCGATCGCCGCTTCGACGCCCGAGTTGCCGCCGCCGATCACCGCGACGCGCTTGCCCTTGAACAACGGACCGTCGCAGTGCGGGCAGTACGCCACGCCGTGATTGCGGTACTCGCGCTCGCCCGGCACGTTGATTTCGCGCCAGCGCGCACCGGTCGCGAGAATGACCGTCTTCGCCTTCAGCACCGCGCCGTTGGCGAGGCGCACTTCGTTGATCCGGCCAGGAATCAGTGCGTCGGCGCGCTGCACGTCCATGATGTCGACTTCATAGCTCTTCACGTGCTGTTCGAGCGCCGTGGCGAACTTCGGCCCTTCCGTCTCGGTGACGGAGACGAAGTTCTCGATGGCGAGCGTGTCCAGCACCTGACCGCCGAAGCGCTCCGCCACCACGCCCGTCGCAATGCCCTTGCGCGCCGAGTAGATCGCGGCTGCCGCGCCTGCGGGACCGCCGCCGACGATCAGCGTGTCGAACACCGGCTTCTTTTCCAGTTCTTTCGCAGCACGTGCACCGGCGTTGCTGTCGAGCTTCGCGAGAATTTCCTTCACGCCGCTGCGGCCCTGGCCGAACACTTCGCCGTTCATGAACATGGTCGGTACCGCCATGATCTGGCGCGCTTCGACTTCGTTCTGGAACAGCGCGCCGTCGATCGCGACGTGACCGATACGCGGATTGATGAGCGCCATCACGTTCAGTGCCTGGACGACTTCCGGGCAGTTCTGGCATGACAGCGAGAAATACGTTTCGAAGGCGTAGTCGCCGTCGAGATTGCGGATCTGTTCGATCACCGCGTCGTCGAGCTTGACCGGATGGCCGCCGACCTGCAGCAGCGCGAGGACGAGCGACGTGAATTCGTGGCCCATCGGAATGCCGGCGAAGCGGATGCCGGTTGCCTTGCCCGGCTCGCCGATCGAGAACGACGGCTTGCGTTCTGCGTCGTCACGGCGTTCGATCACGGCCACACGCTCCGACAGCGAAGCGATATCGTTCAGCAGTGCCAGCAGCTCCTGCGATTTCGCGCTGTCGTCGAGCGACGCGACGATCTCGATAGGCCTGCTAACCTTTTCGAGGTACGTTTTCAACTGGGTCTTGAGATTGGCGTCAAGCATGGCGATTCGATTCCGTGACGAGGGTGTTGGGTCCCGGGCACTGCGCCTATCCGGATAGGATGCGCGCAGCCCGGGGGCGTGCGGATCGCTGTAAGAAGCGCTCCGCACGGGATGCGCCGCGAGGCGCGTGTACGACTCGATGCAGTGAAGCTTAGATCTTGCCGATCAGGTCCAGCGACGGCGACAGCGTTTCTGCGCCCGGCGTCCACTTGGCGGGGCAAACTTCACCCGGGTGTGCCGCGATGTATTGCGCAGCCTGAACCTTGCGCAGCAGCTCGCCTGCGTCACGGCCGATGCCGTTGTCGTGCACTTCGCACAGCTTGATCTCGCCTTCCGGGTTGATCACGAACGTGCCGCGCAGTGCCAGACCTTCTTCTTCGATCAGCACGTCGAAGTTGCGCGAGATTGCCAGGGTCGGGTCGGCGATCATCGGGTATTCGATCTTCTGGATCGTGTCCGACGTGTCGTGCCATGCCTTGTGCGTGAAATGCGTATCGGTCGACACGCTGTAGATTTCCACGCCGAGCTTCTTGAATTCCGCGTAACGATCAGCCAGGTCGCCCAGTTCGGTCGGGCAAACGAAGGTGAAGTCAGCCGGGTAGAAAACGAAAACCGACCACTTGCCCTTCAGGGTTTCTTCAGTGACGGTCACGAAATCGCCATTGTGGAAAGCCTGTGCCTTGAACGGTTTGACTTGACTATTGATGATCGGCATTTGCTGAGTCCTCTTTCTGAGTGGTTGGAAAGTGGAGTCAGTATGTCAGACGACGCTTAATAGGTAAAGCGGATTGTTTTAATCATAGTGATAGCCTGACACTATTTAACGCCTTGGCGGCGCCTATCAAAGGGGTCTATTCCCTGAGAAGCCGCCAGAGCGTGGTGCGGCCGATGCCCAGCGCCCGGCTGGCCGCCGCGCGGTTTCCGCCGGCGGCTTCGAGCGCCTGCAGAACCGCTTCGCGGCTCGGCGCGGCACGGGCTGGGCCGCTGCCGTTCGGCGCGACCGCCGCGCCGTTTTGCGCCGGAACCGCCTGATGCGCCACCCGGTTCATGCGCGCGAACTCGGGAAAAACGGCGTGAAGGTCGTCCGCGGCTTCGGACGCGGCGTCGACGGAATAAATCGCGGCGCGCGCCAGCAGATTTTCCAGCTCCCGCACGTTGCCGGGCCACGCGTACTGCTCGAAGAGCGGCGCGAGAAAGGCCAGCACGCGCTCTTGAGCCTGCTCCGACAACCCATATTGGGACGCGCTGCGGCTCAACAAGTGCCGCGCCAGTTGCGCCAGGTCGGCGCGCCGCTCGCGCAACGGCGGCAATTCTATCTGAAGCAGATTCAGCCGAAAATACAGATCCGCGCGAAATGCGTCCTGCTCGACGAGCGCGTGGAGATCGCGATGCGTGGCGGCGATCACCCGCACGTCGATCGGCGTCGCCCGTCCGGCGCCGAGTTTCATGACTTCGCGCTCCTGCAAGACCCGCAGCAGCCGGCTTTGCAGCGAAGCCGGCATCTCGCCGATTTCGTCGAGAAAGATGGTGCCGGTATGCGCGATTTCGAACAGCCCCGGCTTGCCGCCGCGCCGCGCGCCGGTGAAGGCGCCTTCTTCGTGGCCGAACAGCTCGCTTTCGATCAGACCTTCCGGCAGCGCCGCGCAGTTGAACGCGACGAACGGATTGCCGCGCCGCCGGCTGGCGTTGTGGATGCCTTGCGCGACCAGTTCCTTGCCGGTGCCGCTCTCGCCGGTGAGCAGCACGGTGGCGTCGTGCGCCGCGCCCGCCTGCGCGAGGCGCTTCACGCGTGCAAGCGCGGCCGAGTCGCCGATCAGATCGTCCAGCCGGTGCCGCGCAACCAGATGTTTCGGCCGCTGACTGGTGCGCAGCGTCCGGTCGATCCGCTGCGCGACCAGCGCGTCCTGCACGGTCACGACCGCGCCGGCGCGCGCGCCCTGCTCCATGACCGGCAGACAGTTGACGATCACCGAACGCCCACCGAACTGCTCGACGCGCTCGTCGGGCGCTGCGCCCGTGGCGCCGACCTCGCGCAGTAGCGGCCCGAGCGCGCGAACCAGTTGAGCCGACGCATCCTGCTCCCGGTCGAGGGCCAGCAGATCGAGCATGGCCGGATTGACGGCTTCGAGCTGACCGGCTTCGTCGAAGGCGGCCACGCCGTCGCGCAGGTGCGCGACGATCGTATTCAGCCGAACGCGCTTCGATTCTTTCTGACGGCTCACGCGCGCCAGTTCCACCGAGCGCTCGAACGCTTCCTCGACTGCACCGAGCGAGTAGAGAAATACGCTCTCGAGCCCGGCGCGCTGGGCGAAGTCGCAGGCCATGCCCGGTCCGATGATGACGCCGCAGCCATCGGCGGCGAGGCTTGCCACGGCGAGCCGGACTTCGTCGACGGAGCGGTAGGCGCGTTGCTTCAGCCCGACGCTCAGCCAGCCGCTCAGGTCGGCGAGTTCGTGCGAGATCGTTTCGTGCAGCACCAGTCCGATCGACGCGCCCGGCCAGTTCGACGTGGCGCGGGTAATCGCACTCAGCACATCGAAGCCGTTCACCTTGACCATGACCACCGGCACGCTGAGGTTGTCGCGCAGATAGGCGCCGTTCGAGCCCGCAGCCAGCACGACATCGACCGCGCCGGCGTCGACATAGGCCTGCAAGGCCGTGACCGCCGCGCCGTAGCCCTCGCGCACCGGGAAAAAGCGCGCGCGGTTCGCGTAGCGCGGCGCGACCGTTTCGCACAAAGACTGCAGACGGCTGATGCTGACCAGCGCCACACCCGGCTGGCCGCTGCTGGACGAATCGAAAGACGGCGAAAAGGCGCTCACTCGGACACTCCTTCGGGATAAACGCGTTCCACGAAACGTCTTGCGGAACGTTTCATGAAACGTTTCCTGGATTGTGCCACGGCGCAACGCCGCGCACCCGTTCGCCCACTCGAGCGCCTAAGCTTCTGATTAGCCTATGAATCCCGGCTTGGTGGGTCGCATGGCATGCTTTCTGCAGAAATCCCGCCCACGCGCGCGGTCGAGACTTACGCGCCGCGCCGGCTTTTCCCTTCATTCCAGACACCGGAGACCTACGTCATGAGCACTTCTTCCGCCAATCGCCGCGCCGCCTTCCGCGCCAAAGTCAACGAACGCCGCGGCCTGCTGCTGCCCGGCGCGTTCAACGCCATGAGCGCGCGCGTGATCGAAGACGCGGGCTTCGAGGCGATCTACATCACCGGCGCCGGCGTCACGAACATGTCGCTCGGCCTGCCCGATCTCGGCTTCATCGGACTCGCGGAAGTGGCGGAACACACGGCGCGCATCCGCGACGCGGTGGCCCTGCCGCTGGTCGTGGACGCCGACACCGGCTTCGGCAACGCGCTGAACGTCCGCCAGACGGTGCGCGTGCTGGAGCGCAGCGGCGCCGACGTGATTCAGTTCGAAGACCAGATCATGCCGAAGAAATGCGGCCACTTTTCGGGCAAGGAAGTGGTGAGCACCGCCGAAATGGTCGGCAAGATCCGCGCGGCGGTCGACGCCCGCGAAGACGGCAATCTGCAGATCATGGCGCGCACCGACTCGGCGGCCGTGCACGGCATCGAAGACGCGATCGAGCGCGGCCACCGCTTTATCGAGGCGGGCGCGGACATTCTGTTCATCGAAGCCACCGAATCGCTGGCCGACATCGAGCGTCTGCCGTCGCTGTTCGACGCGCCGCAACTGATCAACATCGTGATCGGCGGCAAGACGCCGGTGCAATCGCGTGAAGCGCTGGCGAAACTCGGCTACGGCGTGGTGCTGTACGCGAACGCCGCGTTGCAAGGCGCCGTGCTCGGCATGCAGCGCGCGCTCGGCACGCTCAAAACCAACGGCCGCCTCGACGAAGACGCAAGCCTCGTCGCGCCGTTCAGCGAACGCCAGCGGCTCGTCAACAAGCCGCTCTACGACAAGCTCGACCGCGAATACGCCGCGAAAGATTGAGCAAGGCGGGTCAGAGAAACGGGCCGAACGCACGAAAAGCGCGGCGTGCGCCGCCTGACCCACGGGGAAGGCGGCTGTCGCGCACACGCTTCGTGCGGTCGACGGTGATATGACGCGAATTGTTGCGTTACGATTCAGGCTGGGCCGGACATAGCACGCTGTGGAACGCGAGCCATGTCCGGCCGCCATCGCATCGCGTCACGTCGACATCACGCGGACCGTGTCTTCGCACTGCCGCAGGCGGGCGCGATCTTCCCGTTTTCGAAAGGTAGTTGCACGCCCATGAAGTTCACGCTTTCCTGCCACGCCAGCGCACGCTGCCGTCCGACGGATCAACCGCCTCGTCCGCCGAGGATCGCGGCATGACCGATAACACCACGCGCGCCTCGCATGTCGGCTGGTTGCCGTATATCGTCGCGGCAACGTTCTTCATGGAGTATCTCGACACCACGGTGATCGCCACGGCGCTGCCGCAAATGGCGCATTCCTTCGGCGTCGGCCCGAACAGCCTGAGTCTCGGCATGACGGCCTACATGCTGGCGCTGGCGATCTTCATTCCCGCGAGCGGCTGGGTCGCCGATCGCTGCGGATCGCGCACGGTGTTTTTCAGCGCGATCGGCGTGTTCACGGTGGCGTCGGTGTTGTGCGGCCTCTCGCAAAACGTCGTCGAGTTCACCGCGGCGCGCCTTCTGCAAGGCATGGGCGGCGCGATGATGGTGCCGGTCGGCCGGCTGATCGTGGTGCGCAGCACCGAGAAGAGCCGCATGATGCAGGCCATCTCCACGATCACCTGGCCCGCGATCGCCGCGCCGGTCGTCGGTCCGCCGGTGGGCGGTTTCATCACGACATATGCGTCGTGGCGCTGGATCTTCCTGCTGAACGTGCCGTTCGGTCTGGCGGCCATGGCCATCGCGCTCGCGCTGGTGCCGAACCTGCGCGGCAGCGAACGCAAGCCGCTCGACGTGGTCGGCCTGCTGCTGAGCGGCGCGACGCTCACGGCCATCCTCTACGGCGCCGAACTGGCCAGTCAGCCGGGCGAAAACCCGTGGGTGGCGGGCGCCTTCGTGCTCGGCGGACTGATCGCTGGCGTGGTGGCATTCCAGCACGCGAAGCGCCATCCGCATCCGCTGATCGACGTGTCCACGCTGAAAATCCCCACCTTTTCGGTGACGGTCGTGACCGGCTCGTTCACCCGCATCGGCATCGGCGCGGTGCCGTATCTGATGCCGCTGCTGTTTCAGGTCGGCTTCGGTTTGTCCGCGTTCAAATCGGGGCTGCTGCTGCTCGCGAGCGCGCTCGGCAATCTCGGCATGAAGGCGCTGACCACGCGCATCCTGCAGCGCTACGGTTTTCGCATGGTGTCGATCGTCGACGTGACGGTGGCCGGGATTTTCATCATCGCCTGCGGACTGCTGACACCCAACGTGCCGCTCGTGCTGGTGCTGTTCGTGGTGTTCGTCTACGGCGTGGCCCGCTCGATGCAGTTCTCGACGCTCGCCACCCTCGCCTACGCCGACGTCGCGCAACCCAAGATGAGTGCCGCCAGCACGTTGTGGAGCGCCGCCGCGCAGATGACGATCGGCCTCGGCATCGCCTTCGGCGCGGTGTCGTTGCGCGCCGCCGCATTCTTCAACGGCGAAAACAGCGGTCATGTGTTTACGCTCGACGACTTCCGTCTCGCGTTCCTGTTCGCCGGCGTGCTGACGCTGGTGTCGGTGCTCGGCTACGTGGGTCTCGCGCGCGACGCGGGACAAAGCATCGGCGGCGGCTCGCGCGGCGCCGAAGATCCGGCCAAAAGCTGAGCCGCTCATTTTCCCGGAGACATGGCGTGCAAGCAGTCGACCTGACGATCTCGACAGATAAAGACAAACTCGACCTCGAGATGACCTACGCGTTTCTCTCGCAGGAAACGCCGTGGGCCAAAGGCATGCCGCGCGAGACTTTCGATCGCGCGGTGGCGGGCTCGCTGTGCTTCGGCGCGTACCTCGACGGCACGCAGATCGGCTTCGCGCGACTTATCACCGACGAAGCCACCTTCGCCTACCTGAGCGACGTGTTCGTGCTGCCGGCGCATCGCGGCAAGGGCGTCGCGTCGGCGCTGATGTCGGCCATCGCCGCGCGCCCCTCGCTTCAGGGAATCCGCCGGATGGTGCTGGTCACCACCGACGCCCACCACGTCTATGCGCCGCACGGCTTCACGCCGCTGGAACATCCCGAACGTTACATGGAACGCCACGACCCGCACGTGTACGCCACCGGCCAGCCATAAAGCAGCGGACGCGGGGCACGGTGCATCAGCCGTAGGCGCGTTCGCGCATCCACTTCGTCATGATCCATTTGTCGCCGCCGAGCACCGGCGCGCCGCCGTGCAGGGTCAGCGGATCGAGCTGACGCTGGCCGTTCATATAGCGGAAATACACCGCGCCGCCCTGCTGCGCCGCCACCGACAAACCGGCCTCCGGAAAGATCGTTTCGCCACCGTCCGGCACGTCGTTCAGATAGATGACGAGCGTCGCGACACGTTGACCGCCTTGCGCCGTGTGGACCGCGCTGCCGGGCTGATCGGGCGGAAAATAATCGAAATGCGGGCGATATTCGCCGGTCGTGTTGTAGTGCAGGATCTGCAGACCCTCACCGTTTTCGACCGGCCAGTTCATCAGGCTCGAAATGCGCCGATCCAGCATCTCGATGAAAGAATCTTCGCCGCGCTGATACCACACGCCCTCGCTGGTGCGGTTGCGGATCACGTCTTCCTTGCCGGTGTCGGGATTGACCGTGGTCGAACGTTTCAGCCGATGGCGCGAGCGCTCGATCATCTCGGCGCACTCGTCCTTCGACAGCACGTCGCCGAACACGATGACCTGCGGCCGCTCGCTGCGCATCAGCACGCGTACGTCGCGGTCGTGCGCGCGAATCACGTTGCCGCTCGCCACCGGCGGCTCGTCGTACTGAAAGGTGCGCGGCGCGGACTGCGCCAGCGCAGCCTCGGTCGCGACCGACGCCGACGGCGGCTCGCCGAAGGCCCGATGCACGGCCGACTGTGCCGCCTGCGTGGCGAACCCGGCCTGCACCATTGCGTCGATCATCGAATCCGGACTGCACCCGCGCGCCACGTTACTGCTCAGCCACTCTTCCCATGCGGCGTCTACTACTGGCATAGCACTCCCCGTCGATCGGTATTCCAGCATGCTGCATCAACTGACTGAATTCTGGCAAGGACGGCGCCGCTGCGGCCGCCGCGTCACCCGCGACCCTGCCGACGGCGGTACAGCGCGAGGCCTTTGCGCGCCTGCGCGCGGATCGCGCGTTGCACGAACGGCGTCCATCCGAGCAGCGTGCCGCGCGCGCCGAGCGCCTGGCGGGTCCAGCTCCACAGGTCGAAGCTGTCGTGATGTTCGACGATGCGGCCGTCGCGAAACACGAACCGCGCGGCGATCCGGTTGACCACCGGACGACCGGTCTGACTGAACAGATAGCGCGCGACCCAGCGGGCCCGGCCGCTACGCTCATCCGCTTCGACGCCGTCGAATTCCAGCGAAAAATCCTGCGCCCGCGCGACCAGCATGCGCCACATGTCGCGCGCCTCTTCGCCGCGCAACGGGCCGAATACGGGGTCGCTGAACAGCACGTCGTCCGCGTAACAGGCGGCCATGGCTTCGGCGTCGCGTTGCTGGAAAGCGGTGTAGAAGCGCTCGATGAGTTCGGTGTTGGGATGGCTCATGGTTCGCTCGTTGTTAGTATTTTGAGTTGCCGGAACGGGAAGCGGCGTCGAAACGCCGTGCGGGCGGCCTGGCACGCCGGTCTCGCGGGATGCGCACGTGTTGGCCCGGTGTCTGGCCGGCGTTGCGTTCCCTCGCGCGCCCGTGCCGCACACGATATCGGAAATTCGGGTCGGTGTGGGACGCCCGCCGGAGCGCAGCGCTGCTCACGACCAACACCCGGACCGGCTTTCGTTATATCCTGTCGGATATTACGGTAGGCTCCCTGAAGCGTCGCGCCACGTCTGGCCGCGGCTTTCCACGGAGCACAACGAAGAGGCAGGAGCCAGAGGCAGTGCGCAGTCGATCCACCTTGAGCCAACCGGCAACGCGCGTCGAGCGCGTGCCGAACGAGATTTCGTCGACCATCGTCGCCGTGAAGTCGGCGTCCGAACGCGGGCGCGCCGAGCTGATCCGCGATGTCGTGGACGCTTACCGCCGCCTGTACGGCAGCGTGCAGCGTTTCGTCTCGATGCTGGGCGCCGATCCGTTGAGCCTGACATCGGTCGGCACGACCGGCTCGCATACGCTGAACCAGTTGCTGTCGATGCTGGCGGAACGCGCAAGGGCAAGCGGCTTCGCGCGTCTGCGTGACTTGAAGGCGGCAATCGAGGAAGCGCGCTCGGCCGAGCAACTGCGCGACGCGATCTTTTCCGACGCGCTCAGCAACGATCTGGCCGCGCTGCGCAAGGTAGTGGCCGAACTGGAGCGGCTCGACGCGGCATTCATCGGCCTGTGCGTCGGTCACGTGCTGGAACAGCATGCTCGTGACGCGAACGGGACAAATGCGACGAATGTCCCCAACGGCTCGAACGGCACGAGCGCCGCAGGCGGAGCGAGGCGCGCCGCGGCCCGTTCCGGCGCGTCCGCGCCGGCCCGCGGCATCGCGCGTGCTTC
Source organism: Paraburkholderia sp. GAS199 (assembly GCF_050436585.1). Lineage (NCBI taxonomy): Bacteria > Pseudomonadati > Pseudomonadota > Betaproteobacteria > Burkholderiales > Burkholderiaceae > Paraburkholderia > Paraburkholderia sp. GAS199. Next base: position 997,834 of record NZ_JBNDMM010000003.1, on the reverse strand, counting down.
AGGCGCTCCCCATACATCAGGCACGTCGCGCAGGTCGAACCGCGCGCCCGCGCTCGCCGGCTCGACCGAGTAGAGCGGATTGAGCGACATGAGTCGGTAAGCCGAACCACGAACGAAGCTGTTTTTTATCCGGCAACAATCCGGGCAATACGCCCAGCGTTATATCGCAACAAACATAGCGTTACGATTTTTTGACATGCCGAGCTTGCCCCGCGCGCTCGCACGGCCAATCTGACGATCCGGATCGAGGTCCTCATGCACATGCCACCGTTTCGCCTCGCGCAGACACAGCGTCTCAAACTCTCCGGCGACGACGCCGCGGGAACCGGCTTGCGTGCCGCCGACGCATGCTGCAGCGCGCCGTCCAAAGCCGTCGCGCCGAATACGAAACGCCGCGCGCGTCTGACGGAACTCGACAACCATTTGCACTGCTCGATCATCGGCACCTGTCTGAGCACGCACGAACTGCGCAAGCTGGTGCCGAAATTCACCGGACTCGACCGGCGCGACGCGACCGACCTGGAAATTCATCACTCGGCGGTCGAACTGGCGATCGACGGCGGCGCGGGCGCGAAAGCGCTGCACAAGTCGCTCGACGAACACTATGCGGCCGCGATCCGCCGTTTCGACCAGGCCGCCGACGACGTGGCGCTGCTCGCGCTGTGGGACGAAGCGCTCAAAAACGGCGACATTCCGCCCGCCTACTGGGCGCTGATGACGCACCCGTATGCCACGCTGTACGTGCGTCAGAAGGCGTTCGGCGATCTGCACATGCTCTCGCACCTGGTCGGCGCGGCGAACCGCGCGGACATCCGGCGTCTGGTGGCGCTCGAAGCGGAAAACGCCGAACTGAAGGAGAAGATCGAGCGGCAGCAAAGCCGCTTGCAGGAAATCGGCACGCAGCGCGATGCGACTATCGCCGCGCTCAACGAACAGATCGTCCAGCTCACGGCGTTGGCCACGCGCCAGATTCCCGCCGACGACGCCGACCTCGAAGCGCAATTGCAGCGCCTGCGCGAAAAACTCGCCGACGCCGATCAGCGGATCGCGCTGCACACCAGCCGACGCGAAGCCGCCGAACAGCGCGTGGCGCAGGAGCAAGGCGCGGCGGCCGCGCTGCGCAAGAGCCGCGATCAGGCGCTGGCGCTGCTCAAGGTGGCGCAGAGCGAATGCGACGCGCTGGAACAGGCCACGCTCGACGCCTCGGACACCTCCGGCAATACCGACGGCGGCCGCGCCAGTCTGGCGAGCGTGCGCGGCAAGCGGATCGTCTATGTGGGCGGGCGGCCGGGTTCGAACGCGGCGCTCAAGCGACTGGTGGATGCCGCCGGCGGCGATCTCGTGCTGCACGACGGTGGCGTGGAAGACCGCAAGGGTCTGCTCGCCGCCGCGCTACCCGGCGCGCATATCGTCGTATTTCCCGTGGACTGCATCGATCACGATTCGATGAACACGCTCAAGCGCGTGTGCGAAAGACATCAGATCGACTATCACCCGTTACGGACGGCCAGCGTGGCGAGCTTCGTGGAATTGATGGCGCGGCTGCATCCCGTGCATCTGGAGCAGCTCGCTCAAGGCGGTCATGCGCCGGCCTCGGCGTTCTGTCTGCGTCACGGGTAAGCGGCCAAAACGGGTGAGGCGAACGAGGTCTCAGGACCGGATCATTCGGGTGAGTTCGCTGATCTGCCGTGCGCAACTGCGTTGCGCCTCGGCTTCGACCTCGCGGTACAGGCGAATGATGGATTCGCCCACCGGCGTCAGCGTGCAGCCGCCGCCGCTCTGACCACCCTGCTCCGATGCGGTGGCGGGCATCTTGAGCGAGCGGTTCAATTCGTCGATCAGTAGCCAGGCGCGCCGGTACGACATGTTCAGGCTGCGTGCGGCCGCCGCGATCGAGCCGTGTTCGCGCACGGCTTCGAGCAGTTCGACTTTGCCCGGCCCGAGTGCCACGGCGTCGCCGCTGCGAATGCGCATTCTGAAGCGCACTTCGGGACGGCTCTTCGCAGTTCGGGTCGCGCTTCGAGGCGTGGCTTTGGGGATGGTTTTTGCGGTGTCGGCCATGCGCGAAAGCATACACGAACCGCTTTGCGCTGCCAGCCCGTCGGGCTGTCTTCAGGCGAGCAAAGAACGCGCGCCGGGAAAGCAGTGCCCATAATCTTCGCAGCCGGGACAACCCGGCGCGGGACCAGGTTCCAGACCGAGCGACAGCGCGCGCTGCTGCGCGAGGAATTTCTTCCAGCGCAGATTGTCGACGTTGCGCGCGACCAGCGCCGGGAAGTAGCGCGTCAGCATCCACGTCACCTCGTCGCGGCCGGCAAGACCGAGGTCGCGCCATAAATGGTCGGGCCGCAAGCACGCATGCGCGATGATCGCGGCCAGACAGCGGGCGTCGTCCGGGTCGACTGCGCGCGCGGCTTCGGTCATCAGCAGCGTATGCAGCGAGTCGACGAACGCGGCGTGCTCGCCCTCCAGCAACGTGGGCGGCGGTGACGCCGTCACTGCCGTGCCGAAGTGACGCGCCATCAGCGCGCGCCAGTCCGTCGCGGACAAACCGAGCAGCGCCAGTTCGTCACGCACGTCGCGCGCGGCGATCAGCTTCGCGAAAAGCCGCGTGTCGGGCGAGGCGGGATCGCGTGCGGCCGCGAGCCACGACGCCGCGCGCTCGGCGGCTCGCGCGTCCAGCGAATCCTGCGGCAGGGCCGCAGACGCGCCGCTCAAACCCGGCGCAGCGGGAAGCGAAAGTGGATCGTCAGGCATGGCGTTGAAAGATGAACTCGCGAAAACCTCATGCTACGCCCTCGCGTTACGGCCGTACGCCTTGCCCCCAGCGCCACGCCGCTACGCCGATGCGGTGAGAACATGCGCCTCGATACGCGCGAGACGTTTCACATGACGCGGCGCGGGCAGCATGTCCGAACCGGAAAACAGGATCGGCGCGCCCTCTTCGGCGCTGAGCGGGCGGCCGGCGCATTCGTACGCCACCAGAACGCTTGCGCCCACCGGTGTGTTGAACAGCTCGTGCCATGAAAATGTCACGGCATAGCCGTCGTGTCCGACCGCGACGAACACCGTGCGCTTGAACTCGCCGTGCACCGAGTTCGGCAGACCGGCTTCCAGCAGCAAGGTGGTGAGGCGTACGCCGCGATACGGCTCGACGCTGCGGATAAAGCGGTTGGTCGTGTAGCAACGCAGGTCGAACGGCTCGGCGAGCATGCTCTCGTACTGCCTGAGTTCGTCGAGCCCGAACGACAGATGCCGCTGGAAACGTCCGCTCAACCGGAGCACACCGTCGACGGCCGTTGCCGCACTCATATTCATCGTATCCATACGCGCCTTTCTCCAGCCTCGAAACCCATCCTGCGTCATCACTCGCTATGTACGAACGGATATTACGCCGCCAGCGCGCTTTCAGCACGAAAACGCCGCGATACGCACTATATCGCCCGACTTATCGGCGTTCCCGCGTGTTCGCCCGAGCGTGGTTTTTTCCGCCGGATCGAGGACGCCGCACTGCAATAAACGTCGATGGCGTCGTAATATAACGCTCTTAATAACGAACCGGGGTTTTCGCATGATTCGCAAGTTGCTCGCATCTCTCGTCATCGTCAGCGGCGTGACGGCCGCCATGCCCGCCTTCGCGCAGGACGACACCGTCAACGTGCTGTATGCCGGCTCGCTCGTGAACCTGATGGAACGCAGCGTCGGCCCGGCTTTCGAGAAAGCCACGGGTCAGCATTTCCGCGGCTACGCGGCCGGTTCGAACAAGATCGCCAACGAGATCAAGGGCAAGCTGCGGCGCGGCGACGTGTTCATCAGCGCGAGCCCGAAGGTCAACAGCAGCCTGATGGGCGAAGCGAACGGCGATCACGTGACGTGGTACGTGAATTTCGCGGAATCGCCGCTGATGATCGGCTACAACCCGAAGAGCAAATTCGCTGCGGACTTCAAGACGAAGCGCTGGGATCAGGTGCTGCAGGAACCGGGCATCCGCATCGGCCGCACCGATCCGAAGCTGGACCCGAAGGGCGCGTTCACTGTCGAGATGATGACCAAGGCCGCCGAGCTTTACCATCAGCCGGACCTGGTCCAGAAAACCCTGGGCGCGCCGGAAAATCCCGAGCAGGTGTTGCCTGAGGAAACCCTGGTGGGCCGTCTGCAATCCGGCCAGCTCGACGCCGGCTTTTTCTACTCGACCGAAACCTCGGACCTGAAGATTCCGGCGCTGCGTCCGGCGCCCGAATTGCAGGCCAAGGCCAGCTATACGCTGACCATCCTGAACGACGCGCCGAACCACTCGGGCGCGAGCAGCTTCGTCGATTTCCTGCTGAGCGCACAAGGCCGCACCCTGCTCAAGCAGCACGGCGTGGACATCGTCAAGCCGACCATCACCGGCAACGTGCAGGCCATGCCGCCTTCGGTTCAGGCCGTGATCGACGCCGCCCAGTAACGCTGTGCCGCGTACCGTCGCGCGACCGCTACTGTGGCTGGCGGCGCTGCTTGCCGTCTATCTGTGCGCGCCGTTCGTCGCCAGCGTGCCGCAACTCGGCGCGGCCGACTGGGCCAGCGTCGACTGGCGCGAAACGTGGTCGGCGGTGGCCGTCTCGGCGGGCAGCGCCAGTGTCGCCACGCTGGCGATCCTGCTCGGCGGCGTGCCGCTCGGCTATCTGCTGGCGCGCTCCACCTCACGCAAAATGGCGCTGCTCGGTTTTGTCGTGCAGTTGCCGCTCGCCCTGCCGCCGCTCACCAGCGGCGTGCTGCTGCTGTTCCTGCTCGGTCCGTATAGCTGGGTCGGCCGGCTTACGGGCGGCGCGCTGACGGATTCGTTCACCGGCATCGTTCTCGCGGAAGCCTTCGTCGCCGCGCCGTTTCTCATCATCGCCGCGAAGTCCGCGTTTAGCGCCGTCGATCCCGTGCTCGACGACGTCGCCGCGACGCTCGGTCATCGTGCCGGCAGCCGTTTCCTGCGCGTCATGCTGCCGGTGGCGTGGCCGGCGATTCGCGCCGGACTCGCGCTCGCCTGGCTGCGCGCGTTCGGCGAATTCGGCGCGACCGTGATGGTGGCCTACCATCCGTATTCGCTGCCGGTCTATACCTACGTAGTGTTCGGCGGACAGGGCCTGCCCGCCATGATGCCGTTGCTGCTGCCGACCCTCGCGATCGCGGTGGTCTGCGCCGCGCTGTCGATCTACAGCCTCCGGCAAAAGCCGCTGATCGAGCAGACCGAATCGGGCGACGAAACGCTCGCGCCCCCCACGGATCTAACAGCAAGCCGTGGCGACTCGGCCCGCCTGCGCCTCGCCTTCCAGTTGCGCCGCCGCCTCGGCGCGTTCGATCTCGACCTCGCCTGGGCGCCGACCACGCGACGGCTCGCGATCATCGGACCGTCTGGCTCGGGCAAGTCGCTCGCGCTGCGGCTGATCGCCGGGCTTGAGCGCAACGAAGTCAGCGACGCCGGCGCGGTCCGGCTCGGCACCAAAGACCTCGGCGCGCTGCCGCCGGAGCGCCGGCAGATCGGCTACATGCCGCAGGACTACGGTCTGTTTCCGCATATGACCGTGGCCGAACAACTCGCCTTTCCCGTCGACGCCGATCCCGCCAGCGCGCGCTACTGGCTCGATCACCTCGGTCTCGCGCAACTGGTGGCGCGCCTGCCGCGTCAGTTGTCGTTCGGACAGCGGCAGCGGGTGGCGCTCGCGCGCGCGCTGACGCGGCACAGCGAACTGCTGCTTTTCGACGAGCCATTCGCCGCGCTCGACACACCGCGCCGGCGACGCTTGCAGCAGTCGTTGCGGGCGCTGCAACGGGAGATCACGGCGGTCACGATCATCGTCACGCACGACCCGGACGAAGCCGCGCTGCTCGCGGACGAAGTGCTGGTCGTCGAGCAGGGTCGCGTGCTGCAAGCCGGCGATATCGACGCGGTTTTCGAGCGGCCGGCGTCGATGCGCGTCGCCGAACTGCTCGGCTTGCACAATGTCGGCGAAGGCGTGATGGTGACGCCGGGACTTGTGAATCCCGGCAACGGTCTGGCGTTCGCCACCGCCGATTGCGGTTTCGATTTTGCCGCCGGGCAACACGTGATGTGGCGGGTCGCGTCGCAGTCCGTGGTGGCGTCGGCGGTGGGCGCCTTCGAAGGCGTGGTGGAAGGCGTCGAGTTGCGACGGGGCGAACGGTTCGTGCGGTTGAATCTCGACGGCGTGCGTCTGGACGTTCCGGCTGCCAACGGATTTGCACTCGCGCAGGAAGGCAGCGTCTGGCGAGTCGACGTGCGAGCTTCCGGCGTGGTGGTCTGGTGCCGGGAGGCTGGACGCAGCGACGTTTGACAACGGACCTGCCCGCGGTGCGATGACCGCAGGCAGGCGCCGCCGCGAAACGTCACGCATCACTCATCACCCATCACCCATCACCCATCGCGCACGGGTTTAGCCCTCGGCCGCGTGCGCCCTTTCCCGTACCGCCGCAAAGCTCACGTCGACCAGCAGCTTGCCGGATTCGAACACGGTCACGAGCGCCTCTTCCCATTCGCTTTCGACCATCCGGTCGTCCCACGCGAGCGGCAACGTGACGGTGCGGTATTCGCCGGTCCGGCGATTGACCAGCAAGGTGAGCCGCCCTTTCATCGAGCGCTTGCCGGCGTCCGTCACGGGATCCTTGCGCACGTCCTGCCATGTGTCGCCGATGCGGATCGCCGAGCACTTCATCGCGAAGCGCTGCGTGTCGCGGTTGATCTGCTGAAGCAGCGCGCCGCCCATGCCGAACACGATGTTGTCCGCCGCGAAACCGGCTTCGTCCATCGCGGCGAGGATCGTCCCGATCGACTCGGCGTTCACGCCGTCGCCCTGAATCACGCGGACGTTATTCAGCACGCGCCGCCCCCGGCCGTTCACCGTGGATCCGAACGACGCCTCCAGCGCCCGCATGGTCTGCAGGACGATGCTGAGCGGGTCGCCGGAATCGGGGCGAATCACCAGCGTGCCGCCCGAGTCGAGCACGGCCTGCTTCAACTCCGTGCCCCACACTTCGAGCGCGGCGAACAGGTCGTACGAGTCGGACACCACCGAGACGATTGCGCCGGGCTTGCCGAACTGCGCGATCATGTTGCGGAACGCGTCCGTCTCGCGCTCGCGGCCCCACGACGTGATGGTGCTGTGCTCGGCGGCCGGCACGGAAAACGCCGCCATCGGATCGTTGTAGTAGCGATTCGCGGCCACCACGCCGAGCACCGTGTCCGAACCCATGAAACTCACCAGATGCGCCGCGCCGCCGATTGCCGCCGACTCCGCGCTCGACACGCCACGCGCGCCGAAGTCGTGCAGTTTGAACGGCAGTTGCGAGAGGTCGTCGCTGCTTTTTTCGAGGTAACCGCGAATGGTCTTGCGCAGGTGCCAGCTTTGCGTGGCCACCGTGATCGGATACCACACGCGCAGCAGCATGGTTTCCAGATACGACGCCAGCCAGAACACGCGCGGGTCGTCGCATTCCACCGTGACCAGCACGTTATGCGTCGGCACGACCGAGCCTTCGGGGACGGCGCGTATCCGCACCGGCAGATAGCCGCCGTATTGTTCGACGATGTAGCGCCAGCCCGCTTCGTTGAACGGCTCGCCGTGCGCGGTGAAAAATGCTTTCGCCTCGTCGATCATGGCGGCCGTGATCGGCCGGCACAGATATTCCTTGATCAGCATCTGCAGACCAAAGAACACCGTGCGCTCGTAGCGTCCGCCGCGCGATTCGATGTACGAGAACATCGCCGTGGCTTCGGGCGGATATTGCAGATAGTGCGACGCCTTGTACGAATCCGTGTTGAGGATCGGATTGGACAGGATCGACGCCATGTCGATGAAGCCGGTGTTTTTGTCTTGCATGGCTAGAACTCCTCTAGGCCGTTGAATCGCCGCCAGGTCTATCCCGGCGGAAGGAACTGCTAAATGGCTAAACGCGCGCGGCGCGCGTCCCAAGGCTGCTTAAAGCTTGCTCAAAAAATGATGCGCGATATCGAAGTGATCTTCGAACATCACGTTGCGCATGGTGGCGAGCACGTTGAGCGGAATCCATTGCGCCTTGTCGGCGTCGTCGCTGCCTTTGACGCGCGGCAACTCGCCCACCGGAAAATGAAACAGGAACGCATGCGTAATGGTACGTCCACGCAGCGATCGCTGCGGATGATCGAACACCTGACGATCTTTCAGCGAACCGCGCATGACGGGCTCGGGAATCTTCAGGCCGGTTTCTTCGCGCAATTCGCGCACGCAGGCGGCTTCGAGCCGCTCGTCCTGATTCACGAAGCCGCCGGGCAAGGCCCACAAACCGCGGCCGGGCTCGCTACGGCGACGCACCAGCAGAATGTGTCCGGAATGCACCACGAGTGCATCGACGGTCACGAAAGTGACGGCATACGGCGCCGCCGCCCACTTCCGCTTATAACCGGCAATGAATTCCGCTTCCGACTTCAGTTGCGCGAATTCGGGCCGCTTGCGGAACTGCTCCAGCCACGCGAAAACCGGCGCGGGCACGGCCCATTGCACGAAGCTGTTGCTGCGCTCGGCAAACAGCTGCTCGCGGATTTCGGTGGCGGAGATGTCTTCGGTGGCGTCGGCCTCGATCAGCTCCCACTGCGGGAACATGCGCAGGTAGTAAGAGGACGCGTCTTTCTCGTGGCCGATCAAGGCGATTTTGCGGCCTGCCGTTTCGCCAAGCTGCGCCGCGACCGCGTCCTGAGTCCAGCGCAGCCAGTCGTTGTCGTTGTAGGTGGAGTCTTGCACCGCCGCGATGGTGATGCGCGCGCGTTCTTCTTCGCTCAGCATCGAGGCCAGCATTTCGCGGCGCTCGTCGAACGAAAACGGATCTTTGATGGTGCGGGGTTTGTCGGTGGAACCGATCAGGATGCAAACCTGGCTGGCCGATGCGAGCGCCTGACGCAGCACCTGAAGATGCCCGCGATGCGGCGGCTGAAAACGGCCAATGAAAACCGTGGCGTCGAAACGCCTTATTGATGCTGGGCTCATGAGGCTCCCTCAAGAGTAAGGTGGCGGCTGCGGGTCTTTCCCTTTGCCGTAAGACGATTCTATGAGTTGCAGGCCGCGCCGGTCAATGGCATGGCGCGAGTTTCTTCGTGTTTTTCGCATGGTGCGTGCGTGCCGGCAACGAGCTTGCCGGCACGCCGCAACGCGTCGCATCTCTGCCTTACAGACCCGGCTTGAGCCGCGGCGGCGACGCCGGCCACGTCGAGAGAAACCGGCCGAGCACGCTTTTACGACGCTCGACCTGCGCTGGCCACAACATGTCGGCAAGCAGACTGATGCCTTGCGCGAGCGCGCTGTCTTTCGCCGATGTCACGAGCGGCACGCCGCGATTGAGCGCGTCGTTGGCGTGTTTTTCGTCGAGCGGCAGTTGATGCGCGACCTTCGCGCCGAGCGTTTTTTCCAGCGCCGTCAGATTGATGCGGGCGTTCTTGTCGTACTGATTCACCACCACGCGCACCTTGCTCGCCGGATAGCCGAACTCGCGAAAAATATCGAGCATGCGGCGGCCGCCGTGCAGGTACAACAGGTTCTGCCGCACGATCATGCAGATGGAGTCGCTGTGGTCGAGTGCGTGGATGGTCAGCGGATTGAGTGTTTGTCCGACGTCGATCAGCACGGCGTCGTAGCGCTCCCGCGCCAATGTCAGGATGCGCGCGAGTTGGCCGGGAATCAGTTCGGCCGCCTTGAGCGGATCGCCGGCGCCCGCGAGCACGTCGAGATTCGCGTGCACGTGCATCAGGCACGAGTCGAATAGCGACGCATCCAGACGCTCGGCATGCGAGCACAGGTCGGCGAGGTTGGTCGGCGGCGGTTTGTCGGCCATCAGCAGACTGGCGTCGCCGAATTGCTGGCTCAGGTCGATCAGCAGCACGCGACGGTCGCGCAGCGCGGCCAGCGAATAGGCAAGATTCACGGCGATCAGCGTCGTGCCGCTTCCGCCCTTGCACGATGCCATCGACACCACGCGTGCCTGGCGGCGTTTGACCGTCCCCTTCTTCGCGTCGATCTGCGCGAGCGCCGTCGACACTTCCTGCGTATCGAGCGGCCACGCCAGCACGTGACGGATGCCGACCCGCATCGCGGCGCCGAGCAGCGCCGTCGAAGGCGACGGGGTGACGAGCATGCAGTGCAGATGCGGATTGCAGGCGAGCGCCTCTTCCACGCTCACCAGCTCACGCAAGCTGAGATCCGCATCGTCCACAATCAGAAGATCGGCGCGCGCGATGGCGGCGCCATGTTCACGCAACTGACGCGCCGAGCCGTAGCCGACGCGCAAACGGTACGCCACGCCGCTGGCTTCGAGACGCGCCATGATGTGCGGCGTGCGCTCCGCGCTGGAAGAAATCAGGAAGATGTCGATCATGTCGGGTCTCCGCCGGCCCGCCGCCAGTCGGTCGGGTCACGTCTGTTCTGGTCGACGCTCAGTCGTAGTCGTCGGGATCGAGCGGGCGGATATCCGCGCCGCGTTCATGGCCTCGCCCAGGCGAAGCCGGTATCTCGTACAGCGCGTCGCGCAAGGCTTCGCGTTGCAGTTCTGCCTGTTGTTTGCGCTTGATCGCGTCGGCAATCACGAGCGTCGTCAGATCCACCGGCGGCGTCGCGAATAACGCGCGCGGCGCGGCCTGAATACGCTTCCATGCGAAAGCGCCCGACGGTTCGTCGCAAAATGCTTCGCGAGCGACGCGACGATCCATGCGCAGCGCGCCTGGCTTGTTGATTCTGTTCATGACAACCCCCGCTTGATGGTCCCGGCTGATTGTTCGTTGCAGCTTGCCGCGCAGTGTCTGCGACGGCTCGAATCCTTATAGCCCAGCCTTATCGGCAGCTGGTGTCCATCTCATGTCCAGGTGAGCCGTGTCCGCGCGACAGCGCGAACACGGCGCCCGGTCCACCTCGTAACGTGCGCCTCTCTTTGAAGGCTCAGGCCATTTTTCTCCCCGCTTCATCGCGCCGGTCGGTCCTTACCGGCGCTGCCCCGTCGCTGCCCTGTATTGCGCTGTCATGCGTTGAATTGCTCTGATCGCGCGTTTGTTCTGATCTGAATTGTTCTGTGCTGCGCACGCCTCGTATGCGTGCCGCTCCCTGACTTCCCCCGCCCCCCGCTTTTTTGCCCCGAGGACAAAAAAGTGGCGAGGTCATCGCTTTACGTCGTCGGTTACGAACGGCCGGTACGTCAACCCATAAGCCGTACCGATCGTTCGCACCTTTTTTATTGACGTCCGTTTTTCAGTGGCCCCGCCGCACCCTCGTAAAACGTATTGGTTTCCCCGACCACGCTTTACGGAGTTCCTTCATCACCGCCGGCTTTTTATCTTCAGCGTATTGGTTGCTTCGCTGTATCTGCCTGCGCCGGCGGCAAAATAAACACTCGTGCAGGACATATTGCAACGGCCATGCCATGAGGCCTCAAAGCGTTGTCGCACCGTGATTTATGCTGCAACGCACCGTATTTCGAGGGGGCTCGCAGCACGGCTTGTTTCGTATTCGAGACGCATCGAACCACGCCTGAAAGCCGCCGAAAGCGAATCGTCGCATTTGCCGCGCGACAGCACCGGCGGCCATCTCCCGGCAGGCAAAGGTTTGCGAGGCGCCACGGTCAAATATGCCGACGCCTTCCGGCGAAAAAAGGCAGTAAAAGCCCATGCCCGATATGTCGCAAGCATGAGACGCGCTAATTACGCAGACTCGATCCATCACACGATTAAGGGACTACGAAATAATGCCGTTAATGTGGGATGGACCTCATAACCCGTATTGACGCCGACGCCGGCAGGCCTGACAAAATGAGTCAATCAGGACGTCAATCCCAAGACCATCGATGCAAAACACTTGGGAAGGGTTCTGAATCCTTATTTGTTTGTATGGCGCTAGAAAGGACTTTCGCTTATGGTTAAGCTATGCGCCAAATAGAGCGTTTGTATCAGGCCAATGAGGTAAGCGGCAATTGTGATTCGGGGATGAAATCGATCAGCCGTGCACAGTGTTTCATGCTGTCACGCTATCCGTCCGAGGTGTAGCAACCAGCGGCTCGCGCCGCCTGCTCCATGCCCCCGAAATCGTCACCGCCGTAAATTGTCTTGCCATCGGGTTCGTCGCAACGAGTCCGGCGGTGAGAAATGACATCGCCAGATTCATGTCGACGGGTAAGTCCGGCCGGCATGCATCGGCACTGTCCGCCGAGCCATGCAAATCGTCGAACAGCAGTCGAGAGCGCAGCATCGAACCGGGGGTAACATGAACACCAATTGCACGCCTGTCGACACGGAACGCACCGTTCTGTACGTGTCGAACTCGCCCGATCAGGAGTTGGCCAGATTTCTGGCGGCCTCGGGCTGGCAAGCAGTGCATGCCAAGAGCACGGCAATCGCCGAACGCATGATCGAGCGCGGCAACATCAAGGTCGGGCTGGTCGAGCTGCCGGGCGAGTGCACCTCCCTGCATCTGTCGGCGCTCGCCAACTGCATGCGTCGCGTGGAAACCAACTGGGTCGCGCAGATCGCGCCGGGCCAGGCTGAAAACGAACTCGTCAGCCGCTTTATCCTCGACTACTGCTTCGACTTCGTCACCCGTCCCTGGCTGAACGACCGGCTCGTGTTCGCACTCGGCCACGCGCACGGACTCTCCAGCCTGCGGCAAACGCGCGTGGTGCCGGAACCCTCGCTCGGCCGCCACGGCATGGTCGGACAATGCGAAGCCATGCAGCAGCTGTACCGTCGTATCGACAAATGCGGCGTCACCGACGCGCCGGTGTTCGTCGCCGGGGAATCGGGCACGGGCAAGGAGCTGACCGCCCGCGCGATCCACGACCGCTCGCCGCGCTCGGCCAAACCGTTCGTCGCGATCAATTGCGCGGCGATTCCGCCGAGCCTCCTGCAAGCCGAACTGTTCGGCCATGAACGCGGCGCTTTCACGGGCGCCTTGCAACGCAAGATCGGCCGCATCGAAAGCGCGCACGAAGGCACGCTCTTCCTCGATGAAATCGGCGATATGCCGCATGAATGTCAAGCCGTGCTGCTGCGATTCCTTCAGGAAGGCACGATCGAACGGCTGGGCGGCAACGGTCCGATCAACGTCGACGCACGCGTGATCTCCGCCACCCACGTCGATCTCGACAAGGCCGTCGAAGAAGGCCGCTTCCGCTCCGACCTGTATCACCGTCTGTGCGTGCTGCGCCTCGTCGAACCGCCGTTGCGCGAACGCGGCGGCGACATCAAGCTGCTCGCCAACTTCGCGCTCAGCATGTACAAGCAGGACGGCGCGCGCAAACTGCGCGGGCTCTCCAGCGACGCGATCGTCGCGATGTCGAACTACCCGTGGCCAGGCAACGTGCGCGAGCTGATCAACTGCGTGCGCCGCGCCGTGGTGATGAGCGAAGGCCGCTTCATCACCGCCAGCGACCTCGGTCTGCCCGCCGCCGACAACGGCCCGGCCGTGACCCTCGCGGAAATCCGCAGCAAGGCCGAGAAAGACGCGATCGAAAACGCCTTGCAGCGGCACGGCTACAAGCTGTCGGAAGCCGCCGCCGAACTCGGCATCTCGCGCGCCACGCTATACCGCCTGATGCACGCGAACCGGCTGCATCAGGAACCGGCCGCCGCTGGGCGCACGGCCCAATCCAACGGCGGAGCCGATGCCGACGACGAGGCAGAGCGGCAAGCGCCGTCGCTGGTCTGAGATTGCGCGCGGCGGGCGCCGACGCACGAGCGGCGCTCTTTGCGCTGACTCCGCATGCGGCGCTCGCGCAGCCCTTTCACTTCATGCCCGCAGCACGCGCCGCTTTGCCGCCCCGCTGACCGGTCGCGTCTGCCGGTCCACGCGCGTCACTTACGCTGACTCGCCGTGCCGGTCCGGCGCACCGGGCCTCGCCCGATGAGCACCCGTCACGACGCGACGCCGCGCCGCGCCTCCGCCACGCTGCCCGCCCAGGCCAGTCCGTGCGACACGCTGGCGATCCGCGCCCAGCCGCTCAGCTTCGATCACCCTTGCCGCCGCAAGAAACTCGCGCTCGCCGCGACGATCCTCGGATCGAGCATGGCCTTCATCGACGGTTCGGTCGTCAACGTCGCGCTGCCTTCGATCCAGACCGAACTCGGCGCCAGCGTCGCGGCGATCCAGTGGGTGGTGAACGCCTATCTGCTGTTTCTCGGCGCGCTGGTGCTGGTGGGCGGCTCGCTCGGCGACCGTCTCGGACGCCGCACGGTGTTCATCGCGGGCATCGGCCTGTTCACGCTAGCGTCGGTGGCGTGCGGCCTCGCCCCCGGCGTGGGCGCGCTGATCGCCGCACGCGCCGTGCAGGGCGTGGGCGCGGCGCTGCTGGTGCCGAGCAGCCTGTCGATCATCGGCGCGGTTTTCGACGACGAAGAACGCGGCCGGGCGATCGGCACGTGGGCCGGCGTCGGCGCGATCACGTCGGCGCTCGGGCCGGTGGCGGGCGGCTGGCTGGTCGACGCCTTTTCCTGGCGCGCGATCTTTTTTCTCAACGTGCCGATCGCCTGCGCGACCATCGCGCTTGCCGCCGTCGCCGTGCCGGACAGCCATCGCGAAGACCCTGCCGGTGCAAACGCGCCGCCCCGTCTCGACTGGGCCGGCGCCGTCACGGCCGCCGCCGGTCTCGCCGCGCTGACCTACGGCCTGACGCTGGCATCCGCGCGCGGCTTCGGCGACCGCTGGGTGCTGGTGTCGTGCATCGGCGGCGTGGTGGTGCTGGCCGCCTTCCTCGTGCTCGAAGCCAGAACCCGCAATCCGATGATGCCGCTCGACGTGTTCCACTCGCGCGACTTCGTCGGCGCCAATCTCGTCACGCTGCTGCTCTACTTCGGGCTGGGCGGCGTCCTGTTCTTCCTGCCCTTCACGCTGATTCGCGCTTACGCGTACAGCGCGACCGAAGCCGGCGCGGCCCTGCTGCCGGTGCCGGTGACGATCGGCCTGCTGTCGCGCTTCACCGGCGGACTGACGAGCCGCTACGGCGCGCGGCGCCTGCTGAGCGTCGGCCCGGTGATCGCCGCGCTCGGCTTTGCCATGCTGGCCTTGCCGTGGACCGGCGGCGCTTACTGGCGCGGCTTCCTGCCGGCGCTCGTGGTGCTGGGACTCGGCATGACCATCACCGTCGCGCCGCTGACCACGACCGTGATGGCGTCGGTGTCGGCATCGCGAACCGGGGTCGCGTCGGGCATCAACAACGCCGTGGCGCGGGTCGCGAGCCTGCTGGCGATCGCCGTGCTGGGCATCGTGTTCGTCTGGTCGCACGACGCCGCGCTGCAGACGCGGCTCGCTGCGCTGCATTTGCCGTCGGCAGCCGGCGACTCCGCTAGTCTGACGCAGCCTGAACCCGACAATGGCGCGGACCAAGGCACAAACAAAAGCACGAACGACGCCGCGATGCCGTCGAACCCGACGCGATCCGCCCAGCCTGCGACGCCCGCCGCCGCGCCGACGGCGGACGTGGCGCGCGCCGCAGCCCAGGCCGACGCATTGGGTGCCGCCTTGCACGCCGTGGCGATCGTTTCGGCGCTATGCTCGCTGGCGGCGGCCGCGCTAGCAGCGGCGACGATCCGCGCTACCCAAAAGTAGCACGACACCCGCTTCTCGCCGCGGTTGCGACGCCGTGCGACCCTCGGGCAAGCTTTCTGCTACCCGACACAGCGCGCCGCGGACGCCCACACGCGCGCCGCCGGCCTCACCCGACGCCTCGCGGCCGGCCATGTCTGGCCACGTATGGCGGAACTTGTATGACCATAACGCTGTCGGTTCAAGGTCTACGCGTCTTCGCGAGCGTCCATGCGCGCGGTTCCGGCCGCCGTCTCCGCCTGTTTTCCGCCGTTTCCTGCATTCCCCGCTTTACAACCTATGCGCAAAATCACACACGTCTGGCTTTTCATTCTCATGCTTGCCGGGGCCGCGCCGGTTCTGGCCGCGACCACGCCCGCACCCAAGGCCGCGTCGAGCGCCACGCTCAGCCTGACGCCGGAGCAGGCCAAACAGGCGCTCGACGTCCTCAACGACCCCAAACGCCGCGCGCAGGTCACCGACACGCTGCACGCCATCGCCGCAGCCGGCGCGCTCGCCGCACCTGCCGCCTCTGAACCTGCGGCCGCGACGGGCGCCTCGGGCGCGTCGGCGCCCGCCGCCGCGAGCGGCGCCGCTTCGCTGGTGCCGGCCGCGTTCCAGTCGAACGGGCTCGCGTCGCAGCTCGCGCGTCAGGGCGCACACTGGGCCGTGCGCTTCGGCGATTCGATGCGCCGCTCCCTCGCGGCGCTGCTCGACGTGGCGTCGGTGCGCGCCTGGTGGAACTGGCAACTGAACAATCCGCAAGCGCGCAGCGTGCTGGCGCATGTCGTGTGGTCGCTGCTGGCGGCGTTGCTGCCCGCGCTCGCGCTCGAATGGCTGGCGCGCCGGCTGCTGCGCCGCGCGTATCGCGCGCTCGCCGCGCGTCGCGAACTCGGTGACGAAGACAGCGCGCCGCAAGCGGACCTGCCCGTCGACGTGACGCCGCAACCCGCCGACGCGCCGAACGCCGCGCCGCCTTTGCCGGTCTCGCCGGCAGCCGACTCAGCGGCATCCACGACAGCCGGGGTGACGCCCTTGCCCGGCACCGCCGGCAAGGCCACCGAAGCGAAAGGCAAGCAGAACGCCGTGCATCACTGGACGTTGCTGCAACGCCTGCCGCGCGCCCTGCTGACGATGGTGCTGCGCTTGCTCCCGCTCGCGGTGTTCGTGGGCACGGCGAGCGCGCTCATGTCCTTCTTCACCGACGACGGCACGCCGCAAGATCGCGCACTCGATTCGCTCATCGACATCTACGTGCTGTGCCGCGTCATCGTCATCGTGTGCGGCTTCTTCCTGCAGCCGGGTGCACCGCGCCTGCGGCTGCTGCGCATGAGCGACGCCTGGGCCGCGTTCGTGCAGAACTGGGTCGTGCGCATCGTCGGCGCGGTGGGTGCGGGTTCGGCGATCGCCGAGGTCGCGCAGTCGCTCGGTCTGAACGATGCCGCGCATCTCGCCTTGATGAAAGTGGTCGCGCTGATCGGCCACGTCATGATTTCCATCCTGCTGCTGCAATGCGCGAAGCCGGTCGGCGAACTGATCCGCAAGCGCTTCGCGGCACGTCCGTCGCTGGAGATGTTCGGCAACGCGCTGGCCGACACGTGGGCATGGCTGTCGGTGTTCGTCGTGATGGCGCTGTGGTTCATCTGGGCGCTCGACGTGCAGAACGGTTATCACGCGCTGCTGCATCTCGGCGGCATTTCGCTGGCGGTGCTGGTCGGCGCGCGGGTCGTGTCGATCGTCATCTTCGGCGCGCTGGCGCGACTCTTCAACGTCGAAAGCAGCGCCGGCGAATCGCTGGTCCATCAGCACGCGTACCGCTACTACCCGCTGCTGCGACGGGTCATCTCGTGGATCATCGGCGTGGTCACCGCGCTGGTGCTGCTGCAGGTGTGGGGCGTCGATCTGAGCGAACTGTTCCGCTCGGGCACGGTCGGTCACCGGCTCGCTTCGGCGGTCGTCACCATCGCCGTCGCTGCCGTGATCGCGCTGCTGGTGTGGGAAAGCGTGAACGTCGCGATCGAACGGCGTCTCGACCGCTGGACCACGAGCGGCGACCTCGTGCGCGCCACGCGTCTGCGCACGCTCCTGCCGATGTTGCGCAGCGCGCTCTTCTGCGCGATCGCGCTGGTCGTGGTGCTGACCGGTCTGAGCGAACTCGGCGTGAACATCGGGCCGTTGCTGGCGGGCGCGAGCATCTTCGGCGTGGCGCTCGGTTTCGGCTCGCAGAAACTGGTGCAGGATTTCATCACGGGCATTTTCCTGCTGATGGAAAACGCCTTGCAGGTCGGCGACTGGGTGACGGTGGCGGGCGTCTCCGGCACAGTCGAATATCTGTCGATCCGCACGGTGCGTCTGCGTGGTGGGGACGGCTCGCTGTTCACGGTGCCGTTCAGTTCGGTCACGACCGTGAACAACACCAATCGCGGACTCGGTAATGCCGCGGTGAAGGTGAGCATCGTCTTCGGCGAGGACGTCGATCTGGCGATCAACACGCTCAAGGAAATCGGCGCGGCGCTGCGCGAGGACGACAAGTTCAAGGACGGCATTCTGTCCGACTTCAGCTTCTGGGGCGTGGACGCCGTGGACGGTTCGGCCGTCGCGCTGGCCGGCCAGATCCAGTGCCGCGACAGCGCGCGCTGGGGCGTGCAGCGCGAATTCAACCGGCGCATCCTCGACCAGTTCAGTGCGCGCGGCATCGAAATCGCCAATCCGCAGCGTCAGCTGCTGACATGGGACCCGGAGAGCGCCGCGGCCCGAATCGAGGCAGGTGGCCCGGCCCAAACGGAGGCGCCGGATGGTTCGTCGAGGCCGGCTGCGCCGGACGCGCCCGCCGCCGACGCAAAGACCACGGCCGCCAGCGAGCAAGGCGACGCGCCGGCGGAGGATCAGTTGCCAGTCGATCCCAAACCAGCGGGCGGCTCAGGAACGCCGGCTAATCCCAACCCTGCTGCCCCGGCTTCGCCGCACAAATAACCCGCATGACCTGAGCGCCGTCGCGCCATGCCGCGGCGCGCACGGCGCGCCGCGCTATCGCACGTCCCACCAGCGCGGCAACAGACGGCGAACTTCGGGACGCCGGTAGCGGTCGTCGATCAGATGCACCACGCCGCGATCCTGTTCGGTGCGGATCACGCGGCCCGCCGCCTGGACGACCTTCTGCAAGCCCGGATACAGATACATGTAGTCGTAGCCGTTGCCGAATTTCGCTTCCATCGTGCGGCGCATCTGTTCGTTGATGTCGTTCATTTGCGGCAAACCCAGCGTGGCGATGAACGCGCCGATCAACTGCCGCCCGACCAGATCGACGCCTTCCGAAAATGCACCGCCCAGCACCGCAAAGCCGACGCCTTCGCCGGCAGTGCGAAAACGCGCGAGAAAGGCGTCGCGCGCCGCTTCGTCCATGCCCGGTTCCTGAGTCCAGATCGGCAACGCCGGATGACGCTCGCGCATCAAGGCCGTGACCTGTTGCAAATATTCGAAACTACTCAGGAATCCGAGGTAATTGCCCGGCTGCGCCGCGTATTGTCTAGCGATCAGATCGACGATCGGCAACAGCGAACGCTCGCGGTCGCGCCAGCGCGTCGACACATTGCCCGCGACGCGCACCTGCAACTGCTCGGCGCGAAACGGTCCGTTCACGTCGAGCCAGTGAGTCTGCTCCGGCAATCCCAGCGTGTCGCGGTAAAAATGCTGCGGATCGAGCGTGCCCGAAAACAGCACCGTGGTGCGCGCGGCGGCGTAGCGCGGCGCGAGGAACGGCGCCGGGATCACGTTACGCACGCAGAGCGTGCTGCTGGTTTTGTCGCGTGGCGCGTATCGGTCTTCGCTGAGCGTGATGTCGAAGATCGAATGTTCGCTGAACTGCTCGGCCAGCGCGACGAAATGCATGGCGTCGAAGAAAAAACGCAAAGAGGCATCGTCGATGGACAGCGGTGCGTCGGCGAGTTGATCGGTCACGGCGCCGATCAGATTCTGCGCCGCCGAGAGCAACTTGCCGGGCACGCCGGGATACACCTGATATTTCGTGGACGCGACGACCTGCGCGCGCCGCGCCGCGTTCCATTCGCGTTGCAGCCGTTCGAGCGGCTTGCGCAAACTGGTGGGCGCGGTCTTGCGCGCGAGCCGCAAAGCCGCCTGATCGAGCGACGCCGAGTACATGCGGCGCGCCCGTTCGAGCAGGTTGTGCGCCTCGTCGACCAGCACGCCCACGCGCCACTGATTGATCTGCGTGAGCGCATGCAGCATGGCGCTGCTGTCGTAGTAGTAGTTGTAGTCGCCCACCACCACGTCGGCCCAGCGCGCGAGTTCCTGCGTCAGATAATACGGGCAGATTTCATGCGCCAGCGCGGCTTCGCGCACCGCCGCGCGGTTCAGCCGGGGCCCGGCAAGCGCGGTGGCGCGGGCGGCGTCGAGACGGTCGTAGAAGCCGCGCGCCAGCGGACAGGATTCGCCGTTGCAGGCTTTGTCGGGATGCTCGCAGGCTTTGTCGCGCGCCACCAGTTCGAGGGTACGCAACGGCAAGGCGTTGGCGTTGGCGTTGGCATGCAGCGTGGCGATGGCGTCGAGCGCGAGCGCGCGGCCCGGTGTCTTGGCGGTGAGAAAGAAGACGCGATCGATCTGGTCCGACGCACACGCCTTCAGCAGCGGAAAGATCGTAGCCAGAGTCTTGCCGATGCCCGTCGGCGCCTGCGCCATCAAAGGCTTGCCGTCACGCGCCGCGCGATACACCGAGACCGCCAGTTCCCGCTGCCCGCTGCGGAACTGCCCGTGCGGAAACTGCAGCGCGCCAAGCGCGGCATTGCGCGCGGCGCGATGCGCTTCTTCCTGTACCGCCCAATCGAGAAAGCGCTCGCATTGCTCGACGAAAAACATCTCCAGCTCGCGCGCCGTGTGGGTCTCCGTCAACACCGATTCTTTCTGGGTGCCGACGTCGTAATAAACCAGCGCGACGGTCAATTCACCGAGCCCGCGCGTGCGGCACAACAGATGTCCATACACGAGCGCCTGCGCCCAGTGCAACGCGCGGTGATTCGCGGGCATGCGTTCGAGCGAGCCGCGATGGGTTTTGACTTCCTCCAGCCGGTTCGCCGCGCGGTCGTAACCGTCGGCGCGGCCGCGCACGGTGAGGCTGCGATGCGTGCCGGTCAGCGTGATCTCGGTTTCGTAAGCGCTCGCGCGCCGACCCGCCACGGCGATATGACCGGCCATGCCTTCCAGCGAAGTGGGCGCGGGCGTGAAACGCAGATCGAGGTCGCCGCGCCGGGCGGTGAATTCGCACATCGCCCGGACGGCGACCACGTAAGTCATGCCGACGCCCCGGCGATGCTGGATGTAAGCGGTTGTGTTCCGACTGCGCCCTCGCCCGCTTCTTCGTCTGCACACTCGCTCGACGCGTCCGCCTCGGCCCAGCGCACGTCCAGCACGCGCACCGGCATGCCGTGCTGCACGCAGTACGCGAGCCAGCGAATCTGGTTGTCCTGCAGACGGTCGCCCGGCCCCTTCACTTCGATCAGTTCATAGCGGCGCTGTGCCGGCCAGAACCGGATCAGGTCGGGCAAACCGGAGCGATTGCCGCGAATGTCGCCGAGCAGCCGTTCGAACCACAGCTTCAGATGCGCGGCCGGCAGACAGTCGAGCGCGAGCGTGACCAGTTCCGGCGTCAGCATGCCCCAGTACACGAACGGCGATTGCAAGCCGTGCTTGGTCTCGAGGTGCCGCAAGATGGTTTCGCAATACGCCTCGCTTTCCAGTTGCGCGAGGCACGCGGCGAACAGCGGCGCGCGGCGCAGATGAAAATCCGGCGCATGCAGATCGGCCGGGCCGCGCTGGAACGGATGAAAAAACGCGCCCGGCAATGCCGCGAACACCGGCTCCCAGCACAGCAGGCCAAAGAGCGAATTGATCAGCGCGTTTTCGACGTAATGCACGGGTGCGTCGTCGGTGCCCAGATGATCGCGCGCCACGTATTCGACGGCCAGTGCAGTCTCGGGCTTCGGCAGAACGAGCGTACTGCGCTCGACGGCGCGAGCCGCGGCCGCACGCGTCGCCGGCAGGCCGCATTTGCGTTGCAAACGCGGCAGCATGCGCGCGACGCGCTGCGCTTCCTCCTCGCTTTCCGGCGTGACGCTGGCCTGCGTGGCGAGCGCGAGCGCCTCGCTGTAACGTTCGCTGCGCTCCAGCACTCGGATGCGCCGATGCCGTGCGCCAGGCCACGCGCAGCGCTCGTAGACCGTCAACGCCGTGCCCCAGTCGTGCCGACGCTCGCAGTGATAGCCGATGCGAAACAGCAGCTTCGCGCGGCGCGTGTCGAGCCACGCGTTGCGGATGGCGATTGCGCTGACCCGCTCGACGAGTTCGCCGACCGACGGCTCCGGCGCGTCGAGCCAATCCAGCGAATCGAGCATGTCGCGGCAGGCCTGCAAGGTGAGATAGACGTCCACGTCCTCGCGCTGCTGGAAGGCGCGCGACGACGGCGCGAACGCCACGGTTTCATACTGGAATACGCCGAGGTCGGCGAGCACGAACTCCGACCAGTCCTGCTGCAGGTTGCCGAAGAACATCAGCCGCAGCCGTTCGCAAAGCGGCGCGATGACGACATGCAGGACGTGGTCCGTCGTCTCTTCATGCCAGACCGACAGCGGATAGCCGCGCGGCTCGTCCTCTTCGCCGGCGTTCCTGCCGGGTTGCGAATAGAGCGGCTCATACAGCGCCCGCAGCGTTTCCAGCAGTTCGGGTTTGCGCAGCGTTCTGGCGCCCGGAATTGCGGCGACGGCGTCCGCGAAAACGAGCAGCAAGTCGGGGCGGGTGGTGAGCGCGAACAGGTCGTCGAGCGTCAGGCGGGGTTCGATGTCGATCCAGCCCAGCGCCACCAGCGGCGCCGCGGCCTGCAAAGGACAGCCGATCTCGTCGTAGGAAAGCCGGCTGGCGCGGAACAGCGTGCCCTTGCGCATCAGCAGACGCACCAGCAAGGCACGCGAAGCTTGCGGCATGAGCGCGAATTCGCGCAGAAAGCCGAGTTCCGCGGCGTTCAGCAGATCGGCGTAACGCTCGGTCAGCCAGGCGAGCGCGCGCTCGAAATTCAGCAGGTAATAAAGGGCGCCGGAGCGGTTCTCCGGCGGAAGATCAGTTGCCACGGTGCTTTCACGGACCTGTATGTTTATACAGTGATGATAGCAAAGCTCGCGAGCAACTCGTAGCAGGCGCGGCCGGACCGCCGTCACGGCCTGCCGTTGCGGCCTGTCAGGCCGGCAGCCAGACCACCGTCAGCGACCGCACGCCCTGCGCGCCGCGAATCAGCACGCCCTCGATGTCTGCCGTGGCCGACGGTCCCGTTACGAGCGCGGCATAGCGGGCCTCGCGGAAGTCGTCGCGCCGGTAGACGTCCTGCAAACCGTCGATCAACTGCGCGGGGTCGAGCAGCACGACCAGATGCTGCACGATATAGCCCAGCGCGTTCACCACGTACTCGCGTTCGCTGAACCAGACCGAACCGGTTTCGGCGACACCGAAACGCGCCCGCACCACGCCCACGTCGATATCCTGCAGCGAAGCCGGCTCGGTATCGGCCGTCAGTTCGCGTGTGCCCGGCACCTCGTTCGTGGCGGATGCAATCGACGCTTCGCTGCCGAAGCGCTCGCGTATCGTCGCGGCGACCTCGGCGGCCGAGGCCGCATCGATACAGGTGCCGCCCATCGCCTGCAACGCGGTCGTGAAGCGCGCGCGCAAGTCGCCGCCGACCGGTGGGAACAGCGGCACGTCCGGCCGCGCCCGCACCGGCGGTTGCGCGGCGCGCACTTTCGCCAGGAATTCCTCACGCGTCGCCATCGCCACCTCCACGATTTTTCTTGTACCAGGCATGGAAGGTCAGCTTAGGCGCCTCCGGCAAATCGCGCTGCCTGCCCCAGATATTCAGCGGGTTGTAGAGCACGAAATTCGGCAGCCGACGCAGCGCGCCGCCCATCGACGAAACCGTCGCGCGGTACAAGGTCGGACTGGCAAGCAGACGCCCCGCCATTTTCAGCACTTCCTGCTTCACGAACGGTACTTCGTGCTGTTCGCTGATGACCGTGCGCCACTTGTAAATCTGCTCGTGAATATTGATCTTCACGGGACACACATTCGTGCAGCTGCCGTTGAGTGTCGACGCAAACGGCAGCGCACTATAGCGCTTGAGATCGAAAGTCGGATTGATGATCGCGCCGATCGGCCCGGAATACGTGCCGCCATACGAGAGCCCGCCGCTGCGCCGATACACCGGGCAGGTATTCATGCACGCGCCGCAGCGAATGCATTTGAGCGAGTACCAGAAGTCTTCCATCGCGAGCCGTTCGGAGCGGCCGTGATCGACGAGGATGAAATGCATCTCCGTGCCCGGACGCGGCGCGCGAAAGTGCGACGTGTATTGCGTGATCGGCGAACCGAGCGCGCTGCGCGACAGCATGCGGACGAATACGCCGAGGTCCGACACTTTCGGAATCAGCTTCTCGATACCGATCGACGCGATATGCAGCGGCGGCACGTTCGCCGACAGATCCGCGTTCCCCTCGTTCGTGCACACCACCACCGTGCCGGTTTCGGCCACCGCGAAATTGCAGCCGGTCATGCCGGCGGTTTTCTCGCGCACGAAGTACGGCCGCGTGTTCATGCGCTGGCTTTCCGCGAGATAGTGAATGTCGCTGTTCTGCGGATCGGTGCCGATCGTGCGGCCGAACAGTTCGGCCACGTCGGCCCGCAGTTTGTGAACCGCGGGCACGACCATATGACTCGGGTCCTGATGATCGAGTTGCTGGATACGCTCGCCGAGATCGGTTTCCATCACCGTGATGCCGCGCGGTTCCAGATAC
The DNA here is from genome assembly GCF_050436585.1 of Paraburkholderia sp. GAS199. Taxonomy (NCBI): domain Bacteria; kingdom Pseudomonadati; phylum Pseudomonadota; class Betaproteobacteria; order Burkholderiales; family Burkholderiaceae; genus Paraburkholderia; species Paraburkholderia sp. GAS199. The sequence continues at coordinate 973,422 of NZ_JBNDMM010000003.1, read as the reverse complement.
TCGCGCATCTTGCATTCGTCGGTGAGCATCGACTTGCTCTTGACGAGCGTGGTCATGCCGCGCTCGGACATGATCTTGTGAACCAGCGTATTGTGCTCTTCGGCGCTTGCCGCCCAGTGCACAGTGACGCCGTTTGCTTCGGCCGCCGTAGCGAACTGTTCGAGGTAGCCGGACAGATACGAGAGCGTGTGTTCCTTGATACCCGACGCCAGTTCGCGCAACGTCTCCCACTCCGCGATGCCGTGCGCCTGCGCGTCGCGTTTCTCGCGCAAATCCCACAGCCGTTTGTCGTGAAACGCCACATGCTCGGTCTTGCCGATGAAAGCGCCCGCCGCTTTCGCGTGATCGATGCGACTCATGCGCGTGCTCCGTTGAGTACCTGCGCAATGTGAATGAAGCGCGCGTCGGCTTTCATGCGCTCGGCGCAGCCCTGTTGATGCATCAGGCAGGACATGTCGCCGGACACGATGTACTCGGCGCCTGCCTGCAGATGGTCGCGCACTTTGTCCTGACCCATGCGTACCGACACGGGTTCTTCCGTGACCGAGAACGTGCCGCCGAAACCGCAGCATTCGTCGGGTCGCGCGGGTTTGACGAACTCGATGCCCTTCACGCCTTCGAGCAGAGCGCGCGGTTTGGAGAACGGCACGGCGGCGATCTCGGAGACCGAGGCCTCCTTCAGATGCCGCAAGGCGCTGCAACTGTTATGCAGGCCGACGCGATGCGGAAACTCGGCCCACGGAAACTCGCGCGCGCCGACTACGTCGTGCAGAAATTCGACCAGTTCGTAGGCGCTGGCCCGCACCTTCTTGACTTCGTCGGTCTGCTCGATGGCGAACAGGTGTTCGCGCACATGATGAATGCAACTCGCCGACGGCCCGACGATGTAGTCGTAACCCGCGAAGTTGCGCGCGAATACACGCTCGGCGCCGGCCGCGTCGGACTGCGCGCCGCTATTGGCCATCGGCTGTCCGCAACAGGTCTGCTCCTGCGGATAGTCGACCTCGATGCCGAAGCGTTCGAGTAATTCGAGCGTGGCGATCCCCACTTCAGGATAAAACGCGTCGATGAAGCACGGGATGAACAGGGCGACTTTCATAAGCTCTTTGAAAAGAATACGGCGCCGTCGATCCACCTACTCTACTGCGGAACGCGCGCAGGCAGGCGTTGATCACGCAGATTCCGGCGACGGGCCAGCCGGTCGCAGCAAAACCGGCGGAAATCCGATTTTGTATGACTGGTCATGTTGGTCTGACCAAGAATATAAGGAAGTCGCTCTGACGTGTCAATGCCGCCTGGCGGCGTTCAATTCAAGTGGAAAGCCGCGGCGAGCGGCAGAAAGTCAGGAAACGACGTTCGACGAAGGTCGGGCGGCGTCTTCCCGATACATCTCGCGCACGAACGCGAGATGACGCTCGGCGGCCTTGCGCGCTTTTTGCGCGTCGCGCGCCATGACGGCGTCGTAGATGGCCTGATGCTGGGTCATCAGCTGCTTTTCCATCGCGTCGTCGTAATCGATCAGGCGATGGTATTGGCGCATGCCTTCGTGAATCAGCGTGTGAATGCCGTGCATGACGTGCGCCAGCGCGATGTTGTGAGTGGAATCGGCGATGGCGAGATGGAACGCGGCGTCGAGTTCGGCAAGACTGGCGCGGTCCTGAGTGAGCGAGGCGGCCTTCAACGCATCGAATGCCTCGGCGATTTTTTGCCGGTCCACGTCGGTGGCGCGTTCAGCGGCGTAGACCGTCGAGATCGCTTCGAGTCCCTGCCGCAATTCGAGAATATCGGCACTGGTGCGCGGATTCTGTATCAGCAGTTCCGCGAGCGGCTTGGAAATGATCGGCGCCGTCACGTCCACTACTGTAAAACCGCCACGGCCCGAGGTCTCGATGTAGCCGTCCGCTTCGAGTCTGATCAGCGCCTCGCGCAGCGAAGGACGCGACACGCCCAGTTGCGTGGCCAGATCGCGCTCGGCGGGCAGGCGGTCGCCCGGCATCAGCGTGCCGTCCGAGATCAGCTGCTTGATCTGATCGGACACGACGTCGGAGAGTCGTTTGCGCGTGAAGGACTGGATCGGGCGAAATGGCATGGATGCAAATGAAAGACACAGTGAGCAAGGCGAAAACGGGCGCTTAAGCACGGCTGATGCAACGGCAAACGGCTCCGGCGAATGCGCCGCAGCCGGCATCAGCAACGCCGTCATCGACATCGCAACGAATGCCGCAGAAGCCGCCCGATTATACCGGTCGACGCTTCGCGTCCGTCCGATCCGCCGCGCCCGAAGCCGGCGCCGGCAAGCTCGCGACGAAGGCCGCGATCCGTTCGCAGGCGTCTTTCAGGCGCGCTTCGTCGACCACGAAACCGAGCCGCACGAAACCGTTCGCAGTTTCGCCGAAGGCGCTCGCGTCGAGCACCGAGACGCCCTGCGCGCGAAACAGCTGCCAGGTGAAATCGACGGTATCGAGCCCCGTGCCGCTTACGTCGACCATCATGAACATGCCCGCTTCCGGCAACAGACAACGCAGGCGCGGCACGCAGCTCAGCCGTTCGAACACCACGTCGCGCCTGCGCCGGTAGATTTCGCGCATCTCGGCCACCACGGCCGCGCGGTTCTGCACGGCCGTGAGCGCCGCCTGCTGGATGAAACCCGGCAAGCCGTACAGCATGGCGAGCGCGAGCCGCCCCATGTGTTCGATCAGCACGGCGGGTCCGATCGCCCAGCCGACGCGCCAGCCGGCCATGGCGTGCGACTTCGACAGACTGCCGAGCGTAACCGTGCGTTCGTTCATGCCGGGCAGCGCCGCGATGCTGACGTGTTCGCGCTCGAACGTGAGGTCCGCGTAGACCTCGTCCGACAGCACCCACAAATCGTGCTGGCACGCGATACGGGCGATGCGTTCGAGGTCGGCGCGCGGCATCACCACGCCGGTCGGGTTGCAGGGCGTGGCGAAGAAAATTGCCTTGGTGCGCGGCGTGACGGCGGCTTCGAGCGCGTCGCAATCGAGGTGAAACGCGCGCACAGGATCGACCGGCACGGCGACTAGCGTCGCGCCCGCCGCCCGAATGCAAGCCTCGTAGGTGAGATACATCGGCTCGGGAACGATGACTTCGTCGCCGGCTTCGAGCAGACAGAGCGAGGTAGCGAATACGCCGTTCTGCGCGCCCGCGGTGAGAATGACGTTAGCCGCGCTCACCGTGCGCCCTGCCGTGCGCGCATGTTCCGCGGCAATCGCTGCACGCAGCGGTTCGCGTCCGGATACCGCGCTGTAGTGCGTGTCGCCGCTGCGCAGCGCCGTGATCGCGCGCTCCACGATGGGCGCGGGCGTCGCAAAGTCGGGGTCGCCGACGCTCAATACGATGACGTCTTCACCGCTCGCGGCCGCCTGTTGCGCGACGCGATGAATTTCCCATGCCGAGGTACGTCTGCCCTGCAACCGCTCGACCAGATTCGAATACTTCATTCACCCGCCCTTTCTCTACCGGAGTCGCCAATGTAAAGGGGCGGCCGCAAAACGTCCAGCTACGGAAAAACGCGGGCGCAAAAACACAAGGGCCATGCGGGCGGTCGGCCTCGCATGACCCTTCATGGTCTGCGTGTGCATTTCAACGGACGCTCACCCGCCGCGCCCGTTCAATCCTTCACAGCTGACGGCGCAACTCTGCCGGCGGCACCTTCATCAGATGACGGTATTTCGCCACCGTGCGGCGCGCCACGAGCACGCCCTGATCGGCGAGCATCTTCGCGAGCGTCACGTCGGACAGCGGATCGCGCGTGTTTTCTGCGGCGATCATTTCCTTGAGCAACGCGCGCACGGCCGCGGCCGAACAGGTGCCGCCGCTTTCCGTACCCAGTTCGCGCGGGAAGAAATGTTTGAACTCGAAAATACCGCGCGGCGTTGCCATATATTTGTTGCCGGTGGCACGCGAAATCGTGGATTCGTGCAGGCCGAGTTCGTCGGCGACATCACGCAACACCATCGGCTTCAACGCGATTTCACCGTACTGGAAGAACGCCTTCTGATGCGCGACGATGCATTCCGCCACGCGCTGGATGGTGTCGAAACGTTGTTGCGCGTTGCGGATCAGCCAGCGCGCTTCCTGCAGTTGCTGGGCGAGCGGTGAACGGCTGGCGCCGGCCGATTGCGCGAAAAGCTCGGCATACATGCGGTGAATACGGGCGCGCGGCTGCACGGCCGGATTGATCGCGACCACCCACTTGTTACGCACCTGACGCACGATCACATCGGGCACGACGTAGTTGTCTTCCGTGCGGCCATAGCTGTTGCCCGGCTTCGGATCGAGCTTGCGGACCAGCGCGCAGGCCACGCGCAGTTCTTCCGCGCTGCAGCCGATCTGCTTTTGCAACTCGGCCTGTTCGCGACGTGCCAGACGTTCGAGATGATGCTGGACGATCTGCTTGGCGACGTCACGTCCCGGCGTGTCGTCAGGCAGTGCATTGACCTGCAAGGACAGACACTCGGAGAGCGAACGGGCGCCGAGTCCCGGACGATCCAGCGATTGCACGAGACGCAGCGCAACCAGCAGTTCTTCTTCCGTGAGTTCGGGTTCGAGGTCGACGCTATCGGCGAGGTCGCAGAGTTCCTGGCGCAGATAACCGTCGTCATCCAGTGCTTCGATAATGAAGCGTGCTACTGCGCGATCGCGGTCGTCGAGACGATAGAGGCGCAGCGAGTCGTGCAGCTGTTCGCGCAACGTCGGCTGCGAACGTGCCCACTCGGCGGGATCGCTGCTTTCGGAATCGCCGTTCTGGCGCGACGAGCTGCGGCTGCTGTAATCGCCCGAGTAATCGCCGGGCATGTCGTCGGGGCCATCCTGGCCCGCGCTTTCCATCGTGTCGCTGCCGCCTGCGTCCGAGGGCAGCGAATCCGGCTCGGCCGCGGTGACGGTATCCGTCGCGGGCATTGCCGCTTCGTCGCCGGACGACGCCGTCGAGAGTGCGACGTCTTCCGTGTCGGTAGCGTCGTATTCGAGGAACGGATTGGTGTCGAGCGCAGTGCGTAATTCCTGCTGGAATTCGAGAGACGACAACTGCAACAGTCGCACGGATTGCTGAAGGCGCGGCGTGAGTGCGAGAGACTGCCTTGTGCGAAGTTCGATGGAAGGCATTGTAGTGAGGTCCCTTGAAAGCTGAAAATTGATCGAGTGACCTCATTAGAGCAACTGTCGTACCAGGTCGCGCAAGCTGCTGTTTTTTCTACGCTTTGCTTTTTCAGGCCCGCCAATTGCGCATCGGTTGAACGCCATTTTTACAAGTACCCGGCAATTTCCGGTCCCAGCTTTCCCCGCCGTTCCCGCCCCGTCGTCACCGCTCGCAACAGTCGATTCATCAGCGTAAATACCTGCTACACAACGATTTTCGCCACGCGCCAGCATTAATTCGCCAGGGCGGGCACAACGCTTGCGCTAGCCGTTGTGTGTGGACGGATGTCGTTCTCTGTCTGTCGACTCGATGTGAGCGGCCTGAATCTCTCACGGCGAATCGCAGCGAGTCACACGCAGAGAACGGCATCCGGTGTCGATAACGGGCCCGGACGGAACCGTAGCGGCAACGATCCCACGCGAGTCATCAACGGTTCGCACCGTGACCGACCGCAGGCAAACAAGACCGCAATTTACATCAACACCCGAAGGAGAAACCATGAAGACCATCCAGATTCTGAAGACTGCAGGCTCGATCGCTTGTATCGCATTTGCCCTGAACGCAACGGCGCAAACCAGCGCGTCGGCACCGTCGTCGGCATCCGAATCGATTACGCAGCACGTCGATGACGGCACCATCACCACTAAGGTGAAGGCTGATCTGCTCGGCGCGAAGAACGTCAAGTCGACCCACATCCACGTGAAGACGCGCAAGGGCGTGGTCTATCTGTCGGGTTCGGTGCCGTCGGCCGACGACAAGACTGCCGCTCAGCAAGTGGTCGAAAACGTCAGCGGCGTGACGAGCGTGAAGAACCACCTGAAGGTCGTTGCCGACTAAGGGTAGCGCGTAGCGCGTCGTGGGAAACTGCTTCGTGTAGTCTCCCGCGCAGTTCACCTTACGCGCTCGACAAATGAAAAGGCCATCTGCGTTTTGCGCAGATGGCCTTTTCTGTTTCCGTTTCCATTTCGATATCTGCCTGCATCACCCTCGCTCTAAAAAAACGGGCGTCCCGCATTGGGACGCCCGCTCTGCTACTCGGTCACTACAGCATTACGTACGGAATCAACGCTTGGCCGCCGCATACTGGTCACGCAGATCACGCACACGGTCGTGATTCTGCAGCACGCCTTGATACTGACGCTCCACGATTGCACGAACGTCCAGCGGCAGATCCTTTTCCAGCGCATCGTGGTAACGCTTCTTCGCCACGTCCTCGCCCTTTTCGCACTCGGCAAGAATGTCGTGGTCGCTGCGGTCGGTCACGGCCGACTTGACGTCCACCCAACCGCGATGCAAGGCGCCGCTCATGCTGCCGCCGGTTTCGGGCTTGCCGCCCAAGGTTTGCACGGCGTCCTGCAACTCGCGTGCGCCACGCGTGCAATCTTCTGCGCGCGAGAGAAACAGTGTTTTCAGTTGCGCGTCGTGGGCGTCGTCAGCTGCTTTGCGAAATCCCTTCTCGCCATCCTTCGACGTTTCGACCAGATCGTTCAGCACGGAAACAACGTTCGTAGCCATCAGATACCTCCAGGGGTTTCAGTGAAGTGGAATCCGCCGCTCGCGAGCTCGATGCGGCGACGGGGTTCTCCGTTATCAACGCATGTCGCGTGCCCAACGCAATGCGCTTGCCGAATAAAAACAGCGTGCAGCCAAGTTTGCCGACGCTCGTAAATTTTGCCCGGCAAACCACACGGCGAAGCGCGGAAAGCGCCAGCCGGCGGCCTTTTCGCGGATGGCACAACGGTTGCTTAATAAGCTGCGCCCGACAACATCCCAACGAGGCGCCGCGCGGATTCAAGGCACGGCTGCCAGATGTACAGAGGAATTGAAAACAACGGGCAAGCAACGACGACAGGGAGCAATACGATGAAAAAGAAGATCAGAAGCGCAGAATTCCTCGTGGCCGTGGCGATCGTGACATCGGCCGCCGTGATGCAGATTCGCGAGCACGTCCTGCAGGACGCGTCGGCCACGACCACCACCACGGAACAGACCACCACATGCGGCGCGGCCCACGAAGGGCTCGTGCCCGCAGGCTGTGAAGCGACGCGCGGCGAAGCTCAACCGGAATCGGCTGCTCACTCGCCGCACGGCGCACCGCGCATCTGGGTTTGAAGACGGGTTTGAATAATCGCTTTCAGGCCTTTAAATAAGGCCTGGAATGAAAAACGGCCCGACTCACGTCGGACCGTCCCGGTGAAGCAGCCGGAAACTCAGGCGTGCTTCTCAGCAAACTCGTTTAGCGGCTGAGGCTGCTTGAGCGGATCGAAATCAGCCCAACGCCCCTGCTGCCAGCGTCCGCTCGCGCGCTCGATCGCCACACCGCCCGCATCGCGCAGAATTCGCGCGGCGTCGAACTGGTTGTCGGGCGACACGTGGACGGCTACCAGCACACCTGAGTCGCGCACTTCTTCATGAAAACGCGAATGGTGCGCGGCGTTGCCGTCGCGAGTACGCGCCATGGCGCCGACCAGCGAGCCGACATAAGCGCCCACGCCCGCCGCAATCAGCGAGACGATGATCGGTGCCGAGAAAGCCGCGAAAATCCCCACACCTACGACCGCCCCGGCTACGGCACCGAGCGTCACGCCCATACCGGCGCCTTTCGATGCATTCTTCGAACCCGCATCGGTGTGCGTGTCGCCGCCGATCGGATAGCGTGCGTGCTGACCGCGCGGATTGACGAAAAACAGCGTCACGTCTTCTTCGACGAACCCTGCACTGAAGAGTTTCCCCGCCGCATCTTCTGCGGTGGGAAACGTGGTGAAACGTGCTGCGACGATGAGTGACATGAAGCCTCCTTGCATCGTTGACTGGCAATAAGTTACGACAGGCTGCCGCGATCCGACTCCATTCCCTCCACCCGGAATAGTCCGCTATGCAGCACGACGCCCGAGCCTTCGCTCTGGTCGAGTGCTTCTGCGCAGACTGAGCGGATGCGTTGGCGTCCCTTGGAAAACGCGGAAATCAGCGCGGATTCGAGCGCCGAGTCGGCGCCGAAATGATCTTCGAGCGCTTCGGCCGTAATGGCGCACACAACCTGCTCTCCGTCCACGCGCGCCAGAAAACGCACGGTCAGGTTCGATCCGTCGAAGTCGGGTTGGTCGTCGGGAAAGGTGATGTGCATAAGGGAATCCTCATAGGCCGGACGTGGCAGGATCGCGTTCATGACGAGCCCTTCATGGCACCGGCAAGTTGCTGCGCCATTGCAAGATGATGTTTGATCGTCGGCAGTGCATGCGCGGCCGCCGCCTTGAGTTGCGAGTCAGTGCCGCTCTGACTTTCCTGCGTGAACAGATCGACTGCGCGCTGATGAGCCTCCAGACCAATCTGCTCGACGTAGGCCTGATCGAATTCCTTACCCTTGAGCGATTGCAGCTTGCCCACCAGCGCGGAATCCGCCGACGCCTCCGGCTTCAGGCCTTTTTTCGCGACCAGTACAGCCATGCCGTGCGACAGTTTTGTGTGGTCGGTAATCATCTGTTGCGCGAATTTCTTGACGTGCGGATCGCTCGAATTCTTCAAGGCAATCCGGCTCGCGGCAATTTCAGTCGCGTCCGCCTGCGAAGCATCCTGAACGAACTGCTGATCGGCCGGCGAGAGTTTCGTCTCGCTCATCGGCGCGTCGCTTGCGGGCGCATCGCTCGCCTGTGCATAGGCCACGCCGCCGAACCCCGCAGTGAGGCCGAGTCCGAGCGCGACGCTCATCACTTGTAGGGAATACCGGAATTTCATGCACTTTCTCCCTGTTCCACTTCGCAATCGAAACCAGAATCACCGCCGGCCTGCAGCATGACGCACTGGCTTGCGTGGCGCAGCGCTTCGCGATGGACGCGGCCGGATTTCCATTCGGTTCGTCTGTAGCGCTGCGCTCGCCACTTGAATCTACTGAAGTACAAACAGCAAAACACGTGCCTATGAAGTTGCTACTCGGACTGCTGGGTCTGGAGCGCGTGAGCCTGCCGGGGTGCCTTTGGTGCGCACCCGGCCGGTTCAGCGAGAACACTCGCTCGCTCATAGCCCCTGCGGGTCGTCGTCAAGACCGTCGTCGTCATCGGCCGGATTGATGACGCGGTCGGGTTCGATGTCGGCGTCTTCGATGAGCGTGGAGTCACCGTCGGCTGCCGCGCGTTCGCCCGTGCCGTAGCGGTCGGTGTCGCTGCCAAGTTCGGAGTCGCCGGTTTCGAGCGCGTGATTGTCGAGTTCGGTATCGACATCGAACTCGTGCCGCTTCGCGCCTGCAACGTCGCTGCCGCTGTCAGAAGAGTCACTCGGTCCTAGCGCGCCCGTCGTGCCGGATGTCTGCTTGACCTGTTGTTGCGGCTCTTCATCGGGATTTAGCGTGCTGCTCATGATGTGCTCCTTGGTTGTCCGTCGGTTTCAGTGGTTCTTGCGTGATTTGTCATCACTCACATCCGGATTCGCAAGGACCGTTCCGCTGCAATCTATAACCTGACGACGCCAGACAAAACCGCGACATCGCGACTCGGAAGTCTTGCCTACGCGGGCACCGCCCTTGCTTTGACGTTTCCATATGACGCGTCACCGGAAGCCGACTCGCCGAACACGCATAAGCTCGGCGACCCATAAGCCCGTAACAACTTCTACTCACGACCATGCCAGCGACGACCCGCCCCACTCAACGCAACGAAGCCGCCAGCGAACCGGCGCTTGCAGTCATGCCTCCCGGACTGCGGCATGCGGACGACAGCAAACCCGGCTACCGGCGTCAGCGCGAAAAGGACCGGTTTATCTATCTGGACGTGAAAGGCCAGCGGATCGACGACGAGGAAGAAATCAAACGCATCAATGCCCTCGCCATTCCACCAGCCTATGAAGATGTGTGGATCTGTCCCGACGCGCGCGGTCATATCCAGGCAACGGGCCGCGATGCGCGCGGACGCAAACAGTATCGCTATCATCCGCGCTGGCGCGAAACGCGCGACGCCGACAAGTACGAACGCATGGCCGAATTTGGCCGCGCACTGCCGAAGATACGCGCGCGTGTTGCGCGTGATCTGAAATTGCCGGGCATGCCCTGCGACAAGGTCATGGCAGCGATCGTGTTGTTGCTTGACACGACGTTGATCCGCATCGGCAGCGTCGAATATGCGCGCGATAACCAGTCGTACGGATTGACGACCCTGCGCAAGAAGCACGTCAAAATCGAAGCCGGCAAGCTGCGTTTCAAGTTTCGCGGCAAGAGCGGTATCGAGCACGATGTCACGGTGAACAATCCGCGTATCAAGCGCATTGTGCGGCGCTGCGCGGAATTGCCGGGACACGACCTGTTCCAGTATCTCGACGACGACGGCACACGCCACACGGTAGGCTCCGCTGATATCAACGACTATCTGCGCCGCGCCAGCGACGCCGACTTCACCGCAAAGGATTACCGCACGTGGGCCGGCAGCGTCTATGCGCTGGCCGCGTTGCGCCGGCTGATCTGCAGCAGCGCAGCCGAAGCGCGCCGTCATATCGTCGCCACAGTAAAGGACGTGGCGAGCCTGTTGCGCAACACGCCGGCTGTCTGCCGACGCTGCTATATCCACCCCGCCGTGATCAGTGCATTCGAAGCAGACGAATTGCAAACTTTGCCGCCCGGTCAGGCGCGCCGCGGTTTGCGCGTCGACGAGGTGGCGTTCGCCGCCCTGCTTGCGCATGCCGAAAAGCGCGCGATGAAGGCAGCACGCCAGGCCGGCGCAAAGGGACGTAAGGCACGCGAATCGGCAATCGAAAACAGCATCGATGAATCTTTGACGACGCTGCTGAAAAAATCACGCGTCGTGCGCAAGGCAGCGGCCGCGAAGACAGCGGCGAAAGCGGGCGTGCAAAGCGCGCGCTGAAGTCTGTCTGCGGGAAGCCTGCTTACTGGCTGGCGCCCGATGCGGTCGTCGCCGCCTGGGCTGCTGCCGCGCCGCTACTCGTATCGGCGGTGCTGCCGGTGGCCGCATTACCATTCATCGTGCCACTGCTGCTCATCGCGCTGTCGGCGGCACTGGTGGGCGTGTCGCCGGAACGTTTGCAACCTGACGCGCACGCTAACGCCGCCACTGCCAGAACTACAAGCGCCTGTTTTCTCCAACGGCTGGTTTGATCGATCATGGCTTTCTCCCATTTCATTGGCATGCCGAACCAGTTTCGGCGCAATGCATTTTCATTAGCAATCGCGGTAAAAGAGGCGAGTCGGAAAACCTGCTCCGACTCGCCTCCTACTTTACATCGTTAAACCGCCCTGCTTATTGCCCCTTCGTATCGCTGCTCGCGTCCGCGCCGGGCATGTTGGTCGAGTCGGTCTTGGGCTTTTTCGTCTTCGACTTGGACGTGTGATGCATCTTCGACGACCCCGCCATCGCGCCCGAAGCCGGATCGCCACCTGCCGTCGGTCCCGCCGTGGCGGCGCCGTGTGCGTTGCCCGAACCGCCCGTGCCGGCTCCGCCACCATTGCCGTTGCCGCCGCCAGCCTGCGCGAAGGCGGCACCCGACATGACGAGAAGTGCGGAAACCAGCAGTGTTTTTGAATAGCTCATCGAAATCTCCCTCATTGATTGGCCGATGCAACAGGTCAGCGCGAACTGTCCGCACGGCTGAAGCCGCTCGCGTTCGCACTGCTAAACCGCTGCTGATGAGATCGCAGCAAGGGCTATGCCGCAGCGCGCGGGAGCGCCTTCGACGCTTCATTCGATACCGAACCTGCGAATTCATCCGCAAGGTACGGCGGTTGCTGCAAGCTCATTACATCCATCCGTTTAGGAGTGACATCATGCTCAACCAGAACCAGACGCAAGCCGGAATGAGCCAAGGCCAGGGCGCTCGCATCGTCGGCGAAGGTCGCGCCAACGCGCAAGGGCCCGGCCCCGATGTGATGGCCGCGTCGACGCTCGACGGCGACAAGGTCATGAGCAGCGACGGTCAGGACATCGGCAAAATCAAGGACATCATGCTGGACGTCGGCTCCGGCCGCGTGGCGTATGCGGTGCTGTCGAGCGGCGGCTTTCTCGGCATCGGCGACAAACTGCTGGCGATTCCATGGCACGCGCTGACACTCGACACCCAGCAGAAATGCTTCGTGCTCGCGATGACGGCCGAACGTGTCAAGAACGCGCCCGGCTTCGACAAGGATCATTGGCCTTCGATGGCGGATCAGACGTGGGCGACTTCCGTGCACCAGTACTACGGCAGCGAACCTTATTGGGGACGTGACCGCTACGAGCGTCGTGACGACGTCGGCGTGGGTGACATCCCCGCAGGGTCGTCGGATGCGCCGGAAGCCGGTGGTCTCAAGCTGTAATGGTTGACCGAACGACGGGTGCGGTGCGCAGGCATCGCACCCGAACACGTCAGCATGTCCAGTTGAAGAAAGCTCGGTTCAACGCCGCGCGTTAATCGACAAACACAAATTCGACAAACACAAATAGTCCGCATTAATTGCGCGCATAAAAATAGCAGCGAAGGAACGCATCATGGGAGCGCGAAAATCGTCATCGAAGAAAAAGAAGGCGGCGCCGAAGCGGCCTGCCGTTCGCGGCCGCAACGGACGTCCCGCGAGGCAGCGTCATGCACGCGCTCATGCGCATGCTGGCTCGGGACGTCAGCGCAAAAAGCCGGCAAGCAAGAATCGATGGTCCCACCACGTGATGGAGACCAGCGACGCCATGGATATCGAACACGACATTTTCAAAACCGGCAGCGCGCAGGCTATCGCCGATTCGCTGAAGCGTTCGTCCACGCATAGCCGTCGCCGTAAGGGCACGCCTTTCCAGTCTGCCATGTCGATGCTTAATTTCTATATCAACCGCGGCGGCAAGAATCTGCCCGAAGGACGTCGCGCCACCCTGCAGCAGGCCAAACGCAAACTACGGGAAGCATTCGGACGAGCGCCTTGATTCTTCCGCTGTACTATTCACGCTGTACTTCCCTACAGGCAGCGACGAGCACCCGAAGCGGCACCCTCCACCCTCTTACCGGATGCTCATGCACGAAACTCTGTGGTTTCTGATCGTCGGCGCCGTGCTCGTTTTCATGGGCATCGCTTCCACGACCTTCCGGCGTCTGCCCGTCAGCGCCGCCATGTTTTATCTCGCCATCGGCTATGCGCTGGCGCCGCCCGCACTCGGTCTGCTCAAGCTTGATATCGCTGCCGACGCGCATCTGCTTCGCACCATCACCGAAGTCGCCCTGCTCGTGTCACTCTTCGCCATCGGCCTGCGGCTACGGCTTGGCGTGCTGGAAAAGCTGTGGACGGTCCCGCTGCGGCTCGGCTTCCTCGCCATGCTCGCGACCATTCCCTTGCTGATGCTATTCGGCGTCTACGTTCTGCACCTGGGCTGGGGGCCCGCGCTATTGCTCGCAGCGATTCTCGCCCCCACCGATCCCGTCCTCGCGCACGACGTGCAGGTCCATGATCCCGGCGACCACGATCTGCTGCGTTTCGCGTTGTCCGGCGAAGGCGGCCTGAACGACGGCATCGCCTTGCCCTTCGCCCTGCTCGGACTCGCCCTGTGCGCCGCGCCGTCCACGAATGCCGGCGCGACCCTGAGCTTCGGCTTCGTCGGCAGCGTGGTCTGGGGCGTGGCGGGCGGCATCGCGATCGGCGCGCTATTCGGCTGGGCGACGACCCACGCCGTGACATGGTTGCGCACTCGTCATGCGCAGGCGCTCGGCCTCGAAGGATTCTTCGCGCTGGGTCTGATCGGCGTGTCGTTTGGTGCAGCGCAACTCGCGCACACGTATGGTTTTCTGGCGGTGTTCGCGGCAGGGGTCGCAATGCGCCGCGTCGAGCATCGTGCGAGTGGCGGCGTCTCGCCGCGCAAGGCCATCGGCACGGTGGATTCGGAAGACGTCGAGGCAACTGCGGCAAATCCCAGCAAGGCCCACGCGTACATGACGGAATCGGTGCTCGGCTTCACGATTGAACTCGAACGCATTGCCGAAGTGGCCGTGATGGCGATGGTGGGCAACGTGCTCGCCACCATGCAGGTGCCGCTCGTCACCTGGCAGACGGTCGCGCTGATCGTCGTGCTGTTCGTGGTCGTCCGCCCGGTTTCGGTGGAACTGTCGCTGCTCGGTTCAAACGCCACGCCGACCCAGCGCCGTTTGATGAGCTGGTTCGGCATACGCGGCATCGGCTCGTTCTACTACCTGACGTTCGCGCTGGAATACGGCACCACCGCCGACGTGCAACCCCTCGTGCCGCTTACGCTGGCGGTGGTCACGGCATCAATAGTGATTCACGGTGTATCGTCTACGCCATTGATGAACTGGTATCACCGTTTGAGAAGCCGCGAGTAAAAGCGTTTAAAACAATTCATTGCGCATCAATTAGAAAAAGATCCGCCCGCATTCATTCACGAGAGATAAAAAAGCCTAAATCGAGGCTAGTCGCCTTACGCATTCTTATCTAAGATAGCCGTCAACTCATCGGAGAGAGCGGGAAGACGTCGATGCGTAAGTGCCGGGTCAAAAATGCCGTTCCACGCGAATGTCACGTATAAATGACTCAACGTGGCTTGCGTTTTCCAAACCGTAAGAATTATCACGCCCTTCGTCTCAGCGAGCCGAATGGCGTGAGCGGTTTTGTTGCGCAGCGGCCATTCATGGCACGGCTCGGGCACGGCGCGCGGCGCCTGCTCCGGCATGCCGCGTTAGCTTCGATATGCGGCGCCTTATCGGCATTGCTGCCGGCCGCAGCCATTGCAGCGGAACCCGCGGCGGCCGCGCCGGGCACGGTTATGCCGGCGCCGCCTGCCCCATCATTTGCGCTGTATTACGGCAAGAATCCGCCTGTCGAGCTTCTCTCCGCTTACGACGCGGCGGTGGTCGAGCCGGACACCGGTTTCAATCCGCTCGCGCACAAGCTGCCGCACACCACATGGTTTGCCTACACCAGCGTCGGCGAGATCCAGCCGTCGCGCAGCTATTACGCGGCGCTGCCCAAACAATGGCTGGCGGGTCATAACGAAGCCTGGGCGTCGCGCGTGGTCGATCAAAGCCAGCCGGATTGGCCCGCCTGGTATGTCGATCACGTCATTACGCCGCTTTGGGATAAAGGTTATCGCGGCTTTTTTCTCGACACGCTCGATTCCTGGCAACTCGTCGCTAAATCCGATGAAGATCGCGCGCGCCAGCAAGCCGGTCTGATTGCGGTAATTCGCGCGATCAAAAGCCGTTATCCGGATGCAAAGCTCATTTTTAATCGCGGATTTGAAATTCTTCCGCAAATTCACCAGCTGGCTTATGCCGTGGCATTCGAGTCTTTATATCGCGGCTGGAATCAGGCGCAGCAGCGCTATACAGAAGTCGCCCCAACCGATCGCGACTGGCTGGTCGCACAGGCCAGCACGATTCGCGACCAGTATCACCTGCCGGTCATTTCGATCGACTACTGCGAACCCGCCGACCGCGCCTGCCAGCGCGACGCCGTCACGAAGATCCGCGCGCTCGGCATCGTGCCGTACGTGACCGACGGCGCGCTCGCCACCATGGGCGTCGGCGCCGTCGAACCCGTGCGCCGGCGTATTCTCGTCATCCAGGACCCACCCGCGCGCACCGATCTGAACGTATCGCCGGGCGTGCGCTTTCTCGCCATGCCGCTGAATTATCTCGGCTACCGCATCGATTACGCCGACGCCCGCGAGCCGTTGCCGTCGGGCGACCTGCGCGAGCGCTATGCCGGCATCGTGCTGTGGATGAACAACGACGTGCCGCGCGCCAAAGATTATCGCGCGTGGCTCTCGGCACAGATCGACGCCGGTCTGCCGATCGCGGTGTTCACGTCGTTCGGCACGCAGCTCGATCCGGCGCTCGCGCAAAAACTCGATCTGCAACTCGTGCCCGGTCAACCGGTGAACGGCAAGCTGGAAGTGGAGTCGGCCGACCCGCAACTGATGGGCTTCGAAATGAAGCCGCGTCCCGATCCGCACGACTACACCGCGGTGCGCGTCGGCTCGCATAGCCGATCGCTGCTGCGGCTGCGCTCGGGCAACTTCGTGATCGACGGCGCGGCGCTCACGCCGTGGGGCGGCTACGCGATGCGGCCGTTCGGCGTGTTCGATCTCGGCGCGGTCAATCAGGCGCGCTGGGTCACGCAGCCCATCGCATTCCTGCAGGCGGCGCTGCGTTTGCCCGCCGACATGCCCGCGCCCGACACGACCACGGAAAACGGCCGGCGTCTGCTGATGTCGCATATCGACGGCGACGGCTTCGCCTCGCGCGCCGAATTCAGCGACCACGGCACGCCCAACACCGACGCATCGCCGCAGTATTCCGGCGACGTGCTGTTGCGCCTGCTGCGCGACTCCGGCATGCCGACCACGGTCTCGCTGATCGAAGGCGAAGTGAGCGACGAAGGTCCCTACAAGGCCTTCGCCGCGCATCTGCGCACGCTCGGCCGGCGCATGTTCGAGCTGCCTAACGTCGAGGTGGCGACGCACACCTACACTCACCCGCTGCAATGGATGCGCGTCACTGGTCTTGGCGTGTCGAACGACAAGGACGCGCCCACCGAAGGCGGCAGCCAGACCAACAGCACCGGACTCTCGATCGACATTCCCGGCTATCGCTTCAATATCGACCGCGAGGTGGACGGCTCGATCAGCTATATCGACAAACAGATCGCGCCCGCCGATAAACCGGTGCGCATGGTGTTGTGGAGCGGCGACTGCCAGGTGCCCGCGCCGGTCCTGAAGGCCGCATACGAAGCGGGCGTGCTGAACATGAACGGCGGCGACACGCTCATCACGAAGCGCTATCCGAGCTGGACCGCGATCGCGCCGCTCGGCGTGATGAAAGACGGCTATTACCAGGTGTTCGCGCCGAACCAGAACGAAGAGTTGTACACCGACCTCTGGCACGGCCCGTACTACGGCTTCACGCGCGTGCTCGAAACTTTCGCGATGACCGATCAGCCGATCCGCTTCAAGCCGATCGACATCTACTACCACATGTTCTCCGGCACCAAGCTCGCCTCGGTAAAGGCCTTGCAGGAAGTGTTCGACAGCGTGCTGCGTCAGCCGGTGAATCCCGTGTTCGCTTCCGAATACGCGCGCAAGGTACTCGATTTTCTCGACATGAGCATCGCGCGCGACGGCGACCGCTGGGTCGTGCGCGACGCCGGCCAGTTGCGGACCGTGCGCCTGCCGGCGGGCAAGGTGCCGGACATGGCGAGCGCCGTCGGCGTGGCGGGTTATCTGCCGGGACCGGGCGGCACTTACGTCCACATGAGCGGCGCCGAAGCGAGCTTCGTCGTGATCGACGCCGCCGCTGCGCGCGCCGCGTCGCATACGCCCTATCTTGCCGAGGCCAACGGCCGCATCGACCATTTCGAGCGCACCGCCAGCGGCCTGTCTTTCGATCTGCGCGCGCGCGTCGCTCCGCAATGGCGCTTCGCCAATGCCGGCGCGTGCCGCGTAAGCCGCCACCCGATTTCCAACGACGCCCACCATCTGCATGTCGAGCTCGCCTGCGATACCTGAGCGCCAACGGCTCTTTTCGCCGGCGCTCATTCTCGTGCTCGGTGCACTCACTGCGCTGATGCTGGTGCTCGCCTTTCCGCGCGAAAAGCTCGAAGGGCGGTTGCTCAACGGCGCGAACGCCGACGGCCTGACCATCGCCTATCTGGAAGCGTGGCTGCGCATCGACCCCGACAATACCGACGTGCTGTCCGCGTTGACCCGCGAGTACCTGAAGGGCCAGCGGATCGCCGACGCGGCCCGCGTACTCGAACGGCTCCAGCACTCGAACGACCCGGCCGCGCGGCAAGGCGCGCTGGCGATCCGCGTGTCGATCGCGCAGCAGCGTCTGTATGCGCTCAAGCCGAATGATCCCGCGCGCCCCGCCCGGCTGCGCGAACTCGACGCGGTGCTGCGCGAAGCCGCGGATTACCGCTGGGATAACGAACAGCTGGCTGTTCTGGCGCGCCAGGCACGCGGGCTGAACGACAGCGAACTCGCGGCGCGTTACTACCGCCAGTTGATCCAGCGCGACCCGGCTCACGCGAGCGGCTGGCTCGCCGATCTCGCGCAGACCGAACTCGGCAGCGGCCACTACGCCGCCGCGGCCGACGCATGGTTTGACGCACAGAAACACGCGGGCAACCTGGAACAGCGGCGCACGCGCTTCATGGCGGGCGTGCAGGCGCTGCAAGCCGGCAACGATCCGGCCGCCGCGCTGCAGGCGGCCAACGCGCATCTCGGCGACCTCGCCGACGACCCCGACACCTTGCGCTACCTCGCCAATCTCGCGCTCGCCGCCGGACGCCCCGATCTCGCGGAACGCTACGTCAAGCGGCTGCTGAAAATGTCGGCGGTGGCGCCGCATGACGGACCTGCATCCGCCGACACGACGCTCGTCGAATATCACGGCGCGCACGGCGTCTGGTTGCGTCCCGCGTGGTATCGCGCGCCGCGCAAAACGCACGATGCACGCACGGCGGTGTGGTCGCGCAACGCGGACATGAACGCGCATTCCGGCAGGAACGGAGTCTGGCGCGCAGCGCCGATCGACGACACGCGCATCGCGCTTCGACATGAAGGCTTTCTGCGAATCGCCGCGAGCCTGCCGGCAGCACCGAACGCACCGTCGGCACCCGCAACACCCGCCGCCGCCAACGACGACGAACTCGCCTACCGCGTGTTTCTCGCCAACGGCGACGTCGCCAACGCCCAGCGCATCGCCCAGTCCGCGCTCGACAAAGACCCGCATTCGGCGCTCTGGCGCGGCCGCCTTGCCCAGGTCGCCGAATGGAATCATCAGCCGCAGGTGGCCTTGCAGAGCTATCTCGCGCTCGCGCAGGGCGGCGGTGACGCCAACGCGTGGCAACAGGTCGCGCGCCTCGCGCCGGGTCTGAACGACAATGCCGCGATGCTGGCCGTCACGCTGCATCAGTCCGCGCAACAACCCGGCAATCTCAAGCTGATCGACGCCGTGGTGTTCTCGTACGAACAACTCGGCGACCCCGACAGCGGGCTGCGTTTTCTGCAATCGCGCATGCAGGGTCCGCAGCGTCGCGCGGTGATGGAGCGTTACGCCGCGCTCGCGGACCGCAAGGGCGACGACGAACTCGCGCTGCGCGCCTACCGCGATCTCGAACGTGAATTCGGACCCAGCAGCGCCTACGGTTTGCAGATCGCGACGCTGCTCTACACCCGTACGCAGTTCGACGCCGCGCTGGCCGCGATGAACGAGGCCAAACGCGCCGCACCGAACACCGACACCGACTTCTGGCGCTTCTACGCGCTGCTTGCCAATACGATCCAGCATCCGCAGGAGGTCAACGCGGGTTACCGCGAACTGATTGCGGGCGGCAAGGCGCAGCCCGACGACTACGAAGCCATGACCGGCTTCTACAGCGACTCGCCGCTCGACGCCGGCCGGCTCGCCGAATACGCGTACCGTCATGGCGGACCGCCGCGCGCACTGCCGCAGGCGCTCTACAACTATCAACGCGCCCGCGCCTGGGGCCGCATTCGTGCGCTGCTCGCATCGCTCTCGCCGCAGGAGCGCGCCGCCGCCGAGCAGTCCGCGACTTTCCTGCTGGCACGCGCCGACTTCGAACGGCAAACCGGCTCGGTCGAAGACGCCGCGCGCGACACGCGGCGCGCCGCCAGCATCGCGCCGGATAACACCGAAGCGCGCGCCGCCTATCTGTGGATGCTCATCGATCGCGGCACCGACGCGGAACTGCGCGAAGCGATGCGCCGCTATTCGGCCGACGCCGAAGACGACGCGCCGCTCTGGCCGCCGTATGCCGCCGCCTCGATGCGGCTCGGCGACGGCCGTGCCGCCCTGCACTATCTGCACAAACAGGCCGGCCCAACCGGAGGGCCGGCGCAGAATCCGCTGTGGCGTCTCACTTATGCGGACGCGCTGGAACTCAACAGCCGGGTCGACGAAGCATGGCGCGTGCGTCGCAGTGTCTGGCTCGAACTGGCGCGGCGCGCGCGCGATCCCTTGCAAACGGCCGCGCTTTCCGCCGCCGACCAGGACGATCTGCGCGGCCGATACGTCGCGCTCGCCACGCTGTTCGACAGCGGCGATCGCTCGCGTGCCGTGCTGATCGAAATGCTGCGCGCCGACCGCAACGGCGACGCACAGGCAGCGTCCGCGCAAACGTCCGAACTCGGCGACATCGGTTTGCTGCCGCCCGCGCAGCAGGAGTCGATTACGCGAGAGCGGCGCGTCTATACGGCGATTGCGCGCGAGGCCGCGATCTCCTGGGCCCAGGCGCAGGACGAGCCGGACATGGAGCGTGCGTGGCTCGAAAAGCAGTACATCCAGAAGAGCACGCGCCCCGTGTACGCCGAAGCGCAACTGGCGATCAACGATGGCGACGTCAACGAACTCTCGCGTCTGCTCGACACCCTGCCCGATCTGATTCCCCGGCAAAACAGGGTGGATGCGCAAACGCTCACGGGCCGCAACGCCGCCGCGCAGAGCACCGCGTTCGACTCGCTCACGCGTCTGCCCGACGACAGCGTGATGCACGGCCAGTTGCACGACCGGCTGCTCAGCAACGCGCAGGCAGTGGCGCCCTCCGTGCGATACAGCGACCAGGGGCCGCTGCGTTTCAGCGAGGAATCGATCACCGGCGGCGTGCGTCTGACGCCTTCGCAGGCGCTGCAATTGCGCTACCGTCAACGCGACCAGCAAACCGACGCCGCCTCGCTGCCCAACGCGCCGAATCACGACCGTCTGCTCGAAGGCGTCTACCAGCACAAAGGGCAATACGACGAAGAGCACGTGATCGTCGGCCGTCGCGAGGCCCTGAAAGATTTCGTCACGGCGCGCGTGGAAGGCACGTATGCCGTCAATCCGAAACTCACGCTCACCTACGCCGCCGGCTACAACCAGGCCGCCACCGAAACCACGCAACTGACGGTGGCCGGCGTCAAAGATCTCGCCTCGGTCGGCTTCAACTACCGGCCCGATTCGCACTGGTTCGGCGGCGGCCGCTACGAATACGCGCGTTTTCACGGACAGGACCGCTCGTATCTCGGCGACGGTCATCTGGTGGAGCTGAACGCCGGCTACAAGATCAAGGCCGATTACCCCGACTACACAATCCGCGCGGTGTTCTCGCACGGCCAGTACAGCGCCAACGGTACGCCCGGCGACGCGCTGCGCAATCTGCTGCCGGCCGGCGCCAGCTTCGACGCGCAGTCGTACATGCCGCAAACCTTTACGCAGGGCGGCCTGCTTTTCTCGTTCGGCGACGACCTGCCGGAGAACTACTCGAAGGGCTGGCGGCCGATGTTCTCCGCCGGACCGCTGCGCGACTCGCGCGCGGGCTGGTCCGGCCAGGTGATGGCGGGAATCGTCGGCAGTCTCTTCGGCACCGACCAGGTGCTGATCTACGGCCTGTATCAAGGGGCTTCGTCGAACCACTCCACCTCCGTGAAGGAACTCGGCGCGCGGTATCAATGGCTGTACTAACGACCCTGACGATGGAATCCGCCTGAAAAAAGCGGCATGAAAGCAATGGCACGACACGAGCCTGAACGACACAAGTCTGAACGAATGTCCGACTGGGAGAGCAAGATGGAGCAAGCGAATCAATTTCGAACCGCCGCGGCCCGTGGACGCAGCGCCGTGTTGTCGATCGTGCTCGGCACGGCGCTCGCCACGCTGGCCGCCGGCTGCTCGGTGATCGACCGCAGCGCGGCACCCGCCTTCTCGAAGAGCGACACCTGGGCGATCCTGCCGATCGCCAACAACACCGAAACGCCGCAGGCGGGCCAGCGCGCGGCGTCGATCGCGCAGAGTCTGCTCGCCACCTACGGCTACGCGAACCTCGCGCGCTATCCCGCCAGCGCCGACGACGAAACGCTGTTCGATCCCGCGAAACCCGACGCGCAGCAGAATGCGCTGAACTGGGCTCGCCAGCAGAACGCGCATTACGCGCTCACCGGCGCGGTCAACGAATGGCGCTACAAGGTCGGCGTGGACGGCGAACCGGCCGTCGGCCTCACGTTGCAGGTGCTCGACGTGCAGAGCGGCAAGGTGGTGTGGACCGGCAGCGGCAGCCGCACCGGCTGGAGCCGCGACGCGGTTTCCGGGGTCGCGCAGAAACTCGAGCGCGATCTGCTGAGTCCGCTGGCACGCTGAAACTACCCGCGCCGCACCTGCAGGCACCCACGTCGACCCATGCGAACCTAACCGATACCAGGAAGCCATCGCCATGAACACGCGCGCCCCGGATCAATTCGCGCCCCGCGCCCGGCTCAAGCGCCGCCAGGCGCAAAGCGTCGGCGGCGGCTCGCTGTGGGCCAGACTGATCGCGCCGCCGCGCGGCTCGGTATACCGGCGCGCCATCACCACGGTCGAGTCGATCCTCGCCACGCTGCTGGCGATCGCCCTGTGCTGGCTGTTCCGCCCGCAGAATCCGCTGCTGATTCACGTCGGCTTCGTGTGGATCTGGATCGTGCCGATCGTGCTAGCGCTGCGTTATGGTTCGATTGCGGGTGCGTTTTCCGGGCTGATTTTGCTGGCTGCGTGGTACGTGCTCTATCCGGGCGCCGATCCTTCCGCGCTCGGCTCGATTGCGCACACGCTCGTCGATCCGCTACCGCAGGTGCAGCCGTTTCCGGTCGGCTTCTTTTTCGGCGGCTTCGTTTTCACGCTGCTGTGCGGCCAGTTCGGCGACGTGTGGATCACGCGGCTCGGCCAGGCGCGCATGGCCAACGACTACCTCGCCGAGCGGCTCTCCATTCTCACGCGCAACCAGTTCCTGCTGCGGCTGTCGCACGAACGTCTCGAACAGGACCTGCTCGGCCGCCCCGCCACCTTGCGCGATTCGCTTGCACGCATGCGCGCCGTGACGATCGCTCAGGAGCCGGGCAATGCGCAGCGTGGCGTGGTCGATCTGCGAGGCGCGCAGCAGTTTCTCGACACTGCCGCGCAGGCCTGCCAGCTCGAATGTGCGCGTCTTTATGCGTGGCGCGACGGCAAGCCGCATCCGGAAGCCGCCGCGTGGATCGGCACGGCCTTCGATCTCGACGCCGGCGACCCGCTCGTGCTCGAAGCGCTCGAAGCGCGCAGCCTCGTGCACATCGAGTCCGCCACGCAGCAGGCCGGCTCGCCGAGCCGCTATCTCGCCTGCGTGCCGCTGGTGGATGCGCTGAAGGAGCCGGTCGGACTGCTGGTGATCGAACGCATGCCGTTTCTCGCCCTGACGCGCGACAACCTGCAATTCCTGCTGGTGCTGTGCAACTACTACGCCGACGGCGTGCGGCACGCCACGGTCACGCGCGACACGATCGACGCGTTTCCCGATTGCCCCTACGATTTCGCGCTCGACTACGCACGGCTCGTGCACATGTACCGCGACACGCGGGTGCAGTCGTCGATGGTCGCGCTGGTGTTCGACGGCCGCGAAGTCAGCACCACGTGGTACGAACACGTGCTGCGCACGCGGCGCGCGCTCGACGTGCAATGGGCGCGCGGCGACTCGCAGCATCGCGTGATTCTGACCTTGATGCCGCTGTCCGGCGAAGGCTCGATCGACGGCTATCTGCTTCGGATCGAAGACAACCTGCGCGCCCAGTACGGCGTGGATTTCGAATCCGCGCGCATCGCCGTGCACGCCATGGTGATCGCCGACGACGACCCGGTTGCCGCGTTGCGGCGTTTGCTGGAGCGCTGCGATGCCCGCCACGCCTGACACACCTGAGACACCCGGTCTGCCGGAGCGGGACACGCCGCCGGCGCACCGACCGCCCCGCAGCGGCGCCGCGCTCACCGTGCTCGCTGCCCTGTCGGGGCTGTGCGGCCTCGTCTTGCAGCTCGGCGTATTCATGCTCGCCACGCACGGCGCGCCGGATACTTCCGCGCAGTGGCTCGGCGGACCCGCGGACGAAGCGCCGCTCGCCGCCGGTCAGTCGAACACGCACATCCTGCTGATGTGTCTCGCGCTACAGGCGCTGGCCGCGTTGCTGATCTCGCTCGCCATCGCGCGGGCCATGCCGCCGCGCTACCACCAGCCGCGCAAAGGCCTGCTTGCGGCGCTGTGGTTCCTCAATTTCGCGGTGCCGCTCGGCGGCATCGCCTGCACGCTCGGCGCGCTCGTCATCGCCCGCATTCTGCCGAAGCCGCCCGAGCGTTTGCCGGTCACGCAGATCGACGAACCCGAATTCGCCGCCAATCTGATCGGCAATGTGTCGTATGGACGCGGCGCGCGCCTGAAAGCCGAATTGCAGAATGCCGACGCCGGCACCGCGTTTCGCATGACCGCGCTGCTGGCAATGCAATCGATGCCAGCGCGTACCGTGTCGCCGTTGCTGCAAGGCATGCTCGCCGATCCGCTCGACGACATCCGCCTGCTCGCTTACGGCATTCTCGATAACCGCGAGAAGCTGCTGACCCAGCAGATTCTCCAGCAGCGCCCGCGACTCGACCGGAAGCTGCATCCCGAACTGAACGACGCCGACCGCCGCCGCGCCAACAAGCGGCTGGCCGAGTTGTACAGCGAACTGATCTACGAGCATCTCGTGACCGGCGACGTCTATCGCAACGCCGCCGACCAGGCCGACGGCTATGCCGCCGCCGCGCTCGCCGCCGATCCCGACGACGCTTCGCTATGGCGTTTGCGAGGCCGCCTCGCGCTCGACCGGCGCGACCTCGACGCCGCCGACACGATGCTGCAACGGGCCATCGACTGCGGCTTCCCGCGCGAACGCATGCTGCCGTATCTCGCCGAAGCCGCCTATCTGCGGCGCAATTTCGCGCGCGTGCGTCGTCTGCTCGGCGAAATCGACCGGCGCTCGGGCAGCTCGACCATGCATGCCGTCCTCAGCTTCTGGCAGGCCCATGCCTCGCCGGACGCGCGGCGCGCAACTCAATGAGACTTCGCACATGAAAGCATCGAACAGCGCGGCTTCGTCTTCGTCATCCGCTGCGCGCGCGCCGCAGTTGCCGCGCGCCGCACAAGCCGACATCGGACTGCTGCTCGAAGGCACCTTTCCGTACGTGAGCGGCGGTGTGTCGAGCTGGGTCAACCAGATCATCCGGGCATTTCCGGAGTACACGTTCGCGCTGTGTTTTCTCGGCAGCCGTCCGCAGGATTATCCGAAGATGTCGTATGCGCTGCCCGATAACGTGGTGCATCTGGAGAATCACTATCTCTACGATTTCGCGCCGCCGCCGATGATCCAGCAGCATGCGGGCGACCCCGCCGCCTTCATGCAGGCCGCGCAGATGCACGACAAGCTGCGCAATCCCGCCATGCGTCAGGCCGCCGGGCGCATGCTCAAGGACATGCTCGACGACCTGCGGCCCGGCGGCGCACTCGGCGAAGAAGCGTTCCTGTATTCGAAGGAATCGTGGGCGTACCTCACCGACCAGTACCGCCAGTTCTGCACCGATCCTTCTTTCGTCGATTACTTCTGGACCGTGCGGATCATGCACAAGCCGCTCTGGCAACTCGCGCGCATTGCCGAGGGACTGCCCAAGGTGAAGATGTTCCATACGGTGTCGACGGGCTACGCGGGTTTTCTGGGCGCGCTGCTGCGCTACCGCAACGGCCGCCCTCTGCTGGTTTCGGAACACGGCATCTACACGAAGGAACGCAAGATCGACCTGTTCCAGAGCCAGTGGATTCGCGATAACCGCAGCATCTTCGAGCGCGACGTCTCGCAGATCGGCTATTTCCGCGACCTGTGGGTGCGTTTCTTCGAAACGCTCGGGCATGTGTGCTACGACGCGGCCGAAGACATCATCGCGCTCTATGAAGGCAATCGCCGCCGCCAGATCATCGACGGCGCGCCCGAACACAAGACCGCCAACATTCCGAACGGCGTGAATCTGCCGCGTCTCGCGCCGCTGCGCGCGCAACGTGCCGCACAGGTGCCGAAAACGCTCTGTCTGATCGGTCGCGTGGTGCCGATCAAGGACATCAAGACGTTTATCCGCGCGATGCTGACCGTGGTGCGTCAGATGCCCGAGGCCGAAGCATGGATCGCCGGTCCCGAAGACGAAGACGAGTCGTACGCGAACGAATGCCGCGCGCTCGTCGAGAGTCTGGGTTTGCAGGAGAAAGTGAAGTTTCTGGGTTTCCAGAAGATCGACGAGTTGCTGCCCAAATGCGGCGTGCTGATCCTGAGTTCGATTTCCGAAGCGCTGCCGCTCGTGGTGCTCGAAGGTTTCGCGGCGGGCGTGCCGTCGGTCACCACCGATGTGGGCTCCTGCCGTCAGCTGATCGAAGGACTGGAAGGCGAAGACGCGGCGCTCGGCACGGCCGGCCGCGTGGTGCAGATCGCCGATCCGCGCGCGCTCGCCGAAGCCGCGCTCGATCTGCTCGACGAAAAGAACTGGTACGCCGCGCAGCAGGCCGGCATCAAGCGCGTGGAACGCTTTTACACGCAGGATCAGATGGTCGGCTCGTATCGCGAGTTGTATGCGCGGCTCACCGCGCAGGCGGATATCGCCGAGCCGGATGCGCCGCATCAGGCGTTCGCGTCGCTCGCGCACTGAACTCACACGGAACAGCCATCATGGCCGGAATCGGATTCGAACTGCGCAAGATGCTCCGCCGCAATACGCTGCTGGGCTTGATGCAGGCCTACACGTACGCGGGATTGATCGGCGCCGGGCCGTGGGTGCTGTCGATCGTCGGCATTCTGCTGATCGGCGTGCTGAGTCTGCCCTTCGTTCTGCCGACCGGCCTCATCACGCAATTCCAGGTGTCGGTCACGTATCTGATTTCGCTCTCGCTGATACTCACCGGTCCGCTGCAACTCGCCTATACGCGCTTCACGTCGGATCGGCTGTTCGAAAAACGCGACGACCTCGTCCTGCCGAATTATCACGCCGTCGTGTTCGTGGTGACGGTGGCCGCCGCAGTGCTCGGCGCGCTCGCCGTGGTGCTGCTGTTTCCGCAGCAGACCGTGGCGTACCGGCTGTTGATGCTCGCGGGCTTCGTGGTGATGAGCAACATCTGGATCGCGACGATCTTTCTGTCCGGCATGAAACAGTATGTGTCGATCATCGTGGTGTTTTTCATCGGCTACAGCTTCACCACGTGCGCCGCGCTCGCGCTCAATCGCTTCGGTCTGACGGGTCTGCTCTCCGGCTTCGTGAGCGGCCAGACGATCCTGCTGGTCGGCCTGCTTTCGCTGATCTACCGCGATTACCGCAGCGATCATTTCATCTCGTTCGAAGTGTTCTGGAAGCAGTACCGCTACCCTTCGCTGATGCTGACCGGCCTGCTCTACAACCTCGCGATCTGGGTCGACAAATTCATGTTCTGGTATTCGCCGGGTACGGGGCAACCGGTGATCGGACCGCTGCGCGCATCGCTCATCTACGACATCCCCGTGTTTCTCGCTTACCTCGCGATCATTCCCGGCATGGCGGTGTTCCTGATGCGTATCGAAACGGATTTCGTCGAGTACTACGACGCCTATTACGATGCCGTGCGCGAAGGCGCGTCGCTGCAACACATCGAACGCATGCGCAATGCGATGGTGGAAGCGCTGCGCAACGGCATCTGGGAAATCATCAAGGTGCAGACCATCGCCGCGATGATGCTGTTCGCGGCCGGCACGGTGCTGCTCTCGTGGCTGAAGATTTCGACGCTCTATCTGCCGCTGCTGTATATCGACGTGATCGCGGCCAGCATGCAGGTGGTGTTCATGGGCACGATCAACGTGTTCTTCTATCTCGACAAGCGCAAGATCGTGCTGTGTCTCGTCGCGGGCTTCGTGCTGCTCAACGTGATCTTCACGGCGATCACGCTGGCGCTGAATCCGGCGTTTTACGGCTACGGCTTCGCGGGCTCGCTGCTGGTGGTGGTGCTGGCAAGCCTGTATCTGCTCGACCGCAAACTGGAGTCGCTAGAATACGAGACCTTCATGTTGCAATAGCGTCTCTCCCCGATGAGCTTACCGACCGATTCCGAACGCACGGCACGGGCCAATGCGGCCAATTCGCTGTTTGCTTTTCTCAAGGCGCTGCCGCTCGGCGACAGGCTGATCGAAGGTAGCGTCATGGCCGTGCAGGCCGTGGCGGGCGCCAGCCTCGCGTTCGGCATCGGCCACTGGCTGCATGCCGAGCAGGCTTTCTGGGCGGCGATTACCGCGATTGCCGTCAGCCAGCACAGCTATATCGACACCCGCAATCTGTCGCGCGACCAGTTTATCGGCGCGATGGTGGGCGCGATCTGCGGGCTGGTCGGCGCCGCGTTCGGCGCGGGCCATTTCGCGGCCTACGCGGCGACCGTCGCCGCGGCGATCCTCGTATGCTGGACGGTCAACGTGGGCAGCGCCGCGCGGCTCGGCGGCATTACGGCGACCATCATGCTGCTGGTGCCGGGCATCGGTTCGCCATGGGACCGCGCGCTGTTGCGTCTGGGCGAAGTCACCCTCGGCACGATCTGCGCGCTGCTGGTGACCTTCATCATGGCGAGCATCGAAAAACGCTGGCTGGGCCGGCCGGAGAAAGCCTGAGGCTCGCGGCCGCAGCCGCAGCCGGAATAGCGACGCCGCGCGCGTCAGTTCACGCTGCCCGCTTCGTCGTCCCCGTTCGTATCCTGCGGCTGGCGCCGGTAACGTCCCGGCGTCACGCCGATACTTTGCTGAAACGCCTTGCCGAACGCCGCTTCGGATTGATACCCCACCGCCTCGCCGATTTCCGCCGAACTGCGCTGCGTGCGGCGCAGCAGATCGCAGGCGATCGTCATACGGATGCGCGTCAGAAAGTCCATGACGGTCATGCCGGCGCGTTCGCCGAAATGCCGCGCGTAAGTGGCGCGCGACATGGCCGCGAGATCGCCGAGTTCGGCGATGGTCCAGGGGTGTTCGGGCGCCGACAGCATGCCCTGCACCGACGCGCCGAGCCGTGGGTCGGCCAGCAAGGCAAGCACGCCCGACGCCGCGGCATTCTGCTCGCCGTACACCCGTAACGCCATCGCGAACAAGGCATGACTGAGCGCCGTGACGATGGCGAGCGCACCGGGCAAGCGCCGCTCTGACTCCGTGCGCATGAGCGCGATGACCGTTTGCAGCGCGTCCAGCGTGTGGCTGCTGCCGAGCGAGACGTGGAACGGATCGGGCAGCGCATTCAGCAGCAACGCGGACGACCCCGGCGCGTAAATGAAGCGGCCGCACAGCAGGTCGACATCGGCGGAATTCGCGGCGGCCGGATCGGCGTCGACGCTGTTGCGCCGTACCGGCAACATGCCGTCGTGGCCTAGCGTGAGCGACGCCCCGTGAGTCGAGCGCTGCGCGTCGCGTATGCGGTGCGCGGCGCCACGCGGAAACAGCATGAAGTCGCCTGCCCGCAGCGGCACCTGCGTACCTTCGGTGGTCTCGACGACACAGGTGCCGTCCAGCACGAGGTGAAACGGAGCAATGCCCGCTTCGAGCGGAGCGTGGTCGATATCGAAGCCGCCTTTGAGCAGGCAGCGCAAATCGAGGCTGCCTTGAGGGCGCGCCAGGTCGATCAATCGGCTAAGCGTATCCATGAGACGATCGCGCTAAATGTTGAGCAAAACGAGTATTCAGGATATCGGCCGACAGCGCAATACTTTCTCCATGGCGCAAGCAACCGCGGCGCCCGGCAAACAAGGAGCACTGTCATGTTGAACTGGATCGATTACCGTAAAGAACTCTATGGCCGCATCGGCGAGATCGCAAAACTGTCGCCGGATACCGTCAAGGCGTATCAGGCCATGTCGGGCGCCGGTCAGAAAGCCGACCTGCTCGGCGCGAAAACACGCGAACTGATTTCGCTGGCCGTGGCCGTCGCGCTGCGCTGTGACGGCTGTATTACCGTCCACACCGCCGAAGCCCTCAAGCACGGCGCGACCCGCGAGGAAATCGCCGAAGCGCTGGGCGTGGCCATCGCCATGAACGCGGGCGCGGCAATGGTGTATTCGGCGCGCACGATGGACGCCGTGGCCGCGTACACCACGCAGACTGCCGCGTGATGATGGCCGAGGGGCGGCTGATAGCTGACTGACGTTGACTACAACCGCCGGCGCGTCAACTGGCTGGCCCGAAGGTTTTTAGGCTGGCCAGTTCGGACGGAGAATTCGGTCGACCGGCCGGGCGCGCGGCTTGCCGCTTATGCCGAGCCCCGCCGTCCGACTCACTTACTTCGCAAAGCGCGCTTCTTCCAGCTGTTTGCGACGTCCCTCGCCCTGGCGCGCCAGCATCCAGCCAGGATATTCGGCCGGCAGCGTGCTCACCTGATCGAGCTTCGCCAGATCGTCGGCGGTGAGCGACACGCCGGTTGCGGCGATGTTGTCGTCGAGCTGCTCGACCTTTTTTGCGCCGACGATCACCGAAGTCACGACGCGCTGATGCAGCAGCCAGGCCAGCGCGATCTGCGCAACCGACACGCTTTTCGCCTCGGCGATGTCACGCATCACGTCGATGCAGTCGTACGCGCGCTCGCGATTCACCGGCGGAAAATCGAACGTGGTGCGGCGGCTGCCCGCTTCGCCCTGCTGCTCGCGTCCGTACTTGCCGCTGAGCAGGCCGCCCGCGAGCGGACTCCACACCATCAGACCGAGCCCTTCCGAATGCAGCATGGGCACGAGTTCGCGCTCCAGGTCGCGGCCCGCCAGCGTGTAATACGCCTGCAGGGTTTCGAAGCGCGCCAGACCGTGACGCTCGGCAATACCGAGCGCCTTGACGATTTGCCAGGCAGCCCAGTTCGACACGCCCACATAACGCACGTGGCCGTGCTGCACCAGCGTATCGAGTGCGCGCACGGTTTCCTCGATCGGCGTGGCCGGATCGAAACCGTGGATCTGGTACAGGTCGACGTGATCGAGTTGCAAACGCTTCAGGCTTGCCTTCACGCCTTCGATGATGTGATAACGCGAAGCGCCGCGCGCGTTCGGAAAGTCGGCCATCGGACCGAACACCTTGGTGGCGACCACCACCTTGTCGCGCGGCACCTTGAGATTCTTCAGCGCCTGACCCGTGATCTGCTCCGACAGGCCTTCCGCGTAGACGTCGGCGGTGTCGATGAAATTGATGCCGGCGTCGAGCGAGCGGCCGATCAGCCGTTCCGCGTCCGCCTGTTGCAGATCGCCGATCTGCTTCCACATGCCTTCGCCGCCGCCGAAGGTCATCGTGCCTAGACATAACTCTGAAACAAACACACCGGTACGGCCCAACTGGTTGTATCGCATCGTTCGAAACTCCATCGTGGATTCGTGGACGGGTGAGCCATAAAGAGTACTGTAGTTGGCCGCTTCGAGCAGCGAGCCCCGCGTGCCGCTTACGGTTAGTAAGGGCATCGCGTTTGCGCACGAAACCGGCAAACGGCTAAACGCCCTGGCGCTGACGGGCAGACGCGAAACCTGCGAAACTGGCTTCTGCCCACGGATTGTCGTGCAGGTCCTGCGCGACTCTGGATATGGCGCGCCACGCCCCCATCTATGCGCGTATGAGATCAGTGACGGCTTCGGCCACGACCCAGTCTTCGAGTTCCGCCGCGCCGCATGCGGCCGCCGGCACCTGCGCGCAGCAAGGGCCGCAGCACGGCGACGGCCCGGCGCAAAGCCCGGACACGTCGGCTGCTCTGGACGGCTTCCACCCCGCCGTCGCGAACTGGTTCCGCAAGACTTTCGCGACGGCCACCGGCGCTCAGGCCGCCGCGTGGCCGCACATCCGCCGCGGCCGCTCGACGCTGGTCGCGGCGCCCACCGGTTCGGGCAAGACCCTCACCGCGTTCCTGTCCGCGCTCGACGACCTCGTGCAGCAAGGGCTCGCCAATGGCGGCAGCTTGCCCGACGAAACGCTGGTGCTGTACGTCTCGCCGCTCAAGGCGCTCTCGAACGACATTCGCCTGAACCTGCAATTGCCGCTGCAAGGCGTGGCCGCCGAACTCGCGGCGCTCGGTCTGCCGCAGGTCGAAATTCGCACGGCCGTGCGGACCGGCGACACCACGCAGCAGGAGCGCAACGCACTGAAAAAGCGCGCGCCGCATATTCTCGTGACGACGCCGGAATCGCTTTACGTGCTGCTCGGTTCGGACTCGGGACGGCGCATGCTCGCCACGGTGCGCACCGTGATCGTCGACGAAATTCATGCGCTGGCCGGCAGCAAGCGCGGCAGCCATCTCGCCCTCAGTCTCGAGCGGCTCGACGCCTTGTGCGAGCGCCGTTTGCCCCGCATCGGCCTTTCCGCGACACAAAAGCCGATAAGCGCGGTGGCGCGTTTCCTGGTGGGCGGCGCAGGCATCGACAGCGGCATCGGCTTCGATGCACCCGAGACGTGCGCGATCGTGGACGTCGGCCACAGTCGCGCGCGCGATCTGGCGCTGGAGATTCCGCCCGTCCCGCTCGAAGCGGTCATGCCCAACGAAGTGTGGGAACGTGTCTACGACCGCCTCGCCGAACTCGTCGCGCAACATCGCACCACGCTGATTTTCGTCAACACGCGACGCATGGCGGAGCGTGCCGCGCGTCATCTGACCGAACGGCTCGGCAAGGAAGCGGTGGCCGCGCACCATGGCAGCCTCGCGAAGGAACAGCGTTTCGACGCGGAACAGCGCCTGAAACGCGGCGAATTGCGCGTGCTGATCGCCACGGCGTCACTCGAACTCGGTATCGATATCGGCGACGTCGATCTGGTCTGCCAGATGGGTTCGCCGCGCGCCATCGCGCCGTTCCTGCAGCGCGTGGGCCGATCGGGGCACCACGTCGGCGGCACGCCCAAGGGGCGGCTTTTTCCCACCTCGCGCGACGATCTGATCGAATGCGCGGCCCTGCTCGACTGCGTGCAGCGCGGCGAACTCGACGCGCTGCGCGTGCCGCGCGCGCCGCTCGACGTGCTGGCGCAGCAGATCGTGGCCGAGGTGTCGAGCCGCGAATGGCGCGAAGATGCGTTGTTCGAACTGGTGTGCCGCGCCGCGCCCTACGCCGGCCTGCAACGCGAGCAATACGACGCCGTGCTGCGCATGCTCGCCGAAGGCTATACGAGCCGCCACGGTCCACGCGGCGCGTACCTTCATCGCGACGTGGTGAGCGGCACGCTGCGCGGCCGGCGCGGCGGCAAACTGGTCGCCGTGACCTCGGGCGGCACGATTCCCGAGAACGCCGATTACGCCGTCGTGCTGGAACCGCAAGCGGTCAATATCGGCTCGGTGAACGAAGACTTCGCGGTCGAAAGTCTGGCGGGCGACGTGTTCCAGCTCGGCAACGCGTCGTATCGCATTCTGCGTATCGAAAGCGGCCGGGTGCGCGTGGAAGATGCGCAAGGTCAACCGCCGAACATCCCATTCTGGCTCGGTGAAGCGCCGGGGCGCAGCGACGAGTTGTCGTTCGGCGTGGCGCGTTTGCGCGAGCAGATCGCGCATCGGCTCGACGAAGATCCGGACGCGGCGCAGCCGGCGTCATCCATGGCCGCGCGCATCGACGATACGATCGGCTGGCTCGTCGCCACGCTCGGACTCGACGAAGCCGCGGCGCGTCAGATCGTCGAGTATCTGGCGCGCGCCCGCGCCGCGCTCGGCGCGCTGCCGACGCAAAACACGCTCGTGATGGAGCGTTTCTTCGACGAATCCGGCGGCACACAACTGGTGATTCATGCGCCCTTCGGCAGCCGCGTGAATCGTGCGTGGGGCCTCGCGCTACGCAAGCGCTTCTGCCGCACCTTCAATTTCGAATTGCAGGCGGCCGCCACCGAAGACGCGATCGTGCTCTCGCTGACCGGCAGCCATTCGTTCGTCCTCGACGATGTCTGGCGCTTCCTGCATTCGAACAGCGCGGAACATCTGCTCATCCAGGCCGTGCTCGATTCGCCGCTGTTCGGCGTGCGCTGGCGCTGGAACGCCACGACGTCGCTGGGTCTGCCGCGTTATACGGGCGGCCGTAAAACCGCGCCGCAACTGCAGCGCATGCGCAGCGAAGATCTGCTGACCAGCGTGTTTCCGGAACAGGCGGCGTGTCTGGAAAACGTAGTGGGCGAGCGCGAACTGCCGAGCCATCCGTTAGTGGACCAAACGGTCGACGACTGTCTGCACGAAGCGATGGACAGCGAAACCTGGCTCGCACTGCTGCGCCGCATCGAGCGGGGCGAACTCGCGCTGGTGGCGCGCGATCTGCCCGCGCCCTCGCCGCTCGCCGCGGAAATCCTCAACGCGAAGCCCTACGCCTATCTCGACGACGCGCCGATCGAGGAGCGTCGCACGCAAGCCGTGCTGAACCGTCGCTGGACCGATCCCGCTTCCGCCGACGACCTCGGCGCGCTCGACGCCGACGCGATCGACAGCGTGCGCGACGAAGCCTGGCCGCAAGCGCGCAACGTCGACGAAATGCACGAGGCGCTGACCGGTCTCGCCTGCATCACGGCGGCCGAAGCGCGCGATCAGGCAGACTGGCCCGCCTGGCTCGATGCGCTCGCGCAGGCGGGCCGTGCGGCGCGCCTGAACGTGGCACCCGACACGACGCTCTGGCTGCCGGTCGAACGGCTGCAGTGTTTCGCCGCGCTTTATCCAGGCATGGCGTTCGATCCGGCGCTCGCCGCGCCGAAGGGCTACACCGCCGC
This sequence comes from Paraburkholderia sp. GAS199, assembly GCF_050436585.1. Classification (NCBI taxonomy): domain Bacteria; kingdom Pseudomonadati; phylum Pseudomonadota; class Betaproteobacteria; order Burkholderiales; family Burkholderiaceae; genus Paraburkholderia; species Paraburkholderia sp. GAS199. Next base: position 938,769 of record NZ_JBNDMM010000003.1, on the reverse strand, counting down.
GTGGAGCCCCGACGACGCGCTGCTCGACGTGCTGCGCGCGCGGCTCACTGGCTTCGGTCCGTTGCCGGTGCGCGCCATCGCCGATGCGCTGAACCTGCCGTCAACGGTGGTCGCGCAAACGTTGACGCGTCTCGAAAGCGAAGGCTACGTGATGCGTGGACGCTTCACGCCGGGTGCCGACGAAGAGGAATGGTGCGAACGCCATCTGCTCGCGCGCATACATCGATACACCGTGAAACGTTTGCGGCGCGAGATCGAACCCGTGGAGCGCCACGATTTCATGCGCTTTCTGTTCGCCTGGCAGCATCTGACACCCGACACCCGCAGCGAAGGACGCGATGCGCTCGCCGCCGTGCTCGATCAGATGGAAGGATTCCAGGCGGCGGCCGGCGCATGGGAAGACGACATTCTGCCCGCGCGGGTCCGCGCTTATTCGAACACTTCGCTGGACGAACTATGTCGCGCCGGCAAGATCGTCTGGACCCGTCTGACCGATCGCGCGCGCGGCTCGGCGGGACCGGTGCGCAGCACGCCCGTCGTGTTGCTGCCGCGGCGTCAGGTGAATAGCTGGAGCGCACTGGTCGATTCGTCGAAACCGGCGGAACTGTCGGCGCGCGCGCAGAGCGTGTACGACGCGCTGTCGCAACACGGCGCGATGTTCTTCGACGAATTGCTGGGCGAATTGCACGTGCTGCGCATCGAACTGGAGAACGCCCTCGGCGAACTCGTCGCGGCGGGACTCGTGAATTCCGATAGTTTCGCGGGCTTGCGCGCGCTGCTCAAACCGGTGGCAAAACGCAACGCGTTTTCCGGCAGTCGACGCGCCCGCGCGAATTCGAGCGCGCTGATCGGCGGCATGGACGACGCCGGCCGCTGGGCGCTGGTCAACCGTCGCAGCGCGGCACCCGTCGCGACCGAAGCCGCACCGAACGCCGCCGCGTCGCGCGAGCCGCGCCGGCAACTCGCGCCCGACGTCCTCGAACATGTCGCGCTGACCCTTCTGCGACGCTACGGCGTGGTGTTCTGGCGCCTGCTCGAACGCGAGGCACCGTGGCTGCCGCCATGGCGCGATCTGCTGCGGGTTTATCAACGGCTCGAAGCACGCGGACTCGTGCGCGGCGGCCGCTTTGTCAGCGGCCTGGCGGGCGAGCAGTTTGCGTTGCCGGAAGCGATTCCCGTGCTGCGCGAAATACGTCGGCATGCGAACGATAGTGCTTTTATCTGCGTGGCCGGCACCGATCCGCTGAACCTCGTCGGCACCTTGCTGGTGGGCGACAAAGTGCCGGCTGTCACAGGCAACCGCGTGCTGTTTCGCGATGGCGTGGCGGTGGCGACGCTGGTCGCGGGCGCCTTCTGGTTTCAGCCCGACGTGGAAGCGAATCCGGCGCAGCGCGAGCAGGCGCGCGCCCTGCTCGCGCGTCGTTTCTGAATCGCGGCAAGGCGATTCATGATGCGGCACGCGGCAACGCCGACGGCGCGCGCTCGTGAAACCATTGCAAAAGCGGTTTTTTCATCGAAAACCCGCGCGGAGCCCTAAAGCCTGAGGCTTTCGGACCGTTAATGTTTATAAGCCAGAACCCCGGCCGCTTCGCTACAATGGGGTCAGTCTTACGTCTGATGAAGACTGTCTGCCGGCGCCGCCTATGCGGAATGACCGGCATACACCGCCCGGGGATCACATGAACGACGACCAACACGAACAGGTGCTTTTTGCCCAGTTTGGCACTAGCAGCCCATGCTGGCGTTTGTCCACCGACAGCAACGCGCTGGAACTCACGCCCGTTAACGGCGACGCGCCCGCCAACGTCGCCATTCCGCTGAATCCCCAGCAGGCCGCGCAAATCCGCTGCCTCACCGGCATCACCTCGCACGTCGTGCTCGACGTGCGCATGTTCGGCGAACCGCTGCGCCTGCATCTGGTGGGCAAGAAACTGTCGGGCAGCACGTGGGCCGGCACTGCCTCCGCTTATGACGACACCGAATCCGTCGCGCGCGATCTGATGCACGGTCTCTCGTTTGCCGAGCAGGTGGTGTCCGAAGTCAACTCGGTGGTGGTGATCGTCGACCGGCATGGCCGCATTCAACGCTTTAACCGGCTCGCCGAAGAACTCACCGGCGTCAAGGAAGAAGACATCGTCGGGCGCAACGTGTGGGCGCTCTTCATGAGCACGGAGTCGGGCGCGGCGTCGAGTCAGAACATCACGGGCTTCTTCAATCGCGGCGTGTCGTATGAAGTCGAACGCCGCGTGAAAACCATTCACGGCGAACGGCTGTTCCTGTTCCGCAACAAGTTCGTGCAGAGCGGCAGCGGCGTCGAAGAACAATTCCTGATCTGTTCCGGCACGGACATCACCGAGGAACGGCTGGCGCAAAACCGCCTCACCGAACTGGCGAACACCGACTCGCTCACGGGCCTCGCCAACCGCAACGCGATCCAGGACCGGATCCGCGCCGCCATCGAAGAGGCACAGGAAGGCGAAACGGTCGGCGTGCTGTTTCTCGATCTCGACAACTTCAAGAAGGTCAACGACCACTACGGCCACGTATTCGGCGACCGCCTGATCCGCGACGTCTCGGCCACCATCAGCGCCTGCCTGAACGAAGGCGACACGCTCGCGCGCCTGGGCGGCGACGAATTCATCGTGCTGGCCGCCAAAGGCACGGCGCACGAACTCGAAGCCACCGCGCAACGCATTCTGGAGCGGCTGCGCACGCCGTTCAGCGTCGGACTCGTCGAGGTGTACACGGGCTGCTCGATCGGTATTGCCGTCTGTCCGGAACACGGCGACAGCCTCGAATCCCTGATCCGCTCGGCCGACACCGCGATGTACGTCGCGAAAGACGAAGGCAAGCGCACCTACCGCGTGTTCTCGCCGGACATGAACCGCAAGGTGGCCGAGTACATGTGGCTCGACACCAACCTGCGCCGCGGCCTCGAAGAAGGCCAGCTCACCCTGCACTATCAGCCCAAGCTCGCGCTCGCCACGGGCGTCGTGCAGGGCGCCGAGGCGCTGGTGCGCTGGAACTCGCCGGAACGCGGGCAGATCATGCCCAACGAATTCATCCGTTACGCGGAAGAATCCGGGCTGATCGGCGTGCTCGGCCGCTGGGTGATGGAAACGGCCGCGCGGCAGGCCGCCAAATGGAAGGCGGACGGCTACAACCTGCGCATTGCCATCAACGTCTCGGCGCGGCAACTGGTCGACACCGCCGTGGTGCGGCATTTCAACGAGGCGCTGCAACAGGCGAGCCTCGACCCGTGTCTGATCGATCTCGAACTCACCGAAAGCTGCCTGATCGAAGACGAAGCGGCCGCGATCGATCTCATCAAGCAGTTCCGCCAGCTCGGCGCGCAAGTGCATCTCGACGACTTCGGCACCGGCTATTCGTCGCTCTCGCAACTCGGCCGCATTCCGCTCGACGTCATCAAGCTCGACCGCAGCTTCGTGCGCTCGATCAACGCCGACACCAAGGCGCAGGCACTCGTGCGCTCGATGGTGGCGGTCGCGCAGGAACTCGATTTCAAGGTCGTCGCCGAAGGCATCGAAACCGAATCGGAAGAAGTGTTCATGAAGGGGCTGGGCGTCGAATACGTGCAGGGATTCCTGTACGGTCAGGCCATGCCGGCCGCGGATTTCGAACGCTGGCTGCAGGACAGGCAGAAGCTCAGACTGATCGCCTGAGCTTCCGTGCGGCGGGTGGTGATGCGTTCATGCGGTCATACGGTGTGGTGTGAAGCAGTTCGCCCGGTAGCGGTTCAGGCGAAGTTAGCGGCGGTCACGGCCGTTTGACGCAGGTTCGAGGTGCGGCGATTCTGCAGCATCACCAGCCGTTCCATGAAGGCCAGATCCTTCTCTTCGATGGTGAAGGCGGCGTCCACCCAGTCCTCGGTAATTTCCATCAGCTCGGCGCGCGAGAGCTGCAGAACGCGCTGGCGGGCGCGCAGCATCGCTCGAATGCCGTTCATTTTCGGCCGCAGCGTGTCGATGAAGGTGCGCGTAGCCACGTACGCATCGCCCGGCTGGAACAACTGGTCGACCAGACCCTTGCTGTGGTGCCACTCGGCCGTGTGCGATTCGCCCACGCCGATCAGTTCCTCGGCGAGCCGCATCCCCGCCTTGCGCGCCACCAGCGAATAGCCGCCCATGCCGGGGAACAGGTTGAAGGCGATCTCCGGAAAGCCCATGCGCGCGTCGGTTTGCGCCAGCAGGAAATGGTGCGCCAGCGCTGCCTCGAAGCCCCCGCCGAGTGCCGTGCCCTCCACCATCGCAATCGAAATCGCCCCCGTGTCGAAGCCGCGCGCTGCCGCATGAACACAATCCACACAGGCGCGCGCATACGACATCAGCGCATGACGGCGACCCGAGCGGATCGCGTCGGCGAAGAAATCGAGGTCGCCGCCCACGTTGTACATGGTCGGAATCAGCGAGCCCGTCACCCAGAAATCGATCGGCAATCCGGACTCCCGCGCGGCCTGCGCGAGACCCAGAATGTCATGCACTAATTCCAGATTAAAACAGGGGCGTGGTTGCGCCCGCAACATCATCCACATGACGTTGCGTCCTTCTTCGTAATAGGCGGAGACTTGCGACAGATTGCCGGCTTCGAGGAACGGGCGGCAGGCGTGGTGGTTATGCAGATTCATTTTGGCGGTCCTTTTGAGGTTAAACACTGGCATTGCAATGTGAGCCTAAATCAGACCGCTTTGAGTTGGGAGCGGGGTAACTAACAGAAGAATGCAAAGCGTCCTTGAATCCCCGCCAGATGGCGCTTTGCGGGCAGCGTGGCCGCGCGCGAGGCGGTCCGCAGCGATCACGCGAGCGCAAACGATTGCGCACTGAAAATGGGCGAAATTAGCCCGGAATTGGGCAAACGCCGTTAAAGCGGCTGATTGGCGGATCGAAGCGGAATTTATTGCTGCCAGCCAAAAAAGGCTGAAACGTCTTTCAGGAAAATACGATCGAAATTATTAATATTGGATAATTATTTTTGTCGTTCGTGGTCTGGCAGACGGAATATCTAATTCGCATATTCAAACGCGGACGACAGCGACGCCGTCCGCGCTCGAAGCGATTTATTGCAGTTGCGCCGACCAGTCGTCAGCCTGTTGCGCGCTCATGCCGACCGCGAGCGCGGCCGCGCGAATCTGCGCCCAGGTGGCCGGATCGACGGGCACGCCTTCGGCTTCGCGCTGCGCGCGCTTCACCCGCTCCGGTTCGCCCGGCTCGTAGATATGATCGGTGCCCGCGGCCAGCGGCGACGCCTTCACCCATTCGATGAACGCATCCGCTTCGGCTTGCGCGTCCGGGGCATCGAACGCGGCGGGATCGATGATCACCGAGAGCATGCAATTGATGATCGCGTTGGTCGTACCGAGCGTGCCGGTGTGCGTGGTGAATCCGCCCGACAGCGCGCCGCCGAAAATCTCGCACATCGCGGCGAGCCCGAAACCCTTGTGGCCGCCGAAAGGCGTGAGCGAACCGAACGGCGCTTCGTGCATCACCTTGGGTTCGAGGGTCGGGAAACCTTCGTGGTCGATCAAGGCGCCGGGCGGCACGTGCTTGCCCTGGTTATAGGCGACGCGCGTCTTGCCGTACGCCACCGTGCTGGTGGCGAAGTCGAGCACGAGCGGCGGCTTGCCGGGCCGCGGATACGCCGCGCAGAAGGGATTCGTGCCGATGCGGCGGTCGGCGCCGCCGAACGGTGCGACGAGCGGATCGCCCGCCACGTTGACGAAATGAAACGACACCAGCCCGGCGCGTGCGCACTGCTCCGCCCAGTGACCGATCCGGCCAATGTGATGCGCGTTGCGCAAGGCGACGGCGCAGATGCCGAGACGCTTGGCGCGCTCGATACCCTGCTCCATCGCCTCGTAGGCGACCACCTGACCGAAGCCCTTGCCGCCCTCGATCGTCAGCACCGCGCCCGCGTCTTTCACCACTTGCGCGTGCAGGTTCAACTGCAACTGCGCGTCGCCGAGCGAATCGACGTAACGCGGAATCATGCCCACGCCATGCGAGTCGTGACCGGTGAGATTGGCGGCCACCAGATGATCGGCGACCAGTTCCGCTTCGCGTGGCGCACTGCCCGCCTGTTCCCAGATTGCCCGCACATAGGCATGCAGCTGGTCGGCCGGAATCCGCAGAGCGGCGGGTTGAGGACCGGGTTGAGCCGCGTCTTGAGCGTTGGCGTGAGCAATCGGGTTGTCGGTCATGGGCAATCGATCAGTTGTGGTTGGGAAATCAGGGTGCGGCGGCGATCACGTCGGCAACGGCGGCGGTCAGTTTCTTGCCGTACGGCACGTGAAGGAATTCGTTCGGACCATGCGCGTTCGACTTCGGACCGAGCACGCCGCACACCATGAACTGCGACTTCGGGAAACCGGCCTTCAGCACGTTCATCAACGGAATCGTGCCGCCCTGACCCATGTAGGCAACGTCTGCACCGTAGTGCTGGCGCGACGCGTCGTTCAGGGCCGTGGCCAGCCACGGCGCGAGATCGGGCGCATTCCAGCCGCTCGCCGCGCCCGCGTCCGGCTTGAAAGTGACCTTGGCGTTGTACGGCGGGTCGAGTTCCAGCAAGGCCTGCAATTCGGCCACGGCCTTTTCCGCTTCGATCATCGGCGGCAGGCGCAGCGAGAGCTTGAACGCCGTGCGCGGACGCAGCACGTTGCCGGCGTCGGCAAGCGCGGGCAAACCTGCCGCGCCGGTCACGGAGAGCGACGGACGCCACGTGGAATTGAGCAGCGCTTCTTTCGGATCGGTGGTGGTAGGCAGTACCTGACGTCCATCTACGCCGCAAGCCCACGGCAGTTTCTTCCAGACGTCGTCGCCGAGAATGGCGGCGGTGGCTTCCGCTTCGCGCAGGCGGTCGGCGGGAATCTGCACGTGAAAACCCTTCGGCAGCAACGTGCCGTTGGCGGAGTCTTCGAGACGGTCGAACAATTGACGCATGATGCGGAAGCTCGACGGCGCGATGCCGCCGTAGCCGCCCGAATGGATGCCTTCGTCGAGCACCTGCACTTCCAGATCGCCGGCGACGAGTCCGCGCAGCGACGTGGTGAGCCAGAGCTGATCGTAATTGCCCGCGCCCGAATCGAGACACACGACGAGACCCACGTTGCCGAGGCGCTCGCGCAATGCGTCGACGTACGGCAGCAGATCGTAGCTGCCGGATTCCTCGCAGGTTTCGATCAGGCCCACGCAACGCGGACGCTCGATACCTTGCGCGTCGAGTGCGGCGAGCGCCGTGATGCTCGCGTAGATCGCGTAGCCGTCGTCGGCGCCGCCACGACCGTACAGCTTGTCGTTTTCGAGCTTCGGCGTCCACGGGCCGAGGTCGTTGCGCCAGCCGTCGAACTCCGGCTGTTTATCGAGGTGACCGTACAGCACGATGGTTTCGTCGCTGCCCGAACGGGTTGCCGCGGATTCGAAGAAGATGACCGGCGTGCGGCCCGGCAAACGGATCACTTCGAGCTTCAGTCCGCGCACCGGTTGCTGTTCGGCCCATTGCGCGGCGTCGGTAATCACGCGCTCCAGATAACCATGCTTGACCCACTCGGGATCGAACGCCGGACTCTTGGCCGGCACCGCGATGTAGTCAGTCAGCGCCGGAACGATCTCGTCGTTCCATTTGCGGTCCACGAATTCGCGCAGCGTGTCGTGATTGATGCGCTGCGTCTGCTGGGTCGTATCGTCGGAGATCATGGTGGCGTCCGTGTCGGATCTGTTCAGTCGAAACGTCCATGATAGTCCTGATGAAGCGACTGCTGAACCCCCGCCGCCTTCGAAGCATGCGCGTGCGCGCACCACGCGTCCGGCCCGATCGCGCCACGGCAGGTGCGGATTCATTCCATTCGCGCGACAATCGCCTGATTGGGCGCGTGCGATTTCGTAAGACGCCCGGCGAACCGGTCGCACGGGCCGTGCGACTAATGGGGAGGAACAACGTTGTGAATGGCAACAGCGTGGCTGGCAACATCGTCGTTCAGGCGGTCGCCGCGGTAATCGCGTTGGGACTGTATTTTCTGCCGTCCATTCTCGCGGACCGGCGCAAGCGCCACGACCTGCTCACGATCGCGTTGTTCAACGCGTGCATCGGCTGGACCGGGTTCGGCTGGCTGCTGGCACTTTACTGGGCGCTGCAGCCGAATCCGCCGAAAAACATTGCCGGCGAAGTGGTCGAAACGCGCAAGCTGGTCAGAATGCGGGCCTTTTCATCGGCCCTGCTGGTGCGCGTGCAACGGCGTGCCGCGTCGCGCGACAGTGTGAAGAAATAAGCGTGAAAAACCGATAGAAAATGGATGCGGCGGCGCTCAGGCCGCGCGACCCATTCTGCCCCACACCACGGAGCCGGCGGGAATCGTGCGCGGTTCCACTCGCACGCTTTCCGGCGAAAACATTTCACGGCGCAATTCGCCGCGTTCGTCGAACCACTCGCAAACCAGCCAGTCGCCCGGATTGAGCGCAACCGGACCTGCGTACGTGACGGTCATGCGAGGACCGCCTTCTTTCAACGTGACGACGTCGCCGACATTGAACCGGTCGGCAGGCGGAATTTGGAGTCCATCAAGGGTGGCGGTCAACATATTCAATCCCCCAGATAACCGTTGAGCGTTATTAAGCCTTTTCGTCGTACTTTTCGACTTTGAAATGGAGCAAAGTTCGAGGCTGTTTGCCTCCTGAAGGAAAGCTCTAAAAGTCCGACCAGATTAACAATCGAATTTAAGCTGGGCAAGTGCTTTTTTATTGATAGCGTTTTCATCGGCAATAGAAAGCTTTCTCCACGACCGAGAAACGCTGATATATCGGGAAAACCCGTAAATACCCCGCCGGAAGCGCTACCCATGCGGCACCGCACGATAGAAACAATTACGGCGACGCTGAAAAACGGTGGGTAGAAAATGCTCGCGCCGTTTGCGGCCTCATAGAAGCGCTTCCACCCGAATAGGGTTTATTCGAGTCGGCGAACAACCCAGGTTACCTATGAACAGGTAAGTCACCGGTAAATTCAGCTTGCCGCTAAATAGTTCTGTTTAAAGTACATAATAATTTTTTACGCAATATTTCTGAAAACGATTTCCGCGAGCCGATTTTTAAACCGGCAGCACCGCGGCACGCAGTACCCGCTGCTGATGCTGCACGAGAAGCACGCTCAGACCGATGCACACGAACATCAGCACCGCGTTGATGGCAAGGCTCACCTGGAAGGCTTGCGCATAGTGCGCGGCGCTAGCGTGGCCGCCGAGCGCGCCGAAAAACGCGCCGCTAATCGCCGCCGTGCCGAAGGCCGAGCCGATCTGCAAGGTCGAGGACACCACGCCGGACGCCAGTCCCGCCTTCTCCGGCACCACTTCCAGCAGGACAATGCGCATGATCGAGGGCAGCAGCAGACCATGCCCGACCCCGGCGCACACCAGACCGCAATAGAACAGCAGGTCGGGGCTGACGGCGCGAGTGGCGGACCAGCCCGTCACCGTGAAGCCGATCGTCATCATCGAGAAACCGAGCGTCAGCACGTGTGCGCCGATCCGCTTGACCACCGCGGGCGAGGTCAATGGCCCGATCACGAAGCCGATGGCGAACGGCATGATCGCGATGCCGGACGCGAGCGGCGTCCAGTGCAAACCGGTCTGCAGGAAAATGCCGTACGTCAGAAAGAACGCGCTGTTGCAATAGAACAGGAACGCGAGCACGAGGCCGAGAGCAAACGCCCGGTTACGGAACAGTTGCAGGTCTACGAGCGGATGACCGCCCGCCCGCTCCACCTGCCGCTCGGTGGCCACGAAAAGCGCGAATACGGGGACGGCCAGCGCGAACATCACGAAGGTCCACGCGGGCCAGCCGGCTTCGCGGCCGTGCGTCATCGGATAGATGACGAGCAGCAGCACGGCGGACAGCAAAGCCACGCCCTTCAGATCGATGCCGGTGTGCGTCGCGGGCTGATTCTCAGGCACGAACTTCCAAGTCCCGATGAAGGCCAGCACGCCGATCGGAATGTTGATCAGAAAGATGATGCGCCAGTCGAGCCCGAACGGATGGTAAGTAATGAGCGCGCCGCCGCCGAGTTGCCCGACGATCGACGACAGGCCGAACACGAAGCCGTACAGGCTCATCACCTTGGTCTGCTGATGCAGCGGCACGACGGCCCGGATGGTCGCGAGCACTTGCGGCGCCATCACGGCCGCGGCGATGCCCTGCACGATGCGCGAGATCACGAGCATGTGGCCGCTCGTCGCGAAACCGCACAGCGCCGACGCCACCACGAACGCGGCCATGCCGGTCATGAACATGCGGCGCCGTCCGAACAGGTCGCCGAGGCGGCCGCCCGTGATCAGCAGCACGGCATAGGCCGAGGCGTAAGCGGAGACGACCAGTTGCAGCTGGGCGTCGCTGGCGTTCAGGCCGGTGCGGATGGACGGCAGCGCGAGGTTGACGATGAAGTAGTCGAGCGGCGCCAGAAACGCGCCGACGAACAGCACGGCCAGCGCAAGACCCTGGCGCTCGAAGCGCGGCGCGGCGCCAATGCCGGATGACGATGGACAGGACTTGATCGACTCAGAATTCATGACTGACCATTCAAAAATTAGGTAAAAAAATTTAGACCAACGCCCGCATGGCCACATCGACGATGCCGGTCAGCGCGTCTTCTTTATGGGCGACGCGGCCGAGCACGCGCAGCCCTTGCATCACGCACAACAGAAAATCGCCGACGGCTTTTTCGTCGAGTGTCGAATTGAATGCGCCGCTCGCCTGGCCGCGAATCACCGAGGCTGCGAGCAAAGTTGCCATGCGGCGCTGGATGGCGGCGACGCGCACGCGCAGTTCTTCGTCGCCGGGCTGCATTTCGAGCGTGGTGTTGGTGATGAAGCAGCTGCGCTCGCCGTTGAGCGCACTGGCGACGCGCGCGTAGTGCAGCAGCGCGTTGCGCAACGCCTCGTCGGCCGGCACGGGCGCGTTGAGGCGCTCGGCCAGTCGCGCAACCGACCCTTCCGCGTAGTGGTCGAGTGCGGCGAGCATGATGCCGTGCTTGTCGCCGAATACGCCGTACAGACTGCCGCGCAGCAGACCGGTGGCCTTGCAGAGGTCATCGATCGAGGTGGCGTGATAGCCGTGATTCCAGAACACCTGGCTTGCGCTGTTCAACACCGTGTCGGTGTCGAACTCGCGCGGCCGCCCCCGCGCGCAGACCTCGCCGCCTTTTTTGGGCGAAGGCCGGGGCGCTCGGACGGCGGATTGCTCCGCCTTCGCCGGTTTCACAGATTTCGTCATGAGGCGGATATTATGACTATCCGTTCAATAAATCAAGGCAGCCCGAATCGCCCTTCCAGCAAGCGGGTTTTGACCCGGCCCGAGACTGGTGCGCGACCGTGCAAAAGCGCGCAGACGCACCGTCTTGCAGCGTTTCCAGCACTGCCGTGGGGCGTTTTAAGCAAAAGCTAAAGAAGTTTCTACGAGTGGTCGATAGTGAGTTCAGGGGCTTTTCCCGCCGTCGGACTGGATCGAAATCCGACGTTCCCTGCTCGGAGAAACGCAGTGACACGTCTCGTTAGCCACCTTGTTGATGCCAGCTTCGCGATCGCGCGACCACGGCCATGAAGCGCAACCTGTTCTTCCGATTTCTCGGACGTCTGCGCGTCGGCCGCAAGCTGGTCCTGATCTATCTGCTCGATCTGAGCGCCGTGCTGTACATCAGCGGCATTCTGATTCACGAGAAGTACATTGCGATCGATTTCTCCAACAAGGAGTTGATCGGCAACGCCTACGTCGGGACCGTTCAGGCCGCGCTCGTCGATTTCGCGCTTGCCGGCGCGGGTCAGCCGCAATCGGCCGAGCGTCTGCAGACCACCGCCGACCGCCTCGCCGACGCCGAGAAACGTTATGGCGCGAATCTCGAAAGCGCGGCGATCAACCGGCGCGTGCTCGACTCGCTCGCCGCCAGCGCGCAACCGCATGCCGGCGCAACGACGGTGGACGAGGGCCTCGAAGCGACGCGCGCGCTGGTGACGCGGGTCGGCAACCAGTCCAACCTCATCCTCGACCCCGATCTGGACAGCTACTACTCGATGTCGCTGTCGATCCTGCGCTATCCGGAACTGCTCGGCGACGTGAACCGGATCGGCCGTCATCTGCACGACGCAGGGTCGAGTCTGCGCAGTGTCCACACCGGGCGCGACGAGATGCGCACCCGCTATCTCGTGCTGGAAGGACAACTCGATGCCGTATTGCAGGGACTGCGCTCCGACTACGCGGAAGCGTCGGCCGCGAACGGCACCCTGACCGGCACGATCGGGCCGTCGGTGGAACGCATGCTCGCGGCCATCGACGCCTATCGGCGCGCCGCCGGCGCGGCCGTCGATGCGGGTCCCGATGCCGCCGCGCTGGCCGCGCTCGACGCCGCCCAGCAGCGCGTGGTGCTGAGCGTCAGCGACGCCTGGACCGTCACCGGCAGTCAGCTCGAAACGCTGCTTCACGAACGCGTGCGCGGCCTCTTCGAGCGCATGTGGCTTCATCTCGGCACGGCCCTCTTCCTGCTGTGCGCGATCCTGAGCATGGTGTATTTCGTCGCGCAACAGATCTCGCGTCCGCTGCGCCAGCTCGCCCGCGTGATGGACACCGTGCGCCGTACGGGCGACCACTCGCTGCGCGCCGACTGGCACAGTCAGGACGAGATCGGCCACCTCGTGCGCGGCTTCAACGACATGCTCGAACAACTCGACCGCGAGCGCGACGTGCAGAAGGAACTGGCGGCCACCGCGCGCGCCTCGGCGGCGCAACACGCGCTCGTGGAGGCAACGCCGGTTCCGATGGTGGTGACGGCCATTCCGGGACACGAGGTGCTGCACGCCAACGGGCCCGCGCTGGCGTGGCTGAACGGATGCGCCGTCGATCCGTGGGGTTTCGGACTCGACTCGGAAGTCCGCGCGCGCTTTTTCCAGCAACTCTCCGACCGCGACGCCGTGGACGAATTCGAAGTACGCTGGAAAGCAGGCAGCGAGCCGACGTGGGCCATGTTGTCCGCGCGCCGGCTCGACTTCCAGGGACGCGACGCCGTCTTGACCGCGTTCACGCCGATCAACCAGATCAAGCTGATGGAGCAGCGCCTCGAGTTGTGGGGCAAGGTGTTCGAAGCCTCGTCCGAGGCGATCCTGATTCTCGATGCACAGCGGCGCCTCGTGACCGCCAACGCATCCTTCTATCGCGCGACCGGTTATCGTGCCGACGACGTTGCCGGCAAGGAGCCCGCCTTCCTGTTCGGCGTGCAGGACCAGGGCGATATTTTCCCTGGCGTGATCGATTCCGTGGACCGCCTGAGCGCATGGCACGGCGAAGCGCATGTCCGCCGCCGTGCGGGCAGCGATTATCCGGCGTGGCTGATGGTCAGCGCCGTGCGCGACCGGCGCGCGAACCTCTCGCATTACATCTGCACGCTGATCGATATCACGGACCGCAAGAAGAGCGAGGCGCGCATCCAGTTTCTCGCCGAGCACGACGTCCTCACGGAACTGCCGAATCGCGAACTGTTCGTCAAGCGCCTCGGCGCCGTGCTCGACAACGCGCGCCGTACGAAGCAGCGCATCGCCGTGCTGTTCATCGACCTCGACCGCTTCAAGAACATCAACGACTCGCTCGGCCATCACATCGGCGACAACCTGCTGCGCTCGGTGTCGCGGCGGCTCCTGCAAGCCGTGCGCAGCAACGACACGGTCAGCCGGCTCGGCGGCGACGAATTCACCGTGATCCTCACCGGCGTCAACCACGCCGCGGATGTCGCCCGTACTATCGAGGAACGTCTCATGCCGCTCGTGCGCCAGCCGCACGAACTGGGCGGCGTCGCCCTGCCCGTGTCGTGCAGCGTCGGCGTGGCGCTCTTTCCGGACGACGGCAACGACATCGAAACGCTGATGCAGAACGCCGACGCCGCGATGTATCAGGCGAAGGCGGCGGGACGCAATCTCGTCAAGTTCTTCGCGCCCGATATGGCCGAGCGCGCCCGCTACCGCCTGACTCTCGAAGCCTGCCTGCGCCAGGCGATCGAGCAGCATGAACTGAAGCTCGCGTATCAGCCGTGCGTCGACGCGCATACGGGCGAACTCGTAGCGGTAGAAGGATTGCTGCGCTGGAACAGTGCGCAGATCGGCATCGTCTCGCCCGCCGAGTTCATTCCGGTCGCGGAAGATACGCGGCTCATCATTCCGATGGGCGCGTGGGTGATCGACCAGGCATGCCGGCAGCTCGCTTCGTGGACCGAAGAAGGTTTGCGCCACCTGCGCGTGTCGATCAATCTGTCGGCCATCCAGTTGAGCGACCCCGACCTGATCGGCACGCTGGCGGGCAGAATCGCGCACTATCGCATCGCGCCCGAGCGGCTGGAACTCGAAATCACCGAGACCGTACTGATGGACAATGCGGAAAACTATCTCGCCACCATCAACGCGATCCGGCAACTCGGCGTAAAACTGTCACTCGACGATTTCGGCATCGGCTATTCGAGCCTCAGCTATCTGAACCGTTTTCCGCTCGATCGCCTCAAGATCGACCGCGCCTTCGTGCACACCATGCTCGATGCGCCGGCCGACCTCGCGATCATTCGCGCGATCATCGAACTCGGTCACGAACTGGGTCTCAGAGTGGTGGCCGAAGGCGTCGAAAGCGAGCATCAGGCGCACATTCTGCGCAGCATCGGCTGCGATGAACTGCAAGGCTTTCTGTTCGCAAAGGCGTTGTCGCCCGAAGATTTCTGGTTGTGGCGCACGGCACGCATGGCCGCTTGAGTGCGAAAAAGACGGATGGTGAATCGGGTGTGTCGTGCTTCGCGCTCGAAAACTGAAACACACTGATTCACTGCATCGAACAATCACGGCAATTGCATCAAGTGCCAATGGGCTGCGAATGTTCGGTGCATGTCTTTGATTTGCGCGTCCGGCGGGCAATTTTTCGCTTTACCGGACGTCGACGCCGGATTGTTCGCGATTAACAAACTGAGTGTTTGAGAAGCTTTGGTGTATTTTCTGCTGCAGCCCCGATAGCATGCGAACTTCACGTCCAATCGATCACTGGACAATTCCACGGAGAATTCGACATGGGCCACATCGGATCGGCGTCCCTGCGGATAAGCGACCGCCAGATTTCTAACCGCTCAAGAGAGTACCCACAACCCGACACCCATGGATCGTTCCGCGATCCGTGGGCGGCCACCATTTCCTGGCTGCAAGCCGACGTCTCGTCCGATTCGGACGCCGCCACCGAGGCAAGCATCATTGCCCCGGATAGCGACGCATTGCGCTCGGATGCGAGCTCGGCCATGGTGACTTTCGTCGAGCGATTCGGTGAGAAGTCCATTTCGATTACCTGGCGCGATGCCACCGGCGCGAACTACAGCGAGCAACTCTGGATGCGTCGCAATTCCCGGTGTGCGGGCGTCTGCGCGCTGACCGGCGCCAAAATAGCTCGTGGCGATGCGGTGTACGCACCGTCCACCCGGCCCGCGGTTCGCCCTGCCAATATCGGACAAATGATTCGCGCAGAGTCCGTCGACAAGCTCGGTTGAGTCGACACCGTTTGCTTTGTACCGCAATCCTAAACAGTGATTTCAGAATCCGCGCTTTAATCTCGATGCAGTGATCGCTACGATCTGGTCTGTTCGGACGTCTCGATGCAAACGAGCGTTTCCATCCCGTACCAGCAGCTATCCTGATTGAGGTTCACATGTCACGCATTGTCAGCTTTTCTCGCTACGGCGGACCGGAAGTTCTCGAGTTCAAGAACATCGAGGTCGCCGCACCTGCCGCCAACGAGGTTCGCCTCGCGGTAAAAGCCATTGGACTGAATCGCGCCGAATCGATGTGGCGTAGTGGCAATTACGTCGAGGAAGTGAAGTTACCCGCTCGGCTGGGTTATGAAGTGTCGGGCGTGGTCGAGTCGGTTGGCGCGAGTGTCACGCACGTCAAAGTGGGCGACGTGGTCAGCACGGTGCCGTCTTTCTCGATGAACGACTATGGCATGTACGGTGAACTCGTTCTTGCGCCGGCTCACGCGGTTGTCAAACATTCGGAGCCGATCTCCTTCGAAGACGCCGTCGCGATCTGGAATGTCTTCATCACGCCCTATGCCGCCTTTACGCAAGGCAACCGGCTCTCCCCCGGTCAGACTGTGCTGATTACGGCTGCCTCCAGCGGCGTGGGCGTCGGTGCAATCCAGATCGCCAATGCGCTGGGCGCCGTGCCGATCGCGCTCACCCGCACGAATGCGAAGCGCGAGGCGCTACTGGAACTGGGCGCCGCACACGTCATTGCGACGGACGAACAGGACGTTGCCGCCGAAGTGGCACGCATCACCAACGGAAAAGGCGCCGACCTCGTATTCGATTCCGTTGGCGGCCCGCTCTTCCCGAAACTGATCGAAGCCACCGCCGCGGGCGGCAATGTACTGGTTTATGGCGAGTTGAGCACCGACGTCACGCCGTTGCCCATGCTCACCGTTCTGGCCAAACGCATCACGATTCACGGCTTCAATCTGTTCGAGACGACGACCACGCCGGAACTGCAAAGAGCCGCGGTGAAATTCATTCTCGATGGCGTGGCATCGGGCGAACTCAAAACCGTCATCGCACAACGGTTCGCGTTCAACGACATCGTCGAGGCACATCGGGTTCTGGAGAAGAATCAGCATCTGGGCCGACTCGTCGTCAACGTGTGAGGTTCTGTTCGGAACACCTGGCTGGGCGTTGCGATGCCATGTTTTATGCAACGCCCGACCAGACTTTTTCCCCGTCCTCACGCATCGCCCGAAATTGTTCAGCAACTCGCACTTGTGTTGTTCGAACAATGCGCTTTTTCGTTCTCGCCGACCCGGATACTCTTTAACCAAGAGATCTTTTCCCGAGCGGCGTTTAATCTTCGCCCGCCATTTTTTTACGCATTTATCAGGTCTGGAATGAACAACGTGGCGACGCCGACGATTAGTAGCAATTTACGCGAGGGCAACGGCAGCCGCCCGCAGCATTACGTCGAGTTCATCTTCCGGCTGACGGGAGATCAGGTCGCCTCGTTCACTTGCAATCCGGCCCGCCTGAATGATCGTTCGTACTCGACCGCCGATGCACCGGCCTACCTCACGCCGGTCTATTTCGATAAAGCGGTGCTCGATAAATATGAAGCACTGCCGCGCGACTATTCGATCAGCGACTCGCTGCTGAGTTGCCAGACTCACTGGGGCTTGATGATCGATGCACCGGCGTCGAGTCGAACCGTGTGCGTCTGGCTCGGTGATTTAGGTCTGGATCTTCCCTACGAAGAACAACTCCATTGGCGGCGATTCAACGTGCTGCCCAACGACTGAACGCCGGGCGGAGTCGTTCGCCGAACCCTTCTTATTTTAAAGGTCGTAGATACCATGCAATACCTCGTTAAAGTCGCCGTTGTCGGCGCGATCCTCGCTGCGCCGGTTATTTCGTTCGCGCAATCGAATCAGCCGCTCACCCGTGCTCAAGTGCGTCAGGAACTCGTCGAACTGCACAACGCGGGCTACAACTCGCTGGACGACCGCAATAGCTGGCCGACCCATTATCAGCAAGCCCAGGCACGCATTACCGCGCAGAAAGACGCCCAAGCCGGTCAGGCTGCCGGGTACGGATCGACAACGTCGGGCTCGACCGAATCAGGCCAGCACTGAAGCGAATATCCATCAGGCAGAAGAAGGCTGCAAAAGAAGCCTACTTCCATAGTGCGCACCGGCTTTGCGACTTGCGGTTGAATGCCTGATCGCCCGGTATCGTCGCGATGACCTTGTAGTAGTCCCACGGCTCTTTCGATTCGGCCGGCGTCTTCACCTGCAGAAGAAACATGTCGTGGATCATGCTGCCGTCTTGCCGGATGTAGCCTTTCGCGTAAAAGTCGTCGACAGGCATCTCGTGCAACCGGGCCATGATCTTGTCCGGATCGGTCGAGCCCGCGGCTTTCACGGCCTTGAGATAAGTCGTGACATGTACGACGCCTGCTTTTTGGCGATGCCCGCGGACGTCGAGTACGCGACCACTGTCAGCGCTTTTTCTCCGCAACGAATCGACAAATCAACGCAGACTCTCCCCACCTGCCGGACTCCCGGCACACCGCCGCGAATTCCGGTATCGTCCCATTCCTGCCAGCCGACGCGCAGTCTGTTGTTGCGATAAATGCACCACTTTGCGCATTGTCTTAGAGTAGCGACGTCGTACCCACGCAAGAGATAAACGATGAAAACGAGACCAGCCTCCATTTCTTCCGACCCTGAACAGAGAAGTGTCGTGACCGCTCTGGTCTATCTGTTCGAACGGGTCATGCCGGACCCGTTTGTTCTTTCGATAGGGTTGACCTTTGTTGTCATTCTGCTGTCGGTTTTTCTCGCCCCTAAAGCAGGTTTTGGCAGCATCGTCACGGCCTGGTACGGCGGTGCGTTCGGTATTCTCGGCTTCGCGTTGCAGATGATCCTGATCCTCGTCACCGGCTATGCCATTGCGGACGCGCCGGTCGTTCAACGCCTGCTGCGTGCATTGGCTTCACGCGTGCAGACGCCGGCAAAAGCCGCGCTCGTCGTGTTTCCGATGGTCGCCGTTGCCGCGTGGCTCAACTGGGGATTGGGGCTCGTCGTGGGTGCGTTGCTCGCGAAAGAAATTGCCAGGCGCGTCAAGGTCGACTTTGCGTGGCTGGTTGCCGGAAGCTACTCGGCGTGGTCGATCTGCAATAGCGGCTTGTCCAGTTCGATCGCGCTCTCTCAGGCTTCGCACGGCAATGCGCTCAACCTCGTGGAAAAGGCAACGGGTCAGGTCATTCCGTTGAGCCAAACCGTCTTCGCACCGTTCGTATTCATCCCCACTATCGCCGTGGTTGTTTTGATGACGGCGATCTTCATCAAAATGCACCCGCGTGAAGCCGACATCACGCCCATCCGCGAAACCGAAGCGCCTGCCGCCACGGACGACCCGCACGCGCGAGCAGCGGGCACGGATTCGCTGGCGTCGAGAATGGAGCAGTCGGTGATCGGCACGCTGTTTCTATTGGCGCTGGGAATCGGCTATCTCGCCGTTCAATGGAGTACCAAGGGATTCGAACTGGACATCAACACCACGATCCTGATCTTCCTGCTATTGGGCCTTGCTCTGCAACGCCGCCCTATTGCGTATGCCGACGCAATCCGTCGTGCCGCGCGTCAAACCGGCTCGATGCTGCTGCAATATCCGATGTACGGCGGCGTGATGGGCATCATGAGCGGAACCGGGCTCGCCGCCGTCATCGCCAAAACGTTTGTGGCGATTGCCAGTACGTCGACACTCGCGCTGTGGAGTTACCTGAGTTCGCTGATCATTACCCTGCTGATTCCGAGCGCCGGCGGTCACTGGGCGGTTCAGGGTCCGTTCGTGCTGCCGGCAGCGCTGAGCCTGCATGCCCCGGTCGCACGCGTTGCCATGGGTGTGGCGATGGCGGAAAACGTCTCGAACATGCTTCAGCCATTCTGGGCCGTGCCCGTGGTCGCGATTGCCGGGATTCGCATCCAGCGCGTCATGGCATACACCGCGGTCACCTTCCTGGTTTCGCTTTTTGTCTACGGTTTGGCGCTCTGGCTGGTGCCGTAACGAAGACGGAAGGCGCGCGGGTGAGCAGGCGTTTTTTTATCCGTAAGAATAGCGTTGTCGTCCGTTCCGGCAACCTTGCGGAAATTGTTCACGTACCGAGTTTTATTCCTCAGCGCTCGCGCTGCGGGTTCTAACGGGGTTTAACGGCAGTCGAACGTCTACCTGGAGGAAAGAATGAAACTGAACAAGCCTTGCCTTATTTCGCTCACCGCGTTGGCCGCCGCCAGCACCGCGCATGCGCAAAGTAGCGTCACGCTTTACGGCAGTATCGATACGTCCCTGACATTCGTTCACAACGCCACGGCGGACGGCAAGAATCTCTGGTCGGTCGGCAACAACAGCGGCGGCGATCTCTCCGGCACCCGGTGGGGCCTCAAAGGTCAGGAAGACCTGGGCGCCGGACTGAAAGCCATCTTCCAGCTGGAAAACGGCTTTAATCCATCCACTGGCGCCTTGGGGCAAGGCGGACGCGAGTTCGGCCGGCAGGCATTTGTCGGACTGGCGAGCGATCAGTACGGAACGCTTACATTGGGACGGCAATACGATCCGCTGGTCGATCTGGTGCAAGCCATCACCGAAGACAATTACCTCGGCAGTGTCTTCGCCACCGTCGGTGACGTCGATAACTACGACAACAGTTCGCGCACCAGCAACGCCATCAAGTACCTGTCGCCCACTTACGCCGGTCTGCAGATCGAAGGCATGTATGCGTTCGGTGGCGTGGCGGGTCAAACCGGCTCCGGCCAGACCTGGTCTGTTGCCGCGGCGTACAACAATGGGCCGATCTCCGTCGCCGCCGGCTATTTCGTCGCGAACAATCCAGCAGGCACCGTGGCGCAGCGCACGACATGGGGCGGCACGTCTGACGGCACCTTCGACGGTTCGCTGGTGAACCTCGGATATCAGACGGCGAAGTCCATCAATATTGCGCGCGTGGCCGCGCAATACGTGGCCGGGCCTTTCACCTTCGGTGCCGGCTATAGCAACGCGCAATACAAATCGGACGCGCAGTCCGCGTTTTCCTCTTCGGAAAAATTCAACACCGGACAAGGATTCGTGAACTATCAGGCAACGTCGGCGTTGCTCGTCGGGGTGGGCTACAGCTATACGAAGTCGAGCGGCAATACCGGCGCCACGTACCATCAGGTGTCACTCGGCGCCGACTACAACCTGTCCAAACGGACCGACGTTTATCTGGTGGGCGCGTGGCAACACGCCAGCGGCGAAACACTGGACGCGGACGGAACCGGCGTGGTCAGTGCGCAGGCATCGGTTGGCTCGTATGGCTATCCCGGCACCAATACGCAGGAACTGGTCAGTCTCGGCATACGCCACAAGTTCTGACCGTCGTTTCGCGCCTGGATGAAACAACGGGGTGCATGTTTGATCTGTTCATGAAGGCCCATCTCTCGTGATGGGCTTTCTTCTTCCCGTAATTTTAATTCGGCATTCTAACGATATTCAAACATCCATGCCCATCAACGCGGAACTCAGGGACTTGCCGTGCGCGTCGAGCGCCAGTGAACGCGTCACCCCGCCTCCCAACGCATTGCCGAGCACGAAGTTGAAGGCCGCGAGACGCGGCAATTCATAGCGGACCACGTCGCCGAGTACGACGTCGCCTAGAAACGCTTTGACGCGCTCGGCGGTCAACGCGTCACGCAGATAATCGTAATGCTGCGCGTCGTGACAGATGACCGATATGTTCAGCGTGTTGCCTTTGTCGCCCGTACGCGAATGAGCAAGTTCACGAAGTTTCATTTCATGCCTCCACGAAGGTATACGTCGGCTTGACGTGCTCGCGCGGCAGCAGCACCGATTGCACCGCCAGCACTTCACGCGTCGATTTCGTCACGCCACCGCCGCCCGCAGGTCCGTTCGTGTAAAGCGTCTCGACCTCGTTGCCGATCCGCACGGCCTGCGCCGCCGACGCGGTGCGGCCCGTCACGCGCGCGCGCACTTCATAGGGCGCGCCGCCTTGCGATCCAATGGTGTCGCCATGCAAGGCGTTCACGCCGATCACGTCGAAACGCAACTCGCTCGTCTGCACACCCGTGAGAGCCAGCCGTTCGCGAACGATATCGAGCGCAAGCCGCGCGCGTTCGACCGCGCCCGGGCCGCCATACGAAATTTGCCCTTCGCCGATAAAGCCGTCGACATAAGCAACCGACACCTTCAGCGTGCCGGTACGCGGCGTGCCGCGTCCGCCGGTAACGCGCACCCGGTCCGGCGCTTCTTCGCTCACGGCGACCTGCGTGAAATCGGCGACGACGTCGGGCTGCAAATAGCGCTGCGGATCGTGGATCTCGTAGAGCAACTGTTCCTTGCAGGTCGCCTCGGTGACGCGGCCACCGGCGTGCGGGACCTTGGTGATGACCACCGACCCATCGGCCGCCACTTCGCCGATCGGGAAACCCAGACGGGCGAGATCCGGCACGTCCTTGAAGCCCGGATCGGCGAAATAGCCGCCCGTCACCTGCCCCGCACATTCGAGCAGATGCCCGACGACGGTTGCCTGCCCGAGTGCATGCCAGTCGTCCATGAGCCAGCCGAATTCGTGGATGAGCGGCGCGGCGAACAGCGAGGGATCGGCCACGCGGCCGCTCAACACGATCTGCGCGCCTGCCGCCAGCGCATCGACGATGGCCGACGCACCGAGATACGCGTTCGCCGACACGATGCGGTCCTTATACGACGCGACGGGCTCTCCCGATTCCTGAAAACGGAAATCGCCATGCAACACGACGTCGAGCACGTCGTCGCCCGTCACGGCCGCGACCTTGATGTCGCCCACACCGAGTTCACGCGCGATTTGCGCGGTCTTTTGCGCGGCGGCCAACGGATTGGCCGCGCCCATGTTCGAGATGATCCGCACGCCACGACGGATCGCGGCGGGCAGCACGGCGTGCATGCGCGCCTGCAGCAGCGGATCATAGCCAAGTTGCGGATCGCGCCGCCGCGCCTGTTGCGCGATGGCGATCGTCCGTTCGGCGAGGCATTCGAAGACCAGGTAATCGAGCGCGCCGTGTTCCGCGAGTTCGACCGCGGGTTCGATGCGATCGCCCGAATAACCGGCGCCCGCGCCGATCCGCACGCGGCGCTTGTCCTGAGTGGCAGTCATGCTGATGTCATCCGTTCGGTGAAGCTCAAAGAGAAAAGATGCCGAGCGCGACGCACGCGATCGTCATCACGATCGACGCGGCGAACAGCAAGGGAAACGTGAATTTCTGGTGATCGGCCAGATCGATACCGCACAGGCCGACCACGAGAAACGTGGCGGGCGTGAGCGGGCTCACGGGAAAGCCGGTCGTCATCTGACCGAGCAGCGCGGCCTGCCCCACGTGCACGGGCGCCACGCCCAACTGGCCCGCCACTTCCGCGACCACCGGCAGCACGCCGAAGTAGAACGAATCGGGATCGAACAGCATGCTCAGCGGCATCGATATCAACCCAAGCGCGACGGGAATGTGGCCGGCCATGGCGGGCGGCACGAAGCCGACTGCCGCCTGGGCCATCGCCTTCAGCATGCCGCTGCCTTGCAGCACGCCGGTGAACACGCCCGCGGCGAGCAGAATGCCGGCCATCATCAAGGCGGCGCGCGCGTGTGCGTCGATTCGTTTTCTCTGCATGTCGACGTTCGGGTAGTTGACCATCAGCGCGACGCAAAGCCCCACCATGAACATGATCGCGGGCGGCACCTTCTCGCCCATCACGACCATCGTGCCGAGCACGAGCACGGTCAGCACGATGTTGAACCAGAACAGCCTGGGCCGCCGCAACGCCTGTTCCTCGGGCGTGAGTTCGCGTTTGGGGACCGGCACGGAAACACTCGTGCGCGCGAGGCCGAGGCGCTTTTCTTCACGCCGTCCCAGCCTGTACGCGACGCCGAACACGAAGACGAGGCCGATCAGTTGCACCGGTATCAGCGGATTGAAGAGCGCCGAAACAGGCAGATGCAATGACGCGGATGCGCGGATCATCGGCCCGGTCCACGGCAGAAAATTGATGCCCGCAGCCAGCGACACGGCCGCCGCCAGCACGCGCCGGTCCATCTTCAGACGGTCGTAGAGCGGCAGCATGGCCGGAATGGTCACGAGAAAGCAGACGGCGCCCGAGCCGTCGAGGTGAATCAGCAGCGCGAGCAGTGTCGTGCCCATCACGATACGCGTGGGCCGCGTGCCGACCGCGCGCAGAATGCGGTCGATGATCGGATCGAGCGTGCCGGCATCCGTGATGGTGCCGAAGTAGAGAATCGCGAACACGAACATGCCGACGACCGGCGCGAGGCTTTTGAGTCCGTCGATGACGAACTTGCTCGTCTGGAATCCGAATCCGCCGATCAGCGACGCCGCGATCGGCACGATGATCAGCGCGACCAGCGGCGACATTCGTTTCGACAGGATCGCGCCGAGCAGCACGGCGATGGTGGCCAGCCCCAGTAAAGGCAGCATGTGTTTGTCTCCAATGTTATCTTTTAGTGAGGCCTAGCGTAAGTTCGTCACTGCAATAAAACAATTGAAATGATTTGATTGCAGCCATTACAAACCATCATGGATCTGAATCTTCGGGACATTCGCGCGTTCATCGCCGTGGCGCAGACGGGCAGCTTCACGCGCGCGGCAACGCGGCTTCATCTCTCGCAACCGGCGTTGACCGTGCAGATCCGGCGGCTGGAAAAAACGGTCGGCGTGCGGCTGTTCGATCGCAACAGCCGAAGTGTCGCGCTGTCGCCAACCGGGCGCGAACTGCTGCCGCTGCTTCAGAAGTCGTTGCACGACATGGAGCACGTGCTGATCGATGCGCGCGCGCTCGGCGACGGTTCGAGCGGCGTGGTGCGAATCGCGTGTCTGCCCACGTTCGCGGCGAGCGTGTTGCCGGAACTCGTGCAGCAGGTCAAGGCGTCGGTGCCGCGCGCGGGCTTCTATGTGCGGGACGTGGTCGCCAGCATGGTCAACACGCTGGTGCGCAACGACGAAGTGGATATCGGGCTGACCGGCGGCGAGTTCACGGACCCTGCCTTCGACGTGCTGTATGCGGGCGTCGATCGCCTCGTCGCGGTGTTTCCCAAACGCCACGCGCTGGCGCGGCGCAAGCGCATCACGCTCGCCGATCTCACGAGCGTGCCGCTCGTGTTGACGGCGCAAGGCACCAGCGTGCGAGCGGTGGTCGACAGCGCGTTCGCCAACGGAAACTGCACGCCAGACATCGCCTGCGAGCCGACTTACATGATGACGGCCGTGGCCATGGTGCGCGCCGGACTCGGCGTGACGATCCTGCCGGCGTCAGCGCGCGAGGTACGGGCCGAGCCCGATCTACAGGTTCGACCGGTCGACGACCCGGCTTTTCTGCGGCCGATCGCGTTGATCAAGCGGCGCGGACGGACCCTGCCGCCCGTCACCGAAACCTTCGTTGCCGCGGTGATCGACAAACTCGGCAACGGGTCGACGTAGACGCACGCGTCAGCCGCCGTGCGGCTTGCCCCACATGCGCTCGGCATCCGTGAACATCTGGTTCAGCTCGTTGCCGCTCGCGGCTTCGCTCGTGAACGTGAAGGTGCCGTGATCGCGCATCTCGTGCGCTGCCCGCAGGAAAGCGCCCAACGCGGCCCGCGCCAGCGAACCGCCCACGCTCACGCGCCGCACGCCGAGCGCCCGCAATTCGTCGAAGCCGAGCAGCACGCCCTGCAAGCCCATCAGCACATTGACCGGACGATCGAGCGCGGCGACCACGGCCGCGATGTCCTCGCGCGACTTCAAACCGGGCGCATAGAGCACGTCGGCGCCGGCTTCCTGGAAGGCCTGCAAACGCCGGATCGTATCGTCGAGATCGGGCCGGCCGTTGAGGTAGTTCTCGGCGCGTGCGGTTAGCGTGAAAGGAAACGGCAATGCGCGCGCCGCTTCGACGGCAGCACGCACGCGCTCCACGGCGGCGTCGAAGGGATAGATCGGCTCGTCCGCGCGGCCGGTTGCATCTTCGATCGACCCGCCGACCACCCCCACGGCGGCAGCCTGCCGGATCGTTTCGGCGGCCTCTTCCGGCGCGTCGCCGAAACCGTTTTCCAGATCGGCGCTCACGGGTAGATCGGTGGCGGCGGCGATCTCGGCGAGATGCACCATCATCTGCTCGCGGCCGATCGAGTTGTCCGGCAAGCCGCGTGAAAACGCGTAGCCGGCGCTGCTAGTGGCAAGCGCCTTGAAGCCGGCGAGCGCGAGCAGCCTCGCGGAGCCGATGTCCCACGGATTGGGAATGATAAAGGCGTCGCCCGACGCATGATAAGACTGGAATTGCCGCGCTTTTTCGCTTTGCGTTGTCATCGACGGCTCCATGGAAAAAAGCATAAGAGGCAGAGAGAAAGCGCCGCGCGCCGCATGCGCGGGCATGCGGCGCGACGACCGTGATCGCTAACTCAGCTTTCCAGCTTCGCGTCCATCGTGATGGTGGCGTTCAGCACTTTCGACACCGGGCAACCTGCCTTGGCGTCCGCCGTGGCCTTGTCGAAAGCAGCCTTGTCGCCGCCGGGAATCTTGACGGTCACGTCGAGATGCACCGCCGTGATCGCGAAACCGCCGCCGTCCTTGTCCAGCGTGACGGCTGCCGTGGTGGCGATCCGCTCCGGCGTGATGCCGGCCTTGCCCAGTTCCGCGGACAACGCCATCGAGAAACAGCCCGCGTGCGCAGCCGCGATCAGCTCTTCCGGATTCGTGCCGATGCCGTCGGCGAAACGGGTCGAAAACGAGTACTGAGTCTCCTTGAGGACGCCGCTGTCGGTGGAAATCGAGCCCCTACCGTCCTGCAGGCCGCCTTGCCAGACTGCTGATGCCTTGCGCTTCATCGTTCTCTCCTGATTGTGCCTGCGTTGCGCGCTGCCCAACCGGCGCCGATGCCGCCGCAACGGTCCCACCCAGGGGTTTGCGGTTGAAGCATCGGTTGCGGGTTCCCACCGGGAACCCGTTCGGGGCGTGCCGCGCGGTGTCACAAGCTCGGGCGTGGACCGAGCTTCATGATAGGCCCTTCTGTGTGCCAGCGTCATGACGGCACCATTAAAGGGCAACCCACCCCGACTATCTCAGAACGCGTAACAATATTTCCATATAACGCCGCTTTTTCGTCGACCTTACGAGAAATAAACTGGATTCAACGGATCGGGACACGACATTCAAACCGGTCTACTCAACAATCCATAACGGAGGTCACCATGAAAACGCTTCTTTCCACCATCGTGCTTGCATCGGCTCTCGCTATTCCGGCTGTTTCGTTCGCGCAGCAGAGCAACGGCGGACTGACCCGCGCCCAGGTGCGCGCTGAAATCGTCACCGCGCAACAGGCGGGCCTGCTGAACCAGAACGACACCAACTATCCGAAGGCCGTGCCGTCGGACAGCGCCACGGCCGTCGCCGTCAGCGCCCAGGCGCAGGATGTGGGCGGCTCGCGTTCGGGGTCGTCGGCGGCCGGCGTACGGGGCCCGGCGTCGGGCACGTCGGTCCAGGATCGCCTGTTCTCGACCTATCGCGGCCAGTAATACGCGGCCAATAAGCCGCCGCTACTCCGCGAAAGGCAGGCTGTCCTGGCCGAGCGCCCGCATGCCGAAGACGTTCAATGTCATCGCGACCAGCGCGTAATAGCCGAGCAAACCCACGAGGTTGATCACCACCTCGTGGCCGAAGCGCTCGACCGCCCGCGCGTAAGTCGCGTCGCAGACGCGCTTCGTTTCGTATAGCTCGATGGCGAAGTCGTGGATCAGGGCGTCGTCGGCATCCGCGAAAACGGGACGGCGGCCTTCGCGGATCGCTTCGGCGTCGGATTCGCTGACGCCAGCCTGCAACGCGATCGGATAGTGGATGTACCACTCGGCCTGAGCCTGCCAGCGCGCCGCCGTCACCAGAATCGCCAGTTCCGACAGACGCAACGGCAAGCCCGTGCGATAACGGCAGAACGCGCCCAGACGCTGCGCCTGCTGCGCGAGTTCCGGGCTATGAATCCAGCCGAGAAAAGGCCCGTTCAGATTGCCGCGCGGGCCGGACAGAATTTCGTCGAGCACCGCTTTCTGCTCGGGCGTGGCATGCGCGGTGTCGAAAGGCGGCAGGCGTTCGGACATGGTCGGTCTCGCGGTCGGTCTGTTTGAGGTGAAATGACATTCAGGCGGCGTTTGCAGCCGGGAGCGCCGCCGCGATCGCATCGCTCAGGCGGCTCACGATCTCGTCGATGTTGTCCGCGGTGCAGATGAACGGCGGCGCCAGCAAGACATGATCGCCGATCTTGCCATCCACCGTGCCGCCCATCGGATACACCATCAGGCCGCGCGCAAACGCCTCGCGCCGGATCGCCGCGTGCAGCTTGAGCGAAGCGTCGAACGGCGTTTTGCTCTCGCGGTCTTTCACGAGTTCGACGCCGACGAACAGCCCTCGCCCGCGCACATCACCGATATGCGGATGCTGCGCATAGTGACTGCGCAACTGGCCGCGCAACTGCTCGCCGCGCGCCTGCACATTGACCAGCAGATTCTCCTGCGCGATCACGCGCTGTACTTCCAGCGCGGCCGCGCACGCGGTGGCATGACCGATGTAGGTATGCCCATGCTGGAAAAAACCCGATCCGCCGACGATCGTCCGATAGATGCGGTCGCTCACGAGCGTCGCGCCGATCGGCTGGTAACCCGCACCTAGCCCTTTGGCGATGGTGAGAATGTCGGGCGCGACATCGTCTTCCTCGCAGGCGTAGAGGTAGCCGGTGCGTCCCATGCCCGACATGATTTCGTCGAGAATCAGCAGCACGCCGTAACGATCGCACACCGCGCGAATCTTGCGAAAGTACTCGCGCACCGGCGGCACCGCGCCCGCTGTTGCACCCACCACGGTTTCCGCGACGAACGCGGCGACGCTGTCCGCGCCGAGTTCGAGAATCTTCTGTTCGAGTTCGTCGGCAAGGCGCTGCGCGAACTGTTCTTCGGTTTCGCTGACGTGCTGCTCGCGATACGCGTAACACGGGCTCACGTGATGCGCTTCGATCAGGATCGGCAGGAACGGTTCGCGCCGCCACGCATTGCCGCCGATAGCGAGCGCGCCGAGCGTGTTGCCGTGATAGCTCTGACGCCGCGCGATGAAATGACGCCGCTGCGACTCCCCCTTTTCCACGAAGTACTGCCGCGCGAGCTTGAGCGCCGCCTCGATCGCCTCCGAGCCGCCCGACACGAAGTACACATGCTCGAGCCCCGGCGGCGCGCTCGCGACGAGTCGGTCCGCGAGTTCTTCGGCCGGTTGCGTCGTGAAGAAAGACGAATGCGCGTACGGCAGTTGCTCCGACTGCCGCCTGATTGCATCGATCACGCGTGCGTTGCTATGACCGAGACAGGACACCGCCGCGCCACCGCAGGCGTCGATATACCGTTTGCCGGTCGAATCGATGATCTCGATGCCGTCGCCGGCCACGGCGACCGGCAGCGATTGCCGGGGCGTGCGGTGGAAGACGGTGGTGGTGGGGTTGGTGGGCATGGGGGTCTTTTGGGGTGGGTGGACTTGTGTGGGTTGCTTTCTGGAAGCTCGAGCACAAAACAACAATCAGAACATATTTATACTTTATAACAACGTTTGTTGTTTTTCAATGCGGATGTGGGGGATAGGGATTGGTTTGAAGGGGGCAGCGGCCTCTTTTTCAGGCTTGGGCTGCGGGTGCGGGAGACGGCTTGGGAAGGTACCGTTTGATGGTTCGCACGGTGTTGATGGGGAGGCTACCGGCCGCTACTCCCACGCCGATCTCACTTAATCATGCAAAAGGCATAGAACAGGGCCAGGTGATAACTTCTTAATTCCAAAGATAGACTGTCGGAAGTTTTCGCCATCATTGTCTACTGCACCACCTGCTCACGTCGCATCTTGATAACCTAATAAGGGTTGATCTAGTTAAGGTAAATTCAGCGTGCAGTCAAACCAAATAAAACACACCTGACGCAGTCAGGTCTATTGTTTAGATGTGCGGGGGATGAATCATGAATAGAGGGGAAA
Source organism: Paraburkholderia sp. GAS199 (assembly GCF_050436585.1). NCBI lineage: Bacteria > Pseudomonadati > Pseudomonadota > Betaproteobacteria > Burkholderiales > Burkholderiaceae > Paraburkholderia > Paraburkholderia sp. GAS199. The sequence goes on along the minus strand of NZ_JBNDMM010000003.1, from coordinate 909,163 downwards.
AACTGCTCTACGCGTTGGGGAAGTACAGCGCTCCCGGATTATTGGCCTGCTATGCATTGATCGGCCTGTACCGGGCGTTTGTTGAAGGCGGTGCGCTGATATGTTCGGGCGGACGATACCAGCACTGCCAATGGGTCTGGGCAGACATGGATCCGGAACAGATTCAGTCAACAATCACATTAGACTGGTGGCTACTTGCGGCCAGCGTGGTTTTGGCATTTGTTTTCTGGCGATTTCAGCCCAAGCGGGAGGACGACTCCCGAGAATGAAACATTCGGGCCTTTCTGATCATCGCGGGCAGAACTATTGTGTAACTATGGATTGCCCCGCTTTAGCCCGGCCTTGGCGCCGCAGGCTGGCTGTCCCGCCATTTATGTGACTGCTCTGTGGATCGCCTCGTCCGAATTCGCGATAATGGTGGTCATACATTCTCGAATAAACACAGGGATCCTCATGAGTGACATTCAGCTGTTCCGTATCTCGAACGAAACAGCGAAAGAACTACCAAGCCAGGCCGCGAAGCTGGAGAAGGATCTGCAACGCTTGATGGAAGCGAACATGCAAACGTTACTCGGCGTGCGCTTCCTCGCCACCGAATACACAACCGGCAAGACCCACCGGGGCCGCGTCGATTCTCTTGGCCTGGACGAAAACGGATGCCCGGTCATTGTCGAGTACAAACGGCATAGCAATGAGAACGTCATCAACCAGGGGCTGTACTACCTCGACTGGCTGCTCGACCATCAAGCGGAATTCCGCTGGTTGGTAATGGACAAGCTCGGAAAAGAAGAGGCCGACAAGATCGAATGGGCTGGCACACGTCTGTTGTGCATCGCGGCCGATTTCACCCGTTACGACCAGCATGCCGTTCAGCAGATCCCGCGAAACGTCGAACTGATTCGGTACAAACTGTTCGGAGATGACTTACTGCTGCTGGAACTGGTCAACGCGCAAAGCACCCCTGAAAGTGCAACAAACAAATCCGCGCCGGCCGTCGCAACCACTCCCGTTGCCCCTGTCTTTGCGATGGAAGTAGGCGCTATACCAGACATCACAAAATCGCCCGGAAAGGACAAGACAGTTGAAGAGCAACTTGCGCTTGCTTCTCAAGAAATACGCGATCTCCATGCAAATGTCGCGAGTTTTTTGCTGAGCATGGGAGACGATGTACAGGAAAAGCAGCTAAAGCTCTACACGGCGTTTCGTCGCCTGAAGAACTTTGCTTGTGCGATTCCGTATCCGAACAAGATACTGATGACTTTGAAGCTCGACCCCGTCTCGGTCGCGCTGGAGGAAGGATTTTCTCGGGACATCAGCCAGATCGGCCACTGGGGCACTGGAGACGTCGAAGTGACATTGCGCAACCAGGCCGATTTCGATCGAGCCAAGGCATTACTCGAACGCAGCTATACCGAGGCCTGAGCAACGCCATGCGCGAAGATTGGTCAGTTCCGTACGGATATGGACTGACCGCCTTCACAACGACATAGCCAAATTCGGCGCGGCAAACACGGTCAGCCTAATCACGCCAATTCCTCACCCTCACACCACATAAGCCCCTTTCGCATGCAGCGACTGCTCGGCAATACCCAGTTGCTCGACCGCGCCCGCACCTTCCAGCGCAAGCAAGTGCGCCACCAGCGATTCGGCGATCGCCGTTGCCGCCACCAGCGAAGGGAAAAACGATGGGCTTTCGTGCGAGAAGATCAGTACTTTGTCGGCGTTCAGTGCGATCGGCGAGACCGCGCTGTCCGTGATGGCGATCAGTTTGCTGCCTTTCTCCAGCGCGGCCTCGGCGACCCGCGCTGCTTCCACGGAATACGGCGCAAAACTGATGACGATGGTGGCGCTATCGCGCTGCACGGTGCGCAATTGCATTTCCAGCGTGCCCGCTTCGCCGTTGAGCAGTGACACCGAAGAGCGGAACAGCCGGTAGCCGTACACAAGACCGAACGCCACGGCGTAACAGGAACGAAAGCCGGCCACGTGGACATGCGGCGCGCGCCGCAACAGGCGCGCCGCCTCGACGATCACACGGCTGTTGTGCGCGGCCGTCACTTCGAGATTGTGTTGCTGTGCAACGAGCAGATCGTTGGCCAGCGCATCCTTCGACTTGACGAGCGACCGCGCCCGGCTCGTGAGCGGCTCGGGCCGCGTGCGCACTCGCGCGACGAACAGGTTGCGCAATTCGTTCCAGCCGGGAAAACCGAGTTGCTGCGACAAACGCACCAGCGAGGCGGGTTGCACCTGCGCCCGCTCGGCCACTTTGCGCATCGACGAGACCGCGACTTCGTCGGGATGATCGAGCAGGAAGCCTGCTCCCATCTGGAACTGCGGACTCAGTTCGGAGAAGCGCGCCCGGATCAGGGCGGCGAGCTGGTCGAAACTGTCTGGCATGCGATATACCGGGCGAACGGTCGGTGAAGGTGACAACAAATGTTACCACCGGGCGCGCCGCATCCAACACGCGCCTGCCATTGTGGGAGCGCGCAAGCCATCCTTGTCCGGACGCAATCAAAACTGTCCCGGTGGTTTCTTCGCAAACGAATGTCCACAGCAGGAAGGTGTAGGCCAACTCATTCTGGAGCGCTGTGTCGATTAGCCGAACGCCAGTAGGAGCAGTGACAATCAACCAAGATCGGAGAGCTATTCGAATCCTTTGCGTCCGATTTGAGTTGAAAAAGGAACCGACCTGCACCGTCCTTCCGGTATCCGTCACATCCTTGACGCGCGTCGGACGGACAACAAAAAAATTCCGATGCTCGCCGCTAACCCGTCGGGAACGCGAGGTTCAACATGAGCGTGAGGAATATCGCCGTCGGCCTTCTGGTCGCGAGCGCGGCCTTGTGGACGTCATCCAGTGAGGCCGCAACCTGCAAGAAAGCTGGCACGGTAGTCTGCCACCATGGCAGAACCCTATCGGTGAAGCATGTCTCCAGCAAATCGCCATCGCAACCGCTGGACCACAACGACCGTGAAAGAGACAGCATCAGCCCGCAGTTCCGTGGCGGCTGATGAAGGTCTTGCGGCCAGACATTGCTTACGCGCGCGAACTGTCGATAAGACTGCCGGCCCGGCGCAAGCTGGAAATCCTGAATTTTCACACCCGGCCCGCGCACACCGCCGGCCTGTTCGCTGACGCAACCGTACGTCCCGATTGCCGACGGTGGCGAGGCTAAAACCTGTCGGCGTTGGTGTCGAACTCGCAGAAGGATGAAACCAGAAACAACCGGCGATGAAAACCTGCACCATTGAATCGCACGCAAAGGTGAAAACGATGAGCACTGACTTGCCAACGCTGATAGCCACCGCGCGGCGCGGCGCAATCGAGAGGGCCGAGAAAGAGTACAAGCTCCAATGCGATGTTTTCGACTCTGCCGACCGCAAAGCTCAGGGAACGACGACGATTGCGGGCGCGCTGCTTGCAGCAGACCTGGGCTTTGTCTCAAAGCTGACGGACACGCCGAGCCCGCAAGCAATTTTCGTGTTGGTTGTGATAACCGTTGCTCTCGGCTGCAGTGTCCTCGCGGCGATCTGGGCCTTGTTCGCGCGAGATTCCGAGGTTCCCGCGACGGGTAATGAATGCAACCCGGCATACTCAAACCTGGTATGCCAGGTATCAGTCGAAACATTCTCAGCGGCGGAAACCGCACTGCTGGACTTTGTTATCGACAAAATGAAATCAGCCAACGACTCAGTGACGAGGGTCGCCGCCGATAAAGCAAGATGGGTTCATCGTTCGCAGCAGGCGCTGATAGTGGCAGCGGCGGCAACCATCGTGCTAACCATTCTTTTGATTTTCAATCCAAAAATGCTGGCCTTGAAGACTGACGTTCAGGTAACGTCGGCCGCGGCATCCATACTCGAATCCCCTACGACGGCCACTCTGGTCGCCGCAGCCAGGTCTGCATCATCGACTCCGGCGAAATCGCCCCCTATTGCATCGGCACCTGCAAGCGTTCCAGTCGCAAACACATCGACCGTTCGCGCCGGTTCCGAAGCGAATGCGCCATGAGATGCCAGCACGGGCGACATTCCGCCCTCTCTCGCGCCGGCCTGGAATAGCCCGTATGCGTACTCGCCATGAGCCACCACAACACCGACCGTCCCTCCCGAACCCCCGCTGCCCCGAACGAACGGCCGGTCAGCCCGTGTCGCCGCCGGCTACCGGCAACACGGTGCCGGTGATATAGCCCGCCTCGTCCGACGCGAGAAACAGGATCGGCGCGGCCTGCTCGTCGATACTGCCGTAGCGCTTCAGAAAGGTCGATTCCGTGACCTGCTTCACGGCTTCGCCCATCCAGCGCTTTTCCTGGTCGCTGTCGCCGGCGGCATTGCGCGGCACGCGTCGCGGTGGCGCATCGGTTCCGCCCGGCGCGGTGGCCACCACGCGGATGTTGTGTTCGGCGTACTCCATGGCGAGCGATTGCGTCATCGCGTTGACGCCGCCCTTGGCCGCGGAATACGGCACGCGTCGGCATGAGCGAGCGACGGATTTCCGCGTCGATCTGCGCAGGCTCGAACTCGGCGAAGGGCCGCATGCGGATCGCGCCGCCCACGCCGTTGATCAGAATGTCGATGCCGCCGAAGGTGCGCGCCGCGAAGGCCATCGCCGACGCGGCGCCGTCGTACGTTTCGAGGTCGGCAATGAAGCCCGCGGCGTTCGCGCTACCCGCTTCCGCCGCGACTTCCGCGACGAAATCGGCGCGATCGACGAGCAGTACCTTGCCGCCCTCGGCGGCTGCGCGCAACGCAACCGCGCGACCGATACCCTGCGCGGCGCCGGTCACGACCATGACCTTGCCGGCGAATCGTTGCGTAGTCATGCGGCCCTCGGCACGACGTTAGGCGTGAACTTCTCGTAGTGGAAGCTGTTGGGCTTGATCCCGTTGGCATCGAAATACTGACGCACGGCGTCCACCATCGGCGGCGGCCCGCACAGGTACACGTCCACGTCGCCGTCGTTCACGGACTCGGCCGGCATGTGCTGCGTGACCCACCCTTTGCGCGGATGACCGGACTGCGCATCGGCCACGACGGTGCTGTAGGTGAAGTTGGGCAACCTCGCCACATAGGCCTCGATCGCCTCGACCTGCACGAGATCGAGGTCGCGCGTCACGCCGTAAATCAGATGCACTTTCTGCTGCGAATTCGTGCGTGCGAGTACTTCGAGCATCGAGAGAAACGGCGCGAGGCCGGTGCCGCCGGCAAGAAACAGCAGCGGCCTTTCGACGGCACGCAAATAGAAGCTGCCGAGTGGTCCGCTCAACTCCACCTTGGCGCCCGGCTGCGCGGATTCGAGCCACGTGCTCATCACGCCGCCCGGAATCTTTTTGATCAGAAAGCTGATGGCCGCCTCGCCCGGCGCCGACGAAAACGAATAGGAGCGATGCTGCCCGCTGCCCGGCACGTCGATATTGACGTACTGGCCCGGCAGAAAGACCGGCGCGGCTTCGTCCACCTGCAATTCGAGGACGATGGCCGCATCGTTGTGCGCCTCGACCTTCGTGACGGTCGCCGCGAATGTGCTGTGCCCGGTCTTGCACACAGTAGATGACGCCGGAACCGCGATGACGCAATCGCTTTGCGGCACCATCTGGCAGGTCAGCACGAGCCCACTGTCTTTCTCGTCTTCGGTGAGCGCGTCGTCGATGTAATCGTCGCCGAGATCGTAGCGTCCGCTTTCCGCGCGACACTTGCAGGTGCCGCACACGCCGTCGGAACAATCCATCGGCAGATTGATCTTCGCGCGAAAGGCCGCGTCGAGCACTTTTTCGCCGGCCTTGCAGGTCACGAAGCGGGTCACGCCGTCTTCGAAATTCAATGCTACGTTGTAGCTGGACATCTTGCCTCCTGTGCTTCTCTTTTCTGCCGCGTTCCGCGGCCTTCGCTAGCCGGTATTCACATCACACGTGATAAACGTCGAGCACCTGACGGATGTAATCGTCCTTCAGCGCAATCCGCTTATAAGCAATCAGCAGATCGCCGTTCACCTTGCGCAGCGTCACGAACATCGTGCCGAAAAACTGGTCCGTAGCCTTGTAGCGATGACTGAGCGTATTGAAGTTGTAGCGCACGTCCACTTCGTTTTCGCGCTCGGCCAGGACTTCCACGTTGGTGACGTTGTGACTCGTGCGCGGCTCGGGCATCGACGCGCCGCTGCGCTCGGTCTTGATGCGGAACACGCGGTCTTCCAGACCGCCGCGGTCTGGGTAATACATCAGCGAGATCTGGCTTTCGTGGTCGTCGGTAAGCTGATCGTCGTCGTCCCATGCCGGCATCCAGTAAGTGACGTCCTCGGTGTAGCAGGCCAGCCACTCGTCCCATTGCCGGTCGTCGAGCAGACGCGCTTCGCGATACAGCGCCGCACAGATAGTCTGGTAGTCGAAGCTCATGCCAGTGCCTCCCCGGCTTCCTTTTTCACCGCGTCGCGCATCACCTGCGCCCAGTATTCGTGCTGACACACGAAGAGCCCTTCGTCCTCGCTGCGCTCGCCGGAAATGAGCGGCTTCAGACCCATGTTCTTCGCATTCGCGTCGGGTCCTTCGACCCACAGCGGCGCGCCGCGCGAGAGGTCGTTCCAGAGCGCGGTCGTGCCGGCATAACCGGCCTGGCAGGCGCGGAACTCTTCGAGATCGTCCGCCGTGCCCATGCCGGAGACGTTGAAAAAATCTTCGTACTGACGGATGCGGGTGGCACGGTCTTCCGCGCTTTCGCCCTTGGGCGCAAAGCAGAAAATGCTGACCTCGGTCTTGTCGACGCTGATCGGACGCACCACGCGAATCTGCGTACTGAACTGGTCCATCAGAAACACGTTCGGGTACAGGCAAAGGTTTCTCGTCTGGTTGACGATGAAATCCGCCTTGACCTCGCCCACGCGCGCCTTGATTTCCTCGCGATGCCGATAGACCGGACGCACTTCCGGATTCATGGTGCGGGTCCACAGCAGAATGTGGCCATGCTCGAATCCGTAGACGCCCGCCACCGACTTGCTCCAGCTATTCGCGTCCACGGCTTTGGTACCTTCCACCTTGCGGCGATCCATGGTCGCGGCGTAGTTCCAGTGCACGGTGCTCACGTGATAACCGTCGCAACCGTTTTCCATCTGCATCTTCCAGTTGCCGTCGTAGATATACGAGGAATTGCCGCGCAGAACTTCGAGGCCGTCCGCCGCCTGATCGACGATCTGATCGATGATCACCTTCGTTTCGCCGAGGTACTCTTCGAGCGGCTGCACGTCCGCGTTAAGGCTGCCGAACAGAAAGCCGCGATAGCTCTGGAAACGCGCCACTTTCTTCAGATCGTGCGAGCCGTTGGTATTGAATTGCACGGGATACTCCGTGGTCTTCACGTCCTTCACTTTCAGCAGCTTTCCGGTGTTGGCAAAACTCCAGCCGTGAAACGGGCACGTGAACGTGCCTTTGTTGCCGTGCTTCTTGCGGCACAGCATCGCGCCTTTGTGCGCGCAGGCATTGATCACCGCATGCAGTTCACCATTCTTGTCGCGCGTCACCACGATGGGCTGTCGGCCGATCCATGTCGTGTAATAGTCGTTGTTGTTGGGAATCTGGCTTTCATGCGCGAGATAAACCCAGTTGCTCTCGAAGATGTGTTTCATCTCGAGTTCGAACAGACTGGCGTTGGTGAAGATGTCGCGGCGGCAACGGAATACGCCGTTTTCACGGTCGTCCTGAACGGCGGTGTGCAGCAGTTCGTCCAGTTGCGTGGTGTGATCGGGATGAGCAGACATGTGTGTTCTCCTGCGCGTGCCCGGCGAGGGGGCATGCGCATCGGTGTCGAAAAGGTTTTTCGGAACGTGAGCGGCGGCCGCGCTAAATGGCCAGGCGGCTACGCGGCCGCGGCCAGGGTGACGGCAACCCGTGGGCGATTGACGAGCTGGTTGTCCTTGCCCTGCACGAGCGGAATCAGCGCAATGTCGAACTCGATTTCCTTGTACGCATCGGTCTTCATGCCCAACGCAGCGCCGCCGGACTTTTCGACCACGCGAGGAATCAGGTCTTCACGCGTCGCGTAGGCGAAGTCGTCCCAGATGAGCGGATCGCCTTCGATATTGATTTGCGTGGTCAGCTTGCGGTGCTGGTCGCTCGTGACGAAAAAGTGCACGTGCGCCGGACGGTTGCCGTGGCGTGCGAGCGCATTGAGCAGTTGCTGGGTCGCGCCCTGCGGCGGACAACCGTAGCCCACCGGCATGAGCGTGCGGAATTCATAGCGGCCATTGGCGTCGGTCGTGACGGCACCGCGCAGGTTGAACCCGCTTTGTGCGCCGGTCGGATCGAAGTGCGAGTAGAAGCCCTTCGAGTTGGCATGCCAGCACTCCACCAGCGCGTTGGCAACGGGCTTGCCGTCCGTCCCTGTCACGACGCCGCGAATGACCAGCGGACCCGCCTCGGCGTCCGGATCGACGTCGATCTTCGAGACGCCGGCGCGCACGGGCGCACCGGCCACATACAGCGGACCTTCGATGGTCCGCGGTGTGCCGCCGGCGATCTCGGCCGCCTTGTCTTCGGCGTCCATGCGGATGTCGAGAAATTTTTCCAGCCCGAGGCCGGCGGCGAGCAGTGCCGCTTCGCCGTCCTGACCCAGCTTGTTGAAGTAGTGCACGCCGGCCCAGATTTCATCGGGCGTGATGTCGAGATCGTCGATGGCCTTGAACAGGTCGCCGAGCAGGCGACCGACAATCTGCTTCGCGCGCGTATCACCGTCGTGGCCATCGAGGTTCGCAGCGGCCTTCAGCAGGTCTTGCACCTCTGCCGTATCAAACACCTGGACGCTCATGTCTGCTCCTGAATCACTCTAATTATGGTGGGGTTAACCCTCTATCCGGCACCGAGCTATCTATCCACTGAAGGTATAATCAAGTGCTGAAACAGAGTGTGAATGCAGGATAGTTCACGCCAGGAAGGCCCGTCCAACACCGTTTTAGTATCGGTCTATATCCAGGAGGTATAGAGATGGAACTGCGGCACCTACGTTATTTCGTCGCCGTGGCTGAAGAGCGAAACTTCACGCGCGCGGCGCAGCGGCTGAACATCGCTCAGCCGCCGCTGAGCCGCCAGATCCAGCAACTCGAAGAGAATCTCGGCGTGCAATTGCTGGAGCGCAATTCGCGCCCATTGAAGCTGACGGAAACGGGCAAGTTTTTTTATTCGCACGCGGCGCAGTTGCTATCGCAAACCGCCGAACTCGAATCCATGACAAAGCGCGTGGGTAACATCGAGCGCAGTCTGTCGGTCGGTTTCGTGGGCTCGACCCTGTACGGCATGTTGCCGAAAATCATCCGGCGTTTTCGCGACGAGAACACGACGGTCGAACTGAGCCTGCACGAGATGTCGACGATGGATCAGATTCGCGCGTTGAAAGACGGCCGTATCGACGTCGGCTTCGGGCGCATCCGTCACGAAGACGCGAACATCCGCCGCGTGATCCTGCGCGAGGAAAAGATGATCGTGGCCTTTCCGGAAGGCCATCCGCTCTCGGTGGCGAAACCGGTTGTCGCGTTGCGCGATCTGGTCAACGAAACGCTGATTATTTTTCCGAAGGCTCCGCGACCCAGTTACGCAGACCAGGTGTTGTCCGCGTTCGACGACCGCGGCCTCAAGCCTCGCAAGATTTACGAGGTGCGCGAGTTGCAGATCGCGCTGGGTCTCGTTGCGGCGGGTGAAGGCATAGCGGTAGTGCCGAGCAGCGTGTACGGCCTGAAACGCGACGACGTGAGCTATCGGGAACTGGACGATCCGACGCTCGTGTCGCCGATCATCATGAGCATGCGCGCGCTGGACGAGTCGCGCGATATTCGCGAGATGCTCGAACTCATCTACCGGCTCTACGAAGAAGCACACATCCCGTTCACGCCACGTACCGACCGGCCAGGCTGAAGGCTTCGATTGGACGCACGGCCGGGCCACCGTCGACGATGACCCGACCGTGCATGACGACGCGCAAGCTCAGAGCAGCGCCACCACCCGCACGTCGCCCTGCTCCGCCGACGCCACGACTTTCTCGCCGATGCGCCGGAACGTGATCGACACGGACGAGTCGCCCACCTTCATATCGCCCACTTCGAGCCAGTCGATACCTTCGGGCAGCATGGGCTGCTCGATCAGCACTTCCTTGCGGGCGGCGTCGATCGTGATGCCGAGACAGGCTTCGAGCATCATGAACGGCGAGCCTGCCGCCCAGGCCTGCGGCAGACACGCCACCGGATAGGCGGTAGGCGGCTCGCCGCGCCGGCGCGGGAAACCGCAGAACAGCTCCGGCAAGCGCATATCGAAGTTGACCGCGGCCTGGAACAAGGCCTGCAACAAACGCACGGCCGCCGCCTTGCCGCCGTAACGCGAGAGGCCGCGCGCGCAGAGCGCATTGTCGTGCGGCCAGACCGAGCCGTTGTGATACGCCATCGGATTGAAACGCGCCTGACTGGCGGCCAGCGTACGGACACCCCAGCCGGTGTGAAACAGCGTGGAGTCGAGCGCATGCACGACCGCTTCGCCACGCTCGCGCGAAGGCAAACCGAACGCCAGCAGATGCCCCGCATTCGACGCCATCACGCGACACAGTTCGCCGTGGCCGTCGAGCGCGATGCCGTAGAAGCCGGCCTCTTCCATCCAGTACTTTTCTTCCACGCACTGACGGATTTTCTTCGCGCGCTCGCTGTAGGCGGCGGCCGGTTCGTGCAGGCCGCGCAGCCTGGCGAAGTGCGCCATGGTGTCGAAGGCGGCGCTTGCATAAGCCTGCACTTCGACCAGCGCAATCGGGCCGTCCGGGAAGCGGCCGTCGGCATGGAACACCGAATCGTGGCTGTCTTTCCAGCCCTGATTGGCAAGACCGCCGTCGGACTCGCGCTGATAGTCGAGCAGGCCGTAGCGGTTTTTATCGCATACGCCCGCCACCCACTGTGCCGCGCGCTCCAGCGCCGGCCACAGCTCGTCGATCAGCGCGAGGTCGCCCGTGCGAGCCACATAGGCGCCCGCCAGCACGATGAAGAGCGGCGTGGTGTCCACGCCGCCGTAGTAGAGCGCGAACGGCACCTCGCCCGTGGCGGCCATTTCGCCCTTGCGCATCTCGTGCATGATCTTGCCGGGCGCGGCGTCGCGGAACGGCGAATTCTCGCGAGCCTGGTGCTCGGCGAGAAAGCGCAGCACGCCGGCCGCCAGCTCGGGTTGCAGCCACAAGGTTTGCAACGACGTGATGACCGCATCGCGGCCGAACGGCGTGGAGAACCACGGTATGCCCGCGTACGGATAAGGCCCGGTGGCGAGATCTGTGGTAAGCAGACCGAGATCGGCAAGCGACCGGTCGATCCACGCGTTGAAGAGCGGATTGCTCGATCGCACGCGCGCCGTGGCACGGCGCCGCTCGCGCATCACGAGGTGCGCGTCGACCAGCGCGGCGCGCACTGCGGCGCGGCCTACGCGCGGGCGCTCGGCGTCGATCTGCGAAAGATGCGCCTCGCTCAGCGAATGCGTGGGCTGCGCGACGCCCGCGCCCGGCTTGTCGGCCTGTGCGACCACTTTCACCGCCACCGACAGATAGATGGACACGCATGCCTGCGCGGGCAGCTTCACCGTGTAGTCGGCGCGGTCGGCGAACAGCTTGTCGGGTTCCGGCGAGAAGGCGATCTGCACGTTGCGCGCGACGTCGTCGAGACCCACGTAACGCAGCACCACTTCCCTGTTTTCGACGCGCGCCGGTTCGATGCGGCCCTGCTTGTCGCGTTTCAGGCCGCGCACTTCGAACATGTCGCGGAAGTCGCTGGCGAACGAGATGGACAGCGGCACGACGGCGTCGCTCGTGCCGTAATTGGTGAGTTCGATGGCTTCGTTGAGCACTGTGCCCGAGAGCACGCGCACGCGCTCGACGTGAATCACGCCTTCGGGTGTGCTGTCGCCGCCGAGCGGCGGCAACGGACGATTCGTGAGGTGCGCGGTGAACGAGGTATTGTCGCTGCTGACACTGCCGGACAGCAGCGAAGGCGCGCGGCCGCCGAAGGTGAGGCGCAGCGCCGAAAGCACGCGTGTGTCGTTGACGAACAGACCGTCGTCGCGACCGGTGATATCGCCGAGCGGGTCGTTGACGATGAAGGTATCGCCCGACTTCAGCACATGCTGGGCCGCGCTCGCGACATTGAGATTTTCCGTCGGGATGAATGCGCCGTCCGGCTCGGGTTCGCGGTGATCGATTCCGCCCGAGTGGGTCAGGCCGCCGAGGGCTTCTGGCTGCTGCATCAGGGTCGCTCCTATGGTGTTCGCTTGGCGAGTACGGTTGCGGCCGCGCCGCGCATGCGGGATGCCGGCCGGTCGCTTCCGATTGTAGAGGGTCTGTGGGCGTCAGACGACCTTAACACACAGGAGTTCGCGTTTATTCACGCGCGAGTGTGGGCACGGTATGTGCAGGAATTTTCGGCATGATGACGGGGTGTGGCGCTACACGCGGCGCTACGTTTTTACCGTCATCCGATTGCCTTAAATCAGAACAACGAGCGGGCGCCACCAATGAAAACTGCGGGCCCCGGCGCTGACAGACATGTCAGACCAGGCACCCGCAGCATGCGCGGCATCGGCTGCCGCGCGAGAAAGGCTCAGACTGGATCAGCGCTGAGCGATCGGCTTCGCTTCACGTTGCGTCTCGCCGACAAACAGCTGACGCGGACGGCCGATTTTCTGTTCCGGATCGGCGATCATTTCGTTCCATTGCGCAATCCAGCCCACCGTGCGCGCCATCGCGAAGATGCAGGTGAACATGGCGGTGGGGATGCCGAGCGCGCGTTGCACGATGCCCGAGTAGAAGTCGACGTTCGGGTACAGCTTGCGCGACACGAAGTATTCGTCTTCCAGCGCGATTTTTTCCAATGCCATGGCGAGCTTGAACAGCGGGTCGTCGTGCAGACCCAGTTCTTCCAGCACTTCGTGGCAGGTTTCGCGCATCAGTTTGGCGCGCGGGTCGTAGTTCTTGTAGACACGATGACCGAAGCCCATCAGCTTCACGCCCGAGTTCTTGTCTTTCACCTTGGCGATGAATTCGGGAATGTTGTCGACCGAGCCGATTTCTTCCAGCATGTTCAGCGCGGCTTCGTTCGCGCCGCCGTGCGCCGGACCCCACAGGCAGGCAATACCCGCTGCGATACACGCAAACGGATTCGCACCCGACGAACCCGCCAGACGCACCGTGGAGGTGGACGCATTCTGTTCGTGATCGGCGTGCAGGATGAGGATACGGTCGAGCGCGCGCACCAGCACGTCGTTCACTTCGTATTCTTCGGCCGGGTTGGCGAACATCATGCGCATGAAGTTCGCGCTATACGACAGGTCGTTCTTCGGATAAACGAACGGCTGACCGACCGTGTACTTGTACGCCATCGCAACCAGCGTCGGCAGCTTCGCGATCATGCGGATCGCGGAAATCTCGCGGTGCTGCGGATTGTTGATGTCGAGCGAGTCGTGATAGAACGCCGACAGCGCGCCGACTGCCGCCACCAGAATGGCCATCGGGTGTGCGTCGCGACGGAAGCCGCGGAAGAAGAAATGCATCTGGTCGTGCACCATCGTGTGTTGCGTGACGGTGTGCACGAACTCCGCTTTCTGCTGTGCGTTGGGCAACTCGCCCTTGAGCAGCAGGTAGCAGGTTTCGAGGAAGTCGGCGTTCTGCGCGAGGTTATCGATCGGGTAGCCGCGATACAGCAGTTCGCCCTTGTCGCCGTCGATATACGTGATTTCGGAGTTGCATGCCGCCGTGGACATGAAGCCCGGGTCGTACGTGAACTTGCCGGTCTGGCCGTACAGCTTGCGGATGTCGATGACGTCCGGCCCAAGCGAGCCTTGATAGATCGGTAGATCGATAGTCTGATCGCTGTCGGAAAAGCTCAGCGTTGCGTGTGTCTTCGAGTTCATCTACACAGTCCTTTTACTTTCACATCGCACACGTGCCGGCATGCTCGATCGTCGCGTGGCATGCTCAGGCTCCGCTCGCCATTTTAAGGTCCAGGAGGCCTTTCATTGCGACGATTGGTCGCAACAATCCATCTCGGCTGGCGCAACATTCGTTGCCTGAAATATCCCGAAACACAAGATACGAAGCGTTATCCCAACTTCGTCCCGCGGTCCCGGTCAAACGAAAGTAAGCACGCTTACTGCAACAATGTTTTGCTGCCAGCGGGCAGCGAAAGTGCGGCGACTCTGCAATACTGAAGTGGTGTTTTGCTTCCCCTGCAAGCACATCGCTGTCTTTGGCCCGCCGTTACCGGCGGGCCTTTTTACTCGGCTGAAAACCCAGCTGAAAGAACAGGAAAAACCGATGAACGCCTCGCTCGAAACACTTTTTCCGGACCACGTCCATACCGAAGACAACATCGTCACTGCGCTGAATCATCAGGACATCGTCGTCGCTCTGTCGGCCGCCTTGAAAACGCAGGACGTCGCGGTACTCCACATGCTCTACCCGCGCACCGACGCTCGCACGCATCGCAGCCTCGATGCACTCGTGAACGCGCTGCATGGTCATGGCCTGCATGAAGTCGCAGATCTCGTCGCGCACGAAGCGCACTATCTGCTGTTCAAAGACCCCGTGAAGGCATGGAAAGCGTTTCACGAAATCCGCAACGACTCGCTCGCGATCGGCGTGCATCTGTATTACCACGGGCTCGTCGGCGAAGCGGCGGAAGTCGCGCTCGATAAAGACGCGCACCGCAAGGCGTGAATGCCTAAGGCGTTTTAGTCGACTGGATAAACTCGTCCACGTAACGATTGAACGCCGCCGGATGCGCCAGATTCATTCCGTGCGACGCGCCGCGAACCGTTTCGCGGCGCGCATCCGGCAACCAGCTTTGCAGCGCCGCCGCCGTGCGGCGAAACATGTCGGGGCTTTTCTCGCCGTCGATCAGCAGCACCGGCGCGCGCAGGTCGGCCGCTTCTTCCTGCACATAAGCCGGCAACGGATCGCGAAACTGCCGTGCGAGCGTGTGCGCGTTATCGGTTGCCATGCGGCGAAAACCCGGCGTGCTCATCGCCCAGAACCCCGGCCGGCTCACCGAGTCCACGAATAGCTGCAGACCCGCCTCCACTTCGCCCGTTTCGATCAATTGCGCGGCTTTGGCCCGCAAGGCGTTGACCGTTTCCGGCAGCCGTGCGTCCGCCCGGCCGGCAATCTGCAACGGACCGCCCGGGTCGGCCAGCGTCAAGGTGCGCAGGTGCTGCGGATAGCGCCGCGCGAAGTGATACGCCACGCATCCGCCGCGCGAATGACCCACGACATGCGCCGCTCCCGCACCGAGACACTCGATGAACTCGCCCACTTCGTCCGCGTGACGACTCCAGCTGAACGGCAGATCCGGCTTCGTATCGGTCGCGGGCCAGTAATGCGTGAGGCTCACCGCGACGCAGCGATACTGTTTCGACAGTCCGGCCAGTTGCGGCTGCCAGTAGCGGTAGTCGCACAACGAGCCGTGAACGAACAGCAGAAGCTCGCCCTCGCCCGCTTCGACATAAGGCATGCGCAAACCGCTGCGCAGTTCGATAAACGACGGGGACGACGTGGCGGCAGAGGAAGTCACGGATGGTTCGCAGACGGCGCGGCGTCGCCGTGAAATTCAGCGGCGCCGGCAAAAACAGATTGGGAAGAAAGCGCGTTTCGACGTCCCGACACATGGGACCACGCGTTCATTGTCACACAGCGGCCGATCTGGCGTGCCCGGCGGCACGCCCGGCGCGGTGCTTCATTCGCTGGCGAGTTCGTCGATCAGACCGGCCGCGGCGGCTGCACCCGCGCCGCGTACCGCGCAGGTGAGCGGTTCGTCGGCCACGCGCACATCGAGTCCGAGTTCGTTCGACAGACGGCGCCCGAGGTTGCCGAGCAGCGCGCCGCCGCCCGTCAGCACGATACCGTTGTGCGCGATATCGGTGACGAGTTCGGCCGGCGCCGTTTCAAGCGCGCGCTTGACCGCGCCGATCACCTGACGCAACGGGCCGTCGATCGCGTCGGCAATATCGTGGTTGCTCAGTTGTACCGTGCGCGGCAGGCCGTCGTCGACACTGCGGCCGGTGGCGTTCATCTGCTCGATCGGCACGTCACGCATCGCCGAACCGATGCTTTTCTTCACGTGCTCGGCGGTTTGCTCGCCCAGCAGCACACCGTACAGATTGCGCACATACGCGACGATCGCCATGTCGAACGTGTCGCCGCCCACGCGGATCGAGCCGCTGTACGCCGTGCCGCCCAGCGAAATCACGCCGACCTCGGTGGTGCCGCCGCCGATGTCGACCACCATCGAGCCGGTCGCTTCCGCCACCGGCAAGCCCGCGCCGACCGCCGACGCCAGTGATTCCCCGATCAGGCTCACCTTCCATGCGCCTGCCGCGACCGCGGCTTCCTTGATCGCGCGGCGCTCCACCTGCGTGGCTCCGGCCGGCACGCAAAGCGTGAACGCGGCGCGGCGGCTGAACAGCGGCCGCGGACGCGCCATGTCGACGAATTTGCGGATCATCTGCTCGGCGGCGGAGAAATCGGCGATGACGCCGTGACGCAGCGGACGGATGGCTTCGAGATTTTGCGGGGCGCGGCCGAGTAACTGGCGCGCTTCGGTGCCGACCGCGGCCACGCGTTTCTGGCCGGCGGCGGGTTCTTTCTGGAAACACACCACGGACGGCTGATTCAGCACGATGCCGTCGTGGTCGGTGTAAATGAGGGTGTTGGCCGTGCCGAGATCCACCGTCACGGATTGCCGGAAGAGTCGATCGAAAAGCGGGTAATACGGCGTCGGTCTGGCCATAGGAAGGCTCTGTATGTCGTTATCCGCCCTATCCGGGCAGTCTGGAAAATGCGCCCCCGGTCACCCGAGCCGCTTGGCACGCCTGGTCGGCGTTGCGCAGTCCGCGCGGCGGGGGTGATTTTCATACTAATGAGCAGTTAACGGCAAGCAGATCACAATCTTTAGGGCCACTTTTCATTCGGGGCCGTGTCAGTCCCGCGACAAAGCGCCCAAAGCGTGCTCCAGCGCCTCCTGGCCGAGCGCCACGCCGTCTGCGCTGATGGTGTGTCCGACACCCGGCAGCGCGTAGGCGTCGACGGTGTAGCCAGCATTGCTGAATGTCTGCGCGGCGTACTCCAGTTCCCGCACCGGAATCACCGTGTCGTCCTCGCCGTGCAGCAAGGTGAGCGGCGTGCCGTTCTGCACGACGATCGTCGAGGCGAGCCGCCCCGAATACGCCACCACGCCGGCCGCGCCTTCCGCACTCGTCGCGACGTGATGCATCGCCATGATCGAGCCTTGCGAGAAACCCACCAGTGCAAGCCGTCCGAAAGGCAGGCTGAGGCGCGCCAGTTCGGCTTCGAGCACGCCGCGCAGGGCCGGATAAGCGGCCTCGACGCGCGCCTGACGATTGCCTTCGTTGACGTCGCGCAGGCTGAACCATTGGCGTCCGCCGAAACCGCCGTCGAATTCGTCGGTGCCGTCGAGCGACACGAACGCGACGTCCGCGAGGCTCTCGCTCCAGATATCCGCGAGCGGCATCAGATCGCGCGCGTTGCTGCCCACGCCGTGCATCAGCACGACGAGGCCCTTGGCCGGCGCGGTGAGCGGCGCGCGGCGCCAGCCGTGTTCGAATTGTTCCCAGCTCATAGACGTTTCCTTTGTTTTTCGGTGCGATTCCGGCCCGCCTGGCGTGCCTCGTGCCCGGCGTTTCATGGTATCTGGGCGCGAGGATACGCCAGCGAAATTGTTTTCGCCGCCAAACCTGCCGCCGCCGACGACGCCCGAACGTGAATACAGGTATGCTTTTGCGAGCATTCGACGCCCGGAGAACTCCCGTTTGAGCCAGCCCAACGCCACGCCCGCCGCCACGCCGCCCGCACCGCCACCGCCCCTGCAGGGCGGCCAGCTCGTGCTGGCGACCATCGCCGTGGCGCTCGCCACCTTCATGAACGTGCTCGACACGTCCATCGCGAACGTGGCCATTCCCACCATTTCGGGCAATCTCGGCGTGTCGGTGGACGAAGGCACGTGGGTCATCACCGTGTTCGCCGCGGCCAACGCCGTGTCGATTCCGCTGACCGGCTGGCTCACGCAGCGCATCGGCCAGGTCAAGCTGTTCGTCGGCGCGATTCTCTCGTTCGTGCTGGCTTCGTGGCTGTGCGGTATCGCGCCCACGCTGCCGATCCTGCTGGTCGCGCGGGTCTTTCAGGGCGCCGTGGCCGGTCCGCTGATTCCGCTCTCGCAGGCCATTCTGCTCGGCTCGTATCCAAAGGAAAAGTCGTCCACCGCGCTTGCCCTATGGGCCATGACCGCTACCGTCGGCCCGATTGCGGGTCCGGCGCTCGGCGGCTGGATCACGGATAGCTACAGCTGGTCGTGGATCTTCTACATCAATATTCCCGTCGGGATTTTCGCGGCCGGCGTCACGTGGATGATCTACCGCACGCGCGAATCGGCCACCCGCAAGCCGCCCATCGACGTGGTGGGTCTGGGCCTGCTGATCACCTGGGTTGCCTCGCTGCAGATCATGCTCGACAAAGGCAAGGACCTCGACTGGTTCTCCTCGCCGGTGATCGTGATTCTCGGCATCACGGCGCTGATCAGCTTCGCGTTTTTCCTCGTGTGGGAATTGACCGAAGAGAATCCGATCGTCGATCTGCGTCTGTTCCAGCAGCGTAATTTTCTCGGCGGCACGATTGCGATTTCGGTCGCCTACGGCGTGTTTTTCGGCAACCTCGTGCTATTGCCGCAGTGGATGCAGGAGTATCTGAACTACCGTTCCGTGGACGCCGGTCTCGTCACCGCGCCGCTCGGCGTGTTCGCCGTGCTGCTCGCGCCGGTCATGGGCCGCGTGCTGCCGCGCTCGGATGCGCGCGTGATCGCCACGCTGGCGTTCATCGGCTTCGCGATCGTGTTTTACATGCGCTCGAAATACGTGGTGGAAATCGACACCTGGCATCTCGTGATTCCCACGCTGCTGCAGGGCATCCCGATGGCACTCTTCTTCGTGCCGCTCACGTCGATCATTCTGTCGGGGCAACCGCCGAACAAGATTCCGGCGGCCGCCGGCCTGTCGAATTTCGCGCGGGTGTTCTGCGGCGCGGTCGGCACGTCCATCGCCGGTAACGAGTGGAACAACCGCACGGTGCTGCATCACGAGCGCCTGACCGAGCACGCCAACGTCGACAACCCGTTGTTCAACCAGCAAATCGACTCCACGCAATCGCTGCTGCACATGAACACGCAGTCGGCGCATGCGCTGTTCGATTTCACGGTGAATACGCAGGCCGCGATGATGGGCCTGAACGACATCTTCTTCGTGTCGGCCATTATTTTTATTCTCATCATTCCGCTGATCTGGATCACGCGCCCGGCCAAGGGCGGCGGCGGACCGGATGCGGCCGGCGCGCACTGAGAGAACCGTCGGCGGCGGCCGGCGCTAACGGCGGCACGTCTGGGCCGCCGTTAGCGCAACTGCTCGCCGATCGTCTTCGTCAACGGCGACTCGACATCGCCCGTGTGCTTCGTCTCTTTCGGCTCGATGAGCACGATCCAGCATTCGTTTTCGGCAATCGGGTTGTGCAGCGTGGCGCGCGGCACCACGTGCATCGATCCGGCCGGCAAATCGACCACGCGACCGCCTTCGTATTCGATCTTCAGATGTCCGCGCACGACGAAGAACAGCTCGTCCTCGTGCGCATGGTCATGCCACACAAGTTGGCCGCGCACTTTGGCGACCTTGACGTACTGATCGTTGACCTGCGCGACGACTTTCGGCGACCAGTAGTCGGACACGTCGGCGAACGCGGCTTCGAGGTCGAACGACTCGGCAAAGGGATGGACTGACACGTTTATCTCCAGGTTGGAATGATGGATGCCGCGAGCAGCGCGCCCATCGCAAGATTGAGGATGCGCCAATGCAGCGGCGTGCGCAAAAGCCGCGCGAGCAGCATGCCGAGCGCGCACCACAGCGCGAGCGACACGCACGCGGCGAGGCCGAACGCCGTACCGAGCAGAAGCGCGAGCCGGCTCGGGCTGCTCGCCAGCAATGCAAAAGACGCCGCGGCGCCCACCGTCATCGCCCAGCTTTTCGGATTGAGCCACAGCAGCAGGAAGCCGTTCACCAGCGTGATCGGTTTCGCGGGGCCGCTGCCGGCGCTTGGCGCGTCGCTTCGCGCGATTCGCCAGGCAAGCCACAACAGATACGCGGAACCGAGCGCTTTCACCCCCGTCTGCAACGCGGGCAAGGCGAGCAGCAGCCTGCCGAGCCCGAGCGCGGCAACGGCGGCGAGCGACGCGAGCGCCAGAGCGATGCCGAGCATCAGCGGAATCGAGCGCGCAAAGCCGAAGCGGCCGCCCGACGCGGTCGCGAGCATGGTCGCGCCACCGGGCGTCACGGTCGCGACGGCGACGAACAGGAGAAGCGGCAGGATCGAGGTCATCGGTACAGGTCGGAGTGGTTTCGCCTCGGCACTGTACGGATTGCGCACGCATCAGAAAAGGCAATAATATTGATGCCATCCATTACGGCGCATAATGCATCGATGAGCAGAAACCTCGACCTCGATCTGATCCGCACCTTCGTCACCGTTGCCGACAGCGGCAGCATGACGGTCTCCGCCAATCTGCTGCACATGACGCAAGGCGCCGTCAGCCAGCAGGTCAAACGGCTCGAAGAGGGACTGGACTGCCTGCTGTTCGTGCGCAAGACGCGCAAGCTAGAACTGTCGCGCCAGGGCGAGCAGTTTCTCGTCAAGGCGCGCCAGATGCTGCGTCTGAACGACGAAATCTGGGCCGACATGACGGCGCAGTCGCTGGGCGGCAGCTTACGCGTCGGCGTGCCCTACGATCTCGTGACGCCGCTCGCGCCGGCCATGAAAGCGTTCGCCGAGGCGCATCCGCGCGTGGAGATTTCGCTCGTGTGCGCGGCGTCGCCGGAACTCGATGAAGCGGTGACGAGCGGACGCGTCGACGTGTCGCTGGTCGAGTACGTCGCGAGCGAGGCCGAAGGCGAAGTGATCCGCGTCGAACCGCTGGTGTGGGTGAAAGGCCGCGGCAGCGAGGCGTGGCAGAAACGGCCCTTACCGCTCTCGATGGTGGACGAACGCTGCGCGTTCCGTCCGGTGGTGCTCGGCGCGCTCGCGAACCGGGACATTGCGTGGCGCACGGTGTTCGAGAGCGGCAATATCGAAGCGACCGCCGCCACCGTGCGCGCGGGCCTCGCGGTCACGGCGTGGCTGGTCTCGACGGTGCCGTCCGATCTGGAAACGATCGCGCCGCACACGGCTGGCTTGCCGCCCTTACCGCCCTTCGCGATCTGCCTGCGACTGCCTTCGGCGGTCTCGCCCGCGGCGCTGGAATTCGCGCGCCACGTGCGCGAATCGATGTCGAACAAGGCGGCGGCCACGCATTCGAGGCTCGCGGTTATCGGCTGACGAGTCGATTGTGAATCGCGCAGACGGGTGGCTTCCGGCTGGCGAGACACGCGCTCGGCTTCGTGCTCGGCTTCGACGCAACCTCAACGGTCTCTCAGAACAGTTTCACCCGTACGGGGATTCGTCAGCGTGACGTTTTCGAGCGCCTTGATGCGCCATTCGCCAGACTGCCGCGTCAACACCGCGAGAATCAGCGTATCGACCACGTGCGGGCCGGCCGGATGCGCCGCGCCGGCTGCGAGGCGGCTCCAGAAATGCACGATCGCGGCATCGTCGCCGAGCGCAACCACGTCGATCAGTTCGTTCGTCAGCGTGGAGTCGCGATAAATGGTTTCATGGATCGGCGCGTGCAAGTCGATAATCGCTTCGACGCCGCGCACGTAATGCCCGAACCGGTTCACGAACGTGGCGTCCTCACAGAACAACGCGCCGAGCGACGGCATGTCGTGACGATTCCATGCGTGTTGAAACGCATGCGGCGCGTCGTCGGGATGGGTCATTGGCATGTCGGGTCCTCGCGAATGCCGCGTCGTTTCGTTCGCGTCCGGAAGGGCGCGAAACGCGCGCGGCGAGACAAAATCTTACCGCAGCGCGACCCTGCTCTCCGGCTCATGCCGGTTCATTTTGCCTCGACAAACGCGTGCGTTCGAAACGCCACGGCGCGAGTCCACATGACGCCGCTCTTAGCTGCTAACCATTCCCGCCATGCCATAGCGTCAGTTTGTTCGACACGACGAGCACGCCCGGCACGGCCCGCGTGATCTGCTCGGCCAGATGTATCTGATCGGCGCTATGCACGGTTCCGCTCAGGAAAACCGCGCCGTCGTGCGCGCGGACGAACACGCCCGCCGCGTTGAAGCCGGGCGCCTGCGCCAGCGCCCGCCGCACGGCTCTCGCGAGGCCGCCGTCGGTGCGGGTATCGATGTCGGCGCCAGGTAATTGCGGCGGCGCCGGTCCGGTGTAGGTCGGCCCGGTCTGCACGCACGCGGACAACACCAACGCGACACCCGCGCTTGCCCACAGCATCCGTACGAGTTTGCAGGTCATGAGCTTGATCCGGTGGCAAATCGCGGCACGCGCCACGACACTGCGCAGAAAGACCTATCGAAGCGGCAGCGACGCGTTCGATACGCAACTGCACGCGCGCCCCGTCAACTATCGCTGCGCCGTCGCGACACCATCGAGTTTTGCCGGGGACCGCCACAAGCATACGCTGCCTGACAAGCCGTGCGTATCCAGGCGATACGCGGCTCGCCTGCGCCGGATCTCAGAACGCGAACAGAACCCGCTTGCCATTTTGAAGGCAGACAAAAAGCGGTAAAACAAAACAGCGATGTCCATGCCGATGCATCGCCCGACGTCCGTATTTTGCGTCCGCCGTGCTGTATAAAGACATTATCGAAGACACCCGTCACCGACCATGCAAGCCGAAAAAACCGCGAGGCGCGCACGCGTGCTCGACCCTGTGGAGCGAGTCACCGAGGTTGTTTTCGGTGTCCTCATGGCGCTGACATTCACCGGCACACTGAGCGTTGCCACGGCCGGTCGCGAACAGGTTCGTACGATGATGTTGACGGCGCTCGGCTGCAATCTCGCCTGGGGTCTCGCGGACGCGGTGATGTACCTGATCCGCACATTCATCGCGCGGCGCCGGCAGCTTGCCCTGCTGCTGCAACTGCGCGCGACCGGCGAGGAGACTCGCGCGCACCGGTTGATCGTCGACGTGCTTCCGCCCTTGCTCGGCGAGAACATGGAGCCGGTGGCAATCGAGTCCTTGCGTCGACGCCTGCTCGCCGCGCCATTGCCGGGAACAGGTCTCGTCTCCCGCGATTATCTCGGCGCGTTCGGCGTATTCGGCTTCGTCGTGCTGGCGACGTTTCCCGTCGTGATACCGTTTATTTTCGTCGGTCAAACGGCGCTGGCGCTGCGGCTATCCAATCTTCTCGCCATCTGCACACTGTTCTTCTGCGGCCGCGCGCTCGGCCGGCACACCAGCGGACGACCCTGGGCTTACGGCCTCGCGATGATGTGCATCGGCGCGGCGCTGGTTGGCAGCATCATCGCGCTGGGCGGCTAACCGCCGTCAGTGTCCGTACTCCCGCATGATCGACACATTGATCGTGCGGCCTTTCCAGAACATATTCTGTATGCGCGGCTGCAGCGCGCGCAATGCGGCTTCGTCCAGATCGTTGAACGTGAGCAGCACGCCGGGGCGTGAACCCGTACCGGGTACGTGCTTTATCTCATCGAAAGCGGGGAATCCGTACTTCGTCACGAATTCCCGAATTTCGTCATCCGACGTGCCCTCTTCGATGTTGCCTATCATCAGGTCGGCCATCATGTTCTCCTGCGAGTCGTCGACATAAGCTGGACATGCGCCACGCGGTCCAGGCGGTCATGGACCAGCTTGCCGCCGCCCTTCCCGATATCGGACAACGACCTGATCCAGGTTGTAAAACATTCGCTCGCGGCCGAGTGTGTCGCCGAGCGGCGAACGTTGCACCATGGCGAGCACGCCGGGGTTGAGTCCGGCCAGCCACAGCGCGACACCCGCGTTGCGCATTCGCTTCTCGGCGTCCATCAACATGCGCAGCGCCGTGTATTCGATATCGAAGACGCCGCCCATATCGAGCACGACAATCGACGGCTTCGCCACCGCGATGCGCTGGCGGATTTTCTGGGCGATGTTGTCTGCGTTGGCGAAGAAAACGCGTCCCTCGGGGCGCAATAACAGCATGCCGGGAAACGACTCGTCGTCCGGATGCGCGACCGAAGCCGGACGAAAGACGTTGCTGTCGCGTTTGCGCACGAGTTCATGAACGGGCGGATCGGACACCTGATACGCAAGCGCCGCCAGCGACACCACGATCGCGACAAGAATGCCCTGCAACGTGCCCAGCAGCACCACACCCGCCAGCGCGACCAGCGCCCAGATCAGCTCGGTGCGCCGTACCGCGAGAATCGCGCGGAATTCCGCGGGTTCGAACAGGCCGATCGAATACACGATCACGATGGCGGCCAAGGTCGCATGCGGAATCATGCCGATCAGCGGCGCCAGCAGCACCATCACGCCAAGCGCGACAGCCGCCGTCACGCAACCGGCGGCCTGACTGCGCGCGCCCGCGCTGCGGTTCACCGCCGTCTGCGTGGTGCCGCCACCGGCGGGCATCGCGCCGAATAGCGCGCCGCCCAGATTCGCGAGACCCGTGGCGAGCAATTCGCGGTTGGCGCCCGGCGTGGGTTCGCCGTCTCTCACGAAGGCACGGCCTGCCGCAATGGTCTCGGTGAAACTCATCAAGGCCGTACCGAGCGCGACGGGCCACAACTCGCCGATCAACGCGAGATCGGGGATGGTCAGCGACGGCAAACCCGTCGGCACATAACCGACCGTGCCGACGCCACGCGCTGCCAGCCCGAACAGACTCGCGCAAGCGATAGCGCCCGCCACGGCAATGAGCGGCGCGGGAGCACGCGGAAGAAACCGCTTCATGCCAATGAGGACGACTAGCGTGAGCGCGCCGACGAACAGGGTCAGCGGCGAAGCATGCGGCAAACCCTGGGCGATCGCCACGACGTTGTGCAGAAACGAAGCCTTGGGAAAATGAATGCCAAGTAGCTTCGGAAGCTGATCGACCACGATGACAATGGCAATGCCCGCCTTGAATCCAATCAATACGGGTTCCGAAATAAAATTCGCGGTAAAACCCAGCCGCAAAGCGGAGGCCAGTGCCAGGATCACGCCGACCATCGCGGTCAGCGTTGCGGTCGCGACGATGAGCCCGGCGGCATTGCCGTCCGGCACGGCTCGCGCCAGTGCAGCGGCGACGAGAATCGCGAGGGTGGTGGTCGTGCTGACGCTCAGCGGTCTCGACGTACCGGTGAATGCGTAAATGAGCATCGGCACGAATGCCGTGTACAACCCGACCTGTACCGGCAATCCGGCCACCGTGGCGTACGCGAGCGCCTTCGGAATCACGACGGCCGCCGCCGTACAACCCGCAATCAGGTCCGGCTTCGCCCATGCCCTGTCGTAATGGACAATCCATTCCGGCATCAGATGAGGCGGCCTGCCGGTGGAATGCTTCGACGTGTCGTCAGCCATCGTACTTTCCCGCTACCTGCTCGAACTCGCCTCTCCCGGCCGCGCGTGCAGCAAACCATGCAGACGTGGCGAGGCGAGCGGTCTCATCAGTACTTCTCCGGAACGAAGCGGTACGGGTAATCGGGTTCGGTGTAGTCGCCAGCTTTCTGCCGTTTGGGCAAGGTGATTTTTTCACGCGGCAGCGCCTTGTACGGCACGCTGTCCAGCAGATGCCGGATGATATTCAGGCGCACACGACGCTTGTTATTGGAATTGGCAACGAACCAGGGCGCGATATCGGTGTCGGTGGCCTTGAACATGTCGTCTCGTGCGCGCGAGTAGTCGTACCAGCGGCTATAGGAATCGAGGTCCATTTTCGAGAGCTTCCAGTGTTTGCGCTCGTCGTGAATCCGCGCTTCGAGGCGGCGGGTCTGCTCTGCTTCGCTCACTTCGAGCCAGTACTTGAGCAGAATGACACCCGATTGAATGATGGCCCGCTCCACGAGCGGCACCGCCTTCAGAAACTCCGCCACCTGCGCTTCGGTGCAAAAGCCCATCACGCGCTCGACACCCGCGCGGTTGTACCAGCTGCGATCGAACAGCACCACTTCGCCGGCCGCCGGCAGATGCGGCAAATAACGTTGCACGTACATCTGACTCTTTTCGCGTTCAGTGGGCGTCGGCAAGGCAACCACGCGAAAAATACGCGGACTCACGCGCTCGGTGATCGCCTTGATGGTTCCGCCTTTTCCCGCGCCGTCGCGTCCTTCGAAAACAATGCATATCTTCGTGCCGGTCTGCACGACCCACTCCTGCAATTTGACCAGTTCTCCGTGCAGGCGCGCCAGTTCCTTGTCGTAGTCTTCGCGCGACAAGGGCGCCTGCCCCGCTGGGTCTTCGGACTTTTTGCGTCGATCGGCCATTGCTCTCACTCCGGTAAAGACCCGCCACTACTGCGCAGGCACCGACGGCCCCGAAGTACTCGCGGGAACCGTGGCACTCTGCCTGGGTGCGGGCGTCAAGCCGCCGCCCAGCGCCAGATAGAGATTGGCCAGCTGCATGCGCTGCTCGCTTTGCACGCGTAGCAGCGTCGAACGGGACGAGACGTACACCAGCTGCTGTTGCGCCACGCCGCGCAGATCGCCCGAGCCCACCTTGTAGCGCACCG
Source organism: Paraburkholderia sp. GAS199 (assembly GCF_050436585.1). Lineage (NCBI taxonomy): Bacteria > Pseudomonadati > Pseudomonadota > Betaproteobacteria > Burkholderiales > Burkholderiaceae > Paraburkholderia > Paraburkholderia sp. GAS199. The sequence continues at coordinate 882,497 of NZ_JBNDMM010000003.1, read as the reverse complement.
TCTGCAACGCGAAAAGCCGTTCGTTTTCCGTGGCCGCTTGCGAGAGCAGCAGTTCGCGCTCGCGCAGCGCGGATTCCGCCGACAGCGCATTTTCGACTTCCCCGAACGCCTGCAGCGCGATCTGTCCGTAACTCGCGAGAGCCTGATTCTGTTCGCCGGTCCGGAGGTCCGCCTGCGCCTGAAGCGCCCCGCCCTGAAACAAGGGCAGAAGAATGCCGGCGCCGAGACTCCACGTCGGATTGTCGCGATCCGCGAGCAGGAACAATTCGCTCGACACGCTGAGCAGACCCGCGCTCAGATTCACGCGCGGAAGCCGCGCGGCATTGGCCTGCTTCTGCAGATCGAAGGCGGCCGCGATGCGCCGCTCGGCGGCAATGACGTCGGGACGCCGCTCCAGCAATTCGGACGGCACGCCCGCGGGCAGCACGGCGGGCAAGGGCCCGAACTTGCCCGGCACGGCCAGTTCGGCGGCGGGATAACGACCTACCAGCAACTCCAGCGCGCGGATCGACTGGTCGCGTACCAGCTTCATCTGACGCGCGGCGTCGCGATAGGTCTGCGCGGAGACATCGGCATTGCCGACATCGATCTCGGTGCCGCCGCCGATCCGCAGACGCTGCCGGGCAAGCTCGCGGAGCTGGTCCGCGTGACGGATCATTTCCGTCGCCAGATCGTATTGCTGCTGCGCTTCGATCGCGCCGAACCATGCCTTCACCACCAGCGCCGCAATCGACTGCCGCGCGTATTGCGCGTCCGCGAGTGCCGACGCGTACTGGTCCTGCGCGGCCCGCACGCCGTAGCGCACACGTCCCCACAGATCGATCTCCCACGACGCCGACACGATCCAGCCCTTCAGCCCGGAACCGTCGCCGCCCAGTTTTCCGCCTGGCCGCGCGAGAAAGGTCGCCGCCGGATACAACTCGCCGCCGGCCACGCGCACATAGGCCGCCGCCTGCTCGACCCGCGCGGCAGCCACCCGCAGATTGGCGTTGTAGACGAGCGCTTCGTCGACCAGCGCAACCAGCGCGGGATCGCCGAAGCTCGCAACCCAGTTGCCCTGCACGCTGCCGGCCACGGCGCCGTCGGCCGTCCAGGCAGCGGGCACGTTTGCATTGCTCATGCTGTCGCGCTGGATATCCGAGGTCACCGGCGGGTCCTTGAGCGCACACGCAGCCGCCAGCAACAGCGGCGCCAGAGCGGGAAGCTTGTGGCGAAGCGCGCGCATCGTCACACCTTCAGCACGAGATAATTGACGTACGACCCGACGCGAATGATGACCTTGCGGAGAATCTGGATTTCCTCGATGTGGTCCGTATAGATCGCGGCATGACCGCGTGCGCCGGCCGCGAGAAAGAGGTCGCGGTCTTCGGGGAGAATCTCGAGCCGCACCGCGAATCTGCCGGGCGGCGTCGGCTCCGCGCCCGTCAGCGGAAGCAGACCGCCCGGCGTGAGTTGTCCCTGCCCTTGCGCCCAGACGATCGAGACAACCTGCGCCTTCAGCACTTTGCCCGGAATGGTCTTGAGCGCGATCTCCGCTTCGTCGCCGGGCGCCACCATCCGCAATTCGTTCTGATCGAACAGCGCGATGACCTGATAGTCGTTCTCGACGAAACTCATGGCCGGGTTCTGCAGTAGCGGCGTCACGATCGAACCCGGCCGCAATTGCAGATTGATGACGACGCCATCCGCCGGCGCGACAACCGTGGTTTGCGACAGATCCCATTTCGCCGTTTCGAGCTGCGCGCGAATCTGCGCGACCTCGGCCTGATCGTCGTCGACGGTGGCACCCAGCAACGCACGAACCTGCGCTTCCTGGGCTCTCGCACCGGCGAGATCGGCCTGCAACGACTTGAGCGTTGCCTCGGCCTGTTCGAGCGCGAAGCGGTCACCGGCGCCGTGCGCGACGAGTTCGCGATTTTCGGCCACCCGTCGGGTCGCGAGATCGATCTGCGAACGTACGGCGGTCGATTTCGCCGTCGCCGCCACCAGATCCTGCGTGCGTTTGTTCGCCGAACCTTGCGCGTTCACGAGTTGCGCCTCGAGCGCCTTGACCTGAAGCGCGAAAGGCGTGGGATCGATCTTGAACAGCACGTCGCCTTTATGAACCGGCGTATTGCCGGTGACCGGCACTTCGATGACGCGGCCTCTCACCTGCGGCACCACCTGCACGACATACCGGATCACGCGCACGTCTTCCGACGACGGCGCAATCACGTTGAGCGTCAGCACGAGTACCGTCAACGCGATGATCGGCAAGACGATCGTGATCGAACCTGTGATGATGTTCCAGGGCAGCAGCCTGAATTTGGAAAAAATCAGCCACGCGATGAAGGCATAGATCCCGAGCAGGAGCAGTTCCATCAGGCAACTCCTTGCGCTTTTTGCTCCCCGGCCAATGAATTGGACTGAAGCTTGTGGAGCTCATCGCGTACTTGCTGCAATTCGGGTGGAAGAATTCTTTTGGTGGCGATCGAGTCGAGTTCCCAAAGGATATAGCTCAGTTCCTGGGGTGGGAGTTCGCCACGTTCCGCGCGAACGCGTGCTTCGATGAAGTAGTCGTCGTGTTTGTCGGTGCCGTAGGCAATCCGGTAGCCGAGCGGCTTCGTGAAGACCCATAGCCAGGCAAGCGGCCAGAGAAGACCGCCGAATACGAGTGAAAGAAAACACAGGGTCTGGATTGCCGCTTTCTGCGGATGATGATTTCGCTCCGCGATCTTTTCCGGCAGCACGTGAATGATCAGCACGAGCGCAATACCCGCGATCGGCACGACGATGATGACAAAAATGGCAAGCCAGTCGGCAATCCTGTCGATTGTCTGGCTCGATGCGTGGGCAAGTGCAATCCCCGGCATCAGGAACAGGAACGCAACGACACCCTTATGGATCGCTCTCATTCTGCACCCTTGGACGGACCCGGCTTTTGCGGCCGGCCCTGTTCTGAAACGACGAAGCGCCTCTGGCTTCCAATCGACCAACACGCGCAACACGCCCACACGCGTGCGCACGCCCGGCACCCGACGCCGTCAGCTCAAGGATTTTTGTCGCTCATTCGTGACCCGATGGCGGATTGAACCTGGGCGACGGCGTGGCCAATTAAGGATACGTAAAAAAAGCCAAATGGGAAGAATCAATCGTACGCGGGGAAACCCGAGCCGCTGTTTGATTGCGCTGTTTGATTGTTATAAGCGCCTAACACCGATTTCTCAACCCATTTCGTTGTCCGGCCCGGACAGGGAGTCGTGCTTCGCCAGTCGAGCGCCTGATTGAGCCTGAATGACACAGTTTGAAACAGTGGATTCCGCGCGTTTTTATCCTAGACTGAAGTCGCAAAAATACTTCCATAAGAGATTTCTTGTTCTCCTAATCTTCCTCACACCTGACATCACCTTACGGCGCGACCGTAACCACGAAACGACGTGTCACTCGACGGGGGTCACTATGTCCTGGTTCACCGCAACGCTGCGTAGCTATCCGGAAATAGCTATCTTTCTTTCACTGGGCATTGGTTATTGGGTGGGCGGAAAAAGCTACCGGGGATTCAGCCTCGGCGCGGTGACGGCTACGCTGCTCGCGGCCATCGCGATCGGGCAACTCGGCATCGTCATTTCGTCGAACGTCAAATCGGTTTTCTTCCTGATGTTTCTGTTCGCGGTCGGCTACGGTGTCGGCCCGCAGTTCGTTCGCGGCATTGCCAAGGACGGCTTGCCACAAGCAATCTTCTCGGCGATTCAATGCGTGCTGTGTCTCGCGGCGCCGGTCATCGCTGCGAAACTGGCCGGCTACGACGTCGGTTCCGCGGCGGGTCTCTTTGCCGGCTCACAAACCATTTCGGCTTCGATGGGACTGGCGACGGACGCCATCAATCGCATCGGCTTGCCGGCCGACCAGGCCAAGCAACTGCTCGACGCCATGCCGACCGCCTACGCCGTCACGTACATTTTCGGCACCATCGGTTCCGCCGTGATTCTGGCGACGCTCGGACCGAAGTTGCTCGGCATCGATCTCGTCGCGGCATGCAAGGAATACGAAGCCTCGCACGGCGGCAATAGCGAACTCGGCGGCGCCGGTCAGGCCTGGCATCAGTACGAACTGCGCGCGTACAAGATTGCCGCCGGCGGTCCGGTGGTCGGCATGACCGTCGGGCAGGCGGAAGCGCAGTCGCCCGATGGCGCGCGCATGTATATCGAACGTATCCGACGCGGAAGTACCGTGCAGGACGCCAAGCTCGACGACGTGCTCGAAGCCGGCGACGTGGTCGCGGTAGTGGGACGCCGCGATCTGCTCGTGACGATGCTCGGCCCGCGCAACGCCGAAACCGACGACCCGGAATTGCTGGCCGTTCCTGCCGAAGGCGTCGACGTGTACGTCACGTCCAAAGAAGTGGACGGCAAGACGCTGGCGGAACTCGGCAAACTGCCCGCTGCGCGCGGCGTCTTCCTTCGCAGGATCAAACGCGGCGCAACGGAGACGCAGATTCCGGTGCTGGCCAGCACGAAGCTGCATCGCGGCGACACGGTGACGTTGATGGGCCGCACCCAGGACACCACGGCCGCCGCCAAGGCGCTCGGCGTGCTCGATCGGCCCACCAGTTCGGCGGACGTCGCGTTCATCGGCATGGCCATTACGCTCGGTGCACTGGTCGGCGCGGTCGTGATCAAGGTCGGCGCGGTGCCGATTACTTTATCGACCGCCGGCGGCGCCTTGATTGCCGGCATTGTGTTCGGCTGGCTGCGCGCGATTCACCCGACCTTCGGCCGCATTCCGGAGCCAACCATCTGGTTCATGAACTCAGTAGGCCTGAACGTATTTATCGCGGTAGTCGGTATCACGGCCGGCCCCGGTTTTGTGAAGGGACTGCAGCAACTCGGCATCAGCCTGTTTCTGTGGGGCATCTTTGCCACGGCCATCCCGTTGATCATCGGCATGTTCATCGCGAAGTACGTGTTCAAGTTTCATCCCGCGCTGTTGCTCGGCATCTGCGCGGGTTCGAGAACGACCACGGCCGCGCTCGGCATGATCTGCGACGCGGCGAAAAGCCAGGTGCCGGGTCTGGGCTACACCGTGACCTACGCAGTCGGCAATACCTTGCTGACCATCTGGGGCATGGTGGTCGTGATGCTGCTGACCTGAAACACCGCGCCGAATTCATCCCGCAACGAATGGCCTGCTACAGGAGACACGTCATGGCTAAATCCGAACATAAGGGCGAGGATCATTCCGCGCTCGCCTCGCTCAGTCCGTTCGAATTGAAGGACGAACTGATCAAGGCCGCGGGCGGCGCCGTCGCGCGTCCGGCCAACGTTGCCATGCTCAATGCCGGGCGCGGCAACCCGAATTTTCTCGCGACCATTCCCCGCCATGGATTCTGGCAACTTGGTCTGTTCGCGATGCGGGAATCGGAGCGCTCCTTTGCCTATATGCCGGAAGGTGTCGGCGGCTTTCCGAAACGCGACGGGCTGGAAGAGCGCTTCGAACTTTTTGCGCGCGACAACGCGGGCACACCGGGCATCGATTTTCTGCGCGGCGCGGTCTCTTACGTGCGCGATCAACTCGGGCTGAATGCCGGCGACTTCCTCTACGAAATGTGCGAGGGCATTCTGGCGTCGAACTATCCCGTACCGGACCGGATGCTGAAGCTCTCGGAGATCATCGTCGGCCAGTATCTCAGGCGCGAGATGATCGGCGACCATCCGTTCGTCGGCGAATTCGACGTATTCGCCGTCGAAGGCGGAACAGCCGCGATGACGTACATCTTCAACACGATGCGCGAAAACCACCTCATCAAGCCCGGCGATACGATCGCGCTCGGCACGCCGATCTTCACGCCGTACATCGAGATTCCGCGCCTGAACGACTATCGGCTCGAGGTGGTCAACCTCGAAGCCGACGTCGCGAACGGCTGGCAGTACTCGAAGCAGGAACTCGACAAGCTGCGCGATCCCAAGGTGAAGGCATTTTTCCTCGTCAATCCGAGCAACCCGCCCTCGGTGAAGATGAATACGGAGAGCCTCGCGTACATCGCGGAAATCGTCGCGGAACGCCCCGACCTCATCCTGTTGACGGACGATGTCTACGGCACTTTCGCCGACGACTTCGTTTCGCTGTTCGCCTTGTGTCCGAAGAACACGATTCTGGTCTACTCGTACTCGAAATACTTCGGCGCGACCGGTTGGCGTCTCGGCACGATTGCCACGCATCGGCACAACCTATTCGACGAACAGATCGCGGCCCTGCCGAAAGAACAGAAGGCCGAATTGCACGAGCGCTACGAGTCCATCACCACGGAACCGGAAAAGCTCAAATTCATCGACCGTCTCGTTGCAGACAGCCGCACGGTTGCCCTGAATCACACGGCCGGTCTGTCCACGCCGCAGCAGGTGCAGATGGTGCTCTTCTCGCTGTTCTCGCTGATGGACACACCCGACGCCTACAAGAACGCGCTGAAGCGTTTGATTCGCGATCGCAAGGACGCGTTGTATCGCGAGATCGGCATCAGCTTTTCCGATGACGACGAAAACAAGGTCGATTACTACGCGATCCTCGACCTCGAATTCCTCGGCGAGCGTGCGTACGGACGCGAGTTCGTCGAGTGGATCATCGGGAATACGGAACCGTCGGAACTGCTGTTCCGGCTCGCGCGCGACGCCCGCGTCGTGCTGTTGCCCGGACGCGGCTTCGGCACGCAACATCCGTCGGGACGCGTCTCGCTCGCCAATCTGAACGAAAGCGATTACGTGCAGATCGGCCGGGCCATCAGAACGCTGCTCGGCGAGTACGTGGACCGCTACAACGCGGCGTCGGGCAAGAAGCTCGACAGGAATAAGGTTCTTTAGGCGACAGCGCACTGCGACGAGCATGAAGTACAGCGCTCCCGATCGGGCGGTTGGGAGCGCGTGGCGCGTCGCAGTGAGCGATTTTTTGCAGTTTCCCCGCCCGCCTGTCTCCCGTCCAATCGCCGCACAAAACGCCTTCTCCCTTATTTCCATCCGGCGCCCCGCCAAGCATCCCGCTCGATCCTCCCCCCAAATATCAGTTTGACAAACTATCTTTAGATATATATCTTAAGACACATCTTACGACACAACGGAGTTTCCGAGATGCGTCATCACCACCGCTTTTCCCATTCGCATAACGCGGACGACACCTTCTCCACCGGCCACGACCGCCCGTCCCTGCACGACCTCTGGCACGCCTTCGCCCGTCGCTATCACGCGCACGGTCATCGCTCCGACGCATACGGCGCGGGCGATTTCGACTCAGACTTCGCGCAGACGGAACGCCGTCGCGACGCCTTCGGGCACCGTCACGGTCATCGCGACATGGCCGCCGGCCGCGAGCGCGCCTTCAATCTGCACGCGCTCTGGCACGCCATCGGCCGTCATCACGAGCATCGTGGCGGCGGACGCGGCGGGCGTTTCAGCGGCGGGCCAGGCGGCCCCGGCGGTTTCGGCGACGGCGAAGGTTTTCCGCGCGGCCGCAAATTCACCTCCGACGATCTGCAACTGCTACTGCTTTCGCTGATCGACGCGCAGCCGAGCCACGGCTACGAGTTGATCAAGGCGCTCGAAACGCGCTCGAACGGCTTCTACAGTCCGAGCCCCGGCATGGTTTATCCAGCGCTCACGTATCTGGAAGAACTGAACTACGTCACCGTGCAACTCGAAGGCAACCGCAAGCGCTACGAACTCGCCGAAGCGGGCCGCGACTATCTGAACGCGAATCGCGAACGTGTCGAACTGATGCTCGCCAAGCTGACGCATATCGCCCGCAAGATGGATTCGGTGCGTCGCGCGTTCGCCGGCGAGGAACCCGCCGACATCAGCGAAGGCGGCTGGCTGCCGGAACTGAGCAATGCGCGCCGCGCGCTCAAGCACGCCCTGCTGCGCCGCGATAACGCGTCGGCCGACGAACAGCGGCGCATCGCCGCGATTCTGGCGCGCGCCACCCGTGAAATCGAAAGCGACGGCAAGACCGGCAGCTCGAGCGAAGGCGAGCAATCCGTCTGAGCGTGCAGCGCCGCTCATGGCAGCTGGCCGGGCGCCTTGGCCGGCGCTTTCAACCAACAGGAGAAACATCCATGCAGAGCATCAATCCGGCCGATCTGGCCGTTCATCGCGTCCGTCATCCGCTGAAATTCCGTCTGCTGCAGGTCAAGCAGGTGCACGCGCTCACGCCGCATCTGATCCGCGTCACGTTCACGGGCGAGGACCTGCACGACTTCGTTTCCGCCTCGTTCGACGACCACATCAAGGTCTTCTTTCCCGAACCCGGCGCGGACAAGCCGGTGCTGCCGCAAGCCGATCCGGAAGGTCCGGTGTTCCCCGAAGGCAAGCGCCCGACGGCACGCGATTTCACGCCGCGCCGCTTCGACCGCGACGCGCGCGAACTCGACATCGAATTCGCCATGCACGAAGCGGGACCGGCAGCCAGCTGGGCGGCGCAGGCGAAGGTGGGGCAATATCTCGGCGTCGGCGGCCCGCGCGGTTCGCTCGTCATTCCGACCGGCTTCGACTGGCATCTGCTGATCGGCGACGACACGGCCTTGCCCGCCATCGCGCGCCGTCTGGAAGAGTTGCCGGCCGGCACACGCGCGGCGGCGGTGATCGAAGTGGGCGATCCGTCCGCGAAAATCGAATTCACGACCCAGGCCGAACTGCACGTGGTCTGGTGTTATCGCAACGAATCGGACTGCCGTGGCGAGGCGATGCTGCAAGCAGTGCGCGATCTGTATCTGCCCGAAGACGGCGAAGGCTACGTCTGGGCCGCCGGCGAATCCGCTACCATGCGCGCGGTGCGATACCACCTGTGCACGGAGCGCGGCGTCGACAAAACGCGCATCCGAGCGGCGAGCTACTGGAAACAGGGCGCTCAGGCGGTCCACGAAAATCTGGACGACTGAGCGCGCGGGCCGCTTGCCACGCCTGGTCGTTTCAGGCGGGCTGGACACATCGGGCCGCCGGCGGCTGCCGCTGAGCTTATTCGAAAAACAACAAGGAACCGATCGATGTATTCACTCAGCACGAAACACGAGCGCCATCTGCTATGGCTGCTCGCGCTGACGCAGTTCACCATCATCATGGACTTCATGGTGATGATGCCGCTCGGCCCGCAGATCATGCACGCGTTCAGCATCACGCCTGGTATGGGAACCATTAAACTTTAACTTTGGAGATTAATGGTTCCAATTGGACCCCGGGCCCGCAATTTCCAGCACATCGAGCACCAAAGATGTGCCATTTTTTACACAAACCATTCAGAAATCATTCACGGCGGCCGAGTAGAAATCTTTGCGTAAGACACACCCATCGCTACCTTTCGCTACGCCGCGCGTCACCAAACTTGCAGAGCCAAACGCGAACGTAGGCCCTCCAGCAATCCTTCCTCAATCAAAGGCTGCTCTGCGCGACAGTTCGTAAACTATCCGCACGGGTCATCGCGGAACCTCGCGCAAAAGCTGGTTGCGCCAGTGCGCTCAATGGTCTTTCGTTGAAAGCGCGACAAAGCTGACTTGACGCAGCCACGAGTAGAACCGCAATCTGCGTTCAACGGAAAATCCTGTCCGCCTGTCCGGGTGACTCGTGGGAAATGCGTCTCTAAGCGCTCGCCTTCGCTGAATAGAATCGGCAAATCACCGCTTTTGATTGAGCCGTTGACACATCTCCATTACCCAGCGTCGAACAAACTCGCGATTTTCAGGCTGCAGCCTTTTCAGCATCATGGCAATTTCAAGGCCGTCGTCCGCTGCCCTATTTGTGGTGCCCCTGACAAGATTATCAAGGGGGATATCAAATACATCCGCAAGCTGCAGTAGCCGTTGAAGAGGTGGAAGTACAGTTCCTCTTTCAAAACGACTTATCGTCTCCTGTGTTACACCAAGGGCACGCGCGAGTTCCTCCTGCGTAAGTCCCATCGCAGCGCGCTCTCTTGCAATGGCCTTGCCTAGACGTTGCTCAACGGACTCTGTGTGCTTTGACATCCCGACTCGCTGTGTCGTCAACTATGTGTAGTATTGGGCGGCCCCCTGAAAGAGGTACGCGAATGCATTTGAAGAAACTTGTGAGCAAGCTTCGTAGAGCTGGCACTTGCTAGGCCGACTGGTATTCGCCCTTCCTTGCAGCAAGCCCCCTGCCTTTGCAATGAGGAAGAGCAACGTCACTCACCCGGTCGCTCAGATGCCCGACACTGTGTCATATGAAACATCGACCCGCTCGATCATTGTGGTGACAAGCGCTGGGGGTGAAATCGGAAGGAATCGCCAGTCTTGTTTGGGCGTAACCACACTAGACACGTACCTCGCGAATCGCAGTCCCGCCGGGTGGTTCAATCTGACATTATCGATCTGAAAACTAAACCGCAAGTTTCGACTAATAGCAAAGCTATCTCAACAACATATATGTTGATTTTTACTATCAGGAGCCGATGGATGCGGCGGACGCTTCAGGCAACGCACGCCCCGTCGGGCAAGATGCGTGTTGCGGCATGATGTGCGGAAAACGTCTCATGGGTGACGTTGCGCGGATACGAAGTAAGGCCGATGGCAAGTGTCAACGCTAGCCCCATTGCCTCAGTTCCCGCCGATTTGCTCCAAATCTGCGTTAGCACGCAGCCAGAATGCCAATCGCGATGCATCAATCACGTCGCACTTCACATCTGGCAAGCTTTTGCGGCGTTGCGGATCATTCTGCGTTTAATCACGCCGCCCGAAGGTTTGCGCGATTACGTTATTCCGGGATGGGTTGTTTTGTATCCTATCGGAATGCGCCTGATTGGCCGCGTCAAAACGAAATTTTAGATTGATTCGGCCAATCTTTACGAATCAACGAGTTAAGCCCCTTGTCGTGTGTTCCCGCCTAACCGAGCGGCACGACGACAGTGCTCATTGCTCGCGGTCAAATAAGGCTGTGACTCAGTCTGTCGGGCGCATCTGTCGCAATTTCCTCAAATGCCGAGTCAACAGCCGCGAACACATCCCCTCGGCTCGCGCTCCGCTGACTGGCGGTCTTATCTATGACAAGTAACTCAAACTCGTCCTCGCGTTTGCCTTTCAATAACTGCTACCCATGCGACCGCTCGGTTCTCGAAGTTATCGTTTTTCTTCGGACCGCGCGGCGGGGGTCGTAGCGTGTGTTCGAGGCCGGTCTTGACCTGCAGTCGGAACGCGAGCGTAGCGTGCGCCCCGCATTGACACTCCATCGCGGAGGCTAAAACGAAAACTCATGAAGGGAGGCATGAGCGTGGACGACAAACAGATTAAGAGGAGCGTTACGAAATCGCTGTGTCTGGCAACGGTGAGACGCTTTTGATCAATGGACATGACGGCTTGTCCTGGGCGCGCGACATGCAGGCGATTTCGCGCCAGCGACGACGTTTACAACGCCGACGTCGGTCGTGCCGTTCTCGTCGGTTGCCGCCAGTCGATGCCCCTTCTAGCAGCATCGATATTTGGGCCGGGCTCAGGCAGATAACGCCACCGTCGGCTTGTGGCCAGACGAAGCGCTTCTTCTCGAGTCGCTTCATCAGCAGGCGCATGCCATCGCCGCTCCACCAAAGCACTTTGAGCAGGTCGCCGCGTTTGCCGCGAAACACGAAGACGTGCCCGCAGAACGGATCGCGTTCCAGTACGGTCTGCACCTTGGCCGCGAGACTGTTGAATCCCGCCCGCATGTCGGTCACGCCGGCAGCCAGCCAGACGCGTGTCCCTGACGGCACGCCAATGACGACGACCGCAACGTTGCCAGTACCGTCCGAAGCGCGCTCAGGTCAAGTGGTCCGTCGAAGCGGACTCGCACGGCGCCGCACTCGACGACGATAATCGACGTCAATTGCGCCGGCACGGGCAAATGCACCGGAATGAACGTCTGTGCGGGCTGCGTTTGCATAATCGATTTGGGTGCGCTCATGAGCACGACGCCAGCGCACGATCATGTTGGCGTTCAAACTGTGCTCCTGTGCTACGTCCGCGATCGAACGGCCCGGATCGTTTGATTGCGCTACGACCATCGCCCAGAATGCCTTCGAGTAGTTCTTGGATCCCACTCGTCGGCCTACTGCCTTCGTTTCCATCGTTCTGGTTCGCGCTTGATCTGGTGGGAACCAGGTTGCCGAATGCGCGCACCTATGAACAGACGGTTGTGAAGCAACGCTTACCGGTGAAAGCCACTGCGTACATAAAAAAACGAGCCTCTGAAGCGAGGCTCGCAGAAATCACGTTCCAGTCATGATTGCCAACACGTCTGCGGTACGGGTAGCGCATTCGTCAATGGGCTACCAGATTCAACGTCCGCGTTGGGCGAAACTGCTGAACTTCAAGCCTTGTGCTTGGCATTCGCCTTTGGCTGCCGGGATAATCACGAAAAATGTCGCGCTATTTTCTCTGCGCGAGTTGACGTTTTGTGGAGCTTCACGCAGAATAAATAGCATTCGTTCACGCTTTTAAGTCTGCACGAGCTAACGTCTAGCGCGATATCCGCCCCTTGAATAGCCTACACACAAGCAGCCATTCCAGCCTCGAAGCGCTAAAAAAGCTCCAGATGGGCGCACGCTACTGCTTCAGCTCGAAAGATTTTGAACTGCTCACTGGCCGCAATACAGCTGCGACGCGAGCCGCGCTCGTGCGTTTGCATGCGCGAGGGCTGATCACGTCCTTGGCTCGTGGTTCGGGACTTTGGCTAATCGTACCGCCCGAGCATGCTGACCGTGGCGCGCCGCCCGTTTGGTGGTGGCTTCACGATTTTCTCTCCAGGAAAGAAGAGTCATACCATTTGGCCCTGCTGTCCGCAGCACAGGCACACGGGTCTTCGCATTTCGCCGTTCTGGAAACACAGATTTTCGTACCCTCGTCGCGTCGGGTTCTCCAAGTAGGTCCTTTTCGTTTGCGGTTTTTCGTCAAACAGTCACTCGCACAATCCCCAACAGTAGCACTGCCAACCGAGAAGAGTCGTGTCCGGGTGAGCTCGATGACCACGACACTGCTTGACCTGCTCAGACATGCGCCCGTAATTGGCGGCGTCGAACGGGCAGCACTCATTCTTGGAGACCTCGCCCCAAAGCTCGACCCGGAAGACATCACCGAATCACTGAACGCGGCAAGTGACGTTGCTGCTGCTCAACGATTCGGGTACCTCCTCGACCTGTATGGCCACACCCGGCACGCCAATCGCGTTCACAAGTGGCTAAGTCAGCATCGAGCCCAGCGCACTCGTCTGGATACGTCCAGTTGTGCCAACGATTCTGAAATTGCTCAGCGCTGGAATGTTGTCGTTAATACCAATCTGGAAAGTATCGCTTGACTCCCTTGCAAGACTTGGATTTCGAGGATGCTGGAACCAAGATTTTGTCTCCCGTAAATTTTTCCAGCAAATGTGAATCTTTCGAAACAGAGTGCTTACAGCAGACTCGGAAAACTCAGCCTCGGTTTACCAATACCTTTGTGGTTCGGGTAAAGAAGAATCTCCGGGACTCCACAATTACGATGTATTGATCTAGCGCCTCTCACGCTGGCAAACCTTCCTGCTCGTAAAGAGGCTACGATTTCGGCGACTTGGCTAGAACCCAATCACTGAATCCTTCCAGGAGCGGTCACGACGGTATTGGACCTCATCAGCGTCTGCGCCGACGCAGCTGACACGGAAACATCGAGGGCGCCCATCTCCGCCAGCTTTGCTCTCACCCGAGTCGTACCGAGGATACAAAGACGATAGTGATTGACGTCAATGCCCGGTCGCATGGTGCCGAACGTTTCCGCTGGGTCCCCGTACGCAATTAACCCCATCGAAGCCTCGACAAACGCCCGGTCCTTTCGGCCAATCTCACTCCTGAACCGTTCAAGAATATTTGTCCTGTCCTGCGTCTCGTACGGTACGAACCACGTGTGCTCGCCCGACCTGAACGCGAATCCACACTGCATGGTCTTCTGGTACGCATCTAGCGCACGCCATACATCCTGGTCAGTCGCGTCTGCCAGCCAAATAAACTGGGTATCGCTGAACTGCACGCGAAGGAAAAAAATAACTCCGCCTGTCGGAAGCGGAATGGCTCCAATACGGAGAATCGCTCGGCCGGTCATATGGTCTCCGAGCGTGTCATCAATCGGGGCAACGAACACCGGGGCCGATGCGCGCAACTCTGCCGCTTCCCTGCAATATCCAGCGTAGTTAGCGGCCCGGTCCAAGGCGCCAATCGGAAGAGCCGCGTGGGCGACGTCGCTCTTCGATTCAAAAGAATGATTCATTATCTGGCACGTATAAAATGAGTTACCACTTATGTGGCGAATGGCCTGCATATCGTATAGCCATTCAGTCACGAATTGCAAGATATTTTTTCATTCGCCTCGACCGTATAAAAACCGATAGAACTTAATGTCAAAATGACACAAAGTCTATTTACACAACATCATGATTTATCGACGTTTTTTGTCTTCTAACGTTTCTAATTTTCAATGCCCATCACGGTGCATCGACTCACTCCACAATCTTGTTTATTCACCAACATCAGCCAACACCTTTGATAATTTATGAAGAGTGAAAATCGAATAAGGGCATTCTGAACACGAGTTGTTTGCGCAACTGCGGAGTGCAAATCCAATCTGTCATGATGTGCACATATGCCACCGCTCCGGTGCAGCGCCTTTGCGGAAATTCCTCCATATGAACTGCAGCCATGTTCTTGAAAGTGCATCGTCAGGGCATATCAGAATGTTTTGAGAGAACGAAACGTCCGTTGCTTCGACCGATAGCAACGCGAACTGTGTCGCTCCTTTACAAGTTCAGGCAACCCCCACCTCATCGGGCGGAGATTCAGGAGCGCGTACTGCGCACACAACGACTAAAAGAGAGCTTGCTCGCGCGTTGATGACGTACATCAGATCTACGCATTGAGTACATGGCGCACGCACCAGACCGGATTTCTTCGAGCGCACCGAGCCCCTCCAGCCGCACTCGGCTAAACGCCTCGCTATCTGAAGCGTCAATGTCTCACCTCCCTTCGTGCGGCCTGTACCCTGGTTTTAACGCGGATAAACAGAATGCCTGCACTCCGTATCAGCCCAACGTCGAGTCTCAGCGCGAGATGACCACACAGGTCATGGGCCAAGCGAATGGCTGCTTTTTTGTTCGTCCTTCTGGGTTAAGACTGACTGCCAAAAACAAGCAACACCGGCGTTCCCGCCGGACGATTTTTCACTTACTTTTCAAAACCTTATGAATTCTGACCTGAGCAATCAAAACATCGTAACCATTCCGCTTGGCATCAACGACGTGAATCAGGCATTCGCCTTCCAAATCATGGAGGACTGTCGACAGGCGTGCGAGCCGTCGTCCTATAGGACCATTGCGGATGCCATCTTCGTACGTCCCGATTTAATAACAGACGAACCGTGTATCGTCATTGCTCTTCCGGGAGTTGAGTCGGCCGCTGTATCGCCCTCGACCGAAGAACCGCAGGCGGGTGTTTGGAGAGGAGGAAATCCCACCGGTAAAGGAACGGCCTACCTGCAACTGCGACGCGGGCTCGTTATGCTCCAGACCTACACCTTACGGGCATCGGAAAACGGCTCACGGTATCTGGTGTTATATCTCTTCGAGGACGGTGTCGCTCTCGACATCATCCCTGCGACCGAGGCCCTTCAGACAGATATGTGGATACATGAGATGAACGCGCAATCGCGACATCCAGTTGATGACGACACGTCTGATGACGGAACAGAAAACGCATTTGCGCTTCCCATTGTCATCAAGCGGGCGATTGAAGTAGTAGAGCGTCCAGCAACATCTAAAGACGACGAAAGCGCTACCGCCGCCGACAACGACGAAGGCATCCCCTTTTTGACGTATCCGACACTACCGTCGCAGATGTCACCGTCCGGCGCCACACGCCCAACCTAGCGTGAGGCTCGCGGCATCGGCGTGCCGCCTCCGGAAGCTCAAATCAGGCTCCGAATTTCATCTGGCACCTTATAACAAATTCGATGTTATAGGTTGATATGACTCAGTCGAGTCGCCGTTCAGCGAGCCCCACACGGCGGAAGTTCGTCGGTCCGTTCGCGATTAACACAACACGCTGCGCATCGTGCGTGACCTCACTGTAACTTTCGTCGCGTGGCTCGAACGCGTGAGGATACCGCACGCTGTACGCGGCACCGGCGCACCTTCCGCGCTCGTGGGTCCAAGCCTGTGTGGGAACAATCACATCAAAACCTCATCGGACTCCGTTAAGTCGGCGTAATCGTCGAGAAAAAGAACTATGCTGTCCGGGTCGACCTTTTCGAGCAGGACCCTTAGCTCACGCACATTCATCGCTCGTCTCCCTCAATCTATCCAGCTGCATTCAAAATCAAAAACCGTGAAGATCGGGAGCAGTCGCGGACCAATCCGCCTACGCATAGGTGGTCATCGAAGTTGTCCTAGCACAACCCTCACAGACTGCGAAATTCGGAACTTTCTACGCGGCGTCGGGGTAACGGAATTCAGCCTCCGAAACTAAGACCAAAGCGCATGAGGCTCCGACCATCGGAAAGCTTTGCGCGGAGCACTCATGGTCAAACGGAACGGTGGTTATGGAAAAACTCATGTCACCTTGTCTCCCAAGAGATGCAACAGCCGTCTCTCGTCCCGGCATGCAAGGAGCGGTACTACCCTGCCATGCACTCAACGTGTAGATGACCTACCCCTGACTGATCAAGATGCTCGTGAATCGGACTTTCAGGGAATTGCCTTGTTTTGACCGTTTTCTGCAAGCGAAGCTGATTCGTCACGCTTTTGCGCCAAAACGAAGTGCACTTGTTCCGATATGAAGCAACACCGTCGAGGTCAGAATTAACAAGACTTTTCCGTCGTTGCGACGCTCCTCTCCGAAAGCTTGTGATGAATACATCAAGTCTTGTTCGAGACCACATAGCTCTCACTGTGGAAAACGTTATTTCTCGAATAACTTTCCTATCTCGTCATTGGTCTGGTCGATGTTGTCGGGAACATTAAACTTGCTCTTTGCGACTCCGATCCGTCTTTCATGAATGCATCTGGGTGCTGGAACGCCATCACCGTTTGACGAATTGCCGCCCTCCAGTGAGTTCAGAAACTTGAACGCGTCACCGTATCTCCCTGCGACAATATCTCGTTGGCCAATCTCAAGAAGCATCTTTAGCGCACGAAGTTGTGCGGCCCACTCATCTTCCATTGCTGTCACCTCGCAGACTTGCAGGCGCCTTCAATTCAATATATATATTTAACAACAATGTACGCCACGACAGGGGATTGTGCAAGGAGCATCCACCTCGACCGCTGCCGACCACTCGAGCAAATGCGTTTTGAGGGGCACACGTCCGCTGGATGGCCTGGTGCGATGACAGGGACAGGTATGAAACCGCCAGACGAATTCCGCACGATACTTCGGCAACAAGCTGTCCAGGCTCGTCGGGCCATGGTGAAATCTGGCGAACTCTTAACAGACACAATATTTCGTGAGCGACTCGGAGTCGATAGCCGTCGCCTTGGGCACCTCGTACGACGAGGGAGCGTTTTCTCGATAGAGGTCGACGGTGAACCATTTTTCCCCGCCCTTCTGGCAGACACATCCATTGATCAAAAGAGGCTGCATTCCGTTTGCCGGATTCTAGTTCCCGCACCGCCCGCCGCGCGGCTCGATTACCTGACATCAACGCACGGAAACCTGGGCGGCCTCACGCCACTCCAGACGTTAGCCAACATGAAAAGCTATCGTCACATGAAAAGCATGGCCCATGCATATGCCGCGAGTTGGTCACGAACAACGGTCACGATTTATCGCGGGGTACAACAAACGCTCCCGAAAAAAGAAGAACCTGTTATTACAGTGGTGGAAGAAGCTGATCCGAGAATAAACGTCTGGGTACGCGCTGCCTCTGCATTAAAAAAATCCGGCTACATACACCCGGACGCCCCATTTCCATTCGTCGAGTCCGCTACCGTATTCATCGCCCGCAGTGGCGGTGGTAAGCCGGTCAGCATTGAGGCACGTGTCGAGGTCTATATTGGAAGCGCAACTGTCAGTGCACGATTTTTTCCTGGCGGAGAATTCCGGTTCGAAGTAACAACTATTGCAGACGCGAGTACCTCCATTACAGACATCATCTCACGACTCATCATCGAACGCAGAGCTTCACGCCGATAATCGTATGCGAAAACGCCACCTTTCTCGTATGCGAAAACGCCACCTTTCGCCCCCTTGAACCCAATAAAATCGCATAAACCTTCCAACGCGTATAAATACTTGGATATTTTTATCGAATCCATTGTTTTATACGTAGATCATAAATATGATTCACACATCGAAATTACTACGCCCCTTTTCCGGGCTCGTCTCATCGGATATTTAGATTATGAAAAGTCATTCAACTCACAGCGCCGAAATCAAAACATTCCGAACCCAGGCTGAATCGGGACCTGCTCGACTGGCATCTTTCGTTGGTGAGCCCTATGTGTTTGTGAGGACGCAATCTCCTCGATGGGCGCGATACGTCGGCCAAGAGCACCAGTTGTCACTACTCACTTTTCACACGCCCGATGGACCACTGTTGACGATGTGCTTTCGTCATCACGAATGTTTCACGTTCGTTGTTTGCGACTTTGGCGAACCTGACGTTCGGCGCATGCTGGACTCCTGGAGAAAGCAGCGCGGCCTGCAGATTCAGATGGTCCTAGGCAACAAACTGGTATGGCACCTCGAACCGGCGCGCGATTCGGAGATTGAGGAACTTGACCGCTTTCGGGAGGAAGTCAAAACCAACGACGAACTTGCGTTTGTACGAAGCCTTGCCTTCGCACGAGAGAACGGCCTGCTTGAAGAGTATGCGGCCCAAGAAGCCACCCAAAGACCCCGTCGACTTCCGAAGGAAGGGCTCGTAATCGAAGTGAACATGCTCTACACCGAGAGGTTTGTCGACGCAACCGTTGCATATCTTAAGTAGTCTATGCCACAGGCGCTTACCACCGACCGGTCAGCAGTGAACTCGGACTAAGGCGTCCACCGGCCAGAGTCTCCCTGACACGGGCCGATCCGGCCGTCCCTCATAAGTAGACCAGGAAATCAATCATCTCTCTTTGCATAGATTCGTCTGCTGCGATACATGTCACAGGCCGATATCGCAGAAGCGTTTTTTTCAGAGCATACCAGGCACTCAGCAATTGATGAACGCTTCAGCAAGGGTATCCCATACAGATAGCATGACGGATAATATTTTCCGCGAGGCAACGCGAACTACATGTCAACACACAACACCTGCCCTCAACCGGGTCTGGCAACTCTCGCGGACCCACCGCGACACATGTTTTCTTGTCCGTTGCTCCGACTTGCCACCCGAATTGGCACATCGAACAACCGAAAATCGATGTCTCGTCGTCGCTGCCAAAATGCAATGGGATCTCGATGCCGCATCTGCTTGCTGCGATATGACAATTCGATGCGCCGAGCTTGCATTAGTGTCTGATGATAGCTCTCTGCCAAATGAACTCAGGGCAGTGCTCGCATTTGACAACAACAAACTACTCCTCGACTTTAGCGGGCTTCGCGGATGTCTATGTCACGCATTTCAGTCTGAATTACCCATCGTCTATACGGGTCATGGCTCGAGCGTTCTTGTTGTGCATCCTTATATCGCACGTGAAATCGATGCGTTGCTCGCAAGCGCAAACGCGCGAATTGGTGCTGACTGGCACAACGCCGGAATGTCATTCGAAGATGAGATTCGACGACGACTGCGTTCCAATCTTCCGCGCGACGTCATTGTCGTCACAAACTGCATTGATCTCACTAGCGTAGCCGCGTCTAGCTGACCACATTTCGACCGGGCTGAACCGGTTCCGCCCCAGTCGCACCTCTGCTCTGCTTCTACGAAGTCAGGGTTGCCCCCTCTCGTGCAAATTCGTAGATGGTCGACGCTCTCGCGTTGAAACGACTCTTCGCTCCAACGCTCTCTTGAATCGCGCCTCCGTGCGACTTCCAGGCTCCTGCACCGAAATTAGCTAAGCCGAATCATCATCGTCCGCCCCTCCCGTCCTTTTTTTCGCAAACTCAAACTTTTTTGCTTATTTCAGCAAAAAGGCTAAAACCGCTCGCTGTACGTGCTTCCACCAACGCAACAAGGAAGCACGATGTCGTCACAGGTCACAACAGCACTCAAGGTCACAGAACTTTTCGCAGGTGTCGGAGGGTTCCGTCTCGGCTTGGAATCAATACACGGCAAACCATTCGAAGTCACACTGAGCAACCAGTTCGAGCCAGCACGGAAGGTCCAGCATGCGAGCAACATTTACGACGCACGTTGGCGCGATGGCAAACACATCAACGAAGACATCTTTGCGGTTCTCGCCTCCGAGACCGGCCGGCAGACGATTCGCGACGCCGCTCCGGACCTGCTGGTCGGAGGATTCCCATGTCAAGATTATTCAGTTGCAAAGCCACTGTCGCAATCCAAGGGTCTGGTTGGCAAAAAGGGAGTCCTTTGGTGGTCAATTGCGGAACTGCTGCAACAACGCAATGCCGATGGCGAACCTGTCAAATATCTCCTTCTCGAAAACGTCGACCGCCTGATTACGAGCCCCGCAACTTGCAAAGGGCGGGACTTCGCAGTCATCCTCGCTACACTCGCGTCCTTGGGATACGCAGCCGAATGGCGCGTCATCAACGCGGCCGATTACGGTTACCCTCAACGTCGCCGACGCGTTTTCCTGGTCGCATACCACCGTTCAACCGCTGTCTATCGGGCATTGCGAGCCAACGTAGCTGACGCAACCGATTGCTCGTGGTTTTCCAGGACTGTTATCAATAGCGCCTTTCCTGCCGTTGCGCGTAACCCGCTTGATGGCGCGATGCCAGCACTACACATCTCCAATGAGCCATTCGATGAACAGCTCAGATATCGACCATTATCGAATGGTAAATCGCAGTTCTCGAACTGTGGAGTCATGTTCGACGGAGACGTACGCACTCTAGCTGTCGATACGCCGAGCATCAGCGACTTCACCGAATATACCGGTCACGCAGCCCCACTCACGCTTGGCGACATCGTCAGAAACAGTGGCCCTGTTCCTTCCAGCTTCTATGTCAGACCGGAGGATGAGGAACGGTGGTATGGCGCAAAAGGCGCGAAAAATGTCCCGCGCGTGAAAAATGGCTTCACGTACAACTATAGCGAGGGAGCGATGCCATGTCCCGACCCGCTGGACCGACCGAGCAGAACCATCATCACCTCTGAAGGCGGAACGACACCTACGCGCACAAAACACATCATCCGCGAGCCGGGTGGTCTGCTGCGTCGTCTGACGCCCGAGGAACTGGAGGCTCTTAACGGTTTCCCTGGCGGTCATACCGCAATACCCGGAGTGTCTGATGCTACCCGCGCGATGTTAATGGGAAACGCGCTCGTCGTACCGCTCGTGACACGAATCGGCGAGGCACTCCACAAGGTTCACACTCAACATGCGAGTGCGGGCTAAAACGAACAGCTATACAAAATCAACGCTAAACCTGTCAAGGACTAACATGATTGTCGACCCGCAACCCGTCATTCGCTCGACCAACGATAGTGACTCGCACCATTGCCAGTCGTACGAAGATATGGCGGAATTCGAAGATGCATGTGGGGATTATCCGGCTCGAACCTTGGAGCGCCTCCTGGGTGAAGCAGCGCGACTGATTAGCCTCCACGACGATGGCAGTCCAGCCTACTATCAATCTCTTAATCCAGATGTCATCGGACGGTGGGTCATCGGAGACGCGTGGCATGCCCCCGACCGGTATGAATCTAAAAATACGGCCTTGCTGCGAGATATTCTGACGCGCCATTGCGACACGATGCGATGTGCCGCCAGCTATGCCAACAACTCCTTTGACAACACCTGGAATCTATTAACGGATGGAATTTCCTTCGACAGTTTTAGATTCTCAGAGCGTCAATTTGCGGTCGATAGTCTGCGCTACCCGGGGCTACGTAATGCAGCGCACGCCCTCATCGACCGTCAACGATATCGTTCCCAACTTTTCAGACACGAAAGCGGTCGCGAAGCACAGTACTCCCGCCTGACCCAGGGCGAGTGGCCAGCATTATTTGAACGCCACGGAGTTGCAACTGACGATGGAACATATCGCCTGATTTTCCATGACGACTTGCCTGAACAACTTCAGCCTCTGATTCACGAGCCAAGCGTCCTCGTCATTGAATCTGCCTCTCTGGCCGAGGTCGAACTTCACGCGCTAACCAAATCTGCGTCCAGAGAAATTTTCGAAATCGACGTTTCTGGAATGCCCACGACCTGTCTGACTTTCGCAAGTGGCCTGCTACGTGTTCCGGTCATCGGTAACCGTGCATTCCTGAGCGAAATTCGTAGCCACCTTTGCGTAGCGTACGTATTTGAAGACCACGCGCTTCTGGTCGAGTACCCGTGGTGTGGCATGACAGCAAAAGCGCGAATTGCAGCAGCAGAGTCGCTGGAAATTCGGGCATCCAGAGACCCGTCACCAGTTCCCCCTGCCGGCTATACGGACATTCTTGCGTGCAAGTTTATGGTCAACCACGTGCAGGGGCTTCCGACGGGCCGACTAGATGTTTGGGCAGACGAGATTCCCTTCTAGACCCACCCTGCTTAGTCCTTTTTGGTCTCCAGGCCACAACCCGGTAACGAAAAATCAACCACCTCACTTATGTTCCATCATCCCGACGCTTCCGCCCCGTACGACGACATTCTGCGGCTCTTTGAATACGCCAAGTTACTACTCGACCTGCATCAGGACAAAGGAGTTGAGTTCTGGCGAAACATTGATGAGACAGCTCTAGAAATCTGGATTCGCGAAGACAACGCCGATATCTCGAAACTTCTGGACTCTCGCGCCGCACTGTATGATTTGAGACAGCTGCTCTCAATGCATCTTGCGAAGATGCGATGCGCAGCCGAATGGATTCACCGCATCATCGTAGAAAACAGCAACGAACACATGATGCCCGACTACAGATACAGCCCCCGATTCGGTTCGCTGTACCATGACCATCCCGAGCTTATTCGTGACTGTTATCAGCATGCAGACCTGCCACAAGCAATTTTGATGCTGTTGAACAGATGGTACTTCCCCCCGCTATCGAAGGATTCAGTCGCGTGCACGCAATTTTTGCCCCATTCCATCATTAAAACAGCAGACAACGACGCGCTGGCATCTTTTCTCGCTGAAGATTGGTTCGCCGGCGACCGCTTTCAGGTTGACCGCGACCTGCTGAAAACCATCATCGGAAACGCGAGCAACGAGCGGCAGATTCTCGTGATTCCACGTCTGAAAGAGTGGGAATCAAACCCACTTGCATTGGTGTCTGCCAGCGCGACACCAGTCATCGAAAAATCCAGGCTCGATTCGCGCGTCACTGAGACATTCGCAGGTGGGCTGTTGCGCCTCCCGATGTCGGGCAGCCACGAATATCTTCAATCCGTACGTAGCCGGGTCGCGGTTCTTTACCTGTTCGACACGTATGCGCTTTTCGTCGAGTACCCCTGGAATCGGTTTGGGTCGGCCTACACCCGATTTCAATGTTTCTATGCTGCGGCCGGGAACACCTCTGACAGCGAGTCGCAGTACCCGATTGAGCAACACGACCGATTAGACCCGCTACGAGGCTGGTTTGCCGATGCTATCACCGAGCTATCAAGAAAGCGTATCGACAGCTTGAACGGCGCTAGCAAGGCTCCGCTAAAAATCATCTCTTAGATTTACGAGTAATGACAGGATGGCGCGGCTCCTAACACGGGAAAGGGGCTGCCCATTTATCAATCAGTTACTTCGGTTCGAGATAGTAACAACCCGTCAGCATCGCAGAAGCATGTAACTGTTTCCTTCGTGCTACATTGAGGCGTAATTCGATTGTCACCAAGCGGCTAACGAGCGCAGCGCTCGCTGGATGGCTGTCTGCTCTCAGAGATATCTGGTAGCTCGGATTGAGTACCTGGTGTTTCGGCCTCTATGGCAAACGAAAAGAGAAATTTGCCGAAAAGATGGGTTGTGAATCTGATAGGCACTCAACCTTCGGAAGCGTTTGCTGCATAAGCGTCGAGCGAGTTGCGCGGACGATGCCGGTCAGAGGCAGGCGCCATAACTCGCCAATTATGGAACGAAGGTCGAAACTTACCCATGATCCACGAATCCTATTACTGGAAACAACCTCTGCTTAGAACCGCGAATTGGCTTGAACGGCTTCGTGTTGATGATAACAATGAGGAGCGGGCACTTGCACGATTGGAACGCGAACTGTTTGTCGGCTTCTACAGCATTCGGAAGTTACTCGATACGTTCAAGGTCTCACGCGCGACGCGTACAAAAACATTTGCACTAATCTGGTCGCCGACTGTCAAGTCAGTTGACTATATGAATTGGCATCGAATTGATGAGCTTTTCAATCTCGATACACAACACATCGAACAACGCGATATAACTTTTCTTTGCAACCAGTTCGTTCATAGCTATGTTTTTATTCCCGCTTGCGACGAAGAAGGCGCGCTTGCCGGCGTCTATGTCGCGTCAGACAAGGCCAAGCGTGACAAAGTTTATTTTGTTGCGATCGATCAAATGCTTGAAGCCTTCCGAGTCGTAGGAAAGGACTACCCGACCGAGCAGCACATGCAACGAAACAAGGATGGTCAGTGGGAGGAGATAGCACCGCCAGCCTTGGAATAGCTTTGCCGGCATCGCGATTCAAGTCGCCTTGCGCAAGTCAGCTATGCCTGCGATGGGTGCGCGAGCAGCGGCGACATCTGTTCAATTCAGCAGTAAGGGTGTTCGTTAAAAGCGAGAAATGCTCCCTCGCGCACATAGCTAAAGACATGCTATCCGTCGATTCCAATATTTTACATATCGTGATGGACCGGACATCCGAGCAATCAACAATTTTAAGGTTTTGTAATAGCGTTCATCGACCGCGCTCACCTTGCAAGGGTTATGAGCAGCGTACGGAAGAACTCGGACGTCATTCGGATAGCACTAGAACGCGGCATGGATGCGTCCGGCGATTCGGCTTGAGGCTAGCACAATCTACAATGTAGCGCTCCTGCTCTAATCTCCCGCGACAGGATTACAATGCACTGCTTTCCGGAGCACTTCTTTCATCCACCTCTGCAATTGTCGGGTAAGTCGCGCCAGAGTCGGTTCAGCGCACTACATGGCGCCGTGCTCCGAACGGGAACGGTTTGCGGCTTACGCTTCCTTTTCGGACAACTCTGCGTCCTCCGCATCAACCGGAATGCGATGTCGACCATTCGCCCCGCTTTTAGACCGGAAATATGGAGCAATGTCATTATAAAGGGCGCGCCCTTTACGTCGATCTTCCTTCGACATAGGCATCGGACTCATCGCGTCGCCACTTCGGAAGGTGTACCCCCACTGCCTTGTATATAGGTCCCGATGCGGTGTATGCACGCCTGAAAGCTTCGCCAACTCTATGAGTCCAGTGCTTTGCAGCAAGGTTCGGAACTCGCCTTCATTGCTGTGTCCAAGCGCAATGTAAAAGAGGTATCTCAACTCAATATAGGTTAGTTGCGCTCGAACGACATCAAGGTAAAACTGCCGTTCTTCAGGATCCACCCCCACTGCTTCTACGTGGCGCAATAGCAGCTTGAATGACTCCACATACCGTGCATGCCGATGCATGTTCAAATAGATGGCGCGGTAGTGGGCAAATCTCAGCGCCAGGTGGACGCTCCCCGCGTCTATCCTCACACCAGCCTTCCTCAGCTTTTTGGGAATACCCTCGGAGGCCGAGAGTCCTTCGGCGCGCATGTGCTCGTCAAGTGCGACCGCCATGCGGTTTAACGCATCGATCCCATCGTATGTGCGTCCATCTCGTTTGGTCTTTAAGGCGGCAAGTGCAGCTTGGTAGATATCGAGCAGTCGAAAAAATTTCGCCTCGGACCACTCCGAATTCTGCCGCTTTCTCCCAATCGTGATCTCGTCGCGTTGATCAATAAGTTGCTGTCGCTGGAGGAAGATCGTGATGATCAATCCGGCAAATGCAAGCGAGCTAAACAGCGTGTTTAACCCTCCAAACGCGTCACCGAATTGGCCCGCCGCCTCGCCGCTTCTTCGCAGCGTTGACCAACCCGGCCAAATTACAGCGGCGTATCCTACGCACAAGCCTACGACGCCTGCGAATAGGAGACTCGACAGAATCCACCTTTTCGTTGAGACGTTCTGCCTGCGCTTTTCCGCTTCAGTAGGCGTCTGCATTTGCTCCGCCCCTCGCACCTTACTCAAAATGCATACCTCAATCTGACAACGAAATTTAGCCAGTACGCGACGCCTACGCTGCAGAGATGCCTAACTGTGCGTGACGCGCACTGCCTCAAGTGAAGCGTCCCAAATGTCACCTTAACGACGAGGCGACGAGAAACTTGAGGTCAAAGACCCAGCCATTCGGGCCGGCAGTCTTCAACCCGAGGCTTGCATCCTTACGATTTTTGAACAGAGCATTTCCCGCAGCCACGGTCGCTCGCAGTTTGCGCTACATTTGACTGCCGCTTTGATCACGCAACCAATTAGCAAAATGAGTCAAGAAATCCTGAATGCCGCCGCCATGATTGCGGCCATTATTAAAACCAATCCCGACACGTTGACCAGGGCACGCCAACAGTCCAGTTTTCCGGACATTGAGAATCTGGTCGTTAAGTCTATCGCGACCGCAAAAACACCGACAATGGCAGTCCAAGCTTATGCACGTTTCGGCGCATTAGTCCCTGATTGGAATTTCGTATACGCATCAGACAATGGTGCCCAGCTGGGATTTTCGGCAAGTCACACATTTTCGGAGGGCTCGGCTGTTCGAGGCTTGCTGTCAAAAAATAGTGTTTTCGTTCTTGACAGAGATACGAATGAGGAAATGCGAGAGGCCATCGAAGCAAAGTTGCATATCGACTACTCCATCGCGCTGGATACACAAACCGTTAGTTACCTAGAACCTTTTCTGACCGGCAACAACAGCCGCCTCCCGAAAGACTTTCTGGAGGTTTTCGAGTTTATTGCGCAAGACACTGTTTTCGTCGATCCCATTCCGTACATGATGGAGAACCTACCCAACGTTCTAGTGGAAGGTCGAAGGCCGGCGATCAGGCAAAAGCTCGTCGGTTACGAAAAATTGCGCGATATCGATGCGGAGTATTTACGAACCACGTCCTGCGTCCGATTCAGAAGTTCCGAAGAGGAGCGTAACCGCCGTGTTGACGAGCATCTTAAAGTCATGATCGAGGATGCATCAAAGCCGGCTCTTTTGAATCACGTGATCGGTAGTCGTGACGCCCTTTACTGCATCCTGTTAAAAATGACCACTATTCAACTGCGCCAGCAAAAAAAGTCGCTGGAGGAAAAGCTGGAAGAGTTCATTGAATTTCTAACCCGCCGACTGCACACCGTATTTCTTCGACTGATAGCTGTAGCTAATGAGTATTTCGTCAACGGTCAAAATTTGACGTTTTTCGGGAAAATTCAGCGAGCATCCGCCGGAAAGACGGCTGAAATGTTTGATCATTTGAAGAACATGGCGTGGGATCTTCTCCATGTGCAATGTGTTGAAGGTGCGATACCTCTTTACCGAGGCTCGTCTGCGATGCGCAAACTTTCACCCCGCTATTTTTTCCCATCGCTGTTGACATGTGATAGAAAACTGGTCGAAATCATCGATCTTTACCCACTCAAGTCATACGCATACCGGAGAAATCCGGATCGCATCGCGACGTTTCCTGAAGTCCCTGTCGATGTGAGATTGGCCAAGATAGGGAAACTAGCATCCGAAAAGCTAGACAAAGGTTTCTCTCAGGCAGAGATCAAGCGACGCGAAGCCGACCGCCGCAATGTTCGGAGGGATTTAAGCACCCTCACGCGTGAGCTGGAAAGCGAATTTGCCAAAGCTACGGTGATCAGATAAGCAAATCACGGCTGGCGGAATACGTGACACCTCTCTTCTGCGTGCAGATTGCTCTGAGGCGTATCGGCGGAGGAAATCGATATGCACGTTGCGTATCTATCCGACATAAACTGTTATGGTATCGGCGTTGCGAAGAACCGGAGTCCGCCAATGGTCCACCAAGGCCCGACCGCCATCTTTCCATAGTGCGCTCTACACCGGGAACCGAGCATTTTCCAGTATTCGGGTCCGTCTCCTGGTACTCAACGCGGAAGTGGCAGATGTTTGTGAAAGATGGCGATTACAACCTTGTCTTCTGACTCTGGCACTGGAGGATGCACGTATAACCGATTTTGGTGGAGTTCAAATTTACCATGCCATTCGCAGTAGAGCGTTCGATTCTGAACTTCAACTTCTCGGGCTGCCCGGCAAGTCCCGTCCCGATAGACATCCGGGTTCTCAGGTGCAATCTCCAGGTTTAATCCGTGAAAGCGTCGCTCGATTGTCTGGTTCGAAGGACGCATATGATGCTCCGGGCCTGCCGGCTCCCCCACTCTCAAGGCAGGAGGTGGAAACGTGAAAGCCCAGTGCCCATGATCATTCAACTTCGCAAGATAGCGACGTACGCGATCCGATAGTCTCGTGTAGCCACCTTCGAATCGTCCCAAGCCGTCCCACACGCCTTCGCAGAAAAAAAGATCGGGATACGCATGAGGAGCGAGCCGCGCAAGCGTCGCTTCGCTATCGCGCTCAATCTCAATCACACTTCTCCAGAACTCACGATGACTGCGTTCGTCCTTGACCCAATGCACGGTGGCAAATCCCGCAGCAGACTCGGTGCGCATCGGTCGGTCTCGATTTAGCGATAGACAAGCGACGGCGCGACCTGCTCTAACACTGTGGTGTGCCCAGGCAACATCACAGTTGTCGCCCGGTTCGCCGCCGTCAATCTGGATCCGGAAGTCTTCTGCTCCGGCAGGCCAGTCAACTTCATCGCCATAACGCGGGGCAGACATAAGCCATGCGGCCAGCGACTGTTGAACTTCCGCAGATAACTGTTGAGCCATGGTCCAAAGATCCTGGCCGTCCAGCATGGGCCGGCTCTGCAGGTCGTCCCCTATCCAAACCGTCTCATCGCGAGACTGTGCAGTATCAACGCGTTCGAGGAACGCGTCGATTGCTGCATCCACGTCATCAATAGCTTGTCCATCGAATTGCCACTCAGATCCGTCAACGACAAATGACATTCCTTAGCTCCGACGTCGAATTCGCCCCAGCGACGCGACGTCTATTTGAAATTGGTCAAAAAATCCGCGAGGCCAGTGAGAGATTCCACCGATGGTGGTGAACTCCAGACGGTTGACTTTAGGCTTGCCGTCGTTATCGGACTCAAAAAAATGCGCAATGGCACGGTCATGGGCGAGGTAGCCGAATTCGCCGATTGCACGTCTCATGCCGTTAAGGATATGGTCCGAGTGCGTCTCAACTATCACCTGGAGGCCCCGCCCCGCCAACCAGGCCAGGAAAACCCCCATCCGCGATTGCCCACCCGGGTGAAGATGCGCCTCGGGGTTTTCGATAATCAGAACGCCTCCGGCTGCCGCCGTAAGTCCGGCAACGACGATGGGGAGAGCGTACGAGACACCGAACCCCATATTAGGAGCACTCGCCCACTCCACCGCGTTGGGTGCGCGAAAGTACAGCGATGAGCCCAATGGCGCGCGAATTGTCGAATCCAGGACGATGGGGCGACACATCTCACTGACCCAGCGCTCAACTTCATACTTGAGAAAGTCCGCATCGGTCCCTTCCTCATCCGACCGGATGTCTCCCCTGTCAGGATGTCGTCGACCCTCATCTTCCAACGGCTTGCTTCCCAACATAGCTAGCATTTGCGCACAATGCTCCCCCTTCACCCCGACCTCAAGCTGGGTCGGCGGCAACGGGGATGTTGCGTTCACGGTGCGAGGGCCCAATCTTTCGGCAGTCAGGTAGCAGAACGACCTTGGGGCACCTGAGAAAATCTGGTCATCGAGGACAAGTGGACAATCTGTCAATGTCAGATACAACGCATCGTCCGTGTCCGCGTCCAGCCGCCACACCGAAGTAGTTCCGTCCGACGTCGCTACCCTGAATTCAATGATGTCATCAGCCTGCCAGTTGCGCACATCTTTGGTCCGCCCAAGTTCCATCCCGAATGGCTCGTTCAATCGAACTGTACTTCCGGGTGCTTTTCCTGACGCCTCCTTGGCGAGAAGAACGGATTGAATCAGCGACGTTTTGCCAGATCCGTTTGTACCGGTCAATACGGTCAGGTTGGCGAAATCAAAATCCTGCTCTCTGAAACGCTTGAACCCGGAAATCCCGAAGCTGGTAATCACCTAATTGCTCCTTCTAGCGCCGCTTTCGTTCTCATGATCCTGCGCTCAACTGCGCGTGGGTCTCCGGTACCGACCGTCACAGAACGTACGTAATCGGGATCGTCGAACAGTCTCCGAAATGCAGCCGCAATCTTCGGTTTCTTCGAGATCAGTTGCGCCGTTGGATATGCGGAAAATGCAACAGCTTGCGCTTCGAACAACGCGCGGTTGATTGGCCCCCGCTTGCGCTGACCCGAAGACGGGCGCCGGAACGCATCTTTCTCAAGGATGAAATGCGCATTCTCCATGGCCCGGTCGAAGTTATCCTTGAGCATAGTGAGTTGCGCGTCATCAATCTGACTGCCCTTCTTGGAGCGGTTATCCAACCGCCGCGTGAACTCGACAAGGAAGGAATCCAGCCCTGAAAACTGTCTGTACTCCGCGTCTGAGTACAGGTGGAATGCGCAAAATCGCAAGACAAGCTCGCGGCTCGTCATCCGACCGCTGTCGCGGACAGGTCCTTTTCCGGGATCGCGCCGCCAGAATTGTGATTCCGTCGCGCGATCAAATGACGGTAACTCCGAAAGTTCTTTCAGAAACTGGCGCGAGCGCTCCTTGCTCATCGCGTGTCGAATCTCTTGCGTAGAAAGCGGGCTGCCGAGAGTGTTGACTCGGCTGAAGATGTCGTACTTCACCTCATCAGGCGTCTGAGGTTCGATAACGTGAATCACGATCTGAGTGCCTCGAAACCTGCGCGAAGCAGAAGGATCGAGCTGCGAATACGTCAACCCATCCAGGTCATTTAAATACTGTAGGTCTTGCCCTTCAAGCCGATGACCGTCCGCCATGAAAAGAGAAACGGTTGACAGACGCTGTACTCCATCAACCACTTGATACGTTGCGTCGCTCTCCTGGTTGAAATAGAAGGCCGGCAGCGGAATGCCAAGCAGGATTGACTCAACGAGACGAGTCCGTTGCCGCCGCTTCCACACGAAATCTCGCTGGAAGTCAGGTGACAAGTCGATCTCGTTATCAGATATCTGGGTCACTACATCGCGCAGCGACAAATGGCGGGTGGTTATCCGGATTTTTCCTGGATCCCACGGTGCGGCATCGGCGTTCTGGCTTCCGGTGTCCTCGTCTTCGACTAGCTCGGGCGAGACATCCTCAGCGTTTTCGCGGTCGCTCATTTCGGAAGGGTCTGTCGGCATGGCAGTAGTTAAAAAATTCAAATATCCAAATCGTACACGATACCGGGGGCCTGACCGCGCCCAACCTGGAAAACCAGTCATACGGCCGTATGAGTGTCGCCCGTACTCAAAGATTACCCGTAAGCGGACTCACATTTCTCGTCACGGGGAAGCGCCGTTGCCGCGCAAATGCAGTGGCCTTCAGGCCAAAACCTCCTGGCACATGCGCCCAGCCACAGACGCGCCAAAACCTAAAAACTCGAATCGTTAGCATCGCGGATGGACAAACACCTTAACAACCGACAGGCAGGTGACTTGTGCCGCCCACGGCTCAACGCGCGGCCACAATCATCTTGGCGTGCATAGCGACAGGGATACTGGCCGCCGGGGAGTTCTCCCCGACGTTGGCGCTGAGTCGGCCGGGCTCTACGATGGCAGATTTAATCAAGCAGACGCGATTAGTCGCATGTCCGGAACCGGTATTATCTCTCAACGGGTTCGCATCTACGTGTTCATACGCAAACATCTTCTCAGGAGATTGCCGCCAGCGTGCGCAACGCGCGCGTCGCGTGGAACGAAACGCCTTAACTTCCATCCCAGATATCTCGTCGTTACTGCCGTTCCTGTCTCAAGCACGGTACGCGGCATTCTGTACGCGCGCTGTCGCGCCGGACCGGTCACACCGCCTGATGGTTCGCGTGAACGGTAGCGGGCTCGACTGTTATCTGTCGAATGCGGTGATGAACACACCTCGTGTCGCTCCAGCCTTGGCGACAACCGCTGCGCGCCGGATCACCGGCACACCATTGAGAAACTCAAACCCAAGCCACAGACCTTCACGTGGATTACGTTTCGCGAAGAGCGGTTTCCCTATAAGGCCTATCGCCGGCTGTGGGAACAGTTGGAGGCAAGGCTGACGCAACGCGAGGCGTCGAAAAACCTCAGTTGGATTGCTTGAACTCGCCGCGCTCGATGGAATCGGCACCGAGCTGACCGCACGCCTCAACGCGTTGCTGGTTGATGGCAAGCTGCCTGATCTGAAGGCTTTGCGTTAAAAATTTGTGTTTCGTTACGCCGATTGCTGCAAGGTCGACCTTCAGAGTCATCAGTGAACAGCTATGACGAACTGCTGGATCGCATGAGGACATGGTAATCGGGATATGCAGGAGTTGTCGCTCTTGAGTTTGCAGCTTCATGAGTTGCCGCGCCTGTCCGAACTGCCGTTCGCCATCGCGAACAAGATACCGGACGAACACCTTCAAATCCAAGGAGGTCATCAGCGACTCCAAGGATTCATCTCCTCGATATTCACATGCTTGTCCGTCTTCACCGACCCAGCCAGGTCCAGAATCGATAGACTTTTCGCGCATACGATGACGTCCCCGCCTGGGTCACATGCCACAAGGCGGGTGCCCGACCGGCGTGAAGTGCGGCTCTCAGTTCGGCAGGGACGATGCTGTCCCTTGGATGTCATGATTGATTTGGCCACTGCTAACTCCTCAATTTTCCTTTCGCCGCTCGCAAGCCGTGCCCTCCCTTTGCACGGCCACGCGCCGCTTACGGGTCGGCCGACGAATTCTGGAATGCCGACGTA
Source organism: Paraburkholderia sp. GAS199 (assembly GCF_050436585.1). NCBI lineage: Bacteria > Pseudomonadati > Pseudomonadota > Betaproteobacteria > Burkholderiales > Burkholderiaceae > Paraburkholderia > Paraburkholderia sp. GAS199. The sequence goes on along the minus strand of NZ_JBNDMM010000003.1, from coordinate 849,455 downwards.
AAATCAAAACGTTAGCAAGCATATTTGACGATATCACGCGGGTAGTCAGCACATGCCCGTCGTCTTCAGTCGAAAATCGTCGTATTTGGCTCCGCCCAGATAGTCGGCAACCATGCGGCAGACAGGTGCAAATCTGCACGCCCCGGGAAGTGTCTCAACAACGTCCGTGCTCGTAGACGTACTGCGCGCACGTCCAACTTATTAGGGGCGCTAGCCAATTCAATAAGGAAGTCTTGCGTGTCCAATACCGCGCGAGTGCGCTCATATGGTTGCGTCATCAATCATCCTTTCCAGGGCGCCGTTCGCTCTTGACCGGAGCCTTCCTGGATATGGAAAATCCGGACGGGCACCGGCGAAGTTATTTTGCACGCGTCGGGTCAGATTCCTACCTATCGGCAGAATCATTCGGTTGGTCGGGTTTCGGCCGGTCGAAGTCCGCCTCCGCCTCCGGAAACGGATTTCTCCAATCCGGACACAATTGCTGGGTCACGTCGCGCCAGCTCGTAATGTCCCACACCCTCGCCGCGCGATGCCACACGTAGTCCGCATCCTTGTCTAGTCCGGCCCTCCCAAGCAGATAATATTTTCGACCCGTGGAGGTCACCCCGGTCCGTGTGCGCGGATCAAAGGACACGATGGGCGTACTTACGCGACCGTAGCAATCGGAGGCGCTGAAACCAAGAAAGTGGCGCTTCCCTTTGTTGCTCTCGCGGATACACCAGCGCTCGAGAAAAATCTTTTCACCAGTCCCGGCCGGACTCGCTTGATATAGCGGCATTTCGACCCTCTTCTGCAGGTGCGGTATGGCTCAGCTCACAACGGCAAAATCAATGCATATCACACCACCGTGAGCGTCCAGATTGGATTCGCTTGTAATACTTCAGGCCCTGCGATTCGCACGAGCCACCTCCGACGCCTATTCGGAAGTTAGTCCGGTCACAAGTGAAAAACATGAGAAAACAACTCAACGAACCCTTCGCGCGGGGTTCTGCCAGTTCAGATTTCAATTACGAGTTCAGGATTGAACTGCGCGTTCTCATAAAACAAATCAGGCCTGGTTCTGTTGCGGCCGGGACGGCCTCGCGGGTTACACAGAACACGACATTTTCCTATCGAGTAGTCCGAGGTAAAGTGAATGTGGCCGTGAATCCAGAAATCCGCCTTGACAGCAAGCCGCTCGACGTTCGTCGCGTATGCGGCAGCCAGACTGTGTTCCCGCTTCGCGTGTGGAACAGACATTCCACTGGGGGCGTGATGGGTGATCACCACTGTTTTGCCAGAAAACGGCTCGTTCAGACGCTCGTTAAGCCATCGAAGCGTTTTACGCTGGTGTTGACGCGCGTCCTCTGGCTGGAAGAAACGCCGATCCGCGCGACGGATTTTTTGATGGTCAAGCATCGACATGCCGGCGGTTTTCATCGCATCGGCAAAATCGAGCGGGTACAGAAAATAGTCTGTCCACATACAGGCGCCCAAAAAACGAACCCCGCCAAGCGCCAGCATCTCGTCCTGAAGAAAATGGACCGACGTGCCCTTCGCTTTCTCGCGCAGTTCATCCACGAGCGCCGGATAAACACAGTCATAGGGCTCGTGATTGCCGTGCACGTATATCACGGGGATTTTGTAATCGGCGTAGAGACTTACCGCATCAGTCCCGTTCGCAATATCGCCCGCCAGGACAAGCACCTCGGCGTCTGAAGCGGGTTCGATAACGCTTGCGGCGCGACCACTTTCCAACTCGTGATGCAGGTCCGAAGCAATCTGCAACTTCACCGTGTTTCCTCCTCCGCGTGACGAGCACGCCTCAATCAAACGTCCTCCGCGTCCCCGGGACACCACCGGAGTGTGGTTTGCACCGTTCATGGCAAGTTGAACGCACGCAAAGACCAGCTAAATGCTCACGAGCCCGGCTCAGCTCATGCTGAATATGCCAAGTATGGAACATACGTCGCGATAGTTCAATATATATATTGATTTTTGTGGTCCAGCTAGATGCATACGGCAGCAACCGGTCCGGAGCACAACATCAAGCTGTTAAGGCCGAACCATGGGTTGCGAAACGGTCTTCGCGTGCCGGCCGGCGCTTTATCTAGCAGGCAGTATTGAGTTGGCGTTGACTGGCAACGATCTCGCAATCACGTTGCCAAAAGGCTCGCAGGAATCAGATGTTGGTGTCGATCGCTGTGGGTGAACAGCAAAGTCGGAACTCCAGGGGAATGGCCAACGCGCTGTATACCAGCGCTACTCGAAGACACTCGAGAGGATCGGTGCCGACGCCATCGATTGCAGTTGCAACGCCTGGCTTTGAGTCACGTCCGTCAACGCGAAATCATGGCGGACCGGATTCCCGAACACTTGCAGACAACGACGCGCGGCTTCTCGAAGTTGCTGAACACGGCCAGGAACTACGCAGCAGCCCCCTGCCATGTCCGCTAGCCTTGCGGATACGCCGCAATTTCAGACTTTCCATGCGTATCAGACAGTCACTTGTGCCGCACTCAATGAAACTCGACCGAAGGGGATCGGCTCGTCAGAATTGGCCCAAGCGCGGATGTCTCCCGACCGTAATTGCGATCAGTCGAGATCGCTCTACGTGGCAACATCCGACAACTAGAAATTGTATTGCAGGTACAGTTCACTAAAGTTGATGCCGGGGTTCGGATGCTCAAGACCGGCATTTGAGAGATGCTGAAATCTGAAGCCAGCCTGGTATTCCTGGTGCGATCCAAATGCGGCACCGACGCCGACCATATCCGCAAACTGGAATGATGAAGAGAAGGTCCGATCTTCTGTTTCTCTCACATGGGAAAGCAACCGCACACCCACACCTGCCTCGACGTAAGGTCGGAACCACCCTGAGCTCTTTATGAATCGCAAGACAGGGGTTATCCCGAACTCCCAGATGTTCGGATGGACGCCGCCGCTCTCGCGAATGTCCCAATACGCTGCGTGCGCTTCCCCCACAACGGTAAAATGGAATCCACCGATTTCCCACCAAGTTAGACCCGGATCCCAGACCATTCCGATGTCTGCCTTTCTCACATCGTGATCCGCTGTGCCGGCGGCAACCTGAATCCCATAATCGGAAGCATACGCATCCTGAAAGCAGGCCGCAATACAAGTGAAAGCAAATAGCGAAGTAAAACCGCGAACAATCCTGTTCTTGATTTCGGGCATGAATATCCAACGGTCGAAATAGTTGTTCTTCAGCGAAGCTATCCGCCGGCGGCACATATCTAGTTATTTCCTTGGACCTGGTTCTAGATTTTTTAGGCCACAGCCAGATCTGGACAAGCTTCCACGTACCATCCTGCGCTACAGTTTATTCGACGTAAGGAATTCGTGCTTTGAAGCCGCCGCAGGTACCGCCCTACCTGATAGGCAGACAATACGGGATCAAGTGATGAAGCTGCCTCGTTTCGTCTTCTACACCGAGTGCAAATCCCCAGATGCCTCTTTGCTTGAGCGTCAATCCGTTCGGATTGGTTTTTTTCGGCTCGTAGATGGGTATGGGAGCCCGCCTTGAACCTGGGCGACGTCCTAACCACTTGTCGAGAATGCGATGATCGGGGAAACAAAGCTCCGGGACGACGTCTCTTCGCAGCGCGTTTCGTTCAAATCGACCGTGTGATCGATTGACAGCCGGATGGATACGAATTAAAAGCACATATCCGTATCCCAGCTGTTTGGCGAGATTTCGACCAAGACTATGATCGTAGTCAATTTTCCAGGGACTGGCACCGAAGACTGATTCGGCTGTCCTGCGGTAGCCTCTATATTCAGGCCGGACATACACAAGCCTTAGAAGGCCTTGCTCGATAGCGAACGCGTTCTCGACGCTTACGCGACCAATCCTGAAGCACGTTCCGCCGATGTAGTTGTAGATATGCTCAAGCGACTGCCCAGCGATTGGCACGGCGTCTTGCCCCAGTCCCTGCAAGCGTTGCCCGATGTAGCGCCACGTGCCAGGCACAATTTCTTTTTTCAGACTGAGCATGCCTTCAAGATGTAGAAATCGATCAAGGCCAAACGCCTCGAGCTTGCCGCCTCCCCCCGTCAAAGATGGGCGTCTGGTACCAAACAACTACCACTTGCAATATAGCCGGTCGATCTCTGCAAGTCGCTCGCTACGCGCAAACTGTCTTACGCGCGAAGCTTCGGAGTCTTGCGTCTACTTCTCAGCTTTTTTCGGCTTGCGAGTGGACAGTGCACAGAAGCACAGCAGAACCAGAACAATGCCGAAAAAATACGCTACGACGGTGGCCAGATCCGAGTCCGCCATGTTAGAGCCCCATCAGGTTGTCTTCACTTCTTATCGGCAGATAGGCCGAAAATTTTAGGCATATTTCAAAAAAAATGCCGACTATGCCTGCTCGCATTCCGAAGGCAGCGGCCTCTCGACGATATAGGCGGCCTCGCTATGAGGCCGCTAGGCGGCACCGATTTTTGGCCGGGGGCACACGCGGCTAATAACCTAAAACTATCGCCGAAATTGACAGATATTAGTTGATATTGAAGGTTGATTGCCGAAAATTATGAAGAGCAAGACCCAGCAAAGGCGCATCGAGCATCCCTGCCACTAAAATGAAATGGAGGAGCACAGAACCTGACACCGGTGGCGCAACCTCCAGACACCGGAGAGACGACACTTTAGTAGTTTGACGGCGAAGCCGTGGAAAAGCCCGAGCCCGCCTGGTCGAACAGGTTACCGTCGGATTGCGGGGTGATAACGCTTAACAACTGATCATAAAGATGTTCGGGGTTCGAGCGGAAACGAAGCGCGTCGGCAATTCGTGCGAGCGCCGTGAAACCAACCATTCCCAATCCGAATCTAGCGGCCTCCTCAAGAAAAGGTTGAATCTCTGCGTCACTATGTTTTGTGACCAGCACACCAACAACTTCAAGATGTCCCAGATTCTGCTTTGCAAAGCTTTCCTTTATCCGCAGCACGCGTTGCTGAAGCTTTGAAAGCTTTTCAGAGGAATTCGTGACGACAGCGGCGCATTCAATCACAGCAATTCTGCCGGTCGGCGTCTCACAGTAGATGTCGGGAGCTTCCTGAAGGTGCGATATCTCCCCCAGATACATGCAGTTGAAGCCAAGGTCTTCCAGCGCAAGCGCGAGGATCCGTTCAAACGGATGTCCACGGCATTCGCGCGACAACAACTCCTCTTTCAGCCTCGTTAGATTGTTGTCAAATTGCGCCAGAAAAGCGGCTCGCTGGGTAGGTAAGCGAGTTGGGTCGACGATCCACCAGCGGGAAATGCTGTGGGCCGCATAGCTGAGAAAAACCTGGCAGATTGGCACGTCACCAACATCCTGCCTGAACTGCGCCGAGATCAGACCGTCCGCCTGCGGTGTCCAGTCAACCGTTTCCCCTGTCTTCGAACTCCGCGTCGCCTTCTTCCCGTCTGTCATCGTCTTCACACCAATTCTCAGCAACGCGGAGTTAATGCGTGGACTCGCCAGCACCTTAACCACTAACTCTCCACTATGAATGGTTGAGTCTGCAAGGATGGTCTCGGCCGGCCGCTGTAGCAAAATCTCAATCGCCGTCTCGGATCTTCGCAAAAGTGTGTCCGGAAGCAGATGTTCACTAAGCAGGTCGCTCAAGCCGTCGTAAGGCGTGTCGAGAGAGCGAAGTTGATGGTCTATGTCAGCGAGCACACGTCCATCAATGTTTGGTGCACGGCCACCTGACACCACGAGCGCGGGTGACCTCGCCTGACTTGGTTGATGCTGCGGAAGATTCTCTGGAAAAAAAGTCGCGTTTAACGACGATCGCTCCTCACGTGGCAGCACGTAAGTCTTCCCATCCACTTCGATGCCACCCTCGTATGCAATTTTGTCGAAGTCGTAATTGCCGTCGTTCAGCCGGAACACCTTGCGGCCAACAGTGATGCCACCAATGGCCACAGTAGATGGCTCCAGCAAAAGAGCCGGAACGCGGTCATACATGTACTGGATAATCGCCCATTGAAGCCAGCTTTGCCCCGCTGCTTCGATCGCTACGTACGACATGATGACGTGTTGCGCGGCAGTCGCCCAATCTTCCGCTATCGTCGTAAAGCGTTTGATTTCAGACTCTGAGTAAGCTGAGATGCCTGACTGACGATTACTTCCTTGCATGATGATGTTCACCTGTATGAATATTGGTTACGGTCAGCGCATCACGAAATAGGAAGCTGATGAGATACCGGCTGTCCTCTGTCCTCACCGCCCAATGCGTCCGAAGCAATCTGACTTTGACAGGGCAAACTATAAATCTGCACGGCGCCGTATTGCCAAACGTCAACACGGCGCTTCCACCTACCAATGCATCCAGCGACCTACATCAAGCCAGGATAGCTAGGTAACGACCTGCTATCGTAGTAGTGAGATGCCGTAGTTTCAACTGCTTTGCTTGAATCTAAAGCCGAGATATTCTTGATCATGCGATCAGATTGATGGACCCATGCCATGGCGCGAGGTATATATGCCTTGGGCCGCGAAACGCGCAGTCTCTCGCACGTCGTCAGTCAGAATGTGCGATGTGCATGCAATCATGCATATAAGCACCCCACCTTCACTCTTGCGAAACTTGAGTCTTGCGCTGACACAGTTCCCGACTACCGTATGAGCCGGATCCCGGTATGCATTATCGAACCTCTCGCTAAAGTTTCAGAAGATTCATGCCGATACATCAAAGGTATCCCTCATCAAGATATTGAGCTAGCGAAGCGAACTTGCGTGCCAGCTCGGTTTTCTTCTGAGGCGCCATGTTTCTGCAAAAGTGTGTGGCGTAAGTCTATGATCGGCCGTCCGAATCCGCGCGTTGCTATACGCATCAGGCAACCCACGGAAAGACACATGGTCAAGCACTACAGGCAAAGTGAACATGATGCATCGAGCGAGAATCCGGTCGTCGCAACACCACAGGGACTTCCTTCCTTGCAGGAATTTTGGGACGAGTTGGCTTCCTATGCATTCACTCCAGAGCAAGGACAGGCGGATATAGGTATCTTTCTCTGGCTGCAAGCCGTCGCGGAAAAATCGCCAACGCATCACGCGCTCATGTCGAGCTTCTGGGATGCTGCCTTTGACGGAGTGGCAAGGCCAGCGCGTCCGACAAACGGTTAATTCACTGGCGGCTTCTAGCCGCCAGTTTCTTTCAGGTGTCAAATTGAAAAAAGTGTGGAACTGGTTGATTGAGCTCTATCGTTGGGTTTGCTCCCTTACGCAGAAAAACTTGCCGCAGCCCGGCGCAACCGCAACCGCCGCACCGGCGGTGCCAAAGCCACCGAAGCCGCTCGCGCTATACGAAGGCCGCGAACTCGATTTTGACTCCGCGAAGGTCGCTTCGGCTCTGGAGCTTATGCGGCGGACAGATCCTAAAAGCGGAGAGACTACCGGCCCAAGTGAAGCTCAGGAACAACTGATATTCGCAAAAGAACGCGGAGTATCGGTCCTCGCAGGCGCCGGCTCGGGCAAATCCACCTCTCTCGTCTCGCGACTCCTGTTCATGCGACATCAACTCGACATTCCATATCCGCAAATTTCGGTGTTCACGTTCACACGCAAGTCGCGGGAAGATTTCATTGAAAAACTGGTCACCGAATCCAGTCACTGGCCAAACCCGGTCGCTCCCGATCTGGCCGAAAAAATTGTTAGAACCTTTCATTCGAAAGCGTTGGCAATGGCGCGCGGAGCGATGGATCCGAACACGCGCATTTTCGAATTTCTGGGTGCTCCACTACCTACAAGGAAAGGGTCCACAGCTTCCGATGAAGTAGCGGATTTAAAATCGACCGTGGAACCTCGTCCGGATGAATTGTCGGAAGCAGAGATGGAAGCGAACAGGCTGCCAGACGTGTTTCCTTCTGATCTTCGGCTTGAGCAGGTCCGGTTTCTGGATGCCGTGTACCGCCGTTGCTTCGCCAGTAGCCAGGAGTTCCGGGATACTGTCAAAGCGCTCCTCCGTGAGTCGGTCAGGCCAATGACTCCGCGCAACCCCGCCGACCCAGCAGTTGAAGCCGCCAAAAAGGAGATTGAGTGGCATGCAAAACACGATCAGCTACTCTTTGAACTTACTACCACGCATTGGACCAAACACGGTCAATGGCCAATCGAAGGCGTTCGGGAACTCGACGATAACGGAAAGCCATTCATGCTCGAAGCGTTCGGAACACACTTCCGCGCGCACGGATATGTGCGGCAATTGAACGCGTATATCGTGCTTGGCGTAGAGAACGGCGTCAGAAACACGCCATTGAAGCTCAAGCCGTCATACAAGGGCGTGTGGGCCAGTGTAATCGAACGGACCAAGGTCGCCGTCCTTCTTGCTTATTGCGACAAGCCTGTCATCTACGTTCGCAATGACTATCAGCTTCAGAATCTATCGCTACTGCTACGGTACGAGGCCGGCACGCAATCGACAGAGGCACCAAAGTTCAACATTGTGCCGCCGGGAGACTACGCGGACGCCCCTATAGACATTGCGCTCTACAAAACAGGAATTTTTGCGGAGAATCTGGCGCTTGATCCCCGAAAACTCCTCAACCGGACCCTTCTCCCTGCCGGGAGCGCCGAATATCAATTCGCCGCCGCCACCGCAGCTTTCTACGAGGAACTGTACCGAACGTTCGAAGCAGAACAGGTTGAGTCATTCAATCGCATCTTCTCCAAGCTTGCATCTGAAGCTGAATGGTGGCCGAAGGTGACGGGCGGAACAGCTTTGACGATGAAACATCTGCTCATCGATGAATTTCAGGACATTTCTCCTTTGATTGTTCGTTTCGTCGCCGCCATGCATAAGCGGCTTCAGACCGTGTCGAAGGGCTTTGACGCGCCAACGTTGATGTGCGTCGGGGATGACTGGCAATCCATCTACGGTTGGCGTGGCAGCTCTCCTCAGTTTTTCCTCCGCTTTGCCCAATATTTTCCTGGTGCTCGCAAAGCGGCTTATCGGCTTCGCGAAAACTACCGCTCATCCGCCGCCATTATCTCTGCCGCAGAGTCGGCGCTCAGCGACCTCGTTGAACAGTTTCCCGACAAGCAAGGCGGCATCGCAATGGGCAAACTGCGCGGCCTGAACCGTCCGGTTGCTTTGGTCGCGGAGTTCGTCACGGATGACGCTGTCGAGCTTGTGCGCACGCTTCTGGAACGACTTCCCTCAGGTGAGCGCGTGTTCGTGCTCACTCGGACAAAGACCAATCCAACCTTCACAGCTATCAAGAACGCGTTCAGGCATGAAAGCAATGACCGGCTCGTTGCTACGACTTTTCACCAGAGTAAAGGTCTGGAGGCGGAATACGTTGTGCTTGTGGGCGATATTCAGTATTCGAACGCTCACGTGTTGAGAAATGCGCTATACAGGATGGCGCGCATGGGCAACGGACGCTCGGAAACCCCATACGACGACGCCCAGCGCGACGAGGCGCGCCGCTTGGCGTACGTCGGCATAACGCGCGCGAAGAAAGTTTGCATATGGCTGTGTAAGCCACAGGATGGCGGTACGTTTAACCGGCTGCCGTCAAACGCCGGATTTTCCCGCTCGATGAAGCTAGGAGAGGTTCAAGACATGCTGGACGAACTGCTTGCGGACAAGACGCGCTCGGCGTAAAAATACGTGGCGCGGTTGCCCCATGGCGTCGCAGACATACAGTCACTCGAAGGTCGTTGCTGCTGCCTCCTGTGGTGGGGGCGGCGTCGACGGGCTTCCTCATTCCATGGACCGAGCCCCGCGAATTTTTCGCGAACGCACCTCACGCTTTGCGTCTCGGCCGCTTTGACGGCTCTCCTGCAGCGAGCACTTCGGCCTGTAGCAACAGTGCCGATACCGGTTGCTCCAGCGCAGCCGCGATGTTCTGTAACGTATCCAGCGAAACGTTGACCTGCCCCAGTTCAAGAAGCGACAGGTACTGGCCCGTGATTCCGCAGCGGGACGCGAACTCCGCCTGCGTCAAATCCCGTTCGCGACGCATGGTCCGGATGACTTTCCCGACGGGCAGGCGTTGGATCATTACCTTCCTTCTAGCCAAACTCCAGAGTTTCAGTCAACCAAAGGAAAGTCTCAACAACATATATGTTGAATTTTTCAGGAGCTCTATTGATAACGGCGCTATCAAAGGTGACTGCCCAGTGGGCGCGGCTTCCCGGCTGGCTCAACCTGAATGTGCGTCCGGCCGCCATGCCATCCGGCGGCGTTATCAATTCGGCAAAGAGGACGGCGTCTGTTCGATAATCGGCGGCAGCCGTCGCAGCGAATGGCAACCGGCGTTGGGCCCGCCGTTCTTCCCCGCATATTACGACGGCCAGCGGTAGCACGCCGCCGTTGCCTGCGCCCGTCATTCCTGGCTTCCATGTACACCGTCGGCAGTGAAAGCAAGGCACGCGAGCCGGCGACGCGTCGCCAGCTCGCACAAGACAACACCTATCGCTTGTCAAACACCGCCAATAGTTCCCCAACGACGCCTCGAGAGTCGGCGGCAGCACTTATCGACCGTCGCGCAGCGAATGTGAATATATTGGCTTATGCCTAGAGCCCCCGGGCTATAGCACAATCGTGATTGGACACGACAACCGGAATCCCCCGAGCGGCAAGCTCCCTCGCCAAATCCGCGAGTTCGCGTTGCCGGTCCATCCCGAAGCCGGCAGCAGCGTACGCCCGGAAACTCACGGCCTCATAGCGGTCGAGATGCGGAGGATCACAATAGACGACATCATCCGCTGTGGTTATCCGCATGACGTCCGCGAAATCACCGTGGAGGAATGTTGCACGCCGCGCTCTCTTTGCAAACGCAAAAATCTTGGACGTCGGGAAACGTGGTACTTGTTTTGGATGTCCGTAGGGAACGTTGAATTGTCCGGACCGGTTGTACCGGCAGAGCCCGTTAAATCCAAAACGGTTCAGATAAAAAAACTGCGCCGCACGCATCAGGACGTCGGATTCTTCGTTGAAGGCGCACCGCATCTCCTTATAACGTTCTGGCGTGCGGTAGCTCTCGTCAAAGAAGCGGGACGCTATATCGACGAATTGCTGAGGCCGCTCGGTGACAACCTGATACAGGTCAATCAGATGCCGGTTACTGCCGGAAAGGAGGTACTCTTCGAAACCTTCTGCGCTCAGGAAAATCGCCCCGCCACCAACAAATGGTTCGACCAAACGTTTTCTTGATAAAAGCGCGGGAAGTATGTGAGGAAGCAGACGGCGTTTTCCGCCCGCCCATTTTACGAGAGGCCGTGCGGCCCCGATTACCTGAGGCACTGGATGTTTTTGCATCCAACATCAAGCAAACAGGTTTTAGCCGGCTCTACGCCAGATTCAGATTTTCTGCTTACCGATTAAAAATCGATGCGTTTCGGAACTCACGTCGCCCCGACCGAAAGCGCATCGGATTTGCGATCGGCTGGCTTTCGGCTTTTGCCGCACTTGCGGGTGGCCGCCGCGCCGCTGCCGTGACACTGGCAGGCCATGCAAGAAATCGATACAATCCGCGTCACTTAGCATGTCGCCCGGGGTCCGCGTCGACCAGCGTTCACCCGTAACTGTGTCGAAGTGCGCTGTGTTAACGCAATGTCCGACGCTCGCCCCTTTCCCTTAATCAGAGATGACGAACGAGAACTCAGCGGCGCAGTTGGTCAGCACCGAAAACGCCGCTGGCAGCGCACCAAAGGTTCCGCGCAAGGAGCTTTTGCCAGGGAATCGGACGGTTATTACCGATCTCTATATCGCAGGAGCTATCACGAATGAACGCACCGATTATGCTTTCAAGGTGTACGTCCGGCTGAATGGCAGAAATCAGAGTATGCGGAAAGTATCGTTTCAGCACAGCGTGTTTGAAAGTTGCTACTTTAACAACTGCACGTTCGATTCCTGTGACTTCACGGGATGCCGGTTTGTCGGATGCAATTTTCATCAGTCAGCTTTTACCGGCTGCGATTTCAGGTACGCGATTTTTGAACGCTGTCAGATTGACGACGATATTCTTCAACGGGAAGCGCCTCGCGAGGAGAACCTGAAAATGCGGTTCGCCCGGACGCTGCGCATGAATTTTCAGCAGATGGGTGATGCAAAAGCAGTAAACAAGGCGATTTCGCTTGAGCTGGAGGCAACCGAAGGGTACCTGAAGAAGTCCTGGTCGTCGCAGGAAAACTACTATCAGAAAAAGTATTCCGGCTGGAAGAAAGTTCGACAGTTTTTGAAGTGGAGCGACTTTAAGATTTTGGATTTCATTTGGGGAAATGGGGAGAATATCCTCAAACTGATGCGCTCCATTTTTCTGGTGCATCTACTCATTGCGCTATACGACGTTTGCCAGTTCGGAAACGCATGGGATCTGAAGAGCTTTGCAGTGAGCCTTGCCGCGTCGCCTGGAGTTTTTTTCGGTATCGTTAATCTGCACACGTACCCGGTCTGGATTTCGTCTGTCATTGCAGCAACTCGCCTGGTCGGATTTGCCTTCCTGACGGCGATTCTCGTGAAACGGTTCGGGAGACGGTGATGCATATTTACGCCTTCGGTTCCGTATGCCGTGGTGAAATTGACTTCGGTTCTGACGTCGACCTGCTTGCCTGTACCGATGGACCCGCTTCGCACATCGATCCGCAAAAGTATTCGATTTACCGCTACGAACGGCTGCGCGCGATCTGGGAAGAAGGAAATCCATTTGCTTGGCATCTGCATCTCGAATCGAAGCTGCTGTTCTCATCCGACGGCCTCGATTTCCTGACCCGTCTCGGACAACCCGCACCATACCGTGCAGCTTCTGCCGATCTGGACAAATTCGCACGGCTTTTTGAACGCTCCCATCACGAGTTGCAGAACTCGTCAAATAGCGCAGTCTTTCACCTGTCCTGCATGTTCCTCGGTGTGCGCAACTACGCGACCTGCTATTCGCTCTCAAGCGGACATCCGGTATTTTCGAGAAATTCACCGCTGATGGTGCAGCCAACCCTTCAAATCGATCCTGCCGCATACTCGATACTTGCACGTGCTCGGCTGCTGTCAACGCGCGGCCATGGCGAGAACATTCTGCCGCAAGACGTGTCCGCAGTCATTGAGGCGGCGGCTGTAGTTCCTTCGTGGATGGAAAACCTGAAGAGTAGAATTAAAAATGAGTGAATTTAACAACCGTATCGACGCGCAGCGCAGTATCCTGCACGTCGTGAACAGCGGGCACTGGGAAGAAGAGCTTTTTGGTCTCTCGAGAGGCTCAATCGACCGCTGGATGCGCATCAACAAGATCGCGCCGTCGAACGAGCTGGCGCAGGCGGTCTACGAAGCCGCTGATAAGCTGTTTTTTCTGGCAAACAAAAGCCAAGAGCAAATAACTGAGGAATATCAACTACTTTCGCTCGCAGTTTCTAACCTTACCCGGCGTATCGAAGACATTGTGGATAGGCACATAATTGCGTACGCGAAGCATGAGAAGAATTAGGCGCCGTTCTACTGATTACCCGGAAACCGAGTCCACGATGCGTTTGTTCTCGCGCCCGAACTTCGCCAGGCATTGCAAAAGTCCGTTCGTGGGACAGGTTGGGAAGGGCAGAGTCATCGTAAATGTCGTCCGGCGCGTCACATGAAGAACGACGAATACTTGTGCTTCGTTAATCCATTGAGCATGTTGCGGCTACCGCTTTTGGTTCGGCAAGCCACCAAGCAAGACGCGCGCTGATTGAGGGATTTCGAACGATACACTCAGCATAGGTGAAAGCGCCTGCTTGACCAGCGGATTCCGTACGTTGAACCGCCCCGGGGAATCGTAGAGGCTGGTTGGTTTAAATTGATACGGGTTCAGTGGCAGCTGTTTCAAGTTGCCGATAGTAGCTTGCCTCAGCTTGAGGCGGGCGGAATAGCCGAGACGTTTCGTCAATCGATGATGATTGAACCAGGTCACCCACCCCCGGCGTTGCCAATTCAACAAATTCCCGCGTTTCCAGGCGCGGCGATGAATCAGTTCAGCCTTTTACAAGCCGTTGATCGTTTCGACCAAGGCGCTGTCATCGCTGTCGCCCCGGCTGCCGACCGACGGTTCGACCCCCGCTTCGACCAGCCGTTCACTACAGCGAATGCTGACGCATCGCGACCCTCTGTCCGAATGGGATCAAAGTCCCGTCGTCGCCCATGCGTCCCGCGTAAAGCGCCTGTTCAAACGCATCTAGAACGAAGTCCGTGGTCATCGAAGTACTGACCCGCTAGCCGACCATACGGCGATCGAACATCAAGCCGCGCAAACCCAGTTGCTTCGTCAACCGTTCGACCATGCAGCGTGGCACCGCGATACGCTCCCGATTCATCTGCTTCCAGACTTTATCGGCGCCGTAGACCTGCTTGTTGGCCCGCTATACACTCTCGATCCCCGGCCGCAGATGTTGGTTTCGAATTGCGCGAACAGAGCGCCGCAACGGATCACGAAGCTGTGCAGCATGGCGTCGGTAGCCCGACGGGGCAAACCGCAAGACCTTGCGGATAGGCTAAACCCCGAAGGCGTCGCGATGCTGATCGATATAGAGCTTCAGAACTTGAAACGGCGGTCGAGCTCCGCCTGGGCGAAAAAAATGCGCTCGCGACCATTAGAATTTCGTTGGCACGACGCAAATCCTTGACTTTGCGCTCCGGGGCTTTGAAGCGCTCGCGCGTATCTCAGGTCACGCCATCGCGCTCACCATGGTCGACTTGGTCGCGCTCGACCCACTCGTGCAGTGTCTGCGCTGTGCAGCCGATCATAGCCGCAATTGATTCGACCGCCGCCCACATCGACGGAAGTTCGCTACGCTGCTCGCGCACGAGACGCACTGCGAGCTACCGGACTTCCGGAAAAAGCTCGGTTACCTTCCTGTTCACTACTCCACTCTCAAGGGTTGGAGCCTCCACAAAATCTGGGGCGGTTCACAGTGCCGATAAGCACAAGTTTCTCTGGCCTTAGCCATTCAATATGCAAATGGACTCACACGAACGCGTAGCCAGCGTTGACCAGCACTATCCATGCAGTCACCGAATTCCATTGATACATGCTTCTCGCATCGGCTAACTCTATCGAATGAGAGCATTGAGTTCAGTGCAGAAGTAGTGGACGGCCTCGACCACACCGCACGCAGGATAGCAAAAGCGTCATCGAGATCCCAACAGCCACCCGCAAGATGCCCTCGTGCTATACAAACGGGCATGTATATGCACACCTCCAGTCGAGCGAATATCACAGAAATTGGTCGAGCAGGCTTGGGGTGGCTTCCGGATTTCAGCACTGTGACGTCAGTCTATCTTCAGAATTCGTGGACAACGTACTGTCGTCTTTTTGGCTTACGAACCGAAATAAACCGGCTTCATTCCGTCATTCGGATCAGGCCGCACTGAACCTTGAATCTTATGACCTAGATGGGCGAGAGTGGTGTCGAACGACCGAAGCAAATGGTGAGTGCCAGAAGCTGAAGTGCCATCGGTGACGCCACCAACTCCGGTCGACGAAGTGTTATCGGAATCTACGTTTGCTTGCGCTCCGTGCAAATCAGAAGGAGCAGCCACTCCGTTTGCTTGAGCGAACGATGAAACAGCGGGAATTGCAAGAGCAGCAGCAACGATGAGAGACTGAGCGAGCTTCATAATGCTTACCTCTAGACTTGGTTTCTTCGCAAACGACCGCTTGCGTTTCAGTTGTTGCAGTCTAGGCCGATGCTGACTTGAAATTAAGCATCCACGAAACAATACAATGTTGCCGATCTAGGTATAAACCCCAATCGGACGCGTGCCAAGCGATCGATAGCTCAACACTTGCGATCTGGGCTGATGCAATATCCCATTATCTAGCAGCTGCTCTCTCGCTGTCGCCCTGCTTCCGGAACGGACTTGCGAAACATCAGGGCTGAGTTGTCTGAACAGCTTGCGCGTCGGGTCCCGTGTTTTGATGCCATGATGACTACCTCGCTACCCGTGCTATTCATTTGTGACACCACAGCCCTTCTTCGTCGCGCCGTGAAAAATACCGACGCAATGCAAACATGCATTACATCGCAATGCTATCGAGAACTTCCTCAACTATCTGCGCTGGCGACAGCGTAATACTCACTGCTATAGCTTCTTCCGGTCCCGGCGGTTCAAGCGTTTCGAGCTGGCTATTGAGCAGCGACGGGTCGAAAAAGTGACGCGTACGCGTTTTGATCCTCTCACTTAGGACCTCCAGCGTTCCTTGCAGGTAGACAAATGTTACATCCTTATCGCCGTCACGAAGGACATCGCGGTAAGCGCGTTTCAGGGCTGAGCACGCATATACATGCGGCATCGCGTCGCCCTGTTTTCTAACAATCGATTGACGAATTGCCCGTAGCCATGGCCATCGGTCATCATCGGTTAACGGTATCCCTTCGTGCATCTTGTCCTTGTTTGACTGGCTATGAAAGCTGTCTGCATCTTCGAAGTCACAACCGAAGCGTTTAGCCAATGCCTCCCCGATTGTCGTTTTTCCGCATCCCGACACACCCATCACGATGAAGATCACCTGAACCCCCTTACACGACTTTTGAGAGCGCGAATGTCAGAGCTAGCCCCATCAGCGAAATTATCGTTTCGCAAAGGGACCAAGTTTTGAACGTCTGGCCAACGGTCATGCCGAAATACTCTTTGATGAGCCAAAATCCACCGTCGTTGACATGAGAGAAAATCAATGACCCCGATCCCGTTGCCAACACGAGCAATTCGGCACTCACGGCCCCGTGGGCCGCTGCCGAGATCGGTGCAACGATGCCGCACGCCGTGGTCATCGCGACGGTTGCAGACCCTGTTGCGAGCCGTATAAGAGCCGCTACAGACCACCCTAGGAGTAAGGGCGAGAGATGTGCGGCAGACGCGGTCTTCACCAGTTCCTGTGAGATTCCACTGTCGTGCAGCACATTACCGAAACCTCCGCCGGCACCAACGATTAACGTTATCCCGGCAATAGGTCCGAGGCATTCCCCGCAAAATTTCTGGATGTGCTCGCGATTGAAGCCGCGCGACGAACCAAAGCTCCAGAAACTGAAGAGCAATGCAAGCAGCAGCGCAACGTCGGAGTCTCCGATGAAGTGGAAAATCTCATTCGGCCACGTTTTTGGTGCGACAAACGTGTCGGCCGAACTACCGATCAGCATGAGAATCACTGGTAGCAAAATGCTGAACAACGTGATGCCAAAGCCAGGCAGGTCGCGCTTCAGTCCATCCTCTCGGGAATTCACGAACTGTGATGCCAAAGCGTTGTCCCTAGGTAGTTGTATACGCTTGTGCATCAGGAGCGCGAACAGAGGGCCAGCCACGATTGCGGTAGGAATACCAACGACCAGGCCGTATACGATTGTGCGGCCAATGTCTGCGTGATAGGCTTGGACCGCAAGCATCGCAGCCGGATGCGGTGGGACCATCCCGTGCACTACGGAGAGGCCTGCGATCATTGGCAACCCCACAAGCAGTAGCGACTTATTCGTTCTTCTGGCGACATTGAATGCTATCGGAATGAGAAGTACGAAGCCGACTTCGAAAAATACTGGCAGACCCACGATGATTGCGATGCACATCATCGACCAATGGATGCGTTTTTCTCCGAACCGTTGTATCAAGGTGTTGGCGACGCGCTCTGCCCCGCCCGACTCGGCCATCATCTTGCCGAGCATGGTGCCCAGTCCGACCACAATCGCGATGTGTCCGAGTGTCTTGCCGTTGCCCGTCTCAAATGCCGTGACGATCTTGCTCATCGGCATACCAACAGCAATCCCAAGGAACAGCGAGACGATGATAAGAACAAGAAAGGGGTAAACCTTGTATCGCGTGATTAGCAGGATCAACAGAGCGATGGCAACGAGCGCGCATACCAGTAGCGTGCTGCCGCGAACAGGTTCCACGTTGTGTCTCCCTTTCAGTCCAGCGTCAGTGCGCGGACGCCGGGCTGGATGCGACGATGAGCTGATTTCCGGAATCTAGGAACGTCGAGTCCACCCCTCGAACGGAAAACAAAGAACGCAATACCGAGCAGCTGCACAGTTTCGTCACCCGAGCTAGGCCTCGAACCGGCGACAAGAAGATGACCGCCTTTCTCAGTGACGTCAGACGCGGGAGCGGACAGCTCGAATACCCTACGGAAATCACCAGTCCGGCGCGAGTGATGCGAAGCATGCTAGCCCAACCCGTCTAACGCGCAACTATCTGAACAGGTGTGCGCGATCAAACACGATGTGTTTTCTTGTCATGCAGACAAGAATGATGCCCTCAATTCAATACATCATTTCACGAGGGACGTTAAATTCAGAGTGAAATTTCGCTAAAGGTCGCTAAAGTCAGCTTCATATGGGCGCGCTGCAGCGCCCTGTCGCGGATGGGGGCGCCCGAGTCGCATGCCCAGTCAGCGACGATGCCTTTCCCGGAGTCGGTTGCAGGGAGCGCGGTGCGCGCTTAACCAGAAGCTCGACCGCCACTCTGCTCAACTGCGTCCAAAGGCTGCGGCAAAATCCTCTGAGTAGATTTCTGCCAGAGCAAGGCGCAGTGCCGCCGCACGCTCTTTTCCATATACCTCTTCAAATTGGGTCTGAGCCTTGCGCCAGAGACGATTCGACTCGGCAAGCTTCGCCCGACCATTTGGCGTCAGCTCGATGCGACGACTCCGGCCGTCGTGATTGTCCGGCCGCTGCAAGACATAGCCGTCACGTTCGAGCGGCTTGATGTTGCGTCCGAGGGCTGACCGGTCCAGCACCAACGCGTACGCGAGATCGGTCATGGTTGGGCTGCCTGCACGTTCAATTTGAAGGAGAATTGAACGCTGCGCAGCACTAAGCCCGCACGGCTCCAGAACAGTGTCGTAGAGCTGCGAAAGTCTGCGGTTGGCCTTGCGCAGCGCTGCGCCATTACAGAAGAGCGGGTCTTTCTGATTCACTGTTGTCACTCGATTCTGCTCCGATATACCCGGAAACTTTGCCTGACGTCCGATTGCCCTACCAAGGTAGTTTGAATCACCCTGACGAATATTGGCACATGCACGTACATTCTGAATGAAATGTACGTGCATATGCCGATAAATATTGTAGTGGACAAGTGATCCGATGAGCACAACTCAGCCCGAGGGTGCTCCACTGCGAACGTCGCACCCGCATCCACGCGTGGCTGTTGCATTGGCAAGCCGGAGACGACGCGCAGCGGACGCCTCTGTGAGTCGTTGACGAACAGAGGCGTTTCTAACGAATTGAAATGCAGCTTTCAACCGAACAGGCCGACCAAGCGGGCGCAAGCGGTTGCAGATGGGCGCGTCGCACCGGCCTAACGGCCGGAGAGGGCCATACTGCCAAGGGGTAACTGCCCGATAATGACGTTTGGGGTAAATGAGCAGTTGTTGCGCACAGGGTCAATTTACCTTCACATCCTTGGACCGGTGTACGGTTTCTTTGGCCTCGGATTTTCACTCTACTTCGCCGCACAAGGTGCGGGACGCCTGAATTGGCCGCTCGCGGCAGAAGCGCTGCGCCTCGTGGTGTTTGCAGGTGTCGGTGCTTTGGTACTCCGTCTGACAGGGTCGCTTTCGTATTTCTTCGCGATTGGCGCTATTGCGATGGTCACCTACGGTACTGTCGTTGCCTGGTCAGTTGTTTCAGGGCACTGGACGTGCATTGGTTCACGTCGGACGACTTGAACACTTGCCAGCTCGATTCATTCGAACATCGTCGACGCTCCCTCGGTTTTTCAAGGCGTCCGTCCAGACGTGGAATGAACGCGCCTACGGTAGAGATGCAATTGTTAGATTCCATGGCATCCCGTCGATTGGTTTCGTTCGTTCGAGCGTGGGCGGCCGCATACACGAATATGACTCGATGACAGTCGGTGCGACACGCCGTCACTTCTATGTCTTATGCGTCTCGTGTATTCAACTCGGGAACGTGCGCGCAGAAACCTCCAAGTCCGGTTCTCGCCTCTATTATTTCGTAATTTGACAACGGCCTTTTGACTCAAAACGGCACGTGGCCGAAACTTGTATCAAATATCATCCATCAAAAGAGGAAGGCTGATCGCGTCGGTTAGCCTGTCGGTCTATGGAGACCCAATCGCGTAACAGACCACGCCCCGACCTTTATGCCTAGCTGGAGACTCAACAAAATATGAAGAAACAGTGGCTCGCTACGCCCCTCATGCTCTCGATCGCAGGAATCGCCTCCGCGCAGACTTCTGTTCAACTTTACGGCATCGTTGACGCCGGTATCACCTATCGCTCTAATCAGCGAACCGGATCGCCAGGGGATTACAGCGGACACTCAGATGTCAGCGTGACCAGTGGCAACTACTCAGGGAGTCGATGGGGATTGAAAGGAAAAGAGGATCTAGGGGGCGGCATGAGTGCTCTGTTCCTGCTGGAAGATGGGTTCGATATTACGAGCGGGAAAACCGGACAGAATGGCGGACTATTTGGGCGCCAGGCGTTTGTCGGTGTCAGCAATACGCAATTCGGGACGATCACGTTGGGCCGTCAGTATTCGTCGCTCAATGATTTCGTTGTTTCCGTGTCTCCTGTGGCTTTTGTCGGCGGCTACGGTGCACACCCCGGCGACATTGACGACCTTGACCAGACGGCCCGGGTAAACAATTCCATCAAATACACCAGCCTTACTTACAGCGGATTTGCGTTCGGAGCCCTGTACGGCTTTGGCGGACAGCCGGGCAGCCTGAAGCAGCAGAACACATGGAGCGTGGGTGCATCGTATGCGGGCGGCCCGGTACACGCGGGTATCGGTTACGAGCGCTCTGACAATTCAAAAACGGGTGCGACCGATCCAACCGTCGGGAAATGGAACGGCAGCGATGACGGCTTCTTCAATTCCTCGATTAACGAGGGATATGCGAGCGCCTTGTCGCAACAGATTGTTCACGCCGGCGCGACCTACGATATTGGACCCGTAACGGTTGGGGCAAACTACAGTAACGTTCAATACCGGCCGGGCTCAGACTCGCTGTTCAACGGCATCGCAACGTTCAATATCGTTGGTGCGTTTGCCCAGTGGAAGGTTCATTCGTCTCTGCGTCTCTTTGGGGGCTATAGCTATACTCGCGGCGGCAAGCCAGATGGAATCGAAGAGCGCGCGCAGTACCATAACGTAACTCTCGGCGCCCTGTACAACCTCACCAAGCGATCGACTCTATACGTTCTCGGCGGCTATCAGCACGCTTCGGGTGACACACTCAATGCTCTGGGCAATCCGGTTGCCGCAACCGCGTCGGTGTCTGACAAGGGGAACGGCAGTTCATCGGCGGCTCAATCACAAGCGATTATCACCGTAGGGATGCGCCACTTGTTTTGACTGGCATAACTGTATTTGGAGCAGTTTTGCACTACCTTGACGACAGTCGGTTAGCGCGGCTCCAATGACACCTGCGCATCGACGTCGGCCTTATTAGAAGCGGTTGGTCGTTACTGGGACGCCATAACAATCGCATGTCCGGCTGCTCGCCCATACGATGACGACGGCAGACATCAAACACCGACGCCAAGAGTCCCTCGAAAACGTCAGCGTGCACTGAAGTGCAGTCGCTGGAACAGCGGCTTGATTCCGTCATCTGCACCGTCACTTCGCAATCCCAGGTTTGGTTCGGTACTCGAAAATTGAATCCGCCACCCAGTGCCTGATTACGATTCCAGCCTGTCTACTAGTAGTTCTGGCTATCCATCTATAGTTCGCAAAACAAGAACCATCATCGCGGACAAGAATTTTAATTCTAAAGCGAAACAATTCCCGCGCCAAAATAAAGTATGGTTGCAATCTAACCGATAGAGACAGGTGTGCATCCTTTAGGGCGGACGCGGCACTGCCGTTTCATATCAACAGCGTAACGATCAAACGCAGACATCCGTTCATGACGTCAGCGGCTACCCCAATAACAGTCGCCATGCCTGATAACGTAAAAGATGCCAACCAGGCGTCGTCGAAACTATTTGACCGGTCACCTGCCTGGCGCGCGGTGAGGACTCGCCTTCCCCGTCTCCTCGCGGCAGGCACCGGTTGCCTGATTGTTCTCACTTTTACTTTGTTCGGAGAGCGTTGCGCGCATCGAGCAGTAGTCAATCACGAACGGATGGCTGGAAATGATCTGCTTATGTCTGTCGAACGGATTCTGAATAGCGTTACCCTGACCCGACAACCTGAACTTGCGACGCTCCCAGGAAAGCCATGCAATGATGCAAGACAGCCTCTGACCCGACTTCAGACATACATTCGATACGTGCGCGGCATCAATCTCGTCGAAGATGGACGTGTTTATTGTGCGACCGGCTTAGGACAAATCGACATCCCCTTATCCACGTATGTGATTGCAGGTGGGTCGGGCGTCAGTGTCAACCTTTTGCCGCAAACACCTTTTCATCCAAAGGATCCTGTTGTGGCGTTGTTTGTGCCAACAGCTCGCGACTCAGGGATCCTGTATCTGATCGCAGGTGACTACATCGCAGATGTCCTTTCCCATGGTGCTGGATACGGGTTGGAAGATGTAGTGTTGTCGATAGACAATTCAGGAACGCTCGACGGCAACAATGTATTTGCGCCTGCTACGAGGCCGGCAATATCAGGCAGCACCCGGATGCATTCTGCGAGATGGCCTCTATCCATTTCATTGTCTACCAACAACAGATTCCCGTCGCGACTGCACTGGCATTACCGTCTATATTTTGCAACTGCAGGCGCGATCCTGGATCTAGCCATTTTCGCGCTCTATCCGCTCGGATTTGGGCGAACCCGGAGGCTCCTCCGAGAGGTACGTCGCGGCCTGCGACATCGCGAATTTCACCTCGTGTACCAGCCTATAGTTGACGTCGTCAGTCGCCGTACCGTGGGCGTAGAAGCGTTGTTGCGCTGGGAACATCCCAAGAAAGGCCCGGTCGCACCATCCTCTTTCATGGGTGAAGTCGAATCGAGTCTCCTTCTGGCTGACGTCACAGAATTTGTATTGCGTACGGCAATAGTAGAGATAAGCAACCGTGCGCCTACGTTGCCATTGCGAGTGTCTGTCAACATCGCGGCAGGCGATCTGACCAGGAAGGGGTTTGCCGCCAAAGTGCTTTCCCTTCTCACCATGCTACCGGTCGGCGTTGGTCTCATTCTGGAACTTACCGAGCGATTTCTCGTGAATGAAGACCCGCATACACTTGACGTGTTTAATGAGCTGAAGGCAGCAGGCGTGCGATTCGCGATCGACGACTTTGGTACACACCACAACAATCTTGACCTTATCAGTCGCTTCCCGTTTGACTATGTGAAAGTGGACAGCCAGTTTGTGAGAAACCTCGATTCAGGTGGCAAGGAAATTATCGAGGCTATCGTAAGCGTCGCAGAACGTTTCGGATCAGCAACCATTGCTGAGGGTGTTGAGACTGAAGCGCAGCATCGCTTACTTCAAGAATCGGGCGTCTCGTTCTGTCAAGGCTACCTTTATCAGCGGCCAGTTCGGGCCGAGCGACTTACCAGGTCCCCCGAGTACCTTCCCGCTCTGGCAACAGAAACGCGCGGAGATTGAAGATGACATCTGTGCGAAGCATTGGCACACGCGTCTGGATCGGACACTCATGTGGGAACAAGCACCGTGTGCCTATCAAATCGACATCCCGGTTTTCCAAGACACGAGTCGTATTGAACTTCACGGCTGCTCGCCAACTCCGCGAGCTGTTGATCGAGAAGGGGAAAAAATTGCTGAAATCGTCTTGCCAGGATCGGTGTTGGACTCTTGGTCGTCGATGCATGGCTTTCGCCCAAGCAAAACTTTATCAACGGCGGGTTTTCGAGGAGGAGGTAGCCAATGTATCGCCAAGTATCGCAGCAATGGTGGCGGACCCAAGCGTCTTTCGAAGTCCATCATCTATCGAGTCATAGACTTGACTGAGCGTTACCCCAATGCCTCGACCAACCGGGCATGCCTGGCTGGGCTTCGAGGTATGCAGAGCAAAACGTGCACCCTCGCCCAGCGCATCAAAGACATTGAGCAAAGTGATGGCCTCAGCACTTTTTGCCAGACGCCATCCGGCATTGATGCCGCGATAACTCTCGACGAGACCTGCCTTACCGAGCAACCCCAGCGTACGCCGAATGACTACGGGATTGGTGTTGACGCTCTTTGCTATCTGGTCGGAGGTTACCGGGTCAGGATTGTTCCGCGCGACAAGTGCCATCCACGTCAGTACGTGAGTCGCCACGGTCAACCGGCTGTTCGCGCTCATAAAAACCTACGTATCCATGTCTGATGTAACTATATTTGTTACATCGAAACCTGTCAACCAGCATGCAAGTCGTACTGTGGCTTGTGCTAATTGCGGAGATGGTCTATGTTGTAACCAAAGCAGTTACAGCCGATGCTTGTGGCGCGTTGCGATTGCCACACCTTCGCCCGACAAGTCGGACCTGAACCGCTGCGTGCCCTATTTTTCAACAAACTAGAACCTTCAAGATGTCGACACTTTTAGACTCTCTCCAGATTGGTCAACTGATGCTTTCAAACCGCGTCGTCATGGCGCCGCTTACCCGCATGCGGGCGTTTTCTGAACGCAGCCCGGGGGCCATCAACGCCGCCCACTACGCACTGCGCGCAGGGGCAGGACTTATCATTACCGAAGCGACTTCCGTCACTCCTCAGGGCGTGGGTTACCCGAACACACCGGGCATCTGGACGGAAAAGCAGGTTGCCGGCTGGAAAGAAGTAACGTCGGCAGTGCACGGCGCCGGCGGCCTCATTGTGTCGCAACTGTGGCACGTTGGGCGTGTCTCCGATCCGATCTACCATGACGGCCGTCCTCCCGTGGCGCCAAGCGCGATTGCGCCAGAGGGCAACGTCAATCGCGTGCGTCCCCAGCGTCCCTATACTGTTCCTCGAGCACTAGAAACTGATGAGGTACCTGGCATCGTAGAAGACTTCCGGAGAGGGGCTGAGAACGCGAAACTTGCCGGGTTTGATGGCGTCGAGCTTCACGCTGCGAACGGATACCTGTTCGACCAGTTCCTGCACGATGGGTCCAACAAGCGAACTGACCGCTACGGCGGCTCAATCGAAAATCGCGCGCGTTTCCTGCTGGAAGCAGTGGACGCGTTGCTCTCGGTCTGGCCAGCAGGTCGAATCGGTGTTCACCTGAACCTGATGTCCAGCTCCTACTCGATGCACGACACTAATCCCCGTGCTCTATTCACGTATGTGGCCGAGCAGTTAAATGAGCGAAAAATTGCTTTCATTTTTTCGCGAGAAGCCTTGGAAGGCGGCGAAGAACGCATCGGCCGCGACGTACGCCGCATTTTCAAAGGCTCGTACATCGTGAACGAAGGACTGACAAAGGAAAGTGCCGAAACGGCTATTGAACGTGGCGAGGCTGATGCAGCGGCATTTGGACGCCCATTCATCGCTAATCCTGATCTGGTTGAGCGCTTTCGACGAAACGCCCCGCTTAACGGTGTCAATCTCGAAACCGTCTACACGAATGACGAAACTGGATACAACGACTACCCCTTGCTCGATCAAGCAGACTGATGTCGGAGGGCCGCCGATGGCGAACGGTCGCTGACGCAAAAGCAGCGTCACCACCGTTCCCCCGGCGGCTGCAACAACCTGCACGCGGCGTTGCTCCAAGGATGCCTCTGGTCCTCACGCCTTGCTTTTTTCGTAATCTTCGCCAAGAACGCGACCACCTCAGAAGTGAGATTGCATCGGTTTCGACCTCAAAAGTCAACGGAGTTACTTAGTAATGTTCGCCGGAAGTATCCAGCGACCAGAAATCACCGTTCAGGCCAACTGACCGGAATATCTCAAGGGCCTCGACCGGCGTCCATTTTTTCCAATCTGGATCGGCGTGATGGGAATACCAGCGCCGGGCGAGCTCCGCGAGCTGGGTAATGGGCATCACCGCCCCCAGTGGGAACTGATGCCTCTCTGCCCAAACTGTGACATCTTCTCGAGAGCGAAACGGGAGAACCCGCGCGCAAAAGTGATGCACGTTATTCCATGCCTTGCGCGGAGGTTCCGCGAAGTGGACGAAGAGTTCAGTCTGCAGTGGCACTCCATCTTGCATCTTGATCTCGATTGGTTCCGCTTCGCCGCCGATTCTGGTATGAACGGTCACCTTGTCTTTGACGAGTGCCGAGATGCCAAGCGCGCACCACATGCAGGGAGCCCACCAGCCTTGTTGAGGTCCCTGTACCCACGTGTGCGTAGGTGATGCAGAGAACGGGTGCACAACCCAGAGGCTGCGGCCGTCGGGATGGAGCACAACACCGTGGGATGCCTGTAGCCGGTGAAGCCCTGCATCAATGGCGCTGGCACTCAAGCCCAGCCTCTCTACCAGCTTCTCCTGAGATGGGGCATGACCATCCTGCATGAAGGTTGAAACAATTTGATGATGTATCAGTGAGTCAATCTGGGTCTGAGACATAAGATTTTCCGGCAATGCCGTACGGAGAGGGGTTTGGGAAGATGACTTTGGGCAAGGTATTGAAATTCGCTGCGCCTCTGTAGCGCTTAAAAAATTGCTGGCGAGGCGATAACCAGAAGGATACGCCTATGCGGCTGCCCTGACCTTCACGTCAGATCCGGTGCGCTTCAGTTCGGTCATGTCCTTTTCAAGCGCAAGAGGCAGTTCACGCGCAAGCAGCTCCAGCCACTCGCGCGTTTTGGCATCCACAAATTTCCTTGACGGCGTTAGTGCATAGACACCCACGTCGGTGGATTTCCAGTCCGGCAACACGTGAACGAGCGCGCCATTTAGCAGGTGGTCCAGCGTCGAATACGCGGGCAGCAGCGCAACTCCGACTCCCCGGAGAGCTGCGTTGACAACTGCCTCCGGAACGTCACTCACAAGAGGGCCATCCGGCATGAACGAGAATGTTTCATGTTTCCCCGTCAGCGCCCACATTGCGTCCAGCGACGGATTCACGAGTCTCAGACATGGATGCGTGCGCAGGTCCCTCGGATGGGATATCTCGGCTGAGGTCGATAGATATGCAGGAGACGCGACGAAAATGCTGTGCACACTGCCTATTCGGCGCGCAACCATCATCGAGTCCGGTAGGGAATGGGAGAGGTAGACACTCATGTCGGCTCCATCCGCGAGGAGATCAGGGGCCTCCTGGGACGTTCGATACTCCACCCGGATACGAGGATAGGTAACGCAGAACTCAGACAGCAGGGGCGCAATATATCGTGCGCCAAAGCTGGCCATGACCAGAACCCGGAGTCGCCCATTTGGCTCGGCATCGGATCCTGCCGCAATCTCTTCCGCCTTCGCCACAAGTTCGATGACCTGTCTACAGTGTTCAAGGTATCTCTCGCCGGCCTCTGTGAGCGCTAACCGTCGCGTCGAGCGTTGCATCAACTTTATCTGCAGCCGCGCCTCGAGATCCTTGATTAGTCGCGAGACCTGCGCCGTGTTCATATCCATCTGACTGGCCGCGCTCGTAAAGCTGCCAGTATCGATGACGTGAACAAATGTGTTCATGGCCTGAATCAGTCCAGCTTCGAGAAGTTTCTTCATAGTAACAAGCTTACTTTTGCGTCAAGAGTCTTTTGCAGGTGCCGCAATTGATCGACCGTTGACTTTCGTCCAAGGTATTCCAAGCCGCCATAACTTTGGCTGCCGACGGTGTGCCACCCACGCGCGTCATGAACACATGACCGAACGTCGGGCGACTCTGCCTGCGTAGGCGCCTCGCAGCGACGCGTAGATGTCCCGCGTTTGACTTTGCATAAATTATGACTATCATATATCTAAACGATTAATGAATGAACAAATCCGTCGACCAACCCTTCGCGTCGCGGCCGCGTTCCTCGTGACGCCACACACGCCCTCTTCTGATGAACACATCTGCACCTGAAGGCTTCTCATGGGAGAAGCAAAAACTCCTTCTTCTGATTGTCACAACGTCTCTCTGCGTGCTCGTCGTCATGGACGCCAATATGGTCGCTCTGTCTCTTCCGTCAATATCAAGGAGCTTCCACTCTGATTTCAATCAGCTCGAATGGGTGATCAGCGCTTACATGATCACCTTCGCGGCCTGCCTTCTTCCGGCAGGGGGACTGGCTGATCTGTATGGAAGGCGCAGCGTGTTGATGTACGGTCTGCTCATTTTTTGCGTGTCGTCCCTCGTTTGCGGTCTCGCGCCAAATACTCAGGTACTCAACATTGCCCGGGCTGTACAAGGCGTCGGCGCAGCATTACAACTTACTTCTGCCCTGGCAATTATTGCGAACGCATTCACTGACAGTGCATCGGCTTATCACGCCTGGGCGCTATGGGGTACCTGCATTGGTTTGACCACATGCGCGGCACCCGTGGTTGGCGGGATCTTCACAGCTTCGCTTGGGTGGAGGTCGATCTTTCTGGTCAACGTGCCCCTCGGCATCGTTATCTATTTCCTCGTCCGCCGCTATGTACCCGAATCCCGGAGCCTCGTTGCGAGACCAATCGACTACACCGGGAGTTTTCTTTTTGCAGGCATGCTAGCTCTGCTGATATGGGCTCTGATCACGGCAGGTGCCGCTGGCATATCAGCGCCCACGACGAAGTTCAAATTTGCCGTCAGCTTTGCATTGTTTGTGGTGTTTTTGGTCGTCGAAAATCGCCGGCTGCATCCGATGATCGACCTTGGGCTCTTTGCAATGCCAAGATTTTCAGCGGGTGTCGTGGGAATGTTCGCCTATGCCGCGTCGGCACAGGTGCTGCTCACTTTTTTTCCGATCTACCTGCAAACCTGGTTCCGTCTCTCACCGATGATGGCGGGTGCCGCAATGCTGCCATTTGCTGTGGCGATGGTCATCGGACCGAGTCTTGGTGTGCGACTTGGGCGAGGCAGGTCAGCGCATTACCTGCTTTCGCTCGGCCTTGTGGTCGTCTGTGCAGGTGATGCTGCATCCGCGTACGTGGTTACCAGTTCACACTACTTTCTCGTCGCCCTCGTAATGGCTGTCGTCGGTCTCGGAGCGGGGATACTGAACGGTACAACGCAGCGAGCGATCATGAATGAGGCCCCGGTCGATCGGGTCGGCATGATTTCCGGTATCGCCCAGACGACGCGGTTCGCGAGCATTGTGATGGCGGTGGGCGTACTTGGCGCGGTTATCGCACAGCGGGCGCACTCCACATTTTCAGGCCAGATCGCCGAAACGCTCGTACCACCAGCCGCCGCCAAGGCGTTTGTCGAGAAGGTATTGGCGGGTGATGTAGGGCACGCGGCATCGCTAGTTCAGGGAAATGCCTTTCCCCAAGCGCTCTCAGTCGCGCGCACGGGGAGCGTAGCTGGATTTTCGAGTGCCCTTCTGCTATCAGCGGGCATCGCGGTGGTGTCAGCTGTACTCATACTCCTCCTGATTTCGCGTGCGCAGCCGTCCCGCAAGGCCCAGACGAGCAAAGAAGCCGGGTCAGCCTGACTCCTGCCGTTATTAGTGATGGATGCAGTTTTCCGCACTTCCGGGCGCCACGTGTCTCACGCTCGATGCCAACGGCGATTGCCTCTATTTTTTCCGCGTTCAAGGAGTAACAATGGAATACAGATTCCTCGGTGGATCGGGCCTCAAGGTCCCGGCACTAAGTTTTGGCACCGCAACGTTCGGCGGTCAAGGTGAATTCTTCGGAGCGTGGGGACGCACGGTGGGAGATGACGCCCGCCGGATTGTCGATATCTGTCTGGACTCGGGCATCACAATGTTTGATAGCGCAGACATCTATTCGGCGGGACGCGCCGAAGAGGTACTGGGGGAAGCCATCAAGGGGCGCCGCAATCAGGTGCTGGTCTCCACTAAGGCCACCTTCCGGTCTGGACCGGGGCCCAACGATATCGGTTCCTCACGCCTTCATCTGATTGATGCCTGCAATGCGGCTCTCAGTAGATTGCAGACCGACCATATTGACCTGCTGCAGATGCACGGTTTTGATGCCTTCACGCCGATCGAGGAGACACTGGGTGCACTCGACGACCTTGTGCGCGCCGGCAAGGTGCGATATATCGGCTGCTCGAACTTCCAGGTTGGCACCTGATGAAGTCACTTGCGGTGGCTGATCAGTTAAACCTTCCGCGATATGTCGCGCATCAGGCTCACTACTCTCTCGTGACGCGCGACTATGAATCCGAGCTGATGCCGCTGGGCCTCGACCAGAAGGTAGGCGCGGTTGTATGGAGTCCGTTGGGCTGGGGCCGTCTGACTGGCAAAATCCGCAGGGGCCAACCTCTTCCGACCACAAGCAGATTGCACAAGACAATCGCCCAAGGACCGCAGATCAACGACGAGTATCTCTACCAGGTCGTGGACGTTCTGGACGATATAGCAGAGGAAACCGGAAAGTCCATCCCGCAGATTGCGCTTAACTGGCTGCTTCAGCGACCTACAGTGTCTACGGTAATCGTAGGAGCCCGCGATGAAGCGCAGCTTTTGGAGAACGTTGGAGCAGTGGGATGGTCTCTGACTCCAGAACAAATCGCCAAACTTGACAAGGCCAGCTGGATAAACCCGCCCTATCCATATTGGCATCAGCGGCGCTTCTCAGAGCGGAACCCGCCTGTCATCGCCGCCCCGTAATCATTCGTATGGCGCGTCGACGATTCCGGCGCGCCAGATAAAGTTAAAGCTGCTTCGCTCGAGAAGTGATCTGACGCCGTTGATTTTTCCGTCCCACAATGCATGCCCCATCCAAACGCAACACAGTTACCAACGCTTGCCGACTGCATCCTTTTTCCGCCTAAAGTAAACAAACGTCCAACCGCTTACAGTTGCATGCGCATCTAATGCTTTAGAAACAGCATTGCGCACGGATATCACGAGCACGGCACGTGCTTTCAAAAACTATCGGGTGGAACTGGCGAATTTCATTCTGGGAACATTCAAGGTCAATACGCAGCTTCTGCTCGCCTTTTCGATAATCATTGTCCTGTTGATCGGTTTCGGTAGTTTAGCCCTCTCGGAAGTAGATGCCGAGAACGGTCACGTCACCCACTTGGGGGACAAAAAGGCTCCCCGCCGTACCATACAGGTTTGAGATGCTGGCGGCGCTGCGTGATGCCCGGCTCAATGCTTATCGGAACCAGACCGAAATCGCTATCTCAACGTGAGGACGCCCTGCTGTTATCACGTCAATTACTATGCCTCGCCGACCCGTTGAAGCGATTCGAGTGCTTCCAGCAGTCGCTTGTTCGCTGAGCCCTTCGTGAAGCGCTGGACTTCGTTCTTGACACGCGTTTGAGCGACTGCCCAATGCGGCTCGGAGCGCCGCAACATCTTTGTTGCTTCCTTGCTGAGTGTCGCAAGCTTGTAACGCGCCTCTTCGTCGAGCGTGACGTCTACCCATCCTACGTTAAACAATACCTTGACACTCCGCGAGATCGTTGTTTTGTCCAGAACGACCTCTGCTGCGATTTCGTTGTATGTCGCGGAACGCAGCCGCTCAAGGGCTCGAAGCAGTGAGAACTGGTCGATTTTGAGCCCGATTGCCCACAAGGCATTGTCGTAGACGCTGGTCAGGGTGTTGGCAGACCGAAGAAACTGGGTACAGTAGCAATTTGTAAATATGCGTTTTCCCAAGGGGATGACGGAGGTAGTGTCATGATGCTGCGCGCGACAAAACCGGTCGATTGGTTCGAGAGCCTAGACCGTTCGCCGAGCAGATGTGCCTGCAACAGTATCGCGTGATTTCTTCTTTCCAAACTTGCAGGGTGCGCAGTCGCCGTCCAAGCCGCCGCTCAAATTTACGCACGGCGATGTGTCGGTGATTACCGAACCTATCGTTTTGCGCCTAAGCGGTGGCCGTCAACGCTAACAATGCATCTCGTCAATGGAGCGATTGCCAAGGGGAATAATAATTCCCATAGCTCATGATCTTCTTGATAATTATGCGCTTGCGGAGGTAACTCCAGCGGCCTAAGCTAACGACTAGCCATTCGCAACTTACCGATCTCGTTTGTGCGAATCAGCAACCACGGCTTTCAGCCAATTACTGGAGTATCAAACAATGCCTCTCGTTCGAATCAACCTTTCCAAAGACGCCTCCCAGGAAGTTGTAAGCGCTGTTAGCGAAACCGTATATGAAGCAATGATCGGCGTCGCCAACGTGCCGGAAGACGACAAGTTCCAGATCATTTCACGACACGCTCAGGACGAACTGGTTTATCCCGCCAATGGCTACCTCGGCGTCTCGTACACACCGGGCATTGTCTTCATCCAGGTAACGTGGAACGCGGGTCGTTCCATCGACGTCAAGAAGGCGTTCTTCAAGGCCGTTGCTGAAGGTATTCACGCAAAGGCGGGTGTTCGTAAGGAAGACATCTGGATTAGCCTTGTCGACGTCGTCAAGGAAAACTGGTCGTTCGGGAACGGCGAAATGCAGTACGCCCCCAAGGAATAACGACGCCATCAAGACCAGTCGACGACATCAGCGCGCAGGCTGAGTGCGTGGATCCTTGCGCTGCGAAAAAGGTCGCCAGTTTTGCTGGCGACCTTTTTCGCATTCTGCGCCGTTTGGCCCCGGAGCCAGTCCGTTAAGCGAAGAAAAAGTCCGTCGACAAAGCTTGCGCAGTAGAAGCCTTGCGACCAACTCGTCGGCACCCCAGACGGTTTCAACATCTGGTGCAAGCAGCGACCTCACCCAAACGTGCCGCCGTACGCGCCACCGTCAAGCATCAGGTTTTGTCCGGTAATGAAGCCTGCGCCAGCGCCACACAAGAACGCACAGGCAAGTCCAAACTCATCGGGCGACCCGAAACGACCAGCAGGAATCTGCCCCAACAACGTTTTCTCAGCGTCTTCAAGGCTACTGCCCGTATTTTTGACAATGGCCTTCGCGGCTGCGCCAAGCCGATCGGTGGCGTGATAACCGGGGAGTAAGTTGTTGATAGTTACGTTGTGCTTCACCACCTGCCGCGACAATCCAGCAACAAAGCCTGTCAGTCCGGTGCGCGCGCCATTCGACAATCCGAGAAATGCGATTGGTGCCTTCACGGCGCTCGATGTGATGTTGATGATTCGACCAAATCCCCGGGCAATCATGCCGTCAACAGTTTGGCGGATAAGCTCGATGGGAGCAATCATGTTCGAATCGACGGCCTTAATCCAGTCGTCGCGTCGCCAGTCGCGAAACTCTCCGGGAGGTGGTCCTCCAGCATTGGTGACCAGGATATCAATTTCTGGCGCAGCGTTCAGCGCAAGCTCCCGCCCCTCCGCAGTTGTGATGTCACACGCGACAGTGGCCACTGTCACGTTGGCCCTGGTCCGGATATTGTGAGCTGCGGCTTCAAGCGCTTCTTCGCCACGCGCAGTGATAACCAGATTGACGCCCTCCCCTGCGAGTGCCAACGCGCAGCCCAACCCGAGGCCTTTGCTCGCACCGCAAATCAGAGCAGTACGTCCTGCGATATTCAGGTTCATTTTCCTTCCTTGATTTTCCGTGTCATCGAACGGGTGCCAGAGGCACAGACAGCGCGTAATGCGCAAAGATCGCCAACATTCGGTTTCGGTTTCACCTGGCGTGGATCAAACGTCGGCCGAGGATTGAAACGTCACCCCATGTACCTCACATGGTTCTTGCTTGTGTTTTAGTCAAGACAACGCGGTCACAACATTAAATACGCGCATATGCACTTTTTTAACTATATTAGATGCGCGTATCTGCCCTGACAAGTTGGCCATTGCAAAGGAGTTTTGTCGACAGACGATGGATCGTCGCCTGTGAGTTTTGGTCAAATCAACCTTTACCGACAATGTTGAAAACTCCAGAGGCAGCCATGACAAATCAGGCCATTCAGCTAGTTGACGCGAATCGATTTCGTCCAACAGATTCCATGAAGATAGCCGTCGTACTGCGTGGTGATCTTCCAACCTGGAAGAAGCTAAACGTAACAGCATTCACCATGAGCGGTGTTGCAGGCATAGCCGACACGCTCGGAGAAATATATAAAGACGGTAGTGGCAACGAATACTTGCCGATGGTTAAAGACCCGGTAATGGTCTACGCATCGGACGAGCAGCAGCTTCGGCGCGTTCTTCAGAGAATTCGAACCCGTAATGTCCCATGTTCGATTTTCCCCGATGAGTTATTTTCTACATTTGATGATAGCGCCAACCGGGCTGCCGTTTCTGCCATACCGGATGACAGATTGAGTCTTGCCGGTCTCGCACTTCGAGCCGAAAAGAAAGTGGCGGACAAAATCCTGCGCGGACTGAAGCTCCATCCATAACGTCACAAGGCTGACGAATAGATTCGCGGGACTGCATTGTTTCTAAAGCTCATTTGCGGCAGCGTTGAAATACGAGATGGCGTAGTCGACAAAGACCCGCACCTTGGCAGGCATGAACTTCCGGTCGCTGTACGCAAGTCGAACATCGATGTCACTGCCAACAAGATCGTAGTCACTTAGTAACCGGATCAAACGACCTTCCCTGATCTCCTGAGCCACTAGCGTCTCTGGCAGGACGCCGAGGCCGAGTCCTTGAAGGACTATCTCCTTGCGCAACGAGGAGTTATTTGTGGCGATATCGAAATTGAGGTCGACATAGACGTCGCCACCCGCCTTCCGGAAATGCAGTGAGGGCGTTTGTATTGACGGAGGTAACGCTACAAACTTGTATTTCTCGAGATCCGATGGTGTCACCGGCGCGCCTTGTGCGGCAATATACGCCGGCGAGGAAACCAGCGATACCGGAATGCGTGTAAGCAATCGGGTGATCACCTTGTCAGTGGTCAACATAAAAGGCAGCAAAATTCCCAGATCGTATCCTTCCTCCACAAGGTCGACGGGCCGCTCTGTCAACGCAATGTCGAGATGTATAGCGGGGAACTCCTTCTTGAATTCCGCAATAAGCGGAACGAGAACGTTCACCGTAGCCGTCGTATGAGCAACAAGGCGAAGCATTCCCGTGGGTTCGGTGATACCACGCCGGGCCTCCGCTTCGATCGCATCCAAGTCGGCGAGAACCCTTGTGCAACCCAAAAAGAAACGTTCAGCCACTTCGGTTGTTGAGATATGACGCGTGGAACGGTGGAAAAGCCGAACGCCGAGCTTTTCCTCCAGCTCAGTCACGGATCGAGATACAACTGGCGTGGTCAGTCCCAGCACCTGCGCCGCCTTTGTAAAGTTTTTCACCTCGACAACAGTGCAGAAGACCCTCAGAGATTCAAGATGATCCATGGATAATCTCGGTTGCAGGATTGAACGGGCTGCAGTGCGCGACATTCCATAACAACGCACGCCCGTCAGACCCCACCCTCTGGGCCTTCACATGCTGAAGACGCTAGCGCTGGGGCCAAGCTCTTCTTGACAAGAGATCGGTTCTCGAAAAGAGAAGGAGACGAGCCACTCAAATCTCAATAAATGCGTTTCCAACAATCGGCCGACTCACGCGTCGTCAAATGAATTGTGCACGTCAGCAGCAAGGCGAGATTGCAGCGAGTATGGCACATACGAGCATATGCACGCATTGTGACGCAGCGAAAAGCTCTCGCAAGTTTCGCATTTTCGCGCCCGATCTTCCTGTGCGAATGTTACTGCCGATTCGACTCCACGTACAGTCTGTCAACAAGTCGTTGCCCTTCGCCAAAACCCGCGAGCAACGCCTGAGCCTCCGAATCGAATAACTGCTGAGACTCCCACGAGACGTCAGCCATCGAGTGCCTAACCTGTACCCGGCATGAATACATAGGAGCGAGCGAGAATCGTCGACTTAGAGTGGTCGTCCAGAGAGGCTCAACGTCCACTGCGACACTGGCTTGTCTGTATGAATAGGTCCGGTTCATGATTCTGAAATTGATTAAAACGGATCAATCGTCGCCCCCTCGGCTTCAAAATTGTTGGCTTGCGGTCCGTTCGTCAGCAGTTCAACGGTGCAATCCGACAAAGTCTTTCGCCTGATGAGCGATGCATCGGCCGTAGCCGTTACATTCGAGCGAATTGATTCCGACAAGAGCAAAGGGCCTTGTACTAGGAGCTACCACGGCAGCGGCAGTTGTCTTGAAAACTCCAGAATTCGTGAAAGGTGCACCGAATCTTACAGGCGCCAGTTACAGCGTTTAGCCCGCCGCCCTCATCGCCGTTCCCTCGCACGACCCGGTGTTTTCTGAATCTACAAACAAATGTCCGGACCACGAATTGACCTGGCTTTCTTCGGCGTGTATGCTGGCCACGGCTGCTTCCGCTTCCGGCAGCCCCGCCGGAAACGTCGACTCATCGGATTTCGGCCAGCAACTGGCCCGCTTCGACTCATCAGATTTCGCGTGAGCCGCCGATGCGAGATGGAGCTGGCCGTATCTCGAGTGAATGCCGCGAACGGCGTGCTGGTGGGTAGGGCGACAGCGCTAACATCTGATGGATGCGAAATCTTCATCGGAGGCCTCTCCCCCAGGCTAAGCCGCCTCCTATTGAGCGTCGGAAGCGCATACGGTGAGCATAATTAATTCAGGGGGCCGTGGAAATCCGTCAATCTGCAAGAGATAGTTGTTGGGACTGGCTGAATTTGGATATGTGTAGCCGCGTTCGCGCAAACGAGCCATCGATCGCAAAGTACGTGCTACAGAGTGGTCGTTCTCTGACCTGTCTGGATTTGCGTATGTTTCGAAATTGACGCCGCCTGCAGTGACGGACTTCCTCAATGATATGCGTACCGACCAGCTCGGACACGGCAATCTGGGATCAAGCTCTTTGCAGCTTTCTCCGCGCTACACCTGCTCCGCATTCTCTTCGGAAAGTTCTCGTCCGAGGCTTATGATAGAGCCCATCAAATCGCGCAAAGCCTTGGACTCTTTCTTTCCGAATTTCTTTTCAAATCGCTGCTGAATTTTTTCCCAAAGGGGCTTTGCAAGGCGATAAGCCTGCTGGCCCCGTGCAGTCAGGCTCACCAGTCGTGCACGTCGATCTTCACCGATTGAAATCTGCACGAGACCGTCTCGCTCGAGCGGTTGCAGGTTGCGCCCCATCGTTGTGCGGTCCATGGCCAGAATTTCGGCGAGTTCACTTAACGTCATTTCACCAAGCGACGCAATCCGCGACAGTATTGAATACTGAGTCGTCTTCAGTCCACTAGGGCGCAGCACTTCGTCATAGGCGAGCGAAAGGGATCGGGTCGCACTGCGCAACGAAGAACAATTACATTGAAGCGTATCCATTCAGGTTTCCTCGGCTGACACCTTAATGCTCAATTCTACGCGTATATGCAACAAACTCGCTAGACCAATGGATAGTAGCGTTTCAGTTCAGCATCAATGTTTCACATTCTGATGTAAGCGAGGGACGCCATGAGGATTTCCACGCCGGATCACGCAGGCTGTCAGGACTATCTTCAGAAGACGCAAGAGAGTTGCCGCGCTCGCAGGTTCGGGCAAATCGCAATCGAATACGCTAATACGATGCACGAGTAGCGACCTACGCATGAATATGCGAGCCGGGTGCGCAGTCCTAGGTGCGCAGTCATCTGCGCGCGGTTGGACCAACCTGGACGTCGTTGCGGGCACCTTACGTATTCGAGGCGGCTCGAACGCGCATCTGCCACAAGGAATCGGAGGGTCCGGAAAATGTATCTGGCACGCGGACGTCACCCCGGTCAGAACCTGCAGATGCCCGTACTGTATCGACGGGCGCTATCAGTGTCGTCGCTATATGCGGCTCGCTTCGCATATGGGGACAAGGATTTTGGCATGACGCCGGTCGCTCCGTGCGATGACGCGTATTTTATGAGCGTCAAGCTTCGCCCAATGTCGTCAGGACGAATGTGGTTAGGCGAGCGTCTCGTTTCAAACCTCCAGATGCAACTGCGTCTATTTGCAACCTGCTTCGCACATTTGAGCGATCAGCCGCATTCGGAAATGCTTGAGCCGTTTGATCTGGTGCGATTTCATGTACCTCGCTCGACGCTGAAGCAGTTCATTGACGACCAGGGCAGCAAGCAGATTGACGCACTTCGATGCCCGAAGCCCTAACAGTTGACCTGGTCTTGGGACATCTCACGTCATGCCCGATTCCGGCGCTAGAGCATCCCGAAACAGCATGCTCCCTGTTTGTAGATCCAATCTCGCGTGCGATAACGGCTCACCTGCTTTACTCCTATGGCGATTTGCTGCGCTCGGAACACCCACGTTCAAGAGGTGGACTTGCTCGATGGCAGGAAGCCCGGGTGAGAGAGTTGATCGACGCAAATCTTGATGGATCGCTTACGACATCAATGCTTGCCGATGGGTGCGGGATGTCACCCGGGCATTTCAACTACGCTTTTAAACAGAAGCTGGGCCAGTCGCCGTACCAGTTTCTCATCGCACAACGCCTCGCGCGCGCGAAGGCCCTGATGCTCAGCACACAATTGCCACTTGTAGAGATTGCAGCAGCCTGCGGCTTTGCCGCGCAAACCCATTTTAATAAGCGTTTCGTCGCCGCCAATGGAATGCCCCCAGGGATGTGACGTCGCATGAACAGCCGTCTTTAATAGCAATTTTCGCTCATTCGCAACACCAAGTCTGCCACGCTCGTGACAGGAAAGGACGCGAGGCAGCACTGGAAGCAGCGTCCGTCAGACGAATCCATGGCAGCACAACCGGCAGCGGATGCGCTCGACGCGCAGTCAGTACTGTTCAGCTTGTGCGCTGCGGTCTTCACCACGTGTAACCTGCGTCTGACCGAATCGGCGCTCGTATTGCGACTTGTCTCGCCGTGGAATTTTGATTACATTCAGGACCATACAAGGTAGTCGAGACCCACCGTGGTAACAACTCGTCGGAGATTGTTATGAACGACCGGGCAAACACCCGAAACACTGGTTCTGCCTTGGGGGAGCCAATCACCCCGACGCTGTATCAGGAGTCGATTGATAGTTCCCATGTCACTGCAATCCGGCTTCGGTACGATGACAGGAATTTTGGCTATATGCCAGTTCCAGAGCGGGAAGATGCGTATTTTCTTGGCGTCAAGCTGCGTGCCATGAGGTCAGTTCGCATGTGGTATGGTGAACACCTCGCGAGCGCGGATGCAATGCCCGTGAATGCCCTTTGTTTTACCCACTTCGATAGCCAGCCCCACGCGGAGTTGTACGACCCATTTGACTGCATGATTTTCAAGATCCCAACGATTGCGTTGGGAAATCTTGCAGACGACGTTGGTGCCCGTCGAATTACGGAGCTTAGGTGTCCGGAGCCGGGTGTCCTTGACCCAATTGTGGGCCACCTTGCCTCCTGTCTCGTTCCCGCGTTGGATAACCCGCTTAGCGCTTCGCCGCTATTCATAGATACAGTCACGCGTGCGTTAAATACGCACGTCCTGAGCCTGTATGGCGGCCTGATTACCCCGGTGATCAAGGCACGGCGGGCTGGTCTGGCACCTTGGCAGCAAGGACGTGCAAAAGACCTCATTCAGGCCAATCTCAACGGAAATGTCACTGTCGGCGATCTTGCCAGCGAATGCGGATTGTCGACGGGTCATTTCGCGCACGCATTCAAAACGAGCGTTGGCCGGTCGCCTTATCAATACTTGATCGAACAGCGCCTTATGAAAGCCAGACAGCTGATGCTCGAGACACAAATGCCGTTGTCCGATATTGCTCTGATGAGTGGATTTGGAAGCCAGGCACACTTCAACCGACGCTTTCTGAAATCGTTCGGGGTATCCCCGGGAGTGTGGAGAAGGATGCAGGACGCCAGCGTACCAGTATCCTTTGGCCACGCCGCTCAAGAAATCGACCGCGAATGACCGTAACAGCTACTGCGGATCTCCTTTCTTCAAGGATAGAGCACTTGACGAGCGTACGGGAGTCGCCCCCGGCAATGTGCAGACAGTCTTCGCGGGAAGCTTAATTCGCCGCAGGGGACCGGTGTCTGATAGAGGCGCCTGCTTACTCCCCGTCGTCCGCTGGCAGCGGTTCAACTGCGCAGTGAACAATTTACTAGGACAGACTTTCTAGAAGAAGGTTTGCCTGAGTACAGTCCCGCGTCCAGAGCTCACAATTCAGTCGGGCTACAACACGCTCTATCAGGTTCCTCGCTTCAAAGCACCTGTTTTGTTGACGCAGTAGCCCGGCCAGGGATGTCGAGGTCCTGAGCTCCCAGGCTAGTGCGCCCTGACGTCTCGCAACGTCCAGCGATTTCCCTAGTAAGTCGATGGTTCGACCAAGGCCGCCCACCCCGTTCTCTTCGTAATACTTCATTGCCGACGAACGCAGATTCTCGGCCGAGCACCAAAGCGGCTCACTTGAATGCGCCCTGGTGACAAGCGCCGGCGAAACAAATCCCTTGGGCAGTACACTGAACTCTTCAATATGCCTGGGGCCCCAGATTCCGCTTCTTGCTTCGCCTGTCAAACGGCGGTCCGCCGGGTAGGGTTTTGCTTTCTGCCCCATGCTCGCCCTGAACACCTGCGCGTACTGATACCAGTAATGCAAGTCAGTCGCGACTGATAATCGCTCGAGCTCCGAGACGTGTTTCTCGACGGCCTCCAGGTTCCCAGACCACAGATAGACTGGGCACACAGCAAGAGAAAGCGCAAACACGATGGAAATCCTGCGCTCCGAGGCGATGGCTTCCTGCAAACTGGCCACGGCCAATTCGGTTGCTCTTGTGAAATTTCCTTGGAGCCAATGAATGCGTGCGAGCATGACTGCTTCCACAACCTGCTGATCGCAATCGTAGGTTCCACGTCCCGGACTGATGTGTGGGTTCGACTGGCTTGACGCGTACTCAAGGTACTTGCGCGCCCGACGAAGCTGACCTTTGTAAAGTAACGTTGTGCCTTTGATGGTCGGAAACATGAATGGAGCGTCCGTCTGCGTCTTCGCACAGCGTCCGTATTCTTCTGCCAGAGAAAGAGCCATGGCGTGCTCGCTGAGTCCATGGTGATAAGCCCATAAGCCTCGCATCGCGAGAAGTTGGGTCTTTCTGTCATGATTCGCCTCGGCGAGAGCACGACCTCTTTCCAGAAGATCGCGCATCTCAGCCGTCGGCCCCCTCAGGTTGTACAGCGCTGGGCCGACAGCAACCAGCAACCGCATGCGTAGTTCGCAATTTGGTCTTGCGTCTTCTTCGAGATCGTTGAGCGCCTTGTTGACGAGCGCAACGTATTCTTCCAGCAGCGACAGGTGGAACCAGATGTAAGACGACGCAACCATCAGTTCCCAACCCAGCTGATTGCGTCCCGTCGTCGAAAAACACCAGGCTAGCGCCGCGCGCAGTTCTTCGATCAGGGACAGGTATGTGCGCTGACTTTCACACCGTGAAGCACCCAGCCTCGGTTCGAGTTTCTTGAGGGTTTGACATACATGCGTCGCATGCCTGCAATGGACGGCGTCCGCGTCCGGGGTATGTTCGAGTTTTTCGAGGGCGTAGGCTCGTGTCGTATTTAGCATGCTGTACGACACCTGAGCGCCCGAGACGCTCATGACGACATGCGACTTCGCGACAAGATCGGCTATGCCGTCGGCAACATCAGCGGCCGAGAGGTTTCCACCGGATACGACGGCAATCGCAGAATCGCACGTGAAGCTGGTCCTGAACACACCAAGGCGTGCCAATAACACTTTTTCGGCAGCTGGCAAGAGTTCGTAGCCCCAATCGAGGGTAGCCTTAAGCGTGCGCTGCCGGGCAACGGCTGCTCGGCGCCCGCGCGTTAAAACAGCCAGGGCGTCCTCCATCCGGGCAACCAGTCCATGCAGGCCAAAACCATCTATCCTTGCTGCTGCCATCTCGATGGCGAGGGGAATTCCGTCCACTTGATGACAGATTCTGGACAGAATCGGGCCATCTGATTCCGAAACCTGAAAGCTGTCGAAAGCAGCCTTCGCCCTTTCCACGAATAGTTTGATAGCTGGGAAGGCAAGCGCGCTCTGCAAGCTGATGTCCTGCTCGTCAGATGGTGGACATTCAAGAGCCGCGAGTCGATGCACCCATTCCCCGCGCGCCCGCAGAGGTTCACGGCTCGTCGCGAGCACATGAAGTCTTGGGGCACCCTCGTGCAACCTTTCTACGAGCGCAGAAACCTCTTCGATCAGGTGCTCACAGTTATCAAAGATGACCAATAGCTGCTTTTCACGTAGAGCACTTATCAATTCGGATAGCTGCGACGATGAGTCTGGTCGTGACGCCACTGCCATGTGAAGAGCCGACTGCATGTCGATGGCATTGGTAATCCCCCCGAGGTCGAGGAAGCATGTGCCCTCACCGAAAGCACCGAAAACCTTCTGACCTACGGCAATCGCGAGGCTTGTCTTTCCTATGCCACCCATCCCGACAATTGTGACAAGTCGACGGCGGACAACTTCGTCGGCAATAGTCCTAGTGACCTCGTCCCGTCCGACAAGAGCGTCAATGACCACAGGTAAAGTCGCAGAGCTTTGCGTCTCATCGGTCGCAGGTAAAAGTCGGATATCGTCGGCTGAAAACTGATATCCGCGACCAGGGATGTTGTAAATATATTCGGCCTCGCTGCTTCCATCCCGAAGAGCTTTGCGGATTGCCGACATCTGCACACGAAGGTTGTTTTCTTCAACGACAGTATCGGGCCAGACGTTGGAGACAATTTCGTTATGCTTGACAACATCACCCGCCCGTTCGACGAGCATGGTGAGAATCCTGATCGCTCGATAGCCGAGGTGCACCTGCTTTTCGCCATCGAACAGTTGACCAGGGTCCGGATATAGCCTGAATGGTCCAAACGCAATGGTACGGTTGTTCATGACGAGCTCCCTGTCAACACGCTGCGAACCTGGGTTTACGACCTTCGAACAGAGTCGAGTCACCCGCAGTCCGACAACGCAGCATAAAGATCCGGGTCCTACCATCGAAAACATTGGTGTCGATGCAGTAGCACAAGCAGTCGAACCAATT
Source organism: Paraburkholderia sp. GAS199 (assembly GCF_050436585.1). Classification (NCBI taxonomy): domain Bacteria; kingdom Pseudomonadati; phylum Pseudomonadota; class Betaproteobacteria; order Burkholderiales; family Burkholderiaceae; genus Paraburkholderia; species Paraburkholderia sp. GAS199. Next base: position 806,688 of record NZ_JBNDMM010000003.1, on the reverse strand, counting down.
GGTATCTTGTTCTGGATGGCGAGCTGCCCCGCAAATCTATCGAGCTCGCGATAAAACCCCCTGCCCTCATCAACTACCACACCGCTTCGCTGTGCACAGGCACACTGCCTTGGAGTGCACAAGCACATTAGGGATAACGCCAGCCCATTTCACCCGAAAGCCGATATCAATGCTTATCCAATCAGCCGGTTTTTTGTCAAAAGTGGAGGTTTAGTTGCAAGTTGACCGATTGGTTGTAGAGGCTCCGCCACGCAAAAATAGCAAGAATATCCAATGAGTGTCCTCATTTCAAAAGACATCTCATAGCCGGCCCTCACCCGCGTGGCTATCAAAAGGATCGTTCCGTTTGCTGTTTCGCGTTGATGTCGATGCGGCGAGACAGATCCGGACGGATTTTATTTTTCGCGGATCGAATTGTGCATGTCGTTTTGACGCGATCCTGGGCATGATGCAGATGGACGAAATCTGGAGCACGGCCATGGACGAAATTCTCAAGCACGACCTTGATTGCATCGACCGCGTCATTGCCACGACTTCCGCTTATGCGGTGGAAACGCTGAGAGGTCTTGACGAGAAACCGGTAACGAAGCGCCCGGTACCCACTGAGCTCAGACAACTGCCCGAAGCGGGCCTCGGTTTCGAGGCTGCGCTGAAGAACTTCCAGGCAAGGTGGGCGCCCGGCTTTTCGGCAAGCGCTGGCCCTCGGTACCTTGGGTTTGTTACCGGCGGTGCTACGCCGGCGGCAATGGCTGGTGACTGGATAACGTCTGTCATGGACCAGAATCCAACCGCCAGCATCGATTCGACGGCACCCGACCTCGAAAGAGAGACCGTTAGCTGGTTAGCGGAAATGTTCGGCATCTCGAAGGCGCACACTGGAAGCTTCGTCAGCGGCGCTACCATGTCGAATATGGTGGGCCTTGCGATAGGTCGTGAGTGGCTGGGCGAGCAGTCAGGCGTCTGCATTAGCGAAGAAGGCGTAGGAGCGCTTGGGCGCATCCACGTTCTTTCTGGAGCCGCTCACTCCAGTGTCTACAAGGCACTGTCAATGCTCGGAGCCGGGCGTCAGGCTCTTCAGTCCGTATCGTTGCTTCCTGGGCGCGAGGCTGTTGATGTCAATGCTCTCGAGGCCCAGCTTGCAGCGCTGGATGGGGACCCGGCGATTGTGGTGGCTAATGCAGGCACCGTGAACACGGTCGATTTTGATGATCTCGCCGCGATTGTCGAATTGAAAAGCCGCTACCGCTTTTGGCTGCATGTGGACGCTGCGTTTGGGGGATTTGCAGCACTTACAGCTCAGCACGCGTCGCTGGTGCGTAGCCTCGACGATAGCGATTCGGTGTGCATTGACTGCCACAAATGGCTGAATGTCCCATACGACAGTGCACTCCAATTTACGAAGCGACAAGACCTGCAGGTGCGAGTATTCCAGAACAATGCGTCGTATCTCGGTGCTCCAACAGGACTTCCAGACTTCGTCCACCTTACGCCGGAGAACTCCAGACGCCTTCGGGCTCTCGCGGCATGGTTTTCCCTTTCATCCTATGGCCGGGCCGGTCACCGCGATATCGTTCAGCGCAATCTTGATGCGGCCAGCGAGTTGGCCAGGCGCATCGAGGAGGAACCCCGTCTTGCTCTGCTCGCGCCAGTACGGATGAACGTCGTGTGCTTTACGCTGGCCGACGGACCTGACGAAGCACGAATTCAAGGATTCGCGACCCGCTTGCGTGACGCCGGACAGGCATTTCTTACACCTACTGTCTTACGCGGGACGTGGGGTATGCGTGCCGCGTTCAGTAACTGGCGTACGGTGGTGGACGACGTAACCCGGATCTTCGAAGCGATTGCAGCGGCCCTATAGCCGGTCTGGAGTTCCTTGGGGACGTTGCCGTACAACCTCTCCTCGGGACACCCGCAACCGCCCGGGAACACGGGCGGTTATGAGCCAGCTCAGTTCCGCCGCTTTTCGACACGACTCGCAAGCACTCGTTTAATAAAACTCTCCACGCTGTCCAACGCATCCCTGGCCAGCGATAGTCTGTCATGCCAGGCGTGAAAACCATGGAAGGCGTGCGACCATATTTCAAGCTCAACTTGCACATTCGCCAGTCCAAGCTGCCGCGCGAGCTCAACGGACTCGTCGAGCATAACCTCATTGCTTCCCGTGTGGATCAAGGTTGGTGGTAGAGCTTCTACATTCGCGAATATCGGAGATACAAGATCTGTCGACAGAGCCTGCCCTCCCATGTATGCCTCGCCAAGCAGCCGTAGTGCAGACTCCTGAATGACGTGGTCCACAGACGCTTTGGTCTTGATACTCTCGCGGCTCAGTGAAAGGTCGATCCATGGAGACAACATGACGACGGCGGCGGGCACGGGCAGACCCGTATCGCGTGCCTGCAGTGCAACAGAAAATGCGAGAGCTGCGCCTGCAGAGTCACCGGCAATGACGATGTCCCGAGCTTCATAGCCAACCTCGAGCAGCCATCGATAGGCCAAAAAGACATCAGCGTTTGCAGCAGGATAAGGATGCTCCGGCGCCAAGCGGTATTCGACAGAGAAACTCCGCATTTTGAGCCGCCGTCCAAGGTCCCCTGACAGGGGCGCCCAAGATTGGGCGTCGCCCAGACAATATCCGCCACCATGACAGTAGAGCAGTATCAGGTCGTCGTCAAAATCGTCGCACTCCCCAAAAACACCTGCGACGGGTGTCGATACTTCCTTGAATCTGACGCCCGCTGGCAACGGGATATTTTCGCGATACAAACGCGCAAAACTTTCTCGCATGCTCGCCCATGAACCATCGCCGGGAGCCGATGCTTCGTGGGCGCGCATAAGGTCAATGACCGACCTTATTTCTCTTAACGACTCAGGTAGGTCCATGACTGCCTCTCGCATGATTCTCGTGACTGAATGTTCAAAGGTGACGTCTGTTGGGCTTCGGGGTCATCGACCTGTAGGCTGCCACCATCGACCAGCCGAAGCGCCCGGCGCGCGATGCTTTACTGTTTGTGAACGACGATGGCTTCTACCAGGGCCCAGACACTCGAAGGACCGCTCAGGTTTGCATACCCAGTCTGATCCTTTCCGACCACCCTACGTCGTGTGGCGAAAAGAAATCCATCGAACAACCGGGTGTCGTATGTGTAATGGGCCGCGTCGCCTTTCGCCACGTCGGTAAAGTAGTCGTGCCTTTGTTGAATGCCCTGCTCATTGAAATAAAACTTCTGTTCGGCACAATGAGTATCAATCGAACTTGGGAAGGTGGCGCCGAGCACACGCCATGTCTGTCCATTTTCCTGATGCGGTTCAAGCTCGACGGTATTGATCCCTTCGGCTGCGAGCAAAAAAGGTGTTGTGAGATAGTTCCAAAAGGCGTACCCAATGAAATAGAGGAACTGGAGGTCCGACCATGGCGTCTCCCGCGTGTGTCCTTCATACGCTTCGCGTGGCTTGTCCAGTCTGCTTATCACCTCCCCTGCATCCGTCTGGATGTAGACAGCACCGTCTTCAAAAATCCCCCTGAAGCCTCGGGTCGGGAACGGGGCGATCACAGTACGTAGCCGTTTGGTTTCAACCGAAACCAGCACATTGTTCAACCCGTCGGGATGCTTTTTTTTCTCGAACAGGTATCCAGACAGGTTCAGGCGGACATCGATCCGACTAACCCTGTTCCAGTTCTCGAGACCACCATGCGCGTCCGTAGCAAGCTTGAGTAACTCGTTCATTTCTGCTCCTTGTGAAGGACCTACCTGTCATATGCCCGCTCCCTACAGCGCCGACTCGCAGGAACCCAGCACGAGCGCAGAAGCTGGCAATCTGGATTCAGCATCGCAAGTGCTTTTTCACCCGGACACAGATGTCAGAGATACCCTCTCCGCCGTTCAGGCCTGCACTGCTACCGGTGCGAGGTCCGCGAGCCCGTTGGGGGAAAACGAACGTGCCGTCGAGACAATGTTTAGCGCTTCGCGAAGGACCTTTATCTGCCCATTTTCTGCCAGCAGATATCCGAAGAAGTGCTGCCTGAATGGCCGCTGCGTAGCAACTGCGAAAGCGTCAACCTTGTACTCGGCGAACACCTTATCCGGCGTGTCGATATGTACGACCGTGTCACGAAACTCCCAATCCGGGACTAACTCGAGTAGACCGGCATAGAGCGCTGCTATCTCTTTCTTTCCCTTGTACTGCCAAGGCATCCCAAGATCCGCGAGGTAAGGAATTTCGACAACGCCGTCCTCGGCAAACAACGCTGCAGCTTTCTCAGGTGAGCGTGCAAGGGGTAAAAACTCTTTGAGCAATTGAACGGCAGTTTTCATGACCACTCCGATAAAAGAAGGGATTTCGACCTCCAGACGCATTCCCGGTCGAGGGCGGCCGGCGCTAACAGATCAGGCAGCCGGTCGCTGCGAATCGAGGTGCGCTATAATCTGTAGGTCGATCGTGCTGCACAATCAGTATTACGCTCGCACTACACAATGTCAAGTATTTTGGAGTAAGTTCATGGGCCATTCACAAGCGGAAAAGGCGCGAAGCCGGGAGCGTATCCTCGACGCTGCCGCGAGCCAGATAAGCGAAACAGGCTTCGGTAGCGTCGCCGTCGCGGAGCTGATGCAAAGTGCCGGCCTTACTAAAGGCGCGTTCTATGCGCATTTCGATTCGCGGGAGGCGATGATTGCTGAAGCCTCGGTCCGGGCGATGCAGCGAGGTCAAGCGAGACTCACGGAGTTGTTCGCGAAAGATGTACAGCCCTCCCTTGCCGACATACTCGATGTCTGGCTTGACCCAATGCATATTCAGAACCCCAGCAGTGGATGCGGCATCTGTACGCTTGCCGGGGAGGCGCGACATGCTGGGCCTGAGGTGCAGAAGGTGATCGCTGAGCAATTCAACCGTAATGTTGAGCAGATAGCGCGCGCATTGGGCAGTGGGCCGTCGGCGACTGCCCGTGCCACCGCCGTTCTTACGGCAATTGTTGGAGCGGTGAACATGGCTCGCGCAGTGGGTGATCCCGCGCTTGCTCGAGATATCCTCGCAAACGCGCGTGCAATGGCGATGCAATGCGAGTCGCCTAGGAGTTTTCGGACTAGTTCCATGTAACGCTGAGCGCAGTCTGAGTCACTCGCTCCTGCGTGGCTCGTAGTGTCTACGTAGGAGATTGGGTCGTTGAGCACACTCGAAATACGTTGGCCTGCAACTGACAAAAGATTAAACATCTGCACTACCTCAAGTCCCATAATCAGCTTCGCGCGATAAGTCACAGAGCACCCGACCTCGGGACTTGAGACCAGTCATCTCTCAGGCGACTGCCAGGCAGGAGAACGAAACTACGCGTCTTTTGAGGCAAACTGAGTTGGCTAGACTTTTCCGTCCAACCTCTTCGCCAGTTCCGCTGAAATCTTGACGACCATGGGAAAGGGGCGATGATGCAGTCGTATGTTCACGATCCGTCCCGCGTCGTTGCGGGTGAGCGTTGTCGACCCGGCCACATCATCTCCTAAAGCCTTGCCTTCCCATTCCAAATATGTCTTGTTCCCGTCGTTTGACTCATACGTAAAATCGATGCAGTCATACATGCCACTTGTCGCCGAAAAAAATTGCCCTATGGCCGAGGTCCCTATGAGACCTGTGCGTAAAACGGACGCTTCGAGCAGGACATCCGGCGCGAAAGCTTCGCTGAATTCACTCGATGGATTCTTCTTGACAAGTTCAAGCCAGGTGTGACCGGGGTTCGAAGCAGCCATATCAGAGTCGACCCAAGAATATTAGAACCAACGTCACAGCCTTTTCTCACCCGCTGTCACGCCTCAGTTTGATGACTACCGAAACTGCATTGACTCAATGTCGATTGATACAAGCAAAGGGTGATCGATCCTCTTACGTTGCGCGTCGTATGCGAAGACCCTCCGCGATGCAGGCACGACCACGCCGTCAAATACGCGATAGTTCGTTGCGTAATTTGCTCCGGTGACCCCACCCATCACATCAACCGTGTAGTCGTGTCGTCGCAAAAGACCGTCGCCGCCGAAATACGAAATCTGCTCGCGGCAGTGGCTGGCGGTTGAAATGGGAAATGTCACTTTCAGTCGACGCCAAATCTCCCCATTCTCTTCCCATTCCGGGAGTTCTTCTGCGGAAAATCCGGGATAGGTGTATAGAAATGGGATAGTTATATAAGTCCACAGTGCGTAGCTGCAGAAATAAATCGCGTGAATGTCGTCCCATTTGGCATCAGGATTATGTACCGGAAACGACCTTCGCGGGGCACGACGCTCGTCCACGACCTCTCCGTCCCACGCCTCGACTCGAACATTGTCCGGCGTGAACACGCTGAGCCAATCACCGCTCATAGAACTGATCTGAACCTCTTGGGCCCAGAGCTTTCCGAGCAACTTTATGCGGGTGAACTTGCCGCCAACTCCTTTGGCGCCCCAAATACCACCATCGATGCGGAGTTGAGCGTCAACCGATCGCCTGCGAATCCAGTTTTGCAGGCCACCATGCGCTGCAACAGCCAGTTCGACCAGATCATCCATTGCCAGAACTCCCGCGAAAATAAAGACGATAGACACGAAGTCAATGCTTCCACTTCCGCTTCGCGTCTGATAGTTAAAAGTTGCTAAATCGAGCGCGGTCCCGTCGCGTTGCCAAAGGTCAGTCGAATGACGAACCAAGGAGCTAAAGGACCGGCGACTGCAACGCTACCGGGAAAGCGCGCGAGACGATGCGTACGATCTGTATTCAGCGTCACGCGACGTTGTATCGCGCGGCCGGCTTGCTGTGCGAGAGATTTGGCCCCAGCGCGGCGCGCGCTGTTTCGAACGCGGCCCAGTCTTTTTCCTCTGGCAACGACGGAACAGTTGCCAATTCCCCGAGATCGAGGCCGGCGAGCGCCGCGTCGACGAGATCGTCGGCAGCCATCACGATGGCTTCGGGTAAGTTATCAACGGGCTGTCCAGCGATATCCCAAAATTCCGTGCGAGTCGCGCCTGGGAGCACCGCTTGGACGCGGACACCCTTCGAGAAAAGTTCGTGGTGGAGCGACTGACTAAACGCAAGAACGAACGCTTTCGTGCCGCCATAAACTCCATTTAGAATCTCTGGGGCGACCGCGACAATCGAAGAAATGTTCACGATTGTTCCTGCTCCGCGTTCTACGAACCGAGGGGCAATAGCATATGTCAGTCGCATCAGCGCAATCACGTTTAGATTGATCATTGACTCCATTTTGTCGACTTCAGAGTCAAGCAGAGGGGCTGCGCCACCAATGCCCGCGTTATTAACCAGCATCGAAATACTCGCATCCTCACGAACAATCTTTTCAACACGGCGCAAATCCGCTTCGTTGCCGAGGTCTGCATCGACAACCTCAATCGACTGGCCAGTAGCGGTGGTCAGTCGATCGGCTAGTTGCATAAGTCGACCACGATTTCGCGCGACTAGGATCAAGTCATATCCTTGATCGGCCAGACGGTCTGCGTAGACTGCGCCGATTCCCGACGAAGCGCCTGTGATGACTGCGGTTCCCTTCTGAACAATGGCGTCCATTACCTTCTCCTGTTAAGGCCTGCACCTTGCCGGCCAGCGATGAAAGAAGCTTAAGCGTAGAATCGAGGCTCTCAAATGTCGCAATTCCCTCTTTTTAAGACACGCGGAGGACGTTCGATGTTACGAATTGGTATCGTGCTTTACCCAGGGTTTCAACTGTTAAACCTCGCCATTACTTCCGTGTTCGAATTTGCCAATATCACGGCCCGCGAGCGACTGTACGAATTTGTCCTTCTCTCTGAATCAGGGGGGCCGACACTCGCCTCTTCCGGGCTTGAAGTAATAACTCGGCCGTTTGACGGACAGACTTTTGACACGGTTCTCGTCGTGGGCGACAACGATGTCATGCCTGCGACACCTGCTCTCACAGATTTCCTCCGAGCATCAGCGTCAACTGCGCGCCGTGTGGGCGCTACCTGCACGGGAACATTCAATCTTGCGCAGGCAGGACTGCTGGACGACAAACGTGTTACTACGCACTGGATGCACGTAGCGAAGTTCCGGCGGGAGTATCCGCGTGTAAAACTAGAAGACGACAGAATCTTCGTAATTGATGGCAGTATCTGGACCTCGGCTGGCGCCACCGCCTGCATTGATTTAGCGCTAGCACTAATCGAAAAAGATCAAGGTATCGATTTAGCGCGTTTGGTTGCGAAGAAACTTGTGGTCTATCATCGCCGCGCGGGCGGCCAATCGCAATTTTCTGCAATGCTCGACATGGAACCTCGGTCTGATCGAATTCAGAAAGCCTTGACCTATGCAAAGCGCAATTTGAATACAGAACTATCTGTCGGAGAGCTGGCAAGCGCCGCAAATCTCAGCCCAAGGCAGTTCAGTCGTGCGTTCAGGGAGGAAATCGGCCAGACCCCTGCGAAGGCCGTCGAACATCTACGGACAGAGGCAGCACGCCTTATGCTTGAATCAGGTCGGCACCCAATCGGCACCATTGCCAAAGATACGGGATTCGGCGACCCCGAACGAATGCGTCGGGCATTCCTGAGAATGTACGGACTGCCCCCACAGGTTATTCGTCGGGAACGTCGAATTGCCCCTGACGCCCTGCTGAAAACCTAAAGGCAGCTGGCTTTATGAACGTTGTCAAACGCTTCAAGCTAGATCGTGATCATATCCCGACGGAGTCTAAACATTACCGTTGCGGCTCGTCAGGAAACTGTTTTGCCAAAAAATTGGCAATTAACTGCTCTAGGTCCTCCACGTCCGGATGAGTGCCCCACCCGCTGCGAGCCGACACTGAAGCGATAGCGAACCATGAGTCAGGTGGAAACCACTCGGCGCGAATCGCGGCACCACTCGATATGATCAGCCGTCCCGTTCCGCAGAAATATTCCGCTCGAAATTGTTCTCCATTCACCCACTTGCCAGCAACGATTCGTTCCAACGAGCTCATTTCAGCTCTTCCTTCTCGCATCGACCAGCTATGCCCCACGCACAAACCCACCCCTTCTGAACATGGTTTGCACAAGACCTGCCTCCCCCTCTGCCGCACGATAAAATGCATCGTACGGGGGAAAAAGCCTGCTTTTTGGCAACCCAAACCCGTGGTGTTGACCATGGGGAGGTGAGCAAAAAAACTACGACATCAACGTGCTTGAACGATCGATAGATGCGCGTTCTGATCCGTGTTTGCGCTTTTCAATGGTGCGCGTGTCCGGTATCAATCGCGCAGACGATAAGAAACCTAGGTCACGAGCTTCGCATCCATCGTGATTTCAGCGTTCAACACCTTTGAAACTGGACAACCTGCCTTTGCGGAGGTCGCCGCCTTGCCAAAAGCCGCTTCATCGCCATCAGCTATTTTCGCAGTAACTTCCAGGTGAACTGCGGTGATGGCGAAACCACCGTCAACCATAGCTAGCGTGACAGTCGCCGTCGTTGAGATGCTTTCAGGTTTGATCCCTGCCTGACCCAGTTCAGCGGCAAGGGCCATCGAAAAGCAACCCGCGTGACCTGCTGCAATCAACTCCTCCGGGTTCGTACCAATACCATTCTCGAACCGCGTACTGAACGAATATTGCGCTTGATTGAGAACACCGCTGTCCGTCGAGATGGATCCACTTCCCTCCGGCATACCGCCTTCCCATACTGCCATCCCTTTCCGTTTCATCTTTCCCTCCCGTTTAACCCGAACATCGGGATTTGACAAACCGCAGCAAATTGCGACCACTAAAGAGCCGCACGCATCCTACTCAAGCAGTCAGACAGGGTTATCAAAAGTTTCACTTGCATACGCTGAAACATGCCTCTCGATTAAACGTCTATATCTATTGTGCTCGCGCATAGCGTTGAAAGTGCTGGGCATTGTTGCACCTCCCTTCCCCTCAGCAAAAATACTGGCACCGGGCCTAACAAACTTCCAATAAAGCGTTGCTAAACAACGCTAAACAATTCGATAACGAAGCCGCTGACCCGAATGAACGCGAGGGTGCGACGCTCCCCATCGCATTTGGTGTACCTGTAGAACAAGGGCAAACTGGTAAAAATCCGTAGCAACCTCGCCTCAGCGAAGCGATCACTCGAATATCGAAAGATACTTCCACAGAGAATGCATTAGCCAAAATTAACAAGCTTTTACTCTCTTCCGCGATGTCGTTCGAACAAAAATGTGTCAATCAAGCACGAAGTCGCGATCTTTCTTGCCAGTTTTTACGACCTCAGCGATTCGAGCCTCCTCTTTGGCGATATGCGATATAGAGCACCCGTTGAAGCCGGTCGCGTACTTAATGGGATAGCAAGATGGCAAACCTCCATGCAAACACTGACCCATGGATTCACATAATGAGAGTCCTTCGCTGTGGCCGAGATGTGACTAACAGGGCCGAATTTTTGGGTAAGACTAAAAAAACGCCATGTCCCGTGCTCGGCTCGCCGTCGAATACCAAGGTGAGCGTGACCGGACGTAGTACAGATCGTACTCTCACGGTTATGTGGTGCAACCCAACCATCGGGTATTACGGCGCGCAAACATGGTGTATGTCTTTTGCGCAGGAAGCAGGTATCTGCCAGATGAGTGGCGAGCAAATATATCGTGGCGACTGCGTCTTTCGCCCACGATGCGGCTCTACGCCCCCAGTCAACGCCAACGCCATGATCCTTGCGAAGCACGTGCATCTTCCCGCAATCGACGAAGCGCCGGTCAAACGACTTTCAGGAACTCGACCACATGGTCGGCTTCAACGGAAGCAGTCTCAAAGTCGGCTCGCGCGAAAATAAACCTACATTAGCAGCGCGCAAGTTCTTGTGAATTTTCGTATAAGTAGTCCTCGGCCAACCTAGAGTAGCGCGAACTCCACAACATCGATGACAAAGAAGAAAAGCTTTCTGGCTCGATCTTTAGCGAGTCCTGCAATCGTAATCGCAGTGACGACCTGGCCGGGACCGTCACAAGCGAGCGATTTCGGAATTCAGCTCGGCGCCGGCGTAGCAGATCACGATGTCAGAAAGGGAGACCTTGGTTTTGTCTGGGATCCGGGCCTATCGTGGTGGAACATAGCTGGTTATCACTTCGCCCTTGTAGGAGAAGCCCATGCCGCTTACTGGGAAATCGACGAGTCCAGACGCGCGCACTCTAGCATCCAGGAATTCGGCATCACACCTGTCTTCAGGTTTATTCGAGGCTACGGTTGGTTCAGACCGTACATAGAGGCAGGGGTGGGCGTCAGACTTCTCTCACACGTTCGTGAAACCACTGACCGCACTTTGTCATCGTCGTTTCAGTTTGCAGATATGGTTGGAGTAGGTCTACAGTTTGGTGCGCGCCAGACATATCAGGTCGCATTTCGATTCCAGCACCTTTCAAACGCGGGGATCAAGCATCCGAATCCAGGGATCAATTTCAGTGAGATCTACTTCCAGTACAACTTTTAAGTTTGGAAGGAAGTACGGCCAGCGTATTCCAAGACTCAGAACGCACAATCGCAACAGGCGTCGCCGTAGATCGGTGCGCTGCTGAGGAATCTTAATCAGTAGATCACAGTCCTTTTCGAGGTGCCTGCGGCTCATCGCGTGACCCCGTGACCTAATGCGCCGTCATCATTGAAAGACCTCAGGTCGAAGCTTCAAGTGTACCTTCGCCCTCCAGGTTGACCTTCGTAAGTTCCATCGGCTCACATGGGATCTCATGCTCCCTCGATCTACGGTTCTGCGATAACATCTGGCTATCTCTTGAAAAAAACTCACAGACGTGCGTCGCAAAGGCTTTTATCTTGCTCTGCATTGGCGTTCTACCGCTGTAAGTAAGGTACAAATCTAAGGATGCATCATTCAGTTCACAGCCTGGAAGAATCTGGATGAGGTTGCCAGATGTGATTTCTGCTTCGGCAAGAACAGTCGGTATGATTCCAATGCCCAGTCCGTTTAACACTAACTGCGTATTAAGTGACAAACTGTTTGATGCAACATGGAAATTCAACGGGACCTTAAAGCTGCCCTTACCCGTCCCAACTATGATCTCGGGCGTCCGCAAAGAAGGCGAGATCGGAACAAACCGGTGTTTACCAAGGTCTGCTGGATGAGTGGGCTCGGAACATTCCGCTAAGTACAAAGGAGATGCGACGAGCACGATAGGGATCTTCTCCAATAGTTTAGTCACCAAAGTATTGTTTATCTGCATCTGCGGCAACAGAATTCCCACGTCGAAACCGTCGTCAGTTAGATCAACCGCACGCTCAGTCAGTGTGATATCCACAGTGACACGACCATATCGTTTGTTGAAGGAGCTTATAAGCGGTGCGAGCCGATTCAGCATGCCGGTTGTGTGAGCGACGAGCCTTAGGTCGCCTGTAGGCTCAGGCATTTCGGTTGACGCTTCGCTTTCGAGCGCGTCGAGGTCGTCCAGTATCCGACAACATCCGAGGTAAAATTTCTCAGCAGTTTCGGTGAGGGACACCTGGCGCGTCGTTCGATTGAAAAGACGACAACCAATGCGTTGCTCAAGCCCGGCAACAGCTCTGGAGACTGCTGAAGGCGTGATTCCTAGCAAATCAGCCGCTAGAGCAAACCGCCTCGTCTCCGCAACTACGCGAAAGACTCGCAAGCTCTCAACGTACTCCATAATCTAATCTCCTGATGCGTTCGACTTACAAGTCTGCAGTAACCATTTCTCGGTTGCGGACCCCCTCGAAGCCGCCACCCTACAACTTTTCCATATTTGAACCCAATAACTCTCGTGCTAGTGGCACTGCGAGACCCAAAGCAATTTGCGCATAGTCCGCTGAACGATCCGTCGACGATGCAACATATCGGGCCTGAGTGCGCCGCGACGACGCCTGGCTGGAACGCAGACTGTCCCAATGGTGAACTCCATAAGCGTCCATGCCAACACACCTACAAATCCCCAAAAAGGAATAATGCGGCAACGGTTAGCCCAGGCAGCCGCACCTATAGTCAAATAAAAAGTCAGCACCCCGGCACAAAACAGATAGGTGGCGCGCATCATCGTTTCCTTCGGATCTCTAGAATTTATGGAAGAAACATCTCGAATTGGGCTAGCGGCGTCTAAGGTGTAGTGGGTCGCCAGACTGCAGTCGACCCCTGCACAGCTGGGCGAACGTTGGCGTAATCGAATCAAAGCTTTTGCAAAACGTCCGCTCCAGCGCCCACGTCATCTGTTCAAAGCTCAATCTATACCTGTGTCCGCACAGGAATCAATCGACTTCCGGTAACTGATTCTTGTCTGAGATGGTCCGGACCAAGTCTTTTGCGGTCGGGAATTTTCGGCCTGCGGTGTGAAGTCGCTCGTCCTACTCGCGAGGCATAGGCAAGCGGCACTCCTGTAGGCTATTGAACGATAGGTGCTCGTGGGATGCGGACACAGTAGATAAGTATAGTGACAGCCCGCGATCTCCATACCGAATAAAGCATCGCTAAATTTCGTTAAACGCGGCCGAACAGATCCATCTGATGCATGTGACGCCGCCAGGTATGATCTACGCAAGCGAAGTATGGATGTGTGACGCGTATTCGCTCAGAAAAGCTCGGTTGTGGATCGCTGAGCTACCGAAACTCCTGAAATGCAGTGTCAAACGACACGAGTAGCATTTCACGGATTGCCCGTCCTGCCGAGTCGCGCGAGAAAACGTGTCTTTTCATCGGGACGTTAATCCCTGCGATAGTCACGTAGTCGCTAGGATAGTCCGATCGAGGTGAGCCACCCGCTATATCAACGTTGTAGTCATGCCGTCGTAGAAGTCCGTCGGCCCCAAAATACGAAATCTGTTCCCGGCAGTGAGTTGCAATGGAATCAGGGAAGACCACTTTTAGTTTTCTCCAGATTTCACCATTCTCGGTCCAACGCGGAAGCTCTTCTGTGCTAAACCCTCGATAGGTATAAAGGAAAGGAATCGTCAAGTACGTCCACAGAGAATAACCGCAGAAATACACCGCTTGGGAGGCGCTCCATGGGGTCTGTGGAGTGTGCCCTCCGAATGACTGACGAGGATCTCTAAGATCCTCAACCACGGCCCCAGCGGGACCATGCAGCCTAACAACATTGGAGCGGAAATCACCGTGCCAGTCTGGCGCTCGGCCCCCTATCAAGACACTCTGACGTCTGAGGTCAACATTCACAGTGAATTCAGAAGCCATACCGGGCTGCCCCTTCAGTTTCCAAAGGCTCCCGCCAACTTTGACCAGGGCCGTTGTTGACTGCACACGAGTCCAATTCTGAAGCCCTCCATGTGCTTGCAGAGCAATCTTGAGCAGCTCGTCCATTTATACCCCTCGGCGGGTGTCAACTCTCATAAATATCGTTATTCCTCGAGAGTTTCCGATTTAACCAAGAAATTCAAGTTAAAAAGCGCTAATTTATAGTTAAATATCCGATGATAATCGCTTTATTACAATGAGCAAGCGATTAGTCATTACTGGCCACGCGCAGATCGAATCGCTTCCAAGCGTCGCGCCAATTCTTTGGGAGCGAGCTCGCCGCTCGTTAAGTCATTAGGTTGACATTGATCTTCGGCCAGCGTCTTCGGAATTTCTTCTTGTAAAAATTCGATCCATGCCGCGATCTTCACGTCCAGATATTTTTGTGACGAATGCAGTGCATAGAGATACATGTTCTCAGCGGTGTATTCCTGCAGTATCCAGACCAACTCGCCGTTTCGAAGACCTCTGATTGCCTGATAGATAGGCAGCAAGGCGACTCCCATGCCTTCCCGTACGGCAACGGCAAGAGCGTCGACTGAGTTCACTTGAAAAGCGGCGCCGCCAACCGCGTGGACTTCCTGACCATTGGGGCCGTCAAGCGTCCATTCACTGCGTGACGAATTCGGAAAGGCTGATTGCAAGCAGGTGTGCCTGCAAAGATCGGACGGGACTAACGGTCGCCCATTCCTTTCAAGATACCCAGGAGAGGCGCAGGCAATGCTAAATGCGCTTGCCAAGCGCCGGCAGCCCATTCTTGAGTTCATCACGGTTTGCGCGAAAACAAGTGCCACGTCATAACCTTCCTCCAGCAGATCGGGCATTCGCTGACTTAAAGTGAGATCAACCACGACGTCCGGAAATCGTCGCTGGTAACGACTGATTACCTGCACGATGTAGTGTTGACCGAGGGCCGCCGTTGCATGAACTTTCAATTTTCCAGAAGGCTTTAAAAGACCTTCAGACGCCTCCGCTTCGGCCTCGTCTACCTTCGATAAAATTTGTTCGCAGCGTTGCAGGTACCGTCTGCCGGCTTCTGTGAGCGCTATGCGCCGCGTGGTACGGGTTAGCAGCCTTATCCTCAGGTGCGCCTCCAGATCGGAGACGGCGCGCGACGCATAGGCAGTTGTTGTATTGAGGTTACGGGCCGCAGCAGTAAAGCTCCCCGCCGTTGCGACGCGAACAAACATCCGCATGCTATGTAAGGTATCCATGATTCCCCTTTGTTAGCCATAGCGATTTTTGCACACGTCTCAACTCTAATTATTACAGCATCGACAACAATACATTGTTGCATCGAATTATTCAGGATTGCGTCAAATAGATATAATTCTCAGCGACTACATTCTGCTAATAAACGAAAGGGGGATTCGTGCAATCTCAGATATCAAAAGGGATCGCAACCCTCATATCTATTGCAGCGCTAGTATTAATCGATGGCTGCGCGAGCAACGGGAGCTTAAAACCCGACTCTCGACGAATCGAGCCGGAAGACATCGACGTTGGCGCGGCCATTCAAACTGCGAACCGTGATGCAAAATGGCCTATGACCGATTGGTGGCGTGCGTATAGCGATCCCCAGCTTGACGCGTGGATTGAGGCGGCGAAGAAAAGCAGTCCCACGCTTGCAGTCGCGCAAGCCAGAGTACGTGAAGCAGTATCGTTGGCGGGCGTGGCGCACTCCACTCTGGCGCCCCAACTAAACGGTAATCTCTCTATCGAACGCCAGCATTGGGCGGACAACGTTTTCTACGGTCCCGGGCCGCTCGCTGACGCGACTACGTGGAACAACGTTGGGACGGTGGGACTGACGTACCACCTGGACTTGTGGGGAAAGGATAAGAATTCTGCCGAACGCGCACTCGATCTCGCCCATGCAACAGCTGCTGATGAACGTGCAGCTCAACTTGAGCTTGAGGCAAACGTTGCCCGGACCTATATCAACCTGTCGATGAATTACGCGTTGCTTGACATCGCTCGATCTACTCTCGAACAGCAGCATCAGATTTATGATCTGGCAAGTCGCCGGCTTAAAGGGGGCCTCGGCACTCAACTGGAGTTGACCCAAGCAGAAACACCTCTTCCTGAATATGAACGCGAAATTGATGCCTTAGAGGAAGAGGTTGCACTTGGCCGCAATCAGCTTGCAGCCCTAGCAGGAAAGGGCCCGGGTGCAGGCGACTCAATCATGCGCCCAAAGCTTTCACTTGATACGCCTGCGAAGCTACCTTCTGCATTGCCTGCGGAACTACTCGGCCATCGGCCGGACGTTGTCGCGGCCCGATGGACGGTCGCGGCCCAAGCGCGGGGCATCGACGTAGCCAAAGCTAATTTCTATCCTGATGTCAATCTACTTGCGTCATTCGGTGGCTTCGCTGCCGCAGGCCCACTCTTTCGGTTTCTTCGTGCCGCAAATGGTGGATGGACTGCAGGGCCGGCATTGTCCCTACCGATATTCGATGGCGGCCGTCTGCGCTCAGAGCTCGGGGCTTCGGACGCGGGCTACGATGTGGCCGTAGAACAATACAATCAGACCATTATCAGCGCACTGAAGGATGTTTCGGATCAAGTAGTCCGGATGCGCTCACTTCAAACGCAGGAAGCCGACGCGGAGCGGTCGGTCGCTATTGCTCGCAAAAACTACGATCTTTCCAAAGAAGGCTTTCGTCGAGGCCTGACTGACTACCTGAATGTCCTAATCGCCCAAAATCAGCTGCTGCGAGCACAGGAAGGAGTCGCTCGTACACAGGCGCAGCGCTTGAACGCACATGCGTCGTTGATGACGGCTCTCGGTGGTGGGCTCGTGGAGTCTGAAGATAGTCCGGAAAGCAACGAAATGGCACCCGCACATGGCCGACGCCGTATAACCCCGAGTTCCACATCAACCGGCTCTCCCCCGGTTACTCCTCTCAACAACACAGATTCGGCTAGTGCCGCCGATCCAAACAAAGCACGGGAGTGAGACATGGAAACGCGCGCACAGACAACGCCCCGCAGTCCAGTGGCAACGGCAATGCTTTCCGCCGCAAGTAACTGGATGCGCACGGATGGAAGCACCTGGCTTTATCTCGTCAAAGCCCTCATCGCCGCCTTCCTCTCGCTCTATGTGGCGATGAAGCTTGAACTCCCGCAGCCGAGAACGGCGATGACCACGGTTTTTATCGTGATGCAACCTCAAAGCGGCATGGTGTTCGCGAAAAGCTTTTATCGGATCTGCGGCACCGTGGTGGGGCTTCTTGCGATGCTCGCACTTATCGGTCTCTTTGCTCAACAACCTGAACTGTTCATCCTCTCGACTGCGATCTGGGTAGGTATCTGTACGGCTGGAGCCGCACGATATCGCAACTTCCGCTCATATGGCTTTGTGCTCGCAGGATACACGGCTGCGCTGATTGGATTTCCTGCATCACAGAATCCAGATGGCGCGTTTCTATCCGCGCTAACACGCGTGGCTGAGGTAGTTGTTGGCATCATCTGCTCAGGCGCGGTCAGTGGCCTGATTTTTCCCCAATACACAGGCGAGCAAATCCGCACAACTGTTCGCGCTCGGTACAGCGCATTTGTGGAGTATGTCTCATCCTCACTTGAGGGAGAGGTCGACCGGGCTGGCATTGAGGCAACCAATGCGAGCTTCGTGGCTGACATTGTTGGATTTGAGGCAGCACGAAGCGTAGCAGTTTTTGAAAGCGCCTTTTCAAGGCTGCGAAGCAGGCGTCTTTCGCGCCTAAATAGCGAGTTCATGACGACATCTACGCGCTTTCGAGCACTGCATCAGTTAATGAACCGACTGTATGCAGAAAGAGCGGTCGAGGTGATAAAAGCGTTGGAGCCGTACTATAGAGAGATCGGCCCCTTGCTGAAAAAATCAGGCGAACCGATCCTGACTGCAGCGGATGCACGTGTTGCCGCCGCGCAGCTCGAAGACTTTAAGCGTAAGCTTCCGGGACGCTTTCGTGCTACGCGATCCACGCTTGAAAATCAGCCGAACCTGCCGCTTCTGGACTTCGACACAGCGTCGGAGCTGCTCTATCGATTTGTCGATGACCTGCACGCGTATTCGGCAACTTATGCCTCTCTTGCGGTGGACACGCATGAGCGCGAACGCTGGATTGAACGTTACGAGCCCAAGACCAATGCAATCTTTGCTGCAGTTTCAGGCCTCCGAGCAACGGGACTTGTGATTGTCCTTGGAGCGTTCTGGATTGAGACTGCCTGGCCGAGCGGGCCAACCCTGCTTGCGGTCGGTGCGACGACGTCTGCACTGGCGTCTACCTTCCCAAATCCAACACGCATGGCAATCCAGATGGCAATCGGAGCGGGGTTGTCTGCTCTCGCAGGTCTGTTCGTCACCTTCGGGATCTATCCTCGTATTGACGGCTTTCCGCTCCTTTGCGCCGCCCTAACCCCGTTCCTTCTCTTTGGCGTATTCATGACCACCAGACCGAAGCTGGTGGGCTACGGTGTTGGCTATTGCATATTTTTCTGCTTTCTTTCCGGGCCTGACAATGTCATCCAGTACAACCCGTCGGGCCTGATTAACGACGCGATAGCATTGACCGTGACCACACTGGTCGGCGCGATTGCCTTCGCCGTTTTCCTTCCCCCATCGACAAGATGGATGCGAAACCGGTTGATGGGAGAGTTGCGGCGCCAGGCTGTGGTGGCATGTCATGGGCGCCTCCGTGGTCTGCGCTCGAGATTTGAAAGCGGCACTCGCGACCTGATGTTTCAAGCTTCAACAACCCCGGATAACAATCCGCAATTCAAGCGCGACGCGTTGCTCTGGATGTTTTCGGTGCTTGAGGTTGGTGGTGCCGTCGTCGACCTTCGGGAAGAGATTGCGCGGTTGTCACGCCACGCACGGCATGGGAATGCGGTCGCATGGAGGGTAGCCGAACGTAGAATGCGCGAAACATTGGCCACTCTGTTTGGCAGACCGAGTAACCAGAACATGCATGACGCGCTCGTCGCGACGAATTCCACTGTGGGAATGCTGGTGAACGTCCTTGCAGACCCAGTTGATCATGATCAGGAGCCCCGCCTGCGACGCATTTTAAGTCACCTGCATTTCATCCGTAGCGCACTCCTTGATCCGCAGTCACCACTAGACAAGTACCGCGTGTCTCAAAACAAAGCCAAATGAGATAGGACTAAACCATGCCACGTGAAATCGCGGTCCTGGATGCTTACATTCCGGCCATCGTGCTTTTGTTTGTCGTTGGCGGCGTGCTGACCTGGTTCCTGGATCGCCTGATTGCCTATACCGGCCTTTATAGGATCGTCTGGCATCCAACTCTATTCAGGGCATGCCTGCTTGTTTGTGTTTGCGGCTCATTGGGTCTTACCGTCTACCGCTGAAGCGAGTCGAATCATGTACATCCGAAACATATTGGGTTTTGTCATCACGATTGTGATTTTCGCTATTGCGACATTGATAGGAAGATCGTTATGGGTTCACTACATGGACGAACCGTGGACCCGCGATGGGCGTGTGCGTGCCAACATCATTAATATTGCGCCGGATGTCTCTGGTGCCGTTGTGGGGCTTCCTGTTCACGACAACCAACCAGTCAGAAAGGGAGATCTCCTGATGCAGATTGACCCTTCTCATTATCAGATTGCTGTCGAAGAAGCAGTAGCGGCAGTGGCTGCGCGAAAGGCCGAACTGCAAATGCGCCGAGACGATGCAAAGCGTCGCGATGATCTTGACAACCTTGTCGTTTCAAAAGAAAGCCGGGATAACGCAACCCATTCCGCGTCTGCTGCTGAAGCGGCGTACCAGCAGGCGCTCGCAACGCTGGACGCGGCAAAACTCAATCTTGAACGGACCCGGGTGATCTCGCCTGTCGACGGCTATGTCACTAACCTTGCCGTCTTCCAGGGCGACTATGCCATAGCGGGATCGGCCAAACTTGCCATCGTTGATAGCCATTCATTCTGGGTCTACGGCTACTTTGAGGAAACGAAACTACCTCACGTTGCCATCGGCGACGCAGCTGAAATGCGCCTGATGAGCGGCGGTGTATTGCAAGGTCACGTGGAGAGCGTTTCACGCGGCATCTACGACCGGGACAACCCGCAAAGCCGGGAACTGCTAGCAGATGTGAACCCAACCTTTAACTGGGTACGGCTCGCCCAGCGCGTTCCGGTGCGTATCAAGATCGACTCAGTTCCGGACGGTCTGATACTCTCAGCCGGGACTACCTGCACCGTAGTCATACCCGCCAAGCTATCGACTAAATGGGTTGCGCGCTAATCGCGCAACTGAAAGAATTTCCGTTCATCCGCGCGGGCTGTTGCCCGCGTGCTTATTTGTCATCGTGTAACTCCCCTGCATTTAATCGATCTTTCCGGTGCCCTGGCACCGTTTTTCGGCAAACGTCAAATTTACGGCCGATGGGTCTACTAGAAATTTAGAAAGCCCACGTGTCTCGCGGTCGTCGGCATATGCCGGACTGGGCAGGCTAGCGCGGACCATGCACAACGTGCGGCTCGGATAACTAAATCGCCGCCCTATTAGCGATTATTAGCAAGCTTTTACTGCCGTCGAATGAGTCCCAAGACCAAACTGAAATCATCGACGCCGAGATAAACGTCATGACGGCCTTCGTCGATCGTAGACCCGGTTACGTCTGCCAATGAGGTGCTGTGTGAACGTTTCTGCGGTGCAAATCGGACATCCGCCTTGTGATGTGCCGCTTCATAACTTCTGGAGTAGCTATGGTCATGTTCAAACGAGTGAATCAGCCATGGACGCGGGCATCGGCTTATCTCCGCGAGATATCTGGATTGATGTGCGCTCGTCATCGCCCATTTGCCCTCGGAACATCTCGCCCCTGTCAGAACTATTCTAAGACGATCCGCAGGGCCATGCGTCTTGCTTTGGCGAGTAGCCATCCGGCTTTGTCGCCGTCCATGCGGCAGCGTCATATCGCCCGCCGGATGCAAACGCGGCGCACGGTACGACGAAAATTGAGCCGAAGCCATAAGGCTCAGTAGGCCCGCATTCGCAGTCGGTCTTCACCCGAATAAGCGATAAATTCACCGATAGACAAATGCGACGGGCAGCGTCACGAACCTAGCAACAACCGCGTCTCCTGTCGCCTGGAAAGATCATGTTCGCCAAGATTTCAAGCTTCAGAACTGTGGCTCAGCGGAAGATTCCTATATTAGTCTTGACGCGAAAAATTCGCATGGGCCATCAGTCGTAGGCCGGAGCAACACCACGTTTCGCGCCTCCAAACTATCGAATAGATTTTCACGAATTGAAAGAATCCATCGCTTGTCCACAGTGGCCCGGGGCGTGACCCGCATATCTTTCTTGCAGCAAAGCTCGTGCTCAGAATCTCCCGAGGAACACATGTCAAACAGCTCATCACAAATTGCAAAAGCAACCACACTTAAAACCGGGCTCTTCGGGTTCCAGTTGCTGGCCGATCCTCTGCTGAACAAAGGTACCGCCTTCACAGAGAGGGAGCGGGATATGTTCGACCTGCATGGGTTCCTTCCGCCAAATATCGGAACGCTAGATGAGCAGGTTTCCCGTCGCCTCCAGGCTCTGCGGGGATTCGAGTCAACTATTGAAAAATATGCCTTCCTGCGTGATCTCCAAGACACAAACGAAACGCTGTTCTTTGCACTTCTTGTGCAGAATCTGGAAGAGCTTTTACCAGTCGTCTACACACCAACGGTAGGCGCCGGATGCGAGCAGTTCAGCAAGTTGTTTCGGAAGCCACGAGGGATTTTTCTCAGTCCGCCGCACGTGAGCCGGATGGACAGGATTCTTGCTCATCCAAGGTTTGATACAGTCGAAGCCATCGTGGTGACGGACGGTGAGCGGATTCTCGGACTGGGCGATCAGGGCGCTGGAGGAATGGGCATTTCCATTGGCAAGTTGTCGCTCTACACGGGATGCGGAGGACTGCACCCGGCTACGACGCTTCCGGTGATGCTTGACGTCGGTACCGACAACCCTGACCGCCTCCAGGACCCGCTCTACATTGGCTGGCGACACGAAAGAATACGTGGGCAGGAGTATGACGACTTTGTTGATGCGTTCGTTTCGTCCGTAAAAAAGCGTTGGCCTCATGTGCTTCTGCAATGGGAGGACTTCGCCAAAGGCAATGCAACCCGTTTCCTGAGTCAATACCGTGACCAGCTTTGCACCTTCAATGACGATGTGCAGGGCACCGCTGCAGTTGCAACCGGAACTCTCTTGAGCGCTATCAACGTCACGGGCGTACCGCTTGGCGAGCAACGGATTGTAGTGATGGGGGCTGGATCTGCGGGATGCGGTATCGCAGGTCTCATTCGCACCGCACTTGTGGACGCAGGCCTGTCAGACGAAGACGCCGGCAAGCGGTTCTTCATGGTTGACCGGGAAGGTTTGCTCGTCGAAGGAATGGAAAACATTGCAACTTTCCAGTTACCGTTCCTCCAGCCCCAGGCCACGACCAACGGGTGGACGCTCGACCATCCCGACAGAATCGCGTTGCTTGACGTTGTTCGCAATGCGAAGCCTACCGTCCTTATTGGGGTTTCAGGACAGGCAGGCGTTTTCTCCGAGGCGGTTGTCAGGATGATGTCGAAGCACAATGAACGGCCAGTCATTTTCCCGCTATCCAACCCGACGTCGCACGCAGAAGCGACTCCTGCGGACATCGACGCGTGGAGCGACGGCAAGGCGGTGATTGGCACAGGAAGTCCGTTTCCGCCACTCATGAAAAACGGAAAACAGTTCAAGGTCGCTCAAACCAACAATTCGTATATTTTCCCCGGCGTAGGTTTGGGGGCGATCGCCGTACGGGCCAGGCACATCAGCGACCAAATGTTTATGTCCGCAGCCAAAGCCCTTGCATCGGCCTCTCCGGCACAGGGCGATCCCGAAGCGTCTCTTCTGCCTCCAGTAAGTGCGTTGCGCGAAGTAGCCATATCGGTGGCCATCGCGGTTGCACGACAGGCGCTCGACGAGGGACTCACAGAAGGCGTCGAAGCCTCAGAAATCGAGAATCTGGTTCATGAACGAGTGTGGGATCCCTTATACCTTCCCTACGACCGCGACTCGGAGGCTGATTGAACATGGCCACCGTCAACAGAGGTGCGCATTGATCGAAACCATTTTAAATGGCTTGCTGCCCGTTGCATTCGTGATCGGTCTCGGATGGCTTTCTGGACGTCTCGGTATGCTCCATCACGACGATGCCGGCGTCCTCGCCGTGCTCGTCGTCAAGTTTGCACTACCACTTGCGTTGTTTGAAGGCGCCACTCGCACGTCGCCAGAAAAGCTTGGAAGCCCAGGTCTGGGCTTGTGTCTGACATTCGGATTGATGGGGACGTTCGTGCTCGCACTAGCGGCAGGCCGTTATGTCTTCAGGCACGATCTGAAAACTTCAACGATGCAGGCACTGGTATGCGGGTTTCCGGATATGGCGTATTTCGGGGCACCAATTCTTGCGGCGATGTTCGGACCCGAAGGGTTCCTCGCGGTACTTGTCGGCAATCTGGTCACAAGCATTTTCATGCTGCCCCTAACGATTGTTCTGACCCAGCTAAGTGGCAATACCGCTGAGTCCACAAGCCTCTCGATGATTCTGCAGATACTGTTACGCAGCGTCTTCGGCGCCGTAAGGAATCCCATCGTATGGCTTCCTCTGATGGGCGTCGCAATCAGCTTCGCCCATCTCACGCTGCCAGTTCCGGTTCAGAACGCGGTCGGGCTGATGTCGAAGGCAGCAGGTGGGACCTCCCTTTTTGCGCTTGGACTGATGCTTTATGGGGAGAAATTCCGGATCAATCCGAACGTCCTTTTTAATTTGGGAATGAAAAATCTCCTGCAGCCGGCCCTGATGGCTGCAGGGTGCTTCCTGTTCGGGCTATCTGGCAGCATCGCCCATCAGGCAATCATCACAGGTGCTGTGCCCACTGCCACGGCAGCAGCGATGTTTGCGCTGCGAAACAAGACTTACACGGCCGATGCAACGGCGACGATTCTGATCAGCACAATCCTCGGTATTGCAACAGAAGGCGGTCTGATTGCGCTCCTGTCGCGTTGAATATTGTGTCCGCATGTAGCGAAGCGGCGCTGTGAACGGCGGCACTCGCGGCCCAAACGTGTTCCGTAACGATGGGCTTCATGCCCGTAATCGAATGGCTGACGTTTTTGGACCGGGCTTGACAAGGCACTGGCACTCGCCAGTCCAAATCCTTGATAAAGGAGCAAAACATGGCGAAGCAGACTATCGCCGACTATCTGGCGAAAACCCTCGCACTAGCTGGCGTGGAAAGAATCTGGGGCGTGACCGGTGACAGTCTGAACGGCCTTGCCTACAGTCTCGACAAGGTGGGTTCAATTCGATGGATGCATACGCGGCACGAAGAAGTCGCCGCTTTCGCCGCTGGGGCAGATGCGGCTTCGTCGGGTAAGCTCGCGGTGTGTGCCGGCAGTTGTGGCCCAGGAAATCTACATCTGATTAATGGTCTCTTTGACTGCCACCGAAATCAGCAACCGGTTCTAGCCATAGCGGCGCACATACCGTCGACGGAAATCGGCCTTGGCTACTTTCAGGAAACTCATCCGACAGAGTTGTTTCGCGAGTGTAGCCACTATGCCGAAGTGGTCTCGAATGCCTCCCAGTTTCCCCGTGTACTCGCGAGAGCCATGCGAACGGCCATCGAGTCTCGTGGCGTCGCCGTGATTGTGCTGCCCGGGGACGTCGCGCTTAGCGATGCTCCCGAGGAAGCTCCGAGCTGGTTCACTTCTGCCCCGCCTGCAATCGTCCCGGCGCCCGCTGATATCGAACGTCTTGCAGCGTTGTTGAATGGTTCCGAAGCTGTGACGCTGATGTGCGGTAGCGGAACGGCTGGCGCGCACGATCAGGTCGTCGCTCTCGCTGATGTTCTGGGAGCGCCGGTCGTACATGCGATGCGGGGCAAGCAGTTCGTTGAGTGGGACAATCCTTTTGACGTTGGAATGACAGGTTTGATTGGTTTCAGCTCCGGCTACCACGCAATGCTTTCCAGCGACACGGTATTGCTGCTCGGTTGCGATTTCCCATATCGTCCGTTCTATCCGACCGATGCCAAGATAATCCAGATCGACTGGAATGGCGCCAAGCTGGGCCGTCGCGCGCCGCTCGCCCTCGGCCTTGTCGGTACCGTCAAGGAGACACTGGAGGCTGTTCTGCCGAAGCTGCAACGGAAAACAAACCGGGGCTTTCTCGACAATGCCCGTAAGCACTACCAGCAAGCTCGCAAAAGCCTTGACGAGCTTGCCACTCCATCGGCGCCCGGTCAGCCTGTTCATCCGCAGTACCTGACCCGGCTCATCGATGAAACGGCCAGTGAAGACGCAATCTTCACCGTAGATGTGGGCACACCGACTGTCTGGGCCGCGCGCTACCTTACCGTCAATGGTCGCCGCCAGATTCACGGTTCTTTCAATCACGGCTCCATGGCGAACGCCATGCCGCAAGCGCTCGGTGCGCAAGGCGCCAATCTTGGCCGCCAGGTCGTTTCACTATCAGGGGATGGGGGGCTGTCGATGCTTCTTGGCGATCTGCTGACCGCCCGTCAACTTGAGCTGCCCATCAAGGTTGTGGTCTACAACAATAGCCTTCTTGGATTTGTGTCAATGGAACTCAAAGCCGCTGGGTACCTTGACACCAATGTGGACCTGGCAAAAACCGACTTCGCCGCGATTGCCCAAAGCGCGGGACTATTCAGCATCAGGGTCGAAAACTCAGAAGATATTGCCGACGCCCTGAAGAAGGCATTTGCTCACCCGGGCCCCGCCCTCGTTGATGTTGTGACTTCGAAGCATGAGCTCGCTATGCCGCCAAAGGTGCAGTTAGCCCAGGCGAAGGGTTTTAGCCTGTACATGCTGCGTGCCATCCTCAACGGCCGTGGAGACGAGATAGTCGAACTCGCTCGCACCAATTTGAGATGACAAGCCAGAGCCCGCATCGACTGCCGTGATCAGCGGCAAGCGACAGATGTGGCAGTCGTTGCTGACTCATTCGTAGACGAAACAGATTGCCCCATCGCTGACCTTGACTGCTGAATTATTCCAATAATTTTCCCAACGATTATTCGACGATCGTGATTTTCGATATCGCAGACTTTGCTTTTCGACCTGAACTGCGTATCCACGATTCGGAGGAATCAGGCCTGTTAATTTTTGTTAATCGCATTGCGCGTCGTTCGCCGACGCGCCCGCCATCGGGCCGATTCAGCATTAACAGCAAGCAACTTCCCCGCCCTCATCTTCGTGGATAGAGTAAAGACTGTCGGCGTGTCCGCCGCCAGTCACGATTGATTCCGACCCGACGTTAGCAGGCGGATGGAATCCTGCCGGTAGACGATTTGAATCCAGCAACAAGCAGATCAATTGTCTGAATTATCAATGGTCATTGCGGATGAAACTCGATTCAGCACAATCCCAGCTCGGCATTGCCGCCGAAGATTACGGCGACGTCTCACAGACTCGTCTGGAGCTGGGGCCTCTTGTGGTTGTTCATGTGCGTCGCGAAGGCTTGCGTCGGGCAGCGATCACTCTTTCTCGAAGTGAGAAGTCCAGTTTTCTCTGGATAAGTCTTGGCTCGCCCGCCGCTGTCAAAATGTGGCTGGCGTCTGGACCGGCACGCGTCAACCAGTCGGCTCCAGATTCAAGCTGGGTTACCCGAGCCGGAGAGAGTTCGCTTGTCGAAGTGGAAGGTTTGTTCGAGGCTATCGCGCTAGCCTTTAATGCGGACCGCTTCGACCCCTTTGCTGTTGCGGCCGCCACATCTACCGGGATAATACAGAGCGCGTCGCCGATGGTGGACTCGGTCACACACGACCTCTGCTCCTGTCTTGCTGCTGCCTTGGGGCGGCCTGGCAGCCAGAGTTACACATTCCTCGGGATGGTGATGCGCGCCTTGGCGGTTCATCTCGGCAGTCTGTGCAGCAAGCGCTTCAGCGAGGCACCATCGGACGCGCGAGGGCGACTGGCTACCTGGCAGGAGAACCGCGTCAAAGAGCTCATCGCCGCCAAGATTGACTCCAAAATCAACCTGAAAGCGTTCGCAGACGAGTGCAGCCTGTCTGTCAGTCATTTCAGCTATCTGTTCAAGCGCACGACGGGGCTTTCACCTTATCGCTATCTGATAAATTGCCGGCTTGCCCGCGCGAAGGATCTCATGCAAAAAACGCCTCTAACGCTTCTGGAGATTGCCCTTTCTGCAGGATTTGGATCGCAGATCCAGTTCAATCGAATTTTCTCCCAGACCTATGGCATTACGCCGGGCACGTGGCGTCGACAGAACCGTATTTCCTCGGGACCGCTATCGTCCGAGTCGGCTCGCCGTACCTGCGAACTCAGGCCGGCATAAGCCCGAGCCGTTCACGATCCACACGGATCCACACGCTACGAGTCATGAGCGAGGCAAATCGGACGCCTTCGGCACGTGGGACGGCATATCGCTGACCACCGTTGCGTTGCGACCGGCAGGGACCCGATTGCCGCCGGCGCGAACCAGAAGGTTGTTGGCCTCAATCAGATCACGCGTACCGAAACCCTGGTCGAACCTGCGCAATATGTCCTCAAGCAGTTGCGCTGCTTCGTCGCGCCTGTCTTCGACCAGCAATAGCCTTGCCAAACTCATGGTTCCGCGCAACTCCCAGGAGATCGCGCTGTTTTTCCGGGCGGTTTCAATCGACTGCATGAATAGCTGCCTGGCTTCGGCAGCGGCGGTCTTTCCCTGACGCTCCAGTAACCGCTCACCGCGCGCCCTGTAAACCTCCGGGACCGCGAAGCCAGCTGTCGTGTCATCCGCCCTGGCTGAAGTCGCCGGAGTAAGCAGCCTCCAGTTCATCGTGACCAACAGGTCCTGCAGCAGCGGGCCGAAACCCGTGAACTTGAACAGATCTGCCGGCACTCGTGCCTGACTAACCGCAAGCCCCTCCATCAATACCAACACCCACTGCTTCCAGAATTCCAGGGACTGCTCCTGAGCAATTTTCTCAAGGTGGCCAACGAACTCTGTAAGTGCCGCATCGTCGCCGGTCCATGCCATCACGGGGCATCCACCCGTCACAAGAGCGTGGCAAATCGACAATGGATGGCCCAGTGCGATTACATCCTCGATACAGTCATGAGCGACGGCAACGGCACTGTCGATCTGTCCAATCTCCCAGAGCGACCTCGCCCGAAGCGCTTCGAGCGCACTTTCATGGTCATACCTCATCAGCATTGGGGCATCACGGTCTACGAACTTCTGGGCATAAAGATTAGCTGCCATGTCTACATCAGCCAACACGTCGAGCGGCCTGCCGTCCCAACTGGTCACTATCGCGCGTAGTCGATGAAACATCGTAGTGGCCTCGAGCGACGTATGCCTTAACTCCCCAAGTCTGTCGACAAAACCCATCGCCGCGACGTAATCGCCGTCCTTGATCATCAAGATCACAAGACCGTAAAGGGCGTCGATCTGCGATTTCAACTCTCCCGCAACGACTGCCTTCTCTAGCGCAGTTGCGAACGCCAGGTAGCCGGGGGAGCGGATGCCTGTCGACAAGGAAGATATGTTGAAGTCCGCGTGCCCGAGCGCCAGATGGAGCCGAAGGTCAACATCGGGCAGAACCAGCCTTTCATCCTCCAGCCGAATTAGCGCCTGCATTGAGCGCTCACGGTATTCGGTCATCAGCGCAAACTGATGCCAGACCGGTGCAGCGGCGACCGTGATTCTGCAGCCCAGCGTGACATTGCCTGACGGAGAAAACGCCCAGTCGAGTGCTCCGCGTACGTCGCCAATCAACCTCTTGCTGGCCGCCTCCCACTCGGCTTTTGCAGTAAGCGCATGCCCAGATTCTTTGCTCCGAAGAAGCCTGAGGAGATAGGAGGCATGACGCCCGGAAGCCGCCCTGTCCTCCCCAGCATCGCGCAGCTTCTCCAGTGCATAGGCGCGCGTACTATCGAGCAGACGGTACTGAACGGGTTCGGCATCCCGCACAACGGACACGAGAGAGTTGTCGACAAGCGCGGTCAAAACCGGATAGAAGAAGCTTTCCGGGTTATCCATCGCGCCAGCAACAGCGGCCCCTGCATCGAAATCGAAATTACCCGCGAAAATCGCGAGCTGGCGTAGGGCCGCCTTTTCGGCATCCAGCAGGATGTCATAGCTGTAATCGAGCGTTGCCCTGAGTGTCCGATGGCGTGGCAGCGCTGCACGATTGCCCTGCGTAAGAATCTCGAAACGGTCGGTCAACCCAGTGAGCAGTCGCGAAACGCCCAGGATTTTTACCTGCGAGGCGGCCAACTCCAGAGCCAGAGGCAGGCCGTCCAGCGCTTTCACGATTTGGCATACCGTTTCGACGTTGTCGGGAGTCAGCTCGAAGGTATCGACTTTTGAACGGCATCTTTCGAGAAATAGCTGCACAGACGGATATTGCAGAGCCCTATCTACTGCAAGGGTGCTCGCCTCCTTTGGGATTTCGAGCGGCTGCAAATGATAAAGCCATTCACTCCGGGCATTTAACGGCTGCCTGCTGGTGGAAAGAATCAGAACTTCTGGGGCCACCTCCTGGACAGCCTCAACAAGTTCAGCCACGGCTTCGAGAACGTGCTCACAGCTGTCTAGCAGCAACACCATCTGCTTGCATCGAAGAGCGTTGATTACCGCATCGAGAGGCGTTGCAAGATTCACAGGGGCACCGACCGCCGCAGCGAGCGCGCTTGACACCAGTCGTGCACTACTGACCGACGACAGGTCAACGACGACGGAGCGAACATCCCTCATCTGAGCTACCGACTTCAATACCGCCGTCGCCACGGTGGACTTACCTACTCCGCCAGGCCCCACAATAGTCACAAGGCTGCGTACCAACAACAGTTGTGCCACGGCTGCGATATCAGCCCGGCGTCCAACGATTCCCGGGTGTGACCTGTCCACATGCCGGTTGAGAGCACCAATGAAACAATACCCTCGACCAGCCACGCTTTCGATGAACTTGGGCTCTCCCGGCCGTTCTCCCAGAGCTTTGCGCAGCTTGAACACCTGGACGCGCAGATTCACTTCGTCAACCACGGTATCCGGCCACACGAGGTTGGTAAGCTCTGCCTTGGAGACGATTTCACCCGCTCGGCTCACCAACGCCATCAGGATGTCAAAGGCCCGGTCGCCGATAGGCAACACCTTTCCGCTCGACATAACCCGACGCTCCCGGATTGATATCCGGAATGAGCCGAAGGTAATATCCTGCGGCCCCGTAAGCGGGCTGGCAAAATTCTCGCCACCGTCAGGAAACCGCATTGTTTAAGCTCCAGTTATACGAATCCATATCAACTTCAGCCTGGCATCCCGACAACATGTCCGCGAGCCGAACCGAACGCCCTTCCGGCATTGCTCGGGCTATGCCCTTGCAGCTACGTACGAAACCTTGCTCAACTCAGCGCTACTGCCGGTCGGTCGTGCACGCGAGGCGGTCGAGGTGCGTACGCGATAGCGTTCAAGCTACACCGGTGCGTCCCCCTCCGCGAAAAACATGTTGACTAACACAAGTATCTTGTCAGCTTACATGGGCACAATTGACGCAGCAAGGGCGACAACTATTGGATCAAACCGGCTGCTGGCGGGCCTTCCGGGCTGGCTCGGGCTTCCATCGAACCGTTCGCGTTGTATAGATCCGACGCGCGAATCCGCGCGTGCGTGACTGGCGAAAGGGGAAGTTAGACTCGGCTTGAGAAACCCTGAAGTGCAGCAGGTTTCCCGTGAAACGCAGTAGTTTCAAAGGCCGATGGGCAATGGAAGCTGGCGTCAGGCTACCGCAATCAGCTTAACTAAATTCAATTTCTGAAAGGTCGATTGAGACGAGCAAACGGTCAGGCAGTGGTCGCTGATTATCGTCACGAAGATAGGCGCGCCGACGGGTCGGCAGCTTTAGCCCATCCACTTCTACGTGCTCAGAAACATATTGGGCAGCCGCGAATGAACCTGCAATTTCGACGACATAGTCGTGGCGCCTGATCAAAAAACTGTCGTCGAAATAAAAGTCCTGCTGTTTGCTGTGTGTCGCTATCCATGCTGGAAAGGTTGCGCGAAGACCACGCCACGATTCGCCACCCTCATCCCATCGGTCTATTTCCTGCGTCGAGACGCCGGGCAACGTCAAGAGGAAAGGCGTCGTCAGATAGGTCCACATCGCGTAGCCATTGAAGTACGCGCGGTCAAGTGGATCCCATGGTGTCGTCATTACATGACCTTTGAAAGACTGACGAGGCGCCACGCGCTCTTTCAAAACGTCACCATCCAATGTTTCGATTGCAATGCGCTCAGGCGTAAAGGAAGTGCAGCGGTCCGGCGCGCCGTACGGTGACACAGAGGCCCACTCCTCGCGCAGTCTTGCTTTCATGAGGCGCGGCGTACTGTCTTGCGGCTGCCCCTTTATTCCCCAAAGCTCGCCCCCTGTGACGATCGTTGCCTGGACCTGCTTGAACTTGTTCCAACGGTCGATTCCTCCGTGGGCATCGACAACTCTTTGCAACAAATCACTCATGATGTACCTCAGACAGGCCGAATGGTGAACTTGACAGCACGGCTCGCAGCAATCCAAACCGACCAACGTTCGGTCTTTTTGCTTGTAGATTCCTTTCACTAACGCATGTCGACCCAACGGACCGACTTCACGGCCGATATGGAAGGCCCCCCACGTCCAGATCACTGGGAGTTTCGGGCCTTGGCGGCAAGAGCGATGAACTCTTCGCGACCAAACGCAGTGCCTGAAATCCCCCAGCCGCCTTCGGCCGCTTCCGTGAGCAGTACACTTGTGCGGCCAGCCTGCCCCGGATCGCCAGACACCTTGGCCACTATTCCGGTGATCTCTTTGACCAACTGCTTCTGACCATCCCGGC
Source organism: Paraburkholderia sp. GAS199 (assembly GCF_050436585.1). NCBI lineage: Bacteria > Pseudomonadati > Pseudomonadota > Betaproteobacteria > Burkholderiales > Burkholderiaceae > Paraburkholderia > Paraburkholderia sp. GAS199. The sequence continues at coordinate 774,596 of NZ_JBNDMM010000003.1, read as the reverse complement.
TCAATGCGCCGGGCGGCGTGAGAACCTGAACCCTGACAATTCGCGCTTGGTCTTGGGCGGCCGTCTGGACCGTAGGGGGGTCCATGTGATGGATGAAGACCGCTGTGTTGTTAAGATGGAACTCTCCGGGACTCGCGACACCCTCTGCTCGCAGAACAGCAAGCGTGATTTCTTCCCCGAGCTGGCGGTCGCAATCCTGCGGAAACAGGCCACGGGGAGCGTAAACATCAATCATTGGCATGATGGAACCCTGTAATAGAGCGGATATGAGTTTTCTTGCGCACCGCTGGTCCTTCCATGAGACTGACCTGACACAACGTCTTCCTCAATAAAGAGAGAATCGGTGTCAACCAATAACCGCTGCTTACACCGAAGCCAAGACCAGCGACGTCCGGGACAGCGAATCAAATCAACTGCACACAGGTGTGGCGACGGCCCTCAACCGATAGTCCGCAACTGCCAGATGGCACCTCGTCAACCCGGCTTGGGCGTGCCGCCGTTGCCATAAGAACTTGCAACGTGATCTATAAATGCCTTCACCTTTGCCGGCATCAAGGCACGCGTGTTATACGCAAGGCGGATCTCGATTGCACCTTCCACCAGTTGGAAGTCTTCCAGCAGCCGAATCAGGCGACCGGACGTCAGTTCCGCCTCCACTACCGCAGCCGGTACCACGCCAATCCCAAATCCCTCCAGAACCAGTTCCCGGTTGAACTCAGCATTGTTAGACGACATGTCGAACTTCATCGGAATGTTCAACTGTTCGTCGCCGACAACAAAGCTCAAGGAAGGCTTGCGGATGGATGGGGACATCGTCACGAATGAATGCTCAAGCAGATCCTGAGGGACCGTAGGTGGTGTCGTTGATGCGAGGTACTGGGGCGACGAGACAACCACAAGCGGTATGCGATCCAGCAATCGGGTGACCGTTGTGTCGCTGGTCAACATGTACGGGAGCACAATGCCAAGGTCATAGCCGTCCGCGACAAGATCCACTGGCCGCTCGGTCAGGGTAACGTCGAGGCTCACCTTCGAATAACGCCGTTTGAAGGCGGATATCAACGGGACGAGTCGATTGACAGTTGCGGTTGTGTGCGCAACCAGTCTCAGAACGCCAGATGGTTCGCGGGCCTGGGCCAAGGCATGCTCTTCCAGCAGTTCGAGATCGTCCAATATTCTCGAACAACCTTCATAAAACCGTTCAGCGGCCTCGGTCAGCGAAACCTGGCGCGTTGTTCGATGAAATAATCGGCTAGAAAGCCGTTGCTCAAGGCTGCCGATCGCACGTGATACAACTGGTGGCGTCAGTCCAAGCATATCGGCCGCTCGCGAGAAGCTTCTGGCTTCGACCACACACCGAAAGACCTTCAGGCTTTCCAGATAGTCCATGTATCCTCGACTCAGTTGAGCCCCTCGACACGTGCGGGAAAGGTCAGTGCATTCGCCCTTACTTCTGCGGAACGTTTCGCGCGCTATGCGCATCCAGTCATGCCAGTAGTACGTACGACCAGCGTGGGTCAACCTAAGTGTGAGCACAGATACTAGTCTCGATCGGGGAAACCCGACACTCGCAGCGCTGAATTCTGAATTTACAAAGATTGAACGCCTTCTTCCATTAAAAGCTCCATTATCGAACACACAGTGCTCGCTTGATCCATCGTATTGGATGGGCCACACACTCGGGAAAGCGCGCAAAGCGACGACGACAAAGCCGGGCCCATTCAACCGGAGATATTTCCGAACCTGATGCTGGCTCAAGTAAAAATAACCTTCTTTACTGCCTTAAATTTAAAAGCATTCGATGCGACCAGCCTGCCCCCTCAAAAACACCAACCGACCAATTCAATTACTGAGAAAGGTTTATTTTCGTTAGCGAAATTTAGCGATCTTTTACTAAAGGCTCGCCGAGGCATCAATGAAAATAAATTTCTGAGAAATTGAATTTGCGCGTATCTGCTCCGATCCTCAGGCGTGCCGCGCCCGCCGGGCCACGACGGCCATCAGCTCTCGTAGCGAATATCGCATCGACCGGGCATTACCTATCCACCGCAATTCCGAGAGAATATATGGATCGCCTCAACGCCATGCTTGTTTTCACAAGAGTCGTCGAAAGCGGCAGTTTCGCTCGGGCCGCCGACACACTAGACCTCGCGCGTGCATCCGTTACGGTCATCATTCAGAACCTAGAGTCACACCTTAAGGTTCGGTTGATTAACCGGTCAACGAGGCAACTTAGTCTCACTTCCGAAGGAGAGGCGCTCTATGAGCAGTGCGTTAAAATTCTGGCGGACGTCGCTGAACTCGAGAGTAGCTTCACGAACGGCGAAGTGGCTCCCGGCGGGAAATTGAGAGTCGATGTCCCATGCGCCATCGCAAAGGCGTTCATTATTCCGGCACTCCACGACTTCAGAGACGCGTACCGGGATATTGAACTAACCTTGAGCTTTGCAGACCGACCAGTGGATATCATCCAGAACGGAATTGACTGTGCGCTACGTTTAGGGCCTCTTGGCGACTCGAGCCTCGTTGCACGCCGAATTCGTTCGTTCGCGAGAATAACCGTTGCGTCACCCACCTATCTCCGACACCACGGCCTCCCACTATGCACGGACGATTTGCGCGCACACAACGGGGTGCGCTATCTCGCCGGCAGCGCAAACCGATCGCCGGACATGTCGTTTACTGTGGGCCGCGAGACGGTCGATGTGAATCTAAACAACAGCGTTTCCGTCACGGATTTTGAAGGATATCTGGCATGTGGCCTTAACGGGCTCGGATTGATACAGTGCCCTCGCTTTATGGCATTGCCTTACTTGCTTTGTGGGCAGTTCGTAGAAGTTCTTGAGCATTTCCGCCCTAGTCCCGTTCCCCTTTCCGTTGTCTATCCCCGTAACCGTCATCTATCGAAAACCGTCCGTGCGTTCGTCGACTGGACCGTACAGCACTTCCAGCGCACTGACGCACTTGACGCAGACGAACGTCCACCCACTGCGCATGACCGGACGGCTCCTGCAGAACAGTCGGTGGTGGTGGCTTAACTATGCCCCGAATGTTCTGGCTTGAACATGTTTGCGTATCCCGACATCGAAGTTGTAGAAAACGCTTCGGATCATATCTGCCCTTGTCTTGATCTGGGAATCATGCAACCGGACGTGAGATTGAATTTTACATAAACTGCACAAGCATTTACTGGCATATGCCAGTTTTATGCGATACTCTGTTTTCAAAGCTGGAGCGCGAAGTATCCAGATGCAGTATCGGTGCTGTCGTCTGACTTGGGATGCAGGTAGACGCGACCGCTCCAGATTTCTATGCACAGTGAGTATCAAGGAGTATGCAATGCCATTCGCAAAAATCTACTTCCAAGAGGGGCAGTACACAGAGGCACAGCTCGATGGTGTATCGGAGGCGGTTCACGATTCGCTCACCGAAGTCCTGTCTGTGCCGGACGATCATTTCTTCCAGGTGTTACTTGAACTGCCTAAATCCCGTTACCGCCACACTAAGTCGTTCTCGGGGATCAATTACACCGACGCCATGCTGACGTTAGAGATTCTGTTCATCTCCGGCAGGGACAGCGAGGCCCGACGTCGGCTGCTAAAAACACTGAACAAACGGATAGTTGAAGCAACCGGCATCTCCCCAAACGACGTTTTTATCAATCTGACTGAGTCGTCTGCCGATAACTTCTCGTTTGGACGCGGCGAAGCCCAGCGTGCCTGATCTGTCGACGCCCATATTGAAAATATCCAGGAGTTTTTAGAAATGCGATTTTTTCGTTATCAAACATCTGAAGCCGACGGTATCGCGCTTCTTGAGAAAGATATTGCCTACGGTCTGCAAAGCAATCAGGATGGTTATCCGGGAAACATATACGACATCCTGCGCCGTGGAGGCGATGCCCTTGAGCAGGCCGCTGAAGTGCTGCGCTCGGGAACAAAGTTGAATCTCGGTGACATCAAGTACCTCCCTCTCGTTGGTGAGTCGGGAAAAGTCCTGTGCGTCGGCATCAACTACAAGCAGCACGTCGAAGAAACCGGAAACAAGATTCCAGTCAACCCCACGCTCTTTACCCGCGTATTCACCAGCCTCATCGGCCATAGTGCGAGCATTGTTCGCCCGAAAGCGTCTGTGCAGCTCGACTACGAAGGGGAGCTGATGGTTATCATTGGGAAGACAGCTAGACACGTCTCCAAAGATGACGCTTTGCAATACGTCGCTGGCTACACCATCTTCAACGACGGCAGCATTCGAGATTTTCAGTTCGAATCACCGCAGTGGACCGTCGGCAAAAACTTCGATGCGACCGGCGCAATTGGTCCGGTACTCGTAACGGCTGACGAACTGCCACCTGGCGGAGCCGGTCTGCGCCTGCAGACGCGACTCAACGGCAAGGTGCTTCAGGAAGCCCTTACCAGCGAGATGATCTACGACGTTGCAACGACCATTGCATTCTTGAGTAAGGGAATAACTCTGGAACCGGGCGATGCTATCGCCATGGGAACGCCCCCGGGTGTCGGAGTCGCACGCGAGCCACAGATGTTTATGAAAGCGGGCGATGTGTGCGAGATCGAGATCGAAAGAATCGGGATTTTGATCAACTCCGTCGTTGACGAAAAGTAAAGAACTGCTGCGCGCCCGAAGTCCGCAAAATCGGGGCACGGAGCAGGAGTATAGTTCGATGTCAAATAGGACAGTCAGGCGTGGGCACGGATCTGTGTCAATGCACGCAATCGAATATTGAGGAAAAACCTGTGAGTGATCTGTCGCTAACCCCGAGCGATTGCAATCAAGCCGCGCTGCGACGGGCGTCACGGCGACTTGGTCAGCTTTACGATCTCGCGTTATCACCTACTGGCCTTACCTCCGCTCAATTTAGTCTTATCAAGAGTGTTGACCGGTTAAAAAATCCCAGCCAAAGCGACCTCGCTACCGACCTCGTCATGAATCTTTCAGCACTCGGGCACACCTTGAAGCCGCTCGTGCGTGACGGACTGTTGACGATCTTCCCCGACCCGAATGATCGCCGCAAGCGTCGTATTCGTCTGACGGATGCAGGGAGCCGGAAGTTAAAAGAAGCGGCAAAGAGACAAGGTCTCGCACATGCCCGATTTGAGTCCCTGCTTGGCCGTAATGAGGCGAAAGCGTTGCGCCAGCTTCTTGATCATCTAGCATCGCAGTCATTCACAGACCAGTTTCTGTGCGAACTTTAGGCTATGAACACTTTGACCACGGACCTCTGGCGGGTTCTGTTGAGGTTTCGCGGCTTAGATTATCCGGCTATGGCGACAACGCAGGCCGCCTTGATTCCCGGCACGAAGGAGACATTGCCAAATGACGTCGTCTCACCACACCTCCCTTTACCTTGATGATCTGACTGTGGGCGATTCCTTTACGAGTGAAACGTATCAGATGCAGGCAGACGAGATCAAGCAGTTTGCTCACCAGTTTGATCCGCAGCCTTTCCATCTTGATGAAGAGGCAGCGAGTGACTCTGTGTTCTCGGGACTAGCTGCCAGTGGCTGGCACACTGCCGCAGTTACCATGAAACTGATTGTCAGCAGTGTTCCGCTGGGCGATGGAGTCATTGGCGCCGGAACCGAGATCTCATGGCCTACCCCAACGCGGCCCGGCGACGAGGTCTACGTGGAAAGCAAAGTGGTCTCCGTGAAGCCCTCCCAGTCCAAACCAGACCGGGGAATCGTTACCATGCAAAGCGAAACGTACAATCAACGTGGTGACCTCCTTCAGCGATCGGTAGCAAAACTACTGGTGTTTCGGCGAAAAGCTTCCTGATCCCCATTCACCTTGCTGGGCGCATTCATTCTCTCAATCCCGAGGTTTGCGCAAGCTTGTCCAACTCGTAAGGCGACCACGCCTGTTAGTGCTCACCTCATAGCATGAGCTATGGTGAGGCTTTTGCCGCTGGCTCGTCGACGACTAATCTCCATACGACAAGATATTCATGCACCTGCGTAAATTGCCAACGAAGGTCTAACCCCCTACCATTCTATGGTCGATTTCATAGTTTTAGGTCGGCGCTACCGGCTAATGACATTCTGGAATCGTATTGACCATAACTGCCACCGACGAGATGCAGTTCCGCTCAATGGAGTCGAGTGCGGCACCTTGAATCGCGAACGGGAAACTTATCCCTTCCTTCGTGAAGGCATATGAATTACAAACACCATCGACATCCACAGATAGAGCAAGGGACTTAGTATGATAATCGCCGCGAAAGTGACCGAGTTTGGCTTCACGGGGATTCGTATGGAAATCGAGACAGCATTGCTATTTGATACTGTAACGGCGCGGTTGCGCGAGCTAACTGGCCGTGGTCCGACGGCCAGTTGCATGGAACCCGAGAATAGCGATCGGTCAGAATTTCAATACGCTAAAGAAGTCGAGCGGAAATTTGTAGGGTCCAGTGGATTCATGTTTCTGAGCGCGATCGATCACGGTGCATGCGTACAGAAGCTAGGAATTCAACGCCGCGCGGTCCGCTGGATTCTTGGTACCCCCTTGATGGCCATCGCGTTGCTTCGTCAAGACATGACATCCGGTCTATTTACACCAGTAGAACTTCTGATCATCGATAATCCCGTCGACAACGGCTGCGTCGTCACGTATGTGCGCCCCTCCTCTCTCATTTTGATTAACGACTCAAATCCCGAGCTAAAGGCTGCAGCAATGCGGCTGGACGAAAAGCTGGAGGCTCTGGTTATGGACGCTACGCAGTTGTAGCGTACCTCGCCCGGTGGTAGCAGAAAGCTACGGCCACTCGTTGCCCTGTTATGTACCTGTGCTTCCTCGCCTCTGTCCTGCTGCGACTAGAATCGGAATGTAGCTTTGACGAAGCAGCCTAGTGAGGCTAGCCTATATAGCCTGTGAGTCTCTTTCCTCTTCTTCGAATTTATGTCTTACTTATATGTGCATATGCACTTTAAATTGAATCCGTGAACCAGTGCGGTGCCTAGTCCTTGGAAACGTCTCGCGTAACGCGGAACAACTCGCTTCGGAGATCAGAGGCTTGCTGATGGCCAAACTTGCGCTCGAACTCTTCCTGGGCGGCAACCCAATATGTCATGGCTTCCTGAAGCTTTGCATAGCCGCTGTCGGTAAGGAATAGGTGCAGTCGCCGACTACCCTCATCGTCCGGCTGACTCACAATGAACTCATCCCGTATCAATGGTCGAACAGCGCGAACAAGTGTTGTCCGATCCATCACCATCGCCTGCGCCAGCTCAACCATCGTTAAGCGCGCTCCACGCTTTAAAATAGCGAGAATGTTGAATTGTGTCGGTGTGATCTGGGCAGCCGAAAGATGGCGCTCATACAACTGAGATATGTGTCGGGCAGCCTGACGAATTGCAAAGCAGTCGTCGTATTCGGGGGACGTCGTGTACATGCGCGCAGATTAGAGGTGTAGATGCATATAATCAATGCCTTATCAGGCATTAATTTCTGGCGGCGCGGAGAATAATCGGTGGTCACACACTGCTAGGGTAACGAGGTTGGAGCATTGTATTGTCTTGCAGTGAACAGGTTCGCGCGCAGATGTGGGTTGCATTGTCTATCGCGCTGGCCGAACTGTCGACATCGCTAATATCATTTCGGACGGATCTCAGCATCCCGTTCGCCGTAGCCCCTTCTTTCAGCTCTTGAACAGATCGACGACCCGAGCCACCATTGCACCGAAATCGCGAACCGGTAGCTTCAATGGGTTCGCTGGACGTTGATTCGACGCGGCGCCATCCCAAAGCAGAAGTAGCGTGCCAACCAGTTCATCGCTATCCATCACGCCGGCAGATTCGGCTTGGCGACTGAGCCATTTGTGGAACTTTGCCCTGTGCTGCGACAACGCATCAAGGACGGGTTGCACTTCGGTTTCGAGGCTTCGCGCATAAAGATATGCCGCACATCCGAGATAGGCCCCGGAAGCCGTTGGAGCGGCAAAATCGGAAAACAACTGGTTCAACCGCCGGGCTGGCTCGTCGGGAAACAACGCTTCCATCTCTTGCCACCGAAGCGTTTCGCATTCGCAAATCCGCTCGACGTATGCCAGAGCCAATGCATCTCGCGAACCGTATGTTCGATAAATGCTCATCTTGTTCAGTCCAGCCAGTTCGGAAACTCTTTCCAGGCTGACGGCTTCAAATCCCTCTTGACAAAGTAACTTGAGCGCGGCGTTCATGATGGCATTGCGCGCCTCGGATGCTTGTACTTGCGGGCGCCTTGCGCGCCCCATGTGAAGCCGCACCTGAGAGTCAATCAAAGTATTCGAAGGCTTCAACGTCTCCCCCTACCACTCGGCTATTGTCGAGCGGGCACACTGACCTGTTAAGCGACCGATGTGTGCTCCTTTCAGATTCGACTGGTAGGCGCCGCTGAAGCAAGTTTCAGATTCCGTTTGCACCAACGTCTACCGCTTGTCTGCCACGCCGTGACGGGCTGAGTAAACCTGCAAGTTCGTGTAAGCGGCCGCAGTAAGCACCGCAGAAACCTCGAATTGCTCAGCATGCGACAGCATGTCACCCACGATTCCGTCTGCCTCGAGCCTGGTCTTCCCCTGGTCGATATCGCGCATCATTGATGCGGCCCATGGAGACTGTCGGTCAAGTAGCCGGCCACGGATGTCGTTCAACGTATTTTCCGAAAGTGGATATCCAGCTCGCTTGGCGACCTCCGAGCATTCGTCGATGGCCTGATTCATGAGCCGCTCGCCGGCACGCGTTGCCAAAATCTCTTTGACCGTCCCACGCATCATGCAACACATTAGCGCGCCTGCAGCGAGCATGACCCACTTGTCCCACAGTGCCTGATCGATATTGTCGGAATATATGCGAATGCCGCTAGTTTTACCAATTGCGCCGAAGAATTCCTTGGCCAAATCAATCGATTTTCCCGAACGCGCACCAACAGTCAGCGAGTCGAGCTTGCCTAGATGCTTGATGACACCATCGTCGCCCAGTGTCGTAGCAATGTAGGCTACTCCGCCAAGTACCTTGTCTTTGCCGAATCTCAGGTCAAGCTTCTCGTATGCTCCTACTCCGTTGACAAATGGAAGTACCGACGCCCCGGAGGAAACTGCAGGAGCAATCGAATCCGAGGCGCTATCCAGGTCATACGTTTTGCACGTTAGCAACACAAGATCATACTTGTCGCGCAGATCGTTCGACGTGACAAGCTTCACTTTCTGCTCAAAATCTCCACTGTCACTCACCATCCGAAGCCCCTGGGACTCCATCAGTTTCTTTCGTTCTTCTCGAACAAGGAACGTAACATCCGCTCCGGCTTCAATCAGACGGGCGCCATAGTATCCACCGATGGCACCTGCGCCGAGTACAAGTAGTTTCATGTTAAATATCCGATGCCTCAGTTAAAGCCCAAGAAAACCTGCTCCATCACCCTCGTGCCCCGATCGATCAGGGGATACGTCGCCCACTTAAAGTTAGCTGGGACCTTCAGCAATTCAAGGTTTAGACGAACAACAATGCATTACACCGCGACCGAATTCCTTACCTTCTAGCAAGCCATTTATTGCTGCAGGTGAATCAAACAGCACCGTTTTAGGATTCGGACCGCGAGACGCGACAACAGTGCAAGTCTGTAACGCCCCACAGCTAGCGCGCTCACCACTTTGGCGCTATCGAAGACAGTTGAGCAACTCCACGACCAAAGGAGAAGTTCTCGTTAGGCGCCGGAATCATCGCGATGAAAACATCGTCAGGAGACACGTCGGCCATCTCAAGAAGCAGTTTCGTCACTGTCTTCATGAGCGTGTGTCGATCTTCCGGTGGTCGATGCGCCCCGAGAATGATCGTGATGATCATTGCCTCAGCGGTCCGCGTCATATCCATAAACGTCGGATCGATGAAGAGTTCGTCGTCACCGTGTTCGCTCAGGACGATAAAGCGGTCGCCCGCTGGAATACCCAGTCCCTGAACAAGCGATTGGTTCAGAGCGTTTCCAATTGCTATTTTCCGTTCCCGGGAGAAGCGACCTTTCGGCAGGTGTGCATGAAAGACGGGCATACGTACTCCTTTGAATGGTGCCGGTTGCAGTTAGGACAGGCACCGGGCATCGACCTTACCGGTGCAGCGCCGCCCTGCCCGTACGGGTCGCTTTACATTACGTTGATATCAACATATTATGCATTGATCTTCTGCTTGGCAAGTCAAACACAGTGCTTCGCGCGGAAGACCGGATCGAACGGGCTCGCGAACTCTCTCATTTAGAGCGTGGAGCGGTCCACATGCGAGGGCACCTTTATGAAAACGCTACAGGATGAGCCTGAAGACATCAATGGACGGTGCAACTGTCTGGCGGCTCGGAAGGCGTCCCGTTTTCTCAGCGCAGCTTACGATAAAGCACTCACTCCTGTCGGATTGCGCGCGACACAGTTTTCAATCCTTCGCAGAGTGATTGATACCGGCGGCCTTGGGGTCAGCGAGCTGGCTGATCACATGGCGATGGACCGTACGACTGTCACCGCAAACCTTAAGCCATTGGAGCGCGATGGTCTCGTGGTCATAGCAAATTCATCGGACCGTCGCAGGCGATTCATTTCGGCAACCGATGAGGGCGTCGCGCGGTTCAAGCAAGCTCTGCCACTGTGGACCCAGGTCCAGCACAATTTTGAAGAAGCATATGGGCCCCAAAGGGCGGCCAAGCTACGGGAAGCGTTGCGCGTGGTACTGGAAACAGCGTTGAGATGAACGGTGTCATGCCGTCAGAAACGCCTTGCTGAATTGCACGACAGGCGATAAATCGCAGGATAAGACTAAATTCCGAGGTTTTGTCCAATACACGGCGGCAAGATTGAGCCTAATATTTGTCAAGTGTTGATAGGCACAGAGGAGTACGCACTGATGCACGGCCGTCTTGACAGTCTCGTTCGTCAATCGCCAATCGTGGCCGGATGACAATTCAACGAAGGCACACGCCTCGTAGAAGTTAATCCAGTCGATGAAGCCCGGAGTCTCGGAACGCAGGCCTGCGGATCCCGGGTCCGCATGTATTGATCCTGCCGCTCTCGGTGGAACTTGACTTGAACGCTGCGGCCGCGATCCGGTGTGCGACGTAACGGTTGCCATCGCCACTCCGGAGAGAACGCGACGTCCGGGCAACATACATCTGAGCACGGCATAGCAAGTTCGTCCCTAATGGAATATTCATCTCATGACCACAAGAAAAGATATTTCGTTTGAGGTGGCAGGCGGTATTACGTTGCGCGGTTGGTTATACGTGCCGTCCAGCTCTCAGGAACCACATCCCGCGATAACGATGACTCACGGGTTTGCCGGTGTAAAAGAGCACGGACTCGAGCGTTTTGCCGAAGCGTTCGTCGACGCCGGGTTCGCTGTTTTGCTGCATGACCATCGCAACTTCGGGGGAAGTGATGGTACTCCCCGGCAAGATGTGAATCCATGGACACAAATTGCCGACTGGCGCCGTGCCATATCCTTTCTGGAAGCACGCCCGGAGGTTGATCCCGCACGGCTAGGACTTTGGGGAACAAGTTACAGCGGCGGCCATGCTCTGGTGCTTGGCGCGACTGACCGGCGACTCAAGTGCATCGTGTCGCAGGTACCGACCATCAGTGGATACGAACAAGGCGTACGACGCGTTTCGCCTGACGCCCTACCGGCCTTTCTTCAGACCCTGCTTGATGACGAGCGCGCGCAGGCTCGCGGCGAGCCCGCTCGGACGCAGGCCGTTGTGAGTGCGGACATGTCGCAACCCGCCGCGTACCGGTCACCGGACGCAATCTCGTTCTATACGCAGCCGCTTCCGGAGGGAGTCTGGAAAAACGAGGTGACTCTGCGATCGACCGCCCTAGCCCGCACTTACGAACCGGGTGTATGGGCCGCTCGCGTGTCGCCTACGCCACTTTTGATGGTCATTGGCACCAATGACACGCTCACAATGACCGATCTCGAGCTCGCGGCATACGAGCAAGCCCTGCAGCCCAAGCAACTATGCCTCATTCCAGGCGGGCATTTCGCTCCCTACCAGGCAGGATTCTTTCTCTCGAGCGCAGCAGCGGTTGGGTGGTTCACGAAGCACCTCGGCGCGCAATAATAGAGGCCGGCGTATGTCCAATCTTCGCGTCAGAATCGAGAAGAGCGTTGGTCATATAACCCTCGCGAGTCCGCCCCAAAACCGCCTGTCGATTGACATGGCCTCCGAGATGGAAAGCGCGCTTGAGTCACTGCAGAGCACCCAGGTGCGCGCCCTACTTCTTGACGCGGAGGGCGAAGATTTTTCCTTTGGCGTTGACATCGTTCCCTGGCCAGAAATGTCAACGGCCCGGCTCCGTTTCGTCTTCCAGCGCTGGATGGACATCCTCAATGCGATCGAGACCCTTCCGTTTCCAACTATCGCCGCTGTGCAAGGGACATGTTTTGGCGGGGGACTGGAATTGGCCTCGCGGTGTGACGTCATCATTGCTGCCGACAATGCGCGATTTGGACATCCAGAGCAAAGCCTAGGAATCGTAACCCTGCTCGGAGGAATCTATCGCGTCGCGGAACGCGCCGGTAGATCGACGGCGGCAATGATGGCTTTTACCTCAGACCCCATGTCTGCCGAGCATATGTTGCAACGTGGTTTTGTCAACGAGGTCGTCCCGCTAGCCGGGCTTTTACAGACAACAGAGGATCTTGCTGCGCGGTTCGCCTCTGGGCCAACCCGCGCACATGCCGTGCACAAAGCTCTTTTGCGCGCGTGGGGTTCTGGCGGTGTGTGCGCTGCAGATGCCGTGATTTTTGACCTTGCAATGGCGCTGTTCGATACCGAAGATGCCCGCGATGGCGTTCGCTCTGCCGTATCCGCATATAAGGCAGGAAGACCTCGGCCTGCCATGCGCTTCAAAGGCAAGTAGAAAGCATCAATCTTTTGCCGGTCGGGTGGGTATTCGCGGCTTGTCCAGACGACTAAACTTTCGGAAGTTCGTCTGGCTGTGAGGCTGGACCGTGAATTTATTCAATTTCCTAAAGATTATCTTAAGGAGTACGACATGTCGTCTGAACACAAAATTCTCGTCACCGGCGCCGCTGGAAATCTCGGAGCTATCGGCCGGACCCTGACCGAACTTCTGCTCGCGCGCGGCAAGAACGTGCGCGCAATGGTTCGGAGGGAGGACGAACGGTCGAATGCATTGCGGGAAATGGGCGCCGAGGTGGTTGTCGGTGACCTGTTGGAAGTGAAAGATATATATCGTATCGTCGAAGGATGTCAGTCAGTCTATTTCGGCATGTCGGTTTCCGATTCATATCTCGCGGCGACCGTCAACGTCGCGGCAGTTGCAAAGCACTTTGGCGTCGAGGCTTTTGTCAACATGTCACAAATGACCGTTTCGCAGATGAGCATTACCGAGACCACGAGCAGTCCGCAACAGAAACAGCATTGGCTTGCTGAACAGGCGCTTGAGTGGTCGGACCTTCCTGTCATCAATGTACGCCCTACCGCTTTTCTCGACGGATTCTTTCTTCAGTTTTCCGCGTTGTCGATCCGGGAAAGCGACGAAATCTGGGTGCCACTGGGAATGGGCAGAACCTCCCCGATTGCCGGCACGGATGTGGCGGCAGCCGTTACGGAAATCATGGTTGACCCGACCAAGCACATCGGAAAGGCCTATAACCTGACCGGCGCGCAGGCAGCCGATATGGTCTTCTATGCCGAAGAATTTTCCCAGGCATTGGGTCGGCCCATCACGTATGTGGACGCGCCCATCGGGCCGTTTCGCGAAAAGCTCCGCAGCCTCGGTCTTTCAGAGCATGTTGTCGAACATTTGACCACCATGTCCGAGCTGCATCGCGTAGGCAGCTACGATCGCATGACCGATGACTTTGTCAATCTCACGGGCCGCCGCCCAATAACCCTTCGTGAGTTTGTACAGCACAACGCCGATGCGTTCAAACCTTGGGACGCGCAATAGGAGTACAACACGCTGCACCCAGCTCCTTCGGAACCTCAGCACCAGTCCAGCTTCGACGATCTCACGTATGCTCAGTCTGAAAAGAATGCTGGGCCGTCCGAGGCGCGCTGGGGCGCGGCAAGTAGACATCTGACCGGTACTTGAGACGCTTCAGCGTCCTGTTATAAAAGATACGCTGATGGGTACCTAAATTTCATTAGTAAGCACGTAGCCAGTACTTGTTCGAACCTCAAATGTTCGCCATCGCGTAATGGCGCTAGTTTAAATCTTGTCGTGCCGCCTTTGCAAGCGAATGCAAATCTTCAGCAAGCTGAAAGCTGCACCCCTTCTAGCCTTGTCCATTGTTGAGATGTGCTGAAGTTTGAGTTTATTGGCATCAAACCTAAAGCGCATAAACTGCAACTACACTTAATTTTAAGGCTAGGTCGATGGCACCCCACTGCTGACTCGCCTGCTTCTTGCTCGACGCCCATTCGCTTTCGCTGCAGCCTGAAAAATCATGTCGCTAACGCCGATTTGCACAAAGCCCGACCCCGCGTCCCCAGACCATCCAATTAATGAAAGCGTTGGATATTTGATTGCGCGCGTTCAATCTCAACTCAACCAAATGGTCACTCAACGCACGTTGGCCAACCTAGGCGTGACTGCTACCCAAGCCAGTATGCTTTTCATGCTGGCCATCGGTCGCTGTACTACAGCGGCCGAACTGGCGCGCGAATACGCAATCGATGCGAGCGCCGTTACCCGTTTGCTCGATCGTGTCGAGAAACGAGGACTTCTTTCAAGAATGCGTAGCGTCAAAGACAGACGTGTTGTACAACTAAGCCTAACCAATAGTGGCCGCGAATTGGCCAACCAGATTCCAGAAATCTTCACTCAGGCGCTTGATCGGGCAGTTTTGGGATTCACTCCGGAGGAAGTCGGTTTCCTCAAAAGCATGTTGCGCCGACTATACGCGAACTGCAATGATGAGGGGCTGGAGATTCTTCCGAGATATTGACCGGTCGTCGTTGCGAGAAACGCGGAAGGTTCGTATCTACTCGCACCCATGAAACGACTCAAGAGATCCCCTCGTCGCTAAGGGGTAACCGGATAGATCAACCCTTCGAGCTTCACATGCCTAGCTAGATCATGCAGGCCGTAGAAAGTGCGCGTGACAACGTGTCCGCCGTCTCAAGCGTCAGCCTGCTCGCGGCCGCTCTGACAATCATGGTCGCTGCCGTACGTGTCTGTAGATCTACCGATTGCCTGGGACTCCCCCTTTTCGCACACAAATGTCCGCCGACGCTTGCCTGCCGTCAAGGTCCGCGCGACACGTTCATGCATCGCTTAATGATTTGACCTTATGCGAGCCACTCAAGCGGCTTGGCCACGCGAAAAACGCCCCGAGCGCAAGCGATCGGGGCCAAATCGGAAGTCACACTACCCTTACATCTCCAACGCTTGATAAATTACCCGGTTCCAATGGCACAGTCCATGCGCGCGGCAACAACTATTAGTTGCAGTGCGAGACGGTATGGAAAACCATTAAGATGGCAAACTAGCCGGGCTGCGCCAGATTCGTTGCCAGCTCGCGGAGATATTAAATTCATTAACTGCTTCGTATGGCAGCATGTCGGACCTAAAAGATTTGTGCCACGCCAGACAACTTGATTTCATCCCTCCAGGAAACCTTCGTGAATGCATCCGACGATACTCACCGGACATCCGTTCCGCCATCCCCAACTCGCACGGCTGCGGAGATACCCGCTCTTAGCCGCGACATGCTCGCGGCTGGACTGATTAACAGCCTGTCCGCGAGAGATGCTCCCGCACTTCGCCTCCTTAGCGACGAGGAGCGCAACGCCTCGTTGACCGCATTTCTTGCCGAGCGGCCGGAGGGAGACGTCTGGGTCTTCGCATACGGGTCTCTCATCTGGAATCCGGTTCTGCACAGTGTTGAACGCCGCGTCGCCTGGGCCTTGGACTGGCATCGAGCTTTTTGTCTCACGGTTTACGCAGGTCGTGGCTCTGCGGCAACCCCGGGACTTTCATTGGCTCTTGACGCAGGTGGTGAGTGCAGCGGCATCGCCTACCGCCTCGACGAGAACAGCTTGCACACCGAGCTTGATCTCTTGTGGCGTCGCGAGATGCTCTCCGGGGCCTACGTCCCAAAATGGCTGAAAATTTATGGAAGCGATCGCTCTTTCATTGGCCACGCGATTGGGTTCACCGTTGACAGACAATGTTCCCGATACGCAGGACATCTCAGTGAAAGTGATGTTGCCCGTCAGCTAGCGCTCGCCAAGGGCTATCTCGGTACCGGTGCGGATTATCTGAACCGCACAGTCAAAGCGTTGCGCTCGCACCACATTCCTGACCTTGAACTTGAGCGCATCGCGGGGATGGTTCTCGACCTAATATCTAAAGGTTTGTAACGTGATGCTTTTCCGGTGAGGAAGCTGCTGGCGTCCCCACGCCCTTGAAGTCCCGCCATAACACTGCACCTCATGCGCAGAGGATAAGCTCGCCCATGTCTCGTAGACAACGGTTCGTCGCCAGCTCCAAAAAGGTGTATATACTCTTAATTTCTGAAAGCGCCTTGTCCGACTGTCGTAAAGGCCCTGCCTGCGCTCCGGTTCTGCCCCACGCGAAGAGACGCCCGCTTCTCAGAAAAGCTGCGCCGGATGCAGTCTCGCCTCATAAAGGCGCGACATCACGTCCGTGTTGAGGCTGCGGCATTCCAACCCCAAAGAAGGCATCGATCCTGCTCATGACTCAGTTGGATAAACAGCCCAGCAACGGGCAAACGCCCCCTGTCAGTACCGACATGAATCGCAACTCAGGCACAAAGCGT
This sequence comes from Paraburkholderia sp. GAS199, assembly GCF_050436585.1. Lineage (NCBI taxonomy): Bacteria > Pseudomonadati > Pseudomonadota > Betaproteobacteria > Burkholderiales > Burkholderiaceae > Paraburkholderia > Paraburkholderia sp. GAS199. Next base: position 757,818 of record NZ_JBNDMM010000003.1, on the reverse strand, counting down.
TGGGTCAGCGGCCGGCGCGCGTGGGTGCTACTGTGCGCGTCGGGGGTCTCGTTCATGATCATGCTCGACTCGAACATCGTGGCCGTCTCCCTTCCGGCGATAGCCCGTGACCTGAATGCAGCGTTTTCTGACATCGAATGGGTGGTGAGCGCGTATGTACTCGCGTTCGCTGCGTTTCTGATGACGGCGGGAGCGCTGTCAGACCGCTTCGGTCGCAAGCGGATTCTGATAACTGGTCTTGTGGTGTTCACAATCGCGTCCGTCCTGTGCGGCCTGTCCCCTAATGCCTCCACGCTGAATCTGGCCCGAGCGCTGCAGGGTATCGGAGCAGCGCTACAACTGAGCGCCGCTCTTGCCGTTCTGGGTCATGAATTTCGGGGACCCGACAGGGCTCGGGCATTCGGATTCTGGGGGACAGTCATCGGAATTGCCATTGCGATCGGTCCGCTAGTCGGTGGACTGATTACTTCAGTCTTTGGATGGCGCTGGGCGTTTCTCGTCAATGCACCGGTCGGGATCGCGCTGGTCATCCTCGCGGTCAGGTCCGTGCACGATTCCCGCGATCCGGAAGCTGGAAGGCTGGATATTGCGGGGATGGTGACTTTTGGCAGCGCTCTTTGTTTGCTCGTCTGGGCGATGATTAACGGAAATGCAGCCGGATGGTCGAGTAATGCTACATTGATCAAACTTGGCGTTGCCGCAGGACTTGCATGCTTGTTCATTGCAGCAGAGATACTCCAGAAGCGCCCTATGGTGGACCTCAATTTTTTTCGTAAGCGCACCTTCCTTGGCAGCTGCGTCGCAATGTTGGGTTTCGCCTCGTCGGCGCAGGTCATGATGACCTATCTGCCGCTTTATCTGCAGAACGTATTCGGATACAGCCCTGCCGTAGCCGGACTGGGCATGTTGCCATTCGCCCTTCCACTCTTCTTTTGTCCGAGATTCGCGGCCTCATTTGCATTGCGCATGTCGGGGCGCACCCTCCTCGCTTTGGGACTCTCGATTGTCGCCATCGGGAACCTTGTTACCTCCGCGTGTGTGATCAGCAACCTGCCGTTCGGATGCACAGCGCTCGGAATGTTCCTGACCGGCTGCGGGGCGGGACTGTTGAATGGCGAGACGGCAAAGGTGTCCATGAGTGTCATCCCCCCCGAGCGCGGCGGAATGGCTTCCGGAATTAGCGGCACCCTCCGCTTTGTCGGGCTAGTCACCGGCATTACGGCACTCGGAGCCCTGCTTGCCGGCGAAACGGAGCGTTTTTTCAGCAGCGCCGCCGCCCACACAGGTCTTCCGAGATTCACCAGCGCCGATACACACCGGATCGCATCCCACATTGTTGCGGGTGACCTCGCAGCGGCCATCGGGCAAGTGAGTCAGCCGCTACAGGCAACAATGCTGACTATTGCGCGAGCAAGCTTCTCTTCCGGGTTTGCGATTGTCATGCTCACTGCCGCTTTCGTCGCCGCCGCAGCCTCGCTGTTGACCTTCTTGCTAGTGAGCCCCAGCGAGACTGCTCCCAGTCACGCAAGTCAATCGAGTGAAACTGACAACCTAGCCATGATCGACTAGACATAAGCAATTGGCGCATTCCTCAGCCACTGCATGTTTCCGTAGTGCCAACTGGCCATATGCGGAAGATTCTCGGTGCATCGTGGTGGAAGCCAGTTACGGAGCGGTTCACTGAGCGAATGCCCCTAGCTATTCAAATTGCTCTTGACGAAAAGAGCAACGAGCCAGTCGATGAAGACTCGAACCTTCGCACTGAGGTGACGATTTGGGGGGTATGCGACAAACACTGGCGTAGGTTCTGCACGCCAGTCATCCAGAACTGACTCCAGAGCACCACTTACGAGATGCGCATCCGCTATAAAGCTGAGCGCGTGGACGACACCCAGCCCTGCGAGGCACATCGTAAGGCAACCGGTGAGGTCGTTCGCCGTTAGCTTGCGACTCCCGGACACCTCTACCTCCTCATTTCCTTTGCGAACGACAATCGGAAACGGCCGGTTGGTTCGCGACGCGATCGTTCTTATTAATACGTGACCACTCTCAAGGTCTGAGGGATGTTTCGGTCGGCGGTGCTTCTTCCAGTAGCCAGGAGTCGCGCACAGAATCTGTTCAACCTGTCCGATGCGCCTGGCAACCAGCGACTCATCGAATATTTTGCCTGCACGGACGACGCAGTCGACGTTGTCTGCAATCAGGTCTACGGGCCGGTCACTCAGGCCGAACTCAAATTCGATATCCGGGTAACGCTCGATGAATTCCGGCAGGGCCGGGAGGATTATCGCAAGCCCCAAGGGCACCGGAAGATCGACACGGAGGCGCCCGCGTGGGTTGCTTTTGGCCCGCGAGACCGCCCCTTCAAGCTCCTCCAGGTCGCCGAGCAGACGTACGGCGCGTTCGTAGTACGCCCCCCCATCCGTTGTCATTGAGACTTTCCGTGTCGTACGGTGGAGCAGCTTTGTTCCGAGGTCGCCTTCCAGTCCTGCGATGAGACGACTGATTGCCGTTTTGGGAAGGTCAAGTGTGTGTGCCGCCTTGGTAAATGTGCCGCTCTCCACAACCCGCACGAACGCTTGCATCGCTTGGAACTTGTCCACCACCGCCCCCTTTCGTTTCGACGACCCAGCGATCATTGTTTCACTGGAGAATCAATGTGGAATCGTACCAGCCATTTATCCCTAGCGTGCGCTCGTCTATCGTTGCATTCATCGACGCGCTTCCAGATTTACTGCGCCCCACAGCGCCAGTCGGCAACGCTGCCGTCAGCGCGAGACGCGTGAACTTCAACCAAGATAAGGAAAATTATTGTGTCTACGATTGCACAGGAAAATTCAAACCGCCAACCGAAAGCGCTGGTTATCGGCGTTGGACCGGAGAACGGATTGGGCGCAGGACTTGCCCGCCGATTCGCCGCAGAAGGACGCCACGTTGTCGTGGCCGGTCGGACGAAGGAAAAAATTGACCGGGTCTGCGAAACCATCACGGTGGCAGGAGGTTCAGCCAGCGCAGTCGTGATGGACGTAACGCAAGAGGCGGACGTAATCCGCTTGTTCGACGTCGCGATGACTGTTGACGAGAATGGTGGCGCCGCAGATCTCGTGGCATACAACGCTGGCAACAACCAACCTCTCGACTTTCGAACGATGGAAGCGGAAGTCTTCGAGTCTTTCTGGAGACTCAACTGTTTTGGCGGCTTCCTCGTTGGCCGTGAAGCAGCGCGGCGCTTCGCACCGCTCGAGCGGGGGTCGATTCTCTTCAGTGGAGCAACCGGTGCGCTGAGAGGTATGCCGAAGTACGCCCACTTTTCCTCAAGCAAGGCCGGCTTGCGGATGCTCGCTCAAAGCATGGCTCGTGAGTTCGGCCCACTTGGCCTGCATGTCGCACATGTCGTCATCGACGGCGGCATCGACGGGGAGCGTGTTCACACACGGTTTGCCGACCTGATCAAGCATAAGGGTGAAGATGGATTACTTGATATCGAGGCAATCGCTGACGCGTTCTGGACGCTGCATCGCCAGCATCGGTCCGCCTGGACGCATGAACTCGACCTGCGCCCCTTCAAGGAAACTTTCTGATCGGCAGCACCTCAATCCCCTAACGTTCAAGGAATGAAAATGAAGCTTATTGGTCCGTGGTTTTCAGGCTATACCCGCCGGGTTGGCATCACCCTGAAGTTGCTTGGCATGCCATTTGAGCACCTTTCTTATCATGCCTATCAGCAGCAGGAACTTATCCGTCCGTTCAGCCCCATGGTGAAGGTTCCGGCTCTTGTGCTGGATGACGGCACGATCATGTATGACAGCAGCAGCATCATCGACTTCCTTCACGAGGTTGTCGGCCCGGAACGCGCGCTGCTGGCAAAGAGCGGCGCCGAGCGCCGCGATGCGCTTCAGTTCGTAGGTATCGGATCGGCAATCTACGGAAAACTCGGCGATATCTACGACGAGTCGCTTCGTCCATCCGAGCATCAAATCCAGTCGGTTACCGAATCGCTGGGCAAGCAGGCATTGGCGGGTTTCAAGATGATCGAGGCGCAGGTTGGCAAGAGCTGGCTGGTCGGGGACACCCTGTCCCAGGCGGACATCATGGTGGTGATCGCCTATCAAACCGCGTCACTCGGCCTGATGTCTGACTCCGTCAATGCGAGTGCCTTCCCAAAGATTGCGGGCCTCGCCGATCGTGCCATGACACTGGAAGCATTCTCGGCAACGAATCCGTTCTCGCAGGCTTAAAAGCACGCTATCGAACTTTACCGGCAAGCAACGCGGCTAGCTTTAAAGAACAACACGTGACGACGCTCATTCGGAAACTCGCGGGAATGCTGTGTCTGCCATTCGTTGACCAGTACAAGTGATTTGCGTGCCCTTGTGAGGCATCGCGCGGCAGAATGTGCGCCTCTCAGGTCTCCGCAGACGCCCTCGGAACGGAGCCAGAGACTTTCCAGCCGACCTCAAAAAGGTCGGCTCTTTTTCGTTCCATGTGGCAACCGAGGCCCACACTGAAGGCGACGTCCTGCTTGCGACTGAACGCAAGACATCTTTCAAGCCAAAACGTGACTAAACGCCGACGTGATTCGTCATTGCCTGCGTTCACAGCGACATCTTGAGGCGCTCCCCTCCATACGTCTGGTGCGGTACCGACCGCGTCCATGCGGGCTGAATCGCACGAATAAAAAGCCTCGCATAACCATGCCAAAATGAGAATTTCGCCGCTATCATAATGGGCCGGACCAGCCTGCCACATACGTCCTTGCATCTCACATGAGGCGTAACGACCAACTCTCTCAGACTCAATGAACAACACGGCTAGTAGTGCCTTTGGATACGTCGTGGATCGAATACTGCACCGCAGATGCGTACCGCTCATTGGAGCGGGAATTTCGATGGGATCGACTCTGCGTGGGGATTTTTGGGACGGGCACAAAGTTTCTGTAATGGTTCAGAAGGTCGTCAAAGCGACGCTGGATTTGCGCCTGGAGAGGCTCGTGGCCGCATCGGATGCCCCCCTCGACATCTGCGTGAAGTGTGCGAACGACTTTTCACAGGTCTTGTCAAAGCTAGAGCGTGAGCTTCACCGCCATCCGAGCCTAACTTGCGCACTCTGCGACTTGCGGCAAGCGAAATGTAGAAGCGAATTGACCAAGTGCTGCGAGGCATACCTTTGGGAATATCCGCAAAGTACTGACGAAGCCTACTGCGAACTCGCTCGCATACTTCAAATCCGTGATTTCGCGGACCTCGACCCGACGCCTGCACACTATTACCTGGCCTTCCTGGTCCGCGAAGGCTTGATCTCGGAACTGGTGACGACCAACTACGACTGCAATCTCGAGCGCGCGTATCTCAACACATGGCCGGGTTCGCACGATCTGGTATCTAATGAGTTCGTCCGCCGGGTATACGATCTGGATACTTTTGCAGAAAGCGCGGCACTCAATGCCGAGTGGCGTCCGGGCGAAGACACGCCTCACATTTTGAAAGCCTACAAGATTAACGGTTGTGCGGCGCAGCTCAGCGAGTGTGGCGCGCATGCAGTAGATATCTTGTTGACCGCATCTCAACTTCAGGACTGGAGGAAGCGAAAGTGGGCAGCGGATTTTTTCCGAACCAAGGTACGTAGCGCTGCCCTCGTGACCATCGGCTTCGGAAGTGACGAGCCACAAGTCGTTCACACACTGCAACAGGTTATCGAGGAATTTTCTGGACTTGGCATTCGAGCAGACAGCCAGTCGCAACCACTTTACGCGGCAGCGAACGCCCCGGTCGTTACGACCTACGGGCACAATCCCAGCTTCCAGCAGATGCAGCTGGTCTACGGCTTTTCCACGTGGTGGTCCGGCATCCCCACAAAGGGCGTTGACCTTGTGCTCGGTCCGTACCAGCGAGCGAAACCGCGCGTGTCCTTCGACGCGCCGGAGACGCTTCCGGACTGCCTGCCAGCCGATGAGCTGTGGCGCGACATATTTCAGACTGTCTACTCGCGCCTTGTATCGAAAAAATTGCGCGCGGCTGCAATCAGCCAGAACGCCGCGTTCACAGCGGCCGTACCCGATGCAGATAAGCTGCTCGTCCTGCTCGCCGCCCGGATCGAAGACCGCATCGAGCGCCAACTGTCGAACCCGGCAGACTCCCCTCATTGGCTGGTTTCCCTAGAACCGTTTGTCGGAGCCGCCGTAGTACGCCGTCCCTGGCTGACGCGCTGTCTGACCCATATGCAGCTTGGCTCAACAGAGCCCACGAAATATTGCGCGATCAACGACCATAGCAGCCTCACAGCAGAGATGGCACTTGTATTCGAGTTGCTGCAGATGATTCGAGGCCGTGCATCAGATACCAGCGCAGCTGCCGGTGATTTAAATGACCAGATATGGCCCGACGTAAGTTTTTCGGAAGAAGCACGGATTGAAGTCCGGTCTACAGGCGTTGGTGGAGCGGCAAGCTTCTATATCAGTCGCAATACCCAGCCTGGTGTTCGTCAGTTTGAAAATACCTCCTTTGGGTCGGCCACCGTTCAACGACTCGAACTGGTCATTGGTTTGGCGGGAGCAACGCCGCGCCAGTTGGGAGAGCGGCGCACCTACCTCAGAGAAGGTTCACGGATTGTTCCAGTCGTGGTCACGCGGGTCGACTGGCGCGCCCTCTTCCCTACTTCAACGCGAGCTGTCTCAATCCTAGAGGTAGCAGACTGCCTGGCGGATGCCATATCATTCCCGACCAAATATCGCCGAAGACTCAACACGAGTATTCGGCGAAACCCAAATTTCGAATTGAGGACATGAATGGATCCGTCCCACGAAGTTACCACCACTTATTCCCTGTCAGACGAGACGCTGGAAACAGACGTCGGTAAGGTAGCGCTGCGCCCTCATGACTGGGTAACCTGGATAAGGCTTTATATTTCTCCAATCATGATTGTCGTGGACGCGCAATCAATCGGCAACGAAATTGCCGATGAATATGGCGAACTCGACGAACAGAAACTGGGGATGTTGCGTGACGAACTTTGCGATCTAGGTGACGCGCTATCCGCCTACGGACATCAAACGCCACTCACGCTACTGGTGGAGTGCGACGAGTCGAGTTACCCAAAGTGGCACGAGATGGCTGGGAATCAGGACTGGCTGCGTGGAGCCTTTTCCATTCAACCGTTTACTACCGACCGTTTCGGTGGGGCAAAAATCGCGGACGCTGAGACACTCACGTCCCTGCTTACCGATGCGACTGCCATGCACGTTCACCCATACAAACTTCGGAACTTGACAGACCGTGAATATCTTGAGGCGGTTGCGCTCCGGGTTGAGGAGGAGCCGGAGCGGGCAGCATTGACGCGCCGGCTCGGCTTGCGGGTCCTGAAAGCATATGACGAAGGTGGCATGCGTGCCGGCGATCCCTTGGGAACAACTGTGGCGCAGCGTGGCGTCTCTGAATGGCTCAGGTACGACGTCGTGACCCCTGCGGAACAACTATTGACGTCTGCAAGTAACAATCAGACGGGAGGCGCTGAGTGATGACGAGACCAATCAGTGAACTCACCCTCGAAAACTTTCGGGGGTTCGCGGGCAAACATACGCTTGACCTCGACGCCGACCTAGTCCTGATTTCAGGAAAGAACGGGGTTGGCAAGACTAGCATCCTTCTCGCGCTTGATCTGCTTCTGAATGGCCGGACCCAATTACTTATGGAGATGGGGGACGCTTTAACCAAAGGCTGCACTGAAGGCTCTGTCGCGATGGGAGGAATAACTCCAGCCACGATTTCCTTGTCGTCATTACCTGCAGCGAGACTTCAGGGCGACCTTCTCGAACGCGCACACTTTTTCTTCCCCGAGGGACTTGCCACTCCGGAGAATTCTGACGATATTCTGAAGATCGTTTCACCAAGCTCCCGGTTGTGGGATGAAATCAAACTCGCGTTGGAGACTGCGCAGGGCGACTTGACCGAAGCGAAGAAAAATCTGGTCGTCCGCGACTTTGATGTAGAGATTAGCCGTCGTCAGGCAGCACAGGAATTTGAGCTTGCGCGAAAAGAATTGCCTGAGTACATGGAAGGCGGCGAGTCTTGGGCTCCGCACGTTCGCGGCGAGCAAAACCTGCTCCTGCAGGGTGGGAACCTGACCAACCATTGGCAAAGCCAGTTGCGAAACATTCTGAAAGTGCTGCAGGCCGACACAGCGGGTGATTTTGCACTCGACGATGGTGCATTCAGCGATAATCCGGCCGATCTGCTCCTGTCCATCTCTGTGGCGCTGGACCAACTCCGCAACCAGGCAGAAGAAAGACATAAGCCAGACTACCAGTCCACTTCCGCAACCCCTCTACAGCTTGCGGCGCTTCAACGCGGCCCCACGCATCTCCCGATCCGTTGGGAAAACCCGCTTCCCAACGATGCGGATTTTGTCATTGATGACGAAACCGTGATTCTGGCCACACGCGATGGTAACGCAAATTACAAGCGAAGGCTCATCGAGCTGGAGAGGGAGGCTTCCAGACTCCGCAACGAGCAGAATGACTTGAGGCGTCGTATCCCGATCATAGAGAACGGTGACGATTCTTTGCGATCATTTCTCTATAGTTTTCCTGAGCGTTCTGCCCGATGGCTTGCTTCGCTGCAGGACACTCCACTTGGTTCCGAGAAAGAGAGCGTCATCGTTCAGGATTGGCTCAAGAAAACGAATGACGAAGTCGGGCCTATGCTGAGGTATCTTGCGCCCCTTGCCCAGAAGATGAAGGAAAGCGAGTTCGGCTATAGTGACCAACTGGCGCGCGTAAGTACGAAGATGGAACAGCTCCTCACTCGAATAGGGCTAAGTGAAATTATTCACGCACTATCCGAGCAGACTTGGGCGCGCGGCGCAGTTACTGTGGGTGAACTGGGTTCGCGGGTTGAGAAAGTCCTCGCCAGCCGCCAGGAAAAGAGTTCCGGCCTCAGCCAATACTTCCGCTCACTGCATCGTCTTTCGAAAGCCGCCGCAGCATGGGCTGAAACAGAGCGCGAGATTGATCAACAGGTAGCAAAGGCGGCTACTAAAGTGAATTTTACGGCCGCCGACAAGCTGATGACTGAGGCAGAAAGAACCTTAAAGCGTGCGCTCGGCAAGGAAAGCATTTTCAGCCTGACCTCAGTAATTGACGATCGGCAGCTTGGCATCTTACTGGTGACCTTGAACAGGTTGCTCGCCCGCTTTCATTTCCCGACAGAATTCCTGCCTATTCGACTGCAGCCCGGCTCGGGCAAAGGCAAGGCAAGCTCCCATCAATTTGTGTCGGCGCACGGACCGGGGTACCGGGGCCTCTCAACGGGTCAACGCACGCAGCTCGCTGTGTGCTGGTCCGTATGTCTGAATTACGCATTGCGAGACAAGCTCTCCGCGCCATTCCTTGGATTCGACGACTTCACGACCGCACTCGACATGGGTCAGCTCATTCCGGCGGCTGGGATTCTGAGGCAACTCGCATACACAAACTCTGATGAGTATTACCGTCAGGTCGTCGTAACCAGCCACCATGAGGATCTGACCAACAGACTTGTCGAATACCTCTTGCCACCGCCAGGCAAGACCATGAGGGTTATTGAAATTCAGGAGTGGACGCCAAAGCACGGCCCGAAATTTAAAATATATGACGCTCGTGCCTCACAATCTCGAATGCATTCGAACATTGACCTAGGTTCTTGGCTAAACGCACAACTCGGCGGCCGTGCGCGCTGAAATCGGTCCGACTGGGCCCCCGTCAAACAGACGCTGCGGGTTCAGTACGTCGAACGGTATCACGTGCGTGCGGCACGGCTCGGGCGTGCCTCGGCTCACCCCAGGTAGCATTGCCCGACGTCAAACGGTCAATGTTGGTCCGCCTGACAGATTTTGGGCGGATTGATGAGCTGGCCATCCATGGTTTTCTGAATCCATTCGCCGACCTCGCCGTCCAGCCTGACATAAATGCCACCCGATCCGCAGATCGCGGTCTCACCATCATGGTCGCTGACTTGTCGAACGGCGAGGGCAAGCACTTTTGAGTTTGCTTTCTGACCATCGAACAGTGGGCCGCCGCTATCGCCCTCGCATTGATCATATCGCGACGAGAAGGCGACTATGTCGGTGCCTTTGTTGCACCCGTAGTACTCGTGGTCGGTCTTGGTCCCAACGTTTTTGTCGCGTCGAGATGTCGCCACCGTTAAGGCCCCTCCATAGCGCCGCGTTCCTACGGTGGACATGCTTCGCGCGCCGATGTCGCTTTCTCCATAGCCAAACACAAAGAGGCCAGTAAGAGCCCCATCTATAGCGGACGACGACGCGATTTTCGCAGCCGGAGCGAGGCCGTCAGTATTTTTCAGTTTCATGATGGCAACGTCGGGTAGTGATGGCGGATATGTATCTTTCTTGCAGCCGCACATGGGGATCGCCTCTGATGCCAGCTGCAGCAGCGTCATTTTTGATTTTGGCCCGACAGCGTACACGCCAATTATCGATTTACATGCGCAATGCGCAGCAGTAAGGACGCAGTTTCCATGTTTGAGTACCCCGGAGCATGCGCCCTGACTAGCCTTAACGAACAAGACATTCGATGTCGGCGCTGGATCAGCAATGCCGTTATAGACGAAAAGCACCGGAGTGTAGGGGCTTAGACCATGCAACGTGCTCTGTTGATTGCCAAAGGTTCCGTTGTCAATCTGTGTTGTTGACATGGATCGACCGAGGGAGAAGAGCATCTTGTCGTCTGCGCCGAATGCATTCATTGCAAACAGGAAAACAGACGGCATCAACGTTCCGGCGACTAGGAGCTTGACAGCAGACAGTTGTCGCATAGACCTGTTCCTCCACCTCAGAAGCAAGATGGGTTGTCCTGCTCTTTACCCGGGCTTTCTCCCGCTACGGCGCCGGCCGCCGACAGCGCCGACCATGCTGCGCCGACTGCGTAGTAGTCCGCTTGCGCGGTCGCTTTGTCGATGGCGCTCCGCGACTTCGCGTACGTACCACAGGCAGTTCTGTAACTTGCTATGGCAGCGTAGTACTTCGATTGAGCCGATTGAAAATTTGCGGAGTTTGTCAGAGCCGTCGAATTGCCCGGTAGTAGCGCATTACCAAGCGCGGAGCTTAGACCGCTGGCGGCTGAAGACGAAGCAAATCCAGCAGAGAGAGCCTGCAGAAAGGCATTCTCGTCACCGACCTCATGCAGGCTGGCCTTGATGTTCACAGGAAGGTATGGAAATTCCGTAGGCGTATCAGCAAGAGTTAGGTTTTTTTCTTCGGGAGGCTTGAAGTATGGAAGAATCGCCCAACCAACAGTTGAGTTATTTTTCAGGAAGACGGTATCGATCTGCCCAGGCGTAATCGCGCTGAAGTCGAGAGCCACGCCGGCGTTTTTGAAACTATCCGCGCCAGGAACTGGGGACGAGAAGTCCAAAGTGAGCAGAAGGTGCTTTTTCCGGCCTCTCTCGAAAGCGCTGCCGAGCTATGACTGTGGAAAAACATGGCGATCGGCGTTGGCCGGACTATCTGGATTGAATCCGAGGCATATCCCGAATTCATGAGCGATATCTCGACATAGAACTCCGGAACCGCTAGCGGCTGATAAGGATCGAGCACAGGGCCACTGGAGTTGCCCGGAGACGGGTCGACAACCTGAAAGTTTTGGGCGATAGAAAAATTCTCCAATTCCGACTTCCCGTTCACGCAGCTGTCGTGCATTGACGTGCCAAATGCTGGATCCTTGCACCAATCTACAGACGCGGAAACGGGAGCCGTATAGGCGACCACGTAACATCGTGGCTAAATCACGCTAAAGATCGAATTTCCGTCGGCGCCCGTTTTTTTAACGACACGCAGATAGAATTGCGGCATCGTTGTTGTGACTTGATAGCCGGCCTTGTCTGCTGCAGCTCCGGCAGAGATAGGAGCGGTTGCAGCGCTGACGAGAGCAGAAATTGCGTCCGCTCCAAGCGCCATCACAATTGGTATCAGGAGCGGCACGATATTCTGGCTCGGTTCCGACGGACACTTTGATGCAGTCCAGACGTACAGCCGCCTTGAGTCGCTCACCCGGGCAGCCTTCGGAAATAACGAAAAAGCTTCCGACGACGGGCAAATTGCGCATAGGAAGAAGAAAAGCAAAAAGGGATAGCGTCGCATCAAGGTCTCCAAGTACGGACCAGGCATTGATATGGCTTCTCTTGCTTTCGGATGCGAAGAACCTGAATCTAGTTTATCGCTTCAATCTGCAATGTGGTCAAACACACATTTCTCATCAGGTCGTCACGTCGGTCGACGAAGTGCGACGGAAATTCGCATCGCCATGTGTTCCAGGCCTTATCCGCCTGTCACGGTTTTTGTGCGACAGCTGGGCTGTCGCGTAGGCGTCAACCTTCTTGGAACGTTCGGTTTCCAAATGGCACGCTATGTGACATTTGCTGCGGAGCGTCGAAGGTACTCCCTCCAAGGCACAGATCTGGCAGATTTCAGAGGTGATCTACGGCCGGATGCACGACGAGGCGATCGACATCGGCCCATAATGCAAACTGTCGAACTGAACCCAAAGTCATGGAAAGCTGCAGCCGCGCAATCGGCAAAGCCGGCGCCTTCGCAGTATCCATAGACCTATGGATGGGCATCGCCACGCTGTGCCTGCCACATCGGTTTCCATGTCCTGCCTGAAGGAGCCATCGTATGTCCAATTTGCCGCTCGTACGTATTGCGATTCTTGACGACTACCAGAAAGTTGCTCTGGAGCTTGCTGACTGGTCCTCGTTGGAACAGGGCGCAGAAATCACCGTTTTCAGCGATCACGTTGCAGACATCGACCAACTCATCGAGCGCCTGACGCCTTTTGAAGTGCTGTGTGTGATGCGCGAGCGCACACCGCTAACGCGGGCGATTATCGAGAGCCTGCCCAACCTTAAGCTAATCGCCTCGACCGGTGCGGGCAATGCTTCGATCGACATGGATGCGGCGGCTGAACGCAACGTAGAGGTGGTGCATACCGGGTACTCATCGACGCCGACCATCGAATTTACGTGGGCAATGATTCTCGCGATGGCACGTAATATCACGATTGAAAATCGGTCCGTTCGCGAAGGTGGTTGGCAACGCACTCTCGGGACGGAACTGGCAGGAAAAACACTGGGGCTCCTTGGGCTTGGGCGCGTCGGATCGGCAGTTGGTGTCATTGGACGCACGTTCGGAATGAACATCATTGCCTGGAGCCACAACCTCACAGTCGAACATGCGGAATCGGTGGGCGCTCAGCTGGTCGACAAGGACACGCTATTTTCGGCGTCGGATTTCTTGTCGATTCATGTCCGTCTGAGCGAACGCACGCGTGGTCTGGTCAGCGCAGCCGAGCTTGACCGAATGAAGCCTTCAGGCCGGATAATCAACACATCACGCGGACCAATCGTCGATGCCCACGCTCTCCTTGCCGCGTTGAGAAACGAGCGGATCGCAGGTGCCGCCGTTGATGTATTCGATACCGAACCCCTGGAACTAACAGATCCATTGCGCTCGCTGGACAATGTGCTCGCCACTCCGCATATCGGATATGTGACACGCGAAATGTACCGAACTTTTTACGGCGATTGTGTTATTAATATTGCTAAATATCTCGACCAGAGGCCGCACCTGTCTGAAGCTTGACGGGTAGCCCTCTTCCACGACCAAACCAATACTATTGTTATTCCATGGCACCTGTCCGAATTCGTGGAGGCGCTTGTAACAAGTGCGGAAAAGCGTCGTTGATAAGGCAAATATTCACGCCTCAGTTTCGTCTATCGCCTCATGCCCAGATATTGATAAGCCATAACAATAATTTAAATTTTTGCACCCTTTTTCAATCTTTTAAGGTTCATCCGGACCTTAAAGTTGCCACGTGAAATTTTACCGCGACGAACGCGAATCCGACGAAATGCAGCAAGGTGGGCCGGCGGTGCGACGTGGTTACCGGCGGCCCAGCCAACTGATCCAGAAATGCTCCCAGCGGTCAATCAGCAAGGCTTAAATTAGCTTCATGCAAATCGACGGAGCTCGCGCTGTATGGTCTCGCACGCCCGAACACGCGAGGACATCATGACAAGACGCCTCGCGCATGTCGCCGCATAATTTCAGCCTGTCACTCGGAGCAGACGTGGATTCACCGCGTGAACCTCGAACTCACGCAGCATGTAGCGCGTCACAACTTTCTCAATTATGTACGGGTCGTGATCTACCAACGATTGCGCGTCATGCAAGGAAGCGGCCTCGTAGATGAAAAGACCGCCGTCGTCGTCAGGTACAAAAGAACCGGTGGCTATAGCCCTTCCATCCGCAACCAGCCCTAGCAGGTAGACTCTATGCCCTGGCCGCACCCGCACCAGGTCCCGCTTATCCGCCGGGTACTCCATCATGCACATGAATATCATATCAATCACCTGTTAGAGCCGCGCAAATAAGTTTGTCGTCAACGTCACCTGGCCATTGGGCACAAACACAAGAAAAGCACGAGCTCGATTAACGATTCTGACGCCGTCGACGGACTTCGCCATTCAGACTATTTCCCTAGAGAGTGAACCATTTTCAGATAAGACCTAGCATTCCCCCTTAGGGCAGGGGATGGGTGACGCTCAGCGGATATCTCAAGTCCGTACAAACGGTAATGCCCTACGATAAAGTCAATGAAGGCGCGCATTTTAAGCGGCATGTTCTGTCGTGTTTCGAATGCGAGGCACATATGCACGACTGGCATCTTCGCGTCTGATATGACATTGATGAGGCATCCCGCCTCGATGTCTGCGCCAATTAGAAACTCAGGTAGTGCTGCGATACCATGTCCGTCAATTGCAAGCCGACGAATCATGTGCAGATTGTTGACGATGATTTCTTTCTTACGCGGGATGACTTCCTTCCCCGGATGATCCGCGACACGCTTAAGCTCATCAGCCCATTTTTCAGGCTCTAGCAGCAACACGTGCTCACCTAGTTCATCAAGAGATTTTGGTTGTGAGTGGCGTGAAAGATATTCAGGAGATGCAACTAGCTTCATCGAGCTCGACCCGAATCGTCGCTTAATAATCGTCAAGCTCGATGCTTCATCCTCTGGGACTATGGCAACATCGAAACCCTGCTCGACCAGCTTTATTGGTTCATCAGAAAGGATAACCTGTAGGCTAACCCCCGGATACTCTGCCGAGAACTTCGTGAGGATGGAACTCAGGTGGCACAACCCAAAAGCGACCGGCAACGCAATCCGCAAAGTTCCAGACGGCTCGCCCTGTTCAATAGACACAAGGTTCTCTGCCTCTTCAATCTCTCGCACAAATATCGATGCACGACTTAAAAAAATTTGTCCGGATTCTGTCAAAGTGATGTGCCGCGTAGACCGACGGAAGAGACGAGCCCCAAGATGCTTCTCCAACGCGGCTATCTGCCGCGTAACGACAGGCGTAGTTGTGCCCAAAAAGTCGGCTGCTCGAGTAAAGCCTTTGGCTTCAGCAACTTTTAAAAAAGTACGGACCGTTTCCAGATAATCCATTTTTCAATCCTGCACAGTGTGAAGAGCATCGGAAGAGAGGCCACACTTCACCGGTGGCGCCACAAGGCCCGCGCGGTTTCGTTAATTGACCCCTTGCACGAAAAATGCGCCCTCCTCAGCGATAGCGCGTTGCAGTCCGCAATCAGTTGGGTATTCAGCGCATCTGCGACGATTCGCCGGCATGCACGGCACCGCACTTAACGGAAACTCCTACTTGAACGAACGTTTGCATCTCACCTCACGCGAAGTTCTCTTCTTTTTACTATACAGCGTCGGTACACGCTCGTGGTTAAGCTGAGACGAACTCTATCTTCAACAGCTACGAACCAAATTCGATAGACGCGCGCAGGTCCGCCATGCGAAACCCTCCAACTTGGACCTCCAAGGCTGGATGACTTGGTACCAATACCTAGCAAACTTTTCGGCGATGCACCAAGTACAAACTCGCGCCGTGAGCTGCTAGAAAGAATCCCTTGAATAGGCAGTCTACGGAGGACAGCACGAAGAACAGCATCGAAACCTGGTATTCGCGCAGGAGCGCTGAGGATATCGCAAACAAGCTCACTAGACATATGAAGGTAAGATACGTTGCGCGATCCTGTTACGGCACAGGGTTCCTACCGCCAGACCTAACCAGATAATTTTCCCAACTAATATGGCGCTGAGAGCAAGTGAACCATCTGAAACAACGAATTCCTCACTCAACTGAACAACGGACCATATGCAGATACCCCAGATCATCACTCGCTCAGTATGACAAAGTCGACAGAATGCCCGGGTAAGATCACAACGGCAGGATAGAAACACGTTGGACGGTCCGTCGTTTGATATATCACTCCCATTACGGGATGGCACGGTAGTTTTCGTCCCGCTATGTGCTCTGTCTAAGCTTGAATTTTTCAAATGACACCATCGCTATGTAGCTCGACATGCTCCCCATTCTGCTGCAGTCAAGGTGACGATTTCTTACGAAGAAATCGTCGGCACCCTCGATCCACAATCGATACTACAGCTAGGGCGACAACTTCACTTCTTTCAATGCACCTAGAGTTTTTCGACTTTGCAAAGAATTGGATGTTTGAAATTTCCGGACGAGATACATGGCCTGTCGAGGCCGGAAGGCGACCAATCGTTGACATCATGAATGCACATATTTTCGACCAGTCCTATACTGGTGACGGCACCGCGACTTTGGGCTCCCAAGACACTTAGAGCGCGCATGGCACCCTGCTCCTTCCCGTGGGGCACACTCGGTCTCCTCGTACAGCTCCACGGTTTTAGCCCCCTCGAGGTGCGGCAACCTCGAGGGCTTTCTTGCTATTGAAAATGTAGGTCTACGATTCTCGGTTACGCTTTTTTTACCGCAAGATTTAGGGCGTTAGTAATCGTGTTTCACGTTTAGCTCAATCGAATACAGTTTTTGAACACAGTGAACAATCAAACATTCTCATCATCGGCCGAGAAAGTCGGATACGCGAAGTGGTGGATGGGCTGGTATGCATCGAGTTTCCAAGACCGCTCAACGTCGCAAGCAATTTTCTAAGGCAGCGACTTTGCTCAGATTCTTCGTGAACCCCAAGGCTGCGATACGTCGTGCAAATAAGGAAAGATTCAATGCCTACTACACACGAAATTGACGCGTTACTTAGGATCAGACATCTCAAGTTGCGACCTTGTCGTCCGACATAGGTATGACTTGATTGAACTAAGGTGTGCAGGAGACATGCCCAGCCATGGGCTCACGCATCGTGGTCGCGATATTTTGCGAAGACTGACCGAGACCACGAATTCAAGGCGGACATCTTTAACAATGCTGGAATGCAATCAATTGATTAACATTTAGGCGGTAGCGTCAGCCAGTTCGCACTGGAAGACGCGGGTCAGAATCATGCACCACCATGTATTCCGCGTTAGTCGCGGCCATGGCGCTCGTAATTCGCAAGCACTAAGCAAAAAAGGTAGATGCATGACTAAGACGGCGCGACCTTTATACTGTTTTAGTTGCTGCAGAGACTAGCGCTTCGAATTTCTTGTCCAAGGCTCGCGCCGCCGCTTCAAGTTCTTCGTTTTCCTCAATCAATATTAGCGACGACGGACGGACGTAAGTCAGGAAGCATCCATCGTCATCGACTGACTCGGTGAGGAGGAGCTCGACTGGTGCAAAGAGTCCTGCAGTGATGTCGTGCCGGATCATCGTAATTGCAATAAGCGGGTTTCCAAGTATCCATCTCAGCGAGCGCCGCTTGATGCCGAACTTGCCGATCCAGCCACCGTGATCAATTTCACCAAACAGCATGAAGCCGCTTTTCCCGACGAAGCGCTTTTCCACTTCACTGACGTACTGCTGTTCTGTTATATCCTCTTTGGCCAGTGCGACCACTTCTGGAACGGTTGTCTTCCCGCAAAGCTTCCTCAGACGCCCCAGAACATCGTCGAACGGGACAGGTGTGCGGATCTCGACCCGAATGCCAGAAAACTCCAGCGAGTTGCTCGTAACTTCTTTACCCATCGCGATCTCCGTCCGTCGAATTGTTGGTAATAACAGCGCTTGCCGCAACTGATCCTTCATCTGCGGACATGATCAACAATTTATATGCGGTGGAATTGCACCGGACAAGGACGAATAGCAGCAAAAGATTGTTGCCATGAACCATCCACCATTACTGAACGTAAAGAATCAGCCTGTTCGGGTACCACTTTCAACCGGGCTCGCCGAATGCGAAGCGGGAGAGCCTGAGCGGCCCCCTCCAGCGTTCTATCGAATTCCAGCCGACTTGGTTCTGGTGCAGTCGGATTTTTGTTCGATGACAGACTAGATCAGCTCGATTGCCAGCGCGATGCCTTGACCACCACCAATGCACAAGGAAACAAGACCGCGCTTTAGTCCGTCGCGACGCATCGAATGAATAAGGCGGGTTGTTAAAACGGCGCCGGTTGCCCCGATTGGATGGCCGTGCGCAATTGCTCCGCCTTCTACATTGATGATCTCGTGATCGAGATGAAGCTTCTTGGCAACAGCTAGCGGAACTGCCGCAAAGGCCTCGTTAATTTCAACGCGTTCGACGTTACCCAGCGACCACCCTGCTCGTACGAGCGCCTGCTCAATCGCGGGAACAGGCCCAAGGCCAAACATACCGGGTTCGACCGCTGCAAGTCCGTACCCGGCCAGACGTGCTACACCGTTCAAGTTCCTTTTCTCAGCAATCGAGCGGCTCGCCACTACCATAGCGGCCGCACCGCTGTTCAGTCCAGGTGCGTTACCTGCAGTGATTGTGCCGTCCTTCCGGAACGCAGGCCTGAGCTTCGACAGCATCTCATAGGTTGTGTCCGGGCGAGGATGCTCGTCTTTATCCACTTTGACGATGCCCTTGCGCCCCTTGATTTCGACCGAAACGATTTCATCAGAGAACTTGCCGGCTGCTTGCGCGCTGGCGAACCGCTGCTGCGAACGCTCGGCCCAACGATCCTGCTCTTCTCGAGTCAAATTCAGAGCCGATACTAGATCTTCCGTGTGCCAGCCCGAATGCTCTGATGAGAAGGCATCAACCAATCCGTCATGCAGCATGCTGTCAAGAATTTCGACATTTCCCATACGTGCCCCCCAACGGCCGTTCGGCAGCAGATACGGGGCACGGTCCATATTTTCCATTCCACCTGCAACGACGACGTCAGCTGCGCCAAATGCGATTTCCTGCGCCGCATTTAGTAAGGCTTGAGCTCCTGAACCGCAAACCCGGTTGACGGTAAGCGCTGGCACTGATACTGGCACACCGCCATTCACTGACGCTTGGCGCGCCGGATTCATGCGATTGCCCGCTTGGATAACGTTGCCAAGCACAACAGTAGACACCTGCTCAGCGCTGCTGCCAGCGCGAACTAGCGCTTCGCGCACTACAGCGGCGCCAAGCTCGGTCGCAGCGAAATCCTTGAAAGCCCCCCCGTAGCCACCAATGGCGGTACGTACCGGTTCACAAAGTATGATTTCAGGTTTGTCTGACATCTCGAGTCCTTCATAAAATCGATTTGCGTCAACCGCTCGGCCGAAAACTCATGGTCGGATCACAACGCACCGACTCATCAGGCCACAAAAACGTCATTCCGCCGGCAGAAACTGGGCGCAATAGTTACCTGTCACTCAGCGTGCTTGCTCGAGTTGCGCTTTGCAAACCGAGCAATCCGCTGCGCCGCCTATCCCAATGCACATAGCGACTATACGCGCATATGCACATATCTGCATATCGTCGTCGAGCTGCCGTCAAGCAAAACGCCTTGGCCAGCGCGAGAACTCAGAAAGAACTCAACGTGCCGCTCTCCAAAGGAAGTGATTAGACCATGCGAAGATTAGGTGCGCCGCAATGAAACGCGGCACCATATGGATTGATATGGTGCTCAGATGTGTAAGTTGGTCTTCGTAACCGCCAGACCGCCGTGGCTTAGCGATTGAGTCAAAAAATTTCCCTGCCTTTACGCACTTCAGCTTCAACGCAAGCGTGCCGGCGCATGAACCGGCACACGCGGATTTTGCCGCAGGGATAGCGTGGTTCCTACCGAGAGGGTTGGCGTTTTCGCCACAGCCCGCCTTACATCGCGCAACGACGCGGCTGCACGGTGAGCAAGCGATCGCGCATCCCCCCTTGTACGCTGCACGAACCTCGAGCTACACGGGAATCTCCGCTTTCCTTGCAATAAGCTCGCAGGACCGCCAATTCCTGCGCACATAAGAAGGACAGTCGCGCAGGTGAGGGGAGGTCTTCTTTCGATTTCTGATCTCGACCGGTGATCACCCCGGTAACGGGACTATTCAAGCTCAGGCTGTCGTGCTGTGAATTTCGTTGCACCGATCATCGACTCTCAGGACTTGCGAATCAAAATCAGTTCCGACGCCGACCCAAGGCGATTTTCCACTCGCAGCTACGCATATCCGAAGTGAAGTTTCGCCGAGAGCATGCGTCCTTCAGGTCCGAGCAATGACATCGCCTTTATGTATGCCATGGAATCTCGCCCTTCTTCGACAATCGATTTCTAGAAGTGCCCCCAGTAGCCTAAAGCGCGAAAGAAGAACTGGCATTAAGTCGATTGAATCTGCGCCATGACCGCTCCATCTTTTTCTTCAGGCGTGCGATTAGCATCGTTAAGACGGCGCTGGCGTCCGTCTTTGAGCCGGCCACAACCCCATAAGCACAATCAAGCCGGCAATTCTGATCGACGTCTCAGACTGAAGAACGCCGACGAAAGAGCATATCTTCGGCATGCGCTCCCCTGCCCCCATGGTCCTTGGCAGATCCTCTCGGCGCTGCTATTTATCTTGGTGCTTCCCTATACTCAGAAGGTGTTCACGCTCGGCCGAAGACAACGATTCAAGCCATTGATCCTCGGTCCCAGGCTCTGGCAAGATTCGGCCATATTCCACCATTTGCGCCGGAGGAAGATCTGAAATATACGCCCATATGAAGCGTCGTTCCGTAGATGCTGCCTCACCCACAGCCGTCACAATTGAATTGAGAAGCTTTTGCTTTTGCTCAATGGTCCTGCCGCCTCGAATGTAACCGTGGATGAAGACGTGATCGGTACTCAGTGGGCGCCCACCGATGAAGCAGCCGCCATCAGGCATCTCATTAAAATAACCTGAGCGAAAAAGCTTGGAGCGCCGGTAGCATCACCATGAGATTCTGTAATGCGTGAAGCAATTTCCTGCTTTACGTAAGCAGTGAGCCTTCCCGATACAGTAGAAACAACATAAGTCGGCATAGAGAATCACCCCTATAAAGTTGTCATCAAATGCGCAGGTACCCGAATGTGGCAAATCCAACCTCTACAACCATTCAGTAACCAGCACCCCTTTTCGAATCAGATGTAGCCGTAACCGATTGGAGCATACAATAAACATCAGTTGTAGATGCATCTTATTTGAAAAGACCAATGGCGCCGACCCGGCTTTGCCAGCAAAGAAAGCTGATGGTACAAATCGTCAGCCCAGCATGACGAACAGTCCTAGCGATTTTTCTCCCAATCGGCACAATTAGCCCCTCAACTCCTAAGCAAACTCATCTGCCATTAGCATGTCAATAGCCTTTTGTTGACAGCGTCAACAGGTTTGGATATCAGCCACCATATCTATCTTGACAAGGAATGCCTTTGAAAACACTATGAATAGTGTCTTCAACTCCGACTGTCGGCCTAATTATCGCATTGATAAACCAGCGTTCCATTTATCTTCCCCCGTCACCATGGCTCTAAAGCCGATATACCAAAAATCATGGCTAAATATTGCATAACCGCCGCAAACCACAATAACCCGAACAATCACGTCGCGTCTTCTTTCAAAGTCTGGCTACTCAACGCTACATCGAATAGCTGGTCTCCAATGGGTGCGAAATCCGCGACACAGGTCGTGGAACTGCTTCAAGGCGGCAATACCGTTCTCACGGCCAAGCTCAGCGCCGACGGCAAGACAATTACACTCGGCGAACCGGTAGAAGTCGAGCTGCGAATCTCCAAAAATTCGACTAACTACGACATCAGCAAGATGCCAACCTTCTGATATTCCAAAGATTCGACGGGCAGTTTTTTGCATGCCGCCGTTAGTCTTGGTTGTAGGTTAACAACCGACGCACATCGCCGCCCCCGGGCAGGCGATGTAAAAAGCAAATACCCTTCAACCCGCGCCAGTAGTTGATTTGCTGTTTTTCAGCGCGGCCACAAACAATGACACAAGACGAGACGAGAGACGGCTGTCTGCATGCTCTCATGCCTTACCGATTCAACGCTTTGAGCAACTCTGCGGACGCTTCCAAGAGCACCGCCGCCAGCGCTCGCTCGAGCGCCAATGCTGGCACCTCGGCGTTGCCCACGATTTGATTCGAACTGGATGCGCGTTCCCTTGACCGGATACTACATTTTCGACAACGGTCCATTCTCGAACTGCTCAATTACTTCGGCGCCAGATTTTCGTAGCATTAGAACTGCCCTGATAAGAACATGTGCAGGCAGGATCGCAGCCGCGACAGGCTTACTCCGATCACGACATCCGAAGACATCTTCTAGCCGGAGCGGATGACAGACTGCAAAGTCTTGAATCCGAATACTCATGGATTCACAGATTGATCCTTGGAAGCAAACGCTGGTTTCCCTCGCTGCTGTCACCGACAGAGGCGCGAATTTCCGAGACGTGGCCTCGGCGGCGAAGCCACGCAAATCGGGTAGACGTAAAATAACGCCTCGTTCGCGGTCTTGCGCAGAATCGATCCGGATCCTTGAATGGCAAGACGAAGAAACGATTGTGGTTTGCTGGTGCGACTCAACTTTGGGACACTATGGTGAGCAGATATGGCAGCTGAGAGCCGCGCGTGGCAGCGGGCTATGCTCGCTGTCCGGGTGCCCAATTAAACGGGGAGACCCAGTATTCCGCCCCCGCTGCCGTGGGCTCCATCATCTCGCGTATCTTGAATTGGAGATTTTGGCCAGCAAGCTGGACTGCCCTCTTCCCGCAATTGCGACAGGATCAGGCGGCGCTGGGTCTACGATTTCGGGCTAACATTCCCAAAGCAGGACGTGAACTCGCCCTTCTGGTTGTACCTAAACGGTGCAACTGCGACTGGCAAAAGCTCTCGTCTATCGAAAACGCAAATACCGAAATTCTACCGATGCCAATCGGGGACACTGCGGTCAGCGCCCAAAGAAGATCGTTTCGTTCATAAATCTCGCATCTTGTAGTCACTTGATCGTAAGCGTGGCAGCAGCAACGTCTTGACTGGAGAGCGTGATTGTCAGGCTGGGCGGCGGAGCTGATCGGCGACGGCCCACGGTGTGAGTTCGTCGATGCGGTTAATCGCGTGGTCGGCGATGCGCGTGAGCACGTAGCGTAGATAGGCCTCAGGATCGATGCCGTTGAGTTTTGCGGTGCCAACGAGGCTGTAGATGGCAGCGGCGCGCTCACCCCCGGAATCGGCACCGGCAAACAGGTAATTGCGTCGACCGATGGCCACCCCGCGTAGCGCGCGCTCGACTGGCAGATTGTCAATCTCGAGCTGGCCATCATCGCAATAGCGTGTGAGCGCTTCCCACCGGTTCATCGCATAGAGGATCGCCTGGCTCGTATCCGATTTGCGCGAGAGCGTTTCCAGTGTCATGGTGAGCCATGCATGGAAGCGATCGAGTAGCGGCCGCGCGTGTTCCTGGCGATACGCCTGGCGCTCATCGGGTGGTTTGCCCCGGATCGTTTCCTCAATCCTGTATAGCGCGCCGATACGCTCGAGCGCTTCGGTGTTCAACGCATTGGGGCGCGCTACGTGCAACTCATAGAACTGTCGTCGGGCATGCGCCCAGCAAGCTGCCTCTGTAACTCGCCCGGTTTCGTAGATAGCCTGGTATCCACCGTACGCGTCGGCTTGCAGCGTGCCGTTGAATGCCTCGAGATGCTGTTGCGGATGGATGCCCTTTCGATCCGGCGTGTAGGCAAACCAGACCGCCGGCGGCGTCACGTCGGCCGATGCACGATCATCGCGCAAGTACACCCACAAGCGACCGGTCTTCGTCTTGCCATTGCCCGGTGCAAGCACGGGAACCGGTGTGTCGTCCGCGTGCAGTTTCGTCGCCGACATCACGTGACGATGTAGTGTTTCAACGAGCGGCTGCAGCAGCGTCGCCGCATGACCGACCCACTTCGCAAGCAGCGAGCGGTCAAGCTCGACGCCTTCTCTCGCGTAGATGACCGACTGCCGGTAAAGCGGCAAGTGGTCTGCAAACTTCGAGACCAGCACGTGTGCCAGCAGTCCTGGGCCGGCGAGACCACGCTCGATGGGACGGCTCGGTGCAGGTGCCTGAGAGATGTGGTCGCAACACACGCAGGCAAACTTCGGGCGCACATGACGGATGACACGGAAGCTTGCTGGTACGTACTCAAGTTGCTCGGCGACGTCTTCGCCCAGCGACTTCATCAGGCCACCACACTGCGTGCACTTCCCGGCGGATTCGGGCAAGTGTGTCTGGATCTCGCGCGGCAGATGTTCGGGCAGTGGCTTGCGCGGTGCCTGTTCCACGGCCGTGCGCGGCTTCTTCGGGATTTCGACCGGTGCCGCGCCTTCGTCAGTCTCGAGCTCTTCGAGACGCAGTTCGAGTTGCTCGATCTGGCGGTCCAGCTTCTCCGACTTGCGGCCGAACTGCATACGGCGCAGCTTGGCAATGAGCAGCTTCAGGTGTTCGACTTCCGCTGCGCGCGAGGCCAGCGCAGCTTGTTGCGAGTCGACCGTTTCCTGCAGTTTGAGCACTTGCGCGTCGCGCTCGCGCAGCGCCGCCTCTTGGCTGAGCAGCATGGCCTTCAGCGTTTCGACATCGTCGGGAAGTGGGTTCGCGCGCGTCATGCAGGCAGTTTACGCGCCGGCAACGACGTTTACAACGCTGAAGTCGGGCGCGCCGTTCTCGTCGGATGCCGCCAGTCGATGCCTTCCGGCAGCATCGATAGTTGCGCCGGGCTCAGGCAGATAACACCACCGTCGGCTTGAGGCCATACGAAGCGCCCCTTCTCGAGTCGCTTCATCAGCAGGCACATCCCATCGCCGCTCCACCACAGCACCTTGAGCAGGTCGCCGCGTTTGCCGCGAAACACGAAGACGTGCCCGCAGAACGGATCCCGTTCAAGCACGGTCTGCACCTTGGCGGCGAGGCTGTTGAATCCGGCACGCATGTCGGTCACGCCGGCAGCCAGCCAGACACGCGTGCCGACAGGAAGACCAATCACGTTTCAGCCTCCGCAGCAGCACGCAACGTACGTAGCACAACACGCAGCGTGGCCGCGTCGGGCGTGCCCTCGATACGCACGCGTGCGATGCCTACGCTTACCTCAATCACACCCGCGACGACCGGCTGGGTCTTGCTCTGCGACTGAGCCGGCAATACAGCCGCGTTCTCAATTGTGCGCTCCTCGTGCACCACTTCTACGGGCAGCAGTGTCGGCGGCTCATACTGCCCGACTTGATAGGCTCGGCGCCATTTGAACAAAAGATTCGTATTGAGCCCGTGTTCCAAAGCCAGTCGTGCGACCGAGACACCCGGTTCACATGCCAGCTTCGCGAGTTCACGCCGAAACTCGATGGGGTGGTTGGGGGTACCTTTACGCGTCCGTCTCGCTGCTGTTGCTATCTCAGGTGACAAAGTAGTCTCCACCACTCGTTTGGTGGGGCCTACTGTGTCCACTTTGGCAACATTGGTCTAGACGGTGCTGGGGCAACGCTTACACTTGATCCGACGAGCTTGCGAAAGCACGGCTACATATGGGCAGGCTCCCTAAAAGAAGTCCGAGGACTGTCACCGCATTTTGCGTATGAGTTTGCATGTATCGCAAGAAAGCGGGAGAAGAAAGGGGCAACGTGGAACATTTGGCGGAAATGCCGTTCCTTGAGACAGAGAGGATTCCAGCCAGACATCGATCCAATTTGCCAATTAACTGTCAATCGGCCTACCGTGCCGAATTCGCCCTGCACCGGGATGGGAACCCGCTTATGTTGTTTTTACTACCAACGGAGTCAGACAAACTTTGACAAATCCGATCAGGGATCGGCGACCATGGATGAACGCAAGCGAATAAGCACGATTGCTTATCTACGCCCCAGCATATCTGAGTACGGTACTACCGCAACAGATCTTGTGGGATTTACGAGAGCACAGCTGAGCTGCGAAACGCGCGTTATCGAAGCGCAGTGGAAGATCCGTGGAACGGTCTACACAAAAATGACACAACGATTGAACCGCGCTTTCATCGCCAGATAGTCTCTTAGACATTATGAACTTCCGTTGCAACGGATGAGCGGCGAACCAATCCCAATTGTTTGAACTGGGAAAATAACCCCTCCGCCCGAAATCCTCTGGCACGCTTTGACTTTAGTCGGATCATCGCCATTGCCGAGGATAGCTGATAATCGAGACAACTCGTTCATGCGTCAAGGTCTCGTCGCAAAACCGTTGATCAATAACTTGCCTCATTACCCGTTGATTAGTCAACCGAATTCAGTAGATCAACGTTTGCTGCTACGATTTTCCACGGCTTCATATCAAAGCTCGCAAATGCGCCACCAATGTCATAAGGGTCGGCTTTAAGGATGGCAAGCGCCGCATCATATGTATCGGCCTCGTAGATGAAAAGAGCGCCACTTCCATCCTCGAACGGACCGGCTGCCACGAGAGATCCAGCGGCACCGAGAAGCGCCATGTATTCGCGATGTGTGGGGCGAAGAGATGCCACCTTAGCAGCATCGTCGACATACTTTATGTAGGTGACGAACTTCATTTGCTTTGCACTCCCGAGTTGTTCGTACAAGAAACAAAACGTTTGAAAAAAATAACTTCAAACCTCCAGCATTGTTGCACGATTCAGCAGGCTGATTTAGAGCAAGCACGGCAATTGATTTATGCGTCAGGCGGTGATTACAGCGGACGAAACAACGTACAGACTGACGTCGAATTCTGGATTTCGCAGAATCGTCACTGGAGTGAGGAGCGCACCGAGGGAAACGGCGACTCTCGATCGCTTTCAATGAATCGGGACAGGCGACGCTTGGCCTCCATCACTCGCCAAACTGTCGCCTCAGCCAGTTGACGATCGTGCAATAACAAAATTCCGGCCAAAACGGCAGACGCCTCATCGGGCACGTACCAAAGTCCGTCCCGACGCCCGCTTATTCCCGCGTCTTCCAGCATTCGTTCAGCGCGCCTGTACAAGTCGACCGGCACATCACCAAACCCCGCAACTTGAAGATAAAAGGTTAGATAAACAACCTTCATCAATTCGTTAAGAAGGTGAGCATTTCCCTGTCCCTTCTCACACGCGGCGAGCGCAAGATGGTTTGCAAGAGAGATATTGAGGACGTATCTGTCAGCCATGGGTAGCAGCATTTCTTTGCTCGGATGCCGCTCGGTAGGCGAGAGCTTGCCCGAAACTTGACGAATTTTGAATGACATGGTGATCGAGTAAAAATTTTTTAATATCGCAGAGGCGACAGCAAGGATCGCAAGTATTGATGCCGAAATTCTATATGTGGATAACACGAACGGCGTACGTTGCTTCACGGACCGTTTTTTGGCTACCTTTCTTCGAGGTGAGAAATTTGACGAATCTCAGTGTCGACTGCTCTTTAAAGCACCTCGGGAGCGAAGGATGTAGCGACCGGAGCAAAAAGGGGGAAGTCACTGCTTTCCGGCGGTAACTATCAAAGACTCGAATGGGCACGAATAGGTGGCGACCGACTTCATAACGACCGACAGTCGTCGCACTTGGTGGATGCCGGATCAGAAACAAATACGTGTACATGCGCCTACTTTATCAAACCTGAAAACGGCTGTGGGAGAGACGTGGGTCTTCTGACCGAGATTTTGTTCGCGCGTACGCTTCAAGCCTCGTAGACGCAGCGGGAATTTTGAGGCGCAGGGGTGCTTGTTACAGAGGGACATCGCGGAATCCGTAAGTAAAACAGACGAACTGCGCTAAATGCCAACGCTACTAAATTCCGCGCATCGATACGGGAACAACACGCTAGCCGGCTACCGGGACGAGCAATCGATCATGCTTGACGTGACTAATTCTTCGAGCATCGCGTATGGCTCACCGAGCGATATTAGATCAATCGTCAAAAAGGTTGGGAAATCCGACGATGTCAGCCTTCGAATCCAATTTCCGGAATGAGCAGTCGCAGCATCTTATGATGATTGTTATTGGTCTACCGTTCGTGGCTTGTGCCTTGGCGTCGATTTTATTGGCGGCCGCCGTGATGCAGTGACCAACTTCTCGTACGTCACGAGTCGGACGAAATTGCGTGGCTTTGACTCAAAGACGCCTCGCTGACAATGGCGCAAAATCTTACCAAATGCTTTCGAGAAAAGTTGAAGGTATAGAAGACGCTCTAGTGGCAGTGCGTTTGGGATGCATGCACACAAACCGCGCTGCAGGTGCTACACGGCAAAAAAAGATTGAGAGGATATGGCTCGGTTCGTTCCGCATGGCACCAAAGCCGACGTCGAAGAACCTCGGACGAGGACTTCGACGAGTAAAAACTTAGAGAAGAGTGCTTTCCCGACTTATCTCATTCACGCGCTACCTTCTCCAAGATTGTAACTTCGCGATCTAGGTAGACGATTCGGGTCAGGTCGACTTTTTGGCCGCCACGTTTCGGGAATCTTGCCTCTGCAATGTCCCTCGCTGCAGTCGTCGTGCCCGAATTGTTGCAGTGACCGCAGAATCGTACAAATTTCTGTCTTTTTATCCAATACAAAGCGTAAGACGGACGACTAAAATGCGCTGACAAAAGAGTCCAATTTGCTATCGGCTATCTCGCCAAACGAGCGCAAGACACGAAGTCGATGAGCGTTGGCTACGAACAGAGAAATGAGAAGATTTTGCAAGTTGATCTTACGGATGGGCAGCCGACCAGCGCTCTACTACGTGGATTTGGTGACGTGATTTGAGTGGCCATAGCGGCCACGTGGCCAAATCTGGCGCTTGCGGGCCGTGCCGGCGAATTTGAACCAGCAAACTACAATTTCATTATCGTAAGAGAAGGCAAATTGATGTCGACGACGTTGGAACGAAACTGTAGTGGTGAAGCTAACGAGCGTGTTCTACATCGCAGGGAGCTTGTCAGCCCGACGTTATCTGTACTCCGGTTATCGTATGACGGACCCCGCTTCGGCCGGACACCGATCTTGCCTCGCGACGACGCCTATTTTATGAGCGTCAAATTGAAGCACATGTCTTCAGCACGGTTATGGTTCGGCGACAGAGTTGCGGCTGAGCTTAAGACTCCACTGCATGTGCATGCGGTATGCATTGCCCACTTAAGTGATGATCCGCATGCAGAGATGGTTGACCCATTCGACATCATCCGATTTTCGGTACCGCAGAGCACATTAAATCAGTTTATCGATGATATGGGGGCGAAACCAATTGAAGGCCTGCAATTTCCAGTACCTGGAACGGTTGATCCGATCTTTGGCCACCTTGCATCGTGTCTTTTGCCGGCACTGGAAAATCCGGCGCACTCGTCTCCCCTGTTCGTAGAGACAATAACACGGGCTGTTAGTGCGCACGTGCTCAACAAATATGGCAACGTGCGTTTTGCTGAAAGCCGGGCTATACGCGGCGGTTTAGCGCATTGGCAGGAAAGACGCGTGAGGGAGATGATTGACACACACCTCGATGGCTCTGTGACGATTGCCATGCTTGCGGCCGAATGTGGAATGTCGTCGGGACACTTCAGCCATGCGTTCAAGAGACAGGTCGGACAATCCCCCTATCAATACCTTATATCGCAACGTCTGCTGCGGGCAAAGACATTGATGCTGACAACGCAACTGCCTTTAGTCGAAATTGCAGTGGCTTGCGGGTTTTCGACCCAGACCCACTTCAACAAACGTTTTCTTGCGGCGAACGGGATATCTCCGGGGGTCTGGCGTCGGCTTAATGCAACACGCAAAAACGTTGGCAATCGCGACTAGCAGGCGCGCCCGTTGGAGCACACGGTCGCGATCGATTTTGCCATTTAGTGTCTGCCAATCCAGACGCTCTGGATGTTCGTAAACTCTAGCAGGCCAAAACTCGACAATTCTCGCCCATATCCACTCTTTTTGACGCCACCGACGCTCAAACGCGGATCGGTCGCAACATAGCCGTTGACAAATACACTGCCAGCTTCGAGTTGCTCCGCGATCCGGTCTGCGAGGTCCAAATCCCTAGTCCAGATAGTGCCTGAAAGACCGAACTCGCTGGTATTGGCCAGTTCGACGGAATGCTCGACGTCCCGCGCGACGGTGATGGAGGCAACGGGGCCAAACAGTTCTTCCGCGAATGAGGTCATACCCGGCTGCACGCCGGCGAGAATAGTCGGCTCGTAGAAGTTACCAGGACCGTCCATCTTCCGTCCACCCAGCAAAAGGTGAGCACCTTCATCAAGGGTGTTTTGAACCTGCCTGTCCAGTTCATCCCGCAAATCGTAGCGAGCCATGGGACCGACATAGTTGCGCTCGTCCATCGGGTCGCCGACTGTCAAGGTCTTCACTGCAGCGACGAATCTTCGCTCAAATTCTTCGGCTATAGCTTGCTCGACGATAATTCGTTTGGCAGCGATGCAAACTTGGCCTGTGTTCTGAAATCGACCGACAACTGCTGCTTTCACCGCCTCGTCAAGATCTGCATCGGCCAGGACAATGTACGGATCCGCGCCCCCAAGTTCAAGCACGCACTTCTTCAGAGCTGCACCAGCTTGCGATGCAATCGCCGCTCCTGCTTTGGCACTAGCGGTGACTGCAATGGCTGCTACTCTTGGGTCGATGATTGCCCGCGAAACGTCCTCGGGTTTGATATTAACCACTTCGAATACCCCGGCTGGCAGTTCAGTCGCCGCGAAGGCATCAAGCAGCATATAGGCACTCCCCACAACGTTTGGAGCAGGTTTTAGCACATACGAATTGCCAACCAAAAGGATCCCTACAGCACCTCTCAATACCTGCCATGCAGGAAAATTCCACGGCATTACCGCCAAGACCGGCCCTAGGGGTCGGAATTCATGCCTAGCTTGCCCATTATCGACGTGGACAGGTTTTGGCTTTAGGAATCCGGGACCATGCTCGCTGTACCAGTCACAAAGAAAAGCACACTTCTCGACTTCTTCCCGTGCCTGCGCTATTGGTTTTCCCATTTCGCGAGTGATCACCGTAGCGATCGACTCAATTCGGTCCCGAAGAACCGTCGCCAATTCCTTGAGAACCTTTGCTCGTTGTGCTAGCGGCAACTCCCGCCATTTCTTGAAGCCTGCGAAGCTCCTGGAGAGTGCCTGATCAAGGTCGAAGTTGCTCTGAAAGTCAAATTCTGCGGCTACCTCGCCGGTGGCGGGATTCCGGGACACGGCGCGGTCGGATGGAGCGTTTGACATGCTGCTCTCCCTAGTTGGATCTGAACATGCATCAAAGAAAGGCGCCGCACTGGCGATCTTACAGAGAGTCAATCCGCAACAGTTTCTAACGCCAATCGGCACGCACGATTTTGGCGTTCCACTTACTGTCCGACCCAACGCCCCCGAAGTGGTGCCCTGGCGGAACAAGCAGAAACACAACTACGGTGCTTCGAGCATGACCCGCTGTCGGAGCGGCATGCTAGCAGGGCGGCCGCGCAAGCAAAAAACCAGACAATCCAGCAATCATCGGACATTGACAAGTTCACGTTAGCTCATGACCGGCTTCGCGGTAGCGGGCAAATTTTGAATCACCCCCAAGCCCCGGGTTGAAACAATTGCATGGATCCAGTTCCCGATAAAACGATGCAAGGTCTGGCTTAGCGCGATACAGATGACCGACGTTGTGTTCGGCGGGATATTCAGCACCGCGCTCATCGAGGAGGTCCCACATGGCGCGTTCAACGGCAACGCAGTCATTGCCCTTCTTCACGATGTAGTCTTGATGAAAAACATGGCACAAAAAGTGGCCGTAATACATCTTGATAGATATCTTCTTATCGATTGCACAAGGCAAAGTCTCGACCCAGTCGCGATCGTTCCGCCGTAATGCGATGTCCAGTGCAACGATATCCTCGACGTCCTTGCCATGCACGGCACGATATCGGACGGCGGCACCAGCAGCAGCGAAGCGATGCAGAAAGGCCTTGCGTCCTTCCTCCTCCGTACACTCAAAGAAGTCCCCAGTTGCTGACGCGAAGAAATCAGTCAGGAACGTGCGCGTCTCTTTGAGGCTCGAAGCTGACACCTTGAGAATCAAATGATGCTCGTACTTATTCCGGTATTCCTTGATTCGCTTTGGCAGATGGCTTGGAAAGAGCTGGCTGGCAGCCTGCATTACGCGGTCGGTGAAATGCGACGGAAAAATACCGAGCCGGTTGAAGAAGGAATCGAATCGGGTTTTCAGGGCGAAAAGACCTGGAATTCTTGCAGTACCCAGCCAGTCGATCGCGAGGAACATGTCTTTCCCGTACTTCTCCGAGACATCGAATGCATCGCGATGAAGGTACTCGCCGGAGATGGGAACGTCAGTAAACTTCCGCAACGAGTGGCACCGGATGTCCGTCAGTTCGTCGGATTTATTCGTTCCTACGTAGAATACCTTGGCGCCCTTTTCAACCGGGAAAGTGTCGAGCCGAAGCGCGAACAGCATGATCTTGCCAGCAGAACCCGAGGCTTCGTAGAGCCGCTGCGGATCAGCGTTGAAGCGTGCCGGTGTGCCGGCGTCGGTATCCCGAACATGCTGCTTATAGTCCCGATCCGAGGCGGCGCCGGTATCGTGATCTATGTCCGCGTCAGTGAACGCCCTGTTTTCGAGACGTCCGAGAATTTCTTCGGGTGTATGTCCGAGTTCAATGCCGAGATGGTTGACGAGTGTCAGATGTCCAGAATCATCCACCCGGGCAAAGATAGCCAGTTGCGTGTATGCGGGCCCACGCTGAACGAGCGCGCCTCCCGAATTGTTGCACACCCCTCCGAACACAGAGGCACCGATACAGCTTGCGCCAATCACAGAGTGCGGTTCGCGACCCAGTGGTTTCAAGGTCTGTTCGAGTTGATCAAGCGTCGAACCTGGAAGACAAACGACCTGTTGACCTCTGTTGATCACAAACAGCTTTTTCATCCGCGACATACTTACGATAACGACGTCGCGGTCGTAGTTATCGCCATCCGGACTTGATCCACCAGTGAGACCCGTGTTCGACGCCTGTGCGATCACAATGACCTTTGCGTCAATGCACGCCTGAAGCACATTCCATTGCTCGACAACACTCCCAGGGCGCACGACCGCCAGGGCCTTACCCGCGCCAAACCGGAACCCCGTGCGGTAACGGCGCGTTGCACTTTCACGCGTAAGGACGTATCTCCGGCCAACTATATCTCGCAGAGCTTCGAGTAATGATGTCTTCATTGTGACTGGAGCGGCCGATAAAGTTGCAGGGGCGGCGGACAATCGAACCTCCATTCGGTCAAGCTATCTGATTATGACTGACACACTTGACTCGCACTGCTTCAGGGCGAGGCACAGTCGAGTTTGCACCAGTCCCATAAAAATACATGCATATACACGTTTGTCAATACACCCAATAAACAAATGTCTCTTACAGCGACGATATGTATTGATGTCGATACCCTGGATTCGCAGGCCCAGTAAGGCTTCGCTCGGTATGGACACGCGAACCTTCCATCCAAATACCCGCTAGCGCAAGCTGGGTAACATGTTGTTGCTCCGATAGACGAGGATATTCTTGGCGCCCGCAGCTAGTATCCGTTCGCCAGCCGCCCGAGATTGGCACGCTGATTCGCCGCACGTTCAGAGTCCCGCCTTTTCGCCTTCGATTCCGATGGATGAAGGTGACGGTCAGAGTACTGACTCGTCACGCAGGCAAGCATTGCATCGGTTCGTCGGTACTAGCGCTGAATAGTTAAACATCGTGACCCTGGATACCCCATGTTAGGCCTTGTCCGAACTGCTCTGCGACGACCGTATACGTTCGTCGTTCTGGCGATCCTCATTCTTATCATTGGACCGCTTGCTGCCCTGCGCACCCCAACCGACATTTTTCCAGACATCAGGATTCCGGTTATTGCTGTTGTATGGCAATACACGGGCCTGCCCCCCGACCAGATGGCGGGTCGAATCACATCGCCTTTCGAACGGGTGCTGACGACGGTGGTCAACGATGTTCAGCACATCGAGGGTGAGTCGCTGGCAGGTTATGGCATTGTCAAAATCTATTTCCAGCCCGGCGCTGACATCCGGTCCGCCAACGCCCAGGTTACCGCTGTTTCACAGGCCATTCTCAAGCAGCTTCCACCTGGCATTACGCCCCCGCTGGTGCTCAACTACAGCGCTTCGACTGTACCAATCATCCAGTTGGCGCTGTCGGGTAAGGGACTCACGGAGCAAAACCTCGGCGATATCGGGCTCAACGCTTTGCGTCCAAGGCTAACTTCTGTGGCCGGGGCTTCGCTGCCATACCCTTACGGCGGTAAAACGCGTCAGATTCAGATCAACCTCAAGCCGAACGCGCTCCAGGCGCGGGGGTTGTCCGCCCAGGATGTATCGAATGCGCTGGCTGCCCAGAATCTCATTACGCCAATCGGCACTGAGAAGATTGGCAGCTTTGAGTACACGCTGCAGCTAAACGATGCCCCGTCAACCATTGCCGCGTTCCAAGCCATACCAGTCAAAACAGCGAATGGAACCGCTGTCTATATGCGGGACATCGCTGATGTGACTGACGGCAGTCCACCGCAGACGAACATCGTGCACGTGAACGGAAGTCGCTCCGTGCTGATGACAATCCTGAAGAACGGGTCTGCATCCACCCTTGCGATTATTTCGGGAATCAAGAACCGAGTAGTTGATGCGAAGTCCTCCCTGCCGCCTAATCTGCAGATTGACCCAATTGGCGACCAGTCAATATTTGTCCAGTCGGCAATCACGGGGGTTGCGCGAGAAGGCGTGATCGCAGCCGTCCTGACAAGTCTGATGATTCTTCTCTTCCTTGGAAGCTGGCGCTCGACCATCATCATCGCCACCTCGATTCCGCTTGCAATCCTCGGCTCCATTGCCATTCTGTCTGCATTGGGTGAGACGCTCAACATCATGACACTCGGAGGGCTGGCGCTCGCGGTCGGGATTCTCGTTGACGATGCCACCGTCACAATTGAAAACATCAATTGGCATCTGGAACAGGGAAAACAGGTTGACGAGTCAATTCTGGACGGCGCCGCGCAGATTGTGACGCCTGCCTTCGTCTCCCTGCTATGCATCTGCATTGTTTTTGTGCCGATGTTCTTTCTGAACGGCATCGCCCGGTTCCTGTTTGTCCCGATGGCCGAGGCGGTTATCTTTGCGATGATCTCCTCATTTATCCTCTCGCGCACGCTCGTGCCGACCATGGCCAAGTATCTTCTGAAACCGCATGTCCACGATGAGCATGCAGGCCATCAACGCGTTTCGCGCAACGCGCTTGTTCGCTTCCAGCGTGAGTTCGAACGCGTATTCGAAAAGCTCCGTGCACGTTATCAATTGCTGCTCGAACTTGCGCTAACAAATCGCAGGATTTTCGTCAGCTGCTTCTTCGCGTTCGTTCTCGTCTCGTTTGGACTCGTGCCGCTTCTGGGACGAAACTTCTTTCCCTCAGTGGATGCCGGCCAGATCCTGCTGCACGTACGTGCACCGGTCGGTATGCGTGTTGAAGACACAGCGCAGGTATTTTCAAGCGTCGAGAACCAGATCCGAACTATTATCCCCGCGTCAGAAGTTGGTACTGTTGTTGACAATATCGGGCTGTCTATCAGCGGTATCAACACCGCGTACAACAACACTGGCACGATTGGTTCGCAGGACGGCGATATCCAGATATCCCTGAAAGAAGGACATCACCCGACTGCCGACTATGTCCGCGAAATGCGGGAGAAGTTGCCTCACGAATTCCCCGGCACGACGTTCTCATTCCCGCCGGCCGATATTGTCAGTCAGATCCTTAATTTTGGCGCTCCCGCTCCGATTGACCTGCAGGTCCGTGGCAACAATCTCTCTGCCAACTTCCGGTATGCCGACCGGCTGTTGCGTCAGATTCGTCGGATTCCAGGTGTTGTAGACGCGCGCATCCAGCAGTCACAAGGCAACCCACAGTTCAATATCGACGTGGACCGAACTCAGGCGCAGCTTGTTGGGATCACTGAGCGAGACGTGACGAACAGTCTTGTCGTCAACCTTGCTGGCTCGAGTCAGATTGCGCCTACCTACTGGTTGAATCCTGCGAACGGCGTTTCTTATCCAATCGTGCTGCAGACACCGCAGTACGCCCTGACCTCATTGCCAGCGCTGAAAAACCTGCCGCTCACGGGCACCAACGCCTCTGCTGACCGGCAGATTCTTGGTGGCATTGCCTCGGTGAACAGAACCACAAGCAACGTGGTGGTCAACCAGTACGACATCCAGCCTCTGGTCGAAATCTATGCCGCGACACAGGGTCGGGATCTCGGATCGGTAGCGGCGGATATCCAGAAGGTCGTCGCAGCGAACGAGAGCGCCCTTCCTGCGGGGTCCAAGACTGTGTTGCTTGGACAGGTACAGACAATGAACGATGCATTCAGCGGGATGTTGTTTGGCCTGCTTGGTGCCGTGGTTCTTATCTACCTGTTGATCGTCGTGAACTTCCAGTCGTGGGCTGACCCTTTCGTTATTGTGACTGCGCTGCCTGCGGCGCTCGCGGGAATTGTCTGGATGCTGTTCGGAACCGGCACACCCATGTCGGTGCCTGCGCTGACAGGCGCGATCATGTGTATGGGCGTAGCCACAGCCAACGCAATCCTTGTAGTGAGCTTTTGCCGTGAGCAGTTAGCGATACACGGGGACCCGTTCCGCGCCGCACTGGAGGCCGGTACCACCCGCTTCCGTCCTGTTTTGATGACCGCTCTTTCCATGATTATCGGGATGGCTCCGATGGCACTCAGCTTGGGCGAAGGCGGCGAGCAGAACGCTCCGCTCGGCCGCGCGGTGATCGGTGGCCTGATTTTCGCCACCACCGCCACGCTTCTCCTGGTCCCGGCAATTTTTTGCATGATTCATTCCCGTCAACGTCGCGCTCCCGGCCCGACGCCCGCTTCCCGAGGTCCCGTCAATGTCGTCTGAACCCGTAATTCATGGCGTGCCGCCCCGTCGCAAAACACTGGTCGCTACCGGCGTAGGGCTTGCTATCGCTGCGGCAATCGTAATCACTGGCGTGACGCTCCGTGCAGTTGATGCCGCAAAGCTCAAGAACTGGACCGAAGCAAGGGCAATTCCCTCTGTGACGGTAATCCAGGCCGTGAGCGCGAAGGAAGGTTCTCCGCTGGAACTGCCGGGCCGACTACAGGCTTTCACCACAGCCCCCATCTATGCACAGGTGAGCGGCTATCTGAAGTCGTGGAGCGTCGACATCGGCGATCGGGTGACGCAGGGACAGTTGCTGGCGGTGATTGATACGCCTGAGCTTGACCAGCAGCTCCTTCAGGCCAAGGCAGATCTCGAGAGTGCCACGGCCGACGAGTCTCTCGCGAAAACGACTGCGGCCCGTTGGCAGGCACTCCTGGGCTCCGACTCCGTATCGCGCCAAGAGGTAGATGACCGGACCGCCGATGCTACAGCGAAAATTGCGAAGGTGCGCGCAGCGCAGGCGAACGTAGACCGCCTGATGGCCTCCAAAGCCTTCGCGCGAATCACAGCGCCGTTTTCTGGTGTGGTCACTGCGCGTAACACAGATGTCGGTGCGCTTATCAACACGGGTAGCGGCGCGGGTTTGCAGCTCTTCACGGTCTCTGACGTCAGCCGTCTTCGGGTATACGTGCGCGTGCCGCAGGACTACGCGGCCCTGGTCCGCTCAGGAACCACAGCCCTGCTGACGGTACCGGATCATCCCGGAGAAAAATTCACTACAAAAATTATCGGACTGGCGGACGCAGTCAATGCCGAGTCGGGCACCACTCTGGTACAGCTTCTTGTCGACAACTCCGACAGAAAACTCTTGCCCGGCGGCTATGCAATGCTTCACTTTACCCTGCCGCTTCAGGGACAGGCGCTGCGGATTCCGGCGACCGCGCTGATTTTCGACGATCACGGAACACGGGTCGCCACCGTCGATGCGAACAACCGCGTTGAATACCGAACTGTCGCAATCAAAGAAGACCTCGGAAGTGCGGTTGAAATCGGGTCAGGCCTGCAGACGGGTGAGCGTGTGATCGATACTCCTCCGGACGGACTGACCCAGGGAGACGTCGTGCAGGTAGTCACCACACCGGCTGGCAAGAAAAAGGCAAGCGCCCATGAATAAGCGGCCGATCTGCGTGATGTTAACGGCGTTTTTTGTCGCCGGATGCTCGCTTGCCCCCGAATACAAGATGCCCGATGTTCCGGTCGCAGCGACGTACAAGGAAAGTGGCCCTTGGGTCGCCGCGACACCGGCCGACCAGATCGACCGAGCGGGCTGGTGGAAAACGTATAACGAGCCGGAGCTCGACTCCCTTGAGCAACAGCTCATTCAGAGCAATCCCGATCTGAGCGCGGCCCTTTCCCACTATGCTGCCGCGCAGGCTTTTGTGAGACAGACGCAATCTGACCTGTACCCGCAGGTTGGCGCAGTCGGAAACGCCCAACGCGACCGCGAGTCCGACACCCGGCCGCTGCGGGGAGCGACATCTCCGGCAGACTACAACTCCGCGACGCTTGGCGTAGAGGTCGATTACGAGGTAGATCTGTGGGGGCGCGTGCGCGACTCTGTCGCGGCTGGCAAGGACGAAGCAGACGCAACAAAGGCCGACCTCGCGTCGGTCCAGCTTAGCCTGGAAGCGCAGCTAGCCGAAAGTTACATCCAGCTCCGTGGATTCGACCAGGAGCTTCGGCTGTTATCCCAGACCGCTGACGAGTACCAGAGAGCATTGACACTGACTGAGGCCCGGCACACGGGAGGGGTAGGAAACGGTTTGGACGTCGCCAGAGCCAAGTCGCAATACTCGTCAGCGCAATCACAGTTGTCGCAGGTAACTGCAATGCGCGCGGTGACGGAACACACCATTGCGGTATTGGTTGGTGCATCCGCCTCAGATTTTTCATTGCAGCCAGATTATGCTCCCATCACGGTTCCGCAGGTCCCGTTGAGCCTGCCCTCTGCTTTGCTCCAACGCCGCCCCGACATCGCGGCTGCCGAAAGACGCGTTGCAGAAGCTAACTCCAAGATCGGTGTCGCACGAGCGGCGTACTTCCCCTCCTTGACGCTGAGCGCGCAGGGCGGACTCCAAAGCTCAATCTATGGAGATCTTCTAAGCGCACCAAGCTCATTCTGGGCAATCGGACCCTCTCTTGCGACTTACATTTTTGACGGTGGGAAGCGTCGGGCTCAGGTCGACTCTGCCAAGGCCGCAACAGAAGAAGCCGGTGCAAAATATCGCGGAGTCGTTCTAGCCTCGTTCAAGGAGGTGGAGGACAATCTATCCCTGTTGTCAAATCTCGGAACGGCCTTGGGGCAGCAGCAAGATGCCGCAAGCGAGGCTGACGTATCCGTGAACCTCGCGCTTGAGCGGTACAAGCGCGGCACGGTCAGCTATCTGGACGTGGTACAGGCGCAGACGACTGCGCTCGACGCACAACGCGCTGTCATCAACGTCCAGACACAGCAACTCGGAGCTGATGTCGGACTGATCCGGGCGCTTGGCGGTGGCTGGTCCAAAGACGACCTTGCGAGAAGCTAGCCGCGTGGGCGCTGTACCTAGGAATCGGCGAGGCGCCCCATCTAGCATCATCTGCTTTCCCTTTCTACCTTGAGCTAAGTCAGATCTCAAATCTCATTTAAATGTATATACATCTATTTGTCTTCGTTTTGACGCGTTAGCGACTCTAGCGAATGCAGCCACCGCTCGCTCGAGCTCAGCGGGTTGGCTTTTGCCGCCACTACTACATGAGCCTCGCGACGACCATCCACACAGTTCACGATCATCTCCTCGAGCATCTCCCGCAACGCCGCCTTTCGGTCCTCCGCAAATGTTGTCAGCGCGGAATCGACGACTTCGTGGAGAATCTTGGGAAACTGTACGGCGACCTCACGACCAGATCTGGTCAGTTGCAGCTCCAGCACACGGCGGTCTGAGTCCGACCGAACGCGCGTAATCAGTCCCCTCTCTTCTAGGACCGTCACAAGTCGCGACGTGCTCGCCATGTCCATCCCGCTGCCCAGCGCAATCGCTTTCATGGATGCCGACCTGTTCGTACCAATCAAAAAAAGGACATTGGCTTGAGCGCTTGACACGCCCAGATTTGCCATCAATCTTTTGTTAGTCCGGCTCGAGAGGGAAAGACGGGCACGGCCAAGAAGAAAACCAACGTTGCGCGTCAGTTCAGTGACGTCAGGGAAGGCCCTTTCTTTCTGATCACATGAAGCGGTTGCGTCTACGCCCTTTTTAATGCCCATTACCCAACTCCTGCACTCTAATTGCTAACTTCGACCATGCGACACCAATCTTTTGCGGCAAAGGCACTCCTGCTGGCCCCCGCGTTGGAGCGAAACTGATCACAGGAAAGACATTATTCGGGCAGAGTTATGTGACACCATCAGTGGCCTCATTCGCCCTCTAGCGGCCGTTCAGCATCCATCACGAGGTAGTTCCTAGCCGCATCGAGAATTTCGTCCGAAAGAGGGTCACCACTCACTGCCCTGGAAAGCGTCAGCGCTCCTACTAGCATCGATAGTCGCACTAGCGCCTGTTGTCGTACGCGCCTGGATTTGCGACGCTTTGAGAAAGACATCAGTGTCTCGATCAATCCGAGAACACCGCGCTTATACGCCTGTTTCAAGGGGCTACCTTCCGGCTCACGACTCACATCACCAGACAAAGCCGTCATCGGACAGCCGTTACCAAAGTCATCACGCTGAGCTGCACTCAAAAAATGTTGCGAGAGCCTTTTGACCAGTATGGCTTCATCTGCGGCGCCGTCATCGAAAGCTTTCCACCGCCCGAGCGACTGCTCAAACGTCTGAACGCAGGCAATCGTAGCCAGTGCGTCCTTCGATTCAAAATGCCCGTAAAAGCCGCCGTGCGTTAAACCCGCGCTAGCCATGATTTCTGCGACGGACACACCGTTAATCCCTCTTTCTTTGAAAAGCCGGACTGATTCCCGCTGGATAAGGGAACGATGTTTCTCAACCTGCTCGCGAGACGCTCGAGGCATGCTAACTCTCTCTTATATCAAGACCCCATGATACATGACCACCAACATCTTTTTGTGGCCTCTCTTCGCTCGCGAGGGACTCGGGGCAGGCTGCCAAACTATCTCGCAGCCGCGATTGAGGAGATAGCGCAGGGATATTCCCAATCTTCTTTTTCGCAGGAATTCTGGTGCTCAGTATCGGCTTGGCGTGAGGACGCGTGTTGTAAAAAAATTAAGCTTGCGAGTGGTCTTGGCAGGAACTAGTTCAATAGACTGACATATATGCCCTGTCTGCTGCAGACAGCGAGTCAATCCAGTTGCTGGACGGGATTGACGGCGCTGCCCTTGTTTCGCCCTTGAAAACGGCCGTTAGCTTTGTCAGAAAGACCGAGGTCGGGTCAACGGAGCCATTGCTTTCCTGGGCAAGCAACTTCGCGACGCCGGCCCGCATTTGATATTTCTGCGACTGGGTGTGGTCGACCGCGATGTGGCCATGCGCAAACATAGGAAACTCTCGCTCGCCCGCCTCCTTCATGCGGAGGGCTACCTCCGGAACCTCATTGAACAAAACCGGGACGGGCTCTGTTGTGCTTTGAAATACCCTGGCGTACAAGGCATTTATTTTTACGGCCAGCGACTGTTTCGCTTGATGGCCGAGACGCCCTTCTGGCGCTGTTACGATAAATACTGACATTTGTTAACCTCCAGATCAGCTTCGGCAAATGCGGACACATCGACCTGCCCGTGTTGTCTTGCTCTACACGCGCACCGCCCTTGTTGGGAGTCGAAATGCCCGGCAACATCGCGAAACAGACAGGACAAAAAAACCAAACAAATGGGTGCATATGCATCTATTAAGTATAAACCTAATTTCAGATATGCGCGTAAAGCAACCGCTCGTCATACCTTGGCCAGCGACGCGTGGACACGTCGCTGGCCAAGGTAGAAAAATCGCAATCGGATCCGCTTAACTCCCACTTGCATCGGCGGTGCGAAGACCTGAGGTGCGCCCTCTCCAGCCTGCCGATTCAGGGAATCATCCACGAAAGCCAGTACGCCTGAATGAACGTTATTGCGCCAATTACGGTAACGAGAGCGACGCTTCGTCGCAGCGTAAAGCGCAACAATTCAGATTCCCTGCCAACAAGACCGG
This sequence comes from Paraburkholderia sp. GAS199, assembly GCF_050436585.1. NCBI lineage: Bacteria > Pseudomonadati > Pseudomonadota > Betaproteobacteria > Burkholderiales > Burkholderiaceae > Paraburkholderia > Paraburkholderia sp. GAS199. Next base: position 715,480 of record NZ_JBNDMM010000003.1, on the reverse strand, counting down.
TAGCTGCGCACGCGATCGCGATAGATTGCGGCGATATCATCTTGCCTGCGACGCCGCCAGTAGTATTTGCGGCTACCAGCAGGTTCCCGGGCACACCTATCTGCTGCGCGGTGGCCGCCTGAAGTGAGCAGAACAGCGCGTTAGAAGATGTATCGGAGCCGGTCAGGAAGACCCCGATCCAGCCTAGAAACGCTGAAAAGAACGGAAACGCTGCGCCTGTCTGGGCAAGTAACAGAGCGAGCGTAGAGGACATCCCGGAAAAATTTTCGACAAATGCGAAAGCAAGTACGAGTCCGATTGAAAATATTGGCGCTCTCAGTTCTTTAAGTGTCGCCGCGAACGCTTTCGCACCCTCGCGAAGCGGGAGCTTGAGAAAAAGCATTGATAGAAGCGCCGCCACGAAAATTGCTGTGCCCGTCGCACCAATGGTGTCGATACTCAGTACGGCCGGCACCTTCACCGGATGACTGACAATCGGTGCAACCCTTTGCGTAAGCAGATCAAGGTGAGGGATGTGAAATACAAACGTCGTCCTGTTCAATGTATGCCCCGTTTGAAAGAGCGATTTGAACGGACCATAGCTCCAAAGAGACACGCAGGCAGTCAAGATGACGAAGGGTGACCAAGCCTTGCAAATCTGCAAGCTGGAATACCGACTTGTATTTCTCGCACCCACGCGCCCCACACGGCTACCTGTGAAAGGCGAATGAGCGGACAAGACTGCTCCGCCGCCCACCGCGCCAGTCGTCGTCGCGGCCGACCTGACGGTTTTCGGTTGCCAGACATTCAAGAACGCAGTCAGCGAAACCAGACTCACCAGAGCTGACGCGACATCCGGCAACTCAGGGCCTAAATAGTTTGACGTCAGGAACTGTGTGATGGCAAAGCTGCCCCCCGTAACCAGGGCTGCTGGCCAAGTTTCCTTCACGCCCTTAACTCCGTCCATTATGAAAACCAGCCAGAAAGGAATCAGGAACGACAGAAAGGGTAACTGGCGCCCAGCCATTGCAGCAATAGCTGCAGGATCATGTCCTGAAACCTGGCCCGCGACGAAAATAGGGATGCCCAACCCTCCGAACGCCACCGGGGCCGTATCGGCGATCAGGCAAAGCCCTGCAGCGTAGAGTGGATTGAAGCCCAGCCCGACCAGCAATGCTGAGGTGATGGCTACCGGTGCCCCGAAACCAGCGGCCCCTTCAAGAAAAGCTCCGAAGGAAAACCCTATCAACAAGACCTGTAGTCGGCGATCGTCAGTCAGCGAAATTATGGATCCGCGAATTACATCAAACTGGCCTGATCGAACCACTACCTTGAACAGGAAAACGGCGGTCACGATGATCCACGCAATCGGCCACAAACCATACGTAAATCCAAAGAGCGCGGCTGCCGTCACTCGATCGACAGGCATATGGAATACGAAAGCCGCGATTCCGATTGAAAGCGCCAGCGTGATTCCACTAGCCACGTATCCTCGAAGCTTGAAAACAGCTAGCAAAGTGAAGAAGCTCACGATCGGTATTACCGCAAACACGGAGGACCACAGCAGACCGCCTATTGGTAAGTACTCCTGACTCCATGCATTCATATATGTCTCCAGTATTGATTTTGTGTTTTAGAAAAATGGATTCTCCAGCCGCGAATAGAGCGGTGCGTGGGAAACGATGAAAGATGACGCAAAAATAAGTGCGTATAGCTCACGGAAGACTGGGCAGCGAAAAACGAATGTCCAAGCTGCTCAGTCTATGAAATGCAATGTCTCCTCCTCACGATCAGACAGACGCCCGTCGCTACGTCAAATCCTCTTGATCGAGAATAGAGACGAAGGATGCTTGCCGCAAGCTCATAATTGTCATGAACTACATGCCTGAGAAGAATAGTCCGGCGCCGCCGACGCTGGCGAGTGCCCCGGACTTGGTGGTCCGCGACCTCACATATCGAAATTGACACTAACGCATGCTGGCCATCAGAAGATGGCCCGGTGGCATGCGCCATTTGTCGCCGATGCGTTGCAATAATTTACTGGTCAATGATTGCCCGGTTCCGATAACGCCGATGCGTGTTTGCGAAACGACTCGACTACGGAGTCTTCCAGCAGCTTGACCGCCCGCTTCAGGTTACCCATCTGGTTTCGAGAAACGAGCCATACATCTAGGGATAGCGAGAAGTCGCGCATCTTGACCACACTCAGCTCGTCCTTCCATTGACTGCGAGCCAGGACGTCCTTCGGTACAAGCCCCAGTCCCATACCCGCCGAAATCAGGCGCAACTGCATCTCGGTACCGTGGGTGTCGACGCTAAGTCTTAGCCTGCGCCCCGCTTCGTCCATGGCACGCTCCAGTGCCGCGCGATAACCACAACCCAGCGGATTTAGAATCCAATCTTGACCGGCAAGAGAGTTGATGGTTGCCGATCCGGTAACGACTGGTTTCTTGCGGCTTTGCACAACCATAACATCGAGCGTGGCAACGTAACGACAGGCGAGTTCATCAGGGGGGGGCGCCCTCTTTGTTAGCATCAGAACGGCCGCGTCGAGGGCACCGCTCTCAATCATCTGATGCAAACCGGAACTCCAGTCGGTGTGCAGGCGAACGTCAAGCGAGGGAAACTCCGTTTTCGTGCCCATCACGGCGTCAAACATCGCAATGTCCGCGACGACCTGTGGCAGTCCGAAACGGAGCGTTCCGGACGGCGGAGCGTCTTCGCGCGATAGCTCAACAAGCCGCTCAAAATTCTGTAGGAGCGGAATGGCCTCCTCAAATACGCGGTTTCCCAATGATGTTGGCTTCGGCGGTTTGAAATTTCGGTCGAACAGCTCAGCCCCGAGCATTTCCTCGAGTCTCTGAATACGCTTTGACACGGCCGATTGACTGACGCACAGCACATCGGCCGCGCGTGTCAGATACTCCTCATTTACCACAGTTACAAACGACTTTAGCTCATCAATCATAATTCCATCCTGGCATGACGTTCTTGACAATTATGCGCTTGCCGGAATATCTGGGCAAGCCTACTCTGTACCCTTAATTCGCTGACCGAATGTCGAACACGACCAGGCCGCCGTCGCTGAGCAGCGCCGAGGTTGGCGTCAATGGCCGTTAGTCGGGCCATCACCGACGGTACTCACGCGAGCGTGAAAACCGAAGGAACGGCATCAGACACCGCTGGGCGCTTTCGCTTGCGAGCTCTGCTCGTTCCGGCAAATGCAATATGGGCGCTAGTGATAGCAACGGCAGGGGCAGCGCCCTGCTTTCAAAAAATGGAGACTCTGCTGATGACACGACCAAATGTATTACGCAAAGCGACTAGCATCGACGACCTTCGCAATATCGCACGTCGACACGTACCACGCGCCTTTTTTGAATACGCGGATCACGGCTCGTACACACAGTCCACAATGCGCGCAAACCGCTCCGATCTGGAAGCCATCAGGCTGCGCCAGCGCGTCGCTATCGACGTTGATAGCCGCGATCTGAGCACGACAATTATTGGCGAGCGTGCGGAGCTCCCGCTTGCACTGGCGCCGATTGGACTATGTGGTATGCAGTATGGTGACGGTGAAATTCTCGCAGCCCGAGCAGCACAGGAAGCCGGCATTCCGTTTTGTTTGAGCACGATGTCAATCTGCTCGATTGAAGACGTGGCCGCCGCAGTGGACAAGCCCTTCTGGTTCCAGTTGTATGTGATGCGTGACAGGGGATTCGTGCGCTCTCTCATCGAGCGCGCAATTGAAGCAAAGTGCAGCGCACTCATGCCAACACTTGATCTTCAGATTCTCGGTCAACGTCACTGCGACATAAAGAACGGCATGACAGTCCCGCCGGAAATCACGTTCTCGAATGTCATGGACGTGGCTACAAAACCATCTTGGGCATGGAGCATACTTAAGGGCAAGCGCAAGACATTTGGCAATATCGCCGGTCACATCAGCGGAATGGATAGCGTCAACACGCTTGCTCAATGGATGTCCCAGCAATTCGACCCGACTTTGAACTGGAAAGACATGGACTGGATCCGCAGTATCTGGCCCGGCAAGATCATTCTCAAAGGCATTATGGATGTCGAGGACGCAAAAATTGCCGCAAGTCTTGGCGTGTCGGCTATCGTCGTCTCGAACCATGGAGGGCGGCAGCTCGACGGAGCCAAGTCATCTATCTCTGAGCTCGAGAAAATCGTCGATGCAGTTGGCTCCGATGTGGACGTGATGTTTGACGGTGGTATTAGAACAGGCCAGGACGTACTGCGCGCCCTCGCACTCGGCGCAAAGTCATGCATGGTTGGACGTGCATTTGTCTACGGCTTGGGGGCCGGCGGTCAAGCTGGTGTGAGCAAGGCGATCGACATTCTGAAGAAAGAACTCGATGTTTCGATGGCATTGACGGGAACGCGGTCGGTGAGGGAAATAACGTCGGGAATTCTCGCGCACTAGGTCCGCGAACGGGCCGCGCTTGCGGGCTCGGCGTGCTTGCAAAGTACAGCGCAAGTCTCAAAAACCCAGTCGCGCAATCGCGCGACTGGCAATCATTCGCGTCCTCGGTGCAGGCCCACCCTGCACCGAGGACGCAGAATCCGTGCTTTTGGCACGGCCGACTCTCAGTTCTGCATGTGCGCCCTTTCCCGAATGAACGCGATTATGGCGTCTATCCCGCGCTCAAGATCATCGAGCCCGGTTGCGAACGAAATCCGGATACTGTACCGCGATGTTGCGCCGAACGTTCCACCCGGAGCCACCGCCACCCCTTTCTCTGCCAGAAGCCCATCGACGAATTCGTCTGAGTCCATGCCGGTCCGTGAGATGTCGAGCATCGCGAAGAATCCCCCGGTAGGCGTTGCCTGAAGTATTCCTGCTGACTTCAATCGCTCCATTACGGCGCCCATCCGGTGTTGATAGACTCGTCGCATTTCCACAACTGAGTTTTGTGGTCCTCGAATGGCTGCCAGTGCTGCAAATTGGGAGGGCGCCGGTGGGCAGGACGTAGTTGGCTCGACGAGCGCCACGCCTGCCGCGACGACCTCCGCATGCGCGACGAGCCAGCCAATCCGCCATCCCGTCATTGCGTAGCTCTTCGATACCCCTGAGATGAGCAGCACGCGTTCTTTAGGCGCCACCTCTAGCATGCTGACGTGGCGCCCCTCAAAAACCATGTCCTCGTACACCTCGTCGGAAAGAATATAGAGCCCATGTCTCTGGGCGAAATCCGCGACCTGCCTCAGCGTCTCGGCCGACCACGAAACGCCCGTAGGGTTGCCGGGGGTGTTGACGAATATCACCCGTGTTCTAGGCGTCACAAGCCTTTCAAGCGAGTCAAAGTCAGGTTCGTACGCGTTATTGGCGAGCAGCGGATAACGGATAGACTCTGCTCCCGCCATCGTTACGGCGCTGTGATAGTTTGGCCAGCCTGGGTCGGGCACCAGAACGCTATCTCCTGACTCGAGAATTGCTGAGAGCGCCAGGTAAATCCCATTCACGGCGCCAGTCGTAATGAGGACCTCATTGGGCAGAAGGTCACATCCCGTTCGCTCGTTTATCCTGTTCGCAACGGCAGTCCGCAGTTCCGACACACCTGCGCAAGCGGTGTAGCCGGTCTTGCCTTCGGAGACCGCCATCGAGGCAGCTTCCTGAATGTGTTTCGGGGTTGGAAAGTCGGGCTGTCCGACTTCAAGGTGAATGATCTCTCGCCCACTCGCTTCCGCCTCTGCGGCCAGTAACATCACACGCCGGATGCCGGAGCGTGTCAAAGCTTCAATCCGGCTCGATATCATCACGCGACCTCCAGGGCTTGCCGGATATCTTTCAGCAAGTCCTCCGTTTCCTCGATACCGGCTGAAAAGCGGATGAGACCAGGACTCACTCCTTGCTTGCTGACAAGCTCCGGTGACAAGCGTCCTAGCCACAGCGCTGCCGGTTGGATCACGAGCGAGTCGACACCGCCAAGGCTTGCCGCATAGAACGGAATCTTTAGCGCTTTGATAAAGCGCTGCCCCGCGTCGAAGCCGCCTTTCAGCTCGAACGTCAACAAGCCACCATAGCCCTTCATCTGCTGACGGGCCAGCGCATACTGCGGGTGCGACTCGAGACCCGGGTAATACACGTGCTCAATTTTTTCGTTCTGCTCCAGCATCTGGGCGATTGCCAGACCATTGCGATTGCTCTGGTCAACACGCATTTTCATCGTTCGAAGACCGCGTAGCACAAGCCATGCGTTGAACGGTGCACACACCCCGCCAAGTGTCATGCCCATATCCCAGACTGCATCAATGTGCTTTTTTGACCCAACTGCCACCCCACCGAGCAGATCATGGTGACCGCCCATATATTTAGTCGCGCTGTGCACAATGATATCGACGCCCAAGTCACCCGGGCGCTGATTAAAGGGCGTCGCGAACGTGTTATCGCATACCGTGGTGATCCCGCTTTTTGCTGCTATCGCACTGACTGCCTTCAGATCAGTAAGTTTCATCGTAGGATTGACCGGCGTTTCGAGCATGAATACTCGCGTATTTGCCTGAATTGCCTGCTCGAAAGCATCCGGATCATCCTGCTCCACAAGCGTGACGCCAACGCCATAGCGCTCGAGCGTCTCGTTCATCAATGTGGTCGTCCCGATGTAGTGGCTCTTTTGCGCGACCACGTGGTCACCCATGCGCAGAAGCGACAACAATGTTGTGGTGATGGCAGCCATACCGGAGGCGAACATGATCCCCGTCTCTTTGCCCTCCATGTCTGCCACAATCATCGCCGCCCGCGATGCAGTCGGATTACCGTGACGGGCGTAGAAGATATCTTTCAGCGGTTCAGTCGCTTTGTTTGCAAAGTCGGCACCGTCCTCCGAAAAATACGTAACCGACTGCATGATTGCTGGGGCTACCCCTGTTCCCGGTTCGAGTGCGCGGTCGATGTGCAAGGCCCGCGTCGCCGGAGAGAACCCTTCATAGTCATGCGCGTTATGGTCGTCAAACTGCTTTGCCATCGAGTTCTCCTTGGATATACATGATCAGGACGTGAGAAATGATTGGCGTGTCCTCCGTCCGTGGCTACGCCGGTGCACGTGCATTAACGATTACAGGCAGACCGGCGACACGTATCAATGTACCGATTCACATCAGGGGCTCTTTGGAGAAAATTGCGCCAAGAAGGTTCGCGCATGGAACGTAGCGCGAGCATGGCTATCGAGGAACGATATGCAGCTAAAAATGCTATACGGTCACCGACCAGATCTGGCGCTCGCGTATTGATGGAACCGACGTCGTTGCAACGAACGGTTTTACTGACGAGCGGCGCCTGGCGGGACGCCAAAGAAGCGACTGAATTCGCGGCTCAAGTGTCCCTGGTCGTAGTAGCCAGCCTCAATGGCAACGAGCCGCAGGGGGCGCCCTTTGAGCAGGAGATGTTTGGCCAGCTCAACTCTGCGTTGAACCAGATAGGCGTGCGGGGCAACGCCAAAAGTCTTTTTAAATTCCCGCAGTAGGTGGAAAGGACTCATCCCGGCGATATCGGCTACCGTGTCGAGTGACGGATTCTCGCACACGTGTGCGTCGATGTATTCGCGAGCGCGCCGAACCGAGCCCGGCACCGGTGAACTCGTGATGAGCGGGCGAGCTGACTGACCGTGGCGTTGAGCCAACTGATAAACAGCCTGGGTAAGTCTCGAGGTCTTCTCAAGCTGCGACGCGTCCTGCGATTCTGAACAAACATGTGCCTCGTAAATCAGCCGCATTGTGTCAGGGTCGTCGATGACCGTCTGCGGGAAATACAGATTCGTTCCTGCGGCCTCGCCATGCACGTCTTTGAGTGCAGCTGCCAAATTTGCGGCCGGGACGTACACCATTCGATAGTCCCACCCTTCCTCGGTGGCAGGCCCTCCTTCATGCACAGCTCCGGGATTGACCACGCAGATTGTCCGCTCAGGCATGATCAGGCGTTCACCGTTTGTATAGATGAACTCCTGGGCACCTCTTTCAATCAGGCCAAACGCGAACTCGTCGTGCGAATGCGGGGGGAACGTGTGCGTCTTGTAGGCAGCACGAAGCAATTCCGCATTTGCGAACGACGGCTCTCGCCATAGTTTTGCCTGATTGCTTCGTTTTGGCACGCCTGAAGCCATATGCCTGATGTCATCACAAAAAAGTTTGAGCACCGACGCCGAGCCGTTCGTCAGCGATGCCGGTACACGGGAAATTACGGCTAGGGAAAACACTATTTTCCATTTGTGTATCCGCTCTGAAAATGCGGGGACAGACCGAAAACGGCTTCCACCGCTTGGCACGTCCAGCGTGCACCTCACGGCTGTTCACCCAGACTTGCCCATTCTGCTGCGAGATAATCAAAACCATTGTATAAAATTGCGCAAACTTTCGTGCAGCTCACTAGGACCGTCCGTCGAGCTGGCTGCGGCTATATTACTTCAGCATTGCCATGGCTGGTGTCAGGTTGCAGACCAACGTCTCGCATTGGACCGAGTTCGTCGCGCCCTATCGCTAGCAGGCGAACCCTGACTGCGTCGTCAAAATGAATTGGGCACTCGCCATATTGCACTCGTCTCCTACTGCTGCTTGCTGGACGCTAGTTGCTGGTTGCGCTCGGCGAGGAATTGAATTAGCCCATCCACGCCGGTTTGATGGATCTTGTCGCTAAATTGCTGCCGATAAGTCTGTATAAGCCAGACACCTAACACGTTCAGATCATAGAGACGCCAACCTTGCGGCGTGCTATAGAGTCGGTAATCAATCTCTGCGGGATTCCCGTTCCGCGTAGCAATCGTTCGAATCACAACGTCTGTGTCAGTCGGCGCGATATGAACGGGCGGATAGTCGATAGTCACGTCTTCCTGAAGCTGCCCAATAGCACCCGAATATGTGTAAATCAGCAGCATCTTGAACTGTTCAACCAGTTGCTGCTGCTGTGCGGGCGTCGCCGTCCGCCAGTACCTGCCCATCGTAAGTGACGTGGTGCGTCGGAAATCGGTGTAAGGAAGAATATCTTGGTCAACGATACCCATGATGCTATGGATGTCATCTGGCTGAATTGCTTTGGTGCGGACTTCACCTAAGACCTGCTGCGTCGCGGTTCTGATTAGAGACTCCGCATTCGACTGATCCACTTGCGCCCAGGCGATATCACTGTTCGCAAACAATGCAGCGAAAAGAGTCAGTAGAGCGAAAACCTTCATTTGAAAATCCTTGGCAAAGGGGATCCACTTGTGGCGACATAAGTATCCTCTGTTTATCCAGATACGTCTTTTTTGGGGCCAACGCTTTAGGAACGAGATGCTCCTTTTGCACGTTAGACTCACGTCGCGTCCTTCAAGGTTTCGTCCTATCGCTAAGAGCGTTTGAGAAAAATTTGCACGACTAGAAAAATGAGCTCGCTGGTATAGATATAAATTGCCGTATGTTGATAAGGCAATGATGGACTCGTTAAGCGACGCAATTCGCGGAAAGCGTCACCAGATTGACCGCGATTCTCCTGTAGCCTGCCTGATCAAAGCAAAAGATCGGACTCACACAATCAGACGTAAAACCATGCGCGCGCCTAACATGCGGTGAACCAGAGTGTCACTTGGCTACCGCCAAAAGTTGTCGGCGCAACAAACATGCTGCACCGACTGGCAGAAGCTATCCAGGAATCTGGACTCAAGGGAGATTTCTCACCGCCGTCGCAGATCTCCCTGGAACATTGCTCTTTTCTTGGACCGAGTCGCTGCCCCAATCATCACGATGTTCGACAAGCAAAGACAGGTCATTCCATTCCCACAATATTGCCGTTGCGCCGATTGAGTTCCGTGATTTTGAGCATGGATTACTTGTTGATGATTTCAGCGGTAGCAAAGCTCCTTAGGACAGTGAAGTCACGGAAATCTCGATATGCAAACGAAATTCATCGGCGTATTTTCATACAGCATCTGGCGGGAAACGTGTTCCACTACACTGGATTGCGAACTTTCGCAATCCAGACTACTTGACTCTTCCGCCAAGCCATCCCAATTCATACAGTTTGCTTTCAACGCGCACTCCTCAGCGAGTTAATCCTCGGTGAACGAGTGCTCAGCTTGCGCTTTCAGTTGTTACTTCCATTGAGGGGCCGGCCAGACTTGTTCAGCCGCCCATTCCTTGCATCACGAACGGCTCGACGTCTTTTCAAGGACCACCTCCATGAGCAAAAGAATGCGCCGACTGCGCCGGACTGCTCTGCTATCACTGACAACGCTTATTGCGGGCCTCGGTTACTGGTTGCTCGGGATTTACCAGCAGATGCATCCGGGCGCATGCTCGACTCACGATCCGTTTATGCACTTCGTCGCGGATTGCTCGTCAGAGGCACTGTCTCACCTGCTACATCCACCAACCGGACCGGAAAACGTTTCGGCGAGCGAGGCGTGGGGTCTGGCCATCTTGGTGGCCGTGTTAACGGTTGTCGCCTTTCAGGTAAATCGAACGCGAAGTCAACTTGAGCGACTGCGGGCTGCCGAAGACTGGCGCGCGATTCGCTTGACCAGCCGACGTCGCCAGCTCGACGCATTAAGGCAAAACCGCATTACCTTGAGCCAAAAGTTGGCGCAAGCTCTTGGCTTCGAGCAAATCTCTCCTTCGCTACAGACGGCTGAGAATCCGTCGGTGACGCACGAGCTGGAGCTTGAACTGGACGGTGAAATCCGTTCTCTAGAGCGCGAAATCCAGCAACTTGAGCAAAGCGCACCCGCACCGCCGGAACCAAGTGAGCGCAGGCTAACCGAGTGGTTTCAATCACCTCGATGCGTGTTCTATCTTTGCCTTCTTCCATGGATCATTTTTTTTGGAGCGATGATCCAGCACGGTCAGAAAGACGCGGCTATCTTTGCCATGGCGCTCGCCGCGATTTATGTGGCAGCCGAACACTGGTCGTCATTGCACGAGCAAAAGAAACTTATTGGAGATGAGAGACGTGAGCTGCTTCAGGTTCGCGACGATCTACAGGTCAAATCAGATAAGTTGACACGATCACTACATAACCAAAGCATCGTTGGCCTGAAGCAGGAAAATGTGTTGTCAACCATTCAGACCGAGCTGGCGCAGAAGGTCGGCAGCATTCAAAACGCGTTGGGCACAGCGGTCGGTATAAGAACAATCTACAACACGTTCAAGGATCTGACTGGAGGTAGCGGCGAGCGTGGTATCTACGCCATCTACAGGATCTTTGATATTGACGAGCGCTGGTGGAAAAGTCCCTCATGGAAAGTTTACTGCGGCCACAAAGACGTTGCTGGAGCGATTCCGGTTCGCCCGGACCCCAACGGGATTGAAGTGAACACGCTCTATAGCGCTCTCAAAGATGGGCTCCGTCGTGACATCGTGATAGTCGCTGCAATGACGTTCAGGGATCCGACCACCTTGGGCTCCCAGCAGGAAACGTCCCGGCAATTTGGCGCTCTCATAGGAATTATCTGGCATTACCTGGTGCTCTGGCACGTTCGGCAGCGACTCCGAGACTCCGAACTGCCATGCGATCACCAGATGCTTGTGATCGACGACACCATCACACCAATCTGGTTTCATGTCATTGGACACAAGGTATTCCAGATTCTCGGTGAACCGGGCGACGAATTGAGGGTGCGCGACATGACCTTCGACCTTGAGTCAATGGCCGCGCCGTTAGTGAGTTGGGCGAAGACCGAGATCCTCGCCCTCGCGTCCAGAGGATCATCAGCTGAAGAATTTATCTGCTCGCAGTTGTCCAATGCGATGCCAAGCCTGCCAAGTGAGCTGTTTCTTAATCTTGAAGCGGAAGTGTTTTTCAAGAATCTCGGAGGAGATGCGTGGCTGAACGAGCAAAAAGACAAGCTGCCGGGCGGATTGACGCGAGACATGGCTCGAGAACGTTGCTGCAAGTTGATACGTGACTTCTTGCAAGTTATTTCGGCATATCAAGGAGATGCATTCACGCCCGTAAACCTCGATTCTGAGTCCGGGTTTGTTGTCAACCTCAGGCACATCGCGACGGAGCTTGAATGATGAATCCCAATCTCGACCTAAACATCGCGTCGTTTCTAACCAATCTCAAGCGATTGCACGGTTGTGTTTCCACCATCGTGGTACCGCACGCTGGTCAGCCATTCAACGATAGAACTCCGATCTCTCTAAAGGTTCGACACTGCTTTCAGAATGTCGACCTACACGCTTGCGCGCGGTGGTTCGGTCGATTTTCAAACGAGCTTGTCAAGATCAAGGGAGGAGACGCCCTTGCACGAAACCCATCGCTTAAGGTCGGGATGCCGAGCAACGTAGATAGTCTTGATCGACTCTATGTTGAATTGCTCACAGCATCATGGCTGTGCCTCTATTTTCTGGGCGTCCCATCTGGAAGTCCTTGGGGATTTGTAAAGACGTGGGCTGAAACGAGGGGCGGTGGTTTGCCGAACGGAGTATGCGTCGCTAAGGCCATTGGTGACATCGTGCGGGCGTCGCGGCGAGCCAACCATAATTATCGTCTGTTTCCAACGACTACGTCACAGCATGATTTGACGCTGTATATGCACTCGTATCTACCGGTACTTCTATTTCCTGAACTTCTCGATACCGGTTCGGAGATCATGTATCAAGACGTGTATGGCAGACCTAAGCCGATCCAGAACGAGAATGGCGTGACCCACCAGAGCGATGGTGTTCCTTCAGATCTCCATTCTCGATTGCCCGAATACGTTCATGGCCTTGGCCGATGCTACGAGTTCCTCCAGATTGCGCTCTATGTGCGTGACGGATATCCGATCCTCTACAGCATCCCTGAGCAGCTCGTCGTCACTCTGCATGCACATTTCAGCAAAGATGAGGAAGACAAGCGAGCAGCTTGGCTGAAGCGATGCAATGTGCTTCAACAGAATGTCTTTGCTTTGACAGATGACACAGATGCATGCGCAAAAAGCCAGCGCATGGCTCTTCTCACTCAAGGTAGACCGCCCGCATGCTTTCTCAACCATGAAAGCGGCCTCTTCACTTTCGAAGGGCTCGACGCACACGAGCGCAGGGAAGACTTACCGCTGCCTGCGAGCTACATGCACGAGACTCGTCGGACGCTGTATCGCGCACGATTGTTAGCTGCCGAGCCGGATTTCAGTCCCGGCTCTGAAGAACGGTTTCGAAACATCCTGTACCGTCAACACAACGTCGAACTTTACGACAGGCTGATCGCCACCTGATGACTCTGGCACCGCAGCCTTCGATCCATTGCGGGGAGAACCTTTCACCTGTCAGCTTCTGCGTTCCGCACCGCTCCAAGTCCCGAAAAGATTGTCTTGGATCTGTTTCAGGTGCGCTTGCATCGCCAATGACGCGGCGTCAGCGTCACGGTCGCGCAGGGCCGACACCAGTTCCCGGTGTTGCAGCTCGTAACTTCTCCGTCGCTCAGGTGTCATAGACCGTTTCTTTAGACGCCCCCACTCGCCCCGGTCTCGAACCTCATTAACGAGATCAAGAATCTGCGCGAAGAACGCATTGTGTGTGGCTGCCGCAAACGCGCGGTGCAGCTCTGCGTCCCAGTGTTCGAAGTCATCAAGCGACTCGGCGCGCTCAGCTCGTGTCAGACATTCCTCCATCCGCGAAAAATCAGACGCGGTTGCATGACGAACAATCAACAAGGGCATGAGCGGCTCAATGAGCAGCCTCGCCTCCATCAATTCTGACGGACTGGTCTCGATCACCGCAGGTTGAGCGTCGGCGATTTCGGCAATGGCTGACGCCAGCGTAACCTCGGCCCCGGCCTGAACAAACGTACCACTGCCTACTGTCTGAGAGATGAGCCCCCGGCTTTTGAAATCCTGCAACACGCGCCTGACGGCTCCGCGAGATGCACCGAATTGCTCACTCAACACTCGTTCGGCAGGAAGCTTCATGCCCTCGCGCAACCTTCCCGCAGACATCTCCTGAAGCAGATAGGCAGCCATCGCCTTCGCGCCCGACGCCCTTACGCTCGCCTGTCTGTCGCTCATGCCTAACCCTGTTTTTTTAATCACATAGCCCTATTGTAGTACCAATTTGGTATATTTTGCAACAATATTTTGTTTGCAAAAGCACCAAAGTGGATTTACATTTCGATACCACTTAACCAATTGGATAATTAAGGAGTCAAGGTCATGCGTTTCGCTAACGTGTTGTTTAATGGTGCAAAGACCGTGTCTGTGGTGTCAGATGACGGGACCTCCTTCTGGCCAGTAGCTCAGCTCGTCGAGAATTTCTCCGGAGATATGGTTGATTTGGTACAGCAATTTGGTTCGATCAAGGACTACCTTGCACCGGCAACACCAGGCATCCGATTGAGCGAATCGATGCTTCTCGCCCCGATCGACCAGCCACGCCGCAACATCTTCTGTGTTGGCAAGAACTACAGCGAGCACGCGGCAGAGTTTCAGAAATCCGGTTTTGATCACAGTGCCAAGGACGGCGAACACGCACCGGAAGCGCCGGTCGTCTTTACCAAGCCAGCGTCGACGGTTATCGGGCCGGGCGCCATTATTCCGCGACATGCGAACGTAACCAGTCAGCTCGACTATGAAGCAGAACTCGGGGTCGTCATCGGCAAAGGCGGCATTGGGATCAAGAAGGCGGACGCCATGGACCACGTGTTCGGTTACACGGTGATCAACGACTTCACCGCGCGCGACCTGCAGAAACTGCATCGCCAATGGTTCATCGGCAAATCGCTCGACGGCTTCTGTCCGATGGGGCCTTACCTGGTCACAGCAGACGCGGTAGACGGCCAAAGCGTTGATGTGAAGTGTTGGGTCAACGGGGAACTCCGTCAAAACTCCAACACAAAACAGCTAATTTTTGATATTCCGACACTTATCGAGACGCTGTCCGCCGGCATCCACCTTCTGCCGGGCGATGTTATCGCAACCGGTACGCCGGCCGGGGTCGGCATCGGATTTACCCCACCCAAATTCCTGAAGCCCGGCGATGAAATTTGTATCGAGATTGAGAAAATCGGCGTCTTAGTCAATCAGGTGGGCGCCTAGAAGTAGGAGGGAATCAAGCCTGCCCGCAATTTGGCGAAAAGGAGTCGGTCGCGGTCAACTAACACCTTGGCCGCGACCGGCGACCCATAGATCCGCTGGGACGCATTCTCTAACTCCGAGATCGGGCAGCGGAAAAACGAAGCCACGAAGATGCTATTGCGCTGTCTGTAAGCGTTGAGTCCTCGGTCCGGCTGCCCGAGCTTCTACGAAATCAATATCCGGCGGCGTTGTTCATTTTGACTGTGTGCCGAGTGCTAACGTGTCGCCAGTGCGCAAACACGGCAGTTTCTTACAGCAGAATTTCCCAGTTGGGGCGCGAACTTTCCACTTCCTCCGGGAGACACGTCTGGTGCTTCAGAACTAACTTCACACCTGGAATCCGACGTCTGAAATTTCCATGCTTTCGAGATTGAACTTTTTGCTAGAGGCCGTCCCCGCAAAGATACGTCCTTCCTCGTAAGCACTAGTGAAAAGTTCATAGTCTGCGGTCCCTTCGGTCAGACCATCCCGTAATATTTTCATTACACGTTGCTCCTGCTGGCGTTCTACCTCAATGCCTGAACTTCGAGCGCAAACTCTCCCGAGAGTAGCTATGGCAACCCGCTCCTTTTGCTCGTCCATCTGTTCTCCGTGCATGAGTTCTACGACAAGCCGGAAGACCCGCCACAACTGGCGCGCCTCGCCGGATGGCTTATCCATTCCCATGGCTGCGATTGCTACGGCCACGGCAAGTGTTTCAATCACATCCAGAGTGCCCGCGTCGGTACGAAATCGGACTTTCCAGAGCCACATACCAAGCACGCCTGCGATTACAACATCCGCATTGTGTTTCGCCACGACCATGTCCCGAAGGAGCGTCGCACCGCTGCGCATGACGTTCTCAAGTTTCTGCCTGACATTCCAGATTCCTTCTAGGATTGCATAACAGCAGGCATCCTGACGAATCATCTCGTCGGCAACCAAGACTGTCCTGGCTTTGGCCAGTCCGACCGGAAGACTCGCCATCAGAAACCTGGGTTCGATAGCAATCTGTACGTTCCAGAGACAAAGCTGACCCATCTTTTGCGCAACCGTATTCACTGGTAACAACTCCAGCTCGTCGATGATTCTCAACAGATCGAGCGTACATAAGCCCGAGGCGCCCTGCTCGTCTTCTGTCGCGTACAGGCGGAAGAACGCATCGTCTGAATAAAGAACGAACCGCTTATCGCTCAGAAGCGCTTTCACATCTTCGCCCAGCCTTCCATCGCGACTAATGAATTCATCCGGCGGCCTCGGGCTTGCCGGTTGCAGAATCTGGTCAATATTTGTGGTCAGTACCTTGGTCAGGCTGGAAAACCGTGCGTGCATCAGATTGAAGGGGCTTTGCACCACATTTCGCTGGATTTCAAGGAGGGTGGACTGAGCAATCGCAACGCGCTGGAAAATCAAAAAAAGCGGGCCGAAAAGTTCAAGATCCTGTATGACGAACAGGGTCGGCAAGTCCAGCAGCGGAACCATTCCCGCCACGTCTCGACTGCTACGTCTGGCGGCCGTTCCGTGAACCATGGTCAAGTGATACTGGACGTCGTCCTTCTTTGAGCGCTTCCCGATTTCCCAGAGTTCCGCAGTGTCACGGACTGTAGGGAGAACCGTGTTTGGCCGCCAGGAGAACGGCATTGGAAGCTCCCCTCTGCATAGCTCCCGGATCATCTTCAATTGCCAGTCGGGGGTTCGCTTCGGCTCACCGAGCACCCGTTTAAGTGCCTCCAGCAATCCGGTGGCTGAGTGCTTTGGCGGCAACTCTATACTCCGAAGAATTCTCGACTCCGGCCACTTGTCGAAAAACCTCTGTCGACGTTTATCGAACTCTTCCAGCCGGCCTGACTGTGAAGCGCCCGAAAACTGCAACGCAGAGAAATAGGTGACAAGGAATCGTCCCTCCTCCTCTTCGCTGCTTTGATTAATCAACTGGCCGATTTGCCAGAGCACGTCCATGGCCCGCCTGCCGCCCGGTTCCTTCGAGTGCGACAACTGGAAAACAAGCCAGAGACAGTCTAGCCGCTTCGCCGCTTCCAGTTCAACCTCAAGGAGTCTCTCGGCAAGGCTCAATGCTTCGTCGACAAGACCGGATCGCGTCACAATGCTCACGTACAGGTCGAGCGCCAACTGGTCTGATGACCCTAGTTCGACAAGCGCGCGAAGTTCGTCAAGCGCCTCATTAGATGCTCCAAGCTTGTCGAGTGCGAGCGCGCGAACGGCACGGAATCGGCCCACCTGCCGAAAGCGTCCGATTGCGCGCTCCGTCACGGCGAGCAACTCCGTCCACTCCTCGCGAGTCGTTCGCGCCTGAGCTAAGGCAAACTCGCCATCGACAGACAATTCCTGCGATTGCCGAAGGTTCTCTGCCACATCGATGCAGATTTGCGCCTCGTCAGCTCTTGCCGGTCTGAGGATGTAAAGAAGCTGCTGGGCGATTACCTTGGGGCTACCTTGCTCCAGATATGCAGCGACCAGAGTCTGCGTAGCCTCGTCGCGCGAAAGCGGTTTGGCATCGACCGCACGAAAATAGTCCAGCACTGCTGCGTGAGGCGCCCATTCAGTGCGAGCTTTGAGTCGGGCTACCATGGCCTCTGCCCGTTCAGAATAGAATTGCTTATCTGCGCAAAGCGTTGCAATAGCCACAGACACAGGATACAAAGCGTGGTCTTTCGGCAAGGAATCGACCTGCTCCTCCACAACCTGCAAGCATTGGAGATATTTGTGCGCGTGATACAGGATGCCGATGCGTCTGAAATTACGCTCCGCCGACTCTGGCTGACGGCCGTTCGCCTCCAGAGCATCGTCAAACCGCTCGACGTGCATCGCGAGCATTTCTGCAGCCAGCTGCATCGTCGCCAGCGAAGGTCGCGCCTTCGCCGCCTCTAACGCAACATCGATAGTCTCGGCCGCGCGCCCTAACATCAGCGCAACCGGGCACCAGATGTCAGCGAGATACTGCGTATTGTTCGGCCATGCGGCGCGACGCAGCACGTCAATGGCGGCCTTGATATCCGACCAGGCGAGTTGCAGCCGCTCAGCGTCAACGCCAGCAGGCCCTGACATTGATTCAATATGATAGTCAGTGCTCATCCGGGGAGGAGTGGGCATGGCTAACCAGAAATTCGCGCCCGCCCGCAACAGGTAAAACAGCTGGGTCTCGCGGGACTCAAGCCCCTCCTGAATAATTCCCGCGTTGCAGAACTCAATGACTTCCTGGTATCGGCCCTGCATCATTGCAAGTACAGCCTGCGTGTGAAGTGCAGTCCGACGAGGCAGCGGTGCCAGAATCGCCGACGCTTCATCGAACTGGCCGTCAATCGCGAGCAGGCGTGCGCGTACTGCCTGAATTTCTGGGGCGTGTCCCGTCGCCAGATGCAAAAGGTCCGCAACTCCCGGCGTGGCGAGCGACGACACGCGGTGTGCCAGATCAGCTTCGACGAGCGCAACAACGTAACGAGGGGCATGTGCTGCGAGATCGTAGGCGTGTCTGAAGCATTCGATTGCCTGCGCATTGCGGGAGGAGCGGGCATGGACCCGTCCCTTGCAGTACCAGTATTCGGCTTGCTCGATTGGAAGGGCGTTCTCAATTCCGGGGGCCAGTTGACCGAGGATTGCTTCCGCGTCAGCTGCCTGCCCGGATACAAGCAGCCTGTCTGCCTCATCGAGCTGACCAGGTAGAGAGTCACGGGGTGCCTCTGGCCACGGACGCGTAGCCGGTTCTGTGACGGCCAGAATCAAAGAGCTGTTGTATGCCGTGAGCCCGGTTGGCAGACCGCCAAGGATCTCTGCTCTATCCTCGTAATCCAGAGCAGGCAGCTTGGCTTCGATAACCGCATTCAATTCGTTAGCGATTTCGCGATTCTTGCGAATTCGCTCGAGATCAGGCAGCACATCGGTGTTCTCTTCGAGTCGACGCGCGACGGGCACGCGAAACGTGAGCCTGTCGCTTAAACTTGCAGAACGCCCCTCGCTCTCCCGTCGCTTCAGGTCGTCATGTATCCATACATGGAAGACCGGGCATCTCGACGTGTTAACGTCAACGCTCAAATCAGCGAAAACGAGCAGAACAGGCCCGCCGATGCGGAGGTAGTAATTCACCGTCGATCTTTCAAGGGGAACCGAGTAAAACTCGCCCGTGGCGTTCAGCGCCGGTGACTCGCTACCTTTAAGTTGGACGTGGAACAGCCCGACATACTGTGCGCCGTCGACCAGTTGGATCTGGTAGTCAAGCCCAACATCATCGGTGCCATCGGTCGGCTTCACTCGCCAGCAATCGGGCCGATTTGCTACAAAACACTTATCTGCGCGATGCCCAATGCGCTGCGCCTCGCTCTCCTGCGGAAGTGGTTCCAAAGTTATTACCCCCATATGCATGTGAGTTATTCTGCAATATCCTGTATGCTACGGGCCCACGTCGGGGGCCCACCCATCGGCTCCGAGCTCGCCTCGCTTTGCACAAGACAAGTTCCGTCGCAATCTCGTCCCGCGACCAACGGCAATACATGACAAGACCGTGCGTTCACACGCTCTTTAACATTCTTTCCAGCAGCAACCTTTACAGTCTTCGCAGCCGTTGCTTGCGTCTTTTCGCCATTAGACGGGTGGCATCCGGTACGTGCCGCCAGCTGGCCGCTACAAACAATCCGAACCGCACCGGTTCCACAATCTGGCCTTGGAAGATTGCTTTCAACATCGTCGACCGCATCGATAGCTTCAGCAGGAAAAGACATGCATTGACCAGTGTCCCCGCGACGGGGTCGATGAGCTCCTACCGTTCATATTGGCCCCCAAGAGAGCATGCCGCATTCAATACTGTGAAACAATTCTCGAGCCTCTGACATCATCCTACCATCGGCCTCGACATCAACCGTCGCGAACTAAGAGCGGGTCTCCAGTGGCTCAGTGACGTGTGACGAAAAAAAGAGGTGAACAGTTTCGGTTATGCATAGGATAACTTCAGTGATTCCGTCAGCTTGCACGTCGAAAACAAGTTGATCAACGGCGACGCGTTTCTCGGTCGCGGTGGTCGTATCGTTGGCGCCACTTTTAATCAAAAGATTGAGCGCATTGGACAAGTACATCACTGCGCGGCCGTCGGATCTGAACACAAGGTTCATCTTGGCGAATCGGGTCTATCTATCAGCAGCGTGAGCAATTCTCTTGACAGTTTTTTTCCAGATGGTGACCATTCAATATGGCCAACATTCTGCTGGCCGTATTCAGCATGGTGAAGCAGCATGAATCAAAGTTTGCGCGGCGGCCCCCGCTTCGTCGTTCGTCGTTCCCCTGTTCACGGAAGGGGACTATTCGCCATCAGGACGATCGCCGCTGGCGCCCTGATTTGTGAATACAAAGGGACGCGGGTCAAATGGCAGGATGTACAACAGCATAACCGTCCCGGCGAAGCTGAAGCCGGACATACGTTCCTCTTCGACGTTGAACATGGGCTGGTCATTGATGGCAGCAAAGGCGGAAACAGCGCGCGCTGGCTCAATCACAGCTGCTCGCCAAACTGTGAAGCCGAACTTTCAAACAATCGAATTTTCATCTACGCGTTGCGCGCCATTGCGCCGGGCGAAGAGTTGGCGCTCGACTACGCTCTCGTTGTCGATGAACGTCACAGTCGCAAAGTTTGCGAGCAATATCTTTGTCGCTGCGCTTCCCCTGAATGTCGGGGAACCATGCTGGAAAAGCGCAGGAAAGCCACGAAATTGCAAGAGCGGATGCCGCGTTCGACGTCTGCAGGTGAATAACGGCATCTGCCACGCATTCGGTCTTGTGACTGGCAGTTGTCGGCACTCCTCGTTATGGCAGCGGCTCCCGCCGTCACGCCGGTCTGTGAAGGGTCGAAAATAGGCGAAAATTGCCCCCCAAACCGCATCAGCCCCATGGAGAACGTCAAGAAACCGTAGTGCAGCTCTAATCCGAGACAGCAACCGGCGCGCAAGAGGCCATTATGGCTCGCGAGTAAATCTTGAGGTATCCGTGCCCGGCTCCCAAGAGCGCGGCTTGGACACACATAACCTTGTATCGGCCCATGCGCCCCGGTAACTTCATTCGTTTCGCAAGATTGCTCCTACACCGCAGTGGGCCGTATTCCGTCAAAGGACAAAGAAATTCGATTTCCCTTCAACAGCGCGTGCGCCCCGCCTTAAGTTGTCTCCTCCGGAGAAGACTCCGACGCCTCCTGAGCTAAATCTCGACCGACTCCGAATATCGCAGCTTTGGCCTGCTTTATCACAGACCATTTCCACTCTCTCGAGAATCGACCGATGCCACCGCAACTCTCATCAATCAGCCTTCGGCCGGGAGAAATGCGCTGAGCCTGGCACGCCTTCACAAAGGCAATCACTTCGCACTGGTATTGATCCTTCAGGCGCTGCATCTTTTGCGCCGCGTAACCAGCGTGGAACAGCGCAAGACGCGATGCGAGTTCTCTCTCGCGCCTCCACACTGTCGTCGATGTGATGTTCAGACTGTCGGCGATGTCCATTACAGACGTGGACCCATCGCCAGCGAGCGCTTCCGTAAGCTTTTTGACAAGCGCATTGCTCATCTGCACCCGTTTTGGCACCGACCGCCTGATTTCAAACTCGCAACCATCCCTGACACGCGCGACGTCACTAAAATCGTTTGTCTGGAAAATTTGCTTTGTAGTCGCCCCAGTTGCGTAACAAGCGCGAACGAACAGATGTAGAGGTGCAGGGAAAGTCCCGGCAGCGAAGTGAACAATCTGTGAGGGCAGCACTCCGAGTGCTCGCCCCATCTGCGCGGATGATCCCTCGTAGAACACATCGCGAATCGCTCGCACTGCCACATCGGAAGTAACCAGTTCTGCGCTGCCTTCTACATTAGAAAGTGCCAAGGCACTTTCAATCGTCCGCGCGCTGAACACATCAAATTCACTATTGGAAGCCCGCGTCAGTTTGGCAACGGCTCGCCCCAGCCATTTGCCGCATCGGCGACAACAACCCACCCGCGTGAAGGCCGCAAATGATGGTTGTTTGCCACGACCACAATGCGGACATTCGGTCTCAAGCCAAACGGTGTGAACGGGGCATACCACGACTTCCACCACTCGCCAGACAAGAGGCTCGTACACGGTTTCACCGCTTTCAGCGAAGTCATGCAAGCAGGCGGGACACCATGCCCTGTAAGTTCTCACAAGCCCTCTCGGCGCAAGAGTCTGACGCCAGGCGAGCATCGTTGTGCGTTGCAAGTCCGTCCGGATCAGGAGCCTGTTCATTGCGCGCACCCATATCCCAGCGGCTTCCAGGGTTCCGTCGATGGCTCCGCTTACAGGCAGCCCCTTTACTTTAGGCAAGGTTCGCCCCTCGTAAAGCACCGGCGCGACCAGTTCCCGGTAAAAGTCCCGAAATGGTAGCGACAGACGCTCAGCGCATCGCAGCGCGAGACTGCTGAGCTGCTCACCCCTGCCACCTGCGTCACTTGCCATCTGAATGTCCATTTTTTATACCCGACATAATTTGTCGTTTTACTATAAATCATGTATATTTCAGTCGCAACAAGGTGTGACTTGAGAGAACCACGTGACGATGGGAGAAATCTGAATGTGGCTGATGCTGCAACGGCTACTCCACTCAGCCTCTCGAGAGCTCATTTGGGGAACCAGGACAGTACGAGGCCAGAATGCGGCTGCAGATTGCGTCAGACTTGCATCTGGAACGGGTGCCGGGAAACCGTCGGAGAGACAAATTGCTAGACACGACGCAGTCGGATGTTCTGGTCCTCGCAGGAGACATACATCGACTGGACCAGATGGCGGACCACTTTCACGACTGGCCGACGCCAGTGGTATATGTTCATGGTAACCACGAGCTATACCATCGCGACTATGACGCGGTCATCCGTCACGCAAGAGGCCAGCTTGCCGGGACGAACATCCAGTTTCTTGAGGGTGAGCAGTATGTGCAGGGGGAAGTGCGTTTCCTGGGATGCTGCCTGTGGAGCGACTTCGCCCTTCACGAGAGGGCCGGCCCCGAAATGGACTATGCACAGGCATATGCACCTGAACATCGAATCATTTCGGCTGGGCCCGCGAGAAAGCTACTACCCACCGATGTCCGGCGGATTCATCGAAGATCCGTCGCGTGGCTCGAGCGCAAACTCCGGCAACCCTTCGCTGGAAAAACCGTCGTTGTTACGCATTATGCACCGCACGCGATGTCACTCGGCTATGACGCCGCGCATATGCCCTCAGCCGCTTTCGCCAGCGATTTGGGGCGTCTGCTGAGATGGGCGGACCTGTGGATTCATGGCCACATACATCGTTCTTGCGACTACATATGGGCAGGATGCAGAGTCGTCGCCAACCCCGCCGGTTACCAGCGCCACGGGAAATATGCAGGTGAAGTAACGAACAAAGACTTCGGCCGGCGCATGGTAGTGCAGGTCTAGCGCACAGTTTTGCTCGCCATTGACCGCAATGCGACTTCGGTCGTTGGTTTATTCAACGAATAGCTTGCGGGTCCCTGCAGTACGTCTCCTGCGAAAAAACTGGCCCTCACCAAGCCGCGCCCACTCTTCATCGATTAGCTGCCTAACTTCACTTTCCTGCCAGCGCTGAGACACGCCTGAGGTAGCTGTAAGTCGTGGAGTTGACGGGTAGAGTCCTTTTGCTACCAGCACGCGAAACGCATTCCGAAGCTTCTCCATACGAGCAGTTTTGCTTTGCTCAGCCTCTTCTTTTCTTGACCTTCTCCCTCTTTCGACAATACGTTTGACATGATCCGGAAAACGAATGCGGGCTGACCCAAGACTGATCCCCACAGTTGCACATGCATCCTTCAGTCTGGTGACGTTGACGTCGTCGGCCATTTGCCGGAACTTTACTGCGATAACCGTCCAGTCTGGCCTGGGCGTGGGTCGCGGACCTTCGGAGGCAGGTTTGACGACTTTCCTCCATGGGCGTAGTTGCCCAAGAATAACCCGGTCCAACGGCGCTTGAGCGTTGTCAGCTATCATCGCCAACGCTCGCAAACGGGGCAGTCGAGGCCGTGCCACTGATAGCCTCACCTGGTCTACATTCATGTCCAGTGCCGATGCGAGCAGATAGGTCATCTCATCGGAAGTTAGCATTCGCCTGAAAGTTAGCCGGCCATCGTGTTCGATTTCCCGAAATTCGTTGGTACGGGAAAGCAGGCCTGCGACAGCACGTGCAATGCGCACCTCCAGATCATCTCCAGACCGGAGGCCGGGGCTCTCGTCGTTGCCCTGCCACGCGCCGCAGCGACTGCAGCAACCTACCCGTGCAAATCGCGCGACAATTTCTCCGGGCCTGTTGCACGACTCGCATTCGGTGACGAGATTTACGTTGTGCTCAGGACAAACCGTGACATCTGTCAGCCGCCAGAGCAAAGGCTCATAAACACCTGACCGTTCCTTCATCGCCATGAGGCATAGCGGGCACCACGCTTTGTACCTGCGCAAGATGTTCTTCTCTGTCAACATGCCGGCAAATGGAAGCAGCGTGCATGCTTCCAGATAATCGGATTCTACCAAGGGCCGTAAAGGGTCGAGATAGACCCTGGCGACGGCCGTATTTCCGTCGACACCCAACAGTCGCCGTTTAAGCGCGAGCGATCCCGAAACCTCGTGTGGATAGTCCGGCAACACCGCCCGCTGCTCAAACGCCCACCGAACCATGTCGCCAAACCGCACGGACGCGCGTTCAGCAGCGCGCTTCCACACACTCGAAGAAGCCTCGACCAACCCGGTTCCGACACCAATGGGTTCGACCAGATGGAGATTATTCGAAGGGGTGATTGGGCGCATTCGAATTCCTCGTTGCTCCGACTCGCCCGGAAGGCTGCCTCTTTTTCGCTTCGGGCCGCCTGGTCGTGACTGCCTCTGCTGCCGCCACAATTCGCTCGGCTGTGACGTGACGTTCCACCGTCAAATCATCAAGAGATGCGCTCGATATGATGTTCAGATGGCGTTGGTAGCGATTCCACGTCAGCCGACTTCTTTTGCTCGGCTCACTCAGAGCGTCGGTCGCAACCCGCACGGCGAGCCCGGGGCGCCCGTCGATGGACTTACGGATGATTTGCGCATGCGCTACCAGGCAACCCGGTTCGCAATGGTCGGGGCCGAGTCGCTTCTCCATTTCGTCAAGAAATTGTTCGAAGGCTTCGTTGTCTTCTGGCGTATCGCTGTAAGGTTCGAATGCTATTAATTTCGTCCGCGTCTTGAGTTGAACATCATGCTCAACCAGACGTTTGATGTTGGAAGTACCTCCGATGACCAGAGGCTGCTTCGTTAGCGCAACAATATATTTGAGCGCATGAATCGCGCGAGACACCTGAAGATCCGAAAGCGTGACAGGGATAGTGTTGCCTTCATCCACGACAGTTACCAGCTTCTCGAGCTTGATGTTCTTAACGAAGCTGTGCCATAAGCCGGCATCCCTTGCTGCTACAGAGCCACTTACAGCCCTCCCGCGAGGCGCGCCGTGCTCAACGTCGCCATATTCGATTTTGTTGTATGGCAGTGGCTCATCGGCTGCCACATACGCATTAATGATGGCTTCTGTCCAGTTAAAGCGCCCGACGTGGTCCGGGGGTGGCACTGAAAAACGAAAGCATCCTCGCCGCTGTCCACGTTCGAGCGCTAACGCATCGCTCATCCCTGCAATTGACTCAAGCAATGTCGTCTTCCCGACGCGCGCCGGACCAATGACGACAATAAGCAGATCACGTGATCGACCGGCGATTGCATTCATGATTTTCTGCTGCGTGGTCAGGAACTTCGCATGCAAACATATCCATTCGTTGAGATCGTCAATTGCGTCCACCGCCGACTGGGGCGTCAAATTCAGTTGCTTGGCCATGCTTGCATAGTCTGGCTTTGCCATCGGAAATCTCCGGGTAAAGAGATGGTTAGAAAGAAAGTCGATTTGGTCGAACTATCGGTACGAGATCGTCGTCATCATCTTCATCGGCAGGCGCATGTGCATCGCTATCTGCCTGACTCTGAGTCTCAGTTGTCGTCATATCTGGCGCGATTGCACCGGTCGGGACCGCGCCAACGGCATTCTGTCGTGCGGAATCGGACTGCGATTGAGGCGACCCGGTTGCGGATACGTCCGGTGCACTCGACTTTTTTGATGCGGCGTTTTGCGCCGACTTCGGGGAAACATCTGCCCCTTCTTCGGCTTGCGGGTGCGTCCCGGGGACCGGAGGTGCACTGAAATAGTTCTCCGGTTGTTCTTCGGTTTGGAGCAGCGAGGGTGCCCGGTTGAGAAGCATTTCCAGCTGTTTCGTCAATGTGTCTTTGCGCGCCGGGTCCTTTTCCAGCTCAAGGAGCTTCTCCGCGAGTGCTACTGAGATCTTGACAGGATCGCGAACGCCCTGCAGCCTTCCGAGCTTCAATTCGGCCATCACGCCGAGGATTTCTCGCTTGGAGTACAGCGCGAAGAAGTCTGCGTAGATGCTTCGTCCAGTAATCCATCCTGTCTGGTTGTCCACGTAGATGTACACGAGACCAGGGTGGATAACATCGGGGAACACGCGGACCCGTCGGCCTCTAAATCGCTTGAGATCGTCCCCAGTGTCCCAATACGCAAGATTTTTTACAACGACATATCCTTCGTCCCGAACAACACGCATACCGTTACCAGAGGCCGGCGGCATGCATAGCCTGCGGAAAGAGAGCGTCAGCTCAATCGGCTTTCTGTATTTGTCTCCGTATTCGCGTTTGTATCTGGCTACGTAATCCCTGATCGACTCATCACCCGTTTTAGCAGAGCCGTGCTCCATTTCGACCTCGGAGAACACTCCCTTCAGATGAGCATGGAGTTGGGTTAGCGTCATCAACTCAGGATTGCGCGCAATAAAGGTTCGCGAATAAGCGTACAAGTCCTTCACTGCGACGGTATTTCCGGTCAACTGCTGCAGCAGTTGTGTCGTGATTTTGTTGTTCGCAGCTTCGACTGGCGCCCCGTATCGGGGGTGATAAGCCGGACGCCAGACAAGATGAGATTCTGCTTCTTGCAGAATGCGATGCATGACGAGGGAATCAAACTCAGGCGCGTTGTCGACAACGATGAAACGAGGTAGGCACTTGTGCTCTTTTACGCACTCGAATAACACCGTTGTAACGGCCGCTGCGCTCGGCGCATTGAAGGACAGCGTCCACGCGAGTTTCTGTCCAGTCGCAGCGTCGATCATGACAGTCAACCATACCTGACTCTTGATGCGTCGCCCATTGGCCGAGTTCTCCAGCCTGATAAGCAACGGGGTATGGTCGATGTGCGCAAGCGTGAACGGAACCGCGCATTTATAGAGGCGGTTTGCGGTGCCGGGCGGCGCAAATCCAGCGATGGCGTAGCGTGCTGAGCTGCCGTCACGAAACTGGACAAAGACACTTTTTTCGCACTCTTCGTCCCGTTTTCTCGCCGTACGATAAGAGAACTGTTCAAGTCCAAGGCGCTTTGCGATGGCCACAAACATCGCCCACGTCGCACGGATCGAAAACCGCTTTAGCAGGCGGTATTTCAGATAGACATGGTCCCAGAGCTTTTCAGACTCAGGATATTTCGGCGCTTTGTGCCCGCGCGCCCTCCAGTTTGGAATGAGGCCGAAGACCTCGCTGTCATATAGCAGCCGACCGAGTTCCGCCTGGCTTTGCCATTCCGCCTTTGTCTGCGGTGGAATTGGTCGACCTTCCCTTTTTGGCCCACTACCCCTCCACCAATACGAAATCTTTTCGGCAAGGGAGGCGAGTTTTCGATGTGCAAAGTCATATGCGGCTGGCGATACGAACTGGAGGAATCCCGGTTCTGGATCAGGCTTATCACCCTTGGAATCCGCATCGGCTTTCTCGATATCAAGCGACAGAAAACCGATGTTGGCAGCCTTCGCTGCCTTGAACGACTCATACGCCGCAATGTCCCTGAAAACGATGCAACTGCGGATGTCGGTGACATCCTGCGTTCCGAGAGGAAAATAGACCCGCCGGGTGATGATCAGATAGTTCAGGTCATCCGCACCGATAATGTTTTGTTCAATCAGTTCGCGTCGTGACAGATATCCTTTCACTGCCACCATGCTGAGCACTGTCTCGCATGCGGCAGGGTCCATCACGCTATAGCTGTCTCCGCGATACGGACTAAGAAAGCCGACGTTAAGCAGGTACCACGGACCAAAATGTGTCTCTGTGAGGATCTGATACTTAAGTCCATAGTGACTGAGCCGCTCCGCAATTGGCGAACTGACCCAATGCCCAGGACTGACCTCTTCATAAAGGCCACTCCCGCCAGTGACACCCTTTTTGAGCATCGCGTTTGGGAAGACGTCGACAAATCCACACCAGTTCTCCGATATTTTCAGCAAAAACGGGCGGAACACGTCCACCTGGACGCGAGTGCCATTGCTGACAGGGTATCTGACACCTCCAATGTCCGTCGGCCAGCTATAAAACTCGATGCAATCGGAATGGGGATCATCGAGTTCGTGCAGGAGTGAAAACTGCAATGTCGTGTCATTACAGCGAACCGCGAAATTCATCCGGGTACTGATGTGCGACCCGCGCGTGCGGCCCTGCCGAATCCGAGGTTTGGGCTCGAGCGGTTCCCCGTTGCGAATTTCGTGTACCAGCTCAATACCCGGTTTCGTAACCAACGCGCGACTAAGCAACGCATTGAGTAAATCCTGATCGAGTCTGCTCATGAATGGTCACCCACGCGTAGCGAGTAGGTGTGCCTCTGTGAGAATCTGATATCCGAGACCATAGCGACATAGCCATTCCGAAATGGGCTCGCTGACCCATTGCCCCGGACTGCTCTCTTCATAGAGGCCGCTGCCGCGAGAGACACGCTCTCTGAGCATCGAAGTTGGGAACGCGTCAACAAACCCACACCAGGTCTCAGAAATCGTTAGCAGAAAAGGGCGAAACACATCGACCTCGACACGTGTCCCGTTGGCGACTGAATATCTGACGCCTCCGATGTCCATCGGCCAACTGTAAAATTCAACGCAGTCGGAGTTAGGACAATCCAGTTCGTGCAAGAGCGCAAACTGCAAAGCAGCGTCATTGCAGCAGACCGTGAACCCCATCCGAGTGCTGACTTGCCGTCCGCGCTTACGGAGGTGGCGGACCTGAGGTTTGGGTCCAAGCGACTCCCCAATCCGTAACTTGTGTACGATTTCGATCCCCGACTCTGTGACCTTCAGGCGTGTGAGCAGAGAGTTAAGCTCGTCAGCATCTATTTTTTTCATGGATGTTTATCCGCAATCAACGAGTGGATCGAATTGGAGTCATCCCGCGCCTGCGCCGAATCGAATTGCAGAATGGAAGTGACATAAGACTCAATCACTGGTGTGACGAGATCCTCCGCTCGATTTGTGTCGGACGAAGAACGTCGCCGTCGGCGACAGTCGAAAAAAGGCGCCTTGCCTCGCATTAATCTGCCCATCAGCGCTACCTCCACTTGATCTACAGGAAACACCTCCCAAGTCAATCTAAGCGATTTCTGACGTCCCTAAAAGAGCTTTTTGGGCGTGGCCTCATCGCCGGGGAGAGCTTATGTGACTCAAGAAGTACACCAACGGTCGTCTATCTGTAGTTATCAATTGATTTGATAATCACTATGGAATGCGAATAGATTTATAACGAGATGGTCCGCATGCAGTCGTTTGAAGCGCCCCCCAATTGATAACCTCATCTTTAGTGGGCGCTAATAGCAGAGAAAAACAATCTTTTTAATTTCACTCGGAGAACGGCACGACGCGCCATGCCCCCGTTGTGCGCCTACAACGACGTGGCGGAGGTAGGCGGCAAGGACCATTGCGGATCTGCTGACGGACATCGGTAAAGTGGATTGTGGCGTGCTCCTAAGCCGCTATCGGCCGGGAAGACCTGCTGATCACAACGAGCGTCGTACGCAACTTCAAGCGCAACCTCGCGCGCCCCGTGGCTGGCTTCTCTACGGTCGAATGAAAGTGCGGTCGCTCAACTAGAGGTCAGACCGATGGCTCGTCCCTGATGGCAACGAGGTATGCAGCGGCCGTTTCTCGACGTTTAGGGCAAGACGAGCCATGGACGAAGTCGACACCTAACGCGATTCGAGATCCCCGAAGTGAAGGCGCCGGAGTGCGGAGTTGAGATGGCATAAGGCGACCAAATTCACCAACTTGGTGCATAATTTCTATGTAATGTATATTTCGAGAAGATTACGTTCTTAAGTAGGGTTCGCCACAGTTTGCGGGCGGTTATTTCGAGCTCGGATGGGCAAGAAACGGTAGTTATCTGGTTCCCTAGTTAAACTTTAATGGTTCCCAGACCAACGCCGGCTGCGTTCGCCACGGCCGTGTCGGCATACTCGTGGTGTTCGGGGCTGTCCGGCCTGTTCGCGGCGACCTACATCGACCGCTTCGACCGGCGCCGCCTGCTGCTCACCGTCTACGCGCTGTTCGCGCTGTCGAACCTCGCCTGCGCGCTGGCGCACAGCTTCCCCCTGCTGCTCGCGGCGCGTGCCTTCGCGGGCATTACGGGCGGCGTGCTCGGCTCGGTCATCATGGCGATCGTAGGCGACGTGATTCCGGTGCAACGGCGCGGCGCCGCCACCGGCACGATCATGACGGCGTTCTCGCTCGCGGCAATTGCCGGCGTGCCCGCTGGCGTGATGCTCGGCGCGCATTTCAACTGGGCCGCGCCGTTTTTCCTTCTGGTCGCGCTGTCGCTGTTGATCTGGCTGGTGGGATCGCAACAGGTGCCGTCGCTCGCGGAACACCTGAGCCGCAAGCAGCCGGCGCTCAACGAAGTGCTGCCCGATTTGTGGCGGCTCCTGAGCAATCCCCGGCATCTGAATGCGTTCGCCCTCACCTTCATGATGATGATCGCGCACATGCTGGTGATTCCGTTCATCTCGCCGGTACTGGTGGCCAATCACGGCGTCGCGCCCGAGCAGTTGTCGTGGCTGTACATGGCGGGCGGTGCGGCGACGTTCTTCACCTCGCGCCGCGTCGGCCGGCTCGCCGACCGCTTCGGCACACGCCTCGTGTTCCGTATCGCCGCGCTGCTCGCCTGCCTGCCGGTGCTGTTCGTCACGCATCTGCCGAACCTGCCGTTCTATGCGCTGGTGCTGTTCTTTCCGTTCTTCATGGTGCTGATGTCGGGACGGATGGTGCCGATGCAGGCGCTCCTCACCACCGTGCCGCAACCGGCGCATCGCGGCGCGTTTCTCAGCGCCAATAGCGCCTTGCAGGCGCTCGGCACGGGCTGCGGCGCGTGGCTCGGCGGTCTGATGCTGAGCAGTTCGCCGGGCGGACAGATCGTCGGCTATGGGACGGTGGGCTGGGTATCGGTGATGGTGGCGGTGGCGGGCGTGTTCTGGGTGTCCCGCGTGCGCGGCGTCGAAGGCGGTGGCGTGCCGCCGTCGGCGGTTCTGAACAGCGAGCCGGCGAAAAGCTGAGCGGATCGGCGGTCCGCTCAAGCGGTGGTAGCGACGAACGCAACGGCGGAAGTCGCTTCATCTGCCCGCTAAAGCGGCAGCTAACGCAAAGGCGAACGCACGGCGGTCATTGCTTCATCGCCCCGCCTTCTACTACGCTGCCGCCGCAGGCACACCTCATCGAGGCGTGCACTCTGCGCAACCCGTCACTCAGGCTCGCCGGTCAATGCACGGCGCGCCGCCACGCCGTCGCTTCGCGACGAAGCGTAGAAATCTCTGGCGCGTCCGATCACGATTTTCAGCATGGCGATCACCGGCACGGCAAGGAAAATGCCGGCCACGCCACCCAGTTGATCGCCCGCGAGCAGCCCGACGATCACCAGAAACGGACTCACTTCCACGCCTTCGCTCATCAGATACGGATTGAGCACGTAGTCCTGGAACAGCCGGTAGCAGGCGATGAAAATCACCAGCGCGAGCAGGTGCGAATAGCCGCTGAAAACGGCCACCACCAGCGTGATCGCCACCGCGCCGAGCGGACCCGCGAACGGCACGAATTCCAGCAAGCCGGCGCTGACGGCCAGCAGAAACGCATACGGCACGCCAAGCAGCGAAAACGCGACGCCATAGCAGATCAGCGTGGCGAGCGAGAGAAACAGCAGCGCGCGGACATACTTCGACAGCAGAACGTTCAGGTCGGTCACGATCTGCGCCCACAGCACGCGATGCCGGTTCGTCAGCATGGCCAGAAACGCGTCGCGCATCTGCGGGCCTTCCTTGATGAGCAGGAAGCTGAGAATCGGGATCAGCACGAGATAAATCAGGTTGCTGGCGGCGTGCATCACGCCGAGCCCGACGCTGCGCGCCATCGGCACGGCCTTGTCGGAACCGGTCTCGATCTGGCTGCGCACGAAATCGACGATACGCTCGCGCAGCGGCTCGAGAAAATGCGGCAGCGGAAAGCGGTTCGGCACGTCGGATTTCATCAGCGCCGGCAATTGCTGCAAAAGGTGCGTGGCCTGGTCCTGCAGTTGCACGCCGAACAGCGAGCCGACCACGGCGATCACCGCCACCACGACCACGAACACCAGCGCGATGGATGCCACCCGCGGCACGCGTCGCGGGCGGACACGCTCGACGAGTTCGACCATCGGGTAGATCAGGTAACTGAAGAAGACCGCGAACACGACCACCAGCAAGGTGGACGACGCGGTGTAGAGAATGAAGAACAGCAGCGCGATCAGAAACGCCGTCCAGACTTTCCTGGCGGTAGAAACATCGAATCCCAGCATGAACCTTCCTTCAACAGACGATGAGATCCGGCGCCTCGAATGCGCCGGGAACATCGGACAACCAGGGCGTCCGCGGGGCTGAAACGGGCGCCGGCAGACGGCCGCTAAAGCGGCCGGCAAAGGCCAGCAAAGGCCGGCACCGGCGCCATTGGCCGCCTAGATCAGCTTGCCCAGCAGGAAGCCGACGCCGACCGCGATCAGCAGCGCGCCGATCGGATTGTTGCGCGCCGCTTCGGCAACGTGATCGACGCTATCGCCGTAAGTCGCCTGGGCTTTGCCGGCGAGTTGCCGGACCTTGCCTTCGGCCTGCAGATCGACATCGCCCGTGAGACCGCCGACGGCGTCCTGCACCTTACCCGCGGCGTCCTTGACCGTACCTTCGAACTGGTTCGAATTCATCGTGTTCTCTCCTTGTGCAGCGTTGTGCGAGCAGGCGCGCACGGCGCCCGCGCTATTTCATGAATGAGTTCACTTCCGCAGACGGTGGCGAACAGCGTCAGCCGCCTGACCGACTTTCGACTGTACCTTGCCGACGAGCCTTTCGGCGGCGCCCTCGACCTGAGTCGTCCGGTTGCCGGTCACCTTGCCGACGGCTTCCTTGACGGACCCCTTGACCTGCTTCGCCGCTCCTTCGAGCCGGTTCCTGTCCATGATGTTTCCCCAAACAATTGCCGCGCGCCCGACGACCGGCCGCGCAGCCGATTGACGTCAGCACGGTTCGTTCCCGGCCTGCCCGAAAGAGTGGAAAAAATCGACGAAACCCGCGCCATGCCCTTGCAGCACGGCGTCGTGACGCTCGAAACAGCGTCACGACTTCAAACGGGAGAGGCGCGCCGGGCACGCCGGCGGCGGTGAAAACAACCAGTACAGGAATGAGCGGCACCTAGCCGCGTACCCGGCACGCCGGGCGACAGAACAGCCCTCGCGATCAACCCTCTTCGGCACCAAGCCCCGCCAACGGATGCGCTTCGCGCTTCCACGGTGAACTCAGAAAGTGCCGGACGCGTTCGGCACGCACCTCGGCCAGCGTGGCCGGCGCCCAACGCGGTTTGCGATCCTTGTCGATCAGATGCGCGCGCACGCCTTCGCAGAAATCGCCTTCTTCGATCACGCGCCGGACAATGCCGAGCTCCATGCGAAAGCATTCGGCCAGCGTCATCTGGCGCCCGCGCAACAAGGCTTCGCGCGTGACGTACAACATCGTGGGCGAATGGGCTTGCAAGGCGTCGTACGTGGCTTGCAGCCATTGCCGGATTTCGCGCGGCGGCTCGCGCTCCAGATCGTGCCGCAAGGTGGCGAAAGTGCGCTCCACGCTGGAGCGCCGGTCGAAATGCTTGAGTATCAACGGCGTGAACGACTGCAACGCCGCGTGCGGCACGATGTTGCACGGCGGCTCGAACACGCTGCGCAGCGCCGCCATCAGATCGCCTTCGTGCGACATGCGATGCAGGCGCTCCTCGAACGTCGCGAGCCAGTCGACGGGTACGCACAGATCCGCCAGTTGCAGACGCAAGGCGTCGGCGCCCGACAGCGTCGCGCCGGTCATGCCGACGTACAAGGCCAGTTCCGCCTGCATCACGCTGAGAAACCGCGTCGCGCCGACATCCGGCAGAAAACCGATGCGCGTCTCCGGCATGGCGACGCGGCTGCGCTCGGTCACGATGCGCAAGCGTGCCGCCTGACCCAGCCCCATGCCGCCGCCCATCGCAATGCCGTCGAGCAGCGCGACCACCGGCTTCGGAAAGCGATGCAGCGCGTAGTCGAGCCGGTATTCGTCGACGAAAAACGCGAGCCAGCGGCTGTCGCCGTTCTTCGCGAGCCGCTCGACCTCGCGCACGTCGCCGCCCGCGCAAAAGGCCTTGCTGCCCGCGCCCTTGAGCACCAGCGCGACGATGCCGTCGTCGGTGCGGCAATGCTCGACCAGCACCGCGAGTTCCCGCACCATCGCGTGCGACAGCGCGTTCAACGCGGACGGCCGGTTCAGCGTGACGATTGCCACCCGGTTGACCACACGAAACAGGATCTCGCGTTCCGCCGCCGCGTTCGTATCGAACACGGCGTTCGGCACGGCGCTCATTGCGGCGTCCCCGGCCCGCTCTGCCAGCGCGGCGCGCGCTTTTCGAGGAACGCGTTGACGCCCTCGCGCTGATCGGCGCCGTCGAACAGATCGACGAAACGTTCGCGCTCCAGCGCCAGGGCCGCGTGACGCGGCACGCCGTTGCGTCCCTGGTGAATGAGCGTCTTGCTGAAGCCGACCGCCTGCGGGCTCAAGGTCGCGACGCGCGCGGCCATGGTGATGGCGGCCTCCAGCGCCGCGCCCTTCTCCACCACTTCCTCGACCAGACCGATGCGCAACGCCGTTGCCGCGTCCACCCGTTCGCCGGTCAGGATCATGCGTTTCGCCCAGCCTTCGCCGACCAGCCAGGGCAGCGTCTGCGTGCCGCAACCGCACGGCAGGAGGCCCACCGCCGTCTCAGGCAAGGCCAGCAGTGCGTGCTGCTCGGCAATGCGGATGTCGCACGCCAGCGCGCACTCCAGACCGCCGCCCATCGCATAGCCGTTGATCGCCGCGATCACCACGGGCCGCGCGTTCTGCAAGGTTTCGA
This sequence comes from Paraburkholderia sp. GAS199, assembly GCF_050436585.1. Taxonomy (NCBI): domain Bacteria; kingdom Pseudomonadati; phylum Pseudomonadota; class Betaproteobacteria; order Burkholderiales; family Burkholderiaceae; genus Paraburkholderia; species Paraburkholderia sp. GAS199. The sequence goes on along the minus strand of NZ_JBNDMM010000003.1, from coordinate 680,169 downwards.
ACGCCGCGCCGAAACGCGCCGCCGCCGTGCGCGCGACTTCGCGATTGCCGTCGGCGAAGGTGTTCAGATCGGCGCCCGCGCTGAAGAACTTCGGACCGTCGCCGGTGATCACGATGGCGCGCACGCGCGCCTCGCCATTGAGACGCTCGACGGTGTGCTGCAACAGCAGCAGACCTTCCGGCGTAAAGGCGTTCGCGGGCGGCCGCTTGAGCGTGAGCAGCGCGACCGCGCCGTCATGCCGGAAATCGAGTTCGATCATTGGCCGCTCCCCGGCGTCGTGTCCGTATCGTTTTTGTCGTCCTGACGGTACAGCTTGATGACCGCGGAAAAGTCCAGACGTCCCGCGCCTTTCGTGCTCATGGTCTGGTAAAGCTGCTGCGCGAGTGCGCCGAGATAGACCGGCTGACGCGCGAATTTCGCGGCGTCGGTGGCGAGGCCGAGGTCCTTCAGCATCAGGTCGGTGCCGAAGCCGCCGCTGTAGCCGCGCGAAGACGGCGCGGTCCCGATCACGCCGGGCATCGGGTTGTAGGTGTCGGAACTCCAGCAGCGTCCCGTCGACGTATTGATGATGCTGCCCAGCACCTTCGTGTCGATGCCGAGCGCTTCGCCGAGCGACATGGCTTCCGCCACGCCCGCCATGGTGATGCCGAGCACGAGGTTGTTGCAGATTTTCGCGACCTGGCCGGTGCCGGTGTCGCCGCAATGCACGATGTTCTTGCCCATTGCCGAGAGCACGGGCTTGACCTGTTCGTAGACCGCCGCGCTGCCGCCCACCATGAAGGTCAGCGTGCCGGCTGTCGCGCCGCCCGTGCCGCCCGATACGGGCGCATCGACGAACGCGTTGCCGTGTTGCGTGGCGAGTTCGGCGAAGGCCTTGACGCTCGCCGGGTCGATGGTGCTCGAATCGATGATCGTCACGCCCTTCGCGATGCCGGCCAGCACGCCGTCCTCCGCGCTCAACACGTGGCGCACGTGGGCGGCGGCGGGCAGCATCGTGATCACGCATTCCACGTCGGTCGCGGCCGCTTTCGGCGAGCCGGCCGCCTTCGCGCCGGCGTCCACCAGCGTCTGCACGGCCTGTGCATTCAGGTCGAACACGTTGACCGCGTGACCCGCCTTGAGGAGGTTGAGCGCCATCGGCGCGCCCATGTTGCCGAGTCCGATAAAGCCTATTTTCATGGTGTCGTCTCCGTGTTTCGCGTGTTTCGCGTGTTTCGCGGACAGTCGCGTTCAGCGCAGGCTGATGGTCGTGTTGACGCCGTCGTTGACGGTGTCGTCGTCGAACCAGCGGGCGGTGACGGTCTTGGTCTGCGTGTAGAACTGCACGACCTGCTTGCCGTACGGACCGAGATCGCCGAGCTTCGAGCCGCGCGAACCGGTAAAGCTGAAGAACGGCACCGGCACCGGAATCGGAATGTTGATACCCACCTGGCCGATGTCGATTTCACTCTGGAACTTGCGCGCCGCCGCGCCGCTTTGCGTGAAGAGACCCACACCGTTGCCGAACGGATTACGGTTGACCAGCGCAATCGCGTCGTCGAGCGTGGCCGCGTTGAGCACCACCAGCACCGGGCCGAAAATCTCCTGACGGTAGATGTCCATTTCCGTGGTGGCGTCGGTGAAGATCGTCGGGCCAATGAAGTTGCCCTGCTCGTAGCCCGGCACCTGCACGTCGCGGCCGTCGAGCGCGAGCGTCGCGCCCTGCTTCAATCCCGAGTCGATCAGCCCGAGAATGCGCTGCTTCGCGGCGCGCGACACTACGGGCCCGACATCCGTATTCGGTTCGTTGCCCGCGTTGACCTTCAGCGTTTTCGCCTTCGCCACCAGATCGGGCAGCCATTGCTGCGCCGCGCCCACCAGCACCACGACCGAGGTCGCCATGCAGCGCTGACCCGCCGCGCCGAAGCCCGCGCCTGCCAGCGCGTTCAGGGTCTGCTCGCGATTCGCGTCGGGCAATACGACCGCGTGATTTTTCGCGCCCATCATCGACTGCACACGCTTGCCGTGTTCGCTGCCGAGGCGATACACGTGCGTGCCGACCGCCGTCGAGCCGACGAACGATATGGCCTTCACCAGTTCGTGCGTGCACAGCGCGTCGACCACGTCCTTGCCGCCGTGCACGACGTTCAGCACGCCTTTCGGCACGCCGGCTTCGAGCGCCAGTTCGACCAGTTGCATCGTGGAGAGCGGGTCCTGCTCCGACGGCTTCAGCACGAAAGTATTGCCGCACACGATCGCCATCGGGAACATCCACAGCGGAATCATCGCGGGGAAGTTGAACGGCGTGATGCCGGCGCACACGCCGATGGGCTGGCGCAGCGTGTAGGTGTCCACGCCGCCCGCCACGTTCTCGGCGAACTCGCCCTGCTGCAAGGTGCCGATCGAGCACGCATGCTCGACCACTTCGAGGCCGCGGAAAATATCGCCCTCGGCGTCAGGAATCGTTTTGCCCTGCTCCGCGCTGAGCGTCTTCGCGATACGCGGCGAATGCTCGCGAATCAGCGCCTGGAACTTCAGCATGATGCGCATGCGCGCCCCGATGGGCGTGTCCTTCCACGTCCTGAACGCAGCGTGCGCGCTGCGAATCGCTTCGTTCACTTCGTCGGTCGTGCCGAACGGCACGCGCGCCAGCACTTCCTGGGTCGCCGGATTGACGATGTCGCGCCACTCCGCGCTTTTCGATTCGACGAACTCGCCATTGATCAGCAGTTTGACGGTAGCGATCTGACTCATGCTGGAACTCCTCTGCAGTGGCTGCGCGGCGGCCGCGCAGCAAAGGGAAAATGACAGGGAACGAAAACGTTCGACGAAACCATTCAGCGCAGATCCGGGAAATCTTCTTCCCAGTACTCGCCGGGCAGACGTGCGGGCTCGGCGGCACGCTCCATTTCACGGCGCCGCAGTTCGACGCGGCGAATCTTGCCGGAGATGGTTTTCGGCAATTCGCTGAATTGCAGACGACGAATCCGCTTGTACGGGGCGAGCTTTTCGCGCGAAAACGCGAACACGGCGCGCGCCAGTTCGGGACCGGCTTCGTAGCCGTGCCGCACCGTCACGAACGCCTTGGGCACGGACAGACGCACCGCGTCGGCGCTCGGCACCACGGCGGCCTCGCCGATCGCCTCGTGCTCGATCAGCACGCTTTCGAGTTCGAACGGACTCAGGCGATAGTCGGACGACTTGAAGACGTCGTCCGCGCGGCCGACGTACACGTAGTAGCCGTCGTCGCCGCGCAAGGCGACATCGGACGTGCGGTAGAAACCGTTGCGCATCGCCTGCGCAGTAGCGTTGGCATTGTTCGCGTAGCCCGTCATCAGGCCGAGCGGCCGATGCGCGAGCGGCAAGGCAATTTCGCCTTCCGTCACGGGATGATCGTCGGCGTCGAGCAGTTCGATGCGGTAACCGGGCAGCGGCCGGCCCATCGAACCCGGCACCACCGGTTGACCCGGCGGGTTGCCGATCTGGCAGGTGGTTTCGGTCTGACCGAAACCGTCGCGGATGGTGATGCCCCACGCGTGCTTCACGCGCTCGATGATCTCCGGATTGAGCGGCTCGCCCGCGCCCACGATCTCGCGCAGCTTCACCGGATAGTCTGTGAGGTGTTCCTGAACCAGCATGCGCCAGACGGTCGGCGGCGCGCACAAGGTGGTCACGTTGAAGCGCACGAGTACATCGAGCGTGTCTTTCGCCACGAAGCGCGGGAAGTTGAAGACGAACACGCAGGCCTGCGCATTCCACGGCGCGAAGAAGCAGCTCCACGCGTGCTTGGCCCAGCCCGGCGAGCTGATGTTCCAGTGAATATCGTTGGGTTGCAGGCCGATCCAGTACATGGTGGACAGATGCCCGACCGGATAACTCTGATGCGTATGCTCGACCAGTTTCGGCTTCGAGGTCGTGCCCGAAGTGAAATACAGCAGCATCGGGTCGGAGGCGAGCGTCACGCCCGCGGCGGTGAACTCGGGCGAGGCATCGTAAGCAGCGGCGAGATCGATCCAGCCTTCGCGCGGCGTGCCGGCCGACAGCTTCGTGAGCGGCACGTCGAGCGTGTCGAACTTCGCGGTTTCCGCGCTATCCACCACGACGAATTTCGCGCCGCCGATCTGCACGCGATCGCGCACGTCGTCGGCGGAAAGCTGGGTGGTGGCGGGCAGCACGATCGCGCCGAGCTTCATGGCGGCGAGCATCACGTCCCACAGTTCGACGCGGTTGGGCAGCATGAGCAGCAGGCGGTCGCCACGGCCGACGCCCACCGAGCGCAGGAAGTTCGCCATGCGCGAGGAGCGCTCCGACATCTGCGCGTAGGAAAGCCGCAGGCCGTCGCCGGCCGGATCGTCGACGATCCATAGCGCCGGGTTATGGTTGCCCTGCGCGATCACGTCGAAGTAATCGAGCGCCCAGTTGAATTCGCCGAGCGCCGGCCACTGGAACTCGCTGTAAGCGCGTTCGTAGTCGGTGCGATGGCGAAACAACAGATCGCGCGCTTCCAGAAAGCTCTTCGCTGCATTCATCGTCGTCTCCTGATGGTGCGGTATTCGTTCCGCGTGCCGTGCTCCGGTCTGGCGGTCGACCCGCTCTTCTGTGTCCAGCAAGCTATTTTGCGCCCAAAAACGCGGCGCTTCTGCGTTTAAACGTGACGCGCGATCACCATGCGCTGCACTTCGCTGGTGCCTTCGTAAATCTGCGTGATGCGTGCGTCGCGGTAATGACGTTCAACGGCATAGTCTTCCAGATAACCGTAACCGCCGTGAATCTGGATCGCGTTCGAGCAGATTTCCTCGGCGAGCTCCGACGCATACAGCTTGGCCTGCGAGGCTTCCGACAGGCACGGCTTGCCGGCGCTGCGCAGGCGCGCCGCGTGATGCACGAGCAGGCGCGCGGCATTGAGCCGGGTGGCCATGTCGGCGAGCATGTTGGCGATGGTCTGGTGGTCTTTGAGCGCCTTGCCGAACTGGACGCGTTCGTTCGCATAGCGTCGCGCGGCGTCGAACGCGGCGCGCGCGATGCCGACCGCCTGCGCGGCGATGCCGATGCGCCCGCCTTCGAGATTCGACAGCGCGATGCGCAGGCCTTCGCCCGGTTCGCCGAGCAGATTGGCTTCGGGCACCGCGCAATCGTCGAATGCGATCGGGCAGGTATCGGACGCGCGGATGCCGAGCTTGTGCTCCGGTTTGCCCACGTTGAAGCCCGGCGTATCGGTCGGCACGATGAACGCCGACAGCCCGCGCTTGCCGCGATCCGGGTCCGTCACGGCGAACACGATGGCGATATCCGCGCGCGCGCCGTTGGTGACGAACTGCTTGTTGCCGTTGATAACCCACTTGCCGTCGCGCAGCACGGCGCGGGTGCGCAGATTGTTCGCCTCGGAACCCGCTTGCGGCTCGGTCAGACAGAATGCGCCGATGCGCCGGCCGGTGGCGAGGTCCTGCAGATAGCGGTCTTTCTGCGCATCGCTGCCGAAGTTCAGGATCGGCCCGCAGCCCACCGAGTTGTGCACGCTCATCAGCGTGGCGCAGGACGCGCAGCCGGCGGCGATTTCTTCGAGCGCGAGCGCGTAAGCCACGTAGTCGGTGTACGAGCCGCCCCACTCGGGCGGCACGATCATGCCGAGAAAGCCCAGTTCGCCCATTTGCGCGACCACCTGTGAAGGCAGTTGCGCGTCGCGATCCCATTGCGACGCAAACGGCGCGAGCCGTTCGACGGCGAAGTCGCGGGCGGCGTCGCGGATCATCCGCTGTTCGTCGGTGTAGAAGCTGTCCATAGGCTCGGTCCTGTCAGGTTCGCCTGCTGGCGGCGCAGGCAATCGGTTGCGCCCAGTGTAGGCAAGGCGGCGGCCACGTTCGATGCTCAGCCCGATCAATCTCGCTGAGCGCATTTGCCATACTGCTACCATGTATCAATCGTTCGGCCTGCTTTTTTCAGGGGCCTAGCCGAACCTCACAAGGAAAATGTTGAGCGCTTTTGCCAGCATGGCGCATGACCAGGGGAAACGCTCGTGAAGTCGGATAAAGGCACCATCTCCGTCGCGATGGTGGAGGAAACCTTGGCGCTGGCCCGCGCGAGCGGTCTCGACGCGTTGCCGCTCGCCGAAGCGGCGGGCATTGCCGCGCCCATGCTCGCCTCGCCGCGCAGCCGGGTGTCGTCCGCGCAATACGGCGCGTTGTGGGCGGCGATTGCCCGCGCGCTCGACGACGAATTCTTCGGCCAGGATTCGCACCGCATGAAAAGCGGCAGCTTCATCGCGATGACGCAGACCGCGCTCACCGCCCGCAACGGCGGCCAGGCGCTCGCCCGCGCGGTCGGCTTCATGCGGCTCGTGCTCGACGACCTCGGCGTCGAGATCGAAACGGGCGGCGACAGCGACGCACAACGCGTGCGTCTGCGCTTCGTCGAACGCGAAGGCGCCAAACCGCCGGCCATGTTCGCCTATGCCACGTGGTTCATCCTCGTATATGGACTGGTTTGCTGGCTGGTCGGACGGCGCATTCCGCTGCTCGAAGCGCGCTTCCGTTGCGCCGAGCCGCCCGCCGCGCACGAATACCGTCTGATGTTCTGCGACGCCATGCGCTACGGGCAACCGGAGTCGTATGTCGACCTCGCGCCGGACTTCCTCGACCTGCCGGTGATTCAGACCGTCAAGTCGGCCCGGCCGTTTTTGCGCGACGCGCCGGGCAGCTTCATCGTGAAGTACCGCAATCCCGGATCGCTGGCGGCGCGCGTGCGCAAGATGCTGCGCGCAATGCCGATGTCCGCGTGGCCCGGTGCCGACCAGCTGGCCGCGCGCCTGCACGTGGCCGAGGCGACCATGCGGCGGCGTCTGAAGCAGGAAGGCCACACCTATCAGTCGATCAAGGACGACCTGCGGCGCGACATCGCGATCGGCGAATTGCAGGACACCGAGCGCACCATCGCGGATATCGCGAGCGCCGTCGGTTTCGCGGAACCGAGCGCGTTTCATCGGGCGTTCCGCAAATGGACCGGCATGCGTCCGACCGATTACCGGCTCGCGCGCGCGGGTTTCACGCGCCGTCCCGAATCGGACTAAGCTGTCAGTAGCAGACCAGCTTTTACGGGGTTGCGCGCGCGCCGATACCCGTCGGCGCGGCGTTGCAGCCGTCAGCGATGAGCACGTATCCGCGTCTCCCGTTCCGGCAGTCTGGCCCACGCGCCGCGCCTATCCGCGAGACGCGCGTGAGCCGGTCGATGCGCGGCTTGACCGTGCTCGGCGTGCTGTTGGCCATCGGCTTCGCGTTGTGCGAAAGCGTCGTGCCACGCCATGCGGCATTCGCCGCCGTTGCCGCCGCCGCGCCGGGCAGCGTCGTGCTGATTCCGCTCGACGGTGCGATCGGGCCGGCCAGCGCCGACTTCATCGTGCGCAGCCTGCAGCGCGCCGCCGACGATCGCGCCCAGCTCGCCGTGCTGCAACTCGATACGCCGGGCGGACTGGATACGTCGATGCGGCAGATCATCAAGGCCATCCTCGGCTCGCCCGTGCCCGTCGCCACCTTCATCGCGCCGAGCGGCGCGCGTGCCGCGAGCGCCGGCACCTATATCGTCTACGCCAGCCATCTTGCGGCCATGGCGCCGGGCACCAACCTCGGCGCGGCCACGCCGATCCAGATGGGTTTAGGCGCGGGCGGCCCGGCGGGGAGTCCCGCACCCGCGTCGATGGGCACGGCAAGCTCTGCCAACGGAGCAAGCGCGCCGGCCTTGCCGCTCGACACGCCATCGACCGAACTGCGCAAGCAGGTCCACGACGACGCCGCCTACATTCGCGGACTCGCGCAGATGCGCGGGCGCAACGCCGACTGGGCCGAGCGCGCGGTGCGCGAAGCAGTGAGCCTGTCGGCCGCCGACGCGCTGGCGCAGCATGTCGTCGACCTCGAAGCGCGCGAAGTGCCGGACCTGCTGCGCGAGGCGGACGGCCGCACGCTCGTCACCGCCGCGGGCCCGGTCACGCTGCATACGCTGGGCGCGCCTGTCGTCACGCTCGAACCCGACTGGCGCAGCCATTTCCTCGCGGTGATCACCGACCCGAATGTCGCGCTGATCCTGCTGATGATCGGCATGTACGGGCTGTTCTTCGAGTTCGCCAATCCGGGCTTCGTGCTGCCTGGCGTCGCCGGCGCGATCAGTCTGCTGCTCGGGCTGTTTGCCATGCAGATGCTGCCGGTCAACTACGCCGGGCTCGGCCTCGTATTTCTCGGCATCGCGTTCCTGATCGGCGAGGCGTTCCTGCCGACCTTCGGTTCGCTCGGTTTCGGCGGCGTGGTCGCCTTCGTGATCGGCGCGCTGATGTTGATCGACACCGACGTGCCCGGCTACGGCATTCCGCTGCCGCTGATCGCCGCGGTGAGCCTGTTCAGCGTCGTGTTCGTGCTGGGCGTCTCGCGGCTCGCCCTGCGCGCGCGGCGCCGGCCAGTCGTGACGGGCGCGGAAGCGCTGATCGGCAGCCTCGGCGTGATGCTCGACGAAGCTTCATCGGCGGACCACGACAAGCCGGCCGGCGCTTCAATCAATGCCCCCGCCGCCGCCCCCGCCGACTCGCTCCGGCGCGATCCGGGCGGCTGGGCCCGCGTGCAGGGCGAACGCTGGCGGGTGTCGAGCGCCGCACCGATCGCCGCCGGCCGCACGGTGCGCGTGACGGCGCGGCACGGGCTGATCCTGACCGTGGTCGCCGCGCAGCAGGAACAAGTACAAGCACAAACGCAAGCACAACCGGGAGAGCGTTCATGATCGGCTTCACGTTCGGCTTCAGCAGCATCCTGTTCTTGCTGGTGATCGCGCTGATTGCATCGTCGATACGGATTTTTCGCGAGTACGAACGCGGTGTCGTGTTCATGCTCGGGCGCTTCTGGAAGGTCAAAGGACCGGGCCTCGTGCTGATCGTGCCGATCGTGCAACAGGCGGTGCGCATGGACCTGCGTACCGTCGTGTTCGACGTGCCGCCGCAGGATGTGATTACGCGCGACAACGTGTCGGTGAAGGTCAATGCGGTGGTGTATTTCCGGGTGGTCGATCCGGAGAAGGCGGTGATTCAGGTAGCGCGCTATTTCGAAGCCACCAGCCAGTTGTCGCAGACCACCCTGCGCGCCGTGCTCGGCAAGCATGAACTCGACGACCTGCTCGCCGCCCGCGAGCAACTGAACGCGGACATCCAGCGCGTGCTCGATTCGCAGACCGACGCATGGGGCATCAAGGTATCGATCGTGGAGATCAAGCACGTGGACATCAACGAAACGATGATCCGCGCGATTGCGCGTCAGGCCGAAGCGGAACGCGAGCGGCGCGCCAAGGTGATTCATGCGGAAGGCGAACTGCAAGCCTCGCAACACCTGCTCGAAGCCGCGCAGACGCTCGCGCGGCAGCCGCAGGCCATGCAGCTGCGCTATCTGCAGACGCTCACCACGATCGCCGCCGACAAGAACTCGACGATCGTTTTCCCCTTGCCGATCGACCTGCTGAGCGCGGTGCTGGAGCGTTTCGGCAAGCCGTCCCAGCCGTAAAGAACGACAAAGGAGGCGCGCCAATCGACCAACACACTCAGACACACGCATGCGTCCGGCGCAATGATCCATTGCTTCGAAGCGCATTACTCGACAACAGGGCGAACTCTAGAATCCCGGAGGTCCTGCTCAACGCTTAACCGCTCCACAGGAGCCAGCCATGAAACTCGTCAATCGACATACGACACACGTCGCCCTGCAACTCGGATGCGGCGCGCTGCTCGCCGCGCTCACCCTGGGCAGCGCTTTCGCCCAAAGCACGGCCCGGCCGGGCGATCCGTCGGCGCCGAAAACGCGCGCGGAAGTCCGCGCCGATCTCGTCGCCTGGCTGAAGGCCGGCTACGATCCGCTCGACTGGATCGACTATCCGGAAAACGCGCAACGCGCCGGCCGCATCGTCGCGGACCAGCGCGCGCAGCAGGCGGGCGGCACCGTCACCCAGTAGGCGTCCGCTGCCGGCATGCCGGGCCGCCCGCGACTGCAACGGTCGTCGGCGACCTCGGCCCTGCATGCCTCGCGCTGTCTTTCAGCGCCTTTCCAACATTCCCACATCAATTCGCTTGCCGCCCTGCCCCGTGCGCTGGCAAGGTATCATCTCGCCCCGTCGACCCGGCCGCGCAGGATCGCGCCGGATCGAGCCGTATGCATCCAGGTACGCGCCGACGACTTCGCACCTAATACGCATAACCGCCTCAACCCCATCACACGCATTCAAGACGACGAGAGACGCGCCTCATGGACTCCATCAAACGCTACTTCGGCTTCGACGCCGCCGGCACCAACCTGCGCACCGAAGTGCTGGCCGGGCTGACCACCTTCCTGACGATGGCCTACATCATCTTCGTCAATCCGGCGATTCTCGGCGACGCCGGCATGCCGAAAGATTCCGTGTTCGTCGCCACCTGCATCGTGGCGGCGCTGGCTTCGCTCATCATGGGTCTGTACGCGAACTACCCGATCGCGCTCGCGCCGGGCATGGGCCTGAACGCGTACTTCGCCTACACGGTGGTGAAGGGCATGGGCTTCACGTGGCAGGCGGCACTCGGCGCGGTGTTCATTTCGGGCTGTCTGTTCCTGATCGTCACGCTGTTCCGCGTGCGGGAGGTGATCGTCAACGGCATTCCGCATTCGATCCGCATTGCGATCACCGGCGGCATCGGCCTGTTTCTCGCCATCATTTCGCTGAAGACGGCCGGCGTGGTGGTCGGCAATCCGGCCACGCTCGTCACGCTCGGCAATCTGCACGACCCGCACGTGATTCTCGCGGTGGTCGGCTTCTTCGCCATCGTCACGCTCGATCATCTGCGGGTGCGCGGCGCGATCCTGATCGGCATCGTCGGCGTGACGGTGTTGAGCTTTTTCTTCGGCGGCAACCAGTTTCACGGCATCGTTTCGGCCCCGCCCTCGATCTCGCCGACGCTGTTCCAGCTCGACATTCGCGGCGCGCTGTCGAGCGGCGTGCTCAACGTGATTCTGGTGTTCTTCCTCGTCGAACTGTTCGATGCGACGGGCACCCTGATGGGCGTCGCGAATCGCGCGGGTCTGCTGGTGGAAGGCAAGATGCATCGACTGAACCGCGCGCTGCTGGCCGACAGCACCGCCATTCTGGCGGGCTCGATGCTCGGCACGTCGTCGACTACCGCGTATATCGAAAGCGCGTCGGGCGTGCAGGCAGGCGGCCGCACCGGCGTCACGGCCATCACGGTGGCACTGCTGTTCCTCGCGGCACTGTTCTTCGCACCGCTGGCGGGTGTGGTGCCGGGTTACGCCACGGCGCCGGCCCTGCTCTACGTGTCGTGCCTGATGCTGCGTGAAATGCTCGATCTGCCCTGGGACGACGCCACCGAAGTCGTGCCGGCCGCACTGACCGCGCTGCTGATGCCGTTCACCTACTCGATTGCCAACGGCGTGGCGTTCGGCTTCATCTCCTACGCGGGTTTGAAGTTGCTGACCGGCCAGGCGCGCAAGGTGAAGCTGGTGGTGTGGATCATCGCGGCGATTTTTCTGTTCCGCTATTTCTATCTCGGCAGCGAGTAAATGGCGGCGCGGTTCAGCCGCGCAGAAGCAAACCGGCCGCGCGATTCACGCGCGGCCCGCTGTGTCGGCATCACATCGAAACTGGCGGGCGTGCTCACGCCCACGGCGACTCAAGCGTCCTAATTGCGCCAGTTCGCTTCGTAAAAGCGTACATAGCCGCTGCGCAGCACGAGGCATTGCGCCCTCGTTTCCGACAGCAGACGCCGCGTGGCCGCCTCGATCCGCGCGCGATGCGCGTCGAACGCGCCCACCATGTCTTCCAGACGCGGCGAGGCCGCGCCGAAGTGATCTTCGAGCGCTTCCGCAGTAATCATGCACTCGACCCTCTCTCCATCCACCATTGCCGGGAACGCCAGGGTTAATTCGCGACCTGAATACTCAGGAGTTTCGTTCGGGAAGAGGATCTGCATGGGAGTTCGCCTAAAGGTTGAGTGCTGCGCATGCTGGCTTCGGTGGATCGCGCGTCTGGCGGGTTTTCTCCTTGACGAATGCCGGCCGGCGCGGGCTCATCAACCTCATGGCACTGGCAGTGCGCGCAGTTCGCGCTGCGCGGAGGTGATCTGATTCACTTTAGACGAGTTCGGGCCGGGCGCAAGTTTTCCTTTCCGGTTTCACCGGTTTCCCGCAGGCATGCACCATTTCGATGATCTGGATGCGGGTTTCCGGCATTCCCGCGCTCCCCCGGTCGTCCTGTACTATGGCTATTCGGCCGGTGCGCGCATGTTGCACCGCGCAACAGAACGGCGGGCAACGTACCCGCCACGCGCGATCCGTATTTGCGCCGTATCCGCATAACCAGGAGACATGCCTTGGTTCATCGCTCTGCCTCGCCGGCCACCATCGGCCGGCCCGATCTTCTCGCGCAGGCGCATGCGCGCTCGCTCGACGTGGGTCTGCGCCAGTCGGAAACGCCGGACTTCCAGCCGCTCGCGCGCACTGCCTTGCGCGAACTCGTCGAACGCAATCAGTCGCTTTACACGCATGCGTTGCCGGTCATGGAATCGCTGCACGCGCAGATCGTGGATACGCAAAGCATGGTGCTGCTAACCGACAGCCGCGGCGTGATCCTGCACAGTCTCGGCGACAGCGACTTCGTCGCCAAGGCGAATCGCGTGGCGCTGTGTCCGGGCGTCTCCTGGGCGGAAGCGGATCGTGGCACGAATGCCATCGGCACCGCGCTGGTGGACGGCCAGCCGACCGTCGTGCATGCGGGTCAGCACTTCCTGCACGCCAACCGTATCCTCACCTGCTCGTGCGCGCCGATCGCCGATCCGTTCGGACGCACGGTCGGTGCGCTCGACGTCAGCGGCGACACGCGCGGCTTTCACAAGCACACACTGGCGCTCGTCAGAATGTCGGCGCAGATGATCGAAAATCATCTGTTCTCCAATCAATTCGCCGACGCCATCCGCGTGCACTTCCATGCGCGTCAGGAATTCATCGGCACGCTGTTCGAAGGGCTCGCGGCCTTCGCGCCCGACGGCTCGTTTCTCTCGGCGAATCGCAGCGGTCTGTTCCAGTTCGGCCAGCCGCTCGCCGATCTGCAAAGACAATCGTTCGACGCCGTGTTCGGCGTGCCGTTCGCGCAGATCGTGCAGCAGGCCACGCGCGCGCCCGGCGAAAACATCACGCTAACCTTGCCGAGCGGCGTGCGCGTGGTGGCGCGCGGCGAATATGCCGCCCCGCGCTTCATGGCGCCTTATGGCGACGTCGCCGGCGAGCCGTCCGGCAACGACACGAATCCGGCGACGATGCGTTCCACGCGCGTCGCGCATCCGGCACGACCGGCACGGCACTACGAAGCGCGGCCGCTCGCCACGCTCGAAAAACTCGACACCGGCGACGCGCAGGTCGCCGCCGTCCTGCGGCGCGTGGCCAAGCTGCGTGGCCGCGACATTCCGATTCTCGTACTCGGCAAGACCGGCACTGGCAAGGAGTGGCTCGCCCGCGCGATTCACCACGACTCGCCCCGGCGCGACGCGCCCTTCGTCGCGCTCAATTGCGCGTCGCTGCCCGACACGCTGATCGAAGCCGAACTGTTCGGCTACGAAGACGGCGCCTTCACCGGCGCGAAGAAACGCGGCAGCGTCGGCAAGATCGTGCAGGCGGACGGCGGCACGCTGTTTCTCGACGAAATCGGCGACATGCCGCTCGCGCAGCAGGTGCGCCTCATGCGCGTGCTGCAGGAGCGCACCGTCGTGCCGCTCGGCGGAACGCGTGCGATTCCGGTCGATCTGCGCATCGTCTGCGCGACGCACCGCAATCTGCGCGAGATGATCGAAGCCGGCACGTTCCGCGAAGACCTGTATTACCGCATCAACGGGCTCGTCGTGACGCTGCCCGCGCTGCGCGATCGCACCGACCTCGCGGCGCTCGTCACGCGCATGCTGGCCTTGCAGCCGGAGAGCGAACGTCTGCCGCGACGGGTATCCGAGGCCGTGCTCGAACGCTTTGCGCAATGCCGCTGGCCCGGCAATCTGCGACAGCTCGCCAATGTGCTGCGCACGTCCAGCATCATGGCCGAAGGCACGCATCAGATCGAACTCGACGATCTGCCGGAAGACTTCTTGCAGGATTGCATGAACGCCGACGACGCGACCCGTGGCGTTAGTACGGCAGGTGAGGGTCAGCGCGCGCACGCAGAGGGCATGCAACGCGAGGGCGACGTGAACCGTCAGCGCGATTGTGCGCCCGTATCGGCGCAGCCGACGGCGCCGGCGCGCATGGAAGACTGGCAAACGGTTCTGATCGAGCAGACGCTCGCGAGGCTGGACGGCAATGTGTCGGCGGCGGCTCGCGAACTGGGACTGGCGCGCAATACGGTGTACCGGTATTTGCGGCGCGGCAGTACGCACTGAACGTGCGTTGCAAAGTCACTCGCAAGCCGCGCAATCGCGCGCATGGAAAATCGCGCGTTGAACGACAGGCGCTGAAACCGCCCAGCGCGCGGATGGTCGGGCGCGCCAGCGTGTAAAGTGTCGCGCAACCCGTCACCACTGCCGCGCAGTCATTCTCACGATGTCCGACCCATCCCGTCCGCCGCTCGTTCGCGTCGAACCGCTCGGCGAAACCTTCGAGGCGCCCGACACCCTGACGATTCTCGAAGCCGCGGGCTTTGCGAATCTGCGTTTGCCGCGTTCGTGCCGCAACGGCACGTGCCGCACCTGTCTGTGCAAAATGACGGCGGGACGCGTGCGCTATACGATCGAATGGCCGGGCCTGAGCCGCGAAGAAAAAGCCGAGGGCTACATCCTGCCTTGCGTGGCAATCGCCGAAACCGATCTGGTGCTCGACGTGCCGGACGCGGCGGCATCGACGCCGCGCTAGCAATGCGCCGGCTTAACGGCCGCTGCCCATGGCGCGGGCAATTTTCTTGTCGGTGGTGTACTGGCTCAACGCATACACCGACCAGATCGCAGCCGGGATCCAGCCGATCAGGGTGATCTGCAGAATCAGGCAGATGATGCCGGCAAACGGACGGCCGATCGTGAAGAACTGAAACCACGGCAAGATGATGGCAAGCAATAGACGCATGCAGATTCCTGTTGATTGTGCGGTTGGTGATGCAAGTTTTGACGCTGTGCGAACGGGTGCGCGCTGCGTTATACGCTACGTGCGACGCTACGTGCGCGACCTGAAGAAAACGCCTGCGCGCGGCACGCCTAATTGATCGGTGCGAAGCGCGGTATTTTCTCGCCGTCGACCTCGACCAGTTCGAAAAACACCGAAGCCGGACGTGTCCAGATCGTACCATTCGCCGCTTTGTAGACGATCATGATGACCGTCGGATCGGACTCGAGCGTCGCTTCGCAGATGAACTCGTAAATTCCGCCTTTGTAATGCCGGTAGCGCACCATTCGCCTTCCCCGTTGAATTGAAAACCGTGCCTCGCAGCGGCGTCGGCCATGCCGGCGTCAGCCGCCCTCTTTCATCTGCTTCAGAATCTTGTAGACCGTCGCGCGTCCCATGGTCAGCACCGCGGCCACGTAGTTCGCCGAACTGCGGCCGCGAAACGCGCCTTGCGCGTGCAACGCCTCGACGATTTCGCGCTTGTGCTCGCGCGTGAGCGCATTCACGCCGATCTGCCGTTCGCGCAGCCACGTGTGCAGGAACGTGTTGATGCGATCCTGCCAGTCGTCGCGAAACAGGTCTTCCGAGGGCGCGTCGGTGAGCGAGCCGCCTTTGATGAACAGATCGAGCGTGGCGCGCACGTCTTCGAACACCGCAATGTTGAAGTTGATGCACAGCATGCCGGCCGGCTTACCGTCGTCGTCGAACAGGATGTTGCTCACGCAGCGCATGCGCCGGCCGTCCCAGTTGAGCTTTTCATAGGGGCCGATGGTGCGCCCGCGCGCCGCGTAGTGGATTTCGTCGAGCACCGAAGGACCGCCCACTTCCAGCTTCGAGAGATTGTTCGCGAGATACGCGATGCGCTGATCGCGCAGGTCGTGGATCACCACTTCGGCGCACGGATAGAACAGCGCCGCGATACCGTCCGCGACAGGTGCATAGCGTTCCAGCAGCAGATCTTTCACAGGCGTGGTGTTTGGTTTGCGCATCGGACAATCGCAGGGTTCGAAGGAAGCAGCGCAACGCCGGCGCCCACGAAGCGCGGGCCGCCTCGCGACGCGGACCCGCCATTGTAGCCACCGGACCTGTGATCGGCGACCCCACGCCGACGAGCGCGCCGATAAGCGCGTTCATGACTCGCGCCGCGTCATTGCGATGCAGAACGGTGTGCTTGCCGCGGGGCCATATCGGCCGACGAGCCGTGTCGTGCGCGCCATGCCGCCGTCACCGCGCCACATTCGCACTGCGAGCCTGTTGCGTGCGCACAGCGCGAATTTTGTCGGCGTGGCGGCGTGTTTTTTTTCGTGCGATAACAGACCCATCTATTTGACGGAGCAACAGATGGCTACGCTCGAAGCGTTTCGCGCCGTGCTCGATGACGAGGGCACGCCCGAGATCATCCGCAATCACATCATCGATTCGCTGCAATACACGCTGCGCAATCACGGCCAGATTTTCACGTCGAAGGAAGTGGAATGGCTGGCCGGCTGGGACGACGCGCGCATTCCGCTGGCGGCGTCGCGCGAGTTGCAAAAACGCGTGGCGGAAACGTCGCGCTGAGCTTGAGCGGGTTTCAACGGTTTTCGCCGGTTTTCATCGATTTTCTTCGAGCGCCATCGGCCTGAAGGCCGGCGCCCGAACGATCGGCAAGCGCCGCGCCCCGTCGCAGGCGGGTCGCCGCGCATCGCGCCACGCCACGGGCCTCGGGTCGTTCGCGCCCAAGGCCCGTCGCACGGGCGGTTCCGCCATGCGCGGAACTTTTTGCTATCCAATTAGCCCCATTTAGTGCATCATATTGGAATAGCTGTATTCCGCATCCGTAGCATCGGCAGCACCAGACAGTCCCATCGGCATCTCCGCACCACTCCAGACTGTTCGACCGCCGCCTGTCGGCGATCCCGTCACTCCGGCAATGCGCCGCATGCATTCGCCGTCGCGAGTTGTACAGCTGAGATGCTCAGCTGAGTTGCTCGGCTTACGCGCCCGGTGTCTGCGCGACATCAGCGTGTTTCTTCTCCATTGAATCCGCGACTGTGCGCGGCCGCGCTCAAGCCCTCGCCATCGGGCCTGTGCCAACCTTTTTCCATGGCGGCGCGCCCCAAGGTGCTGCGCTGCCCGGCCCGTCTTGCCGCGCGTAACACGCGTGACACGGCAGCCACGTAATACAGGACACGTGCTACATGAATTCAGTTGTCAAGACGTACAAGGGTTACGAGATTCACCCGCTCGTCTATCCGCGCCGCCCGACGGACGGTCAAACGAGCCGCAACCCGGACGCCGGTTATGACGCGTCGGTACGCATCTGCCGCGTGGGCGCCAATCCGGCAGCCGACGGCCGTGTGTTCCGCCTGCAGTATCTGTTTCCGTTCGACGGCACGGGCAAGGCGCGCATCGCTTGCATGGCCCACGCCGAGCAGTTGATCGACGGTCGCGTCGACGGTCAATCCGTCGCCGATCTTTGAGCGGTAATATCAGCGAATCCGCGGTAACCGTGGTTGCCGCAAGACGGTGGGTTCGACACCCGCTGTCAACCGTATCGAACACCGTTCCGGCCGGTCAAACCGGCGGCGCGGCAAAAAACCAATCCCATCGACCAGGAGTTATGCATGGCGAAAGAAGAACTGCTTGAACTTGACGGTATCGTCGACGAAGTACTTCCGGATAGCCGCTACCGCGTCACGCTCGACAACGGCGTCGTGGTTGGCGCTTACGCGTCCGGACGCATGCGCAAGAACCACATCCGTATTCTCGCGGGTGACCGCGTTACGCTGGAACTGTCGGTTTACGATCTGACCAAAGGCCGGATCAATTTCCGTCACAAAGACGAGCGCGCCACCGGTGGCGGCGGCGCACGCAACTCGCAATTCCGCCGTCGTTGATGCCGGCGTCACGCTAGCGCGATAAGACCGGATCGACCGGCTTCGAGCGCAGCGTCAGTCGCAGCATCGGTTGCTGCATCCATTGCGGTATTCGCTGTGGCGAGAACCGCAGCACGTCGATGTTTGCGAAGCCTCGAAGCCTCGAAGCTTTCTACGCGCCCACTCCGGCCTGACCTCTACGCTCAGGCCCGAGCGGCGCGTTTGCGGCGTCGCAGGAATCACGCAAGAGCAGGCTCAGCCTGCCGCGTGCCTCTCTAGTTCACCCGTACGCCAAAAACCGCGCCGAGATCTTCTCCCGCGGTGCTTGCGCGCATCTGCTCCACCACCCGCTCTTCCAGTTCCGACAAGTGCTCGCGCATGGCCGCGAGGGCCGCGTGCAGATCGCCCGCTTCCAGCGCCTCGATAATTTGCAGATGTTCGTCGGCCGAGCAGGTCGAGCCTTTCGACGGATCGTAGAGCGCCTTATACAACTCGGTCTTGCCGACCAGTTGCCCGACCAGCCCGAGCAGTTCGGTGCCGCCCGCGAGTTCCGTCAGCAGCACGTGAAACTGGCCGGCGAGCCGCACGGACTCGTCGAGCGCACCTGCTTTCGACGCCTTTTCCTCGCTGCGCACGTGCGCCCGCAAGCGACGCTTGTGGCTCGCGCTCACGTGCCCGCATAACGCCGCGACAATCCCCGCCTCGACGATCTGGCGCGCGCGATAAACCTGGCGCACGTCGGCCTCGGACGGCGACGGCACGAACGCACCGCGATTCGCTTCGAGCACCAGCTTGCCCTCGAACCCAAGCCGCGCCAGGACCTTGCGCAGCGCGCCGCGCGTGCAGCCGAACGCCGCGGCGAGATCGCGCTCGACCAGTTGCGCGCCCGGCCGCAGACGGCCCTGCAGAAGCGCCGTGGTGATCGCCGAATAGATGCGCGCCTCGACGCTCGCCGTTTCGGTGTCGGCGGAATGGGAGGCAGGCAGGGCCGTGTCGGCGGACGACGATCGTGGAGAGCGTGGAGCCATGGATTCGGTGTCGGAAAGCGGGACAGTCGCCGGCATTGTAGCGACGTCGATCGCCCGGCGCGGCCGCCGCCAAAAAATATCGCCTGCCGGGCCGCGGGGCCGCCATCCGCGCAACGGCGTCGTTCATGGTCCGCTCATGGCTCACTCACGACCGCTTACAACTCCTGACTCGTCGGTCGGAACAGGATTTCGTTCAGATCGACGTCGTCGGGCTGGCTCATTGCGAATGCCACGACGCGTGCGAACGACTCCGCCGGAATCGCATGCTGCTCGTAGAACTCCTGGACGCCCTTCGCCACGTCCGGCTCCGTCACGCTGTCCGGCAATTCGGTCGCGACCGCGCCCGGCGACACGATCGTCGTGCGGATGTTGTACGGCTTCACCTCGAGACGCAGCCCTTCGGAGAGCATTCGCACGGCGGCCTTGGTGGCCGCATACACCGCGCTGCCCTGCCGCACCTTGTGACCGGCCACCGACGACACGTTGATGATGTGCCCGCTTTTCTGCGTTTTCATGATCGGCAACGCAGCGGCGATGCCGTACAGCACGCCTTTCAGGTTCACGTCGATCATGCGGTCCCAGTCTTCGATCTTGCCGCGTTCGAGCAGCGAGTGCGGCATCAGACCCGCGTTGTTCAGCATCACGTCGACGCGGCCGTAGGTCTCGACCGCCTTGTCGACGAGGCGTTGGACCTGCGATGCATCCGTCACGTCGGTGGCCACGGCGAGCGCCTTGCCGCCGTCGGCGACGATGGCCGCCGCCAGCGCGTCGATCCGCTCGACGCGCCGCGCGCCCAGCACGACCGCCGCGCCCTGCGACGCCAGCAGACGCGCCGTGGCTTCGCCCAGCCCGCTGCTCGCGCCGGTGATAACGACGACTTTGTCGGCGATGTTTTGCGTCATGGTTCGAACTCCTGTTTCGTGAAAGCACAATCGGCCGATGTTAATGTCGGCGCGACACGAGCAGAAGGCGATCCACGCGCATGGCCTTGTGCGAAAAATTCACAAATCACCCCGGCCGTTCGCCTCACGGTGCGAACCATTGCAAAACGGCGCGGCACCGCACGGCATCGCATGACACCGCGCGCGGCATGCCGCGCCTCAGGGCAAGCCCGCGGCCTCGGCCCAGTCACGCACCGCCTGCGCGAACAGGCGCAAGGCCGTCGGCGGATGGCGATTGGCCGGGTAATACAGGCACAGCCCCGCAAACGACGGGCTCCATTCGGCCAGCACCCGCACCAGTTGCCCCGACGCCAGGTGCGCGCTCACGAGATGATCCGGCACCCAGGCAATGCCGATCCCGGCCAGCGCCGCTTCGACCATCAGATTCAGATTGCCGAGCGTCATAGGACCGTCGACGTCGATACTCGCGCTTTTGCCGTGCTGCTCCAGATCCCAGCGATACAGCGTGCCGCTTTCGAAACGAAAACGGATACAGCGATGCTGCGCCAGATCGTGCGGCGCCCGCGGCGCTTCGTGAGCTGCGAAGTACGCCGGCGACGCGACTGCGGCAAAGCGCATGTCGGCGCCGAAGCGGACCGCGATCATGTCGCGCGGCACGTCTTCCAGCACGCGAATGCCGGCGTCGAAACCGTCCGCGACGATATCGACCAGCCGCGTATCGACGACGAACTCGACGTGAATGTCCGGATAGGTCGCGAGGAAACCGGGCAGCACGTTGCGCACGAGCAATTTTGCGGCGGACTCGGACGCGCTGATGCGAATCGATCCCGACGGCCGGTCGCGCGCCGACGTCACCTCGTTCACCGCGTCTTCGAGATCGGCAATGGCGGGCGCAACGCGCCGCAACAGTTGCTCGCCGGCTTCGGTGAGCGCGACCGAGCGCGTGGTCCGGTTAAACAATCGCACGCCGAGCCGCCCTTCCAGGCCGCGCATGGCGTGACTGAGCGCCGACGGCGACACCCCGAGCGTACGCGCCGCGGCACTGAAGCTGCGCTGATGAGCAATCGCGACAAACACGTTGAGTTCGGACAGACCGGCACGCAGCATCGGTGAAATTTCCTCATAACCTCATGCGATTCTAGCCATATTGTTGAACCACGCACAGCAGACTAAGATTGACTCCCCTACAGCGTGGGGTCGCGCCGGAGATTCCGGTCGGCACCGCGCCTGCCACTTTTCGACAGGAGTCTTCACATGCAAAAGCGCACACTGGGTAATGGCGGTCCGGCAGTATCGGCGATCGGCCTAGGCTGCATGGGCTTGAGCTTCGGCTACGGGCCGGCCACGGAAAAAAGCGAGGGCATCCGCTTGATTCGCGCCGCCGTCGAGAAAGGCGTCACGCTATTCGACACCGCCGAATGCTACGGGCCGTTCGTCAACGAGGAACTGGTGGGCGAGGCGCTCGCGCCGTTTCGCGATCAGGTCGTGATCGCCACCAAGTTCGGCTTTCAGAACGGCGACTCGAAGCAGCCGCTCGATAGCCGCCCCGAGCACATTCGCGCGGTGGCCGAAGCGTCGCTCAAACGGCTGAAAACCGACCGCATCGATCTTTTCTACCAGCATCGCGTCGATCCGAATGTGCCGATCGAAGACGTGGCCGGCGCAGTCAAGGATCTGATCGCCGAAGGCAAGGTGAAGCACTTCGGCCTGTCCGAAGCCGGCGCGCAGTCGATCCGCCGCGCGCACGCCGTGCAACCCGTGGCCGCCTTGCAGAGCGAGTATTCGCTGTGGTGGCGCGAGCCGGAAAAAACCGTGCTGCCGACGCTCAAGGAACTCGGCATCGGCTTCGTGCCGTTCAGCCCGCTCGGCCGCGGCTTCCTGACCGGCGCGATCGACGCGACCACCTCGTTCGACAAAACCGACTTCCGTAATCTCGTGCCGCGTTTCTCCGAAGAGAATCGCAAGGCCAATGCGGGTCTCGTCGAGGTGCTGGGCAAGATTGCCGGCGAACGCGGCGCCACGCGCGCCCAGATCGCCCTGGCGTGGCTGCTGGCACAGCAGCCGTGGATCGTGCCGATTCCGGGCACGACCAAACTGCATCGACTGGAAGAGAACGTGGGCGCGGCGAGCGTGGCATTGTCGGCGGCCGATCTTGCCGCGATCGAGTCGGCGCTCGAGCAGATCACCATCGTCGGCGATCGCTATCCGGCCAGCCTGCAGCAACGCGTGGATCGTTGAGAATGGTCGAGGCGCCGGCGTTCGAATGATGCGCCGGCGTTAGCTGTCCCGGCGGGGCGCCTCGCCGCCGCCGTCTTTGCGCGCCTGCTCGTCGAGTTCGCGCAGGTGCTTCAGCTTGTCGGCGATCCGGATTTCCAGGCCGCGCGGCACGGGCTCGTACCAGCGTTGCGCGGCGAGGTCTTCCGGGAAGTAGTGCTCGGCCGCCGCGTACGCCTCCGGCTCGTCATGCGCATAGCGGTAGTCCTTCTTGTAGCCGAGGTCCTTCATCAATTGCGTCGGCGCGTTACGCAGATGCAGCGGCACCGGTCGCGTGCGATCGTTCCGCACGAACGACAAGGCCTGATGCCAGGCCATGCTCACGGCGTTCGACTTCGGCGCCACGGCGATGTACACGAGCGCCTGCGCCAGCGCCAGTTCGCCTTCCGGCGAGCCGAGCCGCTCGTAGGCCTCGGCCGCGTTCAGGGCCAGTTGCAGCGCGCGCGGATCGGCATTGCCCACCTCCTCGCTTGCCAGAATCACGATGCGCCGCGCGAGATAACGCACGTCGACGCCGCCGTCGATCATGCGCGCCATCCAGTACAGGGCCGCGTCCGGATCGGAGCCGCGCGCGGATTTGATCAGCGCCGAAATCTGGTCGTAAAACGCCTCGCCGCCTTTGTCGAAACGTCGTGCACTCGCCACCGACGCACTGCCGACGAAGCCCGCGTCGATCCTCTCCAGGCCCGCAGCCCGCGCGGCGTTCGCAAGCTGCTCGACGAGGTTCAGAAACTTGCGGCCGTCGCCGTCGGCAAAACCGATCACGGCGTCGAGCGCGGATGACTCGAAGGTCGGCGTTCCCAATACCGTTTGTGCGCGCGTGAAAAGCTGGCGCAACTCGTCGTCGGAAAGCGGCTCGAGCACGTAGACCTGAGCGCGCGACAACAGCGCGCTATTAACCTCGAAACTCGGATTCTCCGTGGTCGCGCCGATCAGCGTCAGACGGCCGATCTCCACGTGCGGCAGCAGAGCGTCCTGCTGACTCTTGTTCAGGCGATGGATCTCGTCGAGAAACAGCACCGTCGAGCGTCCCTGATGATCGAGCACCTGCTGGGCGCGCGCGGCGGCCTCGCGCAATTCCTTCACCCCGGCGGCCACCGCCGATTCCGCGATGAATTCGTAGTCGAACGCGCGTGCCGCAAGCCGCGCGATCGTCGTTTTGCCGACGCCGGGCGGTCCCCAAAGAATGAACGAGTGCAGCCGGCGCGAATCGAGCGCGAGCCGCAGCGGCTTGCCCTCGCCGAGCAGGTGGGACTGCCCCACGACATCGTCGAGCGATTCGGGCCGCAACTGCTCGGCGAGCGGCGCGCGCGGCGCGGTGGCAAAGAGATCGGTCATGGGCGTGCAAGGTGACGAGGTGACGAAATGATCCAGGCGCGCGTGGGTTCGCTGCGGTTCGCTGCGGTGCGCTCGGGTTCGAACAGGGCTCAGGATTTTACGCGCAGACACCGGCTCCGCCGGAAAACCACGATCGGCGCTATACCGGACATCACGGAAATGGTTAACCATTTTTTGATATTATGGTTGACCATAAACCGATCAGACCGCGCGGTCCCTGCGACCCCGAAGCGCGGCGTCGCTGCTTACTTCAAGGTCTATCGTGAATTCGCCCTCCCGCGCCGCGCCCGATTCCCGTTCCCACGCCCGCCCCCACGCCGGCACCGCTGCCCGCGCGACTCCGTTGACGCGGCAGGATCTCGTCTGGCTCGCCGCGATCGTCGCGATCGGCATCAATCTGCGGCCCTTGCTGACCTCGATCAGCCCGCTCATGAACACGATTCGCGACGGGACGGGCCTGAGCTTCTACGGCGCTTCGCTGCTGACCAGCCTGCCGGTCGTCGCGATGGGCGTCGGCGCCTTCGGTGCGGCCGCGCTGGCGTGTTGGGTCGGCGAAACGCGCGGCGTGGCGCTCGGCCTGCTGGCCATCGCGCTCGCCTGCGCGGCGCGCTGGACCGCCGCGAGCGGCGCCTCGCTGCTCCTGACGGCGGCGCTCGCCGGCGTGGGTGTCGCCGCCATTCAGGCGCTGCTGCCGTCGGTGTTGAAGCAGCGCTTCCACAGCCGCGTGCCGCTCGCGATGGGCGTGTTTTCCGCCTCGATCATGGGCGGCGGCGGCTTGGGCGCGCGCCTGAGTCCGATGGTCGGCGCCGCGATGAATTCATGGCATGCGGGTCTCGCCGTGTGGGCGCTACCGGCCGTGCTGGCCCTGTTCGTCTGGCTGGCTTTGAACCGCCGCGCCGCGGCGACGGCCACACCCGCTCCGGCACCCACCGCGCCAGCGCGGGCCGCGACGCCGCCGTTATGGCGCACGCGGCGGGCGTGGACGCTCGGCCTCTATTTCGGCATCGTCAACGGCGGTTATACGAGTTTGGTCGCGTGGCTGCCGGCGTTCTACCAGCAGCGCGGCGTGAGCGTCGCGGACAGCGGATCGCTGCTCGCTTCCATGACGGCGTTTCAGGCCGCCGCGGCCCTGCTGCTGCCGCTGGCCGCGGCGTCGTTTCACGACCGCCGGCCCTGGCTGCTGCTGGGACTGTCGGCGCAACTCGCCGGTCTGCTCGGCCTGATCGTCTGGCCCGACGCCGCCCCGTTGCTGTGGGTCGGCGTAGCGGGAGCCGGCCTCGGCGGAACGTTTTCGCTGACGCTCGTCACCGCCATGGACCACTCCGCGCAGCCGACCGTGGCGGGCAAGCTGGTCGCGTTCACGCAAGGCGTCGGCTTCATCGTCGCGGCCGTCGCGCCGGTTGTGGCCGGCCTGATGCGCGGCTGGAGCGGCGGCTTCGGCGCAGCGTGGATCATGCTGGCCACGAGCGTCGCCGTCATGCTGGGCGTGAGCCTGCTGTTCTCGCCGTCCAGTTATGAAAAATGGCTTGCCGCAAAATAAACGGGAAATTCACCACGGAATCAAGCCGTTCCCGCTGGTCGCATTACCCGCCCTACTCGCCGCGTAATTTGTCCGACGCGCACACCGACATTTTCTGATTGCCCAACCTGATCGAGCTATTTATTCTCCTGTTCAGGCTATTTTTTAAACAATAACAACAAATGAAAAGCCTGCATCGCTGCGCGCATCGGACCGTGAGTTCCATCCCGGTCGCACCGATGACCGTCAGCGGGGCGTCTTTCATAAAAACAGGGGCAATCAGAGCGGTATGTCGTAAGAGACAAAACAGAAATGCACGACCCAGGCAGACAAACAAAAAGCCAGAACAGACAACACGACTCTCATCCGCACACCTCACCCAACGCGTCCAGACTGCGGCAGCCGATTCGCTTCGGCATGCTGACACGCGCTGCCTGCGTCGCCGCGTTTTTCGCCTTGTCGGCGTGCAGCGGCAACACCGGATCCGGCGGCGCAAGCAACAACAGCGGCGGAACATCGCCCGCTAGCGCGCCGACGCTCGAATCGGGCGCGGCATCGGCGGCCGCCTCGCCCACGATGTCGCTGGCCATGTCGCTGAAGATCCACTCGGGCGGCGTCGCGGCCGACGCGTCCAACGATCGCTTCATCGTCAAATACCGCAAGGGCACCGCCGAAGGCAGCGCAACGACCGCCGTGCAATCGCGGCTCGACCGTCTGCAAAACGCGTTTCCCGCGAAGGCGCATCATCTGCGCCGCACGGGCGTGGGCGCCGACGTGGTCACGACTGCGCGCAAGCTCGATGGCGGCGAAGCGAAAGCGTTCATGCGCGCGATCGCCTCGGACCCGAACGTGGAATACATCGAAGTGGACCGCGAGATGTCGACGACCATGGTGCCGAACGATCCGGAATACGCGAAGCAATGGGGGCTCACGTCCAACCTCAAACCCGGCACGACCACCGCAGGCATACGCGCCGAAGGCGCATGGGACCAGGCGAGCGGTGCGGGCTCGGTCATCGCGATCGTCGACAACGGCACCACGAATCACGCCGACCTCAGCGGCAACGCCCTGCCCGGCTACGACTTCACCTCGGTGAGTCGCGGCGGCAACGGCAGCAACCCCGGCATCGTCACGGAGAAATGCACGGTTCAATGGCACGGCACGCACGTCGCGGGGATCGCGGCGGCGCAGACCAATAACGGCAGCGGCATCGCGGGCGTCGCGCCGGCCGCGAAGATCGTGCCCGTTCGCGTGCTGAACGCGTGCGGCACCGGTTTTACGTCCGACATCGCCGACGGCATCATGTGGGCCGCGGGCGGCAGTATCGCGGGCGTGCCGGACAATCCCTATCCGGCCAACGTGCTGAACGTGAGTCTCGGCGGCGGCGGAGCGTGCGAAGCCACCTTGCAGAACGCGATCGACTTCGCCACCAGTCGCGGCGCCGTAGTAGTGGCGGCCGCAGGCAACAATAGCTACAGCGCGACCAACTTCTCGCCGGCCAATTGCCGCAACGTGGTGAGCGTCGGCGCCACCAACCGTCTCGGCGCGCGCTATGTCGTATCCAACTTCGGCCCCACGGTGGACCTCGCCGCGCCCGGCGATTCGATCTGGTCAACGTACAACAACGGCACGACCCAACCCGGCGCCGACAGCTTCGGCTATATGTCGGGTACCTCGATGGCCGCGCCGATGGTCAGCGGCGTGGTCGCGCTGATGCAGTCGGTGGCGGCCACGCCGTTCTCGCCGGCCGAAATCCGCGCGCTGCTCACACAAAGCGCACAAGCGTTTCCAGGCAAGCCGGATCAGCCGATCGGCGCGGGCATTCTCGACGCCAACGCCGCCGTCGTCGCGGCGAGGTCGGGAAAAATACCGGCGGCGGCGAATTTCAACTGCTCGCAAAGCGTCGACCTGATGCATGTCTCGTGCACGGATCTTTCCACCGCGCGCGGCGCGCCGATCCGCTCGTGGAGCTGGAATTTCGGTAACGGCGGTGGCGATCAGACCACAAACCATTCGATCAATCCGGAGATCGACTTCGACCAGCCTGGCACGTACGAAATCACGCTCACCGTCAC
Organism: Paraburkholderia sp. GAS199; assembly: GCF_050436585.1. Taxonomy (NCBI): domain Bacteria; kingdom Pseudomonadati; phylum Pseudomonadota; class Betaproteobacteria; order Burkholderiales; family Burkholderiaceae; genus Paraburkholderia; species Paraburkholderia sp. GAS199. Next base: position 653,065 of record NZ_JBNDMM010000003.1, on the reverse strand, counting down.
GGACGCCAACGGCATGTCGAACCGTCTGACGCGGCGCTTCGACGTCGCGCCCTTGCTGGTCACGGACATCACGAACAGCACCTATGCCGTGCGATTTCCGGTGAAGGCCGGCGGCAGGATGTATTTCGCGGTGACAGTCGAGCCGGGACCGAAAAGCAACCTGGCTCGCGTCGGCATGAAAACGCTGACCTTCACGCTCATGCCGTCCACGCAAAGCGACAGCGCCACGCTTTCGATGAAGGCGCTGACGGCTTCGATGGTCGATCCCGATTGCACGTCGGTCATGTCGGCGGGCATGCCGGCCTCCTGCACGAAATACGAACTGGTTCCACCGGGTACGTACTACGCCATGGTGAGCGCCGATCAAGCCATCGACGACGTCTCCATCCAGTCGTTCGCCACCTACTACGGCCTGGACTGATCCGCAGCACACCGATGCGCCCGGCGTTCACGCGCCGGGCGCACTTCCGAGTCACGAGAATCTGCAATGAATCACGGCGATGCCGACCCGGACGCGCTGATCCGGACCGCGGACGCGCTCTTTGCTTCACGACGCATGCGCGAGGCGCTGTGCTGCTATCGCGCGGCATTGGCCGGCCAGCCACGTCATGCACAGGTGCAGGCACAGATGCATGCACATGCGCTGCATCGCATGGCGCTCGTCTGCGTGCACACCGGCGAAACGGCGCTCGCGCGCGGCTATCTGCGGCGCGCGCTGCAAGTGGAACCGGAGTGCGCGCAACGGTGGGAGCACGCCGGTCTGCTGGCTGCGGCCGACAATCAGCTTGCCGAGGCCGAAGCGCTCTACCGGCGCGCGTTCACGCTGGCAGGCGGCAGCGCCAGTCTGCATCGGAATATGGCGGATTGCCTGCGGCTCGCAGGCCGCTTCGACGAAGCGCGCGCGCATTATCGTCACGCGCTCGACTTCGATCCCGGCCTGCATCACGCGCTGCGCGCGCTGGCACGTCTATGCACACAACAAGGTCTCGTCGACGACGCCGCCGACTATTGGCAGCGCGCATGGGCGTCGGACGACACCGCTTTGCAGGACGGACTCGACGCCGTTGCCGCGCTCGCGACAGCGAAGCGCACTCACGCGCTGGCGACACTTGTCGCGCAACTCAGCGCGCGTTTTGCCCGCGACGCCGAGGCCTTGAAATCACTCGCCTACGTTCTGAACACCCACGACTGCTTCAGCGCAGCGCTGAGCGTCGCGCAACAAGGACTCGCGCTCGCGCCGGACCACGCGCTTCTGCATCACAACGCGGCGCGCGCGCTCAGCATCTGCGGCAAGACGGCGGAAAGCCTGCCGCATAGCCTCGCCGCGGCGCGATTGCAACCGGACAATGCGCGCCTGCAATTCCAGCTTGCCGGCGTGTTGCTCGCGCTCGGTGAATTCGACGCGGGCTGGCGGCAATACCGCTGGTTTTACGCGCTGGCCGGGTCGAACCGGCCGCCGGATCAGCTTGCCTGCGCGCAATGGCAAGGCGAACCGCTCGCGGGCCGCGTATTTCTGCTCGTCGGCGAACAGGGCCTCGGCGACGAAATTCAGTGCATCCGGTTCGCGTCATGGTTGCATCGTCGAGGCGCAATCGTGGATGTGCTGGTGAGCGAGCCGGTAGCTCATGTGGCCGCCAGCATGCCGCCGATACGGCACGTTTTCACCACGCCGCCGAGCGGCTTCTACGACTTCTGGTCTCCAATGCTAAGGATGCCGGAACATATGAAACTCGACCTCGCGATGCTGCCTGCAGTCGAGATGCCGTATCTCGCAGCCACGCCGCACAACAAAGCGTCCTGGCGCAATCGGATCTTGGCCTGTGAGACAAACGGCCCGCATGCAGAGCGATACGCGGGCACACCACGCCTTCGCGTCGGTCTGGTGTGGGCGGGCAATCCCGCGCATCCACTCGACCGCTTCCGGTCCATCGACCTCACCACGCTGACGCCGCTTCTCGGCGTGAGCGGCATCACGTGGTACGCGCTTCAAAAAGGCGCTCACGAAAGCGACAGCGTGGGCCTCGACAACGAATACGATCTGCACGCGCTCGGTCCCGCTATCGAGAATTTCGACGACACCCTCGCGATACTCGCCACACTCGATCTGCTCATCACGGCCGATACATCGGCGGCGCATCTCGCGGGCGCGGCCGGTCGTCCGGTGTGGGTGCTCGTGCCCGCCTACACCGAATGGCGCTGGCTGGCCGGTCGCGCGGACAGCCCGTGGTATCCGTCGATGCGTCTGTTCCGCGCGCGCGAACCCGGCGTTTGGGACGATGCCGTCGACGCGCTCAAGCACGCGCTGCTGGAATGGCGCGGCAAGTTTCACGATGACCAGCATGACGACATGCGCGATGACCTGCACAAAGCAGCGCACGGCAACCCGCCTCGCAGCGCCTGACACGCCACACGCGAGCCGCGCCCGCCGTAATGCGCCGCTTCGGTGCATTCGAGCGCCGCGCCCCACGCCAGTGCACCTCGAACGGTAAAGACGCATGCTAAGCACATGATTTCGTTGACATGCACAGGCGAACGCGTCGATTGGCACAGCCATTGCTTTAACTAAGGCAAAAGCCGTCGTCAAGCCGTTCAACAAGCTCCCCCATGCTGCGTGTTCTCCTCGTCACCGATACCGACAAGCCGATTGGCGACCTGCGCGACGCGCTGGCGCGACTCGGCTACGACATGCTCGCCGGCACCGCGACGCCGCAGGCGTTGCATCGCGTGGTGGAAAGCGAGCGGCCGGACGTCATCATCATCGACACGGAATCGCCGTCGCGCGACACGCTCGAACAGCTTGCCGTGATGAACGCGACGGCGCCGCGTCCGGTGCTCATGTTCAGCCACGACGCCAACCAGCAGCTGATTCGCGACGCGGTCGGCGCGGGCGTCACCGCGTACCTCGTCGAAGGTCTCGCGACGGAGCGGCTGGCGCCGATTCTCGAAGTCGCACTCGCGCGCTTTGCGCAGGAATCGCAGTTGCGCGAGCGTCTCGCGCAAGTGGAAAACGAACTCGCCGAGCGCAAGCTGATCGACCGCGCCAAGCGACTCCTGATGGACCAGTTGAAGCTCAGCGAGCACGCCGCCTATGCCAACCTGCGCAAGCGCGCGATGAACCAGGGCGTTAAACTCGCCGAAGTCGCCCGCGCCGTCGTCGCATCGGCCGACTCGCTCAAATGAAGCGCCGCTCATGAATACGCCTACGCCATCTCCATCCGCTTCCATCGCGCCTGCTGCGTTCGGACCGCCCGAAAAAACCCATCTGCGACTGGGCTTCGTCTCGCTCTCCGACGCCGCGCCGCTCGTCGCCGCCAAGCTGCTCGAATTCGGCCACGCGCACGGCCTCACGCTCGAACTGATCCGTCAGCCTTCGTGGGCCGCGCTGCGCGACAAACTCTGCTCCGGCGAACTCGATGCGGCGCATGCGCTCTACGGCATGATCTACGGCGTGCAACTCGGCCTGGGCGGTCCGCGCACGGATATGGCCGTGCTGATGGTGCTCAACCGCAACGGCCAGGCCATCACGCTGTCGAACCGTCTCGCGGATGCACTCGCCGCACACGGCACGCTGCCCAAGGCGCTCGCCACACTCGGCCGCAGGCCGGTGTTCGCGCAGACTTTCCCGACCGGCACGCACGCCATGTGGCTGTACTACTGGCTGGCAGCGCAAGGCGTTCACCCGCTGCGCGAGATCGACAGCGTGGCGATTCCGCCGCCGCAAATGGTCGACGCGCTGGCCGGCGACAAACTCGACGGCCTGTGCGTCGGCGAACCGTGGAACACCGTCGCCGAAGCACAAGGCGTAGGCCGCACCATCGCCTACACGAGCGAAGTGTGGCCGGACCATCCGGAGAAAGTCCTCGCCTGCCGGCGCGATTTCGTCAGCGATCATCCGAACACCGCCCGCGCGCTGGTGCAGACCATGCTCGAAGCGTGCCGCTGGCTCGACGGCGCGGGTCATCGCGAAGAGATCGCGCGCTGGCTGGCGCGCCCGGAATTCATCGGCATCGACGCGGCGCTGATTGCCGCGCGACTTGGCAACGAGATCGCCGCCGGCGCGCCGCGCGGTTTGCCGCTGCGCTTTTTCGACGAAGGCGCGGTCAACTATCCGCGTGCCTCGGACGGCGCGTGGTTCCTTACCCAGTTCGAACGCTGGGGCATGATCGACGCGCGGCCGGACTATGCGCAGATAGCGGCGCAGATCAACCAGACGCAGCTGTACCGCGAGGCCGCGGCGCATATCAGTGTATCCGTGCCCGACACCGATGCGCGGCAAACGCTGATCGACGGCAAGGTGTGGGACGAGGCGACGTCGGCTTCGGGTTACGCGCGGGGCTTCACGATCCGCGCATGAGCTTGGTGAGGCGCATGAAGCACCTGAAACCCCGACACGCTGCAAAGAAAAAAGCGTGCGGTCCGTCATGCGGACCGCACGCTCTGTGCGAGTTTGTTCCTAAGCGTTCGCTCAGAAATTGAAGTTGTCGATGTTGCTCGAATCGAACGTGGTGGGCGGTCCGAGGATGATTTCGCCTTGCGGTCCGATGGTGCGCTTGCCGAGTTTGCCGGCGTCGAACGATTCGCCTTCCTTACCCGTGATGGTGCCGGATGCCAGCGCAGCCGCCGCATAGCCCGCGAGATAGCCGAGCTGGTTCGGGTCCCACAACTGGAAAGCCTTGACCGTGCCGTTCTTCACGAACGCGCGCATCTGGTTCGGCGTGCCGAGACCGGTCACCGCCACCTTGCCCTTGCTCGACGACGACGAAATATAACGCGCCGCCGCCGCGATGCCGACCGTCGTCGGCGCAACGATCGCTTTCAGGTTCGGATACGCCTGCAGCAGACCTTGCGTTTCGACGAACGACTTCTGGTCGTCGTCGTTGCCATAGGCGATCTTCACGAGCTTGATCTTCGCGTACTCCGGCTTCTTCAACTCCTCCTGCATCCACTTGATCCACGTGTTCTGGTTGGTGGCGTTCGGCGTGGCCGACAGCACGGCGAATTCGCCCTCGCCGCCCATCAGCTTCGAGACGAGTTGAATCTGGCCGCGGCCGATGCCTTCGGCGTTGGCCTGATTGACGAACAGTTGCCGTCCCTCGGGCGCGGTGTCGGAGTCGAAGGTGACGACCTTGATGCCTTGCGACATCGCTTTCTTCAGATATGGCACGACCGCGTTGGCGTCGTTCGCGGCGATCACGATCGCGTCCTGGCGCTGCGTGATCAGCGTGTTGATGTATTGCACCTGCGACGACGCGCCGGCATCCGACGGACCCACCACCTTGCCCACGCCGCCGAATTCCTTGATGGCCGCCATCCCGCCGTCGTCGGCGATCACTTCATACGGGTTGTTGATCTGCTTCGGCACGAATGCGATCTTCAGGCCGCTCTTGAGTCCGGCGGCGCCCGCCGCGCAACTGATCGCGAGCAATGCGACGCACAGCGCAGCCGTGCCGGTGTGACGTAGAGGCTTGAACATGAAGTGTCTCCTGCTTCGTTGTTGGACGGGATGATGTCCGGGTTGTTGGTTTTGGGCCTTGCTCTTGCTGAACGGTATTACGACGAAGCCGCCGACTTCGCGATGAAACGCCGGTCGCGTGCCGCACGCCAGCGCGCCACCAGATTCGGGATCAGCACCGACGCGAGCAGCAGCACGCCGGTCACGATGGTGAGCGTTTCGCTGGAGACGTCGTCGAGTGTCAGGGCGTTTTTCAGCACGCCGATAATCAGCAGCGACAGCAGCACGCCGACCATCGAACCGCGTCCGCCGAAAATGCTCACGCCGCCGAACAGCACCGCCGCGATCACCGACAACTCGAAGCCCTCGCCGTTATCGCCGCGCGCGCTGGTGAAGCGCAGCGTGTACACCACGCCGGCCAGCGCACTCATCGCGCCGGACAGCACGAACAGGCGCAACCTGATCTTCGCGACCTCGATGCCGGAGAAAGCCGCCGCGGTCGGATTCGCACCGATCGCATAGAGGCTGCGGCCGAACGCGGTGGCCTGCAGCAGCACCGTGAACAGCACTGCACCGACGATCACGATGGCGAACGGCAGCGGAATGAAACTCGCGCCGACGGTGTCCATACCGAACGCCGTGTAGGCAGCCGGGAAATCGGCCACGGCCTGATCGCCGAGCAACACGTAGGCGAGTCCGCGAAACAGCGCCAGCGTGCCGATCGTGACGGCGAGCGAAGGCAGGTTCAGCTTGACGATCACGAGGCCGTTCAGGAGCCCGGCGAGCGCGCCGAAAATCAGGACCAGCACGATCACCACCGGCATCGGCAGTCCCATGTGCCACAGCACGCCCATCAGCGCGCTGGACGCGCCCAGCACCGACGCCACCGACAGATCGATTTCCGCCGCGACAATGATGAGCGTCATGGGCAGCGCCATCAGCGCGATTTCGGTGAGATCGGCCAGCACGTTGCTCAGGTTTGCACCGCTCAGGAATACCGGAGACAGCACGCGGCCGAGCACCAGCGCGACGATCAGCACGATGACCGGCAGCACTTCCCATTGCAGCGGCGTTTCGCGTTTGCGCGTGAGCAGCGCGGAATCGGGTTTAGCCATGATCGCGTTTCCTCATCATGCGTTTGGCGACGGAGCGGGCCAGCAAGGTATCGGCGGTGATCGCGGCGACGATCAGCGCGCCTTCGATAGCCTGCTCCCAGAATGGCGAAACGTGCAGCACCACGAGCGCGATACTGATCACGCCGAGCACGAGCGCGCCGAGCGTCGCGCCGAGTATCGTGCCGACGCCGCCGGTAATCGCCACACTGCCGACCACGGCGGCAGCCACCACCTGGAGTTCGATGCCCTTTGCGGTGCTCGCGTCGACGGTGCCGAAGCGCGCGAGCCACAGCGCGCCGGCGAAACCGGCGATCGCGCCCGACAGCAGAAAACCCGACATCACGCGCCGCTCCACGTTCACGCCGGCCAGACGCGCCGCCTCGGGGTTCGAGCCGATCGCGTAATGCTCGCGTCCGCCGCGAAACTGCTTCAGATAGATGCCGAGGCCGACCAGCACCACCACGGCGATCAGCGCGAGATTCGGTATGCCGAGCAGCGTGCCGGTCGCCAGCCGCGAATAGGCGTCCGGCAGACTGGTCGCGTTGATCTGTCCGCCGTGAACCCACGCGTAGTCCGCGCCGCGAAAAATATAGAGCGTGGACAAGGTGGCCACCAGAGACGGCACGCGCCCCACCGCGACCAGCAGCGCGTTCACGCCGCCCGCCACGAGACCGATCGCCAGCCCCGCCAGCAGCGCGACGAGCACCGGCATATGCGGGAACGTCACGTAGAGACTGCCGACCGCGTAGGCGCTGATGCCGACCGTCGATCCCACCGAGAGATCGATATGCCGCATCAGGATCACGACCGTCACGCCCGCCGTCAGCAGACTGATGATCGACACGTTGAGCAGCACGTCGCGCAGATTCTGCAGGTTCAGGAACTGCGGCCTCGCGAGCCCGGTGCCGACGATCAGCAGAACGAGCACCACGAACAGCGTCGTTTCGCGACTCTTCGCGATGCTCGCCACGAAACCGCCCGGCGCGCTGGCCGGGCGCCGCGCGACTGTCGGCGGCACGGGTGCGGGATGAGTGGAGGAATGGCGCATCATGCGGCCCGCCCGAGCGGTGGAATGGGTTGTCCGAGCGCGGCAGCCATGATGCGCTCCTCGTCGGCGTCGGCACGCGGAATGTCTGCGCTGATGCGGCCTTCGTGCATGACCAGCACGCGGTCGGCCATGCCGAGCACTTCCGGCAGTTCGCTCGAAATCATCAGCACCGCCATGCCCTCGCTCACCAGTTCGGCGAGCGCGCTATAGACCTCGGCCTTGGCGCCCACGTCGATGCCGCGCGTGGGTTCGTCGATGATGAGTACTTTGGGGCCGGTGGCGAGCCATTTGCCGAGCACGACCTTCTGCTGGTTGCCGCCCGACAGCGTGCCGACCGGCGCGTTCGGATCGCCCGCTTTCAGACGCAAACGCGTGCCCCACTGATTGGCCAGTTGCGTCTCGCTGCGCGCGGAAATCAGGCCGTGCTTCACGAGCCGCCCGAGCACCGTCATGGAAGCGTTGCGGGCGATGCTCAACTCCAGCGCGAGTCCTTGCTGACGCCGGTCTTCCGGCACCAGCGCGAGACCGGCGCGCACGGCGGCGGCCGGACGTCCCGTCGCGAGCCGCTGACCGCCGATCGAGATTTCGCCCGAATCGAGCGGGTCGATCCCGAAGATCGCGCGCGCCACTTCGCTGCGGCCCGCGCCGACAAGACCGGCCAGCGCGACGATCTCGCCGGCGCGCACGTCGAAGGAAATATCCTTGAACACGCCGATGCGCGTGAGCCCGCGCACCGACAGACGCACTTCGCCGGGCGGCCGCTCCGCCTTCGGATAAAACGTTTCGAGATCGCGACCCACCATTTTCGCGACGATGGAATCGGTGGTGAGATCGGCGGTGAGTCCGTCGAACACTTTGGCGCCGTCGCGCATGATGGTCACTCGTTGCGTGAGCGCGAACACTTCGTCGAGCCGGTGCGTGATGAACAGGATCGCCACGTCGCGTTCGCGCAGCTTGCGCACGATGGCGAAGAGCCGCTCCACTTCCGGCAGCGACAAAGCCGCCGTGGGTTCGTCCATGATCAGCACGTTGGCATTCAGCGAAAGCGCCTTGGCGATTTCGATCACCTGCTGGTCCGCGATCGACAAACCGCGCACCAGCTGATCCGCGCGCAGATCGACGCCGAGCGACGCGAGCAGGCCGTCCACTTCGCGGCGCATCGCGTCGTATTGAATGCGGCCGATGCGATCCACCGGCTGACGTCCCATGAAAATGTTCTCGGCAATCGAGAGGTCGAAGAACAGCGTGGGTTCCTGATAGATCACCGCGAGCCCCGCATCGCGCGCCTCGGCGGGCGTCGCAAAACGGCGCGGCGCGCCATCCACCAGCAGTTCGCCGCCATCGGGCTGGTGCACGCCCGCGAGAATTTTCACGAGCGTGGATTTGCCCGCGCCGTTTTCGCCGAGCAGTGCGTGCACTTCGCCCGGCCATAGCGCGAGGTCGCCGTCGGAGAGCGCACGAACCCGGCCGAATGATTTGCTCGCGTGCCGCAGTTCGAGTCTGGGCACCGCGGATGTCGGTTGCTGCACTACGTGTCTCCTTCTTTTTTCTTCCGGTTGCGCGCTTGCGCACGCCCGTCGAGTCCTGGCAGATTCAGATCCGGTACACGCGCTCGGCGTTGCCGCGAAACAGCGCATGCCGTTCCGCCTCGCTCGCGTCCTGCACGACGCTCGCATACGCTCGCCACAAATCGGTGTACGAGCCGAACAGGCGATCCACCGGAAAATTCGATGCGAACATGGCCCGCTCCACACCGAACGTGTCGATCGTTTCGAGCACGTAAGGCCGCAGGCTTTCCACCGTCCATCGATGATCGAACATCGCCAGGCCGCTGAGTTTCACGGTGACGTTCTCGCAGGTGGCGAGCAGGCGCATGCCGTCGCGCCACGCGCGATAACCCGCCACGCTGTTGCGATCGACGAACATGCCGGCGTGATTCACCACGAACTGCGTGTCGCCATGCGCGTGCGCGAGCGCGGCGGCCTCTTCCATCTGCGAGGGATAAATCTGCAGATCGAACGACATGTCGTAACGGCGCAGCAAGGTGAAATGCTGCCGCCACTGGGGCTCGCGCATGAAATGGCGGCCCACGTAGTCGAACAGGCTGTTGTCGTGAACGTTCAGAATCTGGCGGATGCCGCGCGTGTTGGCAAACCCGGCGTGTGCTTCGAGCAAGGCCGGCGCGTGGTCCGAGGAAAGATCCACCGCCGCGACGATCGCGTTCGGCATGCCGCGCGATTCGGACCGGTCGGCAATGGACTGCAGCCAGCGCGTTTCTTCCACCGGATCGGCCGGATCGTGATTCGCTTCGACGTGCACCAGTTTCACGACGTCGATCTCGCCCGCTTCGCGCAACAGATCGTCGAGCAGATAGTCGTGCTTCAGGTCGCGCGCGTCGCCCACGAACGACACGCCCGGATTCTCCAGCCACGGATAACGATGCGTTTTCAGATCCCACAGATGGATATGCGAATCGACAACCTGCATGCGGCTTGCCTCCGTGCGGTGCAACTCAGATCAGGATCGGGAAATCAGCTTAACGAGTTCAGATGGAACACCGGTTCGAGCGGCTGCTGCAAGGGCGTATGGTCGGGCGCCGTCTGCATGATGTCGGCCATGTAATCCCACCATTTGCGCATGACCTCGAGTTGCGGCAACTCGTTCATACGGTGATTCGTGTTGCGCGTGAGGATAGCGAACAGATGATTCGTGTCCGCGTCGAAAAAGATGCGGTAATCGCGCACGCCGGCGTTGTGCAACGCATCAACCAGCTCGGGCCAGATCTGCGCGTGACGCCGTTCGTATTCCTCGCGCATGCCGGGGTTGAGCACCATCCGGAAAGCGATTGTTTCCATTGCGGCCTTGTCTCCCGTCGTCTTTCGGCACATTTCCCGGCCTCGCCGGGGCTGCGTCTGAAGCGACTATAATTCCTGCGTCGATAGCAACTCAATCCGTTGTTGGGATTGGGCGATCCACAATCCGAATCGCACCGCACTGCATCGGACCTTCGAGCGTTATCCGCACCATGAGCCCCATGAGCCAATCTTCAGCAGCAATCGCCCTCGTCAACCGGCTCAAGTTCAAGCATCTCGCGCTGCTCGTCGCACTCGACGACACGCGCAATCTCCATCAGGCCGCCGAAGCCGTCAACGTGGCGCAGCCGAGCGCGAGCCGCATGCTGGGCGATATCGAGGAAGCGTTCGGCTTCCTGCTGTTCGAGCGCAACGCGCGCGGCATGACGCCCACGCCGCTCGGCGTGGTGACTTTGGCTTACGCGCGCCGCGCGCTCGCCGAACTCACCCGTTTCGCAGACGACCTCGACGTCAAGCGGCGCGGCGGGCACGGACAGCTGACCGTCGGCGCGATCATGGGCGCCGCGCCCGATCTGCTCGCCATGGCCATCGCCACGCTCAAGACCGAAAGCCCACTGCTGAACGTGCGCATTCTCGGCGAAACCAGCGACCAGGTCGTGCAGTTGCTGCACCGCCGCGAAGTCGATCTCGCGCTCGGCCGTCTCACCAGTCCGCTGCAACACAACGATTTCAGTTTCGAGCCGCTCGCACGCGAAACCTTGCGGCTGGTGGTGCGCTCGGTGCATCCGCTGGCGCAGCGCACGCGCATTACATTGCGCGAACTGATCGACTGGCCGTGGGTGGCGCAACCGGTCACGAGTCCCGCTCGCGTGCTGTTCGAAGAAGAACTCGCGCGCGCCGGCCTCGCCACGCCGGTGAATCTGACCGAGTGCGCGTCGATTTTCGCCACCCTGCAACTGCTCGAAAACTACGACGCCGTCGCCATGCTGCCGGAATCCGTCGTACGCGATCATGTGCGCGGCAAACTGCTGGTGGCGCTGCCGATCGAAATCGGCGAAAGCCTGGCGGGCTTCGGCATTCTGACGCGCAAGGAAGAAGCGCTCGCCGAACCCGCGCTGCGTTTCATCGACCTGCTGCGCAGCGTCTCGCGCCAGCTCGCGCGCGAAGAAACCAGCGCCGCTGCCGCCTCGGCCTCGACCGCCACTTCCGACACTCCGCCTACGCCCGCGCACGTGGGTTGAGTGCGCCATGCCGGTCATTGCAGATTGACGAACAGACCGCCGTCCACCAGCAAGGCGGCGCCCGTCACGTAGCGCGCGCGATCCGACGCAAGAAAGGTCACGCAGTCGGCCACGTCTTCCGGACGGCCCAGACGCCCTAACGGAATGCGCTTTTCGAAGTAGGCTTTCTTGGCTTCGTCGGCGAGATCGTCGGCGTTCAGGTCGGTCGCAATGGTGCCGGGCATCACCGAATTGCAGCGTATGCCGTACGGGCCGAGCGCCACCGCGCACGACTGCATCAGCGAATGCACGCCGGCCTTGGTGGGCGTGTAATGCGTCTGCATGCCGCCGCCCACCAACGCGCTGATCGAACTCGTGGCAACGATCGCGCCGCCGGTGCCCTGCGCTTTCATCTGCTGCGCGGCCGCTTGCGTCACGTAGAAGGCGCCGTTCAGATTGACCGCCACGGTCGATTCCAGCACCTCGGGCGGCATGTCGAGAAAGGCGTGAAACGGACAGATGCCGGCGTTGCTCGCCAGCACGTCCACCTTGCCGAATGCTTCGACCGTATGGCGCACCAGTTGCTGACCCGTTTCGCGCGCGGCCACGTTGCCTTCGATGGCAATCACGCGGCGGCCAAGCGCCTCGATTTCGCCGACCACTTCTTCGACCGCGGAACGGCGTCCATACGACGCGTCGTTATCGCCCCAGTAGTTGATCGCGACATCGGCGCCTTCCGCCGCGCATGCCACGGCGATCGCGCGGCCGATGCCACGCGAACCGCCCGTGACGATCACAACCTTGTCCTTGAGCAGCACGTCAATCTCCTCGTAGCGTAGCCACGTTATTCTCAGCGCGGATACGGCCGCACCAGTTTGCATTCCGGATTCAGACGCACGCCGAAGCCCGGCGTGTCCGGCACTTTCATTCTGCCGTTCACGGGCACCGGTTCGTCGAGCAGCAGCGGCGTGAACATCGGCACGACTTCGTCCGCCTTGGGCGCCATCATGAGGAACTCGGCGAACGGCGAGTTGTGTCGCGTGACGACGAAATGATAGCTGTACACCGACGAGCCGTGCGGCACCACCATCACGTTATGCGCGTCGGCCAGCGCGGAAATCTTGATGAGTTCCGTGATGCCGCCGCACCAGCCCACGTCCGGCTGGATCAGATCGCAGCACTCCATTTCCAGCAGCATGCGAAAGCCCCAGCGCGTCGCTTCGTGTTCGCCGGTCGACACCATCATGCCGCGCGGCACGTTGCGACGCAGTTCGGCGTAACCCCAGTAGTCGTCGGGCGGCAAACATTCTTCGAGCCACTTCAGCCCGTACTCGTGAGCGGCATGCGCGAGCTTCGTCGCATACGGCACGTCGAGACTCATCCAGCAGTCGTACATCAGCCAGAAGTCGTCGCCGACGCGGCTGCGCATCTCGGCGAGCTTGTCGAGATTCTTCTTCAGGCCCGCTTCGCCTTCGGCGGGACCATGCTGCAACGGCAGCTTTCCGCCGATGAAGCCCATTTCCTTCGCGAGATCGGGCCGCGCGCCGGTGGCGTAGAACACCAGTTCGTCGCGCACCGGTCCACCCAGCAACTGGTACACCGGTTCCTTGCGCACTTTCGCGAGCAGATCCCACAACGCGAGATCCACGCCGGAAATCGTGTTCAGCACCACGCCCTTACGGCCGTAGTACAAGGTCGAGAAGTACATCTGATCCCACATCTTTTCGATGTCGGTGACGAGTTGTCCTTCGAGAAAACGCGCCAGATGTTTTTCGACGATGAACGCACCGATCTCGCCGCCCGTCGTCACCGCGAAGCCCACGGTGCCGTCGCTCGCTTCGATCTCGACCACCAGCGTGCCGAGTACGTTGATACCGAACGACTGACGGCTCTGGCGATATTCCGGATAGCGCGCCATCGGCGTGGCGATGTGATCGTCGATCCAGTGTCCGCCGGGTTGATCGTGATAATCCGCGCCGCCGCCGCGAACGATGAAGGCACGCACGTGCCGGATGGTGGGCATGGCCATGAAAGGGCTCCGTTGAAGGTGCGTTAGTGCGCAATAAATGCGTTAGTGCGATTAATGCGATTGATACGCGCGCGGCAAGGCTCAGCGATTCCGCCGCGATTCAATTGCGATTCCACTGTGATTGCATTACGCGGCCCTAGCGGGCGCGATGCAGCAGGTTGTCGAAAGCCGGGTCGGCCGCCGTGCCGCCTGGTCTCAGCAAGGTGCCGATCAGCAGCGCCGCCAGCAGGCTCGATGCGCCGAGCACCACGAGTCCCGCCGACGTCGACGCGAACGTGTGTTCCGCCGCGGTCCGCAAGCTCGGCGCAAAGAAGCCGCCGAGACTGCCGAGCGAGTTGATCAGCGCGATGCCGCCGGCCGCTGCCGCGCCGGTCAGGTAGCGCGTCGGGAAAGTCCAGAACAGCGGTTGCGCCGCGATGAAACCGCTTGCCGCGCAGCACAGCGCGATCAGACCGATCGACGGGTTGTGCGCGAGCCCAGACACACCGATACCGAGACCCGCGACGACCAGCAAGGTCACGGCCCAGCGCCGATGACCGCCGGTGCGATCCGCGCGCCGCGGCACGTACCATGTCACCGCCAGCGCACACAGCCACGGCAAGGCCGTCACGAGACCGACGCGCAGGCCGACCGTGGTGCCGAGCAAGGCGGCCACCTGTTGCGGCAGATAGAAGATCACGCCGTACACGCTCATCTGGATGAGCAGGTAGATCAGCGAAAGCAGCAGCACGCGACGATCCACCAGCGCGGCCAGAATCCGATGCGGTCCATGCGATGCCGCGGCGCGCGCATCGTCGTCGAGCGCGGCACGCAAGGTGGCGCGTTCCTGCGCATCGAGCCAGCGCGCGTCTTCGGGACGGTTGTCGAGATACCAGAAGGCCCACACGCCGACCAGCGAGGCGAGCGAACCTTCGATCAGAAACAGCCATTGCCAGCCGGTCAATCCGAGCGCGCCATGCAATTCGAGCAGCGAGCCCGACAGCGGACTGCCGAAGATGAACGCGAGCGGCGCGCCGAAATAGAACACGCCGACCGCGCGAGCCCGCGCATTCTGCGCGAACCAGTGCGTGAGGTAATAGATCACGCCGGGAAAGAAGCCGGCCTCGGCGACGCCGAGCAGAAAGCGCAACACGTAGAACGCCGTGGGCGTGTGCGCGAGACACATCGCCGCCGACACGATGCCCCACGTGACCATGATTCGGCACATCCACAGCCGCGCGCCGACCCGATGCAGCAGCAGATTGCTCGGCACCTCGAACAGCGCATAGCCGACGAAGAACACGCCTGCGCCGAAGGCGAATGCCGCGTTCGACAAGCCCGTATCGTGCTGCAGGGCTTTCTGCGCAAAACCGATGTTGGCGCGATCGAGAAAGGCCAGCACGTACATCAGCAGCAGGAATGGCAACAGCCGGCGCATGACCTTGCTGTTGATCGCCTCCAGCGACGCGGGCGAATGCGGATTCATGACGTCTCCTTGGAAGCGCGTGGGCGCGCTCCGCTTTCTTGTGCTTGTGTACTGCTGCCGCGCATGATGTGCGGCTCGACCTGCGCGATGATCAATGCGCGGCTTATCGGTTACGAGTCATGGGTTAAGACTCACGGATTACGAGTCATGCACCACGACTGCAGCCGCGCACCCGGCCGCTTAGTAGGTCGCGCGTCCGCCCGACAGATCGAACACCGCGCCCGTGCTGAACGCGCAGTCTTCCGACGAGAGCCAGAGAATCATCGATGCCGCCTCTTCCGGCAGCAGGAAGCGGTTCATCGGAATCTTCGAGAGCATGTAGTCGATATGCTGCTGCGACATCGAATCGAAGATTTCGGTTTTGGCGGCCGCGGGTGTCACTGCGTTCACGAGAATGTTCTTCGTGGCGAGTTCCTTGCCAAGCGATTTGGTGAGACCGATCAGGCCGGCTTTGGACGCGCTGTAGTGCGACGCGTTCGGATTGCCTTCCTTGCCGGCCACCGACGCGATGTTGACGATGCGCCCATAGCCCTGCTTGAGCATCTGCGGCACGACTGCGCGGCAGGTGAGATAAGGCCCGATCAGATTGACGTCGATCACGCGGCGCCACACGTCGGGTTCCAGCTCCCATGTCGTGCCATTGCCGCCGGTGATGCCCGCGCAGTTGATCAGCACGTCGATCGAGCCGTGCGCGGCAAGCGTCTTCGCCACCGCCTGCTCGACCGATGCTTCCTGGGTCAACTCGACCGTGACCGAGCTGACCTTGCCGAGTTCGCTCAACTCACGCTCACTGCGCGCGAGCCGTTCGGCGTCGATGTCCCACAGCGCCACCGAGGCGCCCGAGTTCAACGCCCGCTGCGCCACCGCGTAGCCGATGCCGCGCGCGCCGCCGGTAATGGCGACCACGCGCCCCTCCAGATCGATCCGATTCATCGCTGCTCCTCTGCTCCTGAGGCACACGGCTGGGCGTGCGCCTTCCAGTTGTTGTATGTCCGCTGTACCGCTTCGGTCCAGCCAATATACGAACATGGCGATGCAATAACAATCCGAGAATCGGAGCGGGTGATAACAAAAGTGGATCGGGTGTGGCGGGGATGCGGCGACCGAAGTGCCGCCGAAAGCGTGTGGGGAGATTGCGCGGTCGATGCGCGGTAGTTGCGCGCCTGTTACAGGGAAATTGCGGGGCTGTTGCGTGGTTACTGCGTGGCAGTTACGTAGCAATTACGTAGCGATCGCGCGGACGGCGATAAAACCAGGCTAAAGCGAAGCCTGCCCGCGCTTCACAGCGCCTCGTGGCACAAGGCCATCATTTTCTGCACCATCGTGCTGGCGCCGTTCAGCTCCATTTCATCGGTGAAGAGCGCGTTCACGCTGGACAGACGCACGGCCACGCCCGCGTCCAGCAGATCTTTTTCGGCAATCTTCAAGGCAAGCTGGCCGATGCGGACGCGGTCGAGCCAGTGCATGGTTGCGTGGTTCTTGCCCAACCAGCGCCGGCAGCTTTCGACCACGTGATCCACGCGCCATTCGCCCGTCAGCGCATACGACGCCGCCGCGATGGCGACGAGAAAACACAGCAGCTCGGGGCGCGCACTGTCCGGCTCGGTAAATTCAGGTTTGATCATGCTCTGGGCCTGCTTTTGCTGGATGCTGGATGCGATGCACCGGACCACGCTTCGTGGCCCGGTATCGACACATGTGGGCGGGACCGCTGGATTCAACAGCGGCCTGGCGTATCCGTCGAACGGGTACAGTACCAGGCCGGTTTCAGCGCGGTAACGATCGACAGAACATTCTGGACAAACTCGCGGCAAAAATCAAAAAGCATCTGCCGCCGACCAGAACCGGACCGGCACGAGAGCAGCGCGCGACCAGACCCAGGCAGACTCAGGCAAACTCAAGCCGTCGCCATCAGGCGTCCGGGCAGGCCAGCGACCGAGCCGCCTCGCGTTCGACACGTCCGAAGCTCGCGAGCGCGGCGAGTCCCAGCAGGCCGAGACTGCTGCCGAGCAGGAAGTCCGCGGAAATGCCGACATGATCGACCACCACGCCGCCCACCAGCGACCCCAACGCGATCGCCACCTGGATGATGCTCACGAAAAGCGCCGAACCGGCTTCGGGCGCATCCGGCGTCGCGCGCTGGATCCACACGCTGAAGCACAGCGGCAGCGCGCCGAACGCGACGCCCCAGGCGAGCACCAGCGCCGTGACACCGATGGTGGAGTGCTGCAGAAGCGGCAACGCCAGCAATGCGAACATCAGCAGCGAGATCATCGCGGCCGCCGACACCTTCAGATTGCGTGTGACCGTGGACGACACCGCGAAGTTCGAGATGAAGCCGATCATGCCGAAGCCGAGCAGCAGCCAGGTAATCGTTCCCATCGACAGATTGGCGTTGCGCAGCAAAAACGGCGTGATGTACGTGTACGACGAGAAATGCGCGCCGAATACGAGCGCGACCATCAGCATGCTGCGGCGCGGATGCGGCCGGCGCAGCAGATCGGTCAGGTCGCGCAGGCGCAACGCGGCGCTCGACGGCAAGGACGGCACGAAGACGAATTGCGCGACCAGCGCGACCGCGACCAGCACGCCGGTTGCCATGAACGACGCACGCCACGACGCGAAGCTCGCGATAAACGTGCCGAGCGGCACGCCGATCACCGTTGCACAGGTCACGCCGGTGAGAATCGTGGCCATGGCTCGCGCCGAATCGTGCGGTTTGACGAGCCGCGCGGAGGCCGCGGTGGCGAGTGTCCAGAAACCGCCCAGCGCGGCCCCGAGCAATGCGCGGCCCACCAGCATCACGCCAAAGTTGGGCGCGAACGCGGAGATCATGTTCGACGCCAGCAGCAGCGCGGTCAGCAACAGAAAGACCTGACGACGGTCCATGCGTCCCGCCACCAGCATCAGGCCGGGCGCGGAGATCGCGGCAATGACACCTGGCACGGTGACCATCAGACCCGCCGTGCCGGGCTGCACGCCGAGTTCGGCGGCGATGCGCGGCAGCAATCCCACCGGCAGGAATTCGGTGGTCACGAAAGCGAACGCGCCAATGGCGACGGCAACGACCGCGAGCCAGTCGCGCAAGGACGACGACGCGCCATCGTCCGGCAAGCCTGTGCCTGCCGGCAGATTATCTTCGATCAACATAATATTGTTTGCGAGTAATACAACAACGGGTGGAATTGGAGCGGTTTCACCGGACTAATCGAATCGGCTAATCGGGTCGCACTGGGTCATGTCCAATGCGCGGCACCACGCGTGACGGCGCGCCGCAAACAGAAAAGCAGGCAACGTGGGCCTGCTTCTCTCTGCGTGGCCCGAAGGCCCGGTGCGCCTGTTACGTGTGGTGCGGAATGCTCGACGGTCGGTTTGAAAAATCGGCGGTGAAACCTGAATGGAAGACACCTTACCATCGTCTTTAATTCGCTGCTGGCTCCACCGGAAAATCGCAGTCGGCAATGGGGATATTGACGGGGATATTCACGTGACCACTCGAATCGTCATCAACGGCGACGGCTGCATCGCAACGAGCGCGGCAGGCACACCGTTTGCTGAAGCAGTCGCCGACGCGCCGCCTGTCGCGGCTCGGCCCGATCTGCTACGAACGATCATAAAAAGGAATTCAGCCAAATGGTTACGACCCGCCCGTGCACTGCGACCTGCATTATCGACGGCATGCCCGTCACGCTCACTTTCTACCCGGACAACGGCGTGCTGCGCATTGCCGATCCGACGGGGACGTGCATCCGGGAAATGCGTTGGCACGCGTCGTGGCGCGCCCTGCTCGACGAGTTCAGGGACTTCACGGACCAGAGCGCCGACCATGCCGCCGGCTTCGATACGATCGTCGGCAAGCTCACCGACACCGGCGTGCGTGCCACGCGCACTGAGCCGATGGCCGCGCAGATGGCGCTTGCCTGACTACGCAAACTCGAAGACAAACTCGGCCGCGAATTCAAACGCAGACTCGACGCAAAAATCAGCCGCGAAATCGCGGCTGCATAATTGACAAGCAAATTCGTGCCGAACAAAACCGCGCCGAGCAAATTCGGACAGACGCGCACCGCCAACGCCAGGAACAACCGCGCCTGAAAGCGGGAGGCGAACCAGCCAGGGTTGCGGCCGCCTCCCGTATCGCCATTCCGCTTACTGGCCGAAGTACACCTTGCATTGCGGACCGCCGGAACACGGCTGCCATTGCGGCCCCCCCGTTTCCGCGTGACCCGCGGCCGTGCCTCCATACGATACGTTGCGCACGTCTTCGGCGCCGGGCGTGTTCGCCTGACCCGCATCGCCGTACGACATGTCCGTTGTCGCCTGTGCCGACTGATTTGCGTTCTGCATCAGGGCCTGCCCGTTCGCCGCCTGGGTCTGCGGGTTGTCGAGCGCGCCGGCCGTCTTCGGCGCGAGAAAAAGTACGGCGCTTGCCACTGCCACCCATAAACGTAATTTCATGTCCAGACTCCTCGAATCCGGCGCAGCAGTCCTCGCCTTTCCAAAGAATTGATCCGCGAAAAAACGTTTGACGCCAATCGAGCCGACTATCCATCACCTGGCGGCAAAACACAGGCAAAAAACGGGCGAATGCAAAAACGTGACTGCTGCGGCGAGTCACCGAACTAAACGAGTGAATAATTGCCAGACCGTTGACCGACGACGCGCGCGTCCTCGCAGCTGGGCGGAATCGGGCGCAAGGCTGGAAATGCGGAATGT
The DNA here is from genome assembly GCF_050436585.1 of Paraburkholderia sp. GAS199. Classification (NCBI taxonomy): domain Bacteria; kingdom Pseudomonadati; phylum Pseudomonadota; class Betaproteobacteria; order Burkholderiales; family Burkholderiaceae; genus Paraburkholderia; species Paraburkholderia sp. GAS199. Next base: position 633,207 of record NZ_JBNDMM010000003.1, on the reverse strand, counting down.
CGCTCCGCAGTTTCGTTATAGTTCGGCCGCGCAGGATTGCAATCCTGTCCGTAAGCCGATGATTCACGTCTGGTTCGGCAGGTTAAATGTTCACAAGCGCATATTTGAACGAAAATCAGGCAGCCAGCGCGTGCATTAGCCTGACAGTGCGTTATGATGCGCATATAACGCAGAAAAACTGGGCCCACCCGCAAGTGTCACCGGCGAAGTCACCGGCGAGAGGTGGAGCACCGAGACAAGGTCAGCCGTTCGCAATCAATGCATTGTCATCATCGTTCTTTTTTCCACGGCATCACGGTGGCTTATCCAGTCACATTTGCCGTACGGCGAACAGTTTGAATATTCATTGATTGCTACGGCGCCGGTAGTGGGCCAGGCATCTGGCCAGTTTGCGCATCAACAGTAGCGCTTTTAGAGGTGGACGTTATCCGACGCCGCCAATGGCATTTTCTTCGATTAATCGTTTCACCGCGGGCCGGCCCCAGCACATGGGCGTGAGGCTTTCGCGGCGGACTCTTGCAATCTGCAACTGACAGAACGCTGGACGCTTTAGAGGGACGAATATCTTATGGACGAACGGAAGCGAGATAGCATGATTGCGTATCTCCGCCATCGCATGGAAGAGTTTGGTATCAAACCAGAAGATCTGGCAGCCGTACTCGCGAACGAGCGTGGTGGACAAAAAAACGCCCGTTACCGCAGCGCCACTGGGGATACCTGGGACGGTCAGGGCGAGATGCCTCAATGGCTCAAACAGGCAATCAGCGCCGGTCAGTCGATTGGCCACTTCGAACTCTCGGCCACGCCCGCTCCGGCGCCGGCGGCCGCCGCACCGGCAAAAAAACGCGTCGACTGGCAGAACGATCCCTTTGCCGGCAGTCCGCTCGCGCGCTCCAATAGCCGCTGAGCCGCCGCTGTTTTTTGCCGGCGGTCACGAGACCGCTGTCGGAAACCTGCCGCCAGGCACAGGGCGGTCAGCGCACGACGCAAAACATTTTCCGTTGCACGCCACGGCCGTGACCGCTTTGCCGACGCCCGCGCGTGCGTCGCGCGCCGCTTTCCCTTCGATGTGAATCCAGACGCCGCTACCCGCCGTATATCCAGTCAGAGCAACGCCATGGCGCGTTGGTCCGTCGGAGGACTGGAGACGATTTTCTTGCCGCCGCGCAACCAGCCTCTCATTAGCGGTTTACGTCGGCTCGCCGGGATCAACGAACCCGATGCGCTCGCAAGGAGAAATGTCATGCGCAATTCAACGCGGAAAATCATGTTGACGGGTTTCACGGCTCTGTCGCTCGCGATAGTCGGACCCGTGTTCGCACAGGGTGGCGGCAATGGTCAGGGCGGCACGGGCGGCGGCAATGCGCACAGCGCCGCCACAGCCGGTATGACCTATCGGGGTGATCCGATCAACCAGCCGATGTCGGGCATGCAGGCCGGTTCGATGAGCAAGATGGACTCGGGCAACGCGCCGATGGGTTCGATGCCGGCCAACGATCCGATGGCACCCGCCAAAGCGTCCCAGTAGAAACCGCCTGCTTTCGTCGCGTCCCGCGCGATGCGGACGCGGCGAACGCCGCGCAGCAGAGCGGCGTTTCAGCTCGTCACACCCGGCACGAGGTGGTATTGCGCGCTGTGCCGCCCATCGACGCACCGCCCGGCTGGGCATCCGACTCGATGCAGCGCTCCTTGCCGAGCAGCGGCACCTCGATGGCCTTCGCGCTGTCCCGGCGCGCCACGGCATACTGCGGCAAATCGATGAATGCACTCACCTGGCGCACGATCTGCCAGAAGACTTTTTCGAATGAGCGCAGGCGTTCGGCGTCGGACAGATCGTCTGCGAGCGGATTGGCGAAGCTCCAGTTGCACAAGGCCGGGTCGCCCGGAAAACCCGGCGCGTGTTCGCCGGCCACGCCGTCGTCCATGGCAATCACGAGGTCCATGCGCGGAGCCCACTCGCCGGTGAATTCCAGCCAGCTTTTCGGGCATAGCACGCCGAGATCCGAAATGCCCGGCCGCAATTGGGCGATGGCGAGCGGATGAACGCGCGCAGCGGGTTCCGGCCCGGCGCTGAATGCGTCGAACCGATGACTGGCGAGTTCCCGTAATAGTGCTTCGGCAATGATGCTGCGTGCCGAATTCTCGCGACAGAGAAACAGCACTTTGTATTTTCTGGTCACGCTTACCCCGTACCCATGTTTTTCTTGTTTCTGTCTGCAATTCTGCCGACCCAGTCTTGCGTCTCCGTGACACTACGATGCCTTAATTTCTTTCGCCACGAGAATTTTTACCAGGTTGTGCTGAAACCTTAGGCAATCGCAGGAATATTACATTAGCCTATCGCGACGGCGCATGACGGACAAAAACATGCGCGACGCGACTGCGCCGCGTTCAGACGCTGCTGTCCGAGACGGGCTGCGCGGAGAGAATCCGGTTCGCGGCATCGTTGCCCTCGGCCGCCGCCGTGGGCGAGGCCTCGTAGCGCATCTCAGCCGTGGGCTGGGTCACCGCCTTCACGCCTTTTTCGATGCCCGGAGCCGCGACATAAGGGACGAACGCCGCGACCGCAACCACAACGATGAAAGTGAACATGGCCGTCGAGCCTCCGGCATCTGCGAGGTGGGATCAAGCGAAGTCATGGATCGCCTCGACCGGCAGAACTGTTGGATCGAGGCAGACACCTCATCGAGTTTAGAAGCCGCCCTCCAAACGCTAAAGGCCGGCGTCTATATCAATTCGGCCCAGGTCTATCGCCTGACGGCCATCATCGTCCGATCATCGGATCAAACGGAAGGCTCGCGGTTCAGAAGCGCAAGCCGTTCAGGAATTGATACCAGAGTCCGCCGAGGGCGCCAGCGGGACTGGCTTCGTGGACGGTATCGTCGCGTCGGGTTTGACCCGTTTGACTGGCTGACGCTTGCCGGCGACCCTCTGCTTCGGCGCCGTCGTGCACCGTAGCTTCGGCTTCGAGTTCATCGTCGCCGGCCGTCGCGGCTTGCGGCGGCTCGCGCCGCGACGCCTGCAGCGCGGCCACGCTGTCGGCGATCTGCGCGGCCCGCTGCGCTTCGCAGCCGCGCCCCAGCAACACGCCGAACACGACATCGCGATTGTGGTCGTCGTCGGCGAAACGCATGGCGAGCGACACCATCTGCGCGTACGCGGCTTCGTCGGCCGCGCGCGCGGCGGCTTCACGTTGCGCCTGCGCCTGTTCGTGGCGCGCGCGTTGCGCTTCCCAGCCGCGCATCTGCTCGGCGTAGACGGTGTCGTACACCTTGCGTTGCGCGGCGTCGGAGAGAATCGCGTACGCGTCCTTGATTTCCTGGAAGGTGGCGCGCGCGACTTCTTCGGCGCCGTTGTTGCGGTCGGGATGCCACTTCATCGCGGCCTTGCGGTAGGCGCGCTTGATTTCCTCGTCCGTGGCGTGCATGGGCACACCGAGCGTGTCATAAAGAGTTGCCATTGCCTGCTCGACCTCGCCGGAATTCACGTCGCGGACCATCGTAGCACGCGAAAAACGGCGCGCTCGTGACGCGTCGCGCGGACAAAAAAAATGCCCCGCCACTGGCGTGGCGAGGCCGAGTCCCATGTCAAGGAGGTGTCATGGAGGAGACAGGCCCATCCTAGCCCTACACCGTGACGCGTCCAACCAACCGTTCGACATATGCTTATCCCGCCGCACCTGAACTGCATTTCATTGCACCGGCAGGCGCGCCACCGCACGGTAGTTCACCTCGACCGGTTATATCGTTAGAACAAAAAGTCGCTTCGTGCGGGCTGCAGGCGTCATTAAGATGACACTTCAAAGACCGGTTCGTCCCGGTGTGTCTGCGCGCAGCCCCGCGCCAGCATGTCGTGAGCCGCTACCGAAGGAGCATTTCGTTGACCCGATCCGATCATCACCGCCGCCCGCTCGTCGTCGGCATTGGCGGCACGACCCGCGCGGCTTCGTCCACCGAGCGCGCGCTCGGCTTCGCCTTGCGCGGCGCCGAAGCGGCCGGCGCGACTACGCGCCTGTTCGGCGGCACCTTTCTGCATAGCTTGCCTCACTATGCCCCGGAAAACCCGCAGCGCACCGACGAACAACTCGAACTGATCGAAGCCGTCCGTCACGCCGACGCCCTCATCATCGCGACGCCTGGCTATCACGGCGGCGTCTCCGGTCTGGTGAAAAACGCGCTCGATACGCTGGAAGAGCTGCGCGCCGACGAGCGCCCGTATCTCGACGGCCGCGCCGTGGGCTGCATCGTCACCGCCTACGGCTGGCAGGCAGCGGGTTCGGTGCTCACGTCGCTGCGCTCGATCGTGCACGCCTTGCGCGGCTGGCCGACGCCGTTCGGCGCGGGCATCAACACGCTCGAAACACGCTTCGATACCATCGACACCTGCTCGGACCCGAAGGTCGTCGACCAGCTCGCTACGGTCGGTCAGCAGGCCGCGCAATTCGCGCTGGCCTTCAACGCGCATCGCCCCGCGAGCGTCGTGCTCGACAGCGCGGCAAGTTCGCTCGCCGACGCCCAACCCGCGCAAACGTCGACACCGGCGCGTCTGCTGCACGCGGTCTGAAGAACGCCTGCCCCGCGCGCCGCAAGCGCGGGCTATCCGCATCGGGTTCAAATCCAACGCCATGGACCGGCACGCCGCTCCATGGCGTTTTTTCATCGCGCCGCCGCCGGCCGTTTTACAGATAGCGGCACACGCAGCGGCACATGCAGCGGCACACCCATCGACACAAACCCTGCCCCCTCGCCGAGCGTGCGGCACATAACAGACGGCTTGCGCGGATCGCCAGATAGTGTGCTCAAAGCGATGTATGGCGACTGATCCGGCCACCTGATGTCCGTTCCAGAATCGCGCTGATTTGCTTTCGAGGAATGATTGGTTCACCCGCTGCGCGGCGCGGCCTACGCTTCACCCTGCCCGCTCGTTCACCGGTTGCCTGACGCACGACGTTGCCTCTTCGAAGCCGGCTTTTCAGCAACATATATGCGGGCATACTCACTGCCACGACTATGAATTCACATATCCGCTACAAGGGCTACGAAGTCGCGCCGGCCGCGCAGCAATTGCCCAACGGGCTGTTTGCCGCGAATCTGACGATCGAGAACACCGCGGCGAATCATCAGGCCTATTCGTTCGACGCACTCGACTATTTCTTCGACGAAGAACACGCGCTCGCCTATGCGTTCCGCTGGGGACGCATGTGGATCGACAACCATCAGTAAGCGTCCCTGCGCGGGCGGCGTCGGCTTTGCGAAGGTTGTGCCAGAATACGCGACACATTCGCTCGTTCTCTGCACGCCGCCATGACATGGACAGTCGATGAACAACTCGCGTTGACCGCAATCGAAGCGGTCGGCGCCATCCAGTCGGGGCGCCTCCCGGCGGTCGACTACGTCGGCACGCTGCTCGCGCGCGCTGCCGCACTCAGCAGTCTGAACGCATTGACCACACTCGATCTGGACGGCGCGCTCGCCACCGCGCGACGCATCGACGCGCTCACGCCCGAGGCGAAAGCGCAGTTGCCGCTCGCCGGTCTGCCGGTGGTCGTGAAAGACAACATCAATACCGCCGGTCTGCAAACTTCCGCGGGCACGCCAGCACTCGAAGGCTTCGTGCCGAAGGCCAACGCGCCGTCGGTGCAACGGCTCGTCGACGCCGGCGCGATCGTGCTCGGCAAAGCCAACATGCACGAACTGGCGTTCGGCATCACGAGTACGAATCTCGCGCAGCACGCCGGACCAGTGCGTAATCCGTACGACCCCGGCCTCATTCCAGGCGGCTCGTCGGGCGGCACGGCGGCGGCGATCTCCGCGCGCATCGCGCCCGCCGGTCTCGGCACCGACACCGGCGGCTCGACCCGCATTCCGGCCGCGCTGACCGGCATCGCGGGCTTTCGTCCGTCGGTCGGCAACGGCGGCGCCGAGCGTCGCTATCACGATCCGGATGCCGTCGTGCCGATCAGTCATACGCGCGACACAGTCGGTCCGATGGCGCGTACTGTCGCGGACATCGCGCTGCTCGACGGTGTCATCACCGGCGCCGGTCCATTGCCCGCGCTCACGTTGAACGGTCTGCGCATCGGCCTGCCCGCGCCGTTGTGGGACGGTCTCGAAAAGCAGCTCGACGACGTGGCCCGCGCCGCCCTGCAAAAGCTGGAGGCGGCGGGCGTCACCTTCGTGGCAGTGGCGATGAGCGAACTGGACATGCTCAACGGCATGGTCGGCGGACCGGTTGCGATCCACGAAGCGCGTCATGACGTGCAGGCCTGGCTCGTCGCCAATCATGCACCGGTGCAAAGCGTAGCCGAACTGGCCGCCCGCATCGCGAGCCCGGACGTGCGCGAGATTTACGACGGCGTACTGGCGGGCGTGCTCGACGCGCAGTACGACGCGGCGCTCAACCTCTGGCGTCCGCGTTTGCAGCAATACATGGCCGATACCTTCGCCGACGCGCAACTCGATGCGCTGCTGTTTCCCACTACGCGTCTCGCCGCCGTGCCGATCGACGAACTGAACGGCTCGTCCACCGTCACGATCGACGGATCGCCCTCGATCGGCACGATGGACGCCTTTCTGCGCAACACCGATCCGGCCAGCACGTCGGGCATTCCGGGGCTCTCCCTGCCCGCGGGCATGACCGCGAGCGGCCTGCCGGTCGGTCTGGAACTGGACGGCCCGCTCGGTAGCGACCGCCGGCTGCTCGCGATCGGCGTCGCGTTCGAACAGGTGCTCGGCGCGTTGCCGGCACCCGTGCTTTGATCGCCGCTCGCGCCCGCTGGCGGCGGGTTATGTCGCGCGGTGCAGTCGTCGTTGCGCTGGCTTTCGCGGCCACAGCCTGCGCGCGCCTTGCCGCGGTCGACTCCAACGCGCTGTGGAAAATCGTCTCGCTGCGCTGCGTGCCGTCGCAGGAAGCCACCGGCACGCCGGGCCAATGCACGAGCGTCGACCTAGACCAACGTTATGCGATCCTTAAAGATATCGTCGGACGCTCGCAGCATCTGCTGATTCCCACCGACCGCATCACCGGCATCGAGAGTCCGCTGATCCTCGCGCCCGACGCACGCGACTACTGGGTGGATGCGTGGACGTCGCGCGTGGACGTCGAGAAGGCCGTCAAACGCAGCCTGCCCGACAACCAGTTGAGCCTCGAAATCAACTCGCAGTTCAGGCGCACGCAGAACCAGTTGCATATCCACATCGACTGTCTGCGTAGCGACGTGAGCGCGGCGCTCGCGCTTCATGCGCACGACACGCCGGGCGAATGGCGTTGGGCATCGCTCGACGGCAATCGTTACCGCATCATGCGAGTGATGTCGCTGGCGCAAACCGACAACCCGTTTCGCCTCGTCGCGCGCGACAACCCCGGTTCGGACGCGATGGCGACGCAGACCATCCTCGTGACGGGCGCCGGGCCGTCGGCGGAACAGGACGGCTGGCTCGTGGTGAATAGCGGACTGGATATCAAGGACGGCAGCGGCACAGCCGAAGGTCTGCAAGATCACGCCTGCCACGTGGCGGACGCGGGCTGAGCATGAGCGGCTGAGACGCACATCGACGCGTTGGACAACCCGGCCCCGCCGCCTATGCAGGATCGGGCAAAAGCATTGCCGAACAAAATGGTTCTGAGCGCTGGGATTGGTCCGTAGCATGAATACGAACATGCACGAAGACCGATCCAGCCGATGGCGATTTACCTAGACGAAACGCAACGCGCAGCCCTCGCCGGCATGGCGCAAAGCCGCACCTGGCGCAGCCAGTGGCCGACCTGGCTTCTGATCGCCACGATCTACGGCGGCTGGTTCGGCACCGCGACGCACGCACGCGAACTCGGCCTGCCGCTCACCACGCTGCTGCTCGTGCTCTTCAGCACGTGGTACATGTCGCTGCAACACGAACTGCTGCACGGTCACCCCACCCGTTCCGCGCGTCTGAATGCGTCGTTCGGCTTCGCGCCGCTGGCCGTCTGGTTTCCGTATGGCGCGTATCGCGATTCGCATCTTCAACATCACGACGACCCGCATCTGACGCATCCCGAACGCGATCCCGAAAGCTATTTCGTCGCACACGTCACGTGGATTCGCGCGGGTGCGCCGATTCGCGCGCTGCTCACTTTCCGTAATACGTTTATCGGCCGGATGCTGGTCGGTCCGGCGTTCGCCATCGCCGCGACCCACGTCGCCGCGCTCGCCCGCATCCGCCGTGGCGACTGGCGCGACGTGCCGATGTGGCTCGCGCATTTCGCCGCGCTCGCCGCGCTGACGCTCTGGCTTCAGCAGAGCTGCGCATTTCCCGCGTGGCTCTTTATCGTGGGCGTGGGTTACGGCGCGTTGTCGCTGAGTTCGGTCCGCTCGTTTCAGGAGCATCGCGCGGCGCACGAACACGCGCATCGCACGGTCGTCAACGAAGCCGCGTGGATCTGGCGGCTGCTGTTCCTGAACAACAACTATCACGCCGTGCATCACGATCTGCCGCACGTGCCGTGGTTCGCGCTCAAACGCGTTTATGAAGCGCGGCGCGAGGCCTACCTCGAACGCAACGGCGGGTTTCTGGTGAAGGGCTACCGGGAATGGCTCACGCGCTATGCGCTGAGCGCCGTGGGTTCATGCGTGCATCCGCAAAGCGAACATGCGGCCGATAACGGCAAAGGCAGCGGCGTGGACAGCCGCCCGCGCTTCTCGCCGCTGCCATGGACCGGCAACGGACGCCGGCTCGAACGCTCAACAATAGCGGCTGACTTCCAGACCCGCGCCGAGCGGCAACGATAGGCTGCGCATGTGCGGCTTCGCGCGCACCGCGTCGAGATAGCGGCGCGCGTCCTCGCCGCCCGGACACAGCATGTTGTCCGCCACGATGATCGCGCCGGCGTTGAGCTTCGGATAAAGCGCGTCGAGACACGGCACGTAGAGGTCTTTCCACAGATCGATCAGCACGAAGTCCAGCTTGAACGGCAGATCTTCGATCAATGTCACCGCGTTGCCGACCTTGAAGTCGACGTAAGCCGACAGGCCCGCCTTCTCCGACATCTCGCGCGCGAAAGCGGCCTTGTCGTCGTGTAACTCCATGCTGGTGAGACGGCCGCCCGATGCGCGCGCGGCGCTCGCCAGCCAGATGCTCAGATAGCCATACGAGGTGCCGAGTTCGAGAATCTGCGGCTTGTCGAGACTCGCGGCCAGCAGCTTGACGAACTGGCCCGTCGCCGGTGCGGCGGAAGACGGGCGACGCTCCGGCGCGGCCGGCGCGTCGGCGATCCGCTCGTGATAGACGCGCAGCACGCCCAGTACGGCCTGATCCATCGACACGCTCCGTCAGCGGCAACCGATCGCACAGCCCAGCAAGCTGAATGCACCGACGATGCCGACACCCGCGCCGAGCCCGAACGTTTCCAGCGAAGTCGCACAGCCCTGCAGACCGCAGGCGAGCGATAGCGCCGAAACCAGCAGCGCCCGCCGTGCGCCGGTGCGAAGTACGCCGTAGAGACCGCCGTGGGACATCGTTCTTCCTTCTGCGTGAATTGGACTGGAGAAACTCGACTTTCGACGGCGAGTGTAGCGAGCGTCGTCCCGTGCAAAACGCTCGAATATCGGGCAGGAAGCCCATGCCGCTTACCAAAGTTTCCAAGCCTCACCCCATGCAAGATTTTCCGCGCGGCGCGCCGGCCAATTTGCGCTCAATGCCGGTTTTCCCACATACCCGCGTAGAGGCTTGCGTCATCCTGAACACTCAGGCGCTCGAGGGGAGATCGCTATGTCTGTCTATGTCGATGAAGGGTTTCGGCCCTGCGTGACCGAATGCGCGACGGTCGCATTCCGCGTATGTTTCGATGACCGTCCGATGATTTTCGAAGTGAGCGCCGAAGCGCTGATGACCTATTACGGCGCACCGAGCAGGCGGCGCCGCGATCTGCTGCTGGCCTTCGCCGGTGCGCAGTCGGAGATATTGTCGGTGGCGGCGCAGAAAGGTGCGGTCGCACCGGTCGAGCCCGTGCGGCTCGACGTGGACGAATTCCGAATGGTCAGACATTGACCGTCGGGTATGACAGAATCCCGGCCATGACCTGGATCGCCGCCCTGCCGATGTACAACGTTTCGCCCGCGCTCGCCGCCGACTGGCGCGAGTGGCTGGGCGGTGTATTGCGCCGGGTCAAGCCGGCGTGCCGCATCGTCGAACCCGACGAAGAACTGCATGGCTTCTGGCGGCGTCCCAATCTGCTGCTGTCGCAAACCTGCGGCTATCCGCTGATGCATGGTTTGCACGAAGACGTGCAACTGGTGGCCACGCCGTGCTTCGACGCGCCGGGCTGCGCGGGCTCGAACTATTCGAGCGTCCTCGTGACGCGCGCCGATGCCGCCTACGAGTCGCTCGCCGCGTGCCGGGGCGCACGCGCGGCCTACAATCAGGACGATTCGAATAGCGGCATGAACGTGTTGCGCCATGCGGTCGCGCCGCTCGCGCGCGAGGGCGCATTCTTCAGCACGGTGATGCGCACGGGCTCGCACCTGGGTTCGCTGCGCGCCGTGGCGCATCGTCACGCGGACGTTGCCGCGATCGACTGCGTGACCTGGGCCTTCGTGCGCGACGAGTTGCCGGAACTGGCGAACTCCGTGCGGGCGATCGGCGCGAGCGCGGCTTCACCCGGACTGCCGCTGATCGCATCGAGCACCGTGCCGGAAGCCACCGTCGTCGCGTTGCGCGAAGCGCTCGCGGCCGAACTCGACGCTCAACCGGAGCGCGCACGGCGGCTGCGTCTGAAAGGTTTTTCCACGCTCTCGCTGGCCGACTACCAGCGCATCGAGCAACTGGAAGACGAAGCGCACGCGATGGGTTACGCGCGCCTCGTCTGACACCCTGCATCAAGCGCCTTATTCGACGTTCAGCACCAGAAGCTGCGCGCCGTCCGCGACCTGATCGCCGACCGCATACAACACCTCGGACACCGTGCCCGCCGCGGGCGCGCCGATGGTGTGCTCCATCTTCATCGCTTCCATCACGATGAGCGGCGTGCCCTTCTCCACCACGGCGCCGGGCTCCACCAGCACCGCGATGACCTTGCCGGGCATCGGCGCGGTCAGCCGGCCTTCGCCGCCTTCCACGTCCGCGGCATGCGCGAGCAGGTTCTGCCACTCGAACGCCAGCGCCTCGCCGAGGCAGAAAACGTGGAACGTATCGCCGTCGACGAACACGCGGCCGGTCACGCGCGCGTCGCCGATGGTGGCGCGGAACTCGTGCTCGCCATTGCCGGCTGACCACGCGAAGTCTTCGCGCACGCCGTCGTGTTCGAGCGTCTGCACGGCGCCGTCGCGCGCGAACGTGACGGTGAACGCGCTCTCGTCGCCCGCGCCCTGCGCACTCGCGTGATCGACGGTGCGCCAGCCGAGCGTCTGCGTGTAGCCGCTATTCAGACGCCAGTGCGACAACGCGTCCCACGGCGAAGCGCCGTGCGCGCTGCCGCCTTCACGCGCGAGCAGGGCCGCGCAGGCAAGCGCGAGCGCTTCCCTGAACGGCTTCTTCGCGGGCGCGAACAAGGCGTCGTGATGACGCTCGATCAGGCCCGTGTCGAGGTCGCCGGTCGCGAACGGCTCGCTGGCGACGATGCGTTGCAGGAACTCGACATTGGTATGCGGACCGACCACCTCGCAGGCGCGCAACGCGCGACTCAGCCGCGCCAGCGCTTCCTCGCGCGTCGCGCCGTGCACGATCAGCTTGGCGATCATCGGATCGTAGAACGGCGTGATGGTGTCGCCCTCGCGCACGCCGCTGTCGATACGCACCGGCGCCTTGCGGCCGGACTCGCCTGAATCCGCGCCGATCGAAAACTCGACGCCCTCTGGCATGCGCAAATGTTTGAGCGTGCCGGTGGACGGCAGAAAACCGCGCGCCGGATGCTCGGCATAGATGCGCGCCTCGATGGCATGGCCGTCGATCCGCAACTGGTCCTGCGTGAGCGGCAACGCTTCGTTCGACGCCACGCGCAGTTGCCACTCCACCAGATCCTGGCCGGTCACCATTTCCGTAACGGGATGCTCGACCTGCAGGCGCGTGTTCATCTCCATGAAGTAGAACTCGCCCGTCTCGGTCATGATGAATTCGACCGTGCCTGCGCCGACGTAATTCACCGCGCGCGCGGCAGCCACCGCGGCCTCGCCCATCTCGCGCTTGACGCCGGCCGGCAGCCCCGGCGCGGGCGCTTCTTCCAGCACTTTCTGGTGACGCCGCTGCACCGAGCAGTCGCGATCGAACAGATAGACCGCGCCGCCGTGACGGTCGGCGAATACCTGCACTTCCACGTGACGCGGCCGCGTCAGATATTTTTCGATCAGCACGCGATCGTTGCCGAAGCTGCTGGCGGCTTCCCGTTTGCACGACGCGAGCGCCGCCGCGAAATCTTCGCTGCGCTCCACCACGCGCATGCCTTTGCCGCCGCCGCCCGCGCTCGCTTTGAGCAGCACCGGATAACCGATCGAATCCGCTTCGCGATGCAGCAGTTGCGCGTCCTGGTCGTCGCCGTGATAGCCCGGCACGAGCGGCACCGCCGCCGCGTGCATGAGCGCCTTGGCAGCGGCCTTCGAGCCCATCGCGGCAATCGCCTCGACCGGCGGTCCGATGAAGACGATACCGGCCGCCTCGCAAGCCTGCGCGAAGTCTTCATTCTCGGACAGAAACCCGTAGCCCGGATGCACGGCCTGCGCGCCGGTGGCCCGCGCCGCCTCGATGATCCGTTCGACGCGCAGATAACTTTCCGCCGCCGTCGAGCCGCCGATATGCACCGCCTCGTCGCAGGCCGCGACGTGTTTGGCCTCGGCGTCCGCGTCGGAATATACGGCGACGCTGGCGATGCCGAGCCGCTTGCAGGTCGCGGCGACGCGACACGCAATTTCACCCCGGTTCGCAATCAGGATCTTGTTGAACATGATCTGTCTCGATGAGAGTGCCCGAAGTACAGGCTTCGGGACTGTTGTTCTGTTGAGGGCCGGCGAGCGCTGCTTCGTTTGCTCGCCGCCGCTTCGGTCATGCTACCGCGCTCAGTGCACTCAATCGCGCCACGACGGCGTGCGTTTTTCGAGGAACGACGCCACGCCTTCGCGGCCTTCCGCTCCGGCGCGCGTGCGCGCGATGCGCGCCGCCGTGTCTTCGATCAGCGCCGCATTCAGTTCCTGGCCCGCGATGTCCTGCACCAGTTGCTTGCAGGCGCGAACCGCCTGCGGACCGTTCGCGCACAACGTGGCGGCGATCTGCTGAACCGTCGTGTCCAGTTGCTCCGCGCTCACCGCTTCGCTCACGAGGCCGAGACGCAGCGCGGTTGCGCAATCGAACTGCTCGGCCGTGGCGAAATAGCGGCGCGAAGCCTGCTCACCGAGCGCGCGAATCACGTACGGCGCGATGGTGGCGGGAATCAGCCCGAGCCGTGCTTCCGACAGACAGAAGCGCGCGCTCTCCACCGCCACGACGATGTCGCACGCCGCGATCAGTCCCATGCCGCCGGCGTAGGCATCGCCGTTCACGCGGGCAATCACCGGTTTGTTGCATCGGTAGATCGAGGCAAGCATGCCGGCCAGCAGCATCGCGTCGGCGCGGTTCTCGTCGTCCGAGTAACCGGCCATCTTCTTCATCCAGTTCAGATCGGCGCCTGCGCAGAATGCCTTGCCGTTCGCGGCCAGCACGACCGCGCGCACGTCTTCGTTCGCGTTCAACGCGGTGAAGGCCGACGTGAGTTCGGCGATCATCGTTTCGTTGAAGGCATTGCGCACGTCCGGCCGGTTCAGCGTGAGCGTGGCGACGCGGCCGTCGACTGCGAATGTCAGCGTTTCATAGTGCATGTCAGTGACTCCTTGCGCTGCGCGCTCACATTCTGAAGACGCCGAAACGCGTGTCTTCGATCGGCGCATTCATGGCGGCCGACAGACCAAGACCGAGCACGTCGCGCGTTTGCGCCGGGTCGATCACGCCGTCGTCCCACAGGCGCGCGCTGGCGTAATACGGATGCCCCTGATGTTCGTATTGCTCGCGGATCGGCTGCTTGAACGCCTCTTCTTCTTCCGCGCTCCACGCGCCGCCCTTGCCTTCGATGCCGTCGCGCTTCACGGTGGCCAGCACCGACGCCGCCTGCTCGCCGCCCATCACCGAGATGCGCGCATTCGGCCACATCCACAGGAAGCGCGGCGAATACGCACGGCCGCACATGCCGTAATTGCCCGCGCCGAACGAGCCGCCGATGATCACCGTGAACTTCGGCACCTTCGCCGTGGCCACGGCCGTGACCATCTTCGCGCCGTTGCGCGCAATGCCCTCGTTTTCGTATTTGCGGCCCACCATGAAACCGGTGATGTTCTGCAGAAACACGAGCGGAATCTTGCGCTGGCAGCACAGTTCGATGAAGTGCGCCCCCTTGAGCGCCGACTCCGAAAACAGAATGCCGTTGTTCGCGATGATGCCGACCGGATGTCCCCAGATATGCGCGAAGCCGCAGACGAGCGTGGCGCCATAGCGCGCCTTGAATTCGTCGAACGCGGAATCGTCGACGATGCGTGCGATTACCTCGCGAATGTCGAACGGCTTGCGGGTATCGACGGGAATCACGCCGTACATGCTTTTCACGTCGTAGCGCGGCGGCTTCGGTTCCTGCAGCGCAAGCGGCACATGCTTGCTGCGATTCAGATTGCCGACGATGTTGCGCGCAATGGAAAGCGCGTGCGCGTCGTTCTGCGCGAGATGATCGACCACGCCCGACAGACGCGTGTGCACGTCGCCGCCGCCGAGGTCTTCGGCACTCACCACTTCGCCGGTTGCGGCTTTGACGAGCGGCGGTCCGCCGAGAAAAATGGTGCCCTGATTCTTGACGATGATCGACTCGTCGCTCATGGCCGGCACATACGCGCCGCCCGCCGTGCACGAACCCATGACCACGGCGATCTGCGGAATGCCCGCTGCCGAGAGATTGGCCTGGTTGAAGAAGATGCGCCCGAAGTGATCGCGATCGGGAAAGACGTCGTCCTGATTCGGCAGATTGGCGCCGCCGGAGTCGACCAGATACACGCAGGGCAAATGATTTTCCGCCGCGATTTCCTGCGCCCGCACGTGTTTTTTGACGGTGACGGGATAGTACGTGCCGCCCTTGACCGTGGCGTCGTTACAGACGATCACGCACTCCTGGCCGGCGATCCGGCCGATGCCGGTCACGACGCCCGCGCCCGGCGCGTCGTCGTTGTACATGCCGTAGGCCGCGAGTTGCGAGAACTCGAGAAAGGGCGTGCCCGGATCGAGCAGTTTTTCGATGCGCTCACGCGGCAGCAGCTTGCCGCGCCCCGTGTGTTTATCGCGCGCCGCCTGTCCGCCGCCTAGCGCGAGCTTGTCGATCTTTGCGCGAAGATCGGCAACCAGCGCTTCGAGCGCCGTCGCATTGGCGCGGAAATCGTCCGAGCGCGGATTCAGCTTTGATTCGATGATCGGCATTGCGTGACTCTCCTGTTCGCCGTTTTTTTATACGCCCGCTCACGGATCGGACAACGGGCATGACGCGCTGACGCTTTCGCTCAAGCCGTCTCGGCAAACAGTTCGCGGCCGATCAGCATGCGGCGGATTTCGCTGGTGCCCGCACCGATTTCATAGAGCTTGGCATCGCGCCACAAACGGCCCACCGGATATTCGTTGATATAGCCGTTGCCGCCGAGAATCTGGATGGCCTCGCCGGCCATCCACGTGGCTTTTTCCGCGGTGTAGAGAATCACGCCCGCGCAGTCCTTGCGAACCTGGCGCACGTGCTCCTTGCCGAGCGTGTCGAGTTGACGGCCCACGGCGTAGAGGTACGCGCGGCACGCCTGCAGCGTGGTGTACAGATCGGCGACCTTGCCCTGGATCAGCTGGAATTCGCCGATCGGCTGGCCGAACTGTTTGCGGTCGTGGATATACGGCACCACCGCGTCCATGACCGCGACCATGATGCCGGTCGGGCCGCCCGCGAGCACCGCGCGCTCGTAATCGAGGCCGCTCATCAGAACCTTCGCGCCGCCGTTCAGTTGACCGAGAATATTTTCTTCGGGCACTTCCACGTCCTGAAACACCAACTCGCCGGTGTGCGAGCCGCGCATGCCGAGTTTGTCCAGTTTCTGCGCGATCGAAAAACCCTTCATGCCTTTCTCGACGATGAAAGCCGTGATGCCGCGCGAATTCGCTTCGGGATCGGTTTTCGCGTAGACCACCAGCGTGTCGCAATCCGGACCGTTGGTGATCCACATCTTCGTGCCGTTGAGCACGTAATGGTCGCCCTTCTTCTCGGCGCGCAGTTTCATGCTGACGACGTCAGAGCCCGCGTTCGGCTCGCTCATGGCGAGCGCGCCGACATGTTCGCCGGACACCAGCTTGGGCAGGTATTTGCGTTTTTGCGCTTCGGTGCCGTTGCGGTGAATCTGGTTGACGCAGAGATTGGAATGCGCGCCGTACGAGAGCCCGACCGAGGCCGAGGCGCGCGAGATTTCTTCCATCGCGATCATGTGCGCCGTGTAGCCCATGTTCGCGCCGCCGTATTCTTCCGAGACCGTCATGCCGAGCACGCCGAGGTCGCCGAACTTGCGCCACAGGTCCATGGGGAATTGATCCGTGCGATCGATTTCCGCGGCGCGCGGTGCGATTTCCTTGGCGGCAAATCCCGCGATGCTGTCGCGCAACATTTCGATTTCTTCGCCGAGCGGGAATTGCAAACCGGGCAGATTGCTCATTGCTGTGTCTCCAGAGTTCGTTGGCGGCCGGTCAACCTGGTGGGGCGCCGGCGGGTCTCTCAATACGGCCGGGCTCGCGGGCCGTCCGTTTGCCGCGTGGTACGCGTGCTCGTTCAATGCGCATTTCACGCCAGATTGCCGTATACGTCAATAGGTATTTTTGAGTGTCACTCAGAAATCGTTTATGACGCCCGGATGACCGTCTCACCGTGATAGTATCGTCTCGAACGGGCTCGACGCCCTTGCCGATCTGAACCCGACTCATATGACGCTTGCCATGAAGGCCGACCTGTCCGACCCGCGCCCATCCAGCTCTCCGCCCGACGCCATGCCCGCTTCCCGGCGTCAGCCGGCCGGACGCAAATCGCAGCAGCGCGTGAAGGAAATTCTTCAGGCGGGCCGCGACGTGTTCTCCGAGAAAGGCTACGAGCGCGCCACCACGGCGGAGATCGCGCAGCGCCTGGGCATTTCCGAAGCCACGGTGTTCAGCTACTTCCGCGGCAAGCGCGAGTTGTGCGCGCGGGTGATCGGCGACTGGTACGACGAGATCATCGAGGCCATCGAAACCGGCCTGCCGCGCGACGGCAACGTACGTCAGCAGTTCGCCTTCATCGTGCGCACGCATTTGCGGCTGATGCTGGTGAACGGCACGGATCTGTGCGCGCTGGTGCTGTCCGAGGGCCGCGCCCGTCATCACGAACTGAGCGAAGCGCTCACCGAACTGCAGCGCCGCTACACCGCGCCGCTCATGCGCGTGCTCGCGCAAGGCCAGGAAAGCGGCCAGATTCGCGCCGACATGCCGCTGCGTCTTCTGCGCTCCATGGTGTTCGGGCCGATGGAACACGTTCTGTGGGACGCCACGCTCGCGAACCGCCATATCGACATCGACGCCACCGCCGGCCAACTCATCGACGTTCTATGGACCGCGCTGACGCCGCCGGACGTTGCAGTCAACGCATTGCAACAGTTCCGCATGGAAGTCGCGGAAGCCACGCGCCGCTTCGAACAGGCGGCCGCGCAGGAAGCGGCAACGGCATCGAATAAACGCGGCAGCAAATAAACACGCCGATACGCTAATCTGTTTCTCCCGGCGCGGTCACGCGGTCATCCAGGAGAAAACGAGCATGCCCTCAGCAAAAAGCGGCAAGATCCGAATCGGCATCGGCGGCTGGACCTTCGCGCCCTGGCGCGGCACCTTTTATCCCGACGACCTCACGCAAAGCCGCGAACTCGAATACGCCAGCAGTCATCTCACGTCGATCGAAATCAACGGCACGTTCTATGGTTTGCAGAAGCCGTCGAGTTACGAGAAGTGGTATCAGGAAACGCCGGACGATTTCGTCTTCTCGCTGAAGGCGCCCCGCTATGCCACGAACCGGAAAGTGCTCGCCGACGCAGGAGAAACCATCGAGCGTTTCCTGGCCAGCGGCGTATTGCTCCTCAAGCAGAAGCTCGGCCCGATCAACTGGCAATTCGCCACCACCAAGAAGTTCGACCCGGACGACTTCGAAGCCTTCCTGAAACTGCTGCCCGCGAGCGTCGAGGGTCACAAACTGAGGCACGCCGTCGAGGTCCGCAACGAGAGCTTCAGGTCGCCCGACTTCATCGCACTGGCGCGCAAGTACAAGGTGGCCGTCGTGCTGGCCGGCGACAGCGAGTACCCGCAGATCGCCGACCTCACCGCGCCCTTCGTCTACGCGCGCATCATGGGCACGACCGACAAACCGGTTAAAGGCTACGCGCCGAAAGCGCTCGACGGCTGGGCCGAACGCGCCCGCCAGCTGGCCGCCGGCACGACGCCCGCCGATCTGGACACCTCCGCCGCGGCGCCCGGCAAAAGCGCGGCACGCGACGTCTATCTTTACGTCATCAGCGGTTTCAAGGAACGCAATCCGGCCGCCGCCATGGCGCTGATCGAACGACTCTGAGGGCGTCGATACGTCGCGAGCGCGGCAACGGCAGGCGAGTGTCATAATCGCGGGATTCCGTGGAAACCGCGCGCACGAGACCGCGGTTCCCCCTGCAATCGCGGCCGCCAAGGCCATTTCAACACCCAAGGTCCGGGAGAATATTTTGAGCGCCATCGACAATCCTTTGCACGATCAGGAAGTCGGCTCGGCCGACGCCACCCAGGACACCACGCGTATCGACGACGTTCGCATCGGCGCAGTCCGCCCACTCATTTCACCTGCCCTGCTGCAGGACGAATTGCCGGTGCCGGCGCCCGTGCAGACGTTGGTCGAAAAGACGCGCGCTGAAATCGCCGACATCCTGCACGGCCGTGACGACCGCCTCGTGATGATCGTCGGTCCGTGTTCGATTCACGACCACGACCAGGCAATCGAATACGCGCGCAAGCTGAAGGTC
The DNA here is from genome assembly GCF_050436585.1 of Paraburkholderia sp. GAS199. Lineage (NCBI taxonomy): Bacteria > Pseudomonadati > Pseudomonadota > Betaproteobacteria > Burkholderiales > Burkholderiaceae > Paraburkholderia > Paraburkholderia sp. GAS199. The sequence continues at coordinate 614,132 of NZ_JBNDMM010000003.1, read as the reverse complement.
GCGGCAGACCGTTACAAGGACGACCTGCTGATCGTCATGCGTGTGTACTTCGAAAAACCGCGTACCACGGTGGGCTGGAAAGGCTATATCAACGACCCGCGTCTCGACGGCAGTTTCCGCATCAACGAAGGTCTGCGCCTCGCGCGCCAACTGCTGCTCGACATCAACGGCCTGGGTCTTTCCACGGCCACCGAATTTCTCGATCTACTCAGTCCGCAATACATCGCCGATCTGATCGCGTGGGGCGCCATCGGCGCGCGCACGACCGAGAGCCAGAGTCATCGTCAGCTCGCTTCCGGACTGAGCTGCCCGATCGGTTTCAAGAACGGCACGGACGGCGGCGTGCAGATCGCCGCGGACGCGATCGTCGCGGCGCGCGCGAGCCACGCGTTCATGGGCATGACGAAGATGGGCATGGCCGCGATCTTCGAAACGCGCGGCAACGACGACGCGCACGTCATCCTGCGCGGCGGCAAGAAAGGGCCCAACTACGACAGCGCGTCGGTGAACGCCACGTGCGCGGCGCTCGAATCAGCCGGCCTGCGTCAGCAGGTCATGGTCGACTGTTCGCACGCGAACTCGGGCAAGTCGCATTTGCGTCAACTGGAGGTGGCGCAGGATATCGCGCAACAACTCATCGCAGGCGAGCGCCGCATCATCGGCGTCATGCTGGAGAGTCATCTGGAAGAAGGCCGTCAGGATCTGAAGGCGGGAGTGCCGCTGCGTCACGGTGTATCGATCACCGACGCTTGCGTGAGCTGGGCACAGACCGAACCGGTGCTCGAGACGCTGGCCGAAGCGGCGCGCAAACGTCGCGCGGGCTGATCGGTCGCGCAAGGCGCCGGTCGGCGACGCACGCGCCGCGCCAACCACCGAACAGAAACGTCACGGAGTTGGGGCAGCGCGTTGTTCCTCACGCCCGTTGCATCGTTCGCCGCGCCGGATGGCGGCGTGGACCGATGCGCCAGCGTGAGGCGCGTTGCACGACAATGCTTACGACGCGTTGACGGCTTCCTTGAATGCCTTGCCGGCAACGAACTTCACGGTTTTCGCAGCAGCGATCTGGATCTCTGCGCCGGTCGACGGATTGCGGCCGACACGTGCTGCACGAGCGCCGGTCGAAAAAGAACCGAAACCGACCAGTTGCACCGTATCGCCGCCAACCACTGCCTTCGTTACCGCTTCGACGATCGCGTCGATGGTCTGGCCGGTGGCCGCTTTGCTTTCGCCCGTCTGTGCGGCGACTGCGTCAATCAGTTCCTGTTTGTTCATAGCACTTCCCGTATGGTAATCATGGAACCGGCGCCACATCTGTTGCGCCGGGACCGACACACTAACGCATAGGCGCGCATTCGCGCAAACCTTGCCTGTAAGCCTTGTATCACGCTTGCAGCGCCGGTTTCAGGATTTTTCGCCCGAAAGTGCCATAAGAATCGCGCGCTTACGCGCTTGCGTCAGATTACGCCGGCCTGGCGTTCATCACATTCCGTTGCAATTTCAGTGGCTTAGCGCGGCTCTATCGAACACTGGCGGGCGTTTGGCCGATGTTATGGTCGGCCGCACGCAAGCGTAGACAGACGCTCGGCGGCCGGTTCACGTCGATGAATTCTTAACAATTAAAACGATAAATTTCGTCGCGCACGCGTCACATCCCACCTTTGTCCGCCCCCACTGCACCGGGCTTCATGGCTGCAGCTGCACGCGACGGACCGCCGAAACACGCGCGACAAGCACAAATGACATCTCGCCTCGGCACGCCGGGCGCTTTTACCGTTCGCGCATGAATCGGGATTTCCCTTTGAAATCAGGCTCAAGCTGCCGAATATGCTGCCGTTATAAAAGGCTGCGTGCGCAGCGCAAACGTTTTCAAGGAAGCAAATGGTCCGATTAGCCAGATTGAGGGAGATGCTATCGGTCGCCGAGGGCGACCCGGAACTCGTGCGCTCGCAACTCGAGGCGTTCCGCCGCCAGACACCGCTGCTTTATTTCATCCTGCTGGTGAACACGCTGGCTGTCGCCGTCACGCACCTCGGGATGGCGCCGGCGTGGCTGACCATCTACATTCCCGCCGTGCTGTGCTCCCTGTGTGTCGTCCGTTGCGTGCAATGGTGGCACAACCGTCAGCGCGTCTTGACGCACGCCAAGGCCGTGCCCGAACTGCGCAAGCTGGTCTGGCTGTCGGGTTTGTTCGGCACCGCGTTCAGCGCGTGGTCGCTGATGCTGTTTCCGTACGGCAGCGCGTACGAACAGGCGCAAGTGGCTTTTTATATCGCCACCACCGTGGTCGGCTGCGTGTTCTGCCTGATGCATCTGCGCGCGGCTGCGTTGCTGTTGCTGTCGATTTCGATCGTGAGCTTCGCGAGCTTCATGGTGTCGACGGGTCACCCCGTTTTCATCGCGATGGCGATCGACATGACGCTCGTCGGCGTGGCGCTCGCGTTCATCATCGAACTGTATTACCGGACCTTCGCGGGCGTGGTGCACGCCCAGCGCGAATTGCAGGCAAGCCAGCAGAAAACCCAGAAACTCAGCGACGACAACTTCCGGCTCGCGAGCATCGACAGCCTGACCGACCTGCCGAACCGGCGCAGTTTCTTCGCCTCGCTGCGCGCGCTGTCGGAACAGTCGGCCGGCGGCAACGGCGGCTTCAACGTCGGGCTGATCGACCTCGATGGCTTCAAGCAGATCAACGATGTGTACGGTCACGCAAGCGGCGATATCGTGCTGCAGGAAGTGGGCTTCCGTCTGCTCGCGCTCGCCGAACCCGGCATTTTCTTCGCGCGCCTCGGTGGCGACGAGTTCGGCATACTCGCGCAGAGCAAGCTCTCGAACGAGGCGCTCGTCGAACTCGGACAACGCGTCTGCGACGCGCTCCGGCAACCGTATCGGGTCGCCGGCAACGTGGCGGAACTGACCGGCACGATCGGCTGGGCCGCGTTCCCGGAAGCCGGCGACACGGTCGCGCAGGTGTTCGAACGCGCCGACGCCGCGCTGTACGTCGGCAAGGAAAGCCGTCGCGGCACGCCGGTGATTTTCTCGAAAGAGCATGAAACGCGGATTCGCCGGTCGAGTCTCGTCACGCAGGAGTTGCGGCACGCCGACCTCGAAGCGGAACTGTTCCTCGAATTCCAGCCGATCTACGATCTGCTGACGCAGCGGCCAATCGGTCTCGAAGCGCTCGGCCGCTGGCACAACGCGCGCCTCGGCGCCGTCAGACCGGAAGAGTTCATCCGCATCGCGGAGCGCACCGAACTGATTCTCGGCGTGACCGAAGTACTGCTGCACAAAGCGCTCGCCGAAGTGTCGCGCTGGCCGGCCGAGCTGTATCTGTCGTTCAATCTGTCGGCCATCGACATCTGCACGTCGCCGCGCGCGCGCCGCCTCGTGGATATCGTGGAGGCGAGCGGCGTGCCGCCGCATCGCGTCACCTTCGAGATCACCGAGACCGCCGTGACGCGCGATTTCGAACAGGCACGCAGCTCGCTCACGATGATCAAGCAGGCCGGCTGCCGCGTCTCGCTCGACGACTTCGGCACCGGCTATTCGAGCCTCAGCTACGTCCACCGCCTGCCCTTCGATACGATCAAGATCGACCGCAGCTTCATGACCGACGTCGACACCAATACTGCGTCGAAGAAGATCGTCCGCTCGGTGCTCGACCTGTGCCGCAATCTCGGCCTCGAATGCGTGGTCGAAGGTCTCGAAACCGTTTCACAGGCCGAGGTAGTCAAAGGACTCGGCGCGCGTGCCGTGCAGGGCTATCTGTTTGCCCGGCCAATGCGCGCGGGCGCCGTGGCCGGCTACCTCGAAACCGCTACCGGCGACGACTACCTGCTGATGACGTAAGCGCGCTTCGCTAGCGCGCAGCGGCGCCGTAGTCGAGCTTCGGATACCAGTTCGTGCCGCGACCGGCCGGCGTCATGTCGAGCACGGTCCAGAGCGGCATGACGTCCGGTGCGCCGCGCGGGTCCTGACCGGGGTCGGCGGTCGACGGCCCCATCTCCGCGGCCCAGAAGTGACGCACCACCTTCCCCGAGCGCGAGAACACGTTGAAGGCCGGGATGTCGTCGCCGTCCGGATCTTCGCCGGCGTAGTCGCGATTGAAGGTATTGCCGCCCGACGAATAGAGCCGCAAATGTCGCCAGCCCCGCTCTTTCGCGAACGCCATCAGCTTGTCGATGGGCGAGCGGCCGATCACGGCGAACGCGACGCGCTGCAGGATATCGGGCATTTCGCCGTCGTAGGCACTCAGCAGCGACGTGCACATGGGACACGGCCGCTCGCGACGCGGACCGAACATCCAGTTATACGTGATCAGCGTGTCGTGCGCGCCGAACATCTGCGAGAGCGTGACCGGCCCCGTTTCGCCGACGAAAACATAGTCTTCCGGCACCACGCCGCCTGGCGGCAGCGCGCGCCGCTGCGCCGCGACCCGTTCGATATGGCGGCGCAATTCGATTTCTTCGGCCAGCAGCGCGTTGCGGGCGCGCCGGTAATCGGCGCTTTCGCCGGGAAAGCGCCTCGGCAAATCGGCCATCTGTCGGGCGGATTTCAGAGCCGGAGTGGCGGATTCGATTCCAGTCATCGGCAATCTCCTTGCATGACGTGAAGGACAATGCTGCGATGCAGCGCGACGTCTTGTCTTGTCGCGCCGCTCATCGCAGCGGCTTCAACCTGACGACGATCCGCGCGCGTCCGGATCGACATGGCGGCAAAAAATATTTTCGTGAAGGCGCGGTATTCTTCACGGTAATTTATTCACCCCGAGGAGTGCTGTCATGCCGCTTCGTCTGCCTCCGCTGCCCGCGCTGCGCTTTTTCGAGGCGGCCGGCCGGCATCGCAGCTTCAAACTCGCCGCCGCCGAACTGAACGTGACGCCGAGCGCGATCAGTCACGGCATCGTCGGACTCGAAGAGGCGCTCGGCGTCGAGCTGTTCGTGCGGGAGCCGCGCGGCATTTCGCTCACGCCGACCGGCGCCGATTACCTCTCGTATATCGCAGAAGCGTTTTCGCTGATCGCCATCGGCACGCAGCGTCTGCCGAATCACCGGAGCAACCGCCCCATCGCGCTCAGTTGCGCGCCCACCCTCGCCTCGCGCTGGCTGCTGCCGCGCCTGCAAGGTTTTCGCGCGCGCTGGCCGGACGCCAATGTCACCGTGGATACTTCCCATCGTCAGGTCGGCTTTCCCGTCGACGGCTTCGATTTCGCGATCCGCATGAGCCGCACGCCCGTTGCGGGCGCATCGTGGACGCGGCTCTTCGGCGAACGGCTCGTGCCCGTGTGCAGCCCCGCCTATCGCGACGAATTGCGCGAACGGCACGGCACATTCGATCTGCGTCACGCGACCCTGATTCACGTGAACGCGGCAAGCGAAGACTGGCAGGCGTGGTTCGACGCAACCCGCGAAACACTGCAATCGCCGACCGACGATCAGGAACCCGAACTATCAGACGGCTTACGCGTGGACACCATCCAGCTCGCTTTCGAAGCCGCGTCGATGGGTCTCGGCGTCGCGCTCGGCAGGCGTCCGCTGGTGGATCGCGATCTCGCCAGCGGCCTGCTCGTCGAAGTGTGCGCGCCGACGGTCGCTGCCAGCACGGCCTACTGGCTGGTCAGCGCGGACAACGTCGAACGCCGGCCGGAGTTGTTCGACTTCCAACAATGGCTGGTCGCGCAGGCCGAACCATTCGACGTGCCGGAAACCGCGCACAGGTGAGCGCCGCTCATCTGTCGTCAAAAACTTTTCTTTTGCCGGTTCCAGGTCTCGCTGCGACCATGTTGTCGAAGGAGACCCGAACCATGTCCAGCACTCATCACTCACGTTTGCCCCTTCGCCTCGACCCGGTCACGCTCGTGATCGTCGCCGGCGCCCTCGTTCTCAGCGCGGCGATGGGCACGCGGCAAACCTTCGGCCTGTTCATCGGGCCATTCTCGTTCGACCGCGGCCTGCCGGTCACGCTGGTTGCCTTCGCGATCGCGCTGCACAACCTGGTGTGGGGTTTCACGCAGCCATTCGCAGGCGCGGCCGCCGATCGTTACGGCTCGGCGCCGGTGGTCGCATTCGGCGCCACCACGTTTGCGGCGGGGCTCGGCCTGGCGGCCGTGGCGCCATCCGGTCCGCTGCTGATCGTCGGCATGGGATTGCTGGTCGGCATCGGCGTGAGTTGCACGACCTTCGGCGTGGTGCTGCCGGCAGTCGGCCGAATCGTCTCACCGGAGAAGCGCAGCATGGCCATGGGGCTGGTGAGCGCGGGCGGCTCGGCGGGTCAGGTGCTGCTGGTGCCGTTCGCGCAGGGCGTGCGGCTCGGTGCCGGGGTCGCGGCCTCGCTGTTCGCGCTCGCCTTCCTGATGCTGCTGATCGCGCCGCTCGGCATGCTGCTCGATCGCCGTGCGAGCGTGGGCGTGCCGCAAACGGACGCGCGTCCCGAAGCGCTGCGCGCCGTGCTCGGCCGTGCGTTCCGCCACCGCGGATACCGGCTGCTGACGCTCGGTTTCTTCACTTGTGGATTCCAGCTCGCCTTCATCGCCACGCATCTGCCCGAATATCTGATGCTCTGCCATATGCCGGTCGGCCTCGGCGCGACCGCACTGGCGCTGATCGGGCTGTTCAACATGGCGGGCAGCTGGGGCTGCGGCTGGCTCGGCGGGCGCTTTCGTCAGCATCGCGTACTCGGCTGGCTTTACCTCGTTCGCAGCGCCACCATTGCGGCGTTTTTCGTGTTGCCGAAAACGTCGGTATCGGTGGTGATATTCGCCGCTGTCATGGGACTCACGTGGCTCGGCACCGTGCCGCTGACGAGCGGACTCGTCGCCAAGGTGTTCGGCACCCGGCATCTCGGTAGTCTGTTCGGCTTCTGCTTCCTGAGCCACCAGATCGGCTCGTTTCTCGGCGCCTGGCTAGGCGGTCTGGTGTTCGATCTGACCGGCTCGTATTCGCTGCTGTGGGAAGCCACCGTGGCCGCCGGCCTGATCGCCGCGCTGCTGCACTTCCCAATCGACGACAGCGCGCTCGGCACGCCCGCGCCGCTCGCGAAACAGCCGGCACGGGCCTGAGCGCTCCGGCTACTTCTTCGCGTCCTTCTTCGTTTCGCCGGGACTCTTCGGCACGCGTCCCATCAGGAAGAACTCGTCGTTGGGCCGCATGGAAATCACGTTCGCCATGCGGTTCGAGAGCCCGAAGAATGCCGTGATGGCGGCGATGTCCCAGATGTCTTCGTCGGAAAAACCCTGCTCGCGCAGCGTGGAAAAATCGTTGTCGTCGACGGTGCCCGAAGCACGGCACACTTTCAGCGCGAAATCGAGCATGGCCTTTTGCCGTGGCGTGATATCCGCCTTGCGATGATTGACGGCCACCTGATCGGCAACCAGCGGCGCCTTTTCGTAGATCCGCAAGATCGCGCCGTGCGCGACCACGCAGTACAGGCACTCGTTCACCGCGCTGGTTGCCACCACGATCATCTCGCGCTCGCCCTTGGTGAGGCCGCCTTCCTTGAGCATCAGGGCATCGTGATAGGCGAAGAACGCGCGGAACTCGTCGGGGCGATGCGCCAGCGTCAGAAAGACATTCGGCACGAAGCCGGCCTTCTCCTGCACGTCCAGAATCCGGGCTCGAATGTCGTCGGGCCATTCGGCGGGCTTCGGCACGGGATAGCGGCTGATCGGCTGGGCGTTTGCCATGGATGTCTCCGTTTGTTTTAGCGCCTGCGCGGCATTGCATGCAGGCGCGGTCGAGGTCCGACGATTGTAGCAACCCTGCCCCGAACCGCGCGGGCGCCACCTCGCTTTCAGGTCGCCATTCCAGCCGGCACTCCTCGCCTTCGCGCCTGCTTTGCGCCGGCGCGGACGCATGCTTTCATCAACCTGTGCTTAAATCCGCCTGTCGGGTGCCGGCGTCCGCTTCTGCGCCGCGCAGCCATTCGTTCGACCGCTCGCGCGTCGGGAACGAAAGCTGCGAGGGCCCGGTCATCAGGCAATCTTTCATTCGCTCAAGAGGAACGCGGTTGTGTGGCATTTTCCCGTAGCAATTCCACCCTCGCTCGGCGTCTGGGCCGTATTCATGAGCGTGCTCATCACGCAACTCGGCATGCCGATTCCGGCCGCGCCGATGCTGATACTCGGTGGCACCATGGCCGCCATGGGACAAGCCTCCTACGCGGGCGTACTGGGCGCCGCGATCGGCGCGACGCTGATTGCCGACTGCCTGTGGTTCTTCACCGGCCGCCTGTACGGCCGCCGTCTGCTGAACCACCTCGTACGCTTTTCCCTTTCGCTCGACACCACCGTGCGGCTCACGCGTAACACGTACGAACGTTACGGCGCGCCGATTCTCACGGTCGCCAAATTTCTGCCGGGCCTCGGATTGATTTCGGCACCGCTGCTCGGCACGACCGCGATCGGCGTCGGCGTGTTCCTGATGTGGGATTTCCTCGGCGCGGCGCTATGGGCCGGTGTGTGGGTAATCGGCGGCGCGGCGTTGCACGATCAGATCGTGGCCGTCGTTCTGCTGGTGCGGCACAACGGCGGCACCATCGTCGACGCGTTTGCGGTTATCTTCGCGGCCGTGATGTTGTACCGATGGGTACGCCGCTGGCAATTTCGCCGCTGGCTCGCGGACGTGCGCATCACGCCGGATCAGCTCGACGGCATGATGAAATCGGCCGAACCGCCGCTGATTTTCGATGCCCGTCCGCGCAGTGTCCGCGAGAAGGAATCGCATCGTATCGCGGGCGCGCAGCCGCTCGATCTCGACTCGCCCGATGCCATCGATCCCGAACTGCTGAAGCGGCCTATCGTGGTGTACTGCGTGTGTCCCAACGAAGCGACCGCGAAACGGATCGTCGGTCAGTTGCACCGCAAGAAGCTCCATCATGTGCGGGCGCTGAAAGGCGGTCTGGACGCGTGGGAAAAGCGCGGCTATCCGGTCGAGCCGTTACCGGCCGACTTCGACATTACGCGCGCCCATCTGCAGGAAGACGAGGGCGACGAGGGCGAATACACCGTACGCGCCACCCTCGCCAAATAGACCCTTGCGTTTTTAGCGCAAACGCACCAGCGTGGATTTCAGCTCCGTGTACTTCTCCAGCGCGTGCAGCGACTTGTCGCGACCGTTGCCCGACTGCTTGTAGCCGCCGAACGGGAAGTTCATGTCGCCGCCCTCGTCATAGCAATTGACCCACACTGTGCCCGCGCGCAGCTTGCGCGAGACTTCGTGCGCGGTGGTCAGGTTCGACGTCCACAAGGCGGCGGCAAGCCCATATTCGCTGTCGTTGGCGATTCTGATCGCTTCTTCGATAGTGTCGAACGTGATGACCGACAACACCGGTCCGAAGATTTCCTCGCGCGCCACCTTGGCGCCGGCAGCCGGAATGTCGAAGATGGTCGGCTCGATATAGAAACCACCCGACTCTTCTTTCACACGCGAACCGCCGAGCAACAGCTTCGCCTCGGCGCGGCCCGCTTCGATATAGCCGAGCACGCGTTCGAGTTGCACCTTGTCGACGATCGCGCCCATCGAGGTTTTCGGATCGAGCGGATTGCCCGGCGTATAACTGCGCGCGGCAGCGATCAGCTTGTCGAGGAAGACGTCCTTGATGTCTTTATGCACGAGCAGACGCGAACCCGCCGTGCACATCTCGCCCATGTTGTAGAAGATCGCGCCGGCCGCCGCTTTTGCCGCGCGGTCGAGGTCCGGACAATCGGGCATGACGATGTTCGGCGACTTGCCGCCGAGTTCGAGCCACACGCGTTTCAGATTCGACTGCCCCGCGTATTGCATGATGAGTTTGCCGACGTTGGTCGAACCCGTGAAGGCGAGACAGTCCACGTCCTGGTGCAGCGCGAGCAGTTTGCCGGGCTCGCCCGCGCCCGGCAGCACGTTGAACACACCGGCGGGAATGCCGGCGTCGTACGCGAGTTGCGCGAGACGGATAGCCGTGAGCGGCGACTTCTCCGAAGGCTTCAGCACGACGCTATTGCCCGCGGCCAACGCGGGCCCGAATTTCCACGACGCCATCAGAATGGGGAAATTCCACGGCACCACGGCGGCTACCACGCCGATCGGCTCGCGCGTGACGAGTCCGACCAGATGATGATCGGCCGGTGCGACTTCGCCGCCGACTTTGTCGATGGCTTCGGCGAACCATTCCACGCAATACGCGGCGCCCGGAACGTCAACCGTGGTGGTGTCGCCGATCGGCTTGCCCGCGTCGAGCGTTTCCAGCAGCGCGAGTTCGTCCTTGTGCTCGCGAATCGAAGCGGCCCAGCGCAGCAAAACGGCCTTACGTTGACGCGGATTCAGATCCGACCACACTCCCGAGTCGAATGCCTGACGCGCGGACGCCACCGCCGCATCGACATCCTGCGCGCTACTGTCGGCCACTTTCGCGAGCAGCCGGCCGTCGATCGGGCTCAGGCAGTCGAAGGTACGGCCGCCTGCAGCGGCGCGATATTCGCCATCGATGAACGCGCGGCCTTCGATCGAAAGCGTTGCGGCTTTGTCTTGCCAGAAAGCGAGTGTCTTCTTGTCCATCAGGATGCCTCAATGTTATGCGCCCGGCGCGTGCCGGCCCGCATCGCCATCACGCGACACGGGTTTCCTGCGGCAATGAACTGCGCCGGGGCGCGTTGGCGCGGAGTCTTTAGAACGTAGGCGGCGAATTCGCCGACACGATCTCGCAGAGATGCTCCGCGCTGGGATTGCGAAAACGATGCGGTAAGCGACTTTCGAAGTAGTAGCTGTCGCCGGGGTCGAGCAACCACGTCACGCCGTCTACCGTCAGTTCGATCTGGCCGCGCACGATCACGCCGCCCTCGTGCCCTTCGTGCGCCAGCATTTCCGGGCCTGTGTCCGAGAGCGGCTGATACACCTCGCGCAGAATGCCCATGTTGCGATCTTTCACGCTGGACCCCGCGAGATAGAACTCGATCGCCTCGTTGCCGAGATTCGGCATGTCGGCGCGGCGCGATACCACCGAGCGCTCCGTTTCGACCTCGAAGGTGAAGAATTCCGCGAGACTCATCGGAATACATTCGAGCAGTTTCTTCAACGAGCCCACGGATGGGCTCACGCGGTTCTGCTCGATCAGCGAGATGGTGCCGTTGGTCACGCCTGCCCGTTTGGCCAGTTCGCGTTGCGACAGTCCGTTCTTTTTACGGATGTACTGCAACCGGGTCGCTACTTCTATAGACATCGCTAGGTTCTCTGACATGAAAACGATCGGGGCGCGTTGACTCGGGCAATGCCTGCCCGCGAGTGTTGAATATTCTAATCACTTTAATCATCGCGCCGCTGGGGAAAACCCTGAAAGGATTACGAAATATGTTTAGCGCAATGAATGTTCCCACTCCGCATGATCGGATCCACAACCTCGGGAAAGCCCTGATCCATCTTTCTTAAAAATGATTTGACGGCATTATTGGCTCGTATATGCTGGTTCCCAGGCGATCGTCATACCGAAGTCATGAAGCAAAGCGAACCCGTTCGCATCGGTGTGAATCGATTATCCCAACGTCCTGTTTCTTTAAACGCCCCGTGCGATATCGAGCAGACCGTTCAATACTTTCAACGTCGCTAGTCGAGTGTAATCGTGAGAGTCCGAGGCCCTTTGGTGAGATGGAATCGTAGTCAGGCGAGTTGTCCTCGCGCTGACGGCGCCATCGCCGACGGCAGCAACGGCAGCCTTGCGTTCCGCCGCTTCCTGTCCGTCTTCACGATCCTGTCCCGCCGTTCAGTTCGACGCCACAACTCTATCTCCGCGCGCGCCTTCATTGCCGTTCGCACGGACGAAGTCGCCTCGCTGCTGCCGTAGCGCCTCCCCCTTTTTCCCGCCGTTCGTTTCGTCCGTTTGCGTGAGCGCGCTCGATTGAGCCCTGCGTTCGTGCAGGTGCGGTGTCGTCTGCCGCGCATGCGCTTCGCACTGCATTCAAGCCGTGGCTCACGGCCGCGGACGAAGCGAACGGCCAATCCGATCATCACGCGCGGCGCGTTTCGCAACGCCACCGCCTGCACCACTCCGGTGGCTCGACGCCTCGCGTCCGGCTGCGGAATCGTGCCGCGCTGTGTTTAACGTCGTTCATGCCGCGTCCCGCGGGGAACACACACGTCTATTCGTTATGCGAAACAAACCTCTGGTCGGCATCAGCGCCGACAGAACGATGATGGGAGTTCATCCGTCGCACGTGGTCGGCGAAAAGTACATCGCCGCCATCGTGGACGGCTCGAATGCGCTGGCCATGTTGCTGCCGGCGCTCGGCGAACGCCAGGCGGCCGACGATGTACTGGCCACCGTCGACGGGCTGCTTTTCACCGGCAGCTATTCGAACGTCGAGCCGCATCGTTACGGCGGCCCGGCGAGTGCGCCGGGCACCTTGCACGACGCCGCCCGCGACGCGACGACACTGCCGCTGCTGCGCGAGGCAATCGAAGCAGGCGTGCCGGTGCTGGCCATCTGCCGGGGTTTTCAGGAAATGAACGTGGTGTTCGGCGGGACGTTGCATCAAAGCGTTCACGCGGTGGCCGGTCTGAACGATCACCGCGAGAACAAGGAAGACGACCTCGACGTGCAATACGCACCCTCGCATCCCGTCGCGCTGACGCAGGGCAGCCTGTTGCAACGCCTCGCGAGCGGCGCGAACGAAGCGCGCGTGAATTCATTGCACGGACAAGGCGTCGAGCGGCTGGGCGCCGGCCTCGCGGCCGAAGCCACGGCACCGGACGGACTGATCGAAGCGGTGAGCGTGAAGAACGCGCGCGCATTCGCACTGGGTGTGCAGTGGCACCCGGAGTGGAAGCATGCGAACGACGCGCTCTCGACAGCGATCTTTCGTGCCTTCGGCGACGCCTGCCGCGATCGAATGCGCACCAGGGCCGGCTATGGCGCGGCATCCGCCGCCGCCACGCATGCCTGAGCCGGTCGCGCACCAAAAAACAGAGAGAACAATCATGCATGACATCGACGATTTTCTGAAAAAGAACCGTGTCACCGAAATCGAAGCGATCATTCCGGATATGGCCGGGATCGCACGCGGCAAGATCATTCCGCGCAGCAAATTCGAGTCCGGTGAATCCATGCGCTTGCCGCAGGCGGTGATGATCCAGACCGTCACAGGAGACTATCCGGAAGACGGCACGCTCACCGGCGTGACCGACCCGGACATGGTGTGCGTGCCCGACGCCAGCACGATTCGCATGATTCCGTGGGCAGTCGATCCGACCGCCCAGGTGATTCACGATTGCGTCCACTTCGACGGCACGCCCGTCGCCATCTCGCCGCGCCGTGTGTTGCGCAGCGTGCTCGAACTGTACAAGGCCAAGGGCTGGAAACCGGTCATCGCGCCGGAGCTGGAGTTCTATCTGGTCGATATGAACAAGGACCCGGACCTGCCGCTGCAACCGCCGATTGGCCGCACCGGCCGTCCGGAGACCGGACGTCAGGCGTATTCGATCGAAGCGGTGAACGAATTCGATCCGCTCTTCGAAGACATCTACGAATACTGCGAGGTGCAGGAACTCGAAGTGGATACGCTGATTCACGAAGTGGGCGCGGCCCAGATGGAAATCAACTTCATGCACGGCGACCCGCTCAAACTCGCCGACAGCGTGTTCCTCTTCAAGCGAACGGTGCGTGAAGCCGCGCTGCGTCACAAGATGTACGCGACGTTCATGGCCAAACCCATGGAAGGCGAACCGGGTTCGGCCATGCACATGCATCAGAGTCTGATAGACGAGGAAACCGGCCAGAACGCGTTCACCGGACCAGACGGCAAGGCGACTTCCCTGTTCACGAGTTATATCGCCGGCTTGCAGAAATACACGCCCGCCTTGATGCCGATTTTCGCGCCGTATATCAACTCGTATCGCCGCCTGTCGCGCTTCATGGCCGCGCCGATCAACGTGGCCTGGGGTTACGACAATCGCACGGTGGGCTTCCGTATTCCGCATTCGGGGCCGGCTGCGCGCCGCATCGAAAACCGTATTCCCGGCGTGGATTGCAATCCGTATCTGGCGATTGCCGCCACGCTCGCGGCCGGCTATCTGGGTATGACGCAAAGGCTCGAAGCCACCGAGCCTTTACTGAGCGACGGCTATGAACTGCCCTATCAGTTGCCGCGCAATCTCGAAGAAGGCCTGACCTTGATGGGCGCGTGCGAACCCATCGCCGAAGTACTCGGCGAGAAATTCGTCAAAGCCTATCTCGCACTGAAAGAAACCGAATACGAAGCGTTCTTCCGCGTGATCAGTTCATGGGAACGCCGGCATTTGCTCCTGCACGTTTGAGCAGAACCCGGCAATCGACACGCAGAAACGAAAAACTGGAGGCAGTATGAGCTACAGAACCGAAGAAGTCGCTTACGTGCAACCGGCGCAGCCGGCCGCGAGCGCACAGGCAACGCAACAACGCAGCACCGCGGAATATCGCGCGCTGGACGCGGCCCACCACATCCATCCGTTCTCCGACATGGGCTCGCTCAACCGCAGCGGCAGCCGCGTGATCGTGAAAGCGCACGGCGTGTACCTGTGGGACTCCGACGGCAACAAGATCATCGACGGCATGGCCGGTCTGTGGTGCGTCAACGTCGGTTATGGCCGCAAGGAACTGGCCGACGCGGCGTACCGCCAGATGCAGGAACTGCCGTACTACAACACTTTCTTCAAGACCACGCACCCGCCGGTGATCGAACTCTCGGCGCTGCTCGCCGAACTCGCGCCCGAACCGTTCAATCACTTCTTCTACTGCAATAGCGGCTCGGAAGGCAACGACACCGTGCTGCGCCTCGTCCATCAGTATTGGGCGACGCAAGGCAAGCAGGCGAAGAAGGTCGTGATTTCCCGCAGGAACGGCTATCACGGTTCCACTATCGCAGGCGGCACGCTGGGCGGCATGGGCTACATGCACGAGCAGATGCCCTCGAAGGTCGAGAACATCGTGCATATCGACCAGCCGTATTTCTTCGGCGAAGCGGAAGGCAACCTCACGCCGGAAGAATTCGCTCTGGCGCGCGCCCAGCAACTCGAAGCGAAGATTCTCGAAATCGGCGCGGAGAACGTTGCCGCTTTTATCGGTGAGCCTTTCCAGGGAGCGGGCGGCGTGATTTTCCCGGCTGCCACGTACTGGCCGGAAATCCAGCGCATCTGCCGCAAATACGACATTCTGCTGGTGGCCGACGAAGTGATCGGCGGCTTCGGCCGCACCGGCGAATGGTTCGCGCATCAGCACTTCGGTTTCGAGCCGGACCTCATCACCCTCGCCAAGGGTCTCACCAGCGGCTATGTGCCGATGGGCGCTGTGGGTCTGCACGATCGCGTGGCCAAGGCGATCATCGAGAACGGCGACTTCAATCACGGTCTGACCTATTCGGGCCATCCGGTCGCCGCCGCGGTGGCGGTCGCGAACCTCAAGCTGTTGCGCGACGAAAAGATCGTCGATCGCGTGAAGACGGATACGGGTCCGTATTTCCAGCAGAAATTGCGCGACACCTTCGCGAATCACCCGATCGTCGGCGAAATTTCGGGTGCGGGTCTCGTGGCCGGTCTGCAACTCGCGCAAGACCCGACAACCCGCAAGCGTTTCGCCAACGGCGGCGACGTCGGCACGATCTGCCGCGACTTCTGCTTCAACGGCAACCTCATCATGCGCGCCACCGGCGACCGCATGCTGCTCTCGCCGCCGCTCGTCATCAATCGTCTGGAAATCGATGAAATCGTCTCGAAGGCCAAAAAAGCCATCGACGCGACTGCACAACAACTCGGCATTTCGTAACGGCAGTTCGTTCTGGCATGAGCACACCCACTTTCCACGCTCATGCCGGATCTTCACATCAAGGGAAAAAACCATGAGCGTTTGTCATCTTCGTCATGCGGTCGCGGGCGCCGCGCTTCTCGCCTTTACCGGTTTTGCTGCGCTGTCGGCGACGCCGGCCCTTGCGGCCGACACGGAACTGAACGTGTACAACTGGTCGGACTACATCGCGAAAGACACGATTCCGAACTTCGAGAAGCAGGACGCCATCAAGGTCAAGTACGACAACTACGATAGCGACGACACCTTGCAGGCCAAACTGCTCGCGGGAAGTTCGGGCTACGACATCGTCGTGCCGACGTCGAACTACATGGCCAAGCAGATTCAGGCCGGCGTGTATCAGAAGCTCGACAAATCGAAGCTGCCGAATCTCGCGAATCTCGACCCCGTGTTGATGAAGATGATCGCCGACGCCGATCCGGGCAACCAGTACGGCGTGCCCTGGGCGTACGGCACGGACGGCATCGGCTACAACGTGCAGGCCGTGCAGAAAGCGCTCGGCGCCAATGCTCCCGTGGACAGCTGGGCGCTCGTGTTCGATCCCGCCAATCTCTCGAAGCTGAAGAGCTGCGGCGTGTCGATTCTCGACCAGGCGGTGGACGTGTTCGCCGCCACCTTGCAATACATGCATAAAGATCCGAACAGCACGAACCCGGCCGATTATCAGGCGGCCTTCGAAGTGCTGAAAAAGATCCGCCCGTACATCACGCAATTCAATTCGTCGGGCTACATCAACGACCTCGCCAATAACGACGTGTGCGTCGCGCTGGGCTGGTCAGGCGACGTGGGTATTGCAAGCCGTCGCACCGAAGAAGCCAAGCGTTCGTATCAGATCAAGTTCTCGAACGTGAAGGAAGGCGGCCTGTTGTGGTTCGACGTGATGGTGATTCCGAAAGACGCGCCGCATCCGGAAGCCGCGCTGAAATGGATCAATTACATCTCCGATCCGAAGGTCAACGCCGCGATCACCAACGAAGTGTTCTACCCGACCGCGAACAAAGCAGCACGCCAGTTCGTCACGCCGGCGGTCGCGCAGGACAAGACCGTTTATCCGGGTGACGACGTACTCAGCAAGATGACGCTGATGAAGCCGATGCCCACCGACATTCTGCGTCTGGAGAACCGTCTCTGGGCACAGCTTAAAACCGGCCACTGATTTTCACGTTATTTAAAAGCGATTGATCCCGCGCTCAGGGATCGCTCGATCCCTGAGCGCATGAAGTTGCCATTACCGTAGTCAGCCTGCGCGCTTTTCTGCTTTTCCCAGCGGCGCGCAGTCCCATGTTTTCAGATCGCAGCGCAACGTGCGAGCCGCTTTCCGCGCCTCGCAGGGAGACACTTGCGCCCGCGATCCGCAAGGAACGGTTACATCATGAACTCGACGACCTCACATAGCGCGGCCGGCGCCGCCCAGACGGCCCGCCCCGCATCGGCGACAAAATCGAAAACGGACGAATTCGTTCGCATCGAAAATGTCGTGAAAAAATTCGGCGACAGCACGGCTGTCGACAACGTCAACCTCAGCATCGCGAAGAACGAGCTGTTTGCGTTGCTTGGCAGTTCCGGCTGCGGCAAGTCCACGCTGTTGCGCATGCTTGCCGGTCTCGAGACGGTGACGTCCGGCCGTATTTACGTCGACGGCGAAGACCTCGCCGCCATGCCGCCGTACAAGCGGCCCGTCAACATGATGTTCCAGTCGTACGCGCTGTTCCCGCACATGAGCGTGGAAGCGAACATCGCGTTCGGGCTCAAGCAGGAAGGCACGCCGAAGAACGAGATCCGGGAACGCGTCGCCGACGCGCTCAATCTCGTGCAGATGAGCAAATACGCGCAGCGCAAGCCGCATCAGCTTTCCGGCGGCCAGCAGCAGCGCGTGGCACTGGCGCGCTCGCTGGTCAAACGCCCCAAGCTGCTGCTGCTCGACGAGCCGATGTCCGCGCTCGATAAAAAGATCCGCCAGAAGACCCAGCTCGAACTGGTGAACATCATCGAGAAGGTGGACGTGACCTGCGTGATGGTCACGCACGATCAGGAAGAAGCCATGACGATGGCCGGCCGGCTCGCGGTGATGAGCGAAGGCCGCATCGTGCAGATCGGCTCGCCCAGCCAGGTGTACGAGCATCCGAATAGCCGCTTCTCCGCCGAGTTCATCGGCTCGACCAATCTGTTCGAAGGAACGGTCGTGGAAGACGAACCGGACCACATCTTCGTGGAGAGCGACGAACTCGAAGCGCGCATGTACGTGAGCCACGGCATCACCGGGCCGCTCGGCATGCCGGTCGGCATCTCGGTGCGTCCGGAGCGCGTGAAGGTCTCCCTCGACAAACCGTCGGCGCAGCACAACTGGGCGCGCGGCGTGGTGTCGGATGTCGCGTACATGGGCAGCTATTCGCTCTATCACGTGCGTCTGCCGAGCGGCAAGACGGTCGTGTCGAATCTGCCCAGCTCGCAACTCATCGGCGACGGTGCGCCGTCCTATAACGACGACGTGTTCGTCTACTGGTCGCCCGCCAGCGGCGTGGTGCTGACGCAATGAGAAATCCCGCCACCCACTCCCCCGCGGCGCTCGGCGCGCCGTCCGGCAGCCGCCTGTCCGGCTCGCTGATCAAGCGCCTCTCGTGGTTCGTGCCCTCGGGCCGTTCGACCGTGATCGGCGTGCCGTTCCTGTGGCTCACCGTGTTCTTCGCGCTGCCGTTCGTGCTGGTGCTGAAGATCAGTTTCGCGGACCTGCGTCTGGGCATTCCGCCCTACACGGATCTCGTGACGGTCAAGGACGGCATGGTGCACTTCGCCATGCAGTTGAGCCACTACGCCTTCCTGCTGCAGGACGATCTCTACGTTGCCACGTATATCAGCTCGCTGAAGATGGCGGCCGTCTCGACCTTCTTCTGTCTGCTGATCGGCTATCCGGTCGCGTATTACATCGCGCGTTCCGAGCCCACCAAACGCAACCTGCTGATGATGGGCGTGATGCTGCCGTTCTGGACGTCGTTCCTGATTCGCGTCTACGCATGGATCGGCATTCTGAAGGACGACGGCCTGCTCAATCACACGTTGATGGCGATCGGCGTGATTCATTCGCCGTTGCGGCTCTATCACACGGATATCGGCGTGTATATCGGCATGGTTTATTCGTATCTGCCCTTCATGGTGATGCCGCTCTACGCTCACCTCGTGAAGATGGATCTCACCCTGCTCGAAGCCGCCTACGACCTCGGCTGCAAACCGTGGACGGCGTTCACGCGCATCACCTTGCCGCTGTCGAAGAACGGGATCATCGCCGGCAGCCTGCTGGTTTTCATTCCGGCGGTAGGCGAATACGTGATTCCCGAACTGCTCGGCGGCGCCGACACGCTGATGATCGGCCGCGTGATGTGGGACGAGTTCTTCAACGATATGGACTGGCCGATGGCATCCGCCGTCACCGTCGCGATGGTCTTGCTTCTGCTCGTGCCGATGGCCGTGTTCCAGTACTACCAGGTCAAGGAACTGGAGGGCTCGAAATGATCAAGCCGAATAAAACCCTGTCTGCCGGCGTGCTGACGTTCGGATTCCTGTTTCTGTACATCCCGATCATCAGCCTCGTGGTGTACTCGTTCAACGAATCGAAGCTCGTCACCGTGTGGTCCGGCTTCTCGCTCAAATGGTACGGCGCGTTGCTGCAGGATGGTGAGTTGCTGGGCGCGGCCTGGCTCTCGCTGAAGATCGGTCTGCTGACCGCGTGCGCCTCCGTCGTGATCGGCACCTGGGCGGGCTTCGTGCTCGCGCGCTTCGGCCGCTTTCGCGGTTTCACGCTGTTCGCCGGCATGATCAACGCGCCGCTCGTGATTCCCGAAGTCATTCAGGGCATTTCGTTGCTGCTGTTGTTCGTCGCACTCGAACAGATGCTTGGCTGGCCGAAGGGCCGCGGTCTCTTCACGATCTGGATCGGTCACGTGATGCTGTGCGTGTCGTACGTGGCGATCATCGTGCAGTCGCGCGTGAAGGAGCTGAACAAGTCGCTCGAAGAAGCGGCGCTCGATCTCGGCGCCACCCCCTTCAAGGTGTTCTTCCTGATTACGCTGCCGCTGATCTCGCAGGCCTTGATGTCCGGCTGGCTGCTGTCGTTCACGCTCTCTTTCGACGACCTCGTGCTGTCCGCTTTCCTCTCCGGTCCCGGTTCGACCACGTTGCCGCTGGTGGTGTTCTCGCGCGTGCGTCTCGGCCTGAATCCGGAAATGAACGCACTCGCCACCATCTTCATCACCACGGTCACGATCGGCGTGATCGCGGTGAACCGCTGGATGCAACTGCGCGAGCGCAAACGCAACAAGGACATGCAGATGGCGTTCGCTCTCGCCGAAGCCGCCGATCCGCAGCCCGTTCCACCACAACAAGCCGCCGTACGAAAGTCGCTCGATACGGCACGCGCCTAGAAGTTTTTTGCAAGACGATCAATAAGGAGAATTTGCATGAGAAAGAAGCTCATCTGTCTGTTGGTGGCGGGGAGTCTGCCTGGCTTTGCCATGGCGGACGCCACCAGCGACCAGATCAAGGCGCTGCAGGCGCAACTCAACGCGCTGCAAAAAGAAGTGAAGCAGTTACGCGCCGAAGTCGCCACCAAGCCGAAGGCCGCCACAGCGACAGCGGCCACGGCGGCACCTTCCACGCCGGCAGTGGCCGCCGCGCCGGTGGACGTTTCTTCGCCGGAATACGGCCGTGCGCAGGCCACGCTCACCAACGACGACGTCACGGCGATGAAGCAGCAGATCGCCAACCAGCAGTTGAAGGTGGACTCGCTGGAAGACGCGGCGCAAACCGGTCCGATCGCCGGTTTGTCCGTCACGGGTTATATCGATCCGACCTACATGTATAACCGCGCGCAGAGCAGTTCGTCGTTCCTGTTCGCGAACCACGAAAGCAGCTACAACTACTTCAACAGCACGTTCGGCGATCTGTACCTCGATATCAAGAAGACCTTCGGTGTCGGCCCGATGGCGCCGTCGGCGGAAATCACCTTGATGCCGAATCGCGGCAACGGCATTACGCTGCTGCAGAACTCGCATGGCGATATCGGCAACAACATTCTGAACACCGCCGTCGTGAACGTGCCGGTTTCTGCCACCACCACACTTGTCGCCGGTTTGATTCCTAGCTTCGGCGGCTATGAAGTGCAGCAGTCCAACCAGATGCTGACGCTCACCCACAACCTGCTCTACGACTTCTCCGATCCGGGCAGCTACATCGGCGTCGGCGCGAATTACACGGCGGGCAACTGGGCGTGGAAGTTCTTCCTCGGCAACGAGCAGTACCGCACTTACGGCGCGACCACGCAGATCGGCACGAACGCACTCGGCGATCCGATCACCACCAGCAACAAGATTCCGACCTTCACGGCGCGCACGGACTATACGTGGTCGAGCGCACTCGATGTCGGCGGCTCGATCAATATCGGACGGCAGACCTTGCCTAGCGCCATCGACGCCAATACCGGCGCGGTCAGCTACGGCGTGGGCGGTCAGTCGCCGAGCGCGGGCGGCACCTTCTTCTTCACCGAAGCGGACCTGACCTACACGCTCGCCGACGTGCAGTACAACGCCGAACTCGACTACGGCCAGCAGCAGAATGCCGCTTACAACGGCGGTCAGGCACAGTGGTACGGCCTCTCGCTGCTCGCGCACCGCAAGTTCAATCTGCCGGTGGTGGGCCGCATGGGCGCCACGATCCGCTACGACCTGCTGGTGGACAGCAAGAACGGCGGCGGCGGTGGTGGCATCGCGTTGAACGGCAACGGCATGGACACGGCCAACGGCTTCGGCGTGGGCGCGGACTGTCTCGCCAATTCGCAGGCCAATGGCGGCCTCGGCTTCGAGTGCAAGGGCGCCACCCGTCAGGACGTGTCGCTCGACCTGCTGTTCTATCCGACCCAGCAGATCACGGTCAAGGTGGAATATCGCCACGACTGGGCCAACAAGCAGGTGTTCCTGAAGAACGACGGTTCGTACGGCAAATCCAACGACCTGCTCGCGACACAGTTCATCTACTCGTTCTAACCCGCACTGCCCGCAAACGTGGCGCGTTCGAAGAACGACCACCCTTGCGGGCTTTTTTGCATACTCTGCCTATGCTTTCATTCTCGAACCAGCCGCACGTCGCCTCCTATTACGCGGCCACCGCCAACGACACCACACGCCATGCGCCGCTCGACGACACGATCACCGTCGACGTCTGCGTGATCGGCGCCGGTCTCACCGGCATTTCCGCCGCGCTCAATCTGGCCGAGCGCGGATTCTCCGTGGCGGTGCTGGAAGCATCGAAAGTCGGCTGGGCGGCAAGCGGCCGCAACGGCGGCCAGTTGATCGGCGGTTTCGCGTGCGATATCGATACCTTCGCGCAGTTCATGCCCGCCGAAGACGTCAAGCGCATCTGGGACATGGGTATCGAAACGCTGGATATCGTGAAAGACCGCGTAGCGCGTCACGGGATCGAGTGCGATCTGAGCTTCGGCTATCTGACCGCGGCCAACAAACCGCGCGACACCCACGCGCTGCAAA
Source organism: Paraburkholderia sp. GAS199 (assembly GCF_050436585.1). Lineage (NCBI taxonomy): Bacteria > Pseudomonadati > Pseudomonadota > Betaproteobacteria > Burkholderiales > Burkholderiaceae > Paraburkholderia > Paraburkholderia sp. GAS199. Next base: position 591,801 of record NZ_JBNDMM010000003.1, on the reverse strand, counting down.
AATGGCGCGACGAAGCGCAACGCCGCTTCGGCTACGAACACTTTCATTATGTCGATGCCGATAGCGTCGGTCAGTACGTGCAGTCGCAGCGCTATCTCGGCGGCCTGTTCGACGCCGCGAGCGGCCACCTGCATCCGCTGAATTACACGCTCGGCCTCGCACGCGCGGCGCGAGAGGCCGGCGTGCAGATCTTCGAAGACAGCCGCGTGACCGCCCTGCGCGAGGAAAGCGGCCAGCATGTCGCCGAAACCGCGCATGGCCGTGTGCGAGCGAAATTCGTCGTGCTCGCCTGCAATACCTATCTCGGCCAGCTCGCGCCGCAGGTCGCCAGCAAGATCATGCCGGTCGGTACCTACGTGATCGCCACGGAACCGCTCGATCCCGATCGCGCCGAAGCCCTGATGCCCGCCAAAGCGGCCGTCTGCGATAGCCGCTTCGTGCTCGACTACTTCCGCCCCGCCCCGGACCATCGCCTGCTATGGGGCGGCAAGGTCAGCTACTCGACCTTCGCGCCGCGCAACCTCGGCGAAGCGATGCGCCGCGATATGCTGAAGACTTTCCCGCAACTCGACGACGTCAAGATCGACTACGCGTGGGGCGGTTTCGTGGACATCACCATGAATCGCGCGCCGCATTTCGGCCGGCTCTCGCCAACGGTTTATTTCGCGCAGGGCTTCTCGGGGCATGGCGTGAATACCACAGGTCTGGCCGGCAAGCTGATTGCCGAAGCAATCTCGGGGCAGGCATCGCGCTTCGATCTGTTCGGCAAGATTCGTCACCGCGATTTTCCGGGCGGCGCTACACTGCGCACCCCTGCCCTCGTGCTTGCCATGGCCTGGTATCGAATGAAGGATATGCTCTGATGAACGCCGCCACTCCCGGTTTCAACGCACTCGACCAGCGCGCCGACGCGCTTATCGCCAACTCCTGGTACGAAGCGAGCGTGACTCGTCCGCCGGTCGACGATCCGACGCTGCAAGGCAGTATCGACGCCGACGTGTGCGTGATCGGCGCGGGCTACGCGGGGTTGTCGGTGGCGCTGGAATGCCGGGAGCGTGGCCTCTCCGTGGTCGTGCTCGACGCGCATCGTCCCGGCTGGGGTGCATCGGGTCGCAACGGCGGCCAGACGCTGGTGGGTTTCGCCAAAGACGAGATCATCGAACGTCAGCTGGGGCTCGACGGCGTGCGCGCCGCGTGGGCCATGTCGGTGGAAGGCGTGGCGCTGGTGCGTGAGCGCATCGAGCGCTACGGCATCGATTGCGATTTCACGTCCGGCTATCTCACGGTAGCGACCAAACCGAAACGCGTGGCCGATTTGCGATCGTGGATGGACGCCGCCTCGCAACGCTGGGGCTATTCGAAGCTCACCTGGCTCGATACCGACGAAGTGCGCGCCCGCGTCGCATCGCAACGCTATCTGGCCGGCGTCTACGACCCGTTTTCCGGGCATCTGCATCCGCTCAAATATTGCCTCGGACTCGCCGACGCCGCACGTCGCGAAGGCGCGCAACTGTATGCGCATTCGCCGGTGCTGGAAGTGGTGCGCGGCGCGAAACCCATCGTGCGTACCGCGCACGGCGAAGTGCGCTGCCGCTTCGTCGCCGCCTGCGGCAACGCCACCATCGGCGACGTGTTGCCCGCGGCGGTCGCCGCGCGCATCGCGCCGATCGCGTCGTACATCGTCGCGACGGAACCGCTCGGCAAGGCGCGAGCGGACGCGCTCATCAAAGGCCGCGAGGCCATCTGCGATAACAACTTCTTTCTCGACTACTTCCGCCTGTCGGCGGATCATCGCGTGCTGTTCGGCGGCCGGGCCAGCTCAACCGGCGCGTCGCCCGCGCAACTCGGCGAGGCGATCCGCACGCGCATGACCGGCGTGTTTCCGCAACTCGCGGACGTGCGAATCGACCATGCGTGGGGCGGCTTCGTCGACGTGACGCGCAACCGTGCGCCCGATTTCGGGCAGATCGATCCAAACTATTACTACGTACAGGGCTTTTCGGGGCACGGCGTGGCGCTGACGGGTATCGCCGGACGCGTCGTCGCAAAAGCGATGGCCGGCGAAAGCGCGGCCTTCGACCTGTTCGCGCAGCTACGGCATGCGCGCTTTCCGGGCGGCCCGGCATTACGCGGACCGGCGCTCGAACTCGGCATGCTGTATCACCGGGTTCTCGAACTGTTCTAACGGCGCAGCAAGCATTCAGCGGCGCTGCGGTCCGAGCATGCGGGCCAGCGCCCGCGCCAGTTCCTTGACCACGGCGTCGGCCGTGGGACGATGCAATAGCGCGATGTCCATGGTTTCGATCGCGGGCAAACCGCTCTTCGGCGTCAATACGACGTGATCCGAGGTGACCGCGCGCGCGGGCAACAGACTGATGCCGAGACCGTCGGCCACTGCCGCCTGAATACCGCTGAGGCTCGAACTGATGAAGCTCATGCGCCAGCGGCGGCCCAGACTTTCGATGGCATTCGTCATGTCGTCACGATAAAGGCCACGCGGCGGAAACGCCACGAGCGGAATCGGATCGAGCCTGTACGACGGGTTTTTCGCGCTGTCGATCCAGCGCAACTGTTCCGGCCAGCACGCCACCGCTTCGCGGCTATTGCGGCGCTGCTTCACGATAATCAGATCGAGTTCGCCGCGATCGTAGTTGTTGCCCAGATCGCGACTCAAACCGCTCGTCACTTCCAGTTTGACTTGTGGATGTTTGCGGTTGAACGCCGCGAGCATATGCGTAGTCGGACCGCCGACAAAATCTTCAGGCACACCGAGTCGCACCGTGAGGCCGACCGTCGCGCCGGACAGCGCCTCGATCATTTCGTCGTTGAGCGCGAGCATTCTGCGCGCGTAGGCCAGCAGCGTTTCTCCGGCGTCGGTGGGGCTCACGTCGCGACTGCCGCGCTCGAGCAGCTTATGGCCCGCCATTTCCTCCAGCCGCCTCACTTTCTGACTGATGGTGGATTGCGTGGAATGCAGCCGCGCGGACGCCGCCGTGAATGTGCCGCAGTCGGCCACCATCACGATGGCCTTCAGCAGGTCCAGGTCGAATAGCGGGGTACGGGCTTTCGCTTCGGGTTTCATCGAACGATTCGGGCTTCAAATACCAGTGCAGGAAATGTTATTCGATTTTCCACTGACACGCATTTGAACATTTAATTTTTTAATGTGCGACGGGATGGCTAAGATCGGGCGCTATCGATGCGGTGAATGCGGTAGCTGCAGTGACATTACCCAATGGTCCTCGTTACCGGCTTTCATCAGAAGTTTTGTCGGGACTCGCAAGACTCACTGGGAACGAAGCTATGAAATTCCGTTTTCTGCTCGCCGCACTGCCGTTCATCGGCATCTATTCGGGCGGCTCGCTCGCCGCCGATACGCCACTGCTGTTCGGTCTGCCGTTCCTGCTGGTGTGGAATCTGTTCTGGATGGCGGCAACCGCCGGCATCCTCGCGATCATTTTTCATCTGGACAGCCGCGATGAAGCGGCGGCGGAAGCAGCGCATGCGCGAATGGAGAACGGACAATGAACGCCGCGCTCGTCATCATCGTTCTGTTCGCGCTGTTCGCATTGGCGGTCGGGCTATACGCGCGACGCGGGAAAACCCTCAGTCTGGAACAGTGGGCGGTGGGCGGCCGCGGCTTCGGCTCGCTGCTCACTTTCCTGCTGATGGCCGGCGAGGCCTTCTCCACCTTCTCGTTTCTCGGCGCGAGCGGCTGGACCTATAGCAAGGGCGTGCCCGCTTTCTACATCCTCTCGTACGGCTGTCTCGCCTACGTCATCGGTTACTGGATGCTGCCGGCCATCTGGCGTTACGCGAAAGAACACGGCCTCGTTTCGTTCGCCGACTACTTCGCGGCGAAGTACGACAGCCGCGCGATCGGCGTGCTGGTGTCGGTGGTGGCCGTATTCGCGATGATCGCGCTGCTCATCATCCAGTTGCGCGGACTCGGCATCATCGTCTCCGAAATGTCGTATGGACTGATTTCGCAAGACACCGCCATCTGGATCAGCGCCACGCTGATGGTCGTGTACATGAGCGTGTCGGGTATCCACGGTTCGGCCAGCATCGCGATTTTCAAGGACGTGCTGATCCTCGCGCTCGCGATTTTTCTCGGCACGTATCTGCCGTTGCACTACTTCGGCAGTTTCGGCGAGATGTTCGCGCGTATCGACGCCGTGCATCCAGAACTGCTGCGCATGCCGGAACATGGCTTCAATCTCAGCTGGTACAACTCCACGCTGCTGCTGACCTCGCTGGGCTACTATCTTTATCCGCACGGCTTCACGGCGGTGTACGTGGCACGCGACGCGTCGGCGCTGCGCAAGAACACCATGCTGATGCCGATCTACCAGGTGCTGATCGCTTTCCTGTTTCTCGTCGGATTCGCCGCGGTGCTGACCGTGCATGGGCTCGAAGGCGCACAGACCGATCTCGCGCTTCTGCGGCTCGTCAAGCAGACGTTCCCGTCGTGGTTCGTGGGCATCGTCGGCGGCGCGGGACTGCTCACCGCGCTCGTGCCCGGCTCGCTCATCATGCTCAATGCCTCCACCATGATCGCGCGCAATATCTATCGCGAAGGTTTTGCGCCCCACGCGAGCGACCGCGAAGTGGGACGTGTCGCGCGCATCGTGTTGCCGCTGTTCACGCTGGTCGTGGTCTATTTCGTGTTGCATGGCGGCTCGAATTTCGTGGCGCTTGCCATCTTCTCGTCGAGCCTGCTGACGCAACTGGTTCCGATGCTCGCCTCCAGTTTTCTCAAGCGCCCGTTCGGTACACGCGAAGCGGCATTCGGCGGCATCTTCGCCGGTGCGATCGTGCTGGCGCTGGCAAACTGGCGTGGCATGACGCTGGCGTCGGTCTTTCCGGCTGCGCCGCTCGCCTTCACCTCCATCAATACCGGCCTCGTCGCGCTGGTCGTCAATGCCGCCGTGTTCGTCGCCATCAGCGCGGCGCAGCGCGCACTGCGAGCGCGCCTGGCGACGTCGGTCGAATCGGTATGAACACCATGAACCGCTCACTTTTTCTCAGCAATGTCCGCACGGCCGATGGTCAGGCGGTTTCCGTCAGCATCGTGGACGGCCGGATCGAAGCGCTCGGCGCACATCTGCAGGCGCAACCCGACGCAGCGCTCGAAGACGGCGGCGGCGCCCTGCTGCTGCCGGGTTTTGTCGAAGGACACACGCATCTCGACAAGAGCCATTGGGGCCAGCCGTGGTATCGCAACGAAGTCGGCCCCGCGCTGACGGACCGCATCAGCAACGAACGCGAATGGCGCAAGACCTCGGGACACGATGCCGGCACGCAGTCGCTCGCGCTCGCGCGCGCATTCGTGCAGGCGGGCACCACGCGTCTGCGCACGCATGTGGACGTGGATACCGACGCAGGGCTGCGCTATCTCGAAGGCGTGCTGGCTACGCGCCAGACTTTGCGTGACGTGATGGACATGCAGATCGTGGCCTTTCCGCAGTCGGGCATGCTGATTCGTCCCGGCACGGTCGGGCTGCTCGGCGAGGCGCTCGCGGCCGGCGCGGACGTGCTGGGCGCGCTCGATCCCGCATTGATCGACGGCGATCCGGCGGCGTCGCTGAACACCACGTTCGAACTGGCGCAGCGCTACGGCAAACCCATCGACATTCATCTGCACGAGCCCGGCGAAGTTGGCGCATTCTCGCTGAAACTGCTGCTCGATCGCGTGGCCGCGACGGGCATGCAAGGGCGCGTGGTGGTCAGCCACGCGTTCTGTCTCGGCGCACTGCCCGAGCGCGAGCGCGACGTACTGCTCGAGCGGCTCGCGCATTTGCGCGTGGCGCTGCTCACGAGTGCGCCGGCTTCGCGGCCCGTGCCGCCTCTGAAAATCTGCAAGGAAAAAGGCGTGACGATTTTTGGCGGCAACGACGGCATTCGCGATACGTGGACGCCGTACGGCGTGCCCGACATGCTCGAACGCGCCATGCTGATCGGTCTGCGCTACGATCTGCGCCGCGACGACGATCTCGCCCTCGCCTTCGGTTGCGTGAGCGACACCGCCGCCGAGGGTTGCGGGTTCGACAACTACGGTTTGCGTAGCGGCGCGCGCGCCGACCTCGTACTGGTGGAAGCCGACACACTCGCTCATGCCATCGTTTCGCGTCCCAAACGAAAGCTGGTGATGGCGAACGGCCAGATCGTGGTGCGCAACGGCGAGTGGCTGAAGGCAGCCTGATCGGAAAAACGCTTCACGTCCGGCACTTTTATATGAACAGTCAGCAACACATCGACATTCTGATCGAACACGGCTGCGTGATCACACTCGATCCCGCGCGCCGCGTCATCGAAAACGGCGCGGTTGCCATCAAGGGCGATCGCATCGTGGCCGTGGGAGACACGGACACACTCGCGCGGCAATATCGTGCCGACCGCGTGATCGACGCGCGTCGCAAAGCCGTGCTGCCCGGATTCATCGACGCGCACGCCCATGCCGGACACGCCATGCTCAAAACGATCGGCGGCGCCGACGGCGATGCATGGACGGCCGCATGCGAAGCCATCTACACCCGCGCATCGGACGAAAACTTCTGGGAAATGGAATCGCACCTGGCTGCGCTGGAGCGCCTGAAAGCCGGCGTGACGACAGGCGTTTCCCTGCTAGGCGGCGGCGATTCCATCATGCGCGCGGACGACCCCGTGTATGCGCGGCGTCATTGCGACGCGGTGCTGAAAACCGGCACGCGCTCGATGGTTGCGGTAGGTCCGTCGCGTCCGCCCGAACCGCGCGCTTATACGCGGCACGGCGCGGCAGACAAAAGCGGCAACGTGACGCGCGAAATCGATTTCGAGCAGATGTACGAGGTCTGCAAGGAGATTATCGACAGCTGCCACGGCGACGGCAACGGCCGCATCCAGATCGCCCTGACGCTGCCCGTCTACGCGCCGCAGCACTATCCGGCTCAGGCCGCGTACGAGCAGTCGTTCCGGCGTCAGGCGGAACGCTATGGCGCGCTTGCGCGCGAGCGAAACCTCGGCTTCACGCAGGACGGTCATCGCACGGGCACACTCGATTTCGCGCATCGCGAGTTGGGCTTGCTGGGCGCGAAGTCGTTCATGTCGCACGCGATCGATCTGAACGAAGCGGATATCGCCGCGTGCGTCGAAACCGGCGCGTCGATCGTGCATAACCCGAGCGCGATCATGTCGATCATTGGGCGCTGCCCCGTGCCCGAACTCATCGACGTGGGCGTGACGGTCGCCATCGGCTCGGACGGCGCGGCGCCCGACCGGGGCTACGACATGTTCCGTCATATGTGGCAATGCATGCATTATCATCGCCGCCACTTTCGCGATCCCGACGTATTGCCGCACGGCAAGGTACTCGAAATGGTGACGATCGACGCAGCCCGCGCGCTCTCCATCGACCACGAACTCGGTTCGCTCGAAACCGGCAAACTCGCCGACATCATTCTCATCGATCTCTACAAGCCGCACCTCATGCCGATGAACATGCCGGTTCATCGCGTGACCTGTTTCGCCAATGCCGCCGACGTGTGCATGACGATGGTCGGCGGAAAAATTCTGATGGAGAACTACGAGGTGCTCTCGGTGGACGAAGCGGACATACTCGAACGCGTCTCGGCCGCGGCCGAAGAAACATTCGAGCGCGCCGGGTTGCATCACCTGCTGGACGAGCCGGCCACGTTGTGGCGCGGCAGTCGTTACTAAAGCTTATTCCAACACTCAATCCGCGTTGAACAACGAACGCGACGTGGCTGCGCCGTCTCCCCAGAATTCACCGTTCCGCACGATTGCGCGGCCAGCGGGAACGGCGGCCACCGCCGCGGCGGCGTTCGGCGCTTTCACGATCACGAAGCTCGCTTCGTTGCCCACCTCGACACCGTAGCCGGTTTTGCCCAGCACGGCGGCGCCCGCCTGCGTTGCCATGTTCAGCGCGATACGCAATTCCTCGTCCGTATAGAAACCCGAGCGATAGCCGATCAACATGGCCCGCTGCAACATGTCGCCGTTGCCGTAGGGCCACCACGCGTCCTGAATGTTGTCGTTGCCGGTGAACACCTGCACGCCTGCTGCGCGCAATGCGAGAACCGGCGGAAACGCGCGATCGCCCGGCGCGTTCGTCATGATCGACACGCCCGCGTCCGCCAGCGCGGCCGCGATGCGTTCGACCACGTCCGGCGCGACGTCGCCGAGTGCATAAGCATGACTGACGGCGACCCGGCCGTTCAGTCCCGCCGCTTTGGTCCGCGCCGCGATCCGATGCAATTGATCGATGCCCTGCTGTCCCGGTTCGTGAAGATGAATGTCGATTTTCACGCCGCGTTTTTCGGCGATACCGAAGACGATATCGAGTTGCGCCTCGGCGTCGTTATCCAGCGTGGTCGGATCGATGCCGCCCACCACCTGCGCGCCCTCCTGCACGGCCGCGTCGAGCATCTGCGCGGTGCCGGGACAGGACACCACGCCCGCCTGCGGAAACGCCACCAGTTCGATATCGACGACGCCACGCCACCTTTCGCGTGCCTGCATGACGGCGTGCAAATGCGTCAGCCCGGTCGTCGCGTCCACGTCGACATGACAGCGCATGGCCATGGTGCCGAACGACGCCGCCTGCCGAATCAGCGCATCGGCGCGCTCGGCAATAGGCGCGGCGCTCGCGAGCTGCTGCTTTTCGACCGCGAGCCGCTCGCGCAAACTGCTTGCCGGACGATGCGGACGCCAGCGGTCGCCGACAAAACTCTTGTCGAGATGAATATGGCCGTCGACGAAACCGGGCAGCACCAGATGCCCTTGCAGGTCGACGATTTCCGCGCCGCCGCTTTCAGGGCGCTCACCGCCGATGGCGGCGAAACGGCCCTGCCGTACGGCGAGATTCAGCGGTGCGCCGTCGGCGTCCACGGCATTGACGAATACGCGGTCGAACATGATCTGCCTCTGTCGTTCATGGCCCATGATGGGCAATCGCTGAACCTTATCGGAGCGTCGCGGCCTCGACAAATTAAATGTTGGACTGACGCCTATTTGCTTTCTGGATGGTTTCCCGACGGTTTCTCGTCCACGCGTCGCGTTTGAAAGCACACGCCTTGCACGCTACGAATCTCGGCGTTTACCCTGAAACGGTAATTCGTTAACTATTTATCGATAATTTATCGTGTTAGATTTCGTCGCCTGCGTGCAGCAACAGAAAAGCGACAACCGCGACAGAGGAGAACGGGAATGTGGGTTTTGATTGGCGTGCCGATCGTCGTGCTCGGCTTTGCATTGCGATTCAATGCACTGCTGGTCGTGACGATCGCAGGCATCGCGACCGGCATCGCCGGCGGTTTGCAAACGGTGGAGATTGTCAGCGCATTCGGCAAGGCATTCGCGGATAACCGCTACATGGGCCTGATCTGGCTCACATTGCCGGTGATCGCGCTGCTGGAGCGCAACGGCCTGAAGGAACAGGCGCGGCATCTCATCTCGCGCCTGCACGCCGCCACGACCGGCCGCGTGCTGATGCTCTACTTCGTGATCCGCCAGATCACGGCGGCACTCGGGCTCACGTCGCTCGGCGGTCATGCGCAGATGGTGCGCCCGCTGATCGCGCCCATGGCCGAAGCTGCCGCCGCCAACCGTTATGGCGAGTTGCCCGACGAAGTGCGCCAGCAGATTCGCGCCAATGCATCGGCGGTCGACAACATCGCCGTGTTCTTCGGCGAAGACATTTTCATCGCCATCCAGTCGATCCTGCTCATCAAGGGCTTTCTCGAACAGAACGGCATCGTGGTGGAACCGCTGCATGTGTCCGTGTGGGCCATTCCCACCGCGATCGCCGCGCTCGTCATTCACGTCGCGCGTCTGATGCTGCTGGACCGCAATCTCTCGCACAAGATGGGTGCACTGAGCGCCGCACGAGGAGTCGCACGTTGATGATCAAACTCGAATCGCTCTACGTGCTGGCCGGTTTGATGTTCGCGGCGTTCGCACTCTTCAATCTGAGCGACCGCACGAATCCGCGTCGCGTGGTCAACTTTCTGTTCTGGGGCATCTACGCGGTCACGTTCATGTTCGGCGGTGAACTGCCGCACTTCGTGACGGGTTGTCTTGCCATCGCGCTCGCGCTGATCGCTGGGTCCGGCAAGCTCGGCAAGGGCAAATCCGACGCCGACAGCAGCGCCGCTGCCGCGCGCCGCGAAACCAACGCGCAGCGCTTCGGCAACCGCCTTTTCATTCCGGCGCTGCTGATTCCGTTCGTCACCTTGCTGGGTACGTTGACGCTGAAATACGCGCCGTTCGTCGAAACGAAGAACGTCACGCTGATTTCGCTCGTGCTCGGCACGCTGGTGGCGTTCGGCACCGCGCTCTTCATGTTGCGCGACTCGCCGGTGCATGCGCTGAAAGACGCGCGCCACACCATGGATACCGTCGGCTGGGCCGCCATCCTGCCGCAAATGCTCGCGGCACTCGGCGCGCTGTTCGCACTCGCCGGCGTGGGCCACGTGGTATCGGATCTCGTGAAAACCTGGATTCCGGTCGACTCGGCTTTCGCCGTGGTCGCGGCGTATACGTTCGGCATGGCAATCTTCACCATGATCATGGGTAACGCATTCGCGGCGTTTCCGGTCATGACGGCCGGCATCGGCCTGCCGCTGATCGTCCATCAATTCCACGGCAATCCGGCCATTCTCGGCGCCATCGGCATGCTGTGCGGCTTCTGCGGCACTTTGATGACTCCGATGGCGGCCAACTTCAATATCGTGCCGGCTGCGCTGCTGGAACTGAAAGACCAGAACGGCGTGATCAAGGCGCAATGGCCAACCGCTTTACTATTGCTGATCGTCAATACCATACTGCTGTATCTGTTCGTATTCCGATTCTGAGGAGACGCCGATGACCGTTCAACTTACCGCCGAATTCGCGTCGCGATTCGCCAATCTCGCCCTCGCTCATCTGACGCGCGAGTATCCGAACAAGCTGACTCACTCGCTGGCCGGACCACAGGACGTGCAGGGACCGCGCGCGCTGCATCCGATCTTCTACGGCAGCTACGACTGGCATTCGTGCGTGCATGGCTACTGGCTGATCCTGCATCTGCTCGATCGTTTTCCGGATCTGCCCGAAGCCGGACGCATCATTGCCGTGGTCGACGAGCATTTCACCGCGGCCAACGTGGCGGGCGAACTCGCCTACCTGGAGTTGCCGCACAATCGCGGCTTCGAGCGTCCGTACGGCTGGGCGTGGCTGCTCGCGCTCGGCGGCCAGCTGCACAGCATGAAGCTCTCGCAGGCCGCGCAGTGGTCGAAGATCATGGCGCCGCTGACCGAGACTTTCGTGGCGCGCTTCGAAGAGTTCTTGCCGAAGGCCACCTACCCGCTGCGGGTCGGCACGCACTTCAACATGGCGTTCGCACTGGCGCTCGCGCTCGATTTCGCGCGCCAGACGTCGCGTGATTCGCTGGAAGCGTTGATCGTGAATACGGCCGAGCGCTGGTTTCTGAACGACGTCGCGTGCCAGGCATGGGAGCCTGCCGGCGACGAGTTCCTGTCGCCCTCGCTCATGGAAGCGGAGCTGATGCGGCGCGTCCTGCCGCCCGCGCAATTCGGCACATGGTTCGGCCGTTTTCTGCCGGACATCGGCGCGAAAAAGCCGCTTACGCTGTTCGAACCGGTGACCGTGACGGATCGTACGGACGGCAAGATCGCCCACCTCGACGGACTGAATCTGAGCCGCGCGTGGTGTCAACGTTCGCTGGCGCGCGCGCTGCCTGCCGGCGACGTGCGGCGCACCGTGCTGTTCGAATCGGCCGAGCGGCATCTGCACAGTGCCTTGCAGCACGTCGCCGGCGACTACATGGGCGAACACTGGCTGGGTACGTTCGCCACGCTGGCGCTCGAGGCCTGAGCGACGCAGCATAGAGACCGCGCCTTCGCGGCGCACCCATGCAAAACGGCGCTCATTCGCGTGAACCGGGCTACTGAACTGACTAGCCGGCTCGCGCAATGAGCGCCGTTCGTTTTTCTACTGCTTGTCTTCCAGGCTTTTCCCAGCCTTTTTGCTTCCGCTCCGATCCGCGCGCAGCGGATCGGCCGGCGTGCAGGCTGGAGAGCCGGTTACTGGCCCGTCAGCTTTTTAGGCTTCGGCGGCGCCTGAACCTTGTTGTACTGGAACTCCGGCGTTGCCTTCAGCGCGTCCTTGCTTGCACCCGCCAGATAGAAATTACCCGAGCGGATATCGAGCGCGGCGATAGGCACGGCTACGTCGTGCGACGCAACGCCGAGGAACCCGCCTGCCGAAACGATGGCCGCCGACAGCGAGCCGTCCGGAGCCACCACCAGATCGCGGATCGCGCCGATCTTTTCGTTCTGGTCGTTGTAGACCGTCTTGCCGAGAATGCTCTTCTTCACGCTCCAGCCGCTCAGCAAGGCGTTGGATTGTTCCACCGTGACGCTCAGCGGTTGCGTGCCGGCCACCTGCGCCTGTGCACCGAAGCTGGTTGCAGCTACTGCGACTACAACAACAAGTTTGCTCAAAGTCATATCGTTCACTCCGTTCATACAAGGCTTGACCGACGCATAGTGCGCCGAAGATTCGCTGCAAAGGGATCATACAGACTACGCGGCGAATACGCATTCTGCGTGCCTGGTCGCGGCGTTTCTGCGTGGTCCGGCGGCATGCTCATCGGCGCGGCACAGTGCAACGGCGCATAACGGTAAAATTGCACGAGGCGACGATGCCCGTTTAGAGGTGGTAGTTTGACTGAGCTTGAGCAGGGCTTCATTCTGACCCGACACTGGCGCGATACGCCCGCCGGTACGGAGGTCGATTTCTGGCTGGCAACCGACAGCGGGCCCCGTCACATCCGTTTGCGCGCGCAACCATCGGTGGCATTCATCCCTGCCGACCAGCGCGAGCGCGCCGAAACCATCCTGCGCCGCGAAGCGCCGCTCGATCTGCGGCCACTCGAATTGCGCGACTTCCAGCATCGTCCGGTGATGGGTCTTTACTGTCCTCAGTACCGGCAACTGGCCGGATACGAGAAGCGTCTGCGGCAAGGCGGTGTGGACGTGTACGAAGCCGACGTCTATCCGCACGAGCGCTACATGATGGAGCGGTTCATCACGGCGCCCGTCTGGTTCAGCGGCGAGCCGCAGAAAAACGGCCCGCTTCTGAATAGCGAATTGAAACCGGCCGCGGACTACCGGCCGCAATTGAAACTGGTTTCGCTCGATATCGAAACGAGTGCGCACGCCGAGCTTTATTCCATTGCACTCGAAGGCTGCGGCCAGCGTCAGGTCTATATGCTGGGGCCACCGAACGGCACGCCCGGCCAGCTCGATTTCGAGCTGGAGTACTGCGAAACCCGCGCACAGTTGCTGGAAAAGCTGAACGCCTGGATGGAGCGGCACGATCCCGATGCGATCATCGGCTGGAATCTCGTGCAGTTCGACCTGCGGGTGTTGCAGCAGCACGCGGAGCAATATCGCGTGCCGTTGCGGCTGGGTCGCGGCGGTGCGGTCATGGAGTGGCGCGAGCACGGCCTGAAGCAGAATCACTTTTTTGCGGGCGCGGCGGGCCGGCTGATCATCGACGGCATCGAAGCCTTGCGCTCCGCCACGTGGAGTTTCCCGTCGTTCAGTCTGGAACACGTCTCGCGTTCGGTCCTCGGCGAAGGCAAGGCGATCGACAATCCGTATCAGCGCATGGATGAAATCCAGCGCCGCTTCGACGAAGACAAGCCCGCGCTCGCGCGCTACAACCTCAAAGACTGCGAGCTGGTCACGCGCATCTTCGAGAAAACCGAACTGCTGCACTTTCTGCTCGAACGCGCGACCGTCACCGGCTTGCCGGCGGATCGCAGCGGCGGATCGGTGGCGGCGTTCACGCATCTGTACATGCCGCGCATGCATCGGCAGGGCTATGTCGCGCCGAATCTCGGCGACGTGGCGGGCGCGGCGAGCCCCGGCGGCTTCGTGATGGATTCGCGGCCCGGCCTCTACGATTCCGTCCTGGTGCTCGACTACAAGAGCCTCTATCCGTCCATCATCCGCACGTTTCTGATCGACCCCGTCGGTCTGGTGGACGGCATGCTGAATCCCGACGACGACCATTCGGTGCCGGGCTTTCTCGGCGCGCGCTTTTCGCGCAACCGCCATTGCCTGCCCTCGATCGTCGCTCAGGTATGGCAAGGCCGCGAAACCGCCAAGCGCGAACGCAACGCGCCGCTTTCACAGGCGCTCAAGATCATCATGAACGCGTTCTACGGCGTACTGGGTTCGACCGGCTGCCGTTTCTTCGATCCGCGTCTCGCGTCGTCGATCACCATGCGTGGTCACGAGATCATGCACACCACGCGCCGACTGATTCAGGCGCAAGGCTACGAAGTCATTTACGGCGACACCGACTCCACCTTCGTCTGGCTCAAGCATGCGCACGACGAGCAGGAAGCGGCCTCGATCGGGCGGGCGCTGGTGGAACACATCAATGCATGGTGGCGGCAGAATCTGCAGGAACGCTTCGGCCTCGACAGCGCGCTCGAATTGCAATTCGAGCGGCACTACAAGCGCTTTTTCATGCCGACCATTCGCGGCACCGAAGAAGGCAGCAAGAAACGCTATGCGGGTTTGACGGTGCTGGCCGACGGCCGCGAAGACGTGGTCTACAAAGGTCTGGAAACCGTGCGCACCGACTGGACGCCGCTCGCGCAGCAGTTCCAGCAGGAGCTTTATGGGCGCATTTTCCGGCAGCAGCCGTATCAGGACTACGTACGCGATTACGTGCGCGACACACTGGCCGGCAAGCTCGACGACCAGCTCGTGTATCGCAAACGCCTGCGCCGTCCGCTCGGCGACTACGAGCGCAACGTGCCGCCGCATGTGCGCGCCGCCCGCGTAGCCGACGACTTCAACCGTCAGCAGGGACGCCCGCTGCAATACCAGAACGGCGGCTGGATCAGCTACGTGGTGACCACCGCGGGACCGGAGCCGCTGGAAACGCTGCGCTCCGCAATCGACTACGAGCACTATCTGACGCGCCAGCTGCAACCCGTCGCGGACGCCATTCTGCCGCTCTTGCGCGACGATTTCACCACGCTGATCAGCGGCCAGCATCAACTGTTCTGAGGCAAAACGATGGAGCCGGATTCCAAGCAGCCCGTGACAGCGGCAAACCGTGTTTTCTCCGAAGGCGCGCTCACACTCGGGCTCACCTTGCCGCTTCTGCGCGCGGGCGTGATCGTGGCCGACTTCCACGAGCAGCTGGCCTTCGCGCGTCTGGCGGACCAGCACGGCTTTCGCGCGCTCTGGGTCCGCGACGTGCCGTTGAACAGCGCGGATTATCCGGACCCGGTGGGCCATCTCGATCCATGGGTTCTGCTCGGCGCGCTGGCGACGAATACGCAGCACATCGCGCTTGCCAGCGGCGCCATCGTGCTCACGCTGCGGCACCCTTTGCATATCGCCAAGGCGGCGGTGTCCGTGAATATGCTGAGCAATGGGCGCTTCATTCTCGGACTCGGATCGGGCGACCGGCCACCGGAATACGCCGCCTTCGGTCAGGATTCGGACGCGCGGCGCGATCTCTATCGCGCGCATTGGGAGACACTGGCGGCGGCACTCGGCAAGCCTTCGCGCGTTATCCCCGACCAGACGCCGGAAGGCGCGCCCACCTTCGAACTGCTGCCGGCGAGCCCGCGCACCGTACCGCTGCTCGCGGTGGGATCGGGCGGCCAAAGCGTCGACTGGATTGCGCGCCATTCGCTCGGCTGGATGACCTATCACCGCGAGCCCGAGGCGCAGCGCGCCCGTTACAGTATGTGGCGCGCCGCAGTGGATCGCGCGGCGCCCGAGGCTTTTCGCGCTTTCGGCGAGGCCATGCGGCTCGAACTCGTCAGTGATCCGAATCAACCGGCGGAGCCAGTTTCACTGGGCTATCGCACTGGCCGCCACGCACTGGTGCGCATTCTCGACGATATGCGCGCGAGCGGCACGCATCACGTCACGTTCAATCTATCCGCGTCGGAGCGTCCAATCGCGGATGTCCTCGACGAACTGGCTCAACACGTGTTGCCGCTCTTTCACACCACGACCTGACGGCGGCCGTCGCCGCGAACCGCGGCGTCCCGCTCACTTCGAAATCTTCTCCAGCTCGATGCCCTTCGTTTTCGGTCCCATCAGTCCGATTGCCAGCATCACGATCAGCATCGCGCCCGCGATAAACACGAATACGCCGATGGTGCCGAATTCTCTCAGCACCATCGCGATCAGAAAGGCCGTGAAAATAGCGGAAAAACGACTCCACGAATAAACGAAGCCCACGGCGCGCGCCCGGATACTGGTGGGAAAGAGTTCCGTCTGATAAGCGTGGTAGCTGTACGAAATGATATTGCCCGCCAGCGTCAGACAGACGCCGAGGCTCACCAGCAGCAACGCGCCCGACGCCTGACTGAACCACAGGCCGCAGACGATATTCGCGCCGGCCATCACCACGATCACGGTCTTGCGCTCGAAACGGTCGCCGATAAAGAGGCCGATAATCGGACCGAGCGGCGCGGCCAGCGCAATGACGCTGGAGTACATCAGGCTCGTGGTGATCGTGATGCCCTGCTTGATCAGCAAGGTCGGCACCCAGTTCGCAAAGCCGTAGAAGCCGACCGTCTGGAAGATGTTGAAGATGGTCATCATCAGCGTGCGGCTGCGGTACGGCGGCACCCACATGTCGCGGAAGCTGCCGCGCGGCGCAACCGGCACGGCCGGCTGAGGCAGCGGCAATTCGCGGCCGTATTCCTTGCGCACTTTCGCTTCGAGTTCGCTCATCACGCGGTCGGCTTCGGCAAGACGTCCCTGCTGCGCGAGCCAACGCGGACTCTCCGGCAACGCGCGCCGGATCCACCAGACGAACAGCGCACCGTGCGCGCCGATCAGCACCACCCAGCGCCAGCCGTCCAGACCGAACGGTGCGCGCGGCACCAGCAGCCAGGACAGAAACGCCACCACCGGTACGGCAGTAAAGCCCACGGCCTGCTCGCACGCAAAAGCGCGGCCGCGAATCTGTTTCGGCACCAGCTCCGAGATGTACGTGCCGATCGTCACCAACTCCACGCCGATTCCGACACCGGCCACGAAGCGCCAGAAATTCAGACCCGTGGCCGTTTCCTGAAACGCCATGATGACGTTGGCCGCGGTGTACCACAGCAACGAATAGGTGAACACGGCGCGGCGGCCGAAGCGGTCGGCGAGAAAGCCGCACGCGATCGTGCCGATGAAGAGCCCGCTAAACAGCGCCGCGATGAAACTCGCGACGCCGGTCGAGCCGAACAGGCCGTGCGTGGTCGCCGTGAGCAGACCGCTTTTCACGAGGCCGGGCGCGACGTAGCCGGAATACAGCAGATCGTAGAGTTCGAAGAAGAAGCCGAGGCTCAGCAGCACCACGAGCTTCCAGATGGAACGCGTGGCGGGCAGGCGATCGAGGCGCGCGGAAATGCTGCCGGCGTCGAGCGGAACGGACGCGGTCGACGCCGCGACGCCAGCGCCGCGCACGACGGATTCGGCGTGATCTGGGGATGCCATATTGTTTGTCTCCTGGTGATGCAAATGATACTGGCGGAGCACGACGATGCTCGCCTGACCCGGTCTTGCGCCGGACTTTCGTACTTGTGTGCATCACACGTATCACGACGCCGGACACAGGGTCCGGCCAGCATTCTAGCCGTGCACGCGTTTCAATTGTTCGAAGGTGGTGATTTTTCCGGCCAATGCGCTCGCCGCCACCGTGTACGGGCTCGCCAGCCATACGTTGCCGGGACCCGAGCGCCCCGGAAAATTACGGTTGATCGCGCTGATGGTCACTTCGTTCGCCTCGGCCGACTGGCCGGGGCCGCAGTTGGCGCACGACCCGCAACCCGGCATCACGAGCGTCACGCCGGCGCGCTCGAATACCGGCAAATAACCCTGCGCTTCGCAATAGGCACGCACCGCCATGGTGCCGAACTGCAGATACAGACGCGTGCTGTCCGGCACTTTCAGGCCCTGCTCGACGCCCCAGCGCAAGACCTCGTGATAGAAGTCGAAGTCTTCGCGCTTGCCCGCCGTGCACGAACCGCCGTACGCGATGTCGATGGCGATGTCCTGCTCCGCTTGCAGCGCCGGGACGCCGTTGCCGGGGTCGCCGGGACGCGCGAGCATCGCTTCGATGGCGCCGGCGTCGAGGCGGATAACGTCGCGGTAGCTGGCGTCCGCGTCGCTTTTCATCCAGTTTTCAAGGGTGAAATCGACATTGCGGCGCTCTTTCAGGAAGGCCACCGTGCGCTCGTCCGGTTCGACGATACCGGTAAAACCGCCCAGTTCCGCGACCATATTCGTGAGCGTCGCCCGTTCGTCGATCGACATGGCGCGCACCGCCGTGCCGCCGTATTCGAACACGAGGCCGATTGCGCCGCCCGTGCGGATCGCGTCCATTTGCAAAAGATGCAGGACGACGTCTTTCGCCGTCACGCCGTCGCGCAACGTGCCGTCGATTTCGATCCGCAACGTTTCCGGCACCTTGCAGCGCACGTAGCCCGTCACCCAGCTATTGGCGATTTCCGTTGCGCCCGCACCGAATGCGAGGCAGCCGAGCGCGCCCGAATGCGGCGTGTGCGAATCCGTGCCGCACACCACCTGACCCGGCAACGCGTATTGTTCGGCCATCAGCGCATGACAGATGCCTTCGGAACCGGGCATGCCGTCGAGCGCGCCGTGCGAACGCACCGGGTAGTCGCGCGAGAACGTGGTGTGTCCTTCCATCAGATTGGCGACGCCGGGCAACAGGCCGTCGCGCACGTGCGGAATGCTTTGCGCGGCCAGCACGAGGTGATCCTGAAACGCGATGATGTGATCCGGTGCATGCAAAGGCGCGAGTTTGCCGAACGCGCGATGCATCAGATGCGCGCACATGCCGGTGAAATAGTCGTGGCTGAAGCGCCAGTCGGCGGCGATGAACACGCCGTCGCCACGCTGCGCGCTCGCGATACCGGGATGAAGATGCCGCTCGATGATCTTCTCGACCAGCGTTTTCGGCGTATTGGCAGCGAGCGTGCCGCGTTCTCGCGGCGCGGGCCATTCCGCGAAACGGCTGTACGCGAGCAGCCCGCCGCTGCGGATGATCTGCTGCGTGAGCGCGTCACGGCCCTTGAGAAATTCTTCGACCGGCACGGCCTCGCCTGCGATCAGGCGATCCAGCACGGAGAAATCGGTGGTGGTGAGAATGCCGATGTTGTCGCAATTCTGCTGGTAAATGCGCTCGAAACTCTCCGCCACGATCAGGCGGATACCCGCCGAAAGTTCCGCGAGCGGACTCGATTCGCGCGAGGAGCCCTTGCCGTAGCGCTTGCCCGCCACCGTCACCTGAAAGCCGCCATTCCTGATCGCGTCGCGGCCGATCGGCATGCGCTCGCCCGCCTTGAAGCCGACGTACGGGTATTGCCCGAGGCGTTCGTCGTAGGTGAGCATGACGGTCACGGGCGTGATTTCGTCGGTCGATACGTTATCGCGCAGCGCGCCCGCCGTGTCGCGCGTGAAGTTCTCGCCGGCGAGTTGCGCCTCGATCACCGCGGGGTTCCCGGACAGGTACAGCACGCGGCCGTCCAGACGAATCGTGTCGCTCATGAGCATTCTCCTTGCGACCACTATACGGCGCGCGCGGCGATTGCCGAAGTGCCGGTACGGCAACGCAGACCTCTCGTTCGGCGACCCCGGGCGCATGCGGGGCGCGTGCCGGACGACGGGCCGGCCCTGCTAACGCTGATTGCCGAGAAAGCTCACCAGCGCGGCCGCGCTCGCCGTGAGCTGCTCGCGCGCCTTGAAGATCATCACGAGATGCCGCACGGCCCAAGCATCGCTCAGCGGCAGCAAACGCACGTCCAGCGCGTTCACGTACAGCAGACCGACCTGCTCCGGCACGATGGCCATGCCTAGCCCGGCGTGCACCATGCGGCACAGCGCGTCGAGACTGCTCACGCGTATCTTCACGTCCATCTGCCGTCCAGCATTGGCCGCCTGCTGCGCGAGCAATTGCGTCAGCGCGCTTTCGCTGCGTAGCCCGACGAAACTGTCGCCGAGTAAGTCGGCGAGGGCGACACGCGCAGCCGCCGCGAGACGATGGCCGCCAGGCACCAGCACGGCCAGACGGTCTTCGCGATACGGCACCTGCTCGAAAGCCTCGCTGCCCGCCACGGCGTTGCAAATGCCGAAGTCGGCGCCGTGTTCGCCGACGATACGCAGCACGTCCGTACTGTTTTCTTCTTCGAGTTCGATCGACACATCGGGAAAAGCACGTCCGAACGCGGCCACGTCTTCAGGCAAAAACTGCACGATCGACGACAGATTCGCCACCACGCGAACCCGCCCCTTGGCGCCGGACGAGAAGCGCGACAACTCCGCGCTCATCTGTTCGATATTGCCGATGATCGCCAACGCGTAGCGCAACACGGTCTCGCCCACCGGCGTGACCGTAATGCCGCGCGATTGACGCTGGATCACCGGCAAGCCGATCAGGGCTTCGATCTCGGCAATCCGCCGGCTCACCGCCGACGACGCGATGAACTCGCGCTCGGCCGCACGCGCGATGTTCTGCTCCTGACAGACGGCGACGAACAGGCGCAGCGAGGTGAGGTCGAGTTTCTTGAGAAGATTTTCCATGGTCTCGGGTACTGGGCAGGCAGCGCCGCTTCGATGCGGCGCGTGCTCAAGCGGTCAAGGTCGGCTTGCCCCACACTATGTCGATCGTTATATTACGCTGCGAGGCCGCTGAACGATCGCGCGCGCACGAAACCACTTTGATTCGAAGGGAGAAGTCATGCTGTCGATACGGAATGCCGCACGAACACGCGCCGCCATCGCGGGAATGCTGCTAGTGCTGCTCGCCGCCTGCGCGACGGACACCACGACGCTGAAGTCGCAACGCGTCGCCGTGGATGCAAAGCCCAACGGCATCGCCGTGCGGCCGGGCGACGGCATGGTCTTTCTGACCGACGACACCACCGGAAGCATTCTTTCATCCGCCGACGCCCACACGTTCACGCCGTATGCCGCCATTCCTGCCGGAGGCGCCGCCGGAAACAGCTTGAGTCAGCTGAGTTTCGCCGACGCCCGCACGCTGCTGATCGAACGGTTCGGCTTCGGCACGTCGAGCGCGTTGCTGGCGGTGAATGCGCCCAACGCGGTGACCGTGCTGGCCGGACCAGACCCGGCACGCCGGCGTCTGGGCCTCGCGATCGTCGCGCCGGGCCAGGCGCTCTCCACGTGGTTCGTGAAGGACGGCAATCAGCCCGCGCGTGGCGGCCTGAGCCTGCTGACCTACAACCTTGCGGCCGGCACGGCAACCGAGCGCGATCTGCTCAGCGGGCTCGGCAAACCGGTCGGTGTCGCGATTGCCGGGAATACCGTCTTCGTGTCGGACCAGGCGAACCATGCCATCGTCAGCGCGCCGCTCGACGCTCTGCTCGCATCGACGCAGCCCAGCGCGCAACACCACGTCGTCGCGCGGGTGGAAAGCCCGGATCTACTCGCCGCGGACAGCAACGGCACGCTCTACACGAAATGCAATTCCACGGACTTCTGCCGCATTTCATCCGATGGTACGGCGTTCGTGATCGCCAGCGACTTCCACGACGCGCGCGGCGTCGCCATCGACACCGCGCGTCATCGGCTTTACGTGGTGGATCGCGCGGCGTCGGGCGGCCCCAGTTACGTGCATATCCTGTCGCTGCCGTAAAACCCATACGCATTTCGTTTCACCACGCTGCCAGCCGCGATACCTCGCGGCTTTTTTCATAGCTTCGCGCTCATCATTGCCATATCGGCTTGCGCATGAACCAGACCGGACGCGGCTTTGCGCTGCATGGCCCCGCCACGTGACGTTGACCGGCGAAATATCCGTGCGTATATTTCGAAGCAGAATTTACGTTACAGGTGCGCATGGCGATGTCGAAGGCAAGCATTGACTCTCACATGCTCAGAGTCCTCCATACGCTGCTCACCGAATCGAGCGTGTCGCGCGCGGCGACCTTGCTCGGACAATCCCAGCCCACGGTCAGCCTCGCATTGCGCCGGTTGCGAGAACTCACTGGCGACCCTTTGCTCGTGCGCAGCGGCAGCAGAATGGTGCTGACCACGCACGCCCTCGCGCTCATCGATCCCGTCGCTCAGGCATTGACGAGTATCGAAGCGATTCTTCATCCGCATACGGGATTCGATCCGGCCACGACCACGAACACGTTTCGTATCGGTTCGCCGGATTACCTCGACGTGTCGTTCGTGCCGGCCGTGATCGACGCTTTTCATACTGCCGCGCCCAACGCCAAGCTCGAATTCAAGCATCTCATGATGATCGACGGCGGCTACGAAAACGGCCTCGAAACGGGTCTGCTCGATCTCGTGATCGGCAACTGGCGAACGCCGCCGGAACATCTGCATCTGCAACCGCTGTGCAACGACGAACTGGTCTGCCTGATCCGCAACGATCATCCGATTGCGCGCGGCGAACTCACCCAGCGCGCCTACGAAGAGGCCGAACATCTGGCCGTGACCACGGTGAACACGACGACGTGGGGCACCATCGATATCGAACTCGCGCGCAACGGCTTGTCGCGCACGGTGACGACCACGCTGCCCTACTTCGGCATGGCGCCGTACGTGCTGGTGCGATCCAATCTTCTCTTCACGACGACGCGCACTCTCGCGACTCACTACGCGAGCATCCTGCCGCTGCGCATCGAGCCGATTCCCGGCGCGAAGGCCGCGCTCACCTACTATCAACTCTGGCACGATCGCGTGCATCGTGGCGATTCGGCTATCTGGCTGCGTCGACTGGTGTCGAACGTGGCGCGCACTTTGAGTCCCTGAGAACATCGGAATACGCGTAAAACAAAAAAGGCGCCGCAAGCCGATGCTTGCGACGCCACGAACGGTTCGACATGATGTCCGCGAGACAGGACGCGGACGCGCAGCCGAAGACCGCGACGCTGGTCGGTCAGAATGAAGCGGCGTCGTAATGGAGACGGTCCTGCGTAAAACGCCAGAAAACGCCTAGACGGGTGCTGCCGCCATCGCTTTGATCAACTCGGCCTTGCCCGCGGTGGCCTGCCCCAGTAATGCGAAGCCGAGCAGCTTGCGATCGGGCGGACTCTCGCACACGGCGCGCAATGCCGCGGCCGCAACACCACTGGCTTCGCTTTCTACGCCGTCGACGCGCCACTCGCCCTCTCCCGCCGGTGTCACGATGACGGCCGGCAATGCCGGTGTTTTCACCGTCACCGGCATCACCGGAAAATCGACACGCGTTTCGTTGCCCGACAGCGTGCGAGCCAACGCGCGCGCCGCATGCATGATCGGCAGGACATAGGGCTGCACTTTGCCGTCTATCGCCGCGCAATCGCCTAATGCAAAGACGTCCGGCGCGCTCGTGCGGCACCATGCATCAGTGCGTACGCCGTTGTCGATTGCAATGCCCGCACGCGCCGCCAGACCGGTTCGCGGCGCGAGGCCGATGGCCGACAGAACGAGATCGGCGCTCAAGCTCTCTCCGTTCGAACAAGTCAAACGGTAGCCCTGCTGCGTGCGCGTCATTTCAGTAACAGAGGTACCCAGGTGCAGATTCACGCCATGTTTGCCGAGTGCAGCGGCAAGCGCGTTGCCCACCGTTCCGGGCACGAGTCGAGAGAGCGGCGCGGCGGCCGGATCGAGCAATGAAACGCGATAGCCCGCCAGCGCGAGATCGTTGGCGAACTCACAGCCGATCAATCCCGCGCCGAGAATCGCGACCGATCCGGCCTCGCGCAACCGTCCACGAAATTGCGCGTAATCGCTGAGATTGTTGACCGAGAGGATGTCGGCCGCGCCGTCGCCGGCAACCGGAATACGTCGTGCGTCGGCGCCGAGTGCCAGCACGAGTTGCCGGTACTGAAGCGTGTTTTCGCCGACGACGACTTCATGCCGCTCCACGTCGATGCGCTCGACGACACTATGCGCAAGAACACGCGCGTTCAATTGCGCGGCCATGGTCCTCGCATCGGAGACCGCCAGTTCGCTGGCCTGTTTTTTCATCGCGAGCGCGTTGGAGAGCGTCGGCTTCGAATAAAAGCAGCCGTCGTCTTCGCTGATCAGCACGAGCGGCACGGTGCTGTCGAGTTTGCGCAGTTCACGCGCGACGGTATAGCCCGCGAGTCCCGTGCCGACGATTACCACGGCCGGCGCGTTCGCTTCGAAGTCGCTGTTTTTGCCTTTATTCATGCGCTCACCGCCTGCATGTCGAAGTCGTGCTTACCCGTGCCGCAGTCGGGACACAACCAGTCTTCGGGTACGTCTTCCCAGCGCGTGCCGGCCGCGATGCCCGCTTCCGGCAAACCGAGCGCCTCGTCATAGCGAAATCCGCAGATCACGCATTCCCAGATTTTCATGATGTCTCTTCCTCTTTCCAACTGTGCTGTTAAATGCGCGTCGACACGTGCCGACGCTTATCAACGCACATACGCCTGGCCCAGACCGATATCGGCCAACGCGCGTCGATATGCACCGGACGAACGATCGGCAAGGATCGGCGCTTCCGCGCTGCGGTCGATCGGCAGATCTTCGGGACATTGCAGTTCGACGATCGCGCGATCTTCTTCGAAGACCTGGCGATTGAATTCGTAAACGTCGTCGAGCGGCAGATCGGTGTCGAAATTGCGGGCGATCGGCACGAACAGCCGCGTCAATCGCGAGGAAACCGGACTCGCCGCATTCAGGATCGACAGACGTCCGTTCTCCGGAAAGTGCACCGTGAGACGCGCGAAGAACGGCACGTCCACTTCGAATACGCGACGCCACGGGAATCCGTCCGGCGCGCGATGCTGCATCGATTTCGGAAAGTTGCTGACCGTGCTCACGTATTCGGCGCGCAAGCCACGATCGCGACGCTCCACGGAATACTGCGGCACCACCGGGTTGTGCCGGTCGGCGAAACTGTCGTGGTGAATCCAGGCGAAGTGCGCGACGTCGATAAAACCTTCGGTCTGACGGCCGGCGGAAGCCTTGATGTCGATCGAAGGCGGCAGGATCTGTTGAAAGCCTTCGCTATTCCACGCCGGAAAATCCGGCAAAGGCTGAGTGCCGCCGCCCAACGATACCCACACGAGACCGTAGGCTTCCTGCGCGGGATACGTGGTCAGATGCAGGCGATCCGGGATGGGTCCGTCCGATTGCGACGGAATGTGTTTGCACTTGCCGTCCGCGCCGTAACCGAGCCCATGATACGGACAAACCAGATGGCCATTCTCGACCCATCCACGGCTGAGCGGCGCGCCGCGATGCGGACACACGTCGCGTGCGGCGAATACCTTGCCGTCGAGCCGATAAATCACGAGCGCTTCGTCGAGCAGAGTGACGGACAGCGGCTTGTCGCCGAGGTCCGCATTGAATGCAACCGGATGCCAGTACTGGCTCAGGATGTTCCAGTCGTGCGGATCGAACGTGCAGTTGCGCGGCAGGTTCGGGGAACGCTGAAACGTCAGCGAGGAAGCCTGAGGTGTGGCCATGCTTGTCTCCAATGTTCTGTGGGGCGTAGAGCGGTTCGGTCGCGAAGTTCTGTCGATCCCACCGCCTGAAGACAACGATAGCCGTGCACCTTTTGCGGGCCAATCCGGCCGCGAACATTGACTCTATTTCGACCGGGCAATGTGACCCTGACATGTGTGTCAGAAAGGCGACAAATTCCCAAGATATGGTTTACGGAACGGTAACGGACCGTTATATTTCGCAACATATAACGGGACGCATCCTGTTGTCTGACTGAACGTCGCCAGACACGCAGTGAACATGGCGCACAACGCCGTTCACGCGGCCCCGCCAGCTCCATCGTATTTCCCAGACCTGACCTGTTTTCAGCGCAGCCGTGCGCGGCTACGCCGTGGGCGCTCGTCTCGCTTATTTGCCGCATCTGTACTCATTGCCAACTCTGATTCACGCAGCGCGCGATCTCGACGCGCCGCACGATCAGCCTGAAAAGAAGAAGGAAAAAATGAAGAAGACCATTCTCGCCGCCGCCGTTCTCGGAAGCGTCACGCTCAGCGCTCACGCGCAAAGCAGCGTCACGCTGTACGGCCTGATCGACGCAGGTATTAGCTACGTCAATCACGCCCGTGCCGGCACGGGCCACGACGATCTCGTCAAGTACGACGACGGCGTTGCATCGGGCAGCCGTTGGGGTCTGCGCGGTACGGAAGATCTGGGTGGCGGCCTGAAGGCGCTGTTCGTGCTGGAAAACGGCTTCAATAGCGGCACCGGCGCACTCGGCCAGGGCGGCGCACTGTTCGGCCGCCAGGCTTTCGTCGGTCTGTCGCAGAACGGCGTGGGCTCGCTGACGTTCGGTCGCCAGTACTCGTTCTCGACGGACTTCCTGGGCGGCTCATATTCGACCGGTAGCCAGACCGCCGCCGGCAACTACGCGTACCACATCAACGACGTCGACCAGCTGACGTCGAGCCGTATCAACAACGCGGTGAAGTTCACCAGCGCGAACTTCTCGGGCTTCACGTTCGGCGGTTTGTACGGCTTCTCGAATCAGGCTGGCGCGTTCGCCGGCGCACCGGCAACCGGCACGACGGCGGCACCGGTCGCGGGTTCGTCGCGCACGTACAGCTTCGGCGCGAACTACGCGAACGGCCCGGTTAGCGTGGGCGCGGCGTACACGGATATCCGCTACCCGAGCCAGGCAGCACCGGCATTCTCGACGACGCTCGCGAACGTTCCGGCGGCCAACGTGGCAACCGGCAATATCCGCGATCTGCGTACTTTCGGCGTGGGCGGCCGCTACGCCATCGGCGCGGCGACGCTGTGGGCGTTGTACACCAACACGCGCTTCGAAGCGATTTCGGGCGCGGCATCCACCTTCACCGCTTACGACGTCGGCGCGAAGTACCAGTTCACGGCAGCATTGAACGTCGGCGCAGGCTACACGTACATGCATCTGGGCGACGCCACCAAGGGTCACTGGAATCAGGCCGACCTGAGCGTCGACTACAACCTCAGCAAGCGCACCGACGTCTACGCGCTCGGCATCTATCAGCTCGCTTCGGGCCGCAACGGTACGCAGGACGTGCAAGCGCAGATCGGTTCCAGCACGAGCTTCTTCGGCCCGTCGGGTCCCGGTGCGGACAACCAGCTCGCCTTCCGCGTCGGCGTGCGTCACCGCTTCTGATGCAGACGAGCCTCGCGGCCCGCGAGGCTTCGACAAAGCAGGCCGCCCGCTTTTACGCGGGCGGCTTTTTTTTGCACTCGCCTTCAACGTTCCGCTGGAGAAGCCGACGCCTGCACCGTGCCGAACAACGCCAGATGACGCGCCTCGGTCGCGTCGTCGGCCGGGAACATGCACTCGATGCGCAACTCCTGCGCGGCGATGCTCTGCGGCGTGCCGACACTGGCGACCATCGAGAAGTAGTTGAGTACTTCGCCGTCTTTGACGAAGCCAATCGGAATCACCGGCATGGCCGGCGAAGGCGAAAGCGTGGCGGCTTTCTGCTGCGGCGCAGATTCGGATGCAACAGCGGATGCAACATCGGACGCCTCAGCGGAAAAGGCCTCCAGTTCGGCCAGCAACGCGTGTGTCTCTTCGTCCGCTACGCGCCCCACTGCTTCGCGATGAACACGCTGAATCAGACTATCGGAGACCGCCGGCCAGTCGGCCACGAATGGACGCATACCCTGCGGGTCGAAGATCAGATGCAGCATGTTGCGCGGTCCCTTGCGCGCCGCCATGTCGATGAAGCTGTTGAAGAAACGCGGCGCGGCGTCGTTGGTCATCAGCACGTTCCAGTGCCGGTCCATCACGAGCGCCGGAAACGGCTCGTGCTGCCGCAACATGCGACCCAGCGCACGCGTCACGCTCTCCATTTCCCGCGCGTTCCAGGCAGCGTCGGAATAGACCGGCGCATAACCCGCCGCCAGCAGCAGCGTATTGCGTTCGCGCAGCGGAATGTCGAGCGTCTGCGCGATATCGATCAGCATCTGGCGGCTCGGCACACTGCGTCCGCTTTCGATGAAACTGATATGGCGCTGCGAGACGCCCGCATTGAACGACAGATCCAGCTGACTCGTGCCGCGTAAATCGCGCCAGTAGCGCAGCAGCGCGCCGAGTTCGCCCGGCGGCGTCGCGGTATTCGCACTGGCTTTGGCATTCACTTTCGCAGGCTTCATCGGACGGTCATCCACGAAGGGTTGTCGATCATGCGGGCAAGCATACTCTCCACCGCTGCCCGCTTCGGCATCAGGCGTCCGACGCGCGCCATGCATGCACCTGGAACTGCGATTCCAGCGGCGGCTGGGTGATATTGCCCACGTAATTCGTGATCGTGGACGCCGCCAGCACCGCCAGCAGTTCGAGTACCTGATCGCGGCGAAAACCTGCCTCGATGAAGGCATGCAGATCATCGTCGTCGAGATGGCCGCGTTTCTGGATCGCGGTTTTCGTCAGCGTGGAAAGTGCGGCGTAACGGCGATCTTCGGGCGCGCGAGCAGCGCGAATGGCGTCGACATCGGCGGCTGTCAGACCCTGCTGCAACGCGAGTGCGTTATGAAACGCCACGGCCCACGTGCATGCATTGGTCACGGCATTGGTGAGCAGCAAGGTCTGGATTTCGGCTTCGGTGAAACTGCCGGCATGCACGCGCTGAAACACGCCGATAAAAGCGTCGATCAGCACGGGAGATTCCGCCATCGCGCCCGCGATGTTGGGCACGAAGCCGAAGCTCTGCTGCAACTGTCGCAATACGGGCTTCGATTGCTCGGGGGCGGATTCGATCGTATGAATGTGAAACGTCGACATGATGTGTCCTCGGTCATTAGCGCGATCCGGGATGAACCGCGCGATGACCGAAGATTAGTGGCGGGTGCGAGGCCCGCCAATTACCTCGCATGTAATAACGGCCGCGAAACGCGACATCACGACGATGCGTCGTCCTGGCTTCGATCGGCGCCATCAGGCTCGATTTCCAGCTCTTTCAGCAGCCAGGACTTGAAGATATCGAACGCGAGATGATGATGATACCGCTTCGGATACACGAGGTAATGTCCGATATAGGGCACTTCCCGCGTGCGTCCGAGCAGCGGCGTGGCGAGCGTGCCGTTCTTCAGTTCGCGATCGGCCAGCAAGGTCGATTCGAGCACGACGCCGAGTCCGTCGACCGCGGCCGCGATCGCCATCGAACTGCGGTCGAAGTGCAGGCCGTAATGGCTCGGCGGCGTCAGATCGTTCGCTTCGAACCAGCCTTTCCACTGGAACATCTGCACGTCGCATTGAATCAGTGTGTGCGCATAGAGGTCTTCCGGGCTGCGAATCTGCCCGGCCAATTCCGGCGTACACAACGGCGTGAGCTTCTCCAGCGCCAGCGGAATCTTTTCGTGCGGCGACGGTTTCGGCTCGCCGTACACGATGTCGAGATCGAAGTCGTCGTTTTCGAAACGCGCGTAATCGGTGCTGGCGGAAAAGCGCAGGTCGATATTCGGATTTTCGCGCACGAAACCCGACAGGCGCGGCAGCAGCCATTGCGTCGCGAAACTCGGCGCCGTATGCAGGCGCAGCGGACTCGGCCCTTCGTTGGCGAGCAGCGCGAGGCCACGTCGCATTTCATCGAGACCGCGCTGCACGTGTTCGAGCAGGACCGCGCCGTCGCGGGTCAGTTTGACCTCGCGCGTGCTGCGCTGAAAAAGCCGCAGGTTCAAGGTCTCCTCCAGTTTGCGGATGGAGTGGCTCACCGCGCTTGGCGAGAGGTCCAGTTCCTCGGCCGCCAGTGCGAACGAACTGGTGCGGCCGGCCGCCTCGAAGACGCGCAGGAACGGCAGCGGCAGCTTGCGAATCGACGTCATGCGTGAATTCCATTCATGAATAGGTGCAATCTTTTCTTTTGTCAGGCGGTTTTTCCCAATGACACGCTGCCTCTGCGTCGAATAGATTGGCAACAGATGAATGAAACGCACCTGTCCGCGCCAAGCTGTTCAGCTACGACTCACAACTTCCCGAAAAGCACCAGGACGGAGACATGACACCCATCACCGACTCACCGCGGCCGGCCGCCGACGCGCCCGCTCAACGCACCGCCGCCTCCGGCGCCTCCGACACCTCCACGCACGCCGCCCGCCACGCCGAGCTTGCCGACCACGCCTACCGGATTCGCCGCTTCGCGCTGCGCATGGGCGAAGTGCAGGGCCAGGGCTATATCGGTCAGGCACTCGGCCTCGCCGACGTGCTCGCCGTCGCGTGGTGCCACGCCATGAACCTGCGTCCGGAAGACCCCGAATGGGAAGGCCGCGACCGCTTCCTGCTGTCGCACGGACACTACGCCATTGCCCTTTACGCCGCGCTGATCGAAGCCGGCGTCATTCCGGAAGCCGAACTCGACACCTACGGCTCGGACGACAGCCGCCTGCCGATGTCGGGCATGGCGACCTACACGCCGGGCATGGAAATATCCGGCGGCTCGCTCGGCCAGGGTCTGACCATCGGCGTCGGCATGGCGCTGGGTTTGCGTCTGAAAGGCAATCCGGCGTTCGTCTACAACTCGATGTCGGACGGCGAACTCGACGAAGGCGCCACCTGGGAAGCCGCGCTCTCCGCCGCGCACCATCGCCTGTCCAACCTGATCGTACTCGTGGACATCAACCGTCAGCAGGCCGACGGCCCGTCGCACGACATCCTCGCGTTCGAACCGCTCGCGGACAAATGGCTGGCCTTCGGCTGGCACGTGGAACGCGTGAACGGCAACGACCTCGCCGCCGTGATCGAAGCCTTCGACCGGGCGCGCGCGCTGACCGACGAGAAGCCGCGCGTGATCCTGTGCGACACGCTGATGGGCAAAGGCGTGCCCTTCCTCGAGGCACGCGAGAAAAATCACTTCATTCGAGTCGATCAGGAAGAGTGGCAGCAAGCGATTGCCGTGCTCGATCAGAACCACCAGCAAGGAGATCGCTCATGAGCGCCGTTGCCGAAAAGAAACCCCGCTTGACCACCTCCGCGATGATCGCGTCGATCGCATCGGAAGGCCAGCGCACCCGTCCGGCGCCATTCGGTCACGCGCTCGTTGCCGAAGCGGAGAAACGCCCGAATATCGTCGGCATGTCCGCTGATCTGTCGAAGTACACCGACCTGCATATCTTCGGCAATGCGTTCCCGAAGCGCTTCTTCCAGATGGGCATGGCCGAGCAGTTGCTGATGGGCGCCGCAGGCGGCATGGCGAAGGAAGGCTTCATTCCGTTCGCCACGACCTACGCGGTGTTCGCCACCCGCCGCGCCTACGACTTCATCCACCAGGTGATCGCCGAAGAAAACCTCAACGTGAAGATCTGCGCAGCATTGCCGGGCCTGACCACGGGTTACGGTCCGAGCCACCAGGCCACCGAAGACATCGCGCTGATGCGCGGCATTCCGGGCCTCACCATCGTCGACCCGTGCGATGCGCTCGATACCGAACAGGCCGTCAGCGCGATCGCGGCTCACAATGGCCCGGTCTATATGCGCCTGCTGCGCGGCAAGGTGCCGGCCGTGCTGGACGATTACGACTACACCTTCGAACTGGGCAAGGCCAAACTGCTGCGCGACGGCACCGACGTACTCATCATCTCGTCCGGCATCATGACCATGCGCGCGCTCGAAACCGCGCAGGCCATGGACGACGGTTCGGCCAGCGTCGCCGTGCTGCACGTGCCGACCATCAAGCCGCTCGACGAAGCCACCATCATCGAGCAATGCAAGCGGCCGGGCCGGCTCGTGATCGTCGCAGAGAACCATAGCTGCATCGGCGGACTCGGCGAGGCTGTCGCCACCGCGCTGATGCGTGCACGCGTCATGCCGGAATTCCGGCAGATCGCGCTACCCGACCAGTTCCTCGACGCGGGCGCCCTGCCGACGCTGCACGATCGCTATGGCATCTCGACGTCGTCGATCGTCGAGAACATCAAACACTGGCTCAAGTAGGCGAATATCATGAAGGTAACGTTTGTGGGAATCGGAGCGATCGGCCTGCCGATGGCGCTCCGCGTGAAGCAGGCCGGACATGACGTGACCGGCGTCGATCTGTCGAGCCAGGCGCGCGACATCGCGCAGACCAGCGGGCTGTCCGCGGTCGGCTCGTTCGACGCGGCCCCCGCCGCCGAAGTCGTGATCGCGATGGTAGCGACGCCCGCGCAACTGGCCTCGCTGGTCGACAGCGTGGTCGACGCGGTGGCGGGACAGCGCTGGCTCATCATGTCCACGGTGGGTCCGGCGAGCGTGCGTGAACAGGGCGCGCGTTTGCGTGCGGCCGGCGCGCGCGTGGTCGATGCACCCGTGACGGGCGGCGTCGCGCGGGCCAAAACCGGCGAGCTGGTCCTGTTCGCCTCGGGCAATCACGACGACATCGGCGCCTTGCGTCCCGTGCTCGACGCGATGGGCAGCGTGCGCATCACCGGCGAGAATCTCGGCGACGGACAGAGCATCAAGGTGGTGAACCAGCATCTGTGCTCCGTGCACATCGTGGCCGCCGCCGAGGCCTTGAGCCTCGCCGGCTCGCTCGGTCTCGATCCGGCCACCGTGCTCGAACTGATCGAGAAAGGCGCGGCCGGTTCGTGGATGTTGTCCGATCGCGGCCCGCGCATGCTCGGCGGCACCGACGTATCCGTGACGAGCGCCATCAATATCTTCGTCAAGGACAGCGACCTGGTCGCCGCTGCCGCCGAGGGTTGCGGCGCCGACGTGCCCCTGCTCGCGATTGCCAATGCCCGCTACCACCAGGCCGCGGACTCGGGCCTCGGCGCGCGGGACGATAGCCGCGTGATCGAAACGTGGCGCTAAGTTGCCGCCGCGACCGCCACGCTTCCCAGCGCGCGAGAAGACTTAAATAAAACGACTCGACAACGACTCGAAAACGATCTGGAGACACAAGCCATGAATGCCTCACCTGCGACAACCGCCGCGAAAGACAACCCCGTCAAGGTCTCGTTTGCCTCGATGATCGGCTCAGCGGTCGAGAGTTACGACTTTTTCATCTACGGCACGGCCGCCGCCGGCTGGTTCGGGAAGATCTTCTTCCATACGAACGAGCCGATCATCGGCATCCTCGCGGCCTTCGCGACGCTCGCCGTCGGCTTCCTGATGCGTCCGTTCGGCGGCTATCTGGCGGGCCATTTCGGCGACCGGCTCGGCCGCAAGACCGTGCTGTTCTGGTCCCTGCTCGCGATGGGCGCAGCGACCGTGCTGATCGGCGCGTTGCCTACCTACGATCAGGTCGGCGTGCTCGCGCCGGTGTTGCTGATCCTTCTGCGCATGGTGCAGGGCGTGGGCTTCGGCGCCGAATGGGGCGGTGCCGTATTGATGGCGTGTGAACATGCGCCGGCGAAACGCCGCGGCTTTTTCGGCGCGGTGCCGCAAGTGGGCATTCCGCTCGGACTGCTGCTCGCCAACGGCGCGTTCCTGCTCTCATCGCATCTGTTCGAAGGAAACTGGGTGTGGCGCGCGCCGTTCCTCGTCTCGTTCGTGATGGTCGCGATCGGCATCTTCATCCGTTTGAGCGTGAAGGAATCGCCCGCATTCGAAGCCATCAAGGCGAGCGAAACGATCATCAAGCAACCCGCGCTGCAAGTGCTGCGCAACGACTGGCCAATGATTCTGAAGATCATCGGCCTGCGTCTCGCGGAAACCGGCGGCTACTACATCACTACCAGCTTCATGCTCTCGTACGTGATGCTGGCGCATGTGTCGAGCAAGGAAAACGTGCTGTGGGGCACCATGATCGGTTCGGCGATCGGCCTCGGCAGCCATCTGCTCTACGGCGCTTTGAGCGACCGACTGGGTCGGCGTCCGCTGTTCCTGTTCGGCTCGCTGTTCACGATCCTCTTCGGCGTGCCGATGTTCCTGCTGATCAACACGGGCGCGGGCATCATGGTCATTACGGCAGTGTCGCTCTCGCTGCTGTTCAGCCACGATCCGATTTTCGCCGTGGAATCGAGCTGGTTCTCCGAACAATTCCCCGCCAATGTGCGTTCGTCGGGCATTTCGCTGGGCTACAACGGCGCGTCGGTGGTGGCGGGATTGCTGCCGTTCCTCGCGACCGGACTGTATGGCGTGGTCGGCTGGATGGGACCGGCCATCATGTTCTCGCTGCTCGGCGTGGTGTCCAGTCTGTGTGCGTTGTCGATGCGCGAGACTGCACCTGCGGTGGTGGAGCGAGGCGCGGATGTGGGGATGGGAAGGGCTGGGGTGAGGACGCGATAGGAGGTCGAGTTGGCGTAGGTCTAATGCTTTTCCAAAAGTCGAGAAAAGTGACTTATTACGCCGCCTGCGAGGCAAAGGGGCCGCTTGTGCGGCCCCTTTTCTGTGAAGATTTATGAAAGACCCACAACACGCTTTCACGCCGTTAAAGGATTGCTGCTCGGTCCTGATCGCCTCACGGTCTAGTACCAGAGATTGCTGCAGACGTATGCACTCGTCTGCTTGGTTGCGTAGCCCCAACCAAGCTTCATGGATGAATTTTCGCCTCGCCGCTCTGTGATACAGGTGCTGCAATTGCCCAGGGATATTGCAGTTTGACTCAATCAGGCAACGTCTCGCACAGCCAGGTGCCATCTCCTTTCAGCGCCCTCGTCAGTTTCGCCCCGTAATCGTACAGAATCCATTGCGCGTCACATCGAACCTCTTGGTCTGAATATGGCCAAGTCGAGAGTTTTCCTCCGAGATCAAACTGAAAGATCGTTTTCATATCTTTCCGCGTGACCTCAATGGATTCCAACTTCTGCCCATCGAGAAATCTGAGCGCCTTGTCGATCACCGTGTTCGACGTTTCATTGGCTGCAAGCTGCAAACCATCAGCATCGATCGCCCAGTTGCACATATAGATCCAAAGATACCACTGTCCAAACACTGTCACTTGGCGACGAGCGGCAAGTCTTCGAGCAGATGGCGAGGCCGATTGGGATATGTAAGGCTCCCGAATTCGCAGACGCGGCGCCCCGAATTCAAGAGTAAGAAACGAGCCAACTCCCTTCCGAACCTGCCAGGTTGGTAAGCCGTATAGTTCCGAAAAGGCGTCTCTCACTTTCGACCGTTCTCAGCAAAATAGCGCTCGCATAGTTCGATGTCTTGAGGACGGCAATCTTCCGGCGCCGCAAGATACTCCCGAAGGCGCCGCTCCAGGCGAAGCTGAACCTCTTCAGCTCGCAAATCAACCAACTTGATCCGTACAACGTAGGCGGCGACGCCAAGAAGTACCTCGTAGAGTGCAGTATGCAGGTTGCGCATTATCGTTTCTTCAGGAGAGCCAATATATCGACCTTCAAGCTCATCTGCCATGTCGTAAAGTCCCTCGATGGAATATCGACCCGATCCGGATACGCTCGGCGAGAGAGAACGCAAATCGATTTCGACAGGCCACTCGGAAATTGCACGAGAGAACAATTCACTGAATTTGACTGGCATATATTTTCCTTCGGTCTTCATTTTCGGATACGTCCATCCGGCCAGATGCTTTGAGGGGCACGGCCGTTTTCCCACGATTTCCGATTCGGCCAACGCTTCCACTGATCACCACCGTGACTAGACGTATCCTTTTCCCAAACGGATCCATCGATACATTGCTTTCCGCGGCTACCATTGATATTGCCAAACCTCTCCGGTGCTTCGGTTGGATTGTTAGGATAAACAACAGGATCATCAGCGTTGCCGTCCGCAAAGGTTCCACCCGCGGAATCGTTTGGCCAGTCGTCAACCCCTCGCGAATGCGATCCAGGCGTCCAAGGACCTCTTCCACTGCCAGGAACGAACGGAACTGGGGTATATCCCCCGATCGCCCACTGCAACCCCGCCGGATCAGTCAGTTGCACCGGATCCCCACCCACATAAGCATACGCATTCGTCTGCCCACTCGCCCAGCCAATCGGATCTTCACTGATGAACCGTCCCGTCGCCGGACTGTAATACCGGTTCCGGTAGTAATACAGCCCCGTCCCGTCGTTCTCCCGCCCCGTGTACTGCTGCGTATTCGGATACGCCGCGCCCGTCTGCGTGGTCACGCCGTACGGCTGATACCGGTACTGCGTCTGGCTCTGCTGGTTCGCATCCGTCAATGCGATCACGTTGTTGTTCGCGTCGCGCAGGACATAGCGGTCCTGGCTCGCGTCGTCGCCGATGCGCTGGTACGTCAGCTCGTCCAGCCCCGTCTCCGGATACGGTGAGAACAGCCGGTTGCGATGCGCGTAATCGTCGTCGCCGATCGTGAAGCTCAGTTCGTCGCCGATCCAGTACGACTGCGTCCGGTGACCGTTGACCGTCTGGTCGCGCCGGTGACCGTCGATGTCGTAGATGAAGCTCGCCGTCACGCCGCCGGTGATGCCCGCAAGCAGCCCCTGCGCGTTCCAGCTGTACTGGTTCACGCCGTCGCTGGCGAGGTTGCCGTTCAGGTCGTACGTCAGTGTTTTGCCCGACCAGCGCGTGAGCTGGTTCGCCGCGTTGTACTGCGCGTCGTTCACCGCCTGCGGCAGGTCCACTTTCGCCAGGCTGCCGCCCGCGCTCACGCGACGCCCGGCAAGGTCGTAGCCATACGTCAGGTCGCCCAGCACGCTGCCGTCGGCGCGCCGGTACGTGATGCCGGTCAGCTGGCTGGCCGCGTCCCATGCATAGGTAATCGTGATGCCGTTGGCCAGCGTCGCCTGACTGCGCCGGCCGAGTGCGTCGTAGGCGTAGCCGAACACGCGGGCTGGCTCGCCGTTCAGCGTGTAGCTGATCTGCGTGACGCGGTGTTCGGCGTCGCGCTGGTACGCCACCGACGTGTCGTTCATGTCGAGGCGCGAGAGATCGCGACTGTCCGCGTCGTAGCCCAGCGATACCAGCCCCTGCGAGCTGCCGATCTCCGAAAAACCGTTGGCATAGCCGGTCACACTGTCATACGTGCGAGTCGTTCCCCTTGGCGGCTGGCCAGACCCGGTGTCGATCGTGTGCTGCAGCCTCCCGTACGCGTCCCAGTCGTAACTCCAGTTGCGCAGCGGCCTGCCGTTCGGATTGCCCAGCGGGGGAAAATAAACGCTGACCAGCTGTCCGGCCGCATCGTAGACGTACGTCCTTATCTGGTTCAGCCGGTCGGTCGCCGACGCCAGTTGCCCGGCGCTGGTCCACGTCCACGTTTCGGTATGGCCCAGCGGATCGGTCCTGCTCACCGGCCGGCCCACCGCGTTGTACGTGTACTGCGTGCTCACGCCCTTCGGGTCGCTTTCCGCCAGCAGGCGGCCGTTGCGGTCCCACGTGAAGCGGGTGACGCCGTCCAGCGCGTCGGTGACGGTCAGCGTACGGTCCAGCGCATCGAGCGTGCGGGCCGTCACATGCCCCAGTGGATCGCGCATCGCCGTGATCCGCCCCGCGGCGTCGGGCGTGAACTGCGTCGTGCGGTTCAGCGGATCGGTGATGGCCGTCAGGTCGGCGCCCGTCCACGTGTACTTCGTCACGCCCTTGAGTGGGTCGGTGACCGTCAGGAGGCGTCCCTGCGCATCGCTGGTGAAGGTGGTGCGGTTACCCAGGCGGTCGGTCACCGTCAGCGGGTTGCCGCGCGCGTCGTAGGTGTACACGGTGCTCACGCCGCGCTGCGCGTCACCCGCCTGCGCTTCGCCGAGCAGGGCGTTGTAGCTGTCGAAGGTGCGCGTGACGAGCGTGCCGGACTGGTCGCGCTCGAGCGTACGGTTGCCGTTCGTGTCGTACGCGTACGTGTACTGGCGATCACCTGCGCTGAGGTCCGTCACGCGTCCCGTTGCGTCGCGCGCAAAGGTCTGGGTCTGCGCGAGCGGCTGGTCCGCCGGATAGGTGTTCTTCACGACACGACCGTTGGCGTCGAACACGACGCGCCGGATGCTGCCGCGCCGGTCGGTAACGTCCGTCTGCGCGACCCGGCCGGCCGTCACGGTGTAGGCAAAGCCGAAGGTGCTGTGATCGGCGAGCGTCTGGGACGTGACGCGGTCGTTCGTGTCGTAGGTATTGGTGACCTGGACATTGCCCTCGGGATCGGTCACGCTCACGAGACGGCTTCTGCTGTCCCAGCCGTATTGCCATACGCCACCGTTCGCGTCGGTCACCTGCGTGAGGCGGTCCTGACCGTCGTACTGGTAGCTCACCTGGCGGTTCAGCGGATCGGTGACACGCGAGACGAGCGGTGTGCCACGCGCGCCCACGACCGTCGTGAATGTCAGTACACGGCCATTGGGGCTGGTGATGCGGGTGACGGCGCCGGTGCTGCTGTCGCGTGTGATCGTGACCGTGTTGCCGTTGCGGTCCTGCAGGCTGCTCAGGCGATAGCGCCCTGCGGTCATCGCGAACTGGCGCACGCGGCCATCGCGCAGCGTGAGCACGCGCGTCGAGCCGCTGGTGGTCAGGCTCGCCCGGTAGTACTCGCCCGGGCTTGTGAGATCGTCCCAGGCGTTGCTGCTGCCGGCGCGCGCGGTGAACGGCACCCGCACGCCACTGGCCAGCACGAGCTGCACGCTCTGGCGGATGCCGTTGGCGTCGGCCGCACCTAGCGCGAGGTAGCTGTCGTAGTTGAACGTCGTGCCGACACCGAAGGCGCCCGCCATCGGACGGCCGCTGCCGTCGTAGGCGCCGCTGCGATAGACGCGCGCGAGGTCGGCCGCAATCGTGTCGGCCAGATGCAGGTCGTGCGCGACCAGATGGAACTTCCCGGTGAACAGGCGCACCGGGTCGCCGCCCGAGGTGCTGCTGCCGCAACCGGCGGTGGCGTCGCCTGCCACGCCACCGCCGCCACCGCCACAACCACCGGCGCTGCCCGCCTGACCGTCCACGCCATCGCCGTCGAGCGCGGTGCTGTCTTCGGGTGAAGCCGGCTCGTCGATGTCGGTGCCGCTCGGGCTGCCGCAATAGGCGGCGATGGTGGCGGTGTCGCCGCACACATAGCCGCCCAGCCCGCCGAAGTTGGCCGATGCCGCTTTCAGCGGGCACTGCGGGTCGGCCGGATACGCACCGGAGAGCGCATACAGCGTGCTGCATTCGAGGGCGCGCGCCTGCGGCGCCGCGAACCACGACAGCAGCATGAAAAACAGGACAATGAACGGACGAGCACAGGCCCGACGCGCGAGAACTGCGTCGACAGATTGCATGAAATCAACCAGAACGGAAAAGGGAAACGGACTGACGCGCTAGCGCCCGGCGGTCTGCGTGACGGAAGGTGGCTTGCCGGGCACGGTGGCAACGGAACCGGCGGCGTCCTGCGAACGGTCGGAAACCAGTGTTCCCTGCCGTCTGATGGCCGTGATGTTGCCCGCCGCGTCGTAGTCGTAATAAGCGGTGGCGCCTGCCACGGTGACGGACGTGAGACGGCCCAGCGGGTCGTAGCCGTAGGCAATGTCGTCCGCGTGGGCGAGCGCGGCGGCGCAGACACTGCCCATCAGCAGGCAGCGAACCGCGAGTCGTGCAGACGGGGTCCGCAACGAGGCGACGCGCGCAGTAACGCGTCCGGGCTCAAAAAACGTTCTGACAGACAATCGATATCCCCTCGGCTATTCAGCAACAGATTTGTTTTGCATTGCCAAACAAGATATCGAAAGCGCGCTGTAAAACCCACTTCTTTTGTGTCAAATTTGGTCAACGGTTACGCCGTTGATCGCGATCAAAACATTGGCGTCCACCAAAGAAAAATGCCGTCCAGTTTCTCAACTGGACGGCATCGCATCACTTCCCTATCACGCGCAAGACCGAGCGCGATCTCGGTCAAAACCGATGAATAATCCCCACCCCCACCGCCAGCTGATTACTCGACCCCGACGGCGTGCTGTTATAGCCATCGCCGATCGTCGCGGTGGCGTCGATGATCTGCCCTGCCCCGTTCGTGCCGAGCGTCTTGCCCTTCGCCTTCTGATACGCCTCCAGCGCATACAGTCCGGTCCGCTTCGACAGCGAGTAGTACTGTGACAGATTGAACTGGTGATACTGCGCGTTATCGTCGATACCGTTGGCGCGCGTCGCTCGCGTATAGCTGTATCCCGCGCCGAAATCCCATGCCACGGCCGGCTTCCAGTGCAGCACCAGACCGCCCGTGTTGAAGATCGCCGTGTCGTGGAATTTCGAACCCGTGCCCGGCACGTACTGCACGTTCGAATACGTGGCGCTCACGTCCCATGCGCTGTTGAAAACATAGCCGCCGCCCACGGCAAAGCGCTGCTGCGCCTGCGCGGTCTGATAGCCGTTGGTGAGCGCGGACACGCCGATCTGCGAGCCGCCGTTGGTCGTGGTGGAATCCGCGCCCCACGCGCCGCCGCCCTCGGTCGAATTGTTGATGCGCGAAAAACCCACCGCGAGTCCGACGGGGCCCATCGCATACTGCACCGCGGTCGACCACGTCGAGCCGCGATTCGTGCTGCCGGCCACGCCGCCGAGCGAATACGAACCGCTCACCGTCACGCCGTACAGTTTCGGTGACGTGTACTCCAGCGTGTTGTTCGCGCGATAGATCGTGTCGAGGCCGTCGATATCGCCGGGATGCGCACCGTAGTAGCCGGTGATCCACGTCGTCGGGCTATAGGGCGAAAGCAGCTGGTAGTACGACGCATACTGCCGCCCCGCCGTGAACGTGCCGTACGTGGGATTGGTCACGCCGACCCAGGCCTGGCGGCCGAACATCGCATTGGTGTATTGCTGGGCGCCGCTCGCCGAGTTGAAGCCGGATTCGAGCTGGAAAATCGCCTTGGTATTGCCGCCCAGATCTTCGCCGCCCTTCAGGCCGAAGCGGCTGCCCGCCCACACGCCCGGCGTCATCTTCACAGCCGATTTGCCGTTGCCGGTCGAGCCGAGCGTGGTCTGGTTATTCGTGTACGACACGCCGTTATCGACAATCCCGTACAAGGTCACGCTGCTTTGCGCGAAGGCCGGCATGGCACTCGCAAGCGCAGCGCCGAACAGAACGGCGTCCACTCGCCTGATTGATTTCGTCATGCTAAATATCTCCAGTTTTATACGTGTTGTTGAAATACTTTTTTTAGATGCCGCCAGTCGTCATGCAATCAGGGCGGCTTCGGCAACAGGGTTCGTCAGACTCGCGGCACCGCCGGATCCCGCAAGTCTTCACGCATCCGCCACCGGGCTCGTGATAAAGCGCAGCGCGAGCCGGTTCATCACGATGGCAGCTGCGGCAATCAGCGCGGGCACGGCGAGTACGGCGAATACCGTTTCGAAGCTGAAGCCGAG
The DNA here is from genome assembly GCF_050436585.1 of Paraburkholderia sp. GAS199. Lineage (NCBI taxonomy): Bacteria > Pseudomonadati > Pseudomonadota > Betaproteobacteria > Burkholderiales > Burkholderiaceae > Paraburkholderia > Paraburkholderia sp. GAS199. The sequence goes on along the minus strand of NZ_JBNDMM010000003.1, from coordinate 550,623 downwards.
CGAGAGCAAGGCGCCGCCCACCAGCGAGCCGAGAATTCCGCCGAGGCGTCCGAAGCCGAGCATCCAGCTGACGCCGGTGGCACGTGCACGAGTGGGATAGCAGCTCGGCGCGAGCGCATTGAGGCCCGTCTGCGCTCCGCTCATGAAGAAGCCGGCGCACGTCACCAATACCGGCAGCAGGTTAGATTTCAGCGTGCCCATGCCCAATGCGAAGATGAACGCGCCGCCGAGCAGATACGCCGCGCCGATCACGGCATTGCGGTCGAGCCGGTCCATGGCGAAGCCGACTGCCACGGCGCCCACCGTGCCGCCGAGCTGGAACAGTCCGGTGATCGCGGCAGCACGTTCGACGGGCAGGCCCGCGTCCTTGATGAGCGTGGGCAACCAGCCGGTCAGCAGATAGATGATCAGCAGTCCCATGAAATACGTGAGCCACAGCATCAACGTGCTGAACGCGTAACCGTCGGCGAACAGCATGCGGACCGGCGCTTTTGCGGCTACCACGGGTTCGGGTGCGGTGAAGCGCACGTCTTTGGCGAACACATGACCGCAGACGCGCCCGAGCGTCGCGGAAATGCGCTCCACCGGCATCTTGCGCACCAGCATCAGACGCGCGGACTCCGGCAGCAGCCACAGCAGCAGCGGCACGCTGAGAATCGGCAGAATGCCGCCGAACATGAATACGGCGCGCCAGCCGAAATGCGGAATCAGCGAGGCCGCGACGAAACCGCCCGCTCCCGAGCCGAAATTGAAGCCGGTGAACATGATGGTGAGCAACAGCGAACGGCTGCGCGACGGCACGTATTCGGAGAGCAAGGTGGTGGAGTTCGGCATGGCGGCGCCGAGGCCGAGACCGGTCAGAAAGCGCAGCGCCACGAGTTGCACGGGCGATTGCGCGAAGGCGCACAGCAAGCTGAAAAAGCCGAAGCACAACACGGACGCCACCAGCACTTTCTTGCGGCCGATGCGATCCGCAATCGGGCCGGCAGTCAGCGCGCCGATCGCGAGTCCGACCATCGCGGCGCTCATCACCGGACCGAAGGCCGCCCGGCTCACGGTCCAGTCGTGCATGATGACCGGCGCAACGAAACCCATCACCGCCGTATCGAGTCCGTCCATCATGACGATCACGAAACAGAGTGCGAGCACGAGCCATTGGTATGCCGACACCTTGCGCGCGTCGATGAACGCCTTGATGTCGACCGAGTCTGCAGATTTCATGCGTGTCTCCGGAGAAAATAGTTTCCCGTCCCCGGTTTCTGTCGAAGCCGGGGTTCTTGTTGGTATGAAATGAAAAGGCCGCTGACGGCGGCGCCGAAGCCCGTGTCTTACACGGCGTCGGGCACCAGGCGCGTTTTCAGAAACGCTTCGAGCGTTTCGCCGCGCATGCTGGCGTACATGCCGAGGTTGGTGATCTTCACCACGCGCGCGAACTTCTCCAGCACGAAGAAGCACACGCCGTAGCGAATCAGTCCGATCCAGTCGGTGTTGTCGACGAGCGCGCGTTCTTGCGCCGTGAGCTTCGCGGCGTCATACGCGGCCGCACGATTTTCCAGCCACAGTGCGCGCGCGGACGCCTCGCGCATCTGCCAGAAAAAGCGGTTCAGACGCATTGCCTTGATGCTCTGGCGGATATCGAACGGATACGTGCCCGTGAGTTCTTCCACGCCGGTCAGTTGCGGGTTCATTGCGCCACCTCGTCTTCGTAGATCGTCACGGCCATCGCGGTGCTGGTGGCGAGGTAGTAGTTGCGATGCAGTTCACGCACCGTCGGGCCCAGCGCGCCGCGCATGGCGAGCCACATGATGGTCTCGACGCTTTCCGCACCGCCGAGCCGCACGTAGTCCACGTGCTTCATCGCCGCGAGCTTTTGCGGATCGCGCACGATCAGATCGAGAAACTCCATGTCCCAATCCGTATTGTTGAAGCCGCTGCGCTCGCCGTGCACCTGATGGGACAAACCGCCCGTGCCCACCACGACCACGTCCAGGTCCTGCTCGAACGATTCGATGGCCCGCCGCAGCGCCTGGCCGAGCCGATAGCAGCGATTCGCGGTCGGCAGCGGATATTGCAGCACGTTGACTTCCATCGGCACGATCGCCATCGGCCAGCCGCCTTCGTGCGGCAGCATCAGCGAAAGCGGCGAATTGCAGCCGTGATCGAGCGGACGGTCCTGAAAAATCGTCAGATCGAATTCGTCGTTCACGAGTTGCTCGGCGATGTGAATCGCCAGATCGGGATGGCCGGCGATATCGGGCAAGGGCCGCTTGCCCGCGCCTTCGTCGGCGAATTCGTGACTCGGTGAAACACCCAGCGCGAAAGTCGGATAGCAGTCGAAGAAAAAACTGTTGGCATGGTCGTTGTAGAACATCACCATGACGTCCGGCTTGCGCTCGGCGAGCCACTGCGCGACCGGCTCGTAGCCCTTGAAAAGCGGCGCCCACGCGGGGTCGTTCTGCTTGCCCTTGTCGTACGCCATGCCGATTGTCGGCACGTGCGACGTTCCGATTCCACCAATGATCCTTGCCATATCCTGTCTTCCGTTACTTCGTGCTGCACGCAACGTGCGCGCCGTCCGTTCAGGCCGCCGGCTTCGCAACCCTGTCAGGATTCAACGATAGGGATTCCGCGTACCCGTAGAAAGTGCGGGTAAACCACACACGAATGGACAAAACTTCTTTCGGCAGCTTTCCTCAGCCTGTTCCTACGCCACGCCGAAACGCCGTGCGCCTTACGGGGCAAGGCATTCAGGCCATGCCGCCGATGCCGGCCCAGGCTCGCCGCCGCGCCCTTCCTGCACCAGCCCGATAAACAGAACAGATGACCCCGAAACGAACTCGCAAGCCCCGTGGCGGCCGTGGTACGGCGCGCGACGCGTGGCTATACTGGCGGCGTCGAATCAGTGCAGACGGTCACACCGGGCAAGGCTCCCATGAGCAGCAAAGAACTTCTGAATCTGGCGCAATTGCGCGCATTTCGCCTCGTCGCCGACATGGGCAGCGCGACGCGCGCGGCCGCCGCGCTGTTCCGCGCGCAGTCGGCGGTGACGCGTTCCGTCCAGGAACTGGAAGCGGCACTCGGCGAGCCGCTGTTCGACCGCGGCCCAGCGGGCATGCTGCCCACTCCGGCGGGCCGCGCGGTGCTACAGCGCAGCGAGCGCATCTTCGGCGAACTGGAAGAACTCGCGCAATGGTGCTCGGCACGCCAGACGCGCCGCCGTCCGGTTGCGGAAGGCGCGCTGCCGGCGTATCTGCTCAATACGCGGCGTTTGCAGCTGTTCGCCGCGCTTGCGCGCCATCGGCACATGCCGAGTGCGGCGAAGACGTTCGGCATCAGCCAGCCGGCGGTCAGCGCGGCCATTCGCGTGCTGGAGAGCGGCGCCGGCATGAGTCTGTTCCACCGTAGTCCGCGCGGCATTCTGCTCACGGCCGAAGGCGAAACGTTTCTGCTGTACGTGCGCCGCGCGCTGAACGAACTGCGTCACGTACCGGACGACATGGCCGCGTTGCACGGCAAGATTCAGGGCGCGGTGACGGTGGGCGCGCTGCCGCTCGGGCGCACGCTGATCCTGCCGAAAGCGATCGCCCGTTTGTCCGTGGACAACCCCGGCGTGCGGGTCGTCACGGACGAAAGCAACTACGAAGCGCTGGTGGCGGGTTTGCGTGCGGGCGATATCGATTTCATTCTCGGCGCGCTGCGGGAAAACGATGCGGCCAGCGGTCTGAAAAACGAGCGGCTGATGTCGGACCACATGGTTCTGCTGGTACGTCGCGATCATCCGCTGCTGCGCGTGCGCGAACCGGGCATCACGGATCTGCGCGACGCGCAATGGATTCTGCCGCGCAGCCACGCGCCGGCGCGCGCGCTGTTTGAGGCGCAATTCAAGCGGATGAAGGTGAAACCGCCCCAGCCGACGGTCGAGACCGCCGATCTCGCGGTGATTCGCGGCCTGCTGCTCGGCACCGACATGGTCGCGGCGCTGTCGGCGCAGCAGTTGCATTACGAAGTGGAGTCGGGCCAGCTCGCGGTGCTGGACGTGGCCTTGCACAACACGCGGCGGGATATCGGCCTGACCGTGCGCGCAGTCGGCACGCCGTCGCCGGCGGCACGCGCGCTGATCGATGCGATCCGTTTATCGGTGGTGGATGTGCCGCGTACGGTGAGTCTCGCGAGCGGCTAGATCGCGTTCGACAATGCTCTGATACGGCAGTATTGCCGTGCGGATCAATTCCGCCAGACCGAGGCCGGTATCGCGACCACTCCGTCGAACAGCCAGCGCGCCGTGCGCAACAACGCGGCGCTCAACACGTCGGGGCGGCCCGGGTCGCCGCCGAGCGTCAATTCCACCGTGAATTCGCCGGTGGGATGTTCGACCTGCACGCGCTTGCTCGCGCCATCGGAATCGATTTGCGCCACACCCTCGCAGACCGTGCCGGGCAATACGGCGGCGCTTGCCACGCTCACCGCGCCCAGCACGCCGATCGACGCATGGCAGCGGTGCGGAATGAAGCTGCGCGTGGCGATCGCTCCACCGTTGCGCGGCTCTGCCACGAGGCACATCTTCGGTACCGTGCGCGCGCTGACGTCGCCAAGATTCATCAGCGGGCCGGCCGCGAGACGGATCGCTTCGACACGCGTTTTCAGGTCGGCGTCCGCGTCGAGCTGTTCGCGCGACTCGTAGCCGGTGCGGCCGAGATCGCGCGCGCGCAGTATGACGAGCGGCATGCCGTTGTCGATGCAGGTCACTTCGACGCCGTCCACCGTGTCGATCAGATGACCTGTCGGCAGCAGCGCGCCGCAGGTCGAGCCGGCGGTGTCCCTGAATTCGAGTGGAATCGGCGCGGCGCAGCCCGGCACGCCGTCGATGCGCGTCTCGCCTTCGTAGCTCACGCAGCCGCCCGGCGTGAGCACGGTGGCGACCGCTATCTGTCCGGTGTTGACCATATGAATCGCGACGCGCGTAGTGCCTTCCTGCGCTGCCACCAGTCCGCGTTCGATCGCGAAAGGTCCGACGCCCGCGAGAATGTTGCCGCAGTTCTGGCCGACATCCACGCGCGCTTCGTTCACCACGACCTGGACGAACAGATAGTCGACATCGGCGTCTTCGCGCGACGACGGCGAAACGATCGCCACCTTGCTCGTCAGCGGATCGGCGCCGCCCATGCCGTCGATCTGCCGCGGATCGGGCGAGCCCATCACCGCGAGCAGCACACGGTCGCGGGTCGCGGTGTCGGCAGGCAGATCCGACGCCATGAAATACGCGCCTTTCGACGTGCCGCCGCGCATCATCATGCAAGGAATGCGGGTTTGCCGGCGCGTCTGGGCGCGCTGCTGCGTTTCCCTGCCTGCCACCATCGCTTCTTCTGCCATTTTTGTCCAGCTACCGTCCGCTATCTCCAGTCCTCATTGTAGGTTTGGGACGTGCCGGCAGCGCACCTAAAGGAGCGCGCCTTGCCATCTAATCTGTTTATTGGACGGTAGAATGACGAACGTAAGGCAAAGGTTCGCGGCACGCTCATCCGGCTCGGCGGCGGTGCGCCATACGCCACACGGATACGCGCACAGCGGCGCTATACAGGCCGCCGTCACACAGACCCCGAAGCTTGCACGACAATAACGTCCGCGACGCTGCCCACCGGCGTATCGCTCTCTCACGAAACCACGAGTCAACCCATGAACAAGCGCCAATTTCTCGCCAGCAGCGCGGCTGCACTGGGCGCGACGGCTGCGCCCGCTTTCGCGCAAAAGCCCCGGCATCATGAAGCGTGTACTCCATCGCCGGTGCTGCTCACGCTCACCGGGGCGATCAAACGCAGTAATCGCGGCGCGCTCGACCCCGCATTCGATCAATTGATGGCCAAGCAGCAAGTGAAGTTTTCGGCCGGCTATGGCGTCGATTTTGCGTGGCTCACGAGCCTGCCCGCCGTGAGCATCAAACCGACCACCGAATACGATTCGCGTGCGCACACCTTGAGCGGCCCTTTGCTAACCGACATTCTGGAGCGCGTCGGCGCGCCCAGCGCGGGCGACACGCAGATCCTGCTGCGCGCCGTCGACGGCTATGCGGTGATGACGAAACTCGACACCGTGCGCGACCGGCGCTTCATCGTCGCGACCCATAAAGACGGCCAGCCGATGCCGCTCGGCGGGATCGGTCCGCTGTGGGCCGTCTACGACGCCGACTCCATTCCCGAACTCGCGAGCAAGCCGCTGAAAGACCGCTTCGAGTTATGTCCGTGGGGCCTTTATCACATTCAGGTGATCGAAGCATAAGGCCGTGGCCTGCATGGAGCCCTGCATGGAGGCCATGCCGGCACGCCCGGCTCACTTCTCCATCAAGGCCTGGCGCACGCGCTCCACGCTCACCGCCCAGCTTTCTCCCGGCGCGCGGCGGAACAGCCGCAGCGTGTCCGGATACCACGGCGAATCCGCGCGTTCGTGCATCCAGCGCCAGTCCACGTCCCTGGCGGGCAGCATCACCCAGCACGGCTTGCCGAGCGACGCGGCCAGATGCGCCGTAGACGTATCCACGCAGATCACCAGATCGAGTTGCGAGACGATCGCTGCGGTGTCGGAGTAATCCGCGACGCGCGAGCCGAGATCGAGCAAGGGCTGATTCGCGGGCGGGCAGCGCGCTTCGTCCTCGCCCGCGCCTTTTTGCAGACTCACGAAGCGTGCATCGGGCACGCTCCAGAGCGGCGCCAGTTCTGTCAGCGAGGGCATGGAGCGATGCGTGTCGTTGTGATGAAGCAGATTGCCCTTCCAGACGAGACCGATGCGACGCCCCGCGGGCAGCGCGTCGAGTTCGGCACGCCAGCGTTCGGCAAGCGCCGCTTGCACGGCAAAGCGGGGCGCCGGCGGAATCGTCGCGACAGCGGTGCCCAGGTGCAGCGGCGCGCTCATCAGGCTCGTCCAGCAGTCGTAACGCGACGAACCAGCGAGCGCCGTGTCGTGATCGAGCACGGCGTCCACCCCCTCGACCTCGCTCATCAGCCGATGCAGCGAAGGCGCGCACGCGAAGACGATATGCGAAGCGCCCCGCGCCTTCAGCAAGGCGAAGTAACGGCTGAACTGGATCATGTCGCCCAGACCGTCTTCCTGCCAGACCAGCAAGGTGCGCCCGCGCAGCGCATCACCCTGCCACTGCGGACAACTCAGGCGCTTCCTCGTGCTGAAGTGGACGAAACCCGCGTGCTCGTAGCGGCACTCGTACAGCGGCCAGCCTTCGTCGAAACGGCCCATGCCGAGCAGCAGGACCGCGAGGCCGAAACGCGCATCGCCGTAGTCGGCGCGCAGGACGAGCGCGCGACGATACGCGCTTTCGGCTTCGGGCAGCCGTCGCAACTGCGCGAGCGTCGCGCCGAGGTTGTAATGCGCTTCGGCGAGTTCGGGGCACAGGCTGAGCGCATGCACGAAAGCGCCGACCGCATCCGGCAGACGGTCCTGCAGACGCAGCACGCAACCCAGGTTGTTGTGCGCGTGAACGAGGTCGGGCCGCCAGCGGATCGCGTCGCGATACGCGGTTTCGGCTTCGCTCAATCGTTCGAGACTCGCCAGTACGAGTCCGAGGTTGTAGTGCGCCTCCGCATAATCCTCACGATGCGCGACCGCGTCGCGGTAGGCCGCTTCGGCTTCATGCAGACGCTGCAGTTGCGCGAGCGTCGTGCCGAGCGTGAAGTGCGCCTCGGCGTAATCGGGACGAACCGCGAGCGCCAGCCGGCAAGCCAGTTCCGCCTCGGCAAAACGGCCCGCCTGTTTCAGCAGGGCGCCGAGATTGCTGAGCGCTTCCGGATATTGCGGCCGGATCGTCAAGGCCTGACGAAATGCTGCATCAGCCTCGTCGGGACGACCGAGCGCGGCCAGCACGTTACCGAGGTTGTTGTAGGTTTCGGCGTGTTCGGGCAAGCCTTCCAATGCCTGCCGATACGCCGCCTCGGCTTCCTCCAGACGTTGCAGGTCGTGCAGCACCAGCGCGTGGTTGTAGCGCGCTTCGGCGTAATCCGGCTGCAGCTCCAGCGCGTGACGATACGAAGCCTCCGCCTCTTCCTTGTAGCCGAGCCCGTAGAGCGCGGTGGCGAGGCTATGGTGCGCCCGCGCCTGCGACGGCCGCAGCGCCACCCAGCGGCGATACAGGGACTTGGCCGCCGAAAGCCTTCCGCACGACTTCATCAGCATGCCGAGGCTGTCGTAGACCTCCGCGTAATCCGGTTTCGTGCGCAGGCATTCGCGCCAGTACACCTCCGCTTGCGCGAAACGGCGCAACGCGAACGAGCAGACGCCGGCGATGTTCAAGGCGTCGGCGCGCGCGGCGGGCGTCGCGTGTTGCGCGGCGCCGCTGGCACAGTCGGCGCCGGACGCGTCCGGTGTGCCGGCGACGTCGAGCAGCGGCGCGACGCTGGCGAGCGCCTCGGCGTAATGCCCGGCTGAACAGAGAGAGGCCGCCTGCTGGTTGAGGTCGGCATGCGCAAGCTCGCGCGTCGGCGTTTGAATCATGAAGCGGTCGTCAGCGGACTCGGCAGCGCGCCGCGTCGCCGGTCGCATGTTGCGAGCGGCCGGGCGCGCCGGGTTCGTCCTCGTTGCTTTGCCGTGTGGATTGCGTCGGGATGGTCGGCCGCGCCGCCGCCCGCCGTGCAGTCGTGCTGCCTCCGGGCGACGACCGCCCCGCCACGGAACACGGCTCCGTGCGGGCGACATCTGTGCTCAGAGTAAGACAATCCGCGCCGGCCCAAGGCGGCGAACTGAGCGCGTTTTATCCCCTAGCTTTCCAAATGTGACCGCGTGTGACCGCTTGCGCATACAACACGTTTACGATACTTTATGCTCGATTATGATCGTTTTAGATCGAACCTTTCAGATCGAACCAGAGGACCGACACATGCAACGAAGCAGGCAGGACGCCGCGGACGGGCTTCTCCCCGACGAGCGGGAGCGGCTGATACTCGAACGCTTGCGCAGTCAGGGCCGCGTGCTGGCGTCGGAACTCGCGGCCGAATTCCAGACTTCCGAGCACACCATCCGCCGTCACCTGCGCGAACTGGCCGATCAGGGACACTGCAAGCGCGTCTACGGCGGCGCACTCGTCGTCTCGCCGGCCAATACGGCCACCTCCGTGCGCATGGGCGAAGCCGTCGAACGCAAGGCGTCGCTTGCCGCGACGGCGGCGTCGATCGTGCGTCCCGGTCAGATCATCCTGCTCGACGCCGGCTCGACCAATGTGGCGATTGCCGCCGCGCTGCCGGATCACGCGAATCTCACCGTCGTGACGAATTCGCCGCAAGCCTGCGTGCGTCTGCTGGAGCGGCCCGGCTTCAAGGTCGTGCTGATCGGTGGGCAGATGGATTCGCGCGCCGCCGGTGCAGTCGGCGCCACGGCCTTGTTGCAGGTTCAGCAGATGCGCGCCGACCTCTGTTTTCTCGGCGCCTGCGCCTTCGATCTCGACGAAGGCGTGGCCGCCTTCGACGCCGAAGAAGCCGAACTCAAGCGCGCCATGGTGAAAGCGAGCGGCGCCATCGCGATTGCCGTGACCTCGGAGAAAATGACCACCGCCGCGCCGTATCTCGTCGCGCCCGCCGCCGACGTGGACTATCTGTTCGTCGAGGCCGACGTGCCCGCGGCCCATCTCGCGCGCCTGAAAAAAGCCTGCGACACCGTGATGGTGGCCGGATCATGAAACCCGTTCGCGAACGTATCGCCACGCTGGCCGTTTTTCTCGCCAACGGCTTCGGCATCGGCGCGTGGGCCGTCGAAGTACCGCGCATCAAGGAAAGTCTCGCACTCAGCGACACCTCGCTCGGCATCGCGCTCTTCGCTTTCGCGCTGGGCGCGATCGTCGCGATGCCGCTGGCCGGCCAACTGGCGCCGCGCTTCGGCAGCGGCCGCGCCACTGCGCTGCTCGGCGCGGCCTTCGTGATCGCGTTGCCCCTGCCGGCGCTCGCGCCGAATCTGATCTCGCTGTGCGTCGTGCTGCTCGCGCTCGGCGCGGCCAACGGCGCGCTCGACGTCTCCATGAACGGTCACGCCAGCGCGATCGAAACGCAGTGGCAGTCGCCGATCATGTCATCGTTTCACGCGGCGTGGAGCGCGGGCGGTCTGCTCGGCGCCGCGACCGGCGCCATGCTTCAGACCGGTGGAATCGGCGTGGTGGGCGGCCTGCTGGTGCCGGACGCACTGATCGCCGGCGCCATCCTGTTTGCCGCGCTGCTCGCGCTGCGCGATCTCGGTCCGCGCGCGGCGGCCGGCGGCGGCGGCTTCGTGCTGCCCAACGCCGCCGTGATGAAGCTCGCGCTGCTCGCCTTTCTCTGCATGCTGGTGGAAGGCGCGGTGGCCGACTGGAGCGCGGTCTACCTGCGCTCGGCGCTCAACGAAGCGGCCAGCGTGGCGGCCGTCGGTTACTCGGCGTTCGCGTTCTCGATGGCGGCATGCCGGGTCATCGGCGACGTCTCGGTGCGGCGCTTCGGTTCGAGCCGCATCGTCGGCGTGGGCGGCCTGATCGCGGCGGCGGGACTGGCGCTGGTGCTGAGCGTGCCGACCGTGCTCACTGCCTGCGTGGGATTCGCGATGGTGGGCGTCGGCCTCGCCAACATCGTGCCGGTGATTTTCAGTGCCGCGGGACGCTCCACGCTCACACCGGCCATCGGCGTTTCGATGGCCGCCACGGCGGGTTACGCGGGCTTCCTGGTCGGACCGCCGCTGATCGGCCTGGGCGCCGGCCTGATCGGCTTGCGGCTCGCGCTCGGCGTGCTGGTCGCGGCCACCCTCACGGTGTGCGTGCTCGGCGGCAAAGCCGTGCGCGGCTCGTCGCGGGTCGCGGTTCAGAACACGCCGGGAATCACGCGGTAACGCACCCGGCCCTTGTAGGTGCGATAGCCTTCGTCGCCGGATAGCAACTGTTCTTCGCGGACGATGCGGCCCACCTGCAGCGCGAACTGGCAGCTATACACCAGCAGGTTCTGCAAACCGAAGTTGACCAGCAGAAAGCCGATGTCGGTAACAAAGTAGCCGAGATACATAGGATGCCGTACGAAGCGGTAGGCGCCGCGCGAGACGACTCCGCGATTAGCCGGCAGGATGCCGAACGAGCGGCGCAGCGAAGCCTTGGCGAACAGCTGCCAGAAGATGCCGAGCACCTGAAGCACCGCGCCCACCGTCTCCGGCACCAGTTGCGTGCCGGGCGCGAGGCGCACCGCGAGGAAGTAATACGTGCCGCCCATCGAGCAGATGAACGCAAACGGCCGCCAGTCGCGCCGCACCGGCACGCGCGAAAACAGCGAAAGACCCACCGTCACGAAGGCGGACACCACCAGCAGCAGCAACGTGATGCGCGAGGGCTGCGCGCGCCATTGCAGGATGGTGGCATAGCCGAACAGGCTGAGCATGGTTGCCGCGCCGACTCTCGACGCGACTTCGATCAATGCGTCGCGCATACCGGCGGGTGCGCTGCCGTCGGCCGGATTGGCGGCGGGCGCCGGGCTTTCCGTGCGGTCCAGTTCGTGGATCGGATTGGTCGGGGTCATCGCGCGCTCACTTGGAAATGCGGAGGATTTGCGAAGCCAGTTGCGAGAAGCAAGGCTTCAGGTCGGCCGGCGTTGCAGCGTAACAATACACGCCGACGGGCTGCTTGGGGTTGTAGCAACGCGCCAGCGAATCCGCGGTATTCGCCATGCATTTGAGAATGTCCTGACCCGGTTCGTTGTCCGGACCGGTCGGCGAAAGCAGTTCGGCGCCGTAACCGAGCGTGAACACATACGTTCCTTCGGCACGCGCCGCAGCCGCCATCGCTTCGAGCAGATTGCGCGACGCGCGGTTGACGTTCACATACGTGACGTTGCCGTTCGGCACCGCGCGCGGCGCGGTCACCGGCCAGATCGGGAAAGTCTGTTCGTTGACGTTGTGCGCGTTGTACCACTTCGGCAATGCGGTCACGAGCTTGGTGACGTTGCTCTGGAAGCACGGCGAGCCGAGCGACTGGCTAAGCGCATTCATGCTGTAGAGACCGGACATCGTGCCCGAGCTATCCGGACTCGCGATCGTGCCGGCGGTGTTGTTGCAGCCGCTCTGGTTGGTCGTCATGAACGAGGCGAAGCTGTTCGGCGCGCCGTCCGAGAAAAACACGATCACGCGCAGACTCGACGGCTGGGTGATCACCGTGTTCAACTGGTTGCGCGCGTTCCAGACGCCTTCCGCCGAGTTCGTGCTGCCGCTGAACGAATAGTTGTTGATGTCGTTGGTCATCGTCGTGCGGTCGAAGCCGCGCGCGTTGCCGTTGAACGGCACGTCCACCACCGTGCCGTAGGCGAAGTGCATGAGCGCGACGCGGTCGTTCGTGACATCGAAATTATTCAGGAATGCCACGGCGTTCGAGCGCACCGCGGCCGGCACGCCGGACGTATTCAGCGACCCCGTGGTGTCGATCACGAACGCCATGTCGAGCGTCTTGCGGATTGCCTGCGAAGTCGAACTGACGTTCAGCACCTTGAAGCCGAGCGTTTTTGCAAAAGTGACCGGCACGCTCGCCGTCGCGGTCATGCCGATGGTTACCGTGCCCGCATTGAATACGATCGAAGGCGTGCCGGCCGTGACGGTCGAGCCGAGAAAGCCGACCGGATAATTCGCCGCGAAAAACGCGTTGGCTGCCTGCTGCGCGTTGGCGGTCTGCTGCGTCTGGTTGCTGCCGCGCGTGACGGCTTCGCCCGCGGCAATCACCGCACCGTCGGTGGCGGCGTCGAGCCGCGCCTTGACCATGTAGCCGAGCCCGGAGTCGATGGCGAGTCCGAGAATACCCAGCAAGGCGATCAGCGAAACCGCGACGATGATGCTGATCGAGCCTCGCTCACGCCGCTTTCGTAGCGTTATTGTTTTCATCCCTTCCCCCGACCTGCTTTTTTTATTCGACTCAGAACACTGTCATTGCATAGAGATTCGGCGCGAGCGCGGGCGTCGTGATGCCGCCGCCGAGTTTCAGCGAACCCAGCAACGGCGTTTGCAGATAGAACGCTTCGACCGCGTAAGCGATCTGGCCGTCCGACAGCTTGCCTTGCAGCAGATTCACCACCGGCGACGCATTACCCGCCGCCGGAATGCCGCTGCAACTGCCGCTGCCGTCGGTCGCCCAGCGCGTGCCGCTCGTGCCGCAATTCCACAACTGGCTCGCCGGATAATAGTTGCCGCCGTTCCAGCGATACTGCGCCACCACCACGCCCGTGCAGTTGTTGCCGCTCGCGTCGCAGTTGTTGTTGCCCATGATCTCGGTGATGTAGATCATGCCGTGCAAGCCCATGTTCAGCGGCGGCGTGGTCGCCGTGAGCGAATTCATGATGGTCTGCATCGGATACGTGAGCGAGGCGCGCGAAGAAAGACTCGCGCCCTCGCGGCTCACGTTGATGAGGATCATCTGCGCCTGGATGTTGCGCGCGATGTCGTACACCGGCAACGCGAGCGCGACCAGAATGGGCAGCAGCAAGCCCATCTCCACGCTGACGATGCCGCGCTCGCGCCGGCCCGGCGCGCCTCGTCGCGGCGCACGCCAGCTTCCCCGCCATGAACGTGTGCGCATGTCAGAAACCCTCGTTACGCATGGTGGCCGCCACGCTGAAACTGAACTTGCCGTTGTTGAAGAACGGCTTGACCAGCGGTGTGAGCAGCGGCCAGATGCAGTTGATCTGCAACACGACGATGTCGCCCGGACTGCCGAACATGCCGGTGCTGTAGCTGGTCTGCGTGTTGTAGCTTTGCGTCGCGCCGTTGATGGTGATCGTGTACGTGGGCGACACCAGCGAGTACAGACCCATCGAGCTGTTTTTGATTTCCTGCACGATGGCCAGATAGCGCTGCTGGTTGGTCGCGTTCGGATCGAGATTGCTCTGACCCGTGATCGAGTAGCGCGCGCCTTCGCGCACGGCATATTGCATGGTCAGGTTGACCCAGAGCGCGACGCCGAGATCCATGGCGATGCACAGCAGCAGAAACAGCAGCGGCGCGAGCAGCGCGAATTCGATGGTCGCGACGCCCTCCTGTTTGCCGGACCGGCGGCGGCTCGCGGCGAGCCTCGGGCGCACGGTTTTCATTTCGACTCCTTGTCGAGAATCGCAACCGGCTTGCCGTCGAGCGCCGTGGGACGGCCGGCGTGCATGCGCAGCGGCCAGCTCAGGGCCGAGAACAGCGAACGCGGCTGGACGCCGTCGTCCAGACCCGTGGCCGGCCATTCGTGTTTCGCCGGAATCCAGAGCGTGCCGAACAGGTGATCCCACAGCGGCAGCAGTTGCGTGAAGTTGTGGTCGAAATGCTCGGGGCGCGACGAATGATGCAGACGGTGAAACTGCGGGTTATTGACCCAGATCGTGTAGCGGCCGAGGTCCACGCGCAGGTTCAGATGCACGAAGTAATTACCGATCATGAACACGAAGGTGGTTGCACCGACGATCACCGGATCGACCTTGAACAGCACGCCGACGAGCGGATACATCAGACAGCCCTTGATGAGCGCTTCGAGCCAGTGATGCCGCAAGGTCACGGTCACGTTGAGGTCGAGCGCGCTATGGTGCAGCGAATGCAGCTTCCACAGAAGCGGCCAGGTGTGCTGCAAACGGTGAAACGCGTATTCGAGCACGTCGATGGTCAGCAGCACGATCACGAACGAAGCCAGCGCGCCCCAGCCGTGCGAGGCCAGCACCACCATGCCGCCGCCCAGACCGTTGACGATGGCGACGGTGGCGGCCGCCGTGAGCGGCCGCAGGCCCTCGACGATCGCCGTGTAGATAGCCGCGTAGACGATGTTCAGGCGCTGCGCCGAGCGCGACTGCAGGAGTTCGATCGGCCGGCGCCGCTCGAGCGCCGCGCCGATCGCCATCATCACGAGCACGATCGCATAGCCGCGCAGCCACAGGCCGGCGTGATGCAACAGGTCAGAAAACGGGCTCGACGCAAACATGGAAATTCCCCGGTGATCTGCCATGGCAGGTATGGAGGCGCGACTGCGCTCAACCGCCCGACATGGCGCGCATGGTCGGAAACAGCTGCCGCGCGACCTGAATCGCCGACGGTCCCACCAGCACGGCCAGCAGCGTCGGAAAAATAAAAAACATCAGGGGAAACAGCAGCTTCAGTGCGATCTTCGCAGCCTGTTCTTCGGCGCGCAAGCGTCGTTTGGTGCGCAGGTTGTCGGTATAAACGCGTAGCGAATCGCCCACGCTCGTGCCGAAGCGGTCCGCCTGGATCAGCATGCCCGCGAGCGTGTCGATATCTTCCACGCCGGTGCGCAGCGACAGGTTGCGCAGCGCCTTGTCGCGGCCCGAACCGGCGCGCAGTTCCAGCATCACCATGTCGAACTCGTCTTTCAGCGCATGGCTTTTCACGCCGATTTCCTGGGTCACGCGCATCATGGCGGCGTCGAGGCCGAGCCCTGCCTCCACGCACACGGTCATCAGGTCAAGCGCGTCGGGCAGGTCTTCGAACAGCTTGCGCTGACGGCTTTCGATCAGGCGCGTGAGCACGAGATTCGGCAGATAGAAGCCCACCGCCGACACCGCCAGCACGGTAAGCAGCAGGTAGAGACCTTCGTCGGCGCCGAACAGGCTGCCCGCGCCGATCAGCGCGAGCGCCGGCAACACCACCGCCAGCACCGTCTTGATGGCGAAATAGATGGCCGGCGCGGACGGCGCGCGGATGCCGGCGTTGGCAAAACGCAGACGCAATGCCGATTTGTCCCAGTCGTCCTTGGGCAGCGACAGCCTCGCGACCCGTTCGGATACCTTGGTGACGGTCTCGACCCATTTCTGCGTGCCGGCGTCGGCATCGACGCCGTTCGGATTGCCGGGCAGCGCGAGTCCTTCGAGACGCCGTTGCACCGGGTCGGGCCGCAGCAGCGACATCGCCTTCAGCGCCGCGCCGAACACGATCAGGAACATCACGGCCAGCAAGAGGATCTGTTGTATCTTCATGGTCTGCGGGCAGGCCCGCGCTCCTCGTGAATCCCGGGTCTAGACACGGATGCGCACGACCTTGCGCATCCACAGAATGCCGCACAGCATCATGGCGAGCGAAGCGCCGGCGAGTTGCATGCCGGCCGGGTCGGTCCAGAACACCTTGACGTAGTCCGGATTGAGCACGCTCAGCAGCGCGATGATCGCGAACGGCAGCACCGCGAGAATCCACGCCGACAACCGCCCTTCTGCAGACAGCACGCGCACCTTGCCCAGCAGCTTGAGCCGCTCGCGAATGATCGCGCCGATGCTGCCGAGAATCTCGGCGAGATTGCCGCCCGCTTCGCGCTGGATCAGCACGGCGATCACGAAGTAGCGCAGATCGTCGACCGGCACGCGGTTCACCATGTTGAGCAACGCGTCGCTCATCGACACGCCGTAATTGATTTCGTCGAACACGATGGCGAACTCGCCTCCGAGCGGCTGCGGCAACTCCTCGCCGACCATGCCGAGCGCCGCCGGAAACGAATGGCCGGCGCGCAGCGCGCGGGCGATCAGATCGGCCGCGTCGGGCAACTGGCGCTCCAGTTGCGCCACGCGTTTGGCGCGTCGGCTGCGCAGGATGAGTGCCGGTATGCCGCCGAACAGGGCCGCGAGCACGGCCATCACCAGCGCGGGCGTCTGCAGGGCAAAACCGGTCATCGCGCCGCCGAACGCGGCAGCGCCCGTATAGGCCGCGAAGCGCGCCACCGACCAGCTCAGCCCGGACTGCTGCAACTGCCGGTCGAGCGCCTGCACGCGCGGCACGCTGGAAAGCAGCCGCGTGACGAACGGCGAGTCGCTCAACATGCGCTGCTTGAGAATGGAGAGCTTTTCGGTGCTGACGCTGCCGCCCGCCGAGAGTGCCCGGAAGCGCTCGTCCATGCGCTTGACCGACGCACCGTGGCGGCTGTTCCAGAACAGGTACGCGGCTTCGATCAGCAGCACGACGGCCAGAAACGCAAGCACCGCAAAAACGATAAACGAAGTATTCATGTGCGTCTCCGTGGCGTCCGATCGACCTGTGTCATGGGCGCGCTCATACTTCGAAGCGCCGCGCCGGGTCGAACATCTGGTCCGGCAGCGTGATGCCGAAGCCGGCCAGCCGTTCGCAGAATTTCGGACGCACGCCCGTGGCGGCGAAATAGCCTTTGATCATGCCGTTTTCATCTACGCCGGTGCGCTTGAACGTGAAGATTTCCTGCGTGTTGATGATGTCGCCTTCCATGCCGGTGATTTCCTGAATACTCATCAGCTTGCGGCGTCCGTCGGTGAGACGCGAGGCCTGCACCACCACCGTGATCGCCGAAGCGATCTGCTGACGCACCGCCTTGATCGGCATCGTCAGGCCAGCCATGCCGACCATGTTTTCGAGCCGCGTCAGCGCGTCGCGCGGCGTGTTCGCGTGCAGCGTCGCCATCGAACCTTCGTGACCGGTGTTCATGGCGTGCAGCATGTCGAGCGCTTCGGCGCCGCGCACTTCGCCCAGCACGATGCGGTCCGGCCGCATCCGCAGCGCGTTGCGCACCAGCGAGCGCTGCGAAATTTCGCCCTTGCCTTCGATATTCGGCGGCCGCGTTTCGAGCCGCAGCACATGCGGCTGGCGCATCTGCAATTCAGCGGCGTCTTCGATCGTCACCACGCGTTCGTCTTCGGGAATGAAACCGGAAAGCAGATTGAGCAAGGTCGTTTTACCGCTACCTGTACCGCCCGAAATCAGCACGTTCAGCTTCGACTTGATCAGTGCTTCGAGCAGTTGCGCCATCGCGGGCGTGAAGCTCTGGTTGTTCACCATGTCGGTGACGGTGAGCGGATTCACGGCGAAGCGGCGGATCGACACTAGCGGACCGTCGATCGCCGAAGGCGGAATGATCGCGTTCACGCGCGAGCCGTCGGGCAGACGCGCGTCGACCATCGGCGTGGATTCGTCGATGCGGCGGCCCACGCGCGAGACGATGCGCTCGATGATCTTCATCAGGTGCGCGTCGTCGTAGAAGGTCACGTCCGTATGTTCGAGGCGGCCGCGCCGTTCCACGTAGACGTGTTGCGAGGTGTTGACCAGAATGTCGGAGATGGTCGGATCGTTGAGCAGCGGTTCGAGCGGACCGAGTCCGACCATTTCGTCGTGGACGTCCTGCGCGAGACGGCGGCGCTCGACTTCGTTCATCTGCAGCTTGTCTTCCTCGACGATACGTTCGACCAGCTGCGCCAGTTCGCGACGAATCTGCTCGGGCGACAGACGCTGCAGCTTGTCGAGTTCGACCCGGTCGATGATCGCCTGATGGATGTTCATCTTGAGTTGCTGATACGCGCGCCGCGCCGCCAGGCTTTCGGCCGCCACGCCCGCCACCGCCGCGGCGCTGGCGCCGTCGAACGGCATGCTGCCGCTTTGCATCATCAACTGTTCGCGCAATGACATGGTGCTCTCCGCTTCCTGAACTGCCTTTTTTCCGGCTGCGTGAATAAATGGCTCAGTGACCGGCCTTCAATTGCGGCGCGACATTCGCCACGTTCGCTTCATTCGGCGTCCTGCTCCGGCTCGCGAACAGGCGACCGAGCACGCTCTTCGCGGCCTCGGCCGGACGCGGCCACAACATGTCGGCCAGCAGCGCGATGCTGTGCGTGAGTGCACTGCCCTTCGCGGACGTCACGAGCGGCACGCCATGATCGAGCGCTTCACTCGCCTGCTTTTCGTCGCGCGGCAACTGGTGCGCGACCTTCACGCCGAAGGTCGCTTCGAGCATCGCGAGCGTGACGCGCGCGTTTTTGTCGAACTGGTTGACGATCAGCTTCAGCTTGCTCGCCGGATAACCGAGTTCCTTGAAGATGTCGAGCATGCGGCGGCCAGCGTGCAGATACAGCATGTTCTGCCGCACCACCATGCAGATCGAGTCGCTGTGATCGAGTGCGTGGATTGCGAGCGGATTGATGTTCTGGCCGACGTCGATCAGCACCGCGTCGTACTGCTCGCGCACCAGCGTCAGCAGACGTTCGAGATGCGCCGCGCGCAGGTCGCCCGATTTGACCGGATCGCCCGCACCGGCCAGCACGTCGAGGTTCGCGTGCACGTGCATCACGCAGGCTTCGAAAAGCGCCACGTCGAGCCGGTCGATTTGCGCGCACAGATCGGCGAGCGTCGCGGGCGGCGGCTTGTCGGCCACCAGCAGACTCGCGTCGGCGAACTGCTGGTTCAGGTCGATCAGCAGCACGCGCTTGTCGCGCAGCGCGGCGAGCGTGTAGGCCAGATTCACCGCGATCAGCGTGGTGCCGCTGCCGCCCTTGCAGGACGTGAACGACACCACGCGGCCGTCGCGCCGCACGCCGGCATTTTTCTTCGACGAGATGTGCGCGAGCGCGTCGGCGATGTCGTTTGCGTCGAGCGGCCACGAGAGCACGTGCCGCACGCCCACGCGCATCGCGGCCATCAGCAGCGACGTGGACGGCGTCGGCGTCACCAGCATGCAGTGCAGATGCGGTGTCTGCGACAGCGCCTCTTCCACGCCGCCGAGTTCGCGCGGCGTCAGTTCGGCGTCGTCCACGATCAGCAGATCGGCGCTCCTGATTGCCGCGGCATGCACGCGCAATTGCTTCGCGGTGCCGTGCACCGTGCGCAGACGGAACGCGACGCCGCTCGCTTCGAGACGCGCGGCGATCTGCGGAGCGCGCTCCGTGCTGGACGAAATCAGAAGAATGTCGATCATGGTATTTCTCCGCTGGCCCGAATCCGGGCCGGTTAGGCGCGTCGTTTAGTAGCTGCTCGCGCCGACGCCGATCGTGAACGTCGGTGCTGGCGGCGGCGCCGTGAACGACTTCGTGTAGCTCTTCTGCGCCGCGGCGGCCGCCTTGCCGTCGATGCCCGCCACCGGATCGGTGTTGGCCGAGCCTTGCGGATTGAGCGTCTGCATTTCCTTGATCTGGTTGACGGAGTCGCCGAAGGTGGCGTCCCAGTGCGGCGTCGACGTCAGGCAGCCGGCGAGCGTCGCGCTCAGCGCGGCGCACAGTGCGGCGCGGATCAATGTCCTGGTGGATGTCATGTCAGTCTCCTGTGAGCCGGATTCAGCGTGCGGCTTGCAAGTCGCGGCCGCTTTGCGCAAGCGTGGGCGATTGCGGTGGGTTCTTGTCGGCGGCTGGTGTTGCCAATGCGCGCGGCGAGCCGTTCGACGCGACCGGTGCCGCGGACTTGTCGGCCGGCGCGGGCACGGGCTGCGTCGGGGCGCCGGATGCCGAAGGCGTGGCCGGTGCGGGTGCGGCAGCCGGCGCCTGCGGTGCCGGTGCCGCGGGTGCGTTAGGTACGTTCGGTGCGGCGGGTGCCGACGGTGCGTTCGGGTCGGCCGGCACGGTCGGTGCGCGCTTCTTGCCTTCCATGTGGCCGGTCAGATAAACGTTGGCTTCGCTGGCGTCGCCGAAACCGTCGGTCGGCAGCGGATAGTGTTGCGGCAGCGGCTTGGCCAGACGCGGCGTCACGACGAACACCAGTTCGGTCTTGTCCTGCTCGTAGCTGGTGCTGCGGAACAGCGCGCCGAGCACCGGCAACTCGGCCGCGCCCGGCAGACCCTTGATCGAGCCGGTCACGTTGCTCTTGAGCAAACCGCCGATCGCAAAGCTCTGGCCGTCGAACACCTGCAGCGTGGTCGAGGCGCGGCGCGTCGTGATGAGCGGCAGGATCGTAGTGTTGCTGGAGTTGCCCGCGCTCACCACCACACCGGTGGACGACAGCTCGGACACTTCCGGCGACACCTTCAGGTTGATGCGACCGCCTTCGAGCACGGTCGGCGTGAACGTCAGGCCGACGCCGTACTGCTCTTCCTGCAACACGATGGTCGTGCCGTTCGCGCCGTTGCTTTGCGGCACCGGAATATAGACCTTGCCGCCCGCGAGAAAACTCGCTTCCTGACCGCTGATCGCCATCAGGTTCGGCTCGGCGAGAATCTTCACGAGCTGGTCGGTTTTCTGTGCGTCCACGGCAAGCTTGAGCGGCGAGTTGTTGGCCTTGGAAGCGCTCAGCGCGCTCAGGCCGCCGGACAGGTAGTCGGCCAGCAGGCCGAAACTCCAGCTGCCGATCCCGCCATTGATATTGGCCGCCACGCCGAGCTGGTCGATCAGCGTCTTCGACACTTCGGCCACTTTCACTTCGAGCATGACCTGCTGCGGCGCGGCGATCTGCATCATGTTGATGATGCGTTCGCCGCTGCCGCTGCCGAGCGACGGCGCCGGCGCGCCCACGGCGCGCGCCGCGCCGCCCACCGGCAACGGACCGCCGGCGGCGCTGCCCATGGCCGCGCCGCCTTGCAAGGCCGTGACCGGGCGAGCCACGAAGGCGCGCGCGAGTTCGAGCACGCGGTCGGCCTTGACCGCGTCGGAGACCGTGCCGGTCAACACGAGAGTGTCGGCGGCAGCCTTCACCTGAATGCCGGTTTCTTCGGGCATCAGCGCGGCGAGGGTCTGTTGCAGCGCGCCGGGATCGGCGCCCACGCTGACGTCGATGATCGTGCACGAGCCGCTGCGGCCCTGCACGATCATGTTGGTCGTGCCGACATCCGAGCCGAGCAGATAAAGCGTTTGCGGCGACACGAGCATGGCCTGCACGATCGACGGATTGCCGACCGTGCGTGTGCGCACCGGTTCGCGCACGTCGACCATCGCCGACTTGCCGACGGGGATCGACACCGAGCTATGTTCGGCGACCGGGCCGCTGCAATTCGGACCGCGCGCGCTTTGCGCGGCGTTCGACGACGCACCGGCACCGCCGCCGCTCGCGGCGATGGTCAGATGCACGGGTCCGTTGGCGGCCACGGTGAGCGGCACGTCGGGCAGGCCCGGCACGTTGCCGTTCTGACCGGCGGCGTGCGCGACCGGCAGCATCGTCAGATAGAGACCGAGCACGATGCCGGCGCAGGCTTCGGCGATCCGCGTGCGGCCTCGCGGCGAGCGCGGTGCGTCCGGGCGATGCGATGCGGGCGATGCGCTCGGGACGAGCGGGTCCTGCGGCGCGCGTGCGCGCCGGTCGATTCTGGCGTTCATGTCCTACCCCCGTTATGTGCCGCTTTTTTTACGCGCCGGACTTCCGGCCCGGTCGCGTATCCGGTCACGGCTTGCAGGCTGAGCCTGTCAAAAGCATTCCTGTCTTGCGTCGGCGCCGTCGAGCACACGCACGCAGTTGCCCGGCGCATGCGCGGCCACTTTGCGTACGATGTGCACCGGCTTCGGTTCCGGCGCCGCGGCCACCGCGACCGGCGTCTTCAGCAGCGACGCCTTGGTGGCGCCCGCGGTGTCGATGGCCTGCGGGTCCACCTGATTGCGCAACACCAGCGACAGCGTGCCGATGCTGCGCGCCAGATCGATTTTCTCGGCCTGGTCGGGTGACACTTCGAGCGTCACCGCATCGACCACTTTCGGTTTGGTTTCGTCGCGGCCCACTTCCTGAGCGACCGCGAGCACGAGAATCTTTTCGAGCACGATCTTCGAGATGTTCTGATCGCGCTGCACGCCGGGGTCACGTGCGTCTTTCTGCGTATTGACGATGATGTCGACGTAATTGCCGGGCAATGCGAAGCCCGCCACGCCGATCACGTCATTCACGCGCACCGTGATGGCCCGCTTGCCTTCACCGATCACCGCGGAGAGACCGCCGAGCGTGCCGACCGGCGAGAGCTTGGCTTCGAGAATCGGCTCGCCGTGCAGCAGGCTTTCCTTGAGCACACGGCCGTCGA
Organism: Paraburkholderia sp. GAS199; assembly: GCF_050436585.1. Taxonomy (NCBI): domain Bacteria; kingdom Pseudomonadati; phylum Pseudomonadota; class Betaproteobacteria; order Burkholderiales; family Burkholderiaceae; genus Paraburkholderia; species Paraburkholderia sp. GAS199. Next base: position 527,957 of record NZ_JBNDMM010000003.1, on the reverse strand, counting down.
GTTTCGCGATGTCGTTGAACGAACCCGGCGGCACGCTGTTCGCCGGCCAGTCGATCACCTTGAGAAAGTCCGGGCCGATACGCTGGCCGAGATTGATGTCGCTGGCGGCCACGACGACTCGCGTCGTGGTGTTCGACGTCTGCGACATCATCCAGCGCGAGGCGAACACCACGGCGCTCAGGCCGGCCAGTGTCGCGATCAGCAGCATCGTTAGAGCGCGCGCGTTTTTCATTTTCAACCCCCGAGAATTGCCAGCCTGCCGGCTTGCGTCACACGCTGTAGAACAGGACGAGTGCGCTGCCGATCGCTATGGCCACGCCATACGGCATGGTCCCCGTGACACTGTTGCTGGCCACGCTGCCGTGTGCCTGTTTTGTGGTGCCGTTTGCCGGCGTCACGCAATTGACCAGCACGGCCGCCGCCTCATTCAGCCCGGCGCGCATCTGGCGTCGCCGGATCAACCACGCGAGCGACCAGACTCCGCCGATCGCGCACGTCACCAGACCGATTTCGAGTGCGCCATAAGCGCCGCAGAAAGCGCCGACCGCCGCCATCAGCTTCACGTCGCCCGCGCCCATCAGACGCAGCACGTAGCCCGGCAGGAAAATCGCGCCGCCAACCAGCAATCCGCCCAGCCACATCTGCAAACCGTCGATGCCGCCCTGCGTGAACCATTGCACCGGCAGTGCCACGACGAGACCCGTCGCCACCATCCAGTTAGGAATCCGTCGGGTTTGTATGTCCCACAACCCCGCGAAGAACACGAGCGCCATGACACATGGACCGACTGGAAAAGGAACCCCGTTCATTGCCTGCTCCGCTTCAAGGATCGTATTGCCCTGCTGGAGTCGATTTATGCGGCGCGGGCGCCGTCGCCTACCCTGTTCCGAAGGACCGTCGAAACAGGGCGAGCGATCGGCGTGCGCCTGCCCTTGCGTGCTGAATCAGGCACCCGGGTTCGCCACGCCGCCCAATGCCGTCGAAACGTACGTGAAGACGTTGTTCAGGTTGGTGCCAACCAGGCGCACCGTCACGATGATCGCGACCGCGATCAGACCGGCCAGCAGGCCGTATTCGATCGCTGCAACGCCGTCTTCTTCACGCAGAAACTGTTTGATCGTGTTCTTCATGCTAACCCCCGTAAGAGTGGATTTGACTTCGGTTGTGCCGCCCTTCGCTTCCGTGAAACAGCTGCCTCGGTGCGGCGTTTCAGGTCCGCCCGGATGGACGGAAAAAAATGGCGAGGTCATCGCTTCGCGTTGTCCGGTCGCGAATGACCGGCAACCCCATGCCGGTCATTCGTGCCGCTTTTTTAGACATCCGTTTTTCGTTGGCCCCGCCGCACCTCGTAAAACGCGTTGGCTTCCCCCAGCGCGATCCACGAAGACTGTCTGCTGCTGCCGGCGCGCACTGCTGCGATGCTGCTGCGCTCGTTACTGCATTTGCTACTGCGTTTGCTACTACCTGCTGCCGGTCACAGCGTTTGTCGTGGTGCGACTCTCTTATTGCAACGGCTATGCCAGGCGGGCGCAAAGCGTTGCTGGGCGTGGCTTTGCGGTATGGCGGGAGCACTCGCGCCACGTTCGCAAGGCGCGACGGTTCGACTTTGAGACAGCCGAACAGACAGGAAAGACTGACCGAGAGGTCGCCTGCTGACGCTTTCTGAAGACGTAAAAAGTCCGCGAAATCAATGGCTGGCAATGATTTAACGAGTAATTCGGTCATAAATTCCGACAAAGGGAGCGACCGCGTAGCTCTTACATCACGTTGTCCCAGGTGTCGCAGACGTGAGACGTCGAAGTACGCCGACGCCCGTCGCGTGGCGGGTTGGCGACGTCACGCAAATGCTTCGCAATGTGCGGTGGCCCGCATTCGAGGGCTTGACCTCGCGCGAGCGAATCGGTTGTCGAACGGGGTCGGCGTCGGCGGCGAAAAAAGTTTTTGCCGTGGCCAGGGCGAGATCACGCCGCGTCCGGTGCAAGAGCTAATGAGGGAGAAGCTTGACTGGCGGGGCTCGCCGGGGCGTGGGGGATGGACTGCGGGGAACTCGCGCTACGAGTGCAGCGCGAGCGGTCGATCGGATTGTCGTCGAAACCTGCCGGGCGAATCGCCCCGGCAGCCGGATGTCCGGATTCGTTCAGCCTTGCGAGAGCAGACTGCTTACGGCTTGGTCTGCTGCGGGGCGTCGTAGCGCGTCGACAAGGCTTCGTACAACGGCGGCGCAAAGAAACGCGATACCTGACTCGCGATCAGCGCGGTGGCCATCAGCGAGATCACCAGTGCATGACCGTTGATCATCTCGATCACGATCACGAACGCCGTGATGGGACTCTGCGTGACTGCCGCCAGATAGCCGACCATGCCGAGCGCGATCAGCATCGGCAGTTGCATCTGTCCGAGCACCAGATGCAGCAGGTTGCCGATGCCCGCGCCGATCGCCAGCGACGGCGCGAACAGGCCGCCCGGCACGCCCGGCAGATACGAAGCGACCATCGAAGCCATCTTGAACAGCGGATACAGCACCGTGAGATGCGCGCGTCCTTCGAGCATGTTGCGCGCTTCCAGATAGCCGCTGCCGAAGGTATGACCGCTCGACGCAATGCCGACCACCGCGATGGCCAGGCCGCACAGCGCGCCGAATACCACCGGCCGCATTTCACGCAGACGCAGCAGACGCGCGGGCATCCAGCGCCGCGTGTTGAGCAGCAGCCAGCAGAACACGCCGCCCGCCACGCCCGTCAGGACACCGGTGAGCAACACGGCGACCGCGAGCAGATCGGGAAACCGGCCGCCGATATCGATCGTGCCGAAATACGTGTAATTGCCCTGAATACTGAGCGACACCACACCCGCAAAAATGATGGCCGTAATCAGCACGCCGCTGGTGCGCTGGGAGAAGCTGCGCGTCAGTTCCTCGATGGCGAAGACCACGCCGGCGAGCGGCGCATTGAACGCCGCCGACAAACCCGCCGCCGCGCCCGCCAGCGCGAGCCGCTTTTCGAGCGTGGCGCCGCGCATGGCCTGAAAGCGTTTGGGATAGAACACGCGCAGGTTGTACATCAGTGCGGCGCCAACATGAATGGTCGGTCCTTCGCGGCCGATCGTGAAGCCGCCGAGAATGGCGAGGAACGACACGAGAATCTTGCCGACCAGAATGCGCAAGGTGAGCAGACGTGCCGCGATTTCGCTGGGACCGTGCAGTGCGGCGATCACTTGCGGAATGCCGCTGCCCTCGGCGCCCTGAAAAAACGCCCGGGTTATCCACACGCACAATGCGCTGACGGCCGGTGTCAGCAGTAAAGGCAGCCAGCGGTAGCGCGAGGTGTACTCGACGAATTCCGCGTAGCCGAAGTCGATCAGGCGGGCGTAAGCCACGGCGAGCAGACCCACCACGACGGCACCGAGCCAGAACACGCCGTAATGAAGCCACAGGCGGCGAGCGCGCAGTAGCGCGAAGCGACCGGTTGTCCGGCGCAAGCTGTTTATTTTCGTGACCATTCGCCGAATATATCAGTTCATGAGATAAGTGGACCGTTTACAGGGCATGCCATCACGCGCCGGCGCCGGATGATTCATGTCTGAGACGGCAGATCCTGCAGCATGTTGAGGAAGGCCCGCACCTTGGCGCTCAGCAAACGGCGCGAACTGTAGAGCGCCCAGATTTCCACCGGCGCGCCCGTCGCGATGCCCCATCGCACCAACCGCCCCGCCGTGACGTCCTGCTCGACCAGCAGCTTCGGCAGCAACGACGCACCGTTCCCCGCCACGACCGCCTCGCGCACCATCAGCAGCGACGACAGCCGCAGCACCGGCTTCGGCGCCCACGCGAAAACCGTATCGTCGTCGGTCTTCACGGTCCAGAGCGATTCCGCCGACGCCGCGGACAGCACGACTGCCGGCAGCGGCGTGGCCGACGAGGACGCGGCTGTCATCGCTGCCGGCATATCCACGTCCGTTTCCGATCGGACGCCCCGCGCTTCCTGCGCGATCGCGTTATCCGGACGCGGCACACCGGGCGCCGCGACCAGCCAGCGCTGGTCGCTGAGAATGCGCCGGCCGACCAGCAGTTCGTCGTGCGGAGGATTGATGCGCACGACCACATCGAAGCCGTCTTCCGCAGGATCGGCCATGCGGTCTTCGGCGACGAGTTCCACCTCGACCTGCGGATAGGCCAGCGCAAAGCGGGCCGCGATTTTGCACAGCACCACATGCGAGAACACGATCGGCGCGCTGATGCGCAGACGACCGCGCGGCACCGGTGCGCGCGAGGCGACGGCTTCGCCCGCTTCCTGAATCTCGGACATGAGTCCGCGCGTGCGCTCGTGCAGCACCTGCCCTTCTTCGGTCAGACGCAGACGCCTCGCGCCGCGCTCGATCAGCCGCACGCCGAGTTCTTCTTCCAGTTCGGCGACGCGCCGCGACAAGGTCGCCTTGGGACGGTCGAGCGCGCGGGCGGCGGGTCCGAAACCGCCGTGCACGGCGACCGCATTGAAATCGGCCAGCGCCAACAGATTCATGAACGCTCCGACATGAGGGGGCAAAAGAAGGCAATAGATCGCTGCCGATCGTTCCACTGACGAGACGACCCGTCCTGATTATGGCGCTTTCGACACTCCTTTGGAACGACTATTGTTCGTCTCACGGACCGACGCGGTCCATTCAACCCAGGAGAGAAATCATGGCAATCCTCGTAACCGGCAGTACAGGCGTAATCGGCGCACAGGTTCTGGCGCATCTTGCAGGCAGCGGCGCCGACGTGCGCGCGTTGACCCGTTCACCCGAGAAAGCCCGCTTCGCCGACGGCGTCACCGCCGTCAAAGGCGATCTGTCCGACCTCGACTCGATCCGCAACGCGATGAGCGGCGTGAGCACGCTGTTCCTGCTCGCCCCGAACGCCGCGGACGAGCTCACGCTCGCCCTGCAAGCGCTCAGCGTGGCGCGTGAGACGGGCGTGAAGGGCGTGGTGTATCTCTCGGTGTTCAAGGGCGCCGAGTACGTCGACGTGCCGCACTTCACCGGCAAGTATTCGGTCGAACGCATGATCGAACACTGCGATCTGCCGGTCACGGTGCTGCGTCCGGCGTATTTCATCCAGAACGACGTGCGTCTGAAAGACGCGCTGCTCACGTACGGGGCGTACGGCATGCCGATCGGCGGCAAAGGTATTTCGATGGTCGACGTGCGCGACATCGGCGAAGCGGCCGCGCGCGAACTGCTGCGCCGCGAGCACGCGCCGCAGCCTCTGCCGCGCGAAACCTACGAACTGGTGGGTCCCGACGCGATCGACGCACAAAGCGTGACGGCCATCTGGAGCGACGCGCTCGGCCGCCCGATCGGCTACGGCGGCGACGATCTGGACACGCTCGAACAGCGGCTCAAGGCGGCCGCTCCCGGATGGCTGGCTTACGACATGCGCCTGATGATGGCGCGCTACCAGCAGGACGGCGCGGTGGCAACACCGGACCAGCTGGCGCGGCTCACCGCCCTGCTCGGCCGCGCGCCGAGGTCGTACCGCGACTTCGCGGCCGAGATGGCGGCGCAGTGGAAGAACGGCTGAAGCCGCGGATCGTAAAGACGAAAGACCGGCCGCCGCGGCGCGACACGAGCCGTCCGCTTTCAGCGATGCAGCGCGAGATATTGATGCACCGCCTGAATCGCCGCGGCGCCTTCGCCCACCGCGGCGGCCACGCGTTTGACCGAGCCGCTGCGCACGTCGCCGGCGGCGAAAATGCCGGGGCGGCTGGTCTCCAGAAAATGCGGCGGCCGCTCCGATTTCCACTGACCGAGCGTGTCCACGCCGGTCAGCACGAAACCGTTCTTGTCGAGCGCGACGCAGTCACCCAGCCACGCGGTACTGGGTTGCGCGCCGAGAAACAGGAACACGTGCGGAATCGCCTTGTGCTCGATATGCCCCTGCCGGTCCCATTTCACCGATTCGAGCCGCGTCTCGCCGCATAGCTCGACGATCTGCGTGCGCGTGTGCAGCGTGATATTGGCGGACGCGTTGATGCGCCGGATCAGATAGTCCGACATGCTCGCGCTGAGTCCTTCGCCGCGAATCACCACATGCACGTGGCGGGCGAAGCGCGCGAGAAACACCGCCGCCTGTCCCGCCGAATTGCCGCCGCCCACCACGATGAGTTCCTCGTCGTTGCAGAACGCGACTTCCATGAAGGTGGCGCTGTAGTACACGCCGCGTCCTTCGAAATGCTCGAGACGCGGCAGTGCCGGCTTGCGATAGCGCGCGCCGCTCGCAATCACCACGGCGCGCGCATAGACGCTTTCCTCGTGATTCAGGCCGATGTGAAACGAGCCGCCGTCTTCGCAATCGATCTCCAGCGCCTCGATCGGCACACCCACTTCCGCGCCGAACTTGCGGCACTGCGACAGGCCGCGCCCGGCCAGCGCCTGACCCGTGATGCCGGTCGGAAAGCCGAAGTAGTTTTCGATCTTCGAACTGGTGCCGGCCTGGCCGCCGGGCGCCTTGGCGTCGATCACCGCCACGCTCAGCCCTTCCGAGGCGGCGTATACGGCGGCGGCCAGCCCCGCCGGCCCCGCGCCGACCACCACGAGATCGAAGCCCTGACCATTGAGGCGATCCGGACTCAGGCCAATCGCGTCGGCCACGGCGCGATTGCTCGGTTGCCGCAGCACCGTGCCCTGCGGCGTGACGACCACGGGAATATCGGCTTCGGTGACGCCGTAGCGTTCGAGAATCGCGGGCGTTTCCGGATGGTCAACGATGTCGAAGTAAGCGGCCGGCTGAGCGTTGCGGCTCAGAAAGTGGCGCAGATGATGCGTGTGCGACGAGGCGCGGCTACCGATCACCATCAGCCCGGCGTGCTGCGCCTGAATGAAGGCGACGCGGCGCAGGATGAACGCACGCATGATCGTCTCGCTCAACTCGGCCTCGGCGATCACGAGCGAGCGCAACGATTCCTCGTCGATGACGATGACTTCGCAGTCGGTGACGGCGTGCGTGGTGGCGGCCGCCGCGCGGCCGGCCAGCGTACCGACTTCGCCGGTGAAGCTGCCCGCGCCATGTTGACCGAGTATCTGCGGTCCCTGAAACGACGAGCGCGATGCTTCGATCGTGCCGGAAACGATGGCGAACATCGGAACGTGACGGTCGCCTTCGGCGTACATCACGTCGCCCGCCTTCAGCTTGCGCCGCTCGCCGTAGCGTTCGACGATCGCCATCTGCCGGTCGCTCAACGTGGGATACACCTGATGGTAGCGGCTACCGCCCGACGACAGGTCGTTGGCGCTGCCGGAAGTGTCCTTGCCCATGGCGGATTCCTTCGAGTCGAGAAGCGATCCTGGCGATGCTGCGGCAGGATCGGAAAGCGGCCATCATACCCGCGCGGCCACGGCGCGGCAGACTGCGCGCCAGACTTCCCCGGCCGTCACGAAAGCACGGCCTTCACTTCACGCAAGGCCTCCCGGCCTGATCCGGCGCAACGATAGCGCCGGCCGTCACACGAGGCCGAGACCCTGACTCCGGCTTTTTTCGCTGTCGCAGGCAACGAGGGGTTCGGCGGTGGTCTCCGCAGTAGTCTCGGCGGTGGCCTCCGCACTGGTCTCCGCGAGACGGGCGATGAGTTCGCCGCGCTCCGGCTTGCCGAGCAGAAAGCCCTGCGCGTGCGTGCATCCGCAGACGATCACGAAGTCGAGTTGCTCCTGCGTCTCGATGCCCTCGGCCGTGGTCGGCATGCCGATCTCGCGCGCCAGCGCGACGATGCCGCGCACCACCGCCGCCGACTCCAGCCGATGCGCCGACTCGCGTACGAACGAACTGTCGATCTTCAGCTTGTCGAAAGAGAAACGCGTCAGCGTGGACATGGTCGAGAAGCCGGTGCCGAAATCGTCCAGCGCGAGACCGATGCCCAGCGCGCGAAGTGTCGAGACATTGCGGCGGGTGGCGATGTCGTCGCTCAGCAGGACGGTTTCCGTCACCTCGATATTGAGCCGCGAGGGCGGCAGCTTCGTCTCGCGCAGAATGGCCGACACCGTGGCCGCGAACGATTCCTCGCGCAGCTGCACCGGCGAGACGTTGACCGCCACGGTCGCGCCGTCGCGCCAGCCCGCCGCTTCCAGACACGACTGGCGCAGCACCCATTCGCCGAGCGCGAGTATCAGGCCGGTGCGCTCGGCGGTGGGAATGAAAGCGGTGGGCGAGAGTTCGCCGCGCGTCGGATGCGCCCAGCGCAGCAGCGCTTCGCGGCACGAAATGGAGCCGTCTTTCAGATCGACGATAGGCTGATACTCCACGCGCAAGCCGCTGAAACTGCGCAGCGCGCCTTCGAGGTCGCTGCGCAGCAGGCTGAGGTTTTCGTCCGAGGCGTGGCGGCTTGCATCGAATACGGAGAACGCGCTCTTGCCGCTGCGCTTGACCGCGTAAAGCGCGCGGTCTGCGCAGATCAGCAGTTGCGGGCCGCTCGTGCCGTGCGCCGGATACAGCGAGACGCCCACGCTCGCGCCGATGTGCACGAGCGCCTCGCTCAACGTGAACGGCCGCGCCAGCGTCTTGACGATGCAGTCGGCCAGCGCGTGCACTTCGCCGATGGTGCCGCAGCCGTCCGCAATGGCGACGAATTCGTCACCGGCCAGACGCCCGACGAATTCGCCGCCAGGCAGCAGATCGCGCAAACGGATCGCCGCTTCCTGAAGGATGCGGTCGCCGGCGGCGTGGCCGAGGCTGTCGTTGATGGCCTTGAAGCCGTCGAGGTCGATCAGCAGGAGAGCGAACGAACGCTGCCCCAACGCGGGGTTTGCCGCCGTGCGCTCCAGCAGCAATTCGTTGATGCCCGCACGATTCGGCAAGCCCGTCAGACTGTCATGCCGCGCCAGCCGCTGACTGGTTTCGCGAGCCAGCAGCAAGGCGACGGTATCGCGATTGCTGCGTAGTGCGACGGTAAAAAAGCCGGCGGCGCAGAACGGCGCCTGAAACAGCAGCACCAGCTTGCCCTCGCCCGGCGAGAGCGCCGCGCCCAGACCCAGCAGGCCGAGAATGCAGGTGATCTGGATAAGAACGAGGCGCGGCGTACCCGCATTGCGCCCCGCAAGACCGCCGATCACGCCGACCGCGCAAACGTTTCCGAGCAGAAACAGCGTCTGGTTTCCGCTGATATTGCATAGCAGACTACCGAATCCGAACAGCACGCTCCACAGAATGCTAGCCAGCAAAAAGGCGGAAGTGGGCGTGGGCTGCTGTCTTGCGCTGCGCCGGCAGCACAGCCAGATCAGCAGCAGGCGCGCCATCAGCAGCGCAACGACGGCGCTACCCCACGCAGCGTAGAGCGCGTTGGGAGAAAGATAAAACGCCGTGGCGCACACGCTGATTTCGCAGATGGACGCGAAAATAATGGAGGCGGTGCGCGTGAACAGATTGGCGAGAAGAATCTGGCGATTGCCGACGCTCAGGTCTTGAGCGGAAGACACGACCCACTTGAAAAACGGAGACCTTGGTTCACTGAAAGCCATGACCTACGCATTTATAAAAGTTAGTGGGCCACTACATTTGTACGCCGCAATTATTACGTAAACGCAAAATATCAGGAAAAATTCCTGACTCCGATTGATCGGCGCCGCACTAAAGGCACCTGGCGCGCGACGTGGCTACATGGCGGCGTTTTCCACCGCGCGCCCTTCGGCACGCCAGCGCAGCATGCCGCCGGGCAGATTGGCGACGTTCTCGAAGCCCGCCCGCCGCAGCACGACGGTGGCTTGCGCGGAGCGGCCGCCCGCGCGGCACACCGTCACGATCGGCCGTTCCTTGTCGAGTTCGCCGGTTCGGCCCGACAGTTCGCCCAGCGAAATAAGCCGCGCCTGCGGCAAGCGTCCCAAGGGTCCATCGAATTCGTCGGGCTCGCGGACGTCGATAATCTGCACTGCACGCAGATTCTCTTCGAGCCACTGCGGGCTGAGTTCCCAGATGCCCGCGAACGAATACGAGAGCGGCGCCCAGTCCGGATCGGCCGCTTGCGCGGGAAGATTCGCGGCACTCCCGCAAGTGAGATTGGCCGGCACCGCCACGTCGATCTGCCTGGGATGCGGCAGGCCGAGGTTGGTCATGTAACCGACGAAATCCGCTTCGCACAACTCACCGCCCAGACGCGGATTGAAACGGCGCTCCTCGCCCACGCTCGTTACCGTCAAACCGCGGTAGTCGTGAGCAGGAAACAATAAGCAGGTTTCGGGCAGGCTGAAAATACGTTCGTGGACGGCGCGAAACATTGCGTGCGGATCGCCGCCCTGAAAATCGGTGCGGCCGGTGCCGCGAATCAGCAGACAGTCGCCGGTGAACGCCATGCTTTCGTCGTCGAGCACGAGCGTGATGCAACCGTTCGTGTGACCCGGCGTGGCGCGCACGGTCAGACTGCGCGAGCCGAAGCCGCAAATGTCGCCGTCGGCCAGATAACGATGCGCGCCTTTTGCGCCGCTTGCCGCCGAAATCGCGATCTGGCTGCCCAACCGGTGGTTCAGCATCCACGCACCGGTGACGTGATCGGCGTGCACGTGCGTGTCGATGGTACAGACGAGCCGCAAGTGCAGTTCCTCGATCAAGGCCGCATCGCGCCGGACCTGTTCGAAAACCGGATCGACGAGCACGGCCTCGCCGGACTCGCTGTCCGCGAGAAGATAGGTATAGGTGGAAGACTGCGGGTCGAACAGTTGCCGGAAGATCAGCACGATGGGCCTCCGTTGCCCGCGACGGCGGGCGAATGTCTGCATGATGCACTGATAGCGCGAATCAAAACAGTACTCGAAGATCGACCCGTGCGCCCTACCTATTACACGGCACGCCGTTCACGGATAGTTGCTGAAACGCGAAGTCGGCGTGGTGTCGGGTGTCTCCGGCGTATAACCCGGCACGTTGGCGCGAAACTGGTTGAGCAGGCCATTGTCGATCTGCGAAAAACCTTTCAGCTGGAGTTGCATCAGAACGCGCGTGCCAGTGCTCGGGGCCGTCACCGAACTCGTCGCGTTGGTGTACTTTTCCAGAGCCAGGCCGAGCGACCAGCAACTCGCGTCGTACTGAAGCCCGAGCAGGCCCGCGATCAGACGGTGTTCGCTCATGTCGTAATTGATGCGCGCCACGCTCACCACATGCCGTGTGAGCGGCCATTGCTCCGATACGATGAACTGGTTGACGGGTTCGTAGTCGAGCGTGCTGTTGGCACGCGTGTAGCGATACGCCACGTTCAGCACCTCACCCCTGGCGGGCGACCAGCCGAATCCCAGCGCCGTATGCGTGAGGTAGTGATTGGCCTGGCTGTACTCCACGGCCTGCTCCGTCGACAATCCCGCGCCGATCTTGTACGCGGCGCCGCCCACCACGCTGGTGCGCGCCACGGTGCCCACTGCGTCGCCGCTCGCGAGTGTGACCTGCGGTGTGCGAAAGTCGTAAAGCTCGGCGAGAACGAAACGGGCGCGCTCATCACCGCTCGCGGCGTCGATGAAACGCGAAGTCAGGGCCGCCGTCACGCGATTGCTGTCGGACACGCGATCGTTGCCCACGAAACTATTGGTGGTGAACAGTTCGCTCAGGCCGAAATCGGCTTGCGCCGTATCGAACAACGGCGCGAACAGCTGATTGCGGTATGGCGTGTACACGTAAAAGAGCCGCGGCTCCAGCGTCTGGATATACGAGGTGCCGAAGAGGCGCACGCCGCGCTCGAAGCGCAGCCCGGAATCGAGGCTCAGTGTCGGCACGTTGACGTTGAAGTTTTTCGGCTGACCGGCGGGCGCATCCGAGCCGATCGAAGTCAGATCGTACGAAGCGAAATGCCACTGCAATTTCGGCGTGATGTACCAGCCTGGCCGCTCGGCGGTGTAACTCACGTAGGGATTGAAGACGAAGCGGCTGCCTTGTGTCGTGTCGTCGCCCGGCAGCGTGAAGCGCGTGGCGTCGGCCTCCGCGCCGAAATCGAAACCGCCCACGTTATAGCGTGCATATTTCACGTTGACCTGCGGCTCGCGGTTGTAGGTGGAGTCGCTGGAAAAGCTCTGCCAGCGCTGCTCGCGCGCGAGCACGCTCCACGGTCCGTTCGTCCACGTCAGCCCCGCTTCCTGCTGATATAGCGTAGTCGAGCCGGTCGGGAACGCGACCCCCGACGCCAGATCGGTCGAAACATTGGCGTCCGATACGCGGTTGTAATCGACATACGCGCCGAAGCCGGAACCGAGGTTCCAGTGCTGGTCGAGCGAAATCGAATAACGGTCGGTGTGGGTAATGCGGTCGTTGGGCAGGTAGGCGAAAGAAAGCGAGCCCGACTGATTCGCGCCGAGATAGCGGTAGTCGGCGCTTAGCATTTCGCCGCGCTTGGACAGAATGCGCGGCGTCAGCGTCAGGTCGTAATTCGGCGCGAGATTGAAGTAATACGGTAGCGCGATATCTTCGCCGTTAGTCGAACTCACCGAAAACGTGGGCGGCAGAATACCGCTGCGCCGCGCACCCGACAGCGGAAACGACAGCCATGGGCTCGCCATGATCGGCACGCCCTGAAAAAACAGGATGCCGTTGTGCGCAATGCCCTCGTCGTTACCGGTGTCGATGTCGAACTCGCTCGCCTTCAGATACCAAGCGGGGTCCGCTTCGCACTGACACGCGCTATAGGTGCCGTGGCGCACCACCGTGCGTTCGCTGTCGATCAGATCGGCGCGTTGCGCGCTGCCCCAGCCGCCGCTCAGATAGAAGCGGTATTTCGGCACGCTGATATAGCCTTCATTCGCGCCGACCAACAGATGCGCGTCGGGTCCGTCGAATACGTTGCCGTTATCGACCAGCCGCACGGCGCCGTATGCGTCGGCCATGTCGCTATCCACGTCGTAATGCAGCGCATCGCCCTTTACGGTGGACGCGTACTGGCGCAACTGTGCGTGGCCTTTGAGCGAGACATCCGTGCCGGTGGTCGCGGTCACGGCATCGGCTACGACCGTGGTGGCCGGCCGCGCGCCGAGCGGCATGGCCTGCTCGTCCAGCTGCGGCGCAATCTGCAGACTCCAGTCGCCGTCGATCCGCGTGGCGAGCGCGGCGTCGCCGCTCAACTGCGCATGTGCGAACAGCGGCGTGCATCCGTAAGCACACAACATCAATGAAACGAGCGGCCTCAAACGTAGGCGTCGAAATGCACGGCGCGAAATCAAAATAGAGAGTATCGGAAAGAATGACGGACGTGCAGGACCCGCGCGCCGCGTGAGCGCGCGAAAGCATGAAGGCGGATAACCGTAATGGACTGGCGCGCTATTGCAGCGTGACGTCGCCCGTGCGGCCGGCCACGGCTTCGGCGCCGGACGCGCTCATCGAGCCCACGGCGCCGTCCAGTGCCTGCAAAAGAAACGGAATCTGCGCGGCCGGCAGCGAGAACGACAAGCCCGCGCTGCCCGACAGGCGGAAACGGATCACCACCATTTCCGTGCCGTTCAGCCGCCCGACTTCCCAACCCTGGCAATGCAGCGCGAAGCCCATTTCCTGGTTGTCGTGCAGCACGCGATCGGCGTGTTCGATGGCATTGGGCAGCGCGACCAGCAGTTCGTTTAGCACGGAACGATGCAGCGCCGCCGTGGGCTGATGGCCGTGGATGAGCAGATACTGGCCGTCGGCCGTCAGTTGCATCTGCGTGATGGAATTGACTACCAGGGTGGACGAATCAGACACGGAGCGTGCCCTCCGTCGTGACGGCGTTGCTGTGAGCGGCCGTGCTCGCGGCGTGGCGCGTCTCGCGCGGCGCGAACATCGACGCGCGCGCCAGCCACGCGGAAAAGATCGGCGACGAACTGGCGCGCAACACCGCCGACAGAACGGCCGGCGAAATAAATTCAATCATGTCACTTCTCCAAAGCGCGTGAACGCCGAGCGAAATCGAAGACCCGACGATACCCGCCCGCCGAGTTCGCTGCGTTACGCCCGCCCTACGCTTCCTTTGGTTCTGTAACGCATTATTTCAGCCGCCACGCCGAAATAGGCACGGTGCCGTACTGCCGCTGCAACGCCTGCGCCGCACACGTTAGCAAGCCTAATGGAGAGAAAGTTTTGCGTAACGCGGCCTAAGGGAGCCGTCCCTATACTTCGCGCTTCCCGGAGTCATGGACACCGCTTCGAACACGCACCGATGCGCCGAATGTTGTTGTCCGCCCGCCGCGCGCCGTATCAGGATCTGACCACTCAAGATGAACTTTAAAGCTTTAACGAGCCGTATCGCCAGTACGTTTCCCCTCGCCGGCATGGCGCTGGCAAGCTCGCCGGCTCATGCGGTTCAGCCGTTCACGGTGCAGGACATCAGGATCGAAGGACTGCAACGCGTCGAACCCGGCACCCTGTTCGCGTACCTGCCGATCAAAAAAGGCGACACCTTCACCGACGACAAAGCCTCGGACGCGATTCGCGCGCTCTACGCAACCGGCTTCTTCAGCGACGTGAAGATCGCATCCGAAGGCAACGTGGTGATCGTGCAGGTCATTGAACGCCCCGCGGTCGGTACGGTGGATTTCGCCGGCATTCACGAGTTCGACAAGGACAATCTGAACAAGGCCTTGAACGCGGTGGGATTGTCGGCGGGACGTTACTACGACAAGGACCTCGTCTCGCGCGCGGAACAGGAACTGAAGCGCCAGTATCTGACGCGCGGCTATTACGCCGCGGAAGTGACCACCACCGTGACGCCGATCGACCGCAACCGCGTGGCGTTGCTGTTCTCGGTGATCGAAGGACCGAACGCGAAGATCCGGCAGATCAATTTCATCGGCAATCAGGCGTTCAGCACCGATACGCTGCGCGACGAAATGCAGCTCTCCACGCCGAACTGGTTCTCCTGGTACACGAAGAACGATCTCTACGCCAAAGACAAACTCACCGGCGATCTGGAACGCGTGCGCTCGTATTATCTGAATCGCGGCTACCTGGAATTCAATATCGAATCGACGCAGGTGTCGATCACGCCGGACAAGAAAGAGATGTATCTCACGGTGACGCTGCACGAAGGCGAGCCGTACACCCTCTCTTCGGTCAAGCTCGCGGGCAATCTGCTCGACCGTGAAGCGGAATTGACGAAGCTGATCGGCATCAAGCCGGGCGAGCGTTTTTCGGCGGAGAAACTGCAGGCCACCACGAAAGCGATTGTCGACCGGCTCGGCCAGTACGGTTACGCATTCGCCACGGTCAACGCGCAGCCGCAGATCGATCAGCAACATCACACGGTCGGCATCACGCTGCAAGTGGACCCGAGCCGGCGCGTGTACGTGCGGCATATCAACGTGGTGGGCAACACGCGTACGCGCGACGAAGTCGTGCGCCGCGAAATGCGCCAACTCGAAAGCTCGTGGTTCGACTCGAACCGTCTCGCGTTGTCGAAAGACCGGGTCAACCGGCTCGGCTATTTCACCGACGTGGACGTCACGACCGTACCCGTGGAAGGCTCACCCGATCAGGTCGACGTGGACGTGAAAGTGAGCGAGAAACCCACCGGCGCGATCACGCTCGGCGCAGGGTTTTCGTCCACGGACAAAGTGGTGCTATCCGCCGGCATTTCGCAGGACAACGTGTTCGGGTCGGGCACGAGTCTCGCCGTGAACGTGAACACCGCCAAGACCTATCGCACGCTCACGGTCACACAAACCGATCCGTACTTCACCGTGGACGGCATCAAGCGCATCACGGACGTCTACTACCGCACCAGTTATCCGCTTTACTACTACACAGATACGAGCTTTCGCATCATCACGGTGGGCGCGGACCTGAAGTTCGGCATTCCCTTCTCCGAAGCGGACACCGTTTACTTCGGCGTCGGTCTCGAACAGAACCGGCTCTCGATCGATTCATCGACCCCGCAAAGCTATAAGGATTACGTGGCCGAATTCGGTCATGTGGTGAACAACGTGCCGCTGACCACCGGCTGGTCACGCGACGACCGCGACAGCGCCCTCGTGCCGAGCCGCGGCTATTTTCTGCAGGGCAATGGCGAAGTCGGCACACCGGCGGGCGGCACGGAGTACTACAAGGCCGACGCCCAGGCGCAGTATTACTACTCGTTCGCGCGCGGCTTCATTCTCGGCCTGAATCTGCAGGGCGGTTACGGCAACGGCTTTGCGGGCAAGGCCTATCCGATCTTCAAGAATTACTACGCGGGCGGCATCGGTTCCGTGCGCGGCTACGAGTCCGGCTCGCTGGGTCCGCGCGACGCCACCACCGGCGACCCGATCGGCGGCTCGCGCATGGTCGTGGCCAACGTGGAGATGACCTTCCCTCTGCCGGGCAGCGGCTGGGACCGCACCCTGCGCGTTTTCACTTTCGTCGACGCGGGGAATGTGTGGGGCAACGAAGGCAACAGCACGGGCGCCAACGGCTTGCGTTACAGCTACGGCGCAGGGCTCGAATGGATTTCGCCGATCGGGCCGCTCAAGCTCTCGCTCGGCTTCCCGATCGTCCGGCACGCCGGCGACGACTATCAGAAGTTCCAGTTCCAGATCGGCACCTCGTTCTGATCGGGATGCGCGCCTGACGCCTTATTGTCCCGCCAGCGCTTTCTTCGGTACGTCTTTGAGTTGCGCGTGCAGATAGGTCTGCACTTCGGCGGCCACCGTTTCCGGCAACGGAATGTAGTCCAGCGCTTCGGCGGTCTGCGCGCCGTGAGTCATGGCCCAGTCGAAAAACCGCAGAATCGCTGCCGCGCGCGCGGACTTGTCGCCATCCTGACTGGCATGCAGCAGCACGAACGTTGCGCCGACCACCGGCCAGGCCTGCTGACCGGGTTCGTTAGTCAGGAACGGATAGAGCGAGCGCGACCAGTCGGCGCTCTCGGCGGCCGCCTTGAAAGTGGCGGGTCCGGGCTGAATGCTCGCGCCCGTGGCATTGCGCATGGCCGTATAAGCCATGTGATTCTGCTTGGTGAAGTCCCAGGCCACATAACCGATCGCGCCCGGCACGTGCTGCACGTATGTCGCGACGCCTTCGTTGCCACGTCCGCCCAGGCCGCGCGGCCAGCGCACGGTCGCGCCCTCGCCGATGCGGCTTTTCCATTCGGCATTGGCCTGCGCGAGATAGTGCGTCCAGATCAGCGTCGTGCCGGAGCCGTCGGCGCGCCGCACCACGGCAATCGGCATGTCGGGCAGTTTCAGCGTGGGATTGAGCGCGGCGATGGCGGGCGCATTCCAGTTGACGATCTTGCCAAGATAAATATCGCCGAGCACCTGGCCGGATAGCGTCAACTCGCCCGGCTTGATGTCCGGAATATTGACGACGGGCACCACGCCGCCCACCACCGTTGGAAATTGCACGAGCCCCTGCTTCGCCAGATCGTCGTCACTGAGCGGCGCATCGGAGCCCGCGAAATCGACTTCATTCGCGACGATCCGCTTGAGGCCCTCCGTCGAGCCGACCGGTTTGTAGTCCACCTTGCCGCCGCCGGACTTCTGATACGCCTCGGCCCACTTGCCGTAGATCGGCGCGGCGAACGTGCTGCCGGCGCCGGTGAGATTCACGGCGGCGCCGCTATTGGAATCAGGGTCTGCGGCAGGATCGGCAGCGTGGGCCGCGACGGCGATCAGCACGCCCGTCAGCGCGACCGACAACGAAAGCACGTGTCTCACGTCAACCTCGCTTCGAATTATCGTTGGATATCGGCGTCGTGAAGTCCGCTTGATGCGGGCAACCGGAGAGCGCACATCCAGCGTTTCTGCTGCGCTCGCACAAATGCGGCTGCGAATCGCACTATTACGAACTCAATCCGCGTAGTGGATAAGCCACGACTTAGCCGAAAACGGACAGGCCCCGCGCGTCTTCGGCGCTCGGCGGGAACACTGCCTTTTTCGAAAACGACGTGACGTGGACGCTTTTTCAACGTGAGAGACAAAGCGGCGAGACGATCGCCTTGCCAATAGCTTTACACTAGGCCGCATCCCATCATTGCGAAGCCGAACCATGCAAGCTTATCCACTGCGCCTGTCACCGGGCGACGATTTGCGGCTCGTCCTCGAAAACGCACTCCGGCAACTCGGCTTGCAGGCGGCTTTCGTGATTCAGGGCATCGGCAGTCTCAGCGTCGCGCAATTGCGTTTCGCAGGCGTCGACTTGCCGACCGAATTGCGCGGCGACCTGGAGATTCTCACGCTGGGCAGCTCGCTTTCGGTGGACGGCGCGCATCTGCACATGTCGGTGTCCGACTCGCGTGGCAGTGTCAGCGGCGGACATGTCGCGCACGGTTGCGTCGTCCGCACGACGGCTGAGATTCTGCTTGCGCTGCTGCCGGACCATCGTTTTTCGCGCGAGCACGATCCGCAGTCGGGCTTTCTTGAACTGTCGATCGGAGCCAGAAACCCAAAGTAACCCCTTCCCGCAGACGAAAAAAAGCCCGCTTTCGCGGGCAAGCTTCTCGCCACAACCTGAGAACACGGGTACGCGCTAACGACTCATCCCTTGGTTGCCCCAAAGGTCAAACCGGCCACGAAATGTTTCTGCATGGCGAAGAACATCGCCACGGAAGGCAAAGCCGCCAGAATCGATCCGGCCGACACCAGGTTCCACGCGGTCGTCCATTGGCCTTTCAACGCGGCCACACCCACGGTGATCGGCGCGGCGTCGTCGCCTTGCGTCAGGCACAGCGCCCAGAAGTAGTCGTTCCACACGAAGGTGAACACGAGAATGGCCAGCGCCGCGAGCGCGGGACGGATCAGCGGTAGCACGATTTTGAAGAACACGGTCCATTCATTCGCGCCTTCGATACGTGCCGCCTCGATCAGCTCGAACGGCAACTGCTTGATGAAGTTGCGCAGGAACAGTGCGCAGAATCCGGTCTGGAACGACACGTGAAAGAGAATCAGCGCACTCACCGTGTTGAACAGACCGAGTTGCAAGGACAGATCGCGCACCGGAATCATCAGCACCTGCACCGGTACGAAATTCCCCGCGACAAACGTGGCGAACAGCGTAGAGTTGCCGCGAAAGCGATAGATGGCGAGTGCGAAGCCGGCCATCGCCGCGAGCGCAATCGACCCCACCACGGCCGGCACCGTAATCAGCACGCTGTTCCAGAAGTAATGCAGCATCGGCGAAGTGGTCAACGCCTCGCGATAGTTGTCGAACATCGCGAAGTGCTTCGGCCAGCCCCAGTAGTTGCCTTCGCTCAGTTCCTCGCTGGAACGCACCGACGTGACGAGCACGGCGATCATCGGCAACAGCCAGATCAGCAGCGCAATCGGCAAGGTGAGTTTGTAGACGCGGCGCGATGCCGGTTTCCATTTGTCGATCGGAATCGGAAACATGGTCGGCTCCTTATTGCTCGGCGCGCAGCATTCGCCGCAGGTGATAAACGATGTAGATCAGCATGATCGCGAACAGCACCACCGCCACCGCCGCCGAATAGCCGATGCGGTAGTACTTGATGGCCTGGTCGTACATGTAATAAGCCAGCACGGTCGAGCTTTCGAACGGGCCGCCGCCCGTCATCACCGAGATCAGGTCGAAGCTGCGCAACGCGCCGATGATCGTCACGACGATCGCCATGAACGTGGTGGGCCGCAATTGCGGCAGGATCACGTTCCACAGCATCGACCAGCCGTGCGCGCCTTCCATGCGTGCGGCTTCGATCTGTTCGGCGTTCAGCGAGGTCAAACCCGTGAGGTAAAGAATCATGCAGTAGGCGGTTTGCGGCCAGAGCGCCGCAAACACGATGCCGAACGTGGCGTAGCGCGGGTCGCCGAGCACCGGCACGCCGTGGCCGAGAATCACCGCGAGCAAACCGAAGGTGGGATCGTAGAACCACGAAAAGATCAGACCCACCACCACGCCCGACAGCACGAAGGGCGCGAAAAACAGCGACTTCACGATGCGAATGCCCGCCACCGCCTGGTTCAGATACAGCGCGACGGCGAGTCCCATGGGCGGCGCCAGCAGGAACAGCAGCAACCAGATCAGGTTGTTCTTCAGCGCGGTATAGAACGTCTGCGTATGGAACAGTTCGACGTAGTTCGCCAGGCCCACGAACGAGGGATCGGTCATGCCGTCCCAGTTGAAAAAGCTCAGGCGGATGGTCGAAAGAATCGGCCAGACGACGTAGATCGCCACCATCACGCAGGCCGGCGCGAGAAACAGGAAGGCGGCCCGGCGTTGCCGGCGCGCGGTCGGCGACGGACCGCGCCGGCGCGCCGCGGCAGAACCGCCGCGCAATGCGCCGCCGGGCGACGGCGCACCGGAGCCGCCGGACCCGCCGGAGGGCGCGGGTCCGCTGACTGTGGAACGGGTGACGGAGTGCGACACGATCTTTCTCCCGATCGAACGTTGGCGATCGAAGGTTGGCAATCGAAGCCGGCGATCGGCGGCCCGCGAACGGGCCGCCGTCGCTTACTTCTTGTAGATGCGCTTGCGGGTCTGCTCGAGTTGCGCGAGCACGTCGTCGAGCTTCGAAGGATCGGAGATGAACTGCTGCATCCCCTTCATGCCTTCGTCGGCCATTTCCTTCGTCATATCGCGATCATAGAACTGCGCGATGCCGCCCTTGGTGTTGGCGAGAATCTGGAAGCCGATCTTCGAAATCGGATCTTCCGGTTCCGGCGACTTGCTGTTCGCCGACAGCGAGCCCAGACCCGCGGCGAGCTTCGCGCCGATCTCCGGCGTCTCGACGAACGCGAGGAAAGTATGCGCGTCCGCCTTGTTCTTCGCTTTCGACGGAATATGCAGCGATTCGACCGGACCGTCTTCGGCGGTCGGAACCTTCGCGTCGATGATCGGGAACTGGAAGTAGCCCATTTCCGGCTTCACGTTCGGCGGGAAGCCGGCGGTGATGAACGTGCCCATCAGCATCATCGCCGCCTTGCCCTGGAACAGGAACGGCTGCACCGAATCCAGATCGTAGGAGAGCGAGTTGTCGATAAAATAGCCGGCATCGATCAGTTGCTTCCACGTGGTGTAGACCTTCTTCACGCGCGGATCGGTGTACGGAATTTCGCCGGCCATCAGTTTCTGGTGGAACGCGTTGCCGTTCAGGCGCAGATCGAGATAATCGAACCAGCCTGCGAGCGTCCACGAGTCACGACCCGCCACGGCAATCGGCGTAATGCCCGCGGCCTTCAGCTTCTTGCAGTCGTCGAGAAACTGATCCCACGTTTTCGGCTCGCCGCTGATACCGACCTTCTGGAACAGGTCCTTGCGATAGAACATGCCCCACGAGTAGTACACGGTCGGCGCGGCATACTGCTTGCCCTTATACGACGACGCTTCCTTAGTCGAGGCATACATGTCGTTCCAGCCGTTCTTCGCCCAGTCGCCGCTCAGGTCTTCGAACAGACCGCGCTGCGCGTAGTACGCCATGCGCTCACCGTCATGCCAGTTGACGATATCGGGCGCCACCGTCGAGAGCCAGCCCGGCAACTGCACCTTGTACGCTTCTTCGTCGATGAACGAGACCTTCACGTCGATGCCGGGATGCGCCTTCTTGAATTCGTCGATGGTGGACTGCCATACGGCGCGCTGGCTCGCACCCTTGAACGCGATGTTGACCGCGAGCGTGCCGGCTTGCGCCGTGCTGACGACCGACGTCCCGGCGGCCGCCGCGGCCAGCGCGAGCGCCAGCAGAATCTTGCGTGGTTTGATTGTCATGTTGCCTGTCTCCTTTTATTCCGTGATTTTGCGTCGTTGTTTGCGTCGTTGCCTATGCTGCGTGGAATGCTTCGGAACACTACTCAACGTCTTCTGCTTGATCGGCGTCTGCTTTGTCGGCGTCTGCTTTGTCGGCGTCTGCTTTACCGGCTTCGAAAGACCGCCACGCCCTGCGCTGCTACCTCACGCGTGCCGAACACGAAGGCGTCGTCAGCGGCGTCGGCAATCGTATAGGGTTCTTCGCCGTAGTTGAACACGTAAGTCAGCGCGCCGCGCCGGCTGATCCGCACGCCGTCGCCGAGGAACTGCGCCGCCAGACCCGCTTCGCCGGCAATCTGCGCGAAGAAGCGCGTGGTCAGCGCGTCGTCGAACAGGCTCGTGAGGTAATGGAACGCGCCGCTGCGTGCGTAAGCGGGATGGCCGTCCGCGAAACGGGCGCGCACGTCGAGCGTAGCTTGCGCGTCGCTGTCGATGAAATCGCGCCAGTGCCGTGCGTAACCCGCGCTTTCACCGTCGGCGAGACTGACGGCCTCGGTCACGTTCGGACGCATCGATTCGACGCGCCACACTCGCAACGGCAGCACCGAACTCAGCGCGCCCGGCGGCAGATTCGCCGGAATCTGCAGGTCTGCGGTCTTCGAACCCGTGCGCGGCCCGAACACCACCTGTGCGCCCGAATTCGCCAGACGCGCGGCAAAATCGGCGGGCACCACCGGCAGCGGCGGCACCACGATCAGGCGGTAGCCGTCCAGCGGCGCGTCGACCGGCACGACATCCACGTCGAGACCGAGCGAACGCAGCGCCGAGTAATACTCGAAGGCGAAACGCGGATAGTGAAAGTCGGCGCCTTGCGGATGAATCTCGAACAGCCATTTCGCTTCGTAGTCGTACACCAGCGCGACCTTCGAGCGGATCGACGCGTTGGCGTCGGCGTCCGCGGCGAGCACGGTGCGAATTTCGCTTGCGACTTGCGCGGCCTCGTTGCCGCCCACGTCGAGCCGGTTATCGGGCGTGTTCAGACCGGCATGCATCTGTTCCTGCGCGAACGGCGCCTGACGCCAGCGGAAATACGACACGCAGCCCGCGCCGTGCGCGAACGCTTCCCAGCTCCACAGCCGCACCATGCCCGGCAGCGGCGCGGGATTCCACAGCGCCCAGTTCACCGGACCGGGCTGCTGCTCCATCACCCACAACGGCAGCTTCGACATGCCGCGATAGACGTCGTGATTGAACGACGCGAAGTCGGGATGACCGGTGCGCAGCCAGCGCGCCTTGATCTCCGGCGCGAACCATTGTTCTTCGAGTGCGCCGAGCGGATAGCTGTCCCATGTGGCGATGTCGAGATCGGCCGCGACCTTGTAGTGATCGAACTCGGTGAAGAGTTGCATGAAGTTGTGCGCGACCGGCCGGCCGGGCGAATGCGCGCGGATGATCTCCACCTGCATGCGGTTGTAGCGCGCCACTTCGTCCGACGCGAAACGGCGATAGTCGAGACGGTGCGACGGATGCGCCTCGGTCACGGTCGCGACGGGCGCGTCGATCTCGTCGAAGCTGCGGTATTCCATGCTCCAGAACACCGTGCCCCAGGCGTCGTTCAGCGCGTCGACGGTGCGATAACGCGCCTTCAACCATTCGCGGAAACGTCCCACGGCAGCCGGCGAATAGCTGACCACCGTGTGATGGCAGCCGAACTCGTTGTCGGTCTGCCAGAACGCGACCGCCGGATGCTTGCCGTAGCGCTCGGCCACCGCCGTGCAGATTTTCTGCGACGCGGCGAAATACGAAGGCGACGAAAAATCGTAGTGACGACGCGAACCGAACGCGCGCGGGCGGCCGTCCGCGCCCACCGGCAGGATGTCCGGATGACGGTCGATCAGCCACTTGGGCGGCGTCGCGGTGGGCGTGCACATCACCACCTGCAGACCGGCCGCGCCGAGCACGTCGATGGCGCGATCCAGCCAGCCCCAGTTGTATTCACCCGGCGAGGGTTCGATCCGGCTCCACGCGAACTCGGCGATCCGCACCTGTTCGATGCCGAGTGCTTTCATGCGGCGAGCGTCGTCTTCCCACATCGACTCGGGCCAGTGTTCCGGGTAATAGCAGACTCCAAGGCGCATCCGAATGTCCTTTATACGTAGTGTTCGACGGATTCGAGCGAAGCGGCCGCGAAGCCGTCTTCGAAAAACAGATGACAGGCGCGCGCCGGCACGCGCAGGCTGGCGCGGTCGCCCGGCACCAGACGCGTGTCGCCGGGCGCCTTGGCGATCAGGGTCGTGCCGCCGGGCTGATCGAGGTGAACGTAGCTGTGTTCGCCGAGTTGTTCGACGAGCGCGACGGTACGCGTGAGCACCGAGTCGTGCGCGGCGTCCGCTACGGCGGTCTCGACGAATTCCAGATGCTCGGGGCGCACGCCGAGCGTAACCGCTTGCGACACCTGCAGCCCTTCGCTGCTCACCGGCACGCGCACGGTTTCATTCGTCTGGTCGAGCGTGATCGTCACGCCTTGCGCATCCACCGACGCCACGCGCGCCGGCAGGAAGTTCATGCGCGGCGAGCCGATGAAGCCGGCCACGAAGCGGCTCTTCGGACGGTGATACAACTCGAGCGGCGCGCCGATCTGCGCGATGGAGCCGTAACGCTCGGTGTCTTTGCCCGCGTGCAGCAGCACGATCTTGTCGGCGAGCGTCATGGCTTCGATCTGGTCGTGCGTCACGTAGACCACGCTCGCCTTGGCGAACTGCTTGTGCAGTCGCGCGATCTCCACGCGGGTCTGGCCGCGCAGCGTGGCGTCGAGATTGGAGAGCGGTTCGTCGAACAGGAACACGCCGGGTTCGCGCACGATCGCGCGGCCGATCGCCACGCGCTGACGTTGACCGCCGGAGAGCGCTTTCGGGCGACGCTCCAGCAAGGCTTCGAGTTGCAGGATGCGCGCGGCTTCCCGCACCTTGCGGTCGATTTCGTCTTTCGGGGTTTTGGCGAGCTTCAGGCCGAAGGCCATGTTCTCGTACACGGTCATGTGCGGAAACAGCGCGTAGCTTTGGAACACCATCGCCACGCCGCGCTGCGCGGCGGGCACGTCGTTGACGAGCCGCCCGCCGATCGAGAGTTCGCCGTCGGTCACGTCTTCGAGGCCGGCGATCATGCGCAGCAACGTGGACTTGCCGCAACCCGAGGGGCCGAGGAACACGCAGAACTCGTTCTCGCCGATCTCCAGATCGACGTCGCGAATCACCAGCGCGCCCTCTCCATACGCCTTCTGCACGCCTTTCAACGAAATGCTCGCCATTGCATCGACTCCGTGATTTAATCGGCTCGAAGTCGGAGATTAAGCGCTTAATCAGCTGGCCCAAAAAAATCGATCGCATGCGATCGCTGGGCCTTGCCTGTCTCCGATATCGTTTTGTCTGTGCGACAAATGTTGCCGCTCCTTGGGCTGCGATGCAAATGCCGGACAGTCATCCCAAATAATGAACAAGACGTTCCCCGATCATGCCCACTCTCAGTGAAGTTGCGCGTCATGCCGGCGTCACCCCGGCCACGGTGTCCAACGTGCTGCGCAATCGCGGCCGGGTTGGCGCGACCACCCGGCAACGCGTACTCGACGCGGTCGATGCGCTCGGCTACCGTCCGCACCTCGCCGCCCGCGCGCTGGCCGAAGGCCGCGCGCCGACGCTCGCGTTGATGGTGTCGAGCATCGCCAATCCGTTCTATCCGGAATTCGCGCTGGCCGTTGAGCGCGCCGCGCGCGGCAGCGGCCACTTCGTGATCATCTGCAATACGAACGAAGATCCGCACACCGGCCGCGCCTATCTCGACCAGATTGCCGGCACGCTCTCCGAAGGCGTGCTGGTGACCAACGCCAACCTCGATTTCGCCGACCTGCACACCACCGAATCGCGCGGCACGCCGGTCGTGCTGTGCATGTGGGAGCGGCCGCACGAGCCGCCCGGCCTGCCCTGCGTCGCGGTGGATTTCCGGCTCGCGGGCGAGCTGGCCGGGCAGCATCTGCTCGACCTCGGTCACCGGCAGATCGGCGCAATCGTCGGCAGCAAATCGTCGGGCATTCATGCGGCGCGTCTGGCGGGTTTCGTCGATGCCATGAGCGCGGCCGGCTTGCCGCGGTCACGCGTCAAACATGCGCCGGACACGATCCAGGGCGGCTACACGGCCGCGCGCGCCCTGCTCGAAGCCAACCCGAAACTCACCGCGATCTACGCCACCAACGACTTGCCCGCGCTCGGCGCGATGCACGCCGCCGCCGATCTCGGCCTGAGCGTGCCGCGCGACCTTTCCGTGATCGGCATCACGGACATCCAGCTTGCGCGCGAGTCGCGTCCCGCGCTGACCACCGTGGCCGTGCCGACCGTCGAAGTGGCCGAACTCGCAGTGTCCCTGCTGCGCGAACTGATCGAAACCTCGTACGGTCAGGCGGGCACGCGCAACGCCGAGGTGCCGATGCGGATTTCCTCGCCGCCGCAGTTGGTCGTGCGCGCTTCGACCGGCGCGCCGCGCGCGTCGTAACGTGGCCGTAACAGCGTCGGCGGCGTTACGTAGCGAACGCTGCAAACGCGCTCGAAGGCCGTCTTGCGAATTCCATGCGACGCGCGGCGAGCGTCGCTAAACGCCCGTCTACAAAGGATATTTTCAGACGCCAAGCAGTCGCCCGCGATATTCCATGCAAGTTGGCACGGTCTCTGCAATCAAGCAGGGAAAAGAGGAAAGGAAAGGCCGCGCACCCGCATGCAAGTCATGCCTCAGCGCTTCCTCACCGGCCAGGCCAGGGCCCACGACACGCATGGATATTCAAATGATTGCCGATCTTCTGCAGGACACGGACGCGACCGCAACGACCCACGAAGCCGACTCGACTTTCGCGCAACGCCATCCGTTGCAGATCGCCGTCTGCCTGCGCCATCTGGTAGCGGGACAGGACTTCGTCACCGTGGAATTCGACGGCCGGCAAATCGTCACGCAGGTGCTGGACGTGGACTCGCGCAACGCGCGCTTCGTGTTCGACGCAGGCAGCGTGGCCGACGACAATCACGCCTTGCCGCAAGCCCCGCAACTGATGTTCCGCAGCCTGCCCGGCGGCATTCGCACCGAATTCGCCACGCTCAACGCCACCGCCGTCGAATTCGAAGGACGCCCGGCTTTCGAGGCGGCCTTCCCCACCTTGCTCTACTACGTTCAACGACGCGAATTCTTCCGCGTGCAAACGCCGGTGCTCGACCCGTACGTGGCGAGCGGCCCGTACGCGGATGGCGGCTCGTTCCGGCTGGAATTGCAGGATTTGTCGCTCGGCGGCGTCGCGCTGAAAACCGGCGACGCGCGTTTCGGATCGCTCGAAACCGGCACCGTGCTGCGCGACGTCACGCTGCAACTCGGCACATTCGGTTCGCTGCGACTCGATCTGGAGATCGTCGCGCCCCGTCAGATGACCACGCCGCGCGGCGATCAGCGTTACGTGATCGGCTGCCGTTTCGTCGAAACGCCGGGACCGGCCGAGCGCACGTTGCAACGCGTCGTCACGCAACTCGAAACGAAACGGCAAACGCTCGCGCCGCGCCGGTAACGGACACGGGCTCCGAAGCGGGGCGCTGAAACGGGGCTCCGAATCCGCAAGACTTTGGCCGCTTCGATTCCGGCAACAGCGCTTCACGCTGCCGCCGGAATCGACATCTTATGCACGCCTGATCACACCGAAAACCCGTTCGCGGTTTTCAATCCACTTTCAAGCCAGCCAGGACTTTCACCAGGCAGGCACCTTCGATCTTGCAGCGCACCAAGTCCGCCGTGTCCCGCCGCGCAAGGACTTGCGCCTTCCCACGTCGCTTCGAATGGCATCGCGCGTCGAGAACGCTTTCTTGACGCGCGTTCGCGCGCCTGCTGTACTAAATCAATCCAAGTGATTTAGGCAGTCCACAACGTCGTTGCCAATAACCGGAGGAGCGTCCCATGAACCTGAATTCCCGCAGGCATCCCGCCGCCAGAACAATCGTCACGATGTGCGTCGCGGCAACGGCCGTGTGGTGCGCGAGCGCGACCCAGGCCGCCGACCAGCCCACCGTCGGCCTCATCACCAAGACCGATACGAATCCGTTCTTCGTGAAGATGAAACAGGGTGCCGAAGCGGCCGCGCAGAAAGACGGCGCGAAACTGATTACCGCCGCGGGCAAGTTCGACGGCGACAACGCGAGCCAGGTCACCGCTATCGAAAACATGCTGACAGCCGGCGCAAAAGCGATTCTGATCACGCCGAGCGACACCAAGGCGATCGTGCCGAGCATCAAGAAAGCGCGCGCCGCCGGCGTCATGGTGGTGGCGCTCGACACGCCCACCGAGCCGCAGGACGCCACCGACGCCCTCTTCGCCACCGACAACTTCAAGGCCGGCGTGCTGATCGGCCAGTATGCGAAAGCGGCCATGGCCGGCAAGCCCGCCAAGATCGCCACGCTCGATCTCGCGCCCGGCGTGTCGGTCGGCGTGCTGCGTCACAACGGCTTTCTGCAGGGCTTCGGCGTGAAGGAAGGCGATGCGTCGATCGTGTGCAGCCAGGACACGCGCGGCGATCAGTCGAAGGGACAGACGGCGATGGAAAACTGTCTGCAGAAGTCGCCGGATATCAACGTGGTGTACACGATCAACGAACCGGCGGCAGCGGGCGCGTATCGCGCGCTCAAGGCGGCGGGCAAGGACAAGAGCGTGATGATCGTGTCGATCGACGGCGGCTGTGAAGGCGTGCGCAACGTGAAGGCCGGCGCAATTGCCGCAACCTCGCAGCAGTATCCGCTGAAGATGGCTGCGCTGGGCGTGGAAGCCGGCGTCGCCTACGCGAAGACCGGCAAGAAGGTCTCCGGCTATCAGGACACCGGCGTCACGCTGATCACGGACAAACCCATGTCCGGCATCGACAGCAAGGACACGAAGTTCGGCCTCGACAACTGCTGGGGCAACAAGTAACGCGCTTGACACGGCCGGTCCGCCGCTGAAGCGGACCGTCGCCTGATTTGCCGCGTGGCGCCTGCCACGCTCTTGCATCGAGGAACTCCATCATGTCGACTCCTTCCGCGCCCGCCGGTCACTCACGCAATCTTTCGGACCGCTTACCATCGCTCGCCGAGATCGGACCGCTGATCGCGCTGGTGCTGGCCTGCGGCTTCTTCATCTCGCAGAGCAACCGTTTCCTGTCGTTCCAGAATCTCTCGCTGATTCTCCAGCAAACCATGGTGGTGGCCGTGATCGCGATCGGTCAGACGCTGATCGTGCTGACCGGCGGCATCGATCTGTCGTGCGGCATGGTGATGGCGTTCGGCTCGATCATCATGACCAAGTTCGCGGTCGCGCTCGGCGTGCCGCCGGTGCTCGCGATTCTGTGCGGCATCGGCGCCAGCACGCTGTTCGGCGCGCTCAACGGGCTGTTGATCACGCGCATCAAACTGCCCGCGTTCATCGTCACGCTCGGCACGCTGAACATCGCGTTCGCGCTCACGCAGATCTATTCGAACGCGGAAAGCGTATCGAATCTGCCGGACGCCATCATGTTCTTCGGCAACACCTTCAGGGTGGGTCCGGCCGACGTCACCTACGGCACGGTACTCACCTTGCTGATGTATCTCGCCACGTGGTTCGTTTTGCGCGACACCGTGCCGGGCCGGCATCTCTATGCGCTCGGCAACAACCCCGAAGCGGCGCGTCTGATGGGTCTTTCGTCGCAGAAAATTCTGCTCACCGTGTATTCGCTGGCCGGCGCGATCTACGGCATCGCCGCGCTGCTGTCGGTATCGCGTACCGGCGTGGGCGATCCGCAGGCAGGACAAACCGAAAACCTCGACAGCATCACGGCCGTGGTGCTGGGCGGCACCAGCCTGTTCGGCGGACGCGGCTCGATTGTCGGCACGCTGCTCGGCGCGTTGATCGTCGGCGTGTTTCGCAACGGGCTGACGCTGATCGGCGTGTCGTCCGTGTACCAGGTGTTGATCACCGGCATGCTGGTGATTCTCGCCGTGGCCGCGGACAAACTTTCCCATCGTCGCGGTTGAGCCGCACTTTCGTGCATGGAGCCAGTCATGTCGACACCTGTTTCCGCTTCAGCCGTGATGCCCGTTCTGCAGGCGCGCGGACTCGTCAAACGCTACGGTAACGTCACCGCCATCGACGGTTGCGATTTCGAAGTACTGCCCGGCGAGATTCTCGCCGTGATCGGCGACAACGGCGCGGGCAAATCGTCGCTGATCAAGGCGCTCTCCGGCGCCGTCGTGCCCGACGAGGGCGAGATTCTGCTCGACGGCAAGCCGGTGAAATTCCGCAGTCCGCTCGACGCGCGCGCCCAGGGCATCGAAACCGTCTACCAGGAACTGGCGGTGGCGCCCGCCATGAGCATCGCGGAAAACCTGTTTCTCGCCCGCGAACTGCTCAAGCCGGGCTGGCGCGGCTCGCTCTTCAAGATGATCGACAAGCGCCGCATGCTGGAAGAAGCGACCGCGCACATGAAAGACCTGCAGATCGGCATCCGCTCGATGCGTCAGGCGGTCGAGACGCTCTCGGGCGGTCAGCGGCAAGGCGTGGCCGTGGCGCGCAGCGCGGCGTTCGCGCGGCACGTGGTGATTCTCGACGAGCCCACCGCCGCGCTCGGCGTGAAAGAAGGCAACATGGTGCTCGAACTGATCCGGCGCGTGCGCGACCGCGGCCTGCCGGTGATCCTCATCAGCCACAACATGCCGCACGTGTTCGAGATCGCCGACCGCATCCACATCCAGCGGCTCGGCCGGCGCGCGGCGCTCGTCAGAACGGCGGACATCCACATGTCCGAGGCAGTGGCGATCATGACCGGCGCGAAGGAAGCGGACGTCAAGGCGATCGCATGACGCCCGCACCGCACGCACTGAGCTGAGCGGCGCGCCCATGGATACCACCGGCACCCGCTCGCCCCCGAAACGCACGGTCGGCTCGAACCAGGTCGGCATGCGGCAGTTCAACGAACGGATCGTGCTGCAGGCGATCCGTCTGCATGGCCCCCTGCCGAAAGCCGACGTGGGACGTCTGACGCGTCTGTCGATGCAGACGGTTTCGATGATCGTCGATCGTCTCATCGACGACGGTCTGCTGGAAAAGCAGGCGCGCGTGCGCGGCCGCATCGGCCAGCCTTCGGTGCCGATCGCCTTACGTCCCGACGGCGCGTACACCATCGGCATCAAGGTCGGGCGGCGCAGCCTGGATGTGCTGGCGATGGATTTCGCCGGTCACGTGGTGTGCCGCGACGTCTTCGACTACGCGTATCCCGACCCGCGCAGCCTGTTTCCCGCGCTCGAAAGCAAGCTTGCACGGCTGAACCGCACGCTCGGCGCGAAGGCCAACAAGGTGGTCGGCGTGGGCGTTGCCGCGCCGTTGTGGCTCGGCGGCTGGCGCGAGTTTCTCGGCGCACCGCCCGATGCGCTCGACGCCTGGCACGAGATCGATCTGCGCAGCCGCATCGCCACCATGACCGGTCTGCCGGTCGAATTCGCCAAGGACACCACCGCCGCCTGCGCCGCCGAACTGGTGATCGGCCAGGGACGCGGGATTCACAATTTCCTGTATCTGTTCGTCGGGACCTTCATCGGCGGCGGACTCGTGATCGACGGACGCCTGCACGGCGGCCCGCACGACAACGCGGGCGCGGTCGGCTCGATTCCGCTGAAAGACGGCTCGGCCCGCAAACCCGCGCGGCAGTTGTTGCACGCGGCATCGGGCTTCGTGCTGGAACAGTTGTTGAGCGACGCCGGCGTGCCTGCCGCCGCGGCTCACGATCATCGCGCGCTGTCGCCCGACGTGTGGCGGCAAACCGAGCAATGGCTCGACACGGCCTGCCCCGCGATTGCCAACGCATTGACCAACGCGGCCGCATTGCTCGACCTGGAAGCCGTGGTGATCGACGGCGAACTCGACCGGCAACTGGTACGCGAAATCATCCGCCGTACCGAGCGTGTGCTCGATCGCTTCGAATGGGAAGGGATGGTGCGCCCGCAACTGCTGGAAGGCACGATCGGCGCAGACGCGCGCGCGATGGGCGGCGCCATTCTGCCGCTCTACGCGCATTTCGCGCCGGTCCATGAACTGTTTCTGAAACCGGCGGCAGACGCAGATTACTAAGCCAAACTAACTTTTTTTCGTTGCCGTTGCTACTGCGCCGCCACCTTGTCGACCGAGGCGGTTTTCACCGGCGGCTGATCCTTCAGCAAAGGCTGCAAGACCGGCGCCAGCGACTTCAGCAACTGCACCGACAACGCGCTGGTGAACTCGTAATGCGCGGCATACGGTTCGTGCACCCACGCGGTCAGCGTGCCGTAGAAACGGTCGCCCATGACGAACACGAACGTCGCGCTGCGATTCACCTTGCGCGACTCGATCAGCCGCGCGCCCTTGGCGAACACGTTGAAACGCTGGTCGCCCGTGCCGGTTTTGCCGTAAATCTGCAGCGTTTCGCCGTCGGGGAACGTCATGCCTTGCGCAAGGCGTTTTGCCGTGCCGCCCACCACCACATCACGCAACAGGCTGCGCGTCACGTTCGCGATTTCCGGCGACAACTGCCGTTGCGGCGCCACCGCTGCGCGCCTGAAATGCGTTTCGTACGGCGTGTCTTTCGCGAAGTCGAGTTGCGTGAGACTTTCGGTCGGCATCTTGTTGCCGTCGTTCGCGATTACGCCGATCAGCTGCGCGAGCGCCGCCGGCCGGTCACCCGACGCGCCGATGGCCGCCGCATACGAAGGCGTGAGCGTCTCGAACGGATAGCCCAGCGCCTGCCACGATTTGCCGATGGCGTCGAAGGCGCGCAACTCCACCATCCGCTTGATGCGGCGATCCTGAGTCGCGTGATAACGGGTCTTGAAGAGCCACGAATACGTGGAAAGACGCACGTCGCGGCTGGCGCTCTGAATCTGCTCGGGCGTGGCGTCCGGGTGCGCGCGCAGATAGTTGAGCGTCCACAGTTCGAGCGGATGAACGCCCGAGATGTAGCCGCGATCGTTCAGGTTGTAGCGGTCGATGGCGTAGCGGGTATAGAGGCTCGCGAGGTCTTCGTCGTCGAGTACGGAAGCCGCGGGCGTGTTCTTCAGCGCCGCACGCATCTGCGCGTTGAACCACGCGGCGGGTTCGTCGGGCGCCACGCTTCGCAGCACGACCGCCATTCTCGGCGGCGACTTGCGCACGCCGAGCACGAGCAGCGCGAGCGCCTGATCGGGCGTCTTGCCGTGATACTTCGTGTAGAAACGATTCATGTACACACGGCTTTCCTGATCGGCGAAACGCGTCAGATACATCGTGCGCGTGGCGGGATCGTTGAGCCATTGCGCGGACGGCCCGGTGGTCTCGAGCATTTCGTAGTGGACGATGTCGCGCATCAAACGCACGAACACCAGATTCACCGAATGCTGGAACGCGCGGCGCACGGTCAGAATGCGGCTGTTGTCGTCGGACTCGAAGTTGTTGAAGGTCTGCGCGCCGCCGCCCGTATAGAAGGTTTCGCCGGGATTCGCCGAGTATTTCCGTTCCACGGCTGCGTCGAGCATGGCTTGCAGCGAGCGGTCCGATGTGTGCGAAAGATAGTCGAGCGCCCAGCGCGTGAGTGCATCGCTGGGGTCGGGCTGCACGGCCTTGCGTTCCGCCGCGCTCATCGGCGCATAACGCGCGTGCAACGCCGACACGATCTGCAGATACGTGACGATGGTGCGCAGTTTCGCGGTCGAGCCGAGATTCAGGCGCGCGCCGGAGTTGATGTCGAACGGCTGGTTGACGCTATCCGTTTGCACGCGCACGAGGTTGGCGCCGTCGCGCCGCTCGAACAGCGTGAAGCTGTAGGCGATGTGCGAGGGATCGTCGGACGCGCGCAGCATTTCGAAACCAACGAGACCCGCCGCTTTCGCGCCGTCACGTGTCGCGGCCGCGGCGAGCCGTTCGCTCACCGCCTGCTGCACGGCATTGTTCAGCGTGCCCTTTGCCTCCATGTCCAGCCGGTCGAGTTCGTAGAAACTCGGCACGCCCAGCGACGCGAGCAGATGCGAGCGCATCGACGTGACGGCCTTGCGCGAGACGAACGAGTCGGCGGCCGGCAGGTGCGCCGGCCGGCGATGCAACTCCACGGACGCGGCCAGCGCCGCGTCGCGCAACGGCGCGGAAATGACGCCGCCGCTCGCCAGCAGCCGCAAATAGCTGTCCGTCAGACGTTCCAGTTCCGGATAGCCGCGATGCAGGAAGAACGACGGCGCGCGTTGCGCGATCATCAGCGAAAGCACCTGGCGGAATGCTTCGCCCTGCGCGGCCAGCGTGTCGCTCGTCGAAGGCGCCATCAGGATGCGGTTCACGTCGGCGAAATCGCGACCGTACCAGGCGGCGAGTCCGTCGCCGATACCGTTGATCTCGCCGATGCCGGGTTGCGCCGCGAGCGGCACGGAGTTCAGGTAGCGCACGACGATCTGCTGCCGCGCCGGCATGGTTTGCGGGCCGTTCAGATAGGCGCGCACGGAAGCCGAGGCGATCTGCCGCAATTTCTCCGGCGGCGTCGCGGTGCGGCCGTCCGCCGAATGACGGAATTTCTCGATCTGGGTGGCGAGCGTGCTGCCGCCCGGCGCCGCCTGATGCCGGTTGACCAGCCGCAGGCCCTGATCGGCCAGCGCGCGGCTGAAGCGTCCCCAGTCGATGGCGGGATTGCGGTTCGGTTGGTCGGGGTCCAGCAAATAACGGTCTTCGATGAAGAGCAACGAATTGACGATCAGCGGTGGAATCGCGTCGAAGCTGCCGTTCGCATGCCCCGGAAAGCTGGCGGCAAAGAGCGGCGCACCGGTGCCGTCGAACAAGCGCAGTCCGGCCTGGTCTTTCTCGGCGTAAGGCAGGAAAAGACCGTTATCGGCGAGCGACAACATGCGTTCGGAATCGCGTGCCTGCGCGGTGACCTCGAACCCGCGTTCGAGCAGGCGCTGCTGGAATTGCGGCAACAGGGCGTAGCCGAGACGGTTGTCGTAAGGACCCGCTTCGGGACCCGACCTGGGGTCTGTGCCGGCGCCTTTGCCGTCCTGCGGAAAGCGGATCGAATGGCTGGGACCGTCCGCGACGGAAAAGCCCACGTCGCGAGTCAATTCGGAGAGGTAATGCGCCTGGAGTCGCGAGGTGTCGATCTCCACCTGAACGAAGCGCGCCGCCAGGGCCACGGCCAGCAGAAACGCCGCCGCCAGCCCCCATTTGAGCCACCTCCTGACAGGCGTTGCGCCTGCCGCGCGAAGCGGAAACCGAACCACTGGCCGATTCATGGCAGCACTCCCCGAGCGGGCGCCATGTTTCTGGAGATGGCGCGCCTTCGATTCAGTGTAGCGCGGAAAATGAAGGCGCGATCTGCCCGGATCTACCCTGAGTGTCGCCGCCGCAACACTGTTTTGCGAAGCATGGCGCGGCGTTCTCCGGCATGCGATATTGACTGTCTTGCCGCTGCGTGAAGATGCGCTTTTGCGGCATTTTTTCGGCGGCCGCTAAAGCCGTATTCAACCCTGCCGCGCCTTGCCGGCAATCAGGCTGCGCTAGTGGTCTGCTGCGTCAACAGCTGGATGAATGCCTCGGCCGGCGGCGGCAGCACGCCGCCCTTGCGCGCCACGACACCGAAGGTTTGCGAGGGCGATTTGAGCCGCACCGGCACGATGCGCAGCATCTTCTGCCGCACGAAGGGCTGCGCAATCGCGGTGGGCAGCAACGACACCAGATCGGCGCTGTCCTGCAGCAACGACACGGTCACGAACGTCGAAGCGGTGGAGATCGGATTGCCCGGCATCGTCACGCCGGCGAGATCCATTTCCCGTTCGAGCAAGGCATGCAGCGGCATATGCGACGGATACGTCACCCAGCGGTGCCCCGTCAGATCGCGCAGGCTCATTTCCTTTTTCGGCAGCGGCGCATGCCCGTAACCCACCACTACCGATAAAGGCTCGTCGCCGAGCGGCAGGTAGCGATACTTCGACGGATCGGCGGCGACGGCCGCGCGTCCGATCACCAGGTCGAGGCGGCCTTCGTCCAGTTGCAACAGCATGCGCGCGCTGGTGTCTTCCATCACTTCGATGGATAGATCCGGCTGGCCGGCGTGCAGTGCGTTCAGCGCCGGCACCACGCATTCGGGAATCGCCCCCATGATGGCGCCGATCGCGAGCCGCCCGCCGCGTCCCGAGCGGATCTCGGCCACCTCCTGGCACAGCGAGGTCAGATCGGTGGCGAGCAGCCGTGCATAGCGGATCACGCAATGGCCGAGCGGATTGGCGATCATGCCGGTCTTGCTGCGCTCGAACAGCGGCGCCTCGAACATGGACTCCAGTTCCTGCAACGCCTTGCTCGCCGCCGATTGCGTCATCGCCATGGCGCCGGCGGACTTGTGCATCGATTTGTGGTCGTCGAGGGCGATCAGCAGTTGCAACTGCTTCATGCGCAGTCTCGACAGCAGAATGTTGAACGTGTCTTTCATCGACGGGGTGAGTCGCAAAAGCGATCACAGGATGGAAACAATTCAATATACCTTGCCTGGCGCCGCGCCGTATAGTCGACGGCGGAGACATTCGAACACCCTACTTCCACGTTCATCGGCCATGACCATGACTACCGCCCGACCATTCAGCCAGACGCCCCTGCGCGGCGTCTTTCCCGTGGTGCCCACCATTTTCGACGAGGCCGGACGTCTCGATCCCGACGGCCAGAAGCGCTGCATCGATTTCATGATCGACGCCGGTTCCAACGGCCTGTGCCTGCTCGCCAATTTCTCCGAGCAGTTCGCGCTGTCCGACGACGAACGCAACACGCTCATGCATCTGGCGCTGGAGCACGTGGCCGGACGCGTCCCGGTGATCGTCACGACCACGCATTTCAGCTCGCACCAGTGCGCCGAGCGCAGCCGTAGCGCGCAGGCGGCGGGTGCGTCGATGGTGATGGTGATGCCGCCGTATCACGGCGCGACCATTCGCATCGGCGAGCGCGGCATCTACGAGTTCTATCGCGCGGTGTCCGACGCCATCGACATTCCGATCATGATCCAGGACGCGCCGGTGAGCGGAACGGCCCTGTCCGCGCCGTTCCTCGCGCGAATGGCGCGAGAACTCGCCAACGTGTCGTACTTCAAGATCGAAACACCGCAGGCGGCCAACAAGCTGCGCGAGTTGATCGAACTCGGCGGCGACGCTGTGATCGGTCCATGGGACGGCGAAGAGGCGATCACCCTGATGGCCGATCTCGATGCCGGCGCAACCGGTTCGATGACAGGCGGCGGTTATGCGGACGGCATCCGTCTGATCGTCGACGCCTACGCGGCCGGCGACACCGAAGCCGCGGCCGCGCATTATCAGCAATGGCTGCCGCTGATCAATTACGAGAATCGCCAGGGCGGCCTTGCGTCGTGCAAAGCCTTGATGAAGGAAGGCGGCGTGATTCGCTCGGACGCCGTGCGTCATCCGCTGCCGGCCATGCATCCGGCCACGCGCGAAGGTCTGCTGAAAGTGGCGCGCCGACTCGACCCGCTCGTGCTGCGCTGGGGCCGCTGAACTGAATAACCGATTCGCTGCGCCCGAAGCGAAAAGGTGCGCGCGAACTCATTCCCGGTCCGGCCGGGCGCCGGCTGACGCTGCTGCGTCCGGCATCCGGCCGGACCCGAAAGGAATGAGTCCGGCTCACCACCCCCAACTGCTGTCGTCCGCGTTTTTTGCGCTGACCATCCCGCATCGCGTGACGCCGTTGCCTGCCTTGTGACGCGCATGTGCAACGGTCTGGCCTCCCGGTACACGCACCCCGTGTCCCATCGAGTCTCTGTCTCTGCCCCTGCCTCTGCGCCGGCTGCCGTTCACGGCAAGCGCGACGGTCCCCCGCCCGTGCAGCCATATACGCGAACCTCGCCTCGCCGGATGCAGCGCCTTGGGAAAAAACCACATATAAGCTCGCGTCGAAAGTGGGTAACATAGGCTCGCAAGTCCACCACGACACTTTCCATGACAGCCAATCCTCGAGAACTGACGCCGGAAACCCTCGCCGAACTGCTCGAACGCGTTGCCAAAGAAGACGCCGCGGCACTGCGCGAGTTATATGATCTCGCCGCCCCGAAACTGTTTGGCCTCGCGCTCCGTATATTGAGCAGGCACGAGTGGGCAGAAGAAGTGTTGCAGGACAGTTTCGTCAATATCTGGCGCTTTGCCGGCGACTATCGCCGTGCATTGTCCGCGCCGATGACGTGGATGTCCGCGATTGTCCGGAACCGTGCTCTCGATCACCTGCGGCGAGTCAACACGCAGGAAACAGAATGGAGCGACGCGTTGGACGACCTTGTTGCGACCGGCGATCCGGATCCCGAAGCACTTACCGCCGTCAGCTTGCAGGCGCGTTTGCTGGCGGGCTGCATGCAGCAGCTCGAACCGGCGCAGCGTCAGGCAGTCGCCCTCGCTTACCTGCGCGATCAAAGTCATAGTGAGATCGCCGACGTGCTGACGGTGCCGCTCGGCACCATCAAGTCGTGGATCAGGCGCGGCCTCGCCAAGCTCAAGACCTGCCTGGGAGGCGAGTGATGAACCTCGGTCGCTATCCTCAACTGGTCGACATGCTGGCCGCCGAATACGTGCTCGGCACGCTGCGCGGCGGCGCACGCCGGCGCTTCCAGCGTTACGCCGACCATGACAGCACGGTTCGCCGCGCGGTCGACGAATGGCAACGGCGCATCTCGCCGATGGCCGAACTCGCCGAGCCGCGCATGCCGCCGGCCGCGGTGTGGGAAGCCATCGAGCGGCGTCTGGGCCTGGCATCCACACGCGAAGCGGCGCGTCCTCGTACGGTGGTCGAAACACCGGCGCGGCCGTCGGGCAGCATCTTCGAAAACCTCGCGTTCTGGCGCGGCTGGGCGATCGGCGTGACCGGCTTCGCGGCGGTGGCGGTGGTCGTGGCGATCCGCTCGCTGCTGCCGGCCGCCAGTACCCCGACACCCGCGCCGACGGTCGCACAGCAGCAGCCCGAAGCTGCCGTCACGCACGTCGCGGTGCTGAACAACAAGGACGCGCATCCGGTCATGCTGGTTGCGTGGGACGAAACGCATTCCACCATGACCTTGCATCCGCTCGGCAATGTCGGTCTGCCGCCGGGCAAGACCATGGAGTTGTGGGGCATTCCGGCGAGCGGTCATCCGGTGTCGCTCGGCTTGCTGCCTGACAACGCGAGCGGCAAGGTCACGGCCGGTCAGCAGAAGCCGGAGAGCTACGCGGCGCTGGCGGTGTCGATCGAAGCGCCGGGCGGCTCGCCCAACCACGATGCGCCGACCGGTCCGGTGGTGTTCAGCGGCAAGCTGTTGCCGGTGTCCTGATCCGCTGCGGCGCTGCGCTCGCGCGCGGCGCCGCTTCCCAAGCCATGCAAAGTTTCTACGAAGCAAGCGTTTCCCGTAGCACGGATTACGCGCCGCTCGCGGGCCGGCGTGCCGCGCATGTTTGCGTGATCGGCGGCGGCCTGGCGGGTCTTTCCACCGCACTCGGACTCGCCGAGCGCGGCGCGGGCAGCGGCGATGGCATCGTGGTGCTCGAAGCGCAGCAGGTCGGCTTCGGCGCATCCGGACGCAACGGCGGCTTCGTGTTCGGCGGCTACAGCCTCGATTGCGCCGATCTGCTGAAGACGCTCGGCGCGCAAACGGCACGCGAACTCTATGCGCTGACCACCGACGCCGTCGACCTGATGCGCCGCCGCATCCAGCGCTATGCGATCGACTGCGACGTCACCGACGCCGGCGTGATCCTCGCCAACTGGTTCGACGAACCAGCGCGGCTCGAAAGCCAGCGGCGTCTCATGCGCGATTCGTTCGGCGTCGACTGGGAACCGCTTTCCGCTGCGCAACTCGCCTCGCAACTCCGCACCGACCGCTATCACGGCGGACTGTTCGAGCGCAACGCGTTTCACTTCCATCCGCTCAAATACGTGCTCGGCGTCGCGGCCGCGGCGGCCGGCGCGGGCGTCACGATTCACGAGCAGTCGCCGGTACTGCGTTTGCAACGAGACGGCGCCGGCTATCTCGTGCACACACCGCACGGTGCGATCGAGGCACGGCATGTGGTGATGGCGGGCGGCGGCTACGCGCGCAACGTCCATGCACGCGTCGAGCGCGCGGTGCTGCCGATCGCGACCTACGTGATGGCAACCGAGCCGCTCGGCGCGCGTCTGCGAGAGGCCATCGATACACGCGCCGCCATCTACGACACCCGCTTCGCCTTCGACTACTACCGCCCGCTCGCCGACACGCGCATTCTGTGGGGCGGCCGCATCTCCGTGCGCGAGCGCGAACCGGCCGCCATCGCCAGGTTGTTGCGGCGCGATCTGCTGCGCGTCTATCCGCAACTGCACGGCGTACGCGTCGACTACGCGTGGGGCGGACTGATGAGCTACGCGCGGCACAAGATGCCGCAGATCGGCCGCGACACGGACGGCGTTTGGCACGCGGTCGGCTTCGGCGGTCATGGCATGGCGCCCACCACCGTGTCCGGCGAACTGCTGGCGGCGGCGATCAGCGGCGAGCGTCCCGTGCCCGACGCATTCGCGGCCTTCGGGCTCACGCCGGTGTATGGCGCCTTCGGGCTGGCCGCCGCCCAGTTGACCTACACCGCCATGCAGACGCGCGACGCCGTCGCCGGACGCCGCCGCGCGCCGCGTCCGGTGTCCTGAGATGCGCTCGCGCAATCGGCCACCTATGCCGTGGCTTATGCCCAGAACCCGCTCTGGTGGCGGGTTTTGCCATGCTAGAATGCGCCGTCAACGCCGCTCGAATACACAATGAAAAAGGGAAGCAAGGCCGCCGAGCCTGATACCAACGGCACCGCGTCAGAGACGCCGCGTTCCGACGCGCGACGCAAGTACGATCCCGAACAGACGAAGCGCAACATCCTCGACGTTGCGACCCAGGAGTTCTCTGCGATGGGATTGACCGGCGCGCGGGTCGACGCGATCGCGGAGCGCACCAACACCACCAAGCGCATGCTGTACTACT
This sequence comes from Paraburkholderia sp. GAS199, assembly GCF_050436585.1. Taxonomy (NCBI): domain Bacteria; kingdom Pseudomonadati; phylum Pseudomonadota; class Betaproteobacteria; order Burkholderiales; family Burkholderiaceae; genus Paraburkholderia; species Paraburkholderia sp. GAS199. Next base: position 487,371 of record NZ_JBNDMM010000003.1, on the reverse strand, counting down.
ACTTCGGCAGCAAGGAAGGGTTGTATCAGGCCGTGCTCGAAAAGGTGTACGGCGACATTCGCGCGCTCGAACAGGATCTGCATGTCAGCGAACTCGATCCGGTCGAGGGCATGAAGGCGCTGGTCGAATTCACCTTCGACTATCACGACCGTCAGCGCGATTTCGTTCGGCTCGTCACCATCGAAAACATCCATGGCGCGAAGTACGTCGAGCAGGTCAAGACGTTCAAAGGCCGCAACGTCACCGTCATTCATACGATCGAAGATCTGCTCGCGCGCGGCATCGCAGCGGGCCAGTTCCGCAGCGACATCGATCCGATCGACCTGCATCTGCTGATCAGCTCGCTGTGCTTTCATCGCGTCGGCAATCGCCATACGTTCGGCACGGCATTCGGCCGCGATCCGTCGCATCCGCGATTGCGCGCCCGGCATCGCGCGATGATCGTCGACGCCGTGCTGCGCTTCGTGCGCAAGGACGACTGATCGCGCGGGTCCGGTCTTCGAACTCTGCATAAAAAAGCGGGACGTGGCCTGATGGGCACGTCCCGCTTTTTTCACTGCATTGAAGGTGCGGCCTGAATCAACGGCGCAAATCAGTCCACCAGCACGATGCGCTTGATATCGCCGACGATGAAAATGTACGACAGCGCGCCGACCAGTGCGATCGCGCCGATGAACACCAGCGCGCCGACGAACGACCCCGTTGCCGCGACGATGAAGCCGACCACCAGTGGCGTGACGATGCCCGCGAGATTGGCGGCGAAGTTGAAGATGCCGCCGGTCACGCCGAGCAGACCTTCGGGCGCGATGTCCGAGACCAGCGTCCAGCCGAGCGCCGCCATGCCCTGCGCGAAGAACGCCACCGACAGAATCGCGATCACCACCACGTTGCTTTCCACGTAGTTCGCGAGAATGATGGTGGACGCGAGCAGCAGTCCGGCGATGATCGGCAGCTTGCGCGCCACGTTCGCCGACTTGCCGCGCCGCAGCAGCCAGTCCGAGAAGAAGCCGCCGAACATCACGCCGATCGAAGCGGCGATGAACGGCATGATCGCGAAGAAGCCGATCTTCAGCCACGCCATGTGACGCTCGGTGGCGAGATACGTCGGGAACCACGTGAGGAAGAACACGAGCGTCGAATTGCCGGCGAACTGGCCGAGACAGATGCCCGTCAACTGGCGATGCTTGAGCAGACGCCCGATGGTGCGCCACTCGAAACCGCTCTTGGCCGGCGCGGCCGCGGCGCCTGCCGGCGACGGGTCTTTCTTGCGCTGCGTGAGACCACCGCCCGCTTCGATGTAATCCAGTTCCGCCTGATTCGCCGACGGATGATCGCGCGGCTCGCGATAGGACGTCCACCAGATCAGGCCGAACACGAGACCCACCGCGCCCACCACGTAGAACAGCGAACGCCAGCCGAACGCGCCCATCAGCATGAAGAGGAACGGGCTGAAGAACGCGAGGCCGATGTATTCGCCGACCGTGTAGGTGCCGGTCGCCATCGCGCGTTCGCTTTGCGGGAACCAGGTGGCCACCACGCGACTATTGGTCGGAAAGCACGGCGCTTCCGAGACGCCCAGACCGAGGCGAAACACGAACAGTGCGCCGATGCCGTGCACGAGTCCTTGCGCGAGCGTGCAGAGCGACCAGAACGTCATCGAGAGAAAGTACGTGATCTTGCTGCCGAAGCGGTCGAGGAACAGGCCGCCTGGAATCTGCGCCGCCACGTAGCTCCACGAGAACACTGAGAACAGCAGCCCCATCAGCGCGGCGTTGATGCCGAGTTCTTTGGTGAGTTGCGGCGCGGCGATGCCGAGCACCGTGCGGTCAAGATAATTGATCATCGTGCCGACCGCGAGCAGGCCGAGAATCTGGTAGCGCGCTTTCGAGCGGCGCACGGTACTGGCCGCGCTCGCGCCCGGATTGGCGGAAGTGGATTGAATCGGTTGCGACATAAAGTTCTCCGTCCCCTCGATCTGGTAATGACCGGCTTTGGCGCCGGTTTAGCGTTGCAACAACGACTGGAAATGCGTGTACACGCGCTCGGCGTCCGGCTCCAGTCCGGTGAAGATGCGCATGGCGTCCACCGCCTGATAGACCGCCATGCCGCCGCCGCTCAGCGTGCGGCAGCCGAGCGCCTCGGCGGCCTGCAACAGCGCCGTGCGGATCGGGAAATACACGATGTCCGCCACCCACAGATCGCGATGCAGCAATTCGGCGGGCAGCGGCAAACCCGGCAGCTTTTCCATGCCGGTGGGCGTGCAGTGAATCAGACCGTTGGCGGCGGCGAGCGCCTCGCCGAGCGCTGCGTTACCGGACGCACCCGGCTCGACCGTCGACTGCGGAAAGCGCTTCTGCAATTCGTCGGCGAGCGACGCGGCGCGCGTGGCGTCGACGTCGAACACGGTGAGCGTCTTCGCGCCCATGGTCAGCGCGGCATGCGCGACCGCCGCGCCGGCACCGCCCGCGCCGAGTTGCACGACGCGCTCGAGCGACACATCCGGCAGGCCGCGTTGGAATGCGCGGGCGAACCCGGACCAGTCGGTGTTGTGGCCGATGCGTTTGCCGTCCTTGAGCAGAACAGTGTTGACCGCGCCGAGCGCGCGGGCGTCGTCGGAGAGTTCGTCGAGCAGCGGAATCACGCTCTGCTTGCACGGGTACGTCACGTTCAGACCGTTGAAACCCATGCGTTCGGCCGCTTGCAGCAGATCGGGCAGCGCATCCGGACCGAGCTCGAGCGCGGCGAGGTCGATACGGCGGTAGACGTAATGCAAGCCGAGCCGGCTGCCCTCTTCCTCGTGCATGGCCGGCGTGAGCGAACCGCCGATGCCCGAGCCGATGAGGCCGACGAGATAAGACTTCGTATTCATTTTGCCGCCCTATTCTTAAGGATGGTCGCCATCCGCTCCAGCGCGAGCACATAGCCCTGCGTGCCGCAGCCGACGATGATCGCGTCCGCGACCGCCGACACATACGAGTGATGCCGGAACGCCTCGCGACGATGCACGTTTGAAATATGCACTTCGATCACGGGCTTTTCGATGGCGGTGAGCGCGTCGGCGATCGCCACCGAGGTATGCGTATAAGCCGCCGGGTTGATGACGATGCCATCGACCTTGGTGCGGGCCGCGTGCAGCCAGTCGATCAGTTGATGCTCGGCATTCGACTGGCAGAAGTCGATCGACAGATCCAGACGCTCGCCCGCCTCGCGACACAGCTTCGCGACGTCGTCGAGCGTTTCCGAGCCGTAATGGGCCGGCTCGCGCGTGCCGAGCAGATTGAGGTTCGGTCCGTTGAGGACCAGTACCGATGCAAAACTCATGACAGCCACTCCCGCAAATTGAGGCGTAAGGCGAAGTACAACGTGGAGCGAAGTGTGCGCGCATTGCAGCGCTTCGTCATTCGGGGTTTCTACGAATTTGTACCATCTAGTTAGTTTGTATAAACTGGCGGCAATTCCGGTTAGCATGGACAATTGTGGGCGGCGCCGGGCTGCGGCTCGCGGGTTTGGGACTGCGGCTTGCTACGCCTTATTCACCAACTGGTCCATATTTGCGCATTGCAGCACGAGGCGCCGTGACCTCGAACGGGTTGCGCCGCAGCCGGCAAGGCGCTGCGACCACCGCTGTTTTCATTGTTTTGCAGGAGCCGTTCATGCAACGTTCGATTGCCACCGTGTCGATCAGCGGAACCCTCGTCGAGAAGCTGACCGCCATTCAGGCGGCAGGCTTCGAAGGCGTGGAAATCTTCGAGAACGATCTGCTGTATTTCGACGGCTCGCCCGCCGACGTGCGGCGCATCGCCGAGGATCTCGGGCTGAAGATCATGCTGTTCCAGCCTTTCCGCGATTTCGACGGTGTGAGCCCCGAGCGTCTCGAACGCAATCTGGAACGCGCCCGCCGCAAGTTCGACGTGATGCACGAACTCGGCACGGATCGCATTCTGGTGTGCAGCAACGTCTCGCCCGACACCATCGGCGACGACGCGCTGATGATCGACCAGCTCGGCGAATTGGCACGCGCGGCGCAGGCAGCCGGCGTGATCGCCGGTTACGAGGCGCTGGCGTGGGGCAAGCACGTGAAGACTTACCGTCACGCGTGGAAGCTGGTCGACGCCGTGAATCATCCGAATCTGGGGCTCGTGCTGGACAGCTTTCATACGCTGTCGCTCAACGACACGGTGGACGGCATCGCCGACATTCCGGGCGAGCGCATCGCTTTCGTGCAGATCGCGGACGCACCCAAACTCGCCATGGACGTGCTCGAATGGAGCCGCCACTACCGCTGCTTCCCCGGCCAGGGCGACTTCGACCTCGCGGGTTTTACCGCGCAGGTCGTGAAAACGGGCTATTCCGGGCCGCTTTCGCTCGAAATTTTCAACGACGGCTTTCGCGCCGCGCCGACCACCATCACCGCCGCGGACGGTCATCGCTCGCTGCTGTTCCTCGAAGAACAGACGCGCGCGCGGCTCGACGCCGAACGGCAGCCGGTCGGCGATCTGTACCGCTCGCCGGCCGCGCCCGCGCACGTCGGCTATCAGTTCCTCGAATTCGCCGTCGATCACGCCACCCGCGCCCAGCTCGTCGACTGGCTCGGCAAGCTGCGCTTTCGCGAGGCCGGCCGGCATCGCTCGAAAGACGTCACACTGTTCCAGCACGGCGCGGCGTCGATCGTGCTGAACGCCGAGCCCGATTCGTTCGCCAACGCGTTCTTCCAGCAGCACGGGCTTTCGCTGTGCGCGTCGGCATTTCGCGTGGACGACGCCCATCAGGCGTTCGAGCGCGCCGCCGGCTTCGGCTACGCGCCGTTTTCCGGCCAGATCGGCCCGAACGAGCGCGTGTTGCCCGCCGTGCAGGCGCCGGACAGCAGCCTGAACTATTTCGTCGACGAAACGCCGGATCAGCCCACCTTGTTCGAAGCGGATTTCGTTCTGACCGACATCAACGGGCCGACCGAGGTGGGGCCGCTCACGCGCATCGATCACGTGTGTCTGTCGGTGCCGGCCAACTCGCTGGATACGTGGGTGCTGTTTCTGCGCACGGCGCTCGGATTCGACGCGGAACCCGGCGTGCTGGTGCCCGATCCTTACGGACTGGTACGCAGCCGGGCCCTGCGCAGCCGCGACGGCTCGGTGCGCATCGTGCTGAACGCGTCCGTGGACCGGCATACGGCGGTGGCCGAAGCGCTTCATACGTATCACGGCTCGGGCCTGAACCACGTCGCCTTCAGTACCGGCGACATCTTCGGCGCGATTCCGGAGTTCGTCGCCGACGGCGTGCCCGTGCTGCGCATTCCGCGCAATTACTACGACGATCTGGCGGCCCGCTACGCGCTGCCGGACGAAACGCTCGAGGCCATGCGCGCCCACAACATCCTGTACGACCGGGACGAGCGCGGCGGGGAATTTTTCCACGCTTACACGGAATTACTCGACCAGCGCTTCTTCCTCGAAATCGTCGAGCGGCGCGGCGGTTACGACGGTTACGGCGCGGGCAACGCCGCCGTGCGACTGGCGGCGCAGGCGCAGCGGCGCAAGTAGGCGGCCGGCGTACCGGCAGGCACGCAGCGTGCGGCAGCGATGCCAGCGGGCCGCCACATCGAGACGCACCGATATAATGGCGGCTGATCCGCGGTCAGGCGCCGCGCGACGCGCCGAACGGGCGTCGCGCGAGCGTTTGCTGCACGAAACGCCAGGAGAGATATGAAGAAGTTTGCCGTAGTCCTGTCAGTCCCACTGCTTTTCAGCGCTTGCGCGTACTTCCAGAAAAACCCCGATGCCGGCGAGCCCGTCACCGACAGCACCACGCAGCGCTCGGTCAACGATGTCATTGCCTGTCTGACGCAAGTGGCGACGAGCCACAACGCCGCGTTCAAGTCCACCGCGATTCCGCAGGGCCAGATGCTCGATTTCGGCGACTCGAACATCATCAAGGTACGCAGCGATAACGGCGCGACGACTTACCGTTTCTATGCGGGCAAGCGTCACGTCGGGAATCTGTGGATCGAAGCGGCCGGCAAGACCTGCGCGCCTTGAGGGTGGGCGGCAGCCCGGTGCACGGGCTGATGCAGGTCGCGGAGGGTGCCGATCCTGGCGGTGGCTCGACAGCCGTCGCCGCCTTCTGGCGTAAGCGCCCGTAATCTCTCTGCGCGCAATCTTAGTGTCACGGTGTTACAGGACAATGGTGTCTTAAGAATCGTTTAAGACTTCGTCCGCATCATCCACCGGACACTAACCCGCACAAGGTGCGACCCATGAATCAGCCCGATAACAACCCGAACGATTCGCCGGCTCAGGCCAAGCGCCCGACCATGCTGCGCCGCCTGCTGAGCCATCACGAACTGGCCACGCTGCTGCTGTTGCTGCACGCGCCGATCGACGCGTCCGCGAAACCCGAAATTCCGCAGCTTCACGAAGCCGGCCTGATTGAAAGCGTTTCCAACGAAACCAGCTCGCATTTCCGTCTGACGAAAGAAGGCAACGCCGTGTTGCGCGGACTTGGCGTGAAATAAGGCCCGCGTGCGGCGCTGCGTGCATTGCCCACGCGACCGACGCTGCCCGGCCCGAAACATCATCCTCAACGTCCAGCGCGGCTTCAGGCCTGCCAGACTCCGTATCCCGCCTCGCGCAGCCCGATTCCCAGTTCCACTTCCATGTCTTGCGCGCCGCGATACGGCATGGGATTGAACACGGCATACAACTCCGGCAAGAGCCGCAGCCCGTAATCGCGCACATAGCGATTCGCCTGAATGTCCGCCTTATGGCGGTCGAACCGCAGATCCGGGTCGAGACCCGTCATTCCCACGTAGACGCATGGCTTGTCGTGCCGGTAATCCGGATTCGCACGGCGAAAGCGCGCCTCGTTCCAGACCGTGTCGTCGAGCAGAACGACATACACATAGTAATGATGCGAGCGACGGGGCATGTACCGGGCTTAACTTCGCGTGGTTCCGTGCAGCAGCATGCGGTATTCGGTCGGCGTGACGCCGACGGTCGCCTTGAATTGCCGCGTAAAGGCACTGTGGTCGGTATAGCCGCACAGCGCGGCGACATCGGTGACTTTGTCGTGCGAAACCAGTAGCGCCGTGGCCGCGTCCAGACGCGTTTTCAGCAACACCTGACGCGGCGTCAGATGAAACACCTTGTGAAAGTAACGCTCCAGTTGCGCCACCGACATATCCGCCATCGCCGCAAGCTGCTTGAGGTTGAGCGGCTGCACGTAGTTTTCCTGGATCGACTGCACCACGGCGGCTAGCCGGCTGTAGGCCGGATGACTGCTTTCGTCGGCTCTCAGGTCGCGCGAAATGCCGGCGAGTCCGACCACCCTGCCCGACGGATCGCGCAGCGGCTGCTTGCAGGTCAGACACCAACCCGGCTGGCGGCCCGGATACAGATGCAGTTCGAGCTGGTCGATCATCTGGTTGCCTGCGTGAATGACCGCCTTGTCCTGCGCGGTATAGATGCGGCCGAAGCGTCGCGGGAAGACGTCTTCCGCGGTCTTGCCGAGCAAGCCCGATTTTTCCTTGAAGCCACAGCGCGAAGCCAGCGTGCGATTGACCAGCGCGTAACGCGCCTGCGCGTCCTTGACGAAGAACACGACGTCCGGCATGGCGTCGAACACCGGCTCGAGCAGCGTGAAATGCGCAAGCATGCCCGACAGCGTCGTGTCGTCGAGGTCGAGCGGATGAGCCAGCGTGTTCATCGTGCGGTCCCGTTGTGTGCTGTTCGTGGCGTGGGCGGTGCTGATGGTGCCGACGGTATTTCGGTCGCGCATAGCCCCGGTCGTGGCATGGCGACGTGTCCGCTCGATTATATGGGTCGCCAGACGGACGACAAAATCCCCGCCGGACTCGCCGGCGTGACAGGCGAATCATGCGCGCCACAGCGTGGCGGATGAATGGGCATGGGAGAACGGAGAGGGCCGGTCTCGTGCATGTTTCATGCATGAGAGCACGAAAGCACGAGACGGAGACGATGCGTAGGTTTCCGAAGCGAGGAAGAGGAAAGAACAGCCGCTCAGGCCGCCTCTTTCTCGGTCTCGTCCACTTCGCTCTGACGCAGATAGAGCAGACGGTAGCCGCTCTTGTATACAGGCTGCAGCCGGAAATCGTTCTCCGGCTCGATTTCGAGCAGAAGACGCAACCGCGACACGTGGCTGTCGATCGTGCGCGTGAATTCGCGGAATTCGCGGCCCCAGACCATCGCGAAGATGTGATCGCGCGACATGACGCGGCCGATGTTCGAGAAGAACAGCGAGGCAAGACGGTACTGCGTGCCCGAGAGTTGCACGGGTTGTCCGCGCAGCATGACCAGTTGGCGCCGCGTATCGAAGTGATACGGGCCGACGTCGAAGCTCGCGCCGTTGAAGCGGTCGGGATACGCGCGGCGCAGCAACGCCGACACGCGCTCGCGGAATTCGCCCAGCCGCAGCGGCAGCGTGACGTAGTCGTCGGCGCCGTTGACGAGGGCACGCATCGCGCTTTCCTCGGACGTGTCCGCCGAGACGAAAATAACCGGCGTACGATCGCCGCCGACCGAGCGCACCGATTTCAGCACTTCCGCGCCCGACAGGCGGCTGCCCTGCCAGTCCAGCACCAGAAGATCGACGGTGGATCGGGCGAGCGCCTTGGACATGGAAAGACCGTCGTCATAGGCGAGGCAGGTGTGGCCGGCGCCCATGAGGAGTTTTTCGATCGACTGACGCAGGACCGGGTCACGCTGAAGGATGGCAATGCGCATTGGGGCACCTCTTAACTTAACTGATAGCTCGGAGGCGATTCTCAGAGGGGCACCCACCCCAACCCATAGGACCAATCCTAAATTGCACGCGCGTCTGCAAGCGCTGACACCCTCTCTCGACATCCCTACAGTCTTCCGCCGTTTATCCGAGGGGCGGCGCTTCCGGGCGCTGGGTCGTCCCCGAAAAAACACAAGTTGGGGAACTTTTTCCAATCTAATTAAGCACTTCCCGAGGCAAATGTCTTTCATCCTGTAAAATCACGGGTTGGCCTCAGTCGTCAGCGTGCGCGCCCTATCCGGGCCGGCACGCCGGTGTCCCGTGCTCTACCCAGCGCCTGTCACACTTCTCGCCCGACGACCGCCGTTTTTCCACGCGCTACACGTGTGGCTCTCAATTCAGACAACGACATAGCAATGCAAGCGACAAATCTGGGTGGAGCGCAGGCTGTCACCCCACGCCCTCTTGGGCGCAGCGATTACAAGACACTCGGCCTGGCCGCGCTCGGCGGCGCACTCGAGTTCTACGATTTCATCATCTTCGTGTTCTTCGCGCCGGCCATCGGCCAACTCTTCTTCCCGGCCGCGATGCCCGACTGGCTGCGTCAGGTGCAGACCTTCGGCATTTTCGCGGCGGGCTATCTGGCGCGGCCGCTCGGCGGCATCATCATGGCGCACTTCGGCGACCTGTTCGGCCGCAAGCGCATGTTCACGCTGAGCGTGCTGCTGATGTCCATTCCGACGCTGATGATGGGCCTGCTGCCCACTTACGCCAGCATCGGCGTCATGGCACCGGTGCTGCTCCTGCTGTTCCGCGTGATGCAAGGCGCGGCGGTCGGTGGCGAAGTGCCGGGCGCGTGGGTGTTCGTGTCCGAACACGTGCCGCAGCGGCACGTCGGCTATGCATGCGGCACGCTGACAGCCGGCCTCACGGCAGGCATTCTGCTGGGTTCGCTGATCGCTTCGGCGGTGAACCGCAACTTCTCGCCGGCCGAGATCTCGTCCTACGCGTGGCGCATTCCGTTCCTCGTGGGCGGCGTATTCGGCATGTTCTCGGTCTATCTGCGCCGCTGGCTGCATGAAACGCCGGTGTTCGCCGAACTCAAGCAGCGCAAGGCGATTGCCGCCGAAGTGCCGCTCAAGGCCGTGCTGCGCGACCATGGCCGCACCGTGATCGTGTCGATGCTGCTCACGTGGATGCTGTCGGCGGCGATCGTCGTCGTGATTCTGATGACGCCTACGCTGCTGCAAAAGCAGTTTCATATCGCACCAGCCACGGCACTGCTGGCCAATTGCGTCGCCACCTTGTGCCTGACCATCGGCTGCGTGCTGGCGGGCGCGATCGCCGGACGCATCGGCGCGGGACGCACGATTTTCGTCGGCGGCCTCGCGCTCGCCGTGACGTACTACGCGATGTTCCAACAACTGGCGGTCGACACCTCCAACCTGGTGCCGCTCTACGCGCTGGCGGGGCTGTTCGTCGGCGTGATCGGCGCGATTCCGTTCGTGATGGTCAAGGGTTTCCCGCCGGTCGTGCGTTTCTCGGGCATTTCGTTTTCGTATAATGTCGCGTATGCCGTGTTCGGCGGCCTCACGCCGATCGCCGTTTCGCTGATGATGAAGTCGAACTCGATGGCGGCGCCGTTGTACGTCGGCGCCATCTGCATTCTCGGCGCGCTGACCACGCTGTTCATCAAGGACGCACCGGCCTCGCGCCAGTCCGCGTAAGTCTGTCGGCCACGACGGCGCGCCGCCGGTGCGCCGTCGTTCGTGCTGAAGACGCAGGCCTCGCCGTTGCAGCGGCTCGTTCGGCCGCTCCACTGACATCGACACTTCACGGCGCACCGAAACATGGTGCGCCGCGACGGGCCTACGATGTCAGGCATGAACTCCGATATCTCCCCCTCCCGTCTCACGCCCGCACTCGGCCGCGTTCTCGCGACCGTCAGCGTCGGCTTCGTCGTCACGCAACTCGACGTCACGATCGTCAACATCGCACTGCCGAAAATCGGCGCCGATCTGCATGCCGACGTGGCCGGCCTGCAATGGGTCGTGGACGCCTACACGCTCGCCTTCGCGGTGCTCATGCTGTCGGCGGGCGCGCTCGGCGACCGGCTCGGCGCGCGGCGCATGTATGCGCTCGGCATCGTGCTGTTCGCGCTGGCGTCGCTCGCCTGCGGGCTCGCGCTTGACGCCTCGATGCTGGTGGCCGCGCGCGCCGTGCAGGGCATCGGTGCGGCCGCGATGCTGCCCAACTCGCTGGCACTGCTGAACCAGTCATCCGGACACGACCCGAAACTGCGCGCCCGCGCAGTTGGTCTCTGGACCGCCGCCGGCGCCGTATCGATCGCGGCGGGGCCGGTGCTGGGCGGACTTCTGATCGCCGCGTTCGGATGGCGCAGCATCTTTCTCGTCAATCTGCCGATTTGCGCGGCCGGCCTGCTGGCCACGTGGTATTGGGTACCGCGCCCCGAACAGGCACCGCGCGACGCCCACTTTGACACCGCCGCCACCAGCGCCCGTCCCGCGCACGCAGCACAAAGCCAGCCGCGCGGACTCGACCTCGGCGGCCAATGTCTCGCCATCGTCGCGCTGACCGCGTTCGTCGCCGCCGTGATCGAATGGCGTCCGCTCGGCCTGAGTCATCCGCTGGTGGCCGGCGGCTTCGTGCTCGCGGCAATCGCGGCGAGCGCCTTCGTCGTCGTCGAATCGCGTGTCGCGACGCCGATGCTGCCACTCGAACTGTTCGGCAAACGCACTTTCAGCGCCGCCGTGCTGTTCGGCATCTGCGTGAACCTGACCTACTACGGCATGGTGTTCGTGCTGAGCCTGTATCTGCAGCGCGTGCGCGGCTACACGGCATTGCAGGCCGGGCTCGCGTTCCTGCCTCTCACAGGCGGCTTTCTGCTCTCGAACGTGGCGAGCGGCTGGGTGGTGGGACGTTTCGGCGCGCGCGTTCCAATGTTGGCGGGCGCGGTGACGGCCGGGCTCGGCTACGGTCTGCTGCATCTCGTCGATGCCAACTCGTCCCTGCTCGCGCTGTTACTGCCATTCCTGCTGATCCCGTCCGGCATGGGCCTGGCCGTGCCGGCGATGACGACCGCGGTGCTGGCGAGCGTCGAGGCGAAACGCGCCGGCACGGCGTCGGCCGTGCTGAACACGGCGCGGCAGGCCGGTGGCGCAGTCGGCGTGGCGGCTTTTGGCGCGCTGGCGAGCGGCGCGGCCGCTTCGCAGATCGTCGCGGGCTTGCATGGCGCAACCGCCGTGTCGGCCGCACTGCTCGTGCTGGCAGGCGTGCTGGCGTGCCTCGTTCATCCAGAGCCACACCGGGCAGGACAGGCACGAAACAAGGCCGCCGAGGCGCGGCCCTGAAAATGGACCATACATGCCTACGCGCGCGGACACTCGCGCAAAAAAACAACCCCACGCGACGAGAGCCGCGCGGGGTTGTTTTTTCTGCATTGCCACTGGCGCAGACGCGCCGCGAACAGGCGCTTAAAGCGAGGCTTCCTGAATCGTGCCGGTGTCGATGGCGCGCTCGATCAATCCTTCGTTCTGGGCCTTGGTGATCGCGTCGGCAATCAGTTTCTCCGGCTCCTCGATCTCGGCCTTGATCGTGCTGATGATTCCCGATGCGTCGAATACCACCAGCGTCTTGGCCGAATCGGCCAGACTGATGATGACGCGATGCGGTGTAGGACCTTCGCCGAGGCTCGCGCACAACTGCGTAACCTTGCCGCCGATGGTTTGCTCGAAACTCTGAATCATTATGTGCTCCCTTGAAGACAAGCCGGATCAAAAGCAGTTAGTAGTGAGCAGTAGCACTGAGCGTGCCCATCAAAGATTCAATCCGCCGCGCGGCGAACGCGCGCCGTCGATGCTGATACGGCCCGCGCCGGTGACGAACAGCAGCAGGAAGCCACCCGCGATGCCGATGTTCTTCCAGAAGTGGATCACCATGTCGCGTTGCAAGGCGGGATCGGTGACGTTCCAGAAGTCGTGTCCCAGCACCGCCGTGGCGACCGTATAGACCGCCATGAGCAGCCCGAGCGGACGGATTTTGAAGCCCACGACCAGAAACAGGCCGCCGAGTACTTCGACCGCCGTGGCGATCGGCGCGGCAACCTGGACAAACGGTACGCCCTTCGAATGCAGATAGCCGACGAACCCCGCATAGCCCAGCAGTTTCATCACACCGCTCCACAAAAATAGAACGGCAAGCGCGAAGCGCGCGATGAAGATGATGCCGGAATCGACGGGACGCGTCATGAGGGGCTCCTGTAAATGAATAAGCAGCAGACCCGGACCAGCGGCCGCAGTTCCCACGCAATTGTCACTTTGCACCTGAGCATAGGTGCAGGGGCCGCCATTTCCAAGCTTCGTTCAACATGAGCGCGATGCGAAGGCCGCACGAAACCGGCGACATTCGCGACTACGGATGGGGATAAGTTGCGACCTCGATCAGGTTGCCGTCCGGATCGCGGCAATACACGGAGGTCATCTTGCCGCGCGCGCCGTCGCGTTGCACCGGACCGGCTTCGATCGCCACACCTTCGGCGAGCCAGTGCGCTTTCACGTCCTGCGGATCTGCACGGGTGACGAAGCATAGATCGGCGCTGCCCGGTACGGCTTCGCGCCCGGTGAACCATGCGACGGTATCGGCATTCGCCGGTCGCAGGTTGATTTTCTGATTGCCGTAGGTCATCGCTACGCGCGTGCCGCTGCGCGATTCGAATTCGATGCGCTGCATGCCGAGCATGCGCGCATACCAGGCCGCACTGACTTCGACGTCCGCGACGTTCAGCACCAGATGATCGAGACTGTCTATCGAAAAACTCATGAGCGTTTCACCTGCGTTTCGCCTGCATTTGGCCTTACTGACCGATGAAAAGCGGCCGCTTATGCAGCGGCCACTCGCCTTCCTGCCAGACGAAAACTTATCACGCCCGCGAGCGACCTGTCTTTCAGGTGCGGGGAGCGTCCGGCGCGAGCAGCACGCCCTTGGTGAAGATAAAACAGCCGTAGCCGCGTTCTTCGCCCGTCGCAATCACGCAATAAGCCTTGCGCGCGCGCTCGTAAAACGCAAAGCGTTCGATCGACGCGAACGGCACCTCGCGCCCTTCCGCCGCGTTGATTTCGCTCTGCGCTTCGCGCTGCACGGCCGGCAAGGTAGCAGGCTCGCCGACCACTTCCATACGCTCGGCGGGATGCGTGATGAAGGTATCGAGCGGCATGACCGACAACACGGCGCGAATCGCGCGCGGCGCGCTCACGCCGTCGAGGCGCAGCAGTTTGCCCGAGACGGTTTCGCGTGCAACGGAGTCGCCGGGAAAGTTGGCGTCGCAGATCACGAGTTCGTCGCCGTGACCCATCGAGCGCAGTGCGTGCAGGATGTCGGCGTTGAGCAGCGGGTCCAGATTTTTTAGCACGGAGTGTCCTTGAAGTGCGATTGCGGGGCGCTGAGCGGAGTGAACGATGCTTGCGCGGTTTCACGTCCTTGCGCACACGTCGCGGACGATTGTAGCAAGCGCGGCTCGCGCAATGGCGTCGACGCGCGCCGGCATGTGCCGCGCGACGCCTTGCATGCGTGCGCGCGGCATTGCCAGCGTAGCCAGCCGATCAGCGCCAGCAGCACGAGACCCGCGCCGCCCATCACCGGCTCGCGCAACGTCAGCACGACGATGAACGTGAACGCGCGCGCGCCGGCGAAAAGCGCGAAGCCCGCAATCGCGCTCGACAGCGAATCGACCGCGCGGGCCAATCCCATGAACCCGGCAACGGATGCGCCGACGGTGTCGGCTGGGCTCTCGTGCATGTTCGTCTCCTTCAACGAATCGGGTGGCTCAGGTTGCGGCCGGCGTCTGATCGAGAAACCCGGTGACGGCACGCAGACGGCCGTGCGCGTCGACCACGCCGAAGTCGGAGCCCTTCACCAGCGCGTCGCCCGCGGGCGTCGTCAGTTCCCAGGAAAAACGCAGCCGGTCGGCGAACGCGTCGACTGGCGTGGTGCGGCGAAACGTGTGATGCGGAAAGCGTTCGTGCACGGCACGGATCATCGCGTCGATGCCGTCGTGGCCCGCCCCGCTCAGCAGCGGGTCGCGATAATCGGCGTCGACGGTCCACGTCGCCGCGATCAACTCGCGACGGCGCGCCGCGTCGGTTTCGTTCCATGCGTCGAAATAACGGTCGATCAGATCGGTATGCGAATTCATCACTCACTCCTTTTCCATGACAGGGCGCGACGTTGCACTCACATCGATGAGCAACGGGCCCGGAATGAAGCGTGACGTGTCGCGCGCAGCCGGTCGATTACGCGGGAGGTAATCTCTCCGGTGCGGCTGCTGTGTGGCCACCGCAGCCTTTTACCTCGCAGGTAATGGTTTTATGGCGGTCAATGGATATCATCGAAAACATGAACACACTCCCGCTCGCGCAAACCGCATCGCCGCAGCCGCCGGCAACCAGCCGCACCGTCGGCGATCTGCTGCGCGAATGGCGTCAACGCCGCCGCATGAGCCAGCTGCTGCTGGCGTCCGAAGCCGACATTTCCACGCGCCATCTGAGCTTCGTCGAATCGGGCCGTGCGTTGCCGAGCCGCGAGATGGTCATGCATCTGGCCGAGCGGCTCGACGTGCCGTTGCGGGCGCGCAATGCCCTGCTGGTCGCGGCGGGTTATGCGCCGCTTTTCCGGGAGCGTCCCTTGACCGATCCTCAACTGACCGCCGCGCGTGAAGCCGTCGAACTGGTGCTGAAGGGACATGAGCCGTATCCGGCGCTGGCCATCGACCGGCACTGGACCGTCGTCGCCGCGAACGATGCGCTCGCCGCGCTGCTGTCCGGCGCGAGTCCCGAACTCCTCAAGCCGCCGGTCAACGCGCTGCGTTTGAGCCTGCATCCGCAAGGCATTGCCGCGTCGATCGTGAATTGGCACGAGTGGCGCGCGCATGTGCTGGCGCGCTTGCAGCGGCAGATCGACGTGAGCGGCGACGCCACGCTCGGCGCGTTGCGCGACGAACTCGCGGCCTATCCCGCGCCGCACGACGCGCAGGCCGCCGTGCAACACGACGACCCGGCGATGAACCAGGTTGCCGTCCCGCTGCGGCTGCGCACGCCGATCGGCGTTCTGTCGTTTTTCAGCACCACGACAGTGTTCGGCACGCCGGTGGACATCACCTTGTCGGAACTCGCCATCGAAGCCTTCTTCCCCGCCGACCCGCAAACCGCCGCCGCCTTGCGTGACTACGCGGCCACCCAGCCGGCCGGCAAAGCAACGAGTAACGAGGCCGGCCCGGCCGGCGCCTGAACCGAGTGCACGGCCAACCCGAACCGGCAATCCGTGCTATCTTTTTTAGCTAACCGCCCGCCTGGCTTGCTGCCCCGGCGGTTTCGTCTTCATTGTTCGTCATCCGATCCCTGAACCGGCTGTTCGCCGCGTCCGGCCTGTCGTCTCCCGTTGTTGTCTGTCAACTCATCATGTCCGATCTGTCCACTTCACTTCCCCGCGTGCCACGGCGCTTCGATATCAATCCGAAACCGCTCGGCGCGGCGCTCGTTCTCATCGCGCTCGGCGCAATCTATCTGGCACAGGCCGTCAGCGGCCGCCAGGCAGCGCTATATATAGTCGGCGCGCTGCTCGGCATGTCGCTGTATCACGCGGCTTTCGGTTTTACGTCGTCGTGGCGGGTGTTTATCGCGGACGGCCGTGGCGCCGGCCTGCGCGCCCAGATGCTGATGCTGGCGCTCGGCGTGCTGCTGTTTTTCCCGGCGCTCGCAGCCGGCACGCTGTTCGGCCGGCCGGTGGTCGGCCTCGTCGCGCCGGCGGGAACGTCGGTGCTGGTCGGCGCCTTCATGTTCGGCGTCGGCATGCAACTGGGCGGCGGCTGCGCGTCCGGCACGCTCTACACCGTGGGCGGCGGCAGTACGCGCATGATCGTCACGCTGACGGCATTCGTCGTCGGATCGGTGGTGGCCACCGCGCACATGCCGTTCTGGACCGCGCTGCCGTCGCTCAAGCCCATTTCGCTGGTGACCACGCTCGGCGCGGGCAGCGCCATCGTGCTGAATCTGATCGTTTTCGCGGCCATCGCGGCGCTCACGGTCTGGATCGAGCGGCGGCGGCACGGCCAGCTCGTCAACGAAACGCCGCGCGAGCCGCACGCCTCGCCGTGGCTGCACGGCCCGTGGCCGCTGTTCGTGGGCGCGATCGCGCTGGTTCTGCTCAATTTCGCGACACTGGCGCTGTCGGGCCGTCCGTGGGGCGTGACCTCGGCATTCGCGCTGTGGGGCGCCAAGATTTTCGCGGCGCTCGGCGTGAACGTGGCCAGCTGGCCGTACTGGGCCGCGCACGCCAATGCGGACGCGCTGGCCGCGCCTGTTACACATGACGTCACCACGGTGATGGATATCGGCATCATTCTCGGCGCCATGACGGCGGCGGCGCTCGCCGGCCGTTACGCGCCGGTCTGGAAGGTGCCGGCCCGCTCGCTGGTCGCCGCCGTGGCCGGCGGCCTGCTGCTGGGCTACGGCGCCCGTCTCGCCTACGGTTGTAACATCGGCGCCTACTTCAGCGGCATCGTGTCGGGCAGCCTGCACGGCTGGCTCTGGCTGGTCGCGGCTTTCGCCGGCAATGTGCTCGGCACACGTCTGCGGCCGGCCTTCGGTCTCGAAGTCGAACGCGTTCGTCAGACTGGCTGCTAATCGTTACATCAGTTGTTACCAGAGTTGTTACATGTGGCGCCCAGTTTGTAACTGGGGCCGCAGCAACGTGTTACACCTTTGATTCGTCCCCAAAGCCGCCCGAATAAACGGCATTTATTACTTCGTATTGGGCTCGCTTTCTACTTCCTTTCTAAAATCGGCGCGATTTTAGTGTCGCGCGCCGGTCCTCCCTCTTTATTCAGATGATTTGCCAAGGCGCCCTGCCTGCAAGGGTTTCCATGGATCAGACGATACTCCGCGACTGCAAAAAATCCGCTACGCATCGACTATTACAGGCCCGTGAAAGAGTTACCGAAATTAGATGTATCTTTTTGGGATATTTTTTTGAGAAGGGATTGATTTCTTGTTTTACCCTTCATACAATTCGTCCCAAGCTGTTACGAAATGTAACGCGATGTATCAAAAGGTCGTTGCCTGTATCAGGTGGTGACATGTAGCCGGAGGACAACGTTTCCGGTGAGGCACAAAAGACATAACGGCAAAAAGCCGACATAGTAATTCGGGGCTTCGGAAACACAGAAAATGGACCGTAGCAGCGAGACGTTGGATTCAATCCGCGAAATCAACTTGTCTTACATCATGCTCGCGCAGCGTATGCTGCGTGAGGACAAACCGGTCGGCATGTTCCGGCTCGGACTGTCGTCGGAACTGGCTGATCTGCTTGCCGGGCTGTCGCTTGCGCAGATCGTCAAGCTGGCCGCTTCCGATCAGCTTTTGTGCTTCTTCCGCTTCAACGACCACTCCATGTTGTCGGCGTTGACGCAAACGACGAAGCACACAGCAGTTGCACCGACTCACGCGGCGATCCTGCTTGCAGGCCAGCCGGCTGAGCAGTTTGCTTAAGAGGTGACTGCGATGCTCAAGCGTAGCCTGACGGAAGACGCACAGGAAGTATTCCGCGCCATCGCGCTGATCGAACTCGGCGCGCGCATGCAGGTGCTCGAAAGCGAGTTGACGCTCTCGCGCGACCGCATGATCCGCCTGTATCGCGAGGTCAAGGGTGTATCGCCGCCGAAAGGCATGCTGCCCTTCTCGGCCGACTGGTACATGACGTGGCTGGCGAACATTCACGCGTCGCTGTTCTACAACACGTATCTGTTTCTGAAGAACGAAGCGCGCTGCTCGCATCTGGACGCGCTGACCAAAGGTTATCGCCTGTATCTGGAGCATTGCCAGCACAGCGAAACCGAACCGGTGCTGGATCTGACGCGTGCATGGACGCTGGTGCGTTTCTTCGACGCCGACATCCTGCAACTGACCAAGTGCTGCCGCTGCACCGGCAAGTTCGTCGCGCACAAGCACGACCTGCAACACAACGTGGTGTGCGGCGCTTGCCAGCCGCCGTCGCGCGCAGGCAAGACGAAGAAGGCCGCTGCCGCCCGTCAGGAAGCGCTCGAAGCGTCGCAGATCGCTCAGGCCGCCTGAGTCGTACGTTATTTGCAGTGAATCGATGAGGGCCGGTCCAGCCTGAGTCGAACCGAAGCCGCAAAAGTAAAAGGTCCGCGTTCAAAAGAACGCGGACCTTTTTTATTGGCTGCACGGCCCGCTTCGAACCGTGCGGCGATCCTTCAGGCAGTCAGCCCACCAGTCCCACCGTCTGTACCACCAGCCAGAGATTCGCCGCGCTGATGATGCCGAACAACGCCCACGAAACGAGTCGCGTCGGCAGCCGGTTGGCAAACTCGCCCATCAGCGCGCGGTCGCTCGTCATGCGGATCAGCGGATACAGCGCGAACGGCAGTTGCAGACTCAGCACCACCTGGCTCGCCACCAGTAATTTGCCCACCGCGCCATTGCCCATCATCTGCACGCCGATCAACGCCGGAATCAGCGCCAGCGCGCGCGTGATGAAACGCCGCTGCCAGCACGGAATCTTCAGCTTCAGGAAGCCTTCCATGATGACCTGCCCCGCCACGGTACCGGTGAAGGTCGAACTTTGCCCCGACGCCAGCAGCGTGATGGCGAACAGCACCGCCGCGAACCCCGTCCCGACGATCGGCGCGAGCAACTTGTAAGCGTCTTCGATTTCGGTGACCTGATTGTGGCCGGTGGCGTGAAACGCGGCGCCGGCCAGAATCAGGATCGCCATATTGATCAGCAACGCCAGCACGAGCGACACGATCGTGTCGATGCGCGACATGCCGATCGCCGTGCGGATGCTCGCGGTATCGCGCTTCACCGCGCGAGTCTGCACGATCGAAGAATGCAGGTAGAGGTTGTGCGGCATGACCGTCGCGCCGAGAATGCCGATCGCGAGATACAGCGGCTCGCGGCTGCTGAGCGCCTGCCAGGAAGGAATCAGCCCTTGCGCGACGGACGGCCAGTGCGGTTTCACCAGCGCCAGTTCGATGATGTAACCGACGCCGATGGTCGCGATCAGCCCAAGCATGATCGCCTCCAGATCGCGGAAATTCTTGCCCTTCAGGCCGAGCACGATCAGCGTGTCGAACGCGGTGAGCAGCACGCCGGTGGTCAGCGAGCATTTGAAGATCAGATGAAACGCGAGCGCGCCGCCGAGCACTTCGGCGAGATCGCAGGCAACGATCGACAGTTCGGCGAGCAACCACTGGAAACGCGCGACGCCGGGCGAATAACGCTCGCGCGACAATTCGGCGAGGTCGCGCCCGGTGGCGATGCCGAGACGCATGCTCAGGCATTGCAGCGCCATCGCGGCAAGACTGGAGAGCAGCACCACGAACAGCAGGCTGTAACCGTAGCGCGAACCGGCTTCGATGTCGGTGGCCCAGTTGCCGGGGTCCATGTAGCCGATCGAAATCAGCAGACCCGGTCCGGCGAATTGCAGGATTTTTTTCCAGAACGGCGCGCCCGGCGAGACGGAAACCGAGCCTTGCACCTCGGATGGGCAAAACGGCGCCGTGGCGGTGGTCGGTAGTTTGAACTGCAATCCGGTGGTCTCTTGAAGGGGATAAAACGCGACGCCGCGTGACGGCCATCGCGAACCGCCTCAAGTGTACAAAGAAACCTCCGGCAATGTCCCGCTCAGTGCATAACGGCCGACATCGCGCACGCGGTAGTCCAGCGGATCGTGCAAGGTATGCACGCGAGCGTTGCGCCAGAAACGGTCGAGCGCGAGCGGCGCGTGCGTGGCACGGGCACCGCACGCATCGAACAGCTTTTCGCTGACGTCGAGCGCCGCGCGATGCGCGACGATCTTCGCCTCCGACGTGGCGAGCGCGACATGGGCGCGTGCCTCGGCCGTGAGCGCAGGACCTTGCTGCCAGGCGTCGTCGATGACATACGCGGCGCGCGTGGCCAGCGCCTCGGCACTCACCGTCTGCAAATGCATTTCGCCGAAACGCTGGATCAGATACGGGTCGTCGGTGGCTTTCTCGACGCCCGAATTGACCCACGGTCTGCCGTGCTGGTTCACGTAGGCACGCGCTTCGTCGAGCGCACCCTGTGCAATGCCGACGAACAGATTCGTCAGCACCAGTTGCGAGATCAGCGTGCGCAGACTCGCGTACGGCGTGTCGGCTTTATGCAGCACTTCTCGCGCGTCCACTCTCACTTCCGAAAACGATACGCTGCCGCTGTCGGTCTGCCGCTGCCCGATCGGATTCCAGTCTTCGTGAACGGTGATGCCTTCGCGCGTGGTCGGCACGGCCGCAAAAACCGGCTTGCCGGTGGCGGGATCGTGCGCGGAAATGGTCATCATCTGCGAGCCGCGCGTGCCCGAGCAAAAACCCTTTTGCCCATTCAGCAGATAGCCGCCGTCAGCCGTTGCGGTTGCCACGAGGCGCGTGTCGAGCGGATTGACGGCGTTGCCCCACCACCAGCGCCCCTGCACCGTGCCGCCGAGATAGCGCTCGCGTTGCCCGGCGTTACCCCACACGTTCACGCTCACGACCTGCAGACACGTGAAGCCGAGCAGATGCGCGAGCGCACTGTCGACCCGCGCAATGGTGCGGATCGTCTCGTAGATGTCGGGCCAGCGCGCGCCTTGACCGCCGAATTCTCGCGGCACGGCGAGCGTCAGCAATCCGGCGTCGGCAATCCACTGCTTTTCCTGCGCGGCATGGCCGCCATCGCGGTCGCGTTGTGCCGCACTGGCACGCAGCGCGTCGAGCAGACCGCCGAGATCGCGCACCGGACCGGCGCCGGTGCCGTACCGTGCTGCCTGCGCTGCGAGTGAGCGAGGTTCGTTCATGCAAGTTCCACCTGAAAATAAGCCAACGGCGCGCACGCCTGAGTTTTCATGATTAGCGTTCGACACGAAAACGCGGTACAGGTACGTCTATTCTTCACGCGGATAGTCGATCGAACTGACGCAACACTTCACGCCCGATCGGCAAGCCGTCGCACGAAACGATCGCCCACAAACTGCACTGCCGTGACGATTGCGATCAACAGCACGATCACCGTGACCATCACGGTCGTGTCGAAACGCTGATAACCGTAACGGATAGCGAGGTCGCCGAGACCGCCCGCACCGACTGCGCCCGCCATCGCCGAGGAGCCGATCATCGCCACCACGGTAATCGTGAAACCGCCGAGAATGCCGGGCAAGGCTTCGGGCAGCAGCACATGCCAGATGATATGACGTCGCTGCGCGCCCATTGCTTGCGCGGCCTCGATCAAACCACGGTCCACTTCGCGCAAACTCACCTCGGCCACGCGCGCAAAGAAGGGAATCGCGGCAATGCTGAGCGGCACGACCGCCGCCCACACGCCGATCGTCGTACCGATCAGCAGACGCGTGAGCGGCAGCAACGCGACCAGCAAAATGATGAACGGCGTGGAGCGGAATGCATTGACCAACGCGCCGAGCGACCGGTTCACCGCCCGCTTTTCAAAAATACCGCCGCGCGTGGTGGTGACCAGCACGAGTGCGAGCGGAATGCCGAGTAGGGCCGCAAAGAAAGCGGACGCACTCACCATCACGATGGTGTCGCGAATGCCGTCTGCCAGTTCGGACAGCCAGAGATCAGACATAACCGAGTACCTCGACATGATTGGCGTAGCGGCGCGCGCGTTCGAGCAACGCTGCGATCTGCGTCTGCAAGGCGCCTTCCGTATTCGCGCTCAATTGCGAGGACACGACCAGACGGCCTTGCGAATGACTTTGAATCCGATCGATGCCGCCGTGCACGAAGTTCACCCGACCACCGTCCACACTCAGCGCATGAGTCAGCGCGCCCAGATCGGGTTCGCCGGCATCGGCGCCCGTGAAGCGCACGTCGAGCAGAACACGCGTCCCGCCGTGCTGCGCAACGTCAGGCGAAGTTCTCACGCGAGCGGCGAGATCCGCGGGCAGATCGTGCACCAGCGTACGCAGCAGCGCGCGCGTCGCGTCGTGCCGTGGATCGCCGAAGACGCGCCACACGGGGCCCGTTTCGACCACTGCGCCACGTTCTATTACCGCGACCGTATCGCAGACTTCGCGAATCACTTCCATCTCGTGCGTGATCAGCACGATCGTCAAACCGAGGCGCCGGTTGATATCGCGCAGCAACGCGAGAATAGCCTGCGTGGTTTCCGGGTCGAGCGCGGACGTGGCTTCGTCGCACAGCAGAATATCCGGATCGGTCACGAGCGCACGCGCAATACCCACTCGCTGCTTCTGACCGCCCGAGAGGCTTGCCGGATACGCATCGCCTTTCGCCGTCAGGCCAACCAGCTCAAGCAGTTCTGCCACCTTCCGTTCTATTGCCGCTTTCGGCACGCCCGCTATTTTCAGCGGCAGCGCAATGTTCTCGCGTACCGTTTTCGCGGAGAGCAGGTTGAAATGCTGAAACACCATGCCGATGCGCCGTCGCAGGCTGACGAGACCGCGCTCGTCCAGTTCGCCGACATTCACGCCGTTCACGCGCACCGCGCCCGTGCTCGGCTTCTCGAGACCGTTCACCAGCCGCAGCAAGGTGGACTTGCCCGCGCCGCTGCGTCCGATGATGCCGAACACTTCGCCGCGCGCCACCTCCAGCGCGACGTTCGCGAGCGCAGCGGTGGGCGCGCCTTTCGCACCGGCGAATACCTTGCCGACGCGATCGAAAACGACGGCGGCGTGACCGGCTTTCGTCGCGCCATGCTCTGCCGCGAACGTCGGGGCGTCTTCGATAAAATGGGGGACGTCGAACAGATTCGTCATCGCGAAACTCCTTTTACGCTTCCACGGTAGCGCGCGCACGGCGCCGGTGTTGCGCGCCTGCATGCGTGTCCGGCAAGCGGGCACGGCCGCCGCCGAAGAGCTTTTCGCGCAAGGTCGGCGCGGGATCGTAGTCTTCCTTGTAGACGCCGCGATTCTGCAATTCCGGCACCACCAGATCGACGAAGTCTTCGAACGATTCGGGCATGACCGTGCGTGTCAGATTGAAGCCGTCCACGCCGGCTTCTTCGATCCACGACACGAGTTCGTCCGCAATCTGCGCGGGCGAGCCGACCACCGGTTTCGCGCGACCGCCGAGCGTCATCTGTTCGAGTACCTTGCGTTTGGTCCACACGCCACTGGTGCTCTTTTTAGAAATGGCTTCCATCGCCGATTGCATCGACTCGGTTTTGACATAGGAAATCGGTTCGTCCAGCTCGTATTGCGAAAAGTCGATACCGGTCGAACTCGAAAAGTGCGCGATGCCGCCTTCCGCACTGGCATAGCGGCGATATTCGGCGAACTTCTCCTGCGCCGCACGCTCGGTTTCGCCGACCACGACCGTGATGCCGGCAAAAATCTTGATGTCGTCGGGCGCGCGGCCGAAGCTCACGGCGCGTGCACGAATGTCGTCCACGATCGACCGCGTCAGCTGTTTATTCTGTCCGCCGACGAACACGCATTCCGCGTGACGTGCCGCAAAATCGACACCGCGGCTCGACGACCCGGCCTGATAAAGCACCGGCGTACGCTGTGGCGACGGCTCGCTCAGATGAATCGCGTCGATCGAATAGTAGGGGCCATCGTGCTTCACGCGATGCACCTTGTCGGGATGCGAAAAGATGCGTGCCGCGCGATCGCGCACCACCGCGTCGTCTTCCCAGCTTTGCTCCCACAGTTTGTAGACCACGTCCATGTAATCGTCGGCGCGATCGTAGCGGTCGTCGTGACCGATCTGTTGCGCGAGGCCCATGCCTCGCGCCGCGCTGTCCAGATAGCCGGTCACGATGTTCCAGCCCACCCGTCCTCGGGTCAGATGATCCAGCGTGGACATGCGGCGCGCGAACAGATAAGGCGGCTCGTAGGTGAGATTCGACGTCACGCCGAAGCCGATATGTTTCGTCACGTGCGCCATGGCCGGCACAATCAGTGCGGGATCGTTGATCGGAATCTGCACCGACTCGCGCAACGACGTGTCCGGCCCACCCTGATACACGTCGTACACGCCGACGATATCCGCCAGAAAAATGCCGTCGAATTTGCCGCGCTCCAGTGTTTGCGCGAGATTCGTCCAGTAGTCGAGATCGGTGTAATGCGCCGAACGGTCGCGCGGATGCGTCCACAAACCATGATTGATATGCCCGACCGCGTTCATATTGAAGGCGTTCAGCAGAATCTTTTTCTTCGCCACCGTATCACTCCTCGTGCTGTGCGCCGACCGGCCGATCCACGCGTACTTTGCTGCTTACCACGCCACCGCGTAGAGATTGCCAAAGGCCTTGTCGAGCGCCGCGCGCACGGCCGGCGAATGCTGATAGATCGAAATGAACTTGCGGATACGCGGATCATTCGCGCTTTCCGGACGCACGACCCACTGGATCGCGTAGTTCTTGTTCTCCAACCCGTCGAACAGCAGCGCACTGTTCGGGTCGGTCGTGCCCGCGAGTTTGATGAAGCTCGGATAACCTTGCGCCAGATCGACGTCGTCGAGCGAACGGGCCAATTGCGACGCTTCGAGTTGCACGATCTTCAGATGCTTCGGGTTATCGACGATGTCGAGCGTGGTGGCGCGATAGTCGACGCCCGGCTTCAGCTTGATGAGACCGGCGCGTTGCAGCAGCAACAGACCGCGTCCGCCGTTCACCGGATCGTTGGCGATGGCGACGGTCGCGCCGTCTTTGAGTTCGTCGAAGCGTTTGATCTTCTTCGAGTAGAGGCCGATCTTCATGATCGTGCCCGGTGCAATGGCGACGAAGTTATAACCGCCCTGCTTCTTCGCATTTTCCAGAAAGGGAATGTGCTGGAAGTAATTGACGTCGATGTCCTTGTTAGCGAGCGCGGCATTCGGCGTGTTCCAGTCCGTGAATTCGATGATCTTCACGTCGAGCCCCTGCTCTTTCGCTTCGTGCGCCGCCACTTTGAGCGCCTCGATCTGCGGACTCGTCGCCGTGCCGATTTTCAGCGTCGGCGTGTCAGCCGCATTGGCCGTGAGAGCCGATAACGCAAGCGCGAGACCGAGCGCGCCGAACAGAGAGACAGACGACGCGCGCGCGAGGCGCCGCAAATTGAAAAAAGAATGACGCATGATTAGCTCGTTAAATTCGGGTCGTAGTTCGGGTCGTAATTCGGGTATCGAATCGATGCCTGCTCCACGTTCGCTCGGGACGAGACGAACCGGCGGCACGACGAAGGCCGTGCCGGCATGGCGGGAACAGTGGATATCCGCCACGGTGGCGGCAAAACAGAACGCGCTAAGGTGTCGACGCAAACCGTAGCGCTAACAGCGGTGCTAACGACAACACAAACAGCGGCAGATCGGACGGGTCATCGCCTCTCTCCAGATGAGGTGCGATTCATCATAGAGGCTGCCCTTGCGGCGGTCTACGAAGGGATTTTCGAAAGGAAAGCGGTAAAAATGATTTGGAGCGACGGTGCATCGGTCAAGCGCCGCACCGGCATCCAATAAAAAAGCCGGACCGCGCTTTCGCGCGATCCGGCTTTCACTACTTCGTTTTACGACGGGGTCGAGGCTGCTTATTGCCCGGCTACCTGCTGCGCCGGAGCACCCGAAGCCGCCGCGCCCGACGCCGGCGCAACCGCGCCAACCGCCGTGCCGGGCGCATTCACGTCGCCCCAGCCGCCGCCCAGCGCGCGAATCAGATTGACCGTCGCCACCGCCTGCGTGCCCGACAAATGGCTCGCCTGCAGTTGCGAGATCAACACCTGCCGCTCGCCGTCGATCACGTCCAGATAGCTGACCGCGCCTTCCGTGTACTGGGTACGCGACAGATGCGCGGCCCGTTGCGACGCTTGCACGGCAACGTTCTGCTCGCGCATCTGGTCGTCGAGCAAACGCAGATCGGCCAGATTGTCTTCGACCTCGCGGAACGCCACCAGCACCTGCTGACGATACTGCGCCACGTCTTCGTCGTACTTCGACCGTGCCTGCGCGAGATTGGCCTTGCGGCGTCCGCCGTCGAACAGCGGCACGGTCAGCGCGGTGCCGGCCAGCGGCCCGAGCAGGAACGCGCGGCTCGACCACATGAACAGATCGCCGAGCGTCGCCGACTCGTAACCGAACGCACCCGTGATATCCAGCTTCGGGAAGAACGCCGATTTCGCGAGACCAACGCGCGCATTCGCCGCCGCCATGGCACGTTCCGCCGCCGAGATGTCCGGACGCCGTTCGAGCAGCGCCGACGGCAGACCCGGCGGCACACGCACCGTCACCGGCGCGAGCGGCGCCTCCGCGAAGGAGAAATCCGCGGGCGGCTCGCCGAGCAGAATGGCGAGGCTGTGCTCGGAGGCCGCGCGCTGACGCGCCACACCCACGGCATCGGCACGCGCGCTCGCCAGTTCGTTGCGGGCACGCGAGACGTCAAGTTCGCCGATATCGCCTTCCTTGAAGCGCCGTTCGACCAGCTTCAGCGTGTCTTCACGCAACGCCACGGTACGGCGGTACAGATCCTGATCCGTGTCCAGCTCGCGCAACTGGAAGTAGTTCTGCGCCACATCGGCTTGCAGCGACAGTTGTACCGAGCGGAACAAGGCTTCGCTCTGCTGTTCGTCGGCACGCGAGGCGCTCACATTCGAGCCCACGCGGCCGAACAGATCGGCTTCATACGACGCACCCACCTGCGCGCGCCAGATCGTGCCCGTGGTGCCGCCCGCGCTGTCCGGCAGCAGTTGCGAGGCCGCCGAAGCACGCTCGCGTGTCGGACCGAAGCCCGCGTCGAGCTTCGGGAACCAGTCGGACTTCGCCGCCTGCGTCACGGCGCGTGACTGCTGCACCCGTGCCGCCGCCGCTTTCAGATCCTGGTTGGCCGCCGCGGCCTGTTCTTCCAGGGCGTTCAGTTGCGGATCGCCGAACACCGCCCACCAGTCGCCACGATGCGCGTCGTCGGCGGGTTGTGCCGGCTTCCACGTACCGGTGTCGTGCGCGGACGCCGCAGGCGTTTCCTTGAAGGCAACCGGCGTATCCACGTCGGGCCGCTTGTAGGTCGGCTCGACGGAGCAGGCTGCGAGCAGGGCCAGCAGCAGGCCGCTGGCCGCCGCCTTGCCCCATCCGCCTAAAGATTCAAAGCGTTTCATTGTTGTTTTCTCCTCAGACGTCCGTCACCGGGCCGCCAATGTGCGGCGAGTCCTTCTGCGCGACGTGGATCGTGCCACCCGCCAGCGTGCGCAGCACCACGTAGAACACCGGCGTCAGCATCAGGCCGAACAGCGTCACGCCGAGCATGCCGAAGAACACCGCGATACCCATCGCGTGACGCATTTCCGAACCGGCACCGCTCGATACGACCAGCGGCACGACACCCATGATGAACGCGATCGACGTCATCAGAATCGGGCGCAGACGCAGCCGGCTCGCCTCGATTGCCGCCGCCAGCGGCGTGCGTCCGTCATGCTCCAGTTCGCGGGCGAACTCGACGATCAGAATCGCGTTCTTCGCCGACAGCCCCACCAGCACCATCAAGCCGATCTGCGTGAAGATGTTGTTGTCGCCATGCGTGAGCCAGACACCGGTCAGCGCGGACAGCACGCTCATCGGCACAATCAGGATCACCGCGAGCGGCAGCGTCAGGCTTTCATACAGCGCGGCCAGCACGAGGAACACAAGCAACACGCTGATCGGGAACACCCACAGGCCCGCATTGCCGGCGATGATCTGCTGGTACGTCAGGTCGGTCCATTCGAGCTTCACGCCGTGCGGCAAGGTCTCGGCCGCCACGCGTTCGGCCGCGGCCTGAGCCTGCCCGGACGAGAAGCCCGGTGCCGGTCCGCCGTTGATGTCGGCAGCCGTGTAGCCGTTGTAGCGCACCACCATTTCCGGACCGTAGGTCGGCGTCACCGTCACCAGCGAAGACAACGGCACTATGTCGCCCGCCGCGTTACGCGTCTTCAGTTGCAGGATGTCGTCGGCACGTTGACGGAACGGCGCATCGGCCTGCACCCGTACCTGATACACGCGGCCGAAACGGTTGAAGTCGTTCACGTACAGCGAGCCGAGATAGATCTGCATCGTGTTGAACACGTCCGTGACCGGCACACCGAGTTGCTTCGCCTTCACACGGTCGAGGTCCACGTTCAGTTGCGGCACGTTGATCTGATAGCTCGAGAAGGTCGGGCCCAGTTCAGGCGTTTGCGCCGCTTTCTTCACGAAGGCTTCGGCGGCCTTGTTCAACTCCGCGTAACCCACCGCGCCGTGATCTTCCAGCTGCATCTTGAAGCCGCCGAGCGTACCGAGACCGAGCACCGGCGGCGGCGGGAACACCGCCACGAACGAATCCTTGATCGCGCCGTACTTCTGGTTCAATGCGCCCGCAATCGCCCCGGCTGCCAGCGTCTTGCTGCCGCGCTCCTTGAACGGCTTGAGCGTGACGAACACGATGCCCGCGCTCGAACTATTCGTGAAGCCGTTCACCGACAAACCCGGGAACGCCACGGCGCTTTCCACGCCCGGCTGCTTCAACGCAATCGCGCTCATGTCGCGGATCACTTTTTCCGTGCGGTCGAGCGAGGCGCCGTTCGGCAGTTGCGCGAATGCGATCAGGTACTCCTTGTCCTGCGCCGGCACGAAGCCGCCCGGCACGACACGCGAGATCAGCACGGTTGCGCCCAGCAGGATTGCGTACACCGCGAGCATCGCGCCCTTGCGGCGCAGCACGCCCGTTACGCCCTTGCCGTACGCCGTCGAGCCGCGATGGAACACCTTGTTGAAGCCCTTGAAAAAGCGGCCCAGCAGACGGTTCATCACACGCGTCAGGAAGTCTTCCTTCGCGCCGTGACCGCGCAGCAGCAGAGCGGACAACGCCGGCGACAAGGTCAGCGAGTTGAACGCCGAGATCACCGTCGAGATCGCGATGGTCATCGCAAACTGCTTGTAGAACTGACCCGTCAGGCCCGTCATGAAGGCGAGCGGCACGAACACGGCCACCAGCGTCAGCGCGATGGCGATAATCGGCCCACTCACTTCCTGCATGGCCTTATACGTCGCATCCCGCGCACTGAGCCCGTTCTCGATGTTCCGCTCGACGTTCTCCACCACCACGATTGCATCGTCAACCACGATCCCGATGGCGAGCACCATGCCGAACAGCGAGAGCGCGTTGATCGAGAAGCCGAAGGCCAGCAGCAGCGAGAACGTCCCGACGATCGACACCGGCACCGCGATCAGCGGAATGATCGACGCGCGCCACGTTTGCAGAAACACGATCACCACGATCACCACCAGCGCGATCGCTTCGAGCAGCGTGTGAATCACGGCCTCGATACTCGACCGCACGAATTGCGTCGGGTCGTAGACGATCTTGTATTCGACACCGGCCGGCATGTCTTCGGCGAGTTCCTTCATCGCCGAGCGAACCTGGTCGGAAATCGCCAGCGAGTTCGCACCCGGTGCCTGGTTGATGGCGAGCGCCACGGCCGGTTTGTTATCCAGCAGCGAACGCAGGCCGTATTCCGATGCCGCGAGTTCGATCCGCGCGATGTCGCGCAGATACGTCACGCCGCCGTCCGGCGCGGTCTTGACGATGATGTCGCCGAATTCGCCCTCGGTCTTCAAACGGCCGCGCGCATTCACCGACAACTGCAATTGCGTGCCCGGCACCGAAGGCGATGCGCCGATCACACCGGCCGCCACCTGAATGTTCTGCTCGCGAATCGCGTTGACCACTTCGGTCGCCGTCAGGCCGCGTTGCGACACTTTCTGCGGATCCAGCCAGACGCGCATGGCGTAGTCGCCCGAACCCCACAGCTGCACTTCGCCGACGCCCTGGATCCGCGCAAGACGATCCTTCACGTTGAGCACCGCGTAGTTACGCAGATACGTCATGTCGTAACGGTCGTTCGGCGAGATCAGGTGGACCACCATGGTCAGCGTGGGCGAGCTCTTGATCGTCGTGATGCCGAGACGTTGCACGTCTTCCGGCAAACGCGGCAAGGCCTGATTCACACGGTTCTGCACCAGTTGCGTGGCGAGATCGGGATTCGTGCCCAGCTTGAACGTGACGGTCAGCGTGAGATTGCCGTCGCTATTCGCCTGCGACTGCATGTACAGCATGTTCTCGACGCCGTTGATCTGTTCTTCGAGCGGCGCCGCGACTGCTTCGGCGATCACTTTCGGATTGGCGCCGGGATATTGCGCGTGCACCACCACCGAAGGCGGCACGACTTCCGGATATTCCGAAATCGGCAGCTTGAAGAGCGCGATGATGCCGCCCAGCAGAATCAATACCGATAGCACGCCGGCAAAGATCGGCCGATCGATGAAGAATTTGGATATGTTCATGGGAAGCTCTTAACGTTGGAGCAAGCGCCGGCTGCGACGCGCGCAATGGATCGCGCGGTGCAGCGGCGCGCGAGGCTCACGAATTCTTGTCGGCCGCTTTTGCGCGAGTCTGCGCGAGCGGCGCGCTGTTCGGATCCTGGTCGGCGGTCATCGGCACGACGTGGGCGCGCACTGCATCGCCCGGACGCACACGCTGAATACCGTTCACGACGATGCGGTCATTCGCTTTCAGGCCGCCCTTGACCACGCGCAGATTGCCCTGCATGCCGCCCACCGCGATCTCGCGATACACCACGTGATTGTTCTGATCGACCACCAGCACGAACTTCTTGTCCTGATCGGTGCCGACTGCCGCGTCGTCGATCAGCAGCGCCGGATGCGGCTCGCTGCCGCCCACTTTCACGCGTGCATAGAGACCCGGAATCAGCGCGCCGTCCTGATTGTCGAAGCGCGCGCGCACGCGAATCGTGCCCGACGAGGTATCGAGTCGGTTATCGACCGACTCGATCACGCCGCTACGCGAATAGCCGCTTTCGTCCGCGAGACCGAGTTCCACCGGCACCTTGCTGCCGTCTTTCGCGCGATTCAGGTACTGCAGATAGGTCTGTTCGTCGGCGTCGAACGAAGCGTAGATCGGCGAGACGGACACCAGCGTGGTCAACGGCGCCGAGCTCGCGCCCGCCGACACCACGTTGCCCACGGTGATTTCCGCGCGCGACACGCGGCCCGACACCGGCGCGACGATCTTCGTATAGCCGAAGTTGATGCGCGCGGTTTCGACGGCCGCTTGCGCCGCCTTCAGGTTCGCGCTCGCTTCACGCGCGGCGTTCTGCTTCTCGTCGTAGTCGCGTTTGGCGATGGCGTTGTCGGCGATCAGGCGCTGTGCGCGCTCCCAGTCGCTTTGCGTGTAGCCCGTGCGTGCCTGCGCCGCGGCGAGTTGCGCTTCGGCGCGATCCACTTCGGCTGCATACGGACGCGGGTCGATCACGAACAGCGTGTCGCCCTTCTTCACGAGCGCGCCGTCCTTGAAGTTGACGGAGACGATCGTGCCCGGCACCTGCGAACGCACGTCCACTTTTTCGACCGCTTCGAGGCGGCCGGAATAGCTCTGCCAGTCGGTGATGGTTTTCTGCACCACGGTCGCCACATCGACTTCCGGCACGATGGTCGGCGCCGCCGGCGCACTCGCGTCGACGCGAATTGCGCCGAACGTACCCAACCCGGCCACGACGACGACGGCTAGCGCTGCAATCGCCACACGGCGACGGGAAAGAGGAAGGATAGTCATATGAAGCTCCCGGTATCGTTGAAAAAGTTCTGCTTATTTCCGCTGTTTCCAGCTTGTTTCTGTTTTATCGATGGGCGCGGGCGTCGAAGCGCCACTGAAAAAATCGCACCGCTTCCTGCAAGGCCGGCGGATGATCGGCAAGCGCCGCATGCGAGACGCTCGGATAGCGCACCACCTGCGTGAGCACGCCCGCGTCGATCAGACTGCTTGCGTATTTCTCCGCTTCCACGTGCAGGACGTCGTTCTGCGCCGTCGCGATCAGCGTGGCGGGCAAGCCCGCGAGCCGCGACGATTCGAGCGGCGCGGCATACGGATGCATGCGCTGCGACGCTTGCGGCAGATACGCGCGGTAGCAGGCGGCGCACTCTTTTGCCGTGATGTCCGAGCCGAGCCGCTGTTCGTCGCCGAGGCGCGTCAGGCTCGGGTCCAGCATCGGGCCGAACAGCGCCTGAGCGGAAATGCGTACGTCGCCGCGATCGCGTGCAATGAAGGCGAGACAGTTCGCCAACTGGCCGCCTGCGTCGTGACCTGCCACGCCGACCTTCTTGCTGTTTCCGCCAAACGCACGCGCCCGCGTCTGCACCCAGAGTGCCGCGCGATGTGCGTCTTCCGGCGCGGCCGGAAACGGAAACTGCGGTGCCAGCGAATAACCCACCGACACCACGAGTGCTGGTAAGTGGTCTGCGAAATAGCGTGCGGCGTAGTCGGCCTGGTCGATCGAGCCCTTCGTAAATCCGCCGCCGTGAAAGTAAAGCAGTACCGGCAGTGCGGTCTTTTCAGCCTGCCGGTACAAACGCAGCGTAATGTCCTGTGCGTGTCCTTCGATCTGTACATCGGTGATCTGAAGTGCCGTGTCTTCGGCCTGTGCCGGGCCGCTGCCAGCAGGCACGAACGAGTACGGCGGTTTAAATGCATCCATGTCGAGCCGCGCAATGCGCATAGAACTTCAATGGTGCGAATTGTGGGTTCGGCAGACTCGTAAATAAATGCCTATAATCCGGCAACACAATTCGGCGCCCCTGAACAATCCGGATGCGATTGCTCTGCGGATTGTTTCTCTGCACGGTGCGCCCGCCCCTTTTCTGGAGGTTTGCAATGGACCGGCTTCAGGCCATGCAAGTGTTCACGCGTGTCGTCGACACAAACAGCTTTACCCGTGCAGCGGAAACGCTCGATCTCCCGCGCGCCTCGGTCACCACGATCATTCAGAACCTCGAAGCGTTCCTCGGCACGCGCCTGATGCATCGGACCACGCGGCGTCTGTCGCTGACGCCGGACGGCGCCGCGTACTACGAACGTTGCGTGCGCATTCTTGCCGACGTCGAAGAGACGGAAGCCAGTTTCCAGAGCGGCAACAAGAAGCCGCACGGCAAGCTGCGCATCGACATGCCCGGATCGATCGGCCGACTGCTGGTCATTCCTTCACTGTGCGAATTCCACACGCGCTACCCGGACATCGACCTGCAACTGGGTCTGACCGACCGCCCGGTCGATCTGCTGCAGGAAGGCGTGGACTGCGTGGTACGTGTGGGCGCTTTGCAGGATTCGTCGCTGGTCGCGCGGCGCATCGGCCTGTTCGAGGGCGTGACGTGCGCTGCGCCCGACTACATCGAACGCGCGGGCATGCCCACGTCGCTCGAAGATCTCGAGAACCACAAAGCGGTCAACTATTTCTCGAGCCGCACGGGACGCACGCTCGACTGGGCCTTCCTGGTTGACGGAAAAGAAATCGAAGTGAAGATGAAAAGCATCGTCTCGGTGAACGACGCCGATGCCTACGTCACGTGCGGACTCGAAGGTTTCGGCCTGATCCAGCCCGCGCTGTTCATGGTGTTGCCGCAACTGCGTTCCGGCCAGCTGGTTGAAGTACTGCCCGAACTGAAGCCCTTGCCGATGCCGATTTCCGCAGTCTATCCGCACAGCCGGCACCTGTCGCCGAAAGTCCGTGTTTTCGTAGACTGGATTGCCGAGCTGTTCGACCGCTGCCCGTTGCTGAGCGGACGCGGCAGTCTCGACGCGACCTGCACCAAGCGCACATTCGAAGAGCGCGAGTCGGCACCGGCACTCGATACGCCGGTCATCACCGAGTGGGTTGCGTGAGAGGCGGAGTGAAGCGCAAACCGCATGCAAATGAAGTACAGAAATTGAAACAGTGAATTTCAACCGCGGCGCTAATGCCGCGGTTGCTTATGCAGGTGCGGGGCCGTCGCGATTGTTCCGAAATCACGACAATTCATTTCATCAAACTACGGTTTATCCCGTACCTCCCAGCCTCTACATTTCACCCTGTCGCGGCGCCACTCGTGCTGCAAACGAATCGACAGGAGTGAATGATGAAACGCAATCTCTTAGCAGGTCTGGCACTTTCGCTCCTCGTGAGCGCTCCGGCATTTGCACAAAGCAGCGGTGGCATTGGCCGCGCCGGCACGTATGACACGCAACCGGCTCCGACCGCGAACGCGAAGACGCGTGAAGAAGTGAAAGCGGAAATCGTCGCCTCTTACCGTGACGGATCGCTGCCCGCGTTGAACCGCACGTCTTATCCGAACAAAGGTTTGATCGGGCAGACGCAAGCCGCACGCATCGCCTTGCAGGAAGACAAAGCAGAAGATACGACGCGACTGGCCAAGGGGCAGTGAGGTTTTAGCTTTCTTCCGCTTCTTCCGGTTCTTCCTTTTCTTATTGTTTGTTATCCGAAACGTTTTTGGAGAATATCATGACGCCTTCTGAACTCGATCATTGGGATAGTGATGTGGCTGTTTGGGTGCCGTATCGGGCTCCGCAACGGTAGGGTTTGACGCTGTGGCGGGTTTGGTTTTTTTTGCCTGCTGGCGGTGGTGTTTCTTTTTGTTTGCCTGCGGCGGTGGTGTTTCTTTTGTTTGTGGTTTATTAGTGTTGCCCCTGTGCGGGGCGGCACTTACTTTCTTTGCCGCGGCAAAGAAAGGTAAGCAAAGAAAGCCGCTCACACCGCTAATGCTATTCGTTATCGGTGGCAGTTCGTGGCGGCGGTGGCCCCGGAGCGTCCGTGTCGTCGCGCACTCCGCGTGAGTGACAAGGCCGTCATCAGTTCCGGCGGCGCTTCGCGCGCCGAGCGGCATGCTGGGGAAACCGCAGGTTTCCATTGAGCTTTTCGCCGAGGCGAAGCCGATGGCCCCCGCAAACAAAAACCGAAGTGAGTGGTTTGGTGAAGTACCGCTCCGGCGCGCGCAGCGTCGCCGGAACGGATGACTGCTGTACCACTGCGGGTGACGATCCACGGTCGGCCCTATCGGTCTCCACTCCCTCTTGTTATGAGAGATGCCCGCTTAGGGTTAGCGGTGTGAGCGGCTTTCTTTGCTTACCTTTCTTTGCCGCGGCAAAGAAAGTAAGTGCCGCCCCG
Organism: Paraburkholderia sp. GAS199; assembly: GCF_050436585.1. Lineage (NCBI taxonomy): Bacteria > Pseudomonadati > Pseudomonadota > Betaproteobacteria > Burkholderiales > Burkholderiaceae > Paraburkholderia > Paraburkholderia sp. GAS199. The sequence goes on along the minus strand of NZ_JBNDMM010000003.1, from coordinate 451,641 downwards.
CACAGGGGCAACACTAATAAACCAATAACGCAAAGAAAGAGCGCCGCCGCAGGCAAACAACAAAAACCAATAAGAAAAGAAACCCCACCGCCGCAGGCAAACAACAACAAACCCGCCGGGAAGCAAAAAATCACCTCCGTGGAACCCCCTCCCTCCATTCCCCCCAATGCATAGCAATATCCTGCACCAGCGGATTGCCCGATAAAAACAGATTCTGAATCGCAATCGCAAAGCCGCCCTGCGCAGCATAATTCAATAAGTTATCCGCGCTGCTCTGTCCATCGTATGGTCGATCGAAATCGGAACCCGCTCTCAACACCGCGACGCGATTCAAATCCACCTTGTGCACCGAGGCCGCGCGCTTGAGCGCCTCGTAGGTCGCGTTGTCTTCCTGCTGTGTCGTGCAATACACCCCTTTGCCGTCGGTCAGAATCTTTGTCCAGTCGCGAGCGCGCTGTCCTAGCAGCGTGCCCGACCACCACGTGTCGCCGGCAAGCGTGTCGCATTGAATGACGGTGGGCGGTTTGTTCGCCGGAGCATAAGAATATTTGGCACGCGCCGCCTGCGCCTGCGTGTTGTCCGAAAGCGTGACGTTGCGCGATAACGCAAACGCGGTGTCGGCCAACTGCGTGTTCAGCTGGAATACCTCGGTGCGGTAGTCGAGCGGCGGTTTATCGGTGGGGCTCTTCGTGTTGATGCCCAGATAGCCGGTGTTCCATGTCGGCGGAATCTCGCGGCCGTCGATCTCCCACTGAATGCCGAAGTCCACGAGATATTTCGCCCAAGCGGCCGACCCCACCGTGCCTTGCTGCGGATCGATGCCGGCAATGCCCGCGACCATGAAGTACGTGTGACGCAAATCGAAGCGCGGCGAGAACGTCAGCGCCATGATCGACGCTGCGGCATTGGTGTGCCCCATGCCGGTCGTCATCACGCACACGTCCTGTTTGTTGCAATGGACAGTCGGGTAATCCGGCGACAAACCGTCGACCGCTATTTCGCGCCAGGGTCCGAGGTTGTCGAGCCAGACCTGCCCTTCCGGACCGAACATCGAAATGATCATCACCTTGACGGGTCGTCCATGCGAACCGTTGTCGCCGTGCGAGAAGCCGTCGTTGTCGTCGGCACTCGCGGGACCCGGCGTGAAGGCCGCGCAGGCGGCAAGCGTGATGGCGGAGATGGCGCCCAGCGTGCGAATCAGCATCGTGATCCTCCTGTTGTGTCATGCAGATTGGGAGAAGGTGCAGCTTTCAGGCCGAAAGAAGTATAGGTGCGACGAAATTAATTGCCACTGTGCAGTGCGGTCTGCCCTGCCCCCAGCACGCTCGGCACGTGCTCCCTATAATGGGTAGTTCGCTGCGCGCACCGGATTTGTGCAACTCTCAACAGGAGCATCACGATGGATTATGTGAAACTCGGCCGTACCGGCCTCGATGTATCGCGTCTTTGTCTTGGTTGCATGAGCTATGGCGTACCGGCTCGCGGCACGCATCCCTGGTCGCTGGACGACGAAGCGTCGCGTCCCTTCATCAAGCAGGCACTCGATCACGGCATCAATTTCTTCGACACCGCCAACGTCTATTCGGACGGCACCAGCGAGGAGATCGTCGGCCGCGCGCTGAAAGACTTTGCCAAGCGCGACGAAATCGTTCTGGCCACCAAGGTGAATAGCCGCATGCACAAAGGCCCGAATGGCGCGGGACTGTCGCGCAAGGCCATCATGGCGGAGATCGACAACAGCCTGCGTCGGCTCGGCACCGATTATGTGGATCTGTACCAGATCCATCGCTGGGATTACGACACGCCGATCGAAGAAACCATGGAAGCGTTGCACGACGTCGTGAAGGCCGGCAAGGCACGCTATATCGGCGCGTCGTCCATGTACGCGTGGCAATTCGCCAAAGCGTTGAACGTGGCGGAGCGCAACGGCTGGACGCGTTTCGTGACCATGCAGAACTACGTGAACCTGCTCTATCGCGAAGAAGAGCGCGAGATGTTGCCGCTGTGCGAAAGCGAAGGCATTGGTGTGATTCCGTGGAGCCCGCTGGCACGAGGCCGTCTCACGCGTGACTGGAATACGGAAAGCGCGCGCTCGGAGACCGATGAGTTCGGCCGCACGCTGTATGCGGACACCGCCGAAGCGGATCGCCGCGTGGTGGAACGGGTCGGCGAAATCGCGAAGGAACGCGGTGTGCCGCGCGCACAAGTGGCGCTGGCCTGGGTGCTGCAAAAGAAGCCGATTAGCGCGCCGATCGTCGGCGCCACCAAACTGCATCATCTCGATGACGCGGTGGCGGCGCTCTCGCTAAATCTGAGCGCGGAAGAAATCACGCGCCTCGAAGAACTGTACGTGCCGCATGCGGTAACGGGCTTCAAATAAGCGATCAAACCCAACGGAGCAGCGGCACGCGTCGCACGAACCCGCTGCTCCAATTCACCACGCGCATCGAAATGCACATCGAAACACCCATCGAAGCGCCCCTCAGGCGCGCGGCACGTCCGGCTCGAAAAACACCCAGCGCACCTGCGGAAACGCGGCCTGCAGATCGGCTTCGATCACGTTGATCGCGTCGACCATCGCACGGCCGCTCGCGTAATCGATCATTTCCGCCTGAACCGCCACCACCACGTGGCGTCCCCATTGCAGCGTAATCATGTTGATGATGCTGCGAATCTCGCTACGCGCACGCAAATGCGCTTCGATTGCGCGGCGCACTTCCGGACTCGCCGATTCGCCGACGAGCATCGACTTCACCTCGCGCGCCACGAGCCACGCAATCACCATCAGCAATAGACCCACGCCGATCGACCCCAGCGCGTCGTAGACGGGATTGCCGGTCACCATGGTCATCAGCACCGCCACGAAGGCCATGGCCAGGCCCGCCAGCGCCGCGATATCTTCACCGGCCACCACCAGCAGATCGGACTCGCGCGTTTCGCGGAACCAGCGCCACATGCTTTTCTCGGGATGCGTCTTGCGGATTTCCTTCACCGCGCCCCACAGCGAGAGCGCTTCGAGCACGACGGAAACGCCGAGCACGCCCAGCGCGACATACGCGTATTGCAGCGGCTCGCGCGCGAACAGCCGATGGATGCCCTCGTACACCGAGAACGCGCCGCCGACGAAGAACAGCAACAACGCCACCAGCAGCGAATAAAAATTGATCTCTCGCCCGCTGCCCATCGGATGCAGCGGACTCGCCGGCTTGCGCGCCTCGCGCAGGCCGAACAGCAGGAGAAGCTGATTGCCGCAATCGGCGGTGGAATGAATAGCCTCGGCGAACATCGAGCCGGAACCGGTAAACGCGGCGGCCGCGAACTTGCAGACGGCAATGCCGAGATTGGCGGCGAGCGCGTAAAAAATGGCTTTCGGCGATTCTTCTTTCATCGTCGTGGAGAGGGCGTGAGTGTGGGTGAAGTTTTCGTCGAGCTTTCGGTCGGCATCAGCCCGTATTATGGACATGCCGGGCGGCATGCGTCCAACCGAAACCCAATCAGGCTCCGGTTGGCCCTGCCCGTCTTCACGTCACTCGCCTTATACCCGCTCCAGCGCCGCCATTTCCCGCACGATCACGAGCAGCATCGACAGACTCGCGCCGCCCGTCGCGCGCAGGTCGGCGAGCAGCCGGCCATAGCGTTCGAGTTGCGCGGCACGGCGCTCGCGCCATTGCTCGACCAGCGCTTCGGGTGTGGAAGCCTCGTCGGCATCGGCGAGCGCGCTGGTGGTCAGCGCGCGCTTGAGCCGTGCCAACTCGGCCAGCGCCGTGGCGCGCGCCAGCATGTCCCAATGCGTGGGCGCGGGCAGCGCAGCGGCGCGCTCGCTGATCCAGCTGTAGTTCAGCAAGGTGCCGAGCGCGAAATAGACGCCTGCCACGAGTTCGATACTGCGCCCGCACGTGGACGCCACCTCGGCGATATCGAGCAACGCCGCCGATATTTCGCCGCTGGCGATGCGCACGGCCAGTTCGCTATCCACGCCGGCATCCACGAGCACGCGTTGGCGCTCCGAGAGCGCCTCCATGTCCGCGGCGGGCAACAGAGAGGGCCATTGCGGCGCGAGCCGCTGGGCCGCATCGCGGCAGCGCGCGAGCAGCCCGGCAACGTCGCCGTCGCCGACCGCGCCGGTCTGCAACTGCCGCAGGAACCACAGCGCCGACCGTTCGACGAGCCGCGCGACTTCGACGAACATGCGCGCCTGAACATCGTCCGCCACGCGATTGTCGAGCGCGTCGATGCTGCGCCAGACGTCGTCGAGATCGAACACGTCGCGCGCCATGATGCACGCGCGAACGATCGCGCCCGGCTGCGCGTCGGTCTCCTCCATGAGGCGGTGTACGAACTCGCAGCCCACGCGGTTCACGAGCGCGTTGGTGAGATGCGTGGCGAGAATTTCACGCCGCAACGGATGGCGTTGCATCGGTTCGCTGAAACGCTGACGCAACGGCTTCGGAAAGTACTCCACCAGCATGTCGGCGACCAGCGGGTCTTCCGGCATCGGCGAATCGAGCAGCGCGTCGTACAGCCACATCTTGCTGTACGCCAGCAACACCGCGCGCTCCGGCGTGGTGAGCCCCTGCTTGGCCGCCATGCGTTCGGTGACTTCATCATCGGTCGGCAGGAATTCGATCACGCGATTGAGCCGGCCAGCGCGTTCCAGATAGCGCATCAGACGGGCTTCGGCATCGAGCAGTTCGACGCCGTAGCGCCCGGCAATGGAGAGCGCCTGAGTCTGATAGTAGTTGTCCTGCAACACGAGCAGGCCGACTTCATCGGTCATTTCGGCGAGCAGCGCATTGCGCTGCTTCTCGGTCATCTCGCCGTCCGACACCACGAGGCCGAGCAGAATCTTGATGTTGACTTCGTGGTCCGAACAATCCACACCGGCCGAGTTATCGATCGCGTCGGTGTTGATGCGGCCGCCGCGCTGCGCGAACTCGATGCGTCCGAGTTGCGTGAGGCCGAGATTGCCGCCTTCGGCCACCACCTTGCACTGCAGATCGGCCCCGTTCACGCGGATCGCGTCATTGGCGCGATCGCCCACTTGCAGATGCGTTTCGCGGCTCGCTTTCACGTACGTGCCGATCCCGCCGTTATAGAGCAGATCGACCGGCGCCTGCAAAATCGCGCGCATCAGTTCGGTCGGCGCGAGTGCGGCCGCGCTGATACCGAGCACGGTCTGCACGGCGGGCGATAAGGGAATCGTCTTGGCCGTACGCGGGAACACGCCGCCACCCGCGGAAATCAGCGCGGGGTCGTAATCGGCCCAACTCGATCGATCCATCACGAACAGCCGGCCGCGTTCGGCAAGACTCACGGCGGGATCGGGATTCGGATCGAGAAAAATATGCCGGTGATCGAACGCGGCCACGAGCCGGATATGCGGTGACAACAGCATGCCGTTGCCGAACACGTCGCCCGACATGTCGCCCACGCCCACCACCGTGAAGTCGGTCGCCTGCGTGTCCACGCCCATTTCGCGGAAGTGCCGCTTGACCGATTCCCACGCGCCGCGCGCCGTGATCGCCATCTTCTTGTGGTCGTAACCCACCGAGCCGCCCGACGCAAAGGCGTCGTCGAGCCAGAAGCCGTATTCCTGCGAAATGGCGTTGGCGTAGTCGGAGAAGGTGGCCGTGCCTTTGTCGGCGGCGACCACCAGATAGGGATCGTCGGGATCGTGGCGCACCACGTCGGGCGGCGGCACGACATCGGTGCCGGCGAGATTGTCGGTGAGGTCGAGCAGGCCGCGCAGGAAGGTCTGATAGCAGGCAATGCCCTCGCGCATCCATGCATCGCGTTCGGTGACCGGCGGCGGATTCTTGACCACGAAACCGCCCTTCGATCCCACCGGCACGATCACGACGTTCTTCACCATCTGCGCTTTCATGAGACCGAGCACTTCCGTGCGGAAGTCTTCGCGCCGGTCCGACCAGCGCAGTCCGCCGCGCGCCACCCGTCCGCCACGCAGATGCACGCCTTCCACACGTGGCGAATACACCCAGATTTCGAACATCGGCTTCGGCTCGGGCAAACCGGGCACCTGCGACGGATTGAACTTGAACGACAGATACGGCTTCGGATGTCCGCTGGAATCGAAGCGGTAGTAGTTGGTACGCTGCGTCGCGTTGATGACGCCGAGAAACTGCCGCAAGATGCGGTCTTCGTCGAGATTGGGCACCTGATCGAGCGCGCTCTCGATGGTCTTCAGCCAGCCGTCGACATGGGCCTCGCGAGTGTCGCCGAGCGCCGGGTTGAAGCGCGCGATGAACAGTTCGACCAGCATGCGCGCGATCGACGGATTGCCCGTTACAGCGCGCTCGATGTAGGCGTCGCTGAACGTGGAACCCACTTGCCGCAGATACTTCGCGTAGGCGCGCAAGATCGTCACTTCGCGGGCATTCAGTTGCGCGCGCAGAACGAGACGGTTGAAATCGTCGCTTTCTATCGTGCCGGTCCACACCTGCTCGAACGCTTCTTCGAACAGGTCTTTCACGCGCTCGATATCGAATTCCGCGTCGTCCGCGAGTTCGAGGCCGAAGTCGTGAATCCACGCCGGCGTTGCGCCGATTGCTTCGATCAGATACGGCCGTTCTTCGTCCACACGCACGCCGAGATGTTCGAGCATCGGCAAGCTGCGCGACAACGCAATCGGCGAACCCGCGCGGTACACCTTGAAGCGGAACGCACGCGGCCCGGATTCGATCGGGCGGTACAGGTTCATCGCGAGGCGCTCGCTGCCCTGCACGCGCTCGATCAACTCGATGTCGCGTACCGCCGTGCGTGCGGGATAGTCGTCACGATAGCCCGCGGGAAACGAATCCGCGTAATGTTGCAGCAGACGGTTGCCCTGCTCTTCGCCGTACGCGTCGAGCAAGGCATCGGCGAGGTCGTCCTGCCAGCGGCGCGACACCTGCACGAGACGCGCTTCGAGTTCGCGCACGTCGACGCTCGGCATGCCGTCGGGTTTCGCGTGCACGACGAAATGAATCCGCGCCAGCGTGGACTCCGAAAGCAGCGGCGTGAATTCGACGCTCTCGCCGTTGAACGCGTCGGCCAGCAGATTGGCAATGCGCTGCCGCAAATCCGTGTTGTACTTGTCGCGCGGCACGAACACGAGACACGAGACGAAGCGATCGAAGCGGTCGCGCCGCACGAATAGCCGCGTGCGCTGGTGCTCCTGCAAACGCAGCACGCCGAGCGCGATATCGTAGAGCTGGTCTTCGTCGGCCTGGAACAGTTCGTCGCGCGGATAGGTTTCGAGCACCGTCACCAGCGATTTCGCGAGATGACCTTTTGGCAGGAATCCGGCGCGCCGCACGATGTTCGCGCATTTGCGCCGCACGATCGGAATCTCCGCGGCGGAAACCAGATAGGCCGTAGACGTATAAAGGCCGATGAAGCGTCGCTCGCCCGTCACCTTGCCGTCGGCGCCCGTCAGCTTGATGCCCACGTAGTCCAGATAACCGGGCCGGTGTACCGTGGCGCGCGAATTGGCCTTGGTCAGGAAGATCGGCGAGGCGCCGGCAATGATGTCGGCGGCGGCCGCCGGCAAAGGCGTGATTTCGGCGGCGCCGACCGGACGCAACGCGTCGCGCAGAATGCCGAGGCCCGAGCCCGGCACGGCGCGCAGGCCGTAGCCGACGTCGTGCCGTACAAGTTCGTAATCGCGCTGGCCGAGAAAGGTGAAGTGGTCGGCCACCATCCATTCGAGAAACGCGCGGGCCTCCAGCCCTTCCGGGCCGCCCTCGCCCGCCTTCATGCCCTTGATGGTGACGCGCGCGAGTTCGACGATCTTCGGCCAGTCTTCGACAGCGGCGCGCACGTCGCGCAGCACGCGGGCAATCTCGTCGCGCAAGGCGTCGAGCCTGGCGGCGTCGCCGCAGCGGTCCACTTCGAAATGGATGAACGAGGCGAGTTGCGAGCGCGAATCGGAGGCCTCTTCGGCACCCTGGCTCACGCGCACGATGCTGCCGTCCGGCCCGCGCCAGATGCGGAACACCGGATGCACGACCGAGTGCAGCGCGAGCCCGAGCCGGTTGACGGCCATCGACACCGAATCGACGAGAAACGGCATGTCGTCGTTGACGATCTCGATCACGGTGTGATCGGAATGCCAGCCGTGCTGCTCGAGAATGGGGTTGTAGACGCGCAGGCGTTCGCTGCCCGGCACGAAGCGCTGCGCGGTCTGCCAATGCGCCAGCGCGGCGCCGTACAGGTCGGCAATGGTGCGGCTTTGCAGATCGTCCGCGTCCACGAAATCGTAATAGTGACGCAGGAAAGGCTCGATGACCGCAAAGGTCGGCTCGGGTAAGCGGCCGCGAGCAAACTCGAAGACATCGTTCAGCAGGTGCGTGACGGCTTCTTCATTTTTCGCTTGCATGATGAACTCCCCTGACGGGCGGCATTGGCGAGTGTTGCGTGGTGTTCCCCGCGCGGTCCGGGCATGCTTCTGTCTCACTCGCCTGGACGTGCCGGGGTCCTGCCTGTCAAACCTCGTATTGCGCGATTCGCATGCTTCGTCTGAAGGGGAATTATGCGCCTACCTGTGCGCAAGCGAAGCCTCGCGGCCCTCAGGTTATACCCGCTGACTGTGACAGCCACGCGCGCACGCGCCCTGCCGTCCACGCCGGATCGTCGTGTGGAAGGTCGTGTCCCGCCCATGCGTGCTCGTCGTGCTGCGCGTCCCAGGCCACGGCGAGTCTCGCCGAACACACCGGATTGACCAGTTGATCGCCGCGCGAAGACAGGATCAGCACGGGACATGCCGGCGGTTCGGCGCCCGCGCTGAAGCGCGCGGCGGCCAGCAGTTGCCGCAGCGCATTGGCGCGGCTGACCGGCGCGCTGCGGCGTATTTCAGACCATTGGTCGAGATCGGCGCCGAGCGTCTCGACGTTATTGCACGTCAACCCGTGTATCGCAGCCTCGGCGCGCGGCGCATGGCGCCAGTTCATCGCCACGCCCAGCAGCGCGGGCCATGCCGAGGGACGCAGCCGCTCCGGCATCCGGCTGAACGGCCGCATGCTGGTGTTGATCAGCACGAGACGTTCGATGTCGGGCGGATGCCGTTGCGCCCAGGCCGTCGCGACCATGCCGCCAAGCGACATGGCCAGCACGCGATACGGCGCGCTCACGCCGCTTTGCACTGCAGCATTGCGCACGAAGCCGACCATATCCGCGACGTCGGCGGGCGCGCGCAATGCGTTGAACTCGCCGTTCCCCGGCAGATCGACCAGCAGCAGACGATCGCCGCCGGTCGCCTCGCGTAGCGCCGCGGGAAGCCGCCCCCAGTGACGCGTTTCGCGCGTGAGTCCGCGCAGCAGAATCCACGTGCTCATGCGGGGTCCGCTTCGGCGGGTTTGTACCAGTGGTCGATCGCGCTTTGCAGCAATTGCTCACGGCGGTTGCCCTGCGGCAGCCAGCGTTGCGACGAAAATGCAGCGCGTGCGAGAAAGTCCAGCAGGTTGGCGTGGCGCCGCAACACACGCGCGGTGCGATGCGCTTTCACGGGATTGAACATGCCCTGACGCGAAAACAGCTGCCGTGGATTTTTCTTGATCCATAGCCACGAGCCGAGTTCGAGCGTCATCGGCAAAAACACATTGGCGGCGGGCGCGCGGTCGTAGGCGAAGTCCCACAAGTCGCCGTGCAGCAGGTATTGATGGCTTTGCGGTTCGAACGCGTAACCGTGATGCGGATGCGCGCGTTCGAACATGGTCTTCAGCACGTACATTTCCGGCAGATGCGGCATGAGCTTGCGGGTACGCGCGTAAGGAAACCAGATGCTGTCGCTCCAGCCGTAACCGGAATGACAGTCCAGCGCGATGCTCAGCGGCCGCACGGCGAGTTCGGCCTCGACCACTTTCAGCAAGGCGGCGGCTTCGGTCTCCATCGGCTCGCCGGGGCGTCCGCGATACCAGGGCAACCACGCACCGACACGTTGACCGCCGGCGAGCAGCGGGACGCGCGCGTCGGCGTTCTGCGGGGCGTTGCGCATCAGATCGACGCCGTTGGGATTGGCGCGCGTCGCGGCCCACATTCCGCCTGGGTTGACGATCGGCATGAAGATGAGGCGGATCGACTGCAATTGACGGACCAGCAACTCGTCCCATTCGAGCCGCGCGAGCAGCGCGCGCATGTAGTCGAGCACGAGTTGCGAGCCGATCCGCTCGAGTCCATGAATGCCGCCGAAGAAACCGATGGCCGGCGCGAGCGGATCGGTCGAACCGATGCTGGCCGTGTAGACGTTGAATTGACGTCCGCGCACGCCGGCCTCGCACACGGCGCGAATCTCGAAGCTGGCGCTGCCCTGCTCGAGGATGGCCTTGAGGTCTTCGTATTCCGCGAAACTGTCGGGCAGCAGGCTATACATGTCGAGAGATCGCCTCGCGCACGGAAATGAAAGCGGAAGCGGATGCGAAAGCGGATGCCACGCACGTGTCGTGTCTTGCCCGGTCTTGCCTGTGCAGCGTAGTTTTTCGCATTGCGATCCCCGTTCCGCTCTCTTGCGCCTGCGACGCGAAAGGCATCGTATCAAATCCCGGCCCGGCGTTACGAATTGGCGTGCGCGGCCACGCATGACCGCCAATCAAGTCATTTCGATGACACGGCTTTATGTCCCCGCTTTATGACGCACGGCGATGCGCGTCGACAGCGCGCGAAAGCACGAATTTATCTTTCCGGCTGCAAGCGCGCCGCGGCAAAATTCGTCTAGACGTTGCGATGCCTTCACTCAACCGTCACAGTCGCTTTCTAGAATAAGCCCCACACATGCCGGCACTGGCCGGATGCATCAAGGGGTACTCATGGAAGCAATTCGCGAAGCGATCCGTATCGAGCGTCTGAGCAAGACTTTCGGCAACGGACGCAAGGCGCTCGACGAAATCGATCTGCGTGTGGCGCCCGGTGAAATGGTTGCCCTGATCGGCGCATCCGGCTCGGGCAAGTCGACACTGTTGCGTCATATTGCAGGCTTCACCGCATCGGACGCCCAGCCTTCGCAGATCTCGATTCTCGGCCGGCCGATCCAGCAGAACGGCAAGATCGTGCGCGAAGTGCGCAGCATTCGCCGCGATATCGGCTTCGTGTTTCAGCAATTCAATCTGGTGAACCGGCTCAGCGTGGAGCGCAACGTGCTGATCGGCGCATTGGCGCGGTTGCCGCTGTGGCGTCGACTGAGCGGACGTTTTCCGGTTGCCGAACGGGCGCTGTCGATGGCCGCGCTCGATGAAGTCGGCATCGGCGAACATGCACGCGAGCGCGCCGCCAATCTTTCCGGCGGACAACAGCAACGCGCCGCGCTCGCCCGCGCGCTGGTACAACGCGCGCGCATCGTGCTCGCCGACGAACCGATCGCCTCGCTCGATCCGGAATCGTCGCGCCGCGTGATGGACATGCTGCGCACGCTGAACGTCGAACATCAATTGACCGTGCTGGTGTCGCTGCATCAGGTGGATATCGCCATGCAGTATTGCCCGCGCACGATTGCGTTGCGCGGCGGCAAGGTGGTGTACGACGGCGCGTCTGGGGCGCTCACGCCCGCGTTGCTGAAAAAGCTTTACGGCGACGCTGCCCGCGAACTGCTCGACGAAGAAACGTCCAGCGAAGAAGGCGCTGCCACCGCACCGGACAGCACGCTGCCGAACGAAGCCAACCCGCCGGCTTCGACACGCTACGCGTTCGCGCTCAAGCCGGCGCACTCCAGCTAGCGACACACGTTGCGGCGTGACTGCGCCGCAACCGTTCATCTCTCACGTTCACCGTTTCGTTCACCTTACCGGACTCAAACCGATGAAATTCCTGCGTTCACTGATTACGCTGACCGTCGGCGCCGCCGCATTCGCCTGCGCCGCCTCCGCTCAGGCCGAAGACCTGTCCCTCGGCATCATCTCGACCGATTCCTCCTCGGTGCTCAAGCAGCGCTGGGAACCGCTGATCAACGACATGAACAAGCAGACCGGCCTGAACGTGAAAGCGTTCTTCGCGACGGACTACGCCGGCATGATCGAAGGCATGCGCTTCAACAAGGTGCAGGTCGCCTATCTCGGCAACGCTGCGGCAATCGAAGCCGTGGATCGTTCGCAGGGCGAAGTATTTGCCAAGGTGCTGTACGCCAACGGCGATGCGGGCTACAAATCGGTGCTGATCACCAATGTGAACAGCCGCTTCAAGACGCTCGACGACGTATTCAAGAATACGAAGGACGTCACGCTCGGCTTCGGCGATCCGAACTCCACGTCGGGCACGCTGATTCCCGGCTATTACCTGTTCGCCAAACACAACACGCCGGTCAATACCTCGTTCAAGAACGTGCTGCCGTCGAGCCACGAAGCGAATCTGCTGGCCGTGGTCAACAACAAGGTGGACATCGCGACCAACAACACCGAGATGCTCGACACGCTGCAAAAGCAGCACCCGGACAAGTTCGCGCAGGTGCGCGTGCTGTGGACTTCGCCGCTGATTCCGTCGGACCCGATCGTGTGGCGCAAGGATCTGCCGCAAGCCACCAAAGACAAGCTGCGTAACTTCTTTGTCAACTACGCCAAAACCGATCCGCACGAAAAAGCCGTGATGGCGGCCATTTTCGGCTACGGCGGCTTCGCTGCCTCGTCCGACGCGCAGCTTCTGCCGATCCGTCAGGTTGCCCTGTTCCAGCAGAAACAGAAGATCGAGGCCGACACGCACCTCTCGGCCGACGACCGCAAGTCGCAACTCGCCGCGCTCGATGCGAAGCTGAACGCGCTGAACGTCGAAGTCGCCAAGCAATGAACAGCGTCGATCTGATCACGTCGCCTGCCCGCGCGAGCGAAGCGCTCGCCGGGCGGCAGGCAGGCCGCGGCGTCGCGCCGCCGGCGGGCAAGCGCAGCTGGGTGTCGCTGGTCAGCTGGATCGCGGTGCTGGCCGTGCTGGGCGGCGCCTGGCACGGCGCCGACATGCGTCCGTGGGATCTGCTGTCCGATTCCGGCAACATGGGCCAGTTCGCCAAAGACTTTTTCCCGCCCGACTTCTCCGACTGGCGCATCTATCTGCACGAGATGTACGTCACGCTGTCGGTGGCAGTGTGGGGCACGGCGCTCTCGCTGGTCTGCGCGGTACCATGCGGGCTGATGTCGGCGCACAACATGGCGCCCGCGTGGATCGTGCAGCCGATGCGTCGCGTGATGGACGCCTGCCGCGCCATCAACGAAATGGTCTTCGCGATGCTCTTTATCGTCGCCGTCGGACTCGGTCCGTTTGCCGGCGTGCTGGCGCTGTGGGTGCATACCACCGGCGTGCTCGCCAAGCTGTTCGCCGAAGCGGTCGAAGCCATCGACCCACGGCCGGCCGAAGGTGTGCGCGCAACCGGCGCCACCAGTCTCGACGAAATCATCTACGCCGTGCTGCCGCAGGTGCTGCCGCTGTGGATCTCGTACGCGCTCTATCGCTTCGAATCGAACGTGCGCTCGGCGATGGTGGTCGGCATGGTCGGCGCGGGCGGCATCGGCGTGGTGCTGTACGAGGCGATCCGCTCGTTCAACTACGCGCAGACCGCCGCTGTGATGATCATGGTGATCGTCGTCGTGACGGCCATCGATCTGGCTTCCGCCTGGTTGCGCGAACGGGTGACCTGAAGCCTTTTGCCGTCACGCGCTAGGCGGGAACAAGGGGAGAAAAGCGGCGCCACAATCCGCCGCTTTTCTCCACATAAAGCCCCTTCGTTTTAGTTGTCCACTCTTCGATTCCGGCGTTCTGCTGGAATAATCATGGGCTTGCGGCCCATCCGGCGGCCGCCTCTCCTTCTTTGCCTCTCCGTCGATGGAAACCTTTGTCGTCCTGCTGGTCCTGATCTCGGCCTTGCTTCACGCTACCTGGAACGCGTTTCTGCATCTCTCCGAAGACCGCATCTGGCTGCTCGGCATGATGGCGATTCCGTACATTGCCGTCAGTGCGGTCGGGGTGGTCGTGCTGCCGCTGCCCGCGCCGGCCGCGTGGCCCTACATTTTCGCTTCGGTGGTGCTCGAATTCGGCTATCTGCTGGCATTGATCCGCGCCTACCGCAGCGGCGACTTCGGCCAGATCTATCCGATCGCGCGCGGCCTTTCGCCGATGCTGGTGTTCGCCGGCGCGCTGGTATTCGCGCACGAAGCGCTCAAACCGCTCGCGGCGGCGGGCGTCGCGCTGGTGTCGATCGGCATCGTCTCGCTGGCGTTCCGGCGCGGCATGCGTTTCTCCGGCGAAAGCGTGCCGTTCGCGCTCCTGACCGGCTTTTTCATCGCGGCGTATTCGGTCGTCGACGGCCTCGGCGCGCGCGAAGCGGGCAACGGTCTGAGCTACATCATGTGGGTATATCTGATCTGGAACGTGCCGCAGTTCCTGTTCGCCTGGTATTGGCGCGGCGCCAAAGGGCTGTTCATCGGCCGCGCGATGTGTCTGAAGGGCATGGCGTCCGGCGCGCTCGCGCTGAGCGCGTACTGCCTCATCATCGAGGCGTATCGCTATCTGCCGATCGCCATGGTCTCGGCGCTGCGCGAGATGAGTTCGATCTTCGCGGTATTGATCGGCTGGCTGTTCATGCGCGAAAAGCTGACGCAGCGGCGCATCGCGGCATGCGCGCTGGTCACGCTGGGCGCGGTGCTGATCCGGCTTTGAGAGGACGCCTTGCGGAGCGGTGTTAAGGCTCGGTTATAAGGTGCGGCTTTGCGTGCGAGTGCTGAAGCCGCGCGTTTTTCAGCCGCGCCTGCCCCCGCGTCCTTAGGCAAACTCGCCGGTGATCACGCGGGTTGCGTCGATGGCATCGGCGAGCGTGTTGAAAGCCGGCGCGATTTCTTCGTCCGGCACGCATGCGTAGCCGATCAGCAAGCCCGACGGCGCCAGCGACGGCTGCGCGTAATACCCCGACAGCGGCCGCACGACGATGTTGCGCTCCAGCGCCGCGTTCGCCACGGCGCGGTCGTCGCGGCCCTGCGGCAACTGCATCACCAGATGCAGGCCGGCGTCGCCCCCCACCGCCTGAAATTCGTCGCCATAGCGTCGCGCGGCTGCGTCCAGCAAGGTCTGTCGGCGCTGCCCGTAAAGCGTGCGCATCTTGCGGATGTGCGACGTGAAATGCCCTTCCGCGATGAACTCCGCCAGCATCGCCTGCTGCAGCAATTGCCCTTCCCGATACAACTCCGCGCTCGCGGTCGCGAAACTTTCCGCCAGCGCTTCCGGCACGACCAGATAGCCGATCCGCAAACCGGGAAACAGCGTCTTGCCGAAGCTGCCCACGTAAATCACCTGACCCGACGTGTCGAGACCTTGCAGCGACGCCAGCGGACGGCTTCCGTAGCGGTATTCGCTGTCGTAGTCGTCCTCGATGATCCAGCATTGATGCTGCCGCGCGTACTCCAGCAGCATGCGGCGCCGCGCCAGACTCATCACCATGCCCAGCGGGTACTGATGCGAGGGCGTGACGAGCATCAGCTTCGGCGGCTGGGCGAGATCGTCCGCGCCCGGATTGATGCCCTCCTCGTCGACGGGAATCGGCCGCGATTGCAGACCGGACACATGCAGCACGCTGCGCACGCCCCAATAGCAGGGGTCTTCGGTCCAGATCAGATCGCCCGGATCGGACAACAACCGCACGGCCAGATCGACGGACTGGTGAATCCCCGTGGTGATGATGATCTGCTCGGGCGTGCAGCGCACCGAGCGCGACGTGCGCAGATAGTCGGCCAGCGCGTGCCGCAGCGAGGCGAGGCCGCCGCCGGGCGCGTACGTCAGCAGATCGGGACGCAGACGACGCCAGTACTTGTTGTGCAAACGGCTCCACACGCGCGACGGAAACCGGGTGACGTCCGGCACGCCGGGCATGAACGCGCCCCATTGCCGTTTCGAGACCCCGGCTCCCGCGATCAGCCGCGCGCCGCGCGTCGATAGCGCGCGTTTCGCTTGCGCAGGCTGCGGCTCGTGGTGGGCCGCCGGTGTTTGCGTGTGCGCTTGTGCGTTTGCGTGTGCGTCTACGTGTGTTTGCGTCTGCGTTTGCCCGTCCGGCGCGCCGACGATCTCGTCCGGGGCACTGTCGGCGACGAAGGTGCCACGGCCGGTCGCCGAACTGACGTAGCCCTCCAGCGCCAGCTGCTCGTAGACCTGCGTCACCGTATTGCGGCCGACGCCCAGTTCCTGCGCCAGCAGACGCGACGACGGCACCTTGGCGCCCGCCGGCAACTCTCGCGTCAGGATCGCCTGCTGCAACAGCCGGTGCAGCTGACGATAGATCGGCTGGCCGTTGCCCCGGTCGAGGCGCTGCGCCAGCCAGTCCGACAACACGCTCGTGCGCATGAATGGCTCCTACATTTTTATAAAAATGGCTCTGAAATTAAGAGCCAAATCTCATTATAGTCGCTGCATGTGCCGCGCTGCCTGCGCGGCTTGCCCGAAAGCGGCCCAGATAAACCGAGGAGCAAAGGAGATGACCATGAAGAACGCAGACCTGAAGAGCCGCAAGGACGCCGCCACCCCGCGCGGCGTCGGCGTGATGTGCGATTTCTACGCAGAGCGCGCCGAGAACGCCGAGTTGTGGGACGTCGAAGGCCGCCGTTTCATCGACTTCGCGGCCGGCATCGCCGTGTGCAATACGGGTCACCGTCACCCGAAAATCGTCGCGGCGATCCGCGATCAGCTCGATCACTTCACGCACACCGCGTATCAGATCGTGCCGTACGCGTCGTATGTCGAACTGGCCGAGAAGCTCAACGACCGCGCGCCCGGCGATCATCCGAAGAAAACCGCGTTTTTCACGACCGGCGCCGAAGCCGTCGAAAACGCCATCAAGATTGCCCGCGCCGCGACCGGCCGCCCCGGCGTGATCGCCTTCACCGGCGGCTTCCATGGCCGCACGATGATGGGCATGGCGCTGACCGGCAAGGTCGCGCCCTACAAGGTCGGCTTCGGCCCGTTCCCGGCGGACGTATTCCACGCACCGTTCCCGAATCCGCTGCACGGCGTGACCACCGCCGATTCGCTGAAGGCGATCGAGTTTCTGTTCAAGGCCGACATCGATCCGAAGCGTGTCGCTGCGATCATTTTCGAACCGGTCCAGGGTGAAGGCGGCTTCTACGCCGCGCCGGTCGAGTTCGTGCGCGCCTTGCGCAAGCTGTGCAACGAGCACGGCATTCTGCTGATCGCCGACGAAGTGCAGACCGGTTTTGCACGCACGGGCAAGCTGTTCGCGATGCATCACTACGACGTCGTGCCCGACCTGATGACGGTTGCCAAGAGCCTCGCCGGCGGCATGCCGCTGTCGGGCGTCATCGGCCGCGC
Organism: Paraburkholderia sp. GAS199; assembly: GCF_050436585.1. Taxonomy (NCBI): domain Bacteria; kingdom Pseudomonadati; phylum Pseudomonadota; class Betaproteobacteria; order Burkholderiales; family Burkholderiaceae; genus Paraburkholderia; species Paraburkholderia sp. GAS199. Next base: position 434,367 of record NZ_JBNDMM010000003.1, on the reverse strand, counting down.
CGAGATCATGGACGCCGCCGCACCGGGCGGTCTTGGCGGCACGTACGCCGGCAATCCGCTGGCGGTGGCGTCCGCGCATGCCGTGCTCGACATCATCGACGAAGAGCAACTGTGCGAGCGCGCCACGCTGCTCGGCGACCGCATCAAGGCAAAGCTCATCGCCTTGCAAAGCGAAGTCCCGCAGATCGCGGATGTGCGCGGCCCCGGCGGCATGGTGGCAGTCGAGTTCTGCAAGCCGGGAACATCCGACGCCGACGCCGAGTTCACCAAGCGGGTGCAGGCTCGCGCGTTGGAGCGTGGGTTGCTGCTGCTGGTGTGCGGTGTTTATTCGAACGTAGTGCGGTTTTTGTTTCCGTTGACGATTCAGGAAGCGGTGTTTGATGAAGCACTGGGGATTCTTGAAGAGGTTTTGAAGGAAGTAGTAGGGGTTGTTGTTTGATTTTTTTTGTCTGGCTGACGGCTGGTTGTTTGCCTCTGCGTGGCGTGCTTTCTTTGCGTTGTTGGTTTATTAGCGTTGCCCCTGTGCGGGGCGGCACTTACTTTCTTTGCCGCGGCAAAGAAAGCTAAGCAAAGAAAGCCGCTTTGAACCGCCAATGCTATTCGTTATCAGCGGCACTTCTCTACCGCAGTGGCCCCGGAGCGTCCGGCGCGTCGCACACTCCGCGTGAGTGACAAGGCCGTCATCAGTTCCGGCGGCGCTTCGCGCGCCGAGCGGTATGCGTGGGAAACCAGCGGTTGGAGCATCTCGCCGAGGCGAAGCCGATGGCCCCCGCAGAGAAAAAACGAAGTGACTGTTTGAATGAAGTACCGCTCCGGCGCGCGTAGCGTCGCCGGAACGGATGACTGCTGTACCACTGCGGGTGACGATCCACGGCCGGCCCTATCGGTCTCCACTCCCACTCGTTATGAGAGGTGCCCGCTTAGGGTTAGCGGTTTGAGCGGCTTTCTTTGCTTACCTTTCTTTGCCGCGGCAAAGAAAGTAAGTGCCGCCCCGCACAGGGGCAACACTAATAAACCACTAACGCAAAGAAAAGACCACCGCCCACAGGCAAAAAAGCACACCGCCGCAGGCATCTAAAAGAAACACCATTGCACGAAAAAAACAGAGCCAACCAATGATCAATCTCACCTCCCCTTTCCTGCTGAAATCAACCGCCTACGTAGCCGGCGAATGGCAACCCGCCGACAACAACGCCACATTCGAAGTCAAAAACCCCGCCACCGGCGAAGTCATCGCCACGGTGCCGCTCATGGGCACCACGGAAACCCGTCGTGCCATCGATCAGGCCAATGCGGCCTGGCCGGCATGGCGCGCCACCACCGCCAAACAACGCTCGGCAATCCTGCGTAAATGGCATGACCTGATGCTCGAACATGCCGACGATCTCGCGCAGATCCTCACGGCCGAGCAAGGCAAGCCGCTCGCCGAAGCCAAGGGCGAAATCCAGTACGCGGCGTCGTTCCTGGAATGGTTCGCGGAAGAAGGCAAGCGCGTGTACGGCGATACGATCCCCACGCCCGCCAGCGACAAACGCATCGTCGTGACGAAAGAACCGGTCGGTGTCTGCGCCGCCATCACGCCGTGGAATTTCCCGGCGGCCATGATTACGCGCAAGGTCGGTCCGGCGCTCGCGGCCGGTTGCCCGATCATCGTCAAACCGGCTGAGGCCACGCCGCTCTCGGCGCTGGCGCTCGCGGTACTCGCGGAACGCGCAGGCGTGCCGCGCGGCGTATTCAGCGTGCTGACCGGCGACCCGAAAGCCATCGGCGCGGAAATGACCGGCAATCCGATCGTGCGCAAGCTCTCGTTCACCGGCTCGACGCCGGTGGGACGTCTGCTGATGGCGCAATGCGCGCCGACGGTCAAGAAAGTCTCGCTGGAACTCGGCGGCAATGCGCCGTTCATCGTGTTCGACGACGCCGACCTCGACGCGGCCGTCGCGGGCGCGATCGCGTCGAAGTATCGCAACAGCGGTCAGACCTGCGTGTGCACGAACCGCTTCTACGTGCACGATAAAGTCTACGACGCGTTTGCCGACAAACTGCGCGTGGCCGTCGAACAGCTCAAGGTAGGACGCGGCACGGAAAGCGGCATCACGCAGGGTCCGTTGATCAACGAGGCGGCCGTGCTCAAGGTCGAGTCGCATATCGAAGACGCGCTCGCCAAAGGCGCACGCATCGTCACGGGCGGCAAGCGTCATGCGCTCGGTCACGGCTTCTTCGAACCGACCGTGCTCGCGGACGTCACGCCGGACATGAAGGTGGCGCGCGACGAAACGTTCGGGCCGCTCGCGCCGCTGTTCCGCTTCTCGTCGGACGAGGAAGTCATTCGCCTCGCCAACGACACCGAGTTCGGCCTGGCATCGTATTTCTACAGCCGCGATATCGGCCGTGTATGGCGTGTTGCCGAAGCGCTCGAATACGGCATGGTCGGCATCAATACCGGACTCATTTCGAATGAGGTTGCACCGTTCGGCGGCGTGAAGCAGTCGGGACTCGGCCGCGAAGGTTCGCACTACGGTATCGACGATTACGTTGTAATCAAATACCTGTGCGTCGGCATCTGAGGCGACGGCTTTCGGCATCTACCGCGCCTGAACGCCTGCGCCGATAGCAACGGGGTTCGGCACGATTGCCTGCACGGGCCGTGATGTTTAAGGTTATGGTTCGACGGTGCCGCGCTCTTTCGGGGCGGCACCCACCTTCATTGCCGCGAACTCACACGAGCCCATGTCTTCATTGAATAAAACCCTGCTCTTCAAACTTTGCACCTGTGCGCTACTCGCCACCACGGCGGTTGCCGCGAGTGCGGCCGAGTTGCATGTCATGAGTTCGGGCGGCTTTACGGCCGCCTATCAGGTGCTGGGGCCGAAATTCACGGCGGCGACCGGCAATACGCTCGACACGCAACTCGGGCCGTCGATGGGTCAGGCGCCGCAAGCCATTCCGAATCGTCTCGCGCGTGGCGAACCCGCCGACGTGGTCATCATGGTCGGCTATGCGCTCGACGATCTCATCAAGCAGGGCAAGGTCGTGGCGGGTTCACGGGTCGAACTGGCGGACTCGCGCATCGGCATGGTGGTGCGCGATGGCGCGCCGAAGCCGGACATCGGCACCGAAGCGGCGCTCAAGCAGACCTTGCTGCACGCCAGATCGATTGCTTACTCGGACAGCGCGAGCGGCGTCTACATCGAACGCGAGATGTTCAGGAAGCTGGGTATCGAAGACGAGGTGAAAACGAAGGCAAAGATGATTCCGCGCATTCCGGTCGCCTCGGTCGTGGCAAAGGGCGATTATGAAGTCGGATTCCAGCAGGTGAGCGAGCTGCTGCCGGTGCCGGGCGCGACCTTCGTCGGCAAGATTCCCGAGTCGGTGCAATCGGTCACGCGCTACGCGGCGGGTATTCCCGTTGGCGCCCAGCATCCGAAAGAAGCGAAGGCGCTGCTCGATTATCTGGCCTCGCCCGCCGTTCAGCCGGAAGTGCAATCGACCGGACTCGATTCGATCCCGCACTGAAACACGTGAAAGTTGCGCGCCCAGCCGAAAGGCCGGGCGGACTTCGGCGCCGGAGAAGCGGAGTTAACCGGGGGTTAGTCGGGGGTTAGCCAGGCGCGCGCTGGCTGCGGTCGCTGCGCCATTGCGCGAACGTCAGCGGGCTCAGGCCCACCGCGGACGGCTCGATGCGAGCCCAGCCGTAGAACGCATCGTCCCAGCCGGGAATCTGACGCGGCGTCATTTCCTTGAAGCTGGTGCCGGGCCGATAGGCCATTTCCGGCCAGAAGAGCGGCATGGTTTCGCGCACCGACATGCGCTTGAGCAGATCGGTCGGACCGCTTTCGTCGGCGACGATCTCGCCCTGCGAGATCCAGTCGCTCTCGGCCCAGGCGACGAACACGCTCGGGTCGCCGGCGCGGTCGAACATGAGAATCGCGTTCTGTTCGGGACGCCAGTAGTACTCGACGATACCCTGCGCCGCCACCACTTCGTCGATCACACGACGCGTGCGCGGATCGCAGTACGTCATGCCGTTTTCGCCGAGACCGAGCCAGCCCGCTTCTCCGCAATGTCGGCGTTTGGCGTCGTTCAGGAAGTGCAGCAGACGGTTGGCCGAATCGCCGTCGGTTTTGCGCAGGTACAGATCGACGATGCCGGCGTTGAACGCCTTGACCGCGACCGTTTCGTCCGCCACGCCCGTCAGCAGCACTTTCGAGCAACGCAAATTGGAGAGCGACGAGAGAAATTCCACGCCGCTCATGCCCGGCATGTCGTAATCCACCACGACGGCCGCCACTTCCTCGAAGCGCAGGTCGCGGGCCAGAATGTCGCGTTCGGCCGAGGTTTCGACGAAGCGCTCGATACCCGTTTCGCTCAGACAGGCCGACGCGGGCGCGAATTCCAGCGAGTTTTCGCGCGCGTGCTTGCGGATGAAAGCCAATGCCGTTTGCGGCCGGGTGAAGAACAGATTCGTGGAAACATCTGGAAAGAACCGGCGCAAGGCGTCCAGATAGCTGTCGTTGTCGTCGACAAAAACAACAGAGGCCGGATATAAAACTGGGGGTCGGATAAAATTGTTCATGTTTTCACGTGGTTCGTGACGGCGCTGCCTGATTCCCGTAGAACCATATAGTACCGGGGTCTTGGATCAACTGTGTAATTTGCACATGCTTTCCGTTGCTTATGCGAATTAGATAACAACAACACGAGTTCATCGATACCCACCCCGCTCACGGTTTATCGCCCCCAATCAGACGCACGCCGCGTTTTTTTCGCAACACCCGATTTATTTTCAACCCCTATGATTGGCGTGTTCCCATTGCGCCGCACCGTTTGATCCCTGTCCGCCCTGCCGCGTTCCAGCTGGCCCGAAGCCGGCAGTGGACAGTCGCGCTCGCCGCACAGCGCCAATCATTCAACACTTGCGATCATCGCCTGATTACGGAGCCTCTCATGATGAAAAAATCCCTCTTTGCAATGGCGCTTGCCGGCGCGTTTGCCATTCCGGCGCACGCGCAAAGCAGCGTGACACTTTACGGCCTGATCGACACCGGCTTCGTCTACACCAATAATCAATTCGGCCACAGCAACTGGCAAGTGGTGAGCAGTTCGACCCAGAACACGGTATTCGGCCTGAAGGGTTCCGAAGACCTCGGCGCCGGTTTGCACGCCATTTTCAAGCTTGAACAGGGCTTCGTGCTCAATAACGGCGCCCAGGCATTCTCCGGCGACGGCTTCGGCTCCCAGGCATGGGTCGGCCTGCAAAGCGACGCGTACGGCACCCTGACCTTCGGCCGCCAGTTCGACGCGATGAACGACCTCGTCGGACCGCTCACGGCCGAATTCAACACGTGGGGCGGCAGCCTCGCGGCGCATCCGTTCGAAAACGACAACCTCGCGGCGAACTCGGTCGTCATCAACAACTCGGTCAAGTACGCGAGCCCGACGTACATGGGCGTGACGTTCGAATCGATGTATTCGTTCAGCAACCAGGCGGGCAACTTCGCGAACAACCGCTCGTATGGCTTCGGTCTGGCTTATGCGCAAGGTCCGATCAACCTCGCGGCCGGCTACCTGCAACTGAACAACGCGGGCGCGGGCAGCGGCGCCGTGACCTCGGGCGACGCCAGCGCGAACTTCATCGCGCAGCGCCAGCGCATCTGGTCGCTCGGCGGCAACTACACGTTCGGGCCGGCCACGGTCGGCCTCGTCTGGAGCCACAGCCAGATCGACAACCCGGCGGGCGTGTTCTCGTTCGGCACCGGCACCTATCTCGGCGCGGCCGATACGTCCGCCGGTTCGCTGGGCGGCTCGCTGCGTCTGGACAACTACGAGGTGAACGCCAAGTACGCGCTGACGCCGGCCGTCACGCTTTCGGGTGCCTACACGTACACGCATGGCGCCTACAACGGGTCGTCGCCGGGCTGGAACACCGGCATGCTGCAAGCCGATTATTCGATCAGCAAGCGTACCGACTTCTACCTCGAAGGCGTCTATCAGAACGTGCACGGCGCGCCGGCCGACTCGGTCCTCTCGCACGCCATGATCAACACCTTGTCGCCGTCCGCCACCAACACCCAGGTGGCCGTCACGGTGGGCATGCGTCACGCGTTCTAAGGCGCCGCGCCGCGTTCGAACGCGGCACGCTCCCGGCCTGCCGGCCTCAGCGCGCTTTGTCCGCCGAGGCCAGCAGGCCGCGCAAAAACACCATCGTCATGTGCCCGACGGGCACGTTTTCCACCACCGTGCGCTGCATGGCGAGGCCGTGCGCCAGCGCCATGAAAGATGCGGCGAGCGTCGTGGGCGCTTCGGGCGGCACGCGTCCGAAGCGCGCAAAAAGCTGGGCGATGCAGATCGCGAGGCCATCGCGATGCGCGTTCCACAAGGCCTGCGACGCCTCGGCAAATTCCGCGTTGCGGCTTGCCAGAAGTTCGAATTCGATACCGAGCACCGACCATTCGGGATCGGTGTCGAGCGTGCGGGCCCACCCCTCCAGCGCGGCAAGCACGTCTTCCGCCGACGTGGCCGGATCGCGGAATACCTCGGCGATCTCGCCCACTTCCATCTTCGCCCGTTCCTGCATGAGTTCGAGGAACAACGCTTCCTTGTCGGCGAAATTCGAATAGAACGCGCCTTGCGTGTAGCCGGCCGCGGTGGCGATGTCCCGCAACGAGGTCGCGCCGAAGCCGCGTTCGACGAACAACTGTTTTGCCGCCGCCAGCAGGCTGGCGCGCGTCTGCGAACGGCTTTCTTCGCGGCTGAGTCGCGGGGGCGGAGTCGTCTTCTTCATGGGCGAGAGAATATCAGTTGATATTTGGATATCAATTGATATGATTACGATTGCATTTCATATCTCAGTTGATATGTCAAAACACCGGGCGCATCACGGCGCGTTCGGTCACGACCCGGCACACCACGAACAGACGGAAGAGGACATGAGCAGCAGGATCACGATGCTGAAGCAGCAACTCGCGAAACTCGACGAACAGATTTCGGCCGCATGGCAGCAGGAGCAGGAAGCGGCGATCGAGCACATCCGTCAGGTCATGAATTTCTTCAACCTCGTACCCAACCAGTTGCGCGTGAACCGACGCGGCACGTACAACACGCGACCCATCCAGATGAAGTATCAGGACCCGGAAACCGGCGCGACCTGGAGCGGCCGGGGCCGTGCGCCATCGTGGATCAGGAATCGGAGTTACGACGAATTTCAGGTCGACAAGCCGGCTGGGAAACGGGTCAAGCTGGTCGGCAAATCCCGTTAGCGCAACGGGAAACCGCGGACTCAGACGAACAGCGGCAGCGATTCGACCACGGCTTGCGGCACGCGCCGGCGCGGCGCCTGCGTACCTTGCGGCCTCGCTCGGGCCTTCGGGCGCGCAGCCGCTTTCAGCCCGGACGACCCGAGCCGCCGGTTCAGATCCGACAGCGCCTTGCATACCGAGTTACGCGCGGGCTCTGCGGCCAGCGCCAGTTCGAGCTGGTCGAACAGTTCCGGCAGATTGATCTCGATGGCGTTTTGCCGTGCCGACTTCCGCTTACGCATAAGACCGCTCCATTTCCATTCCGACGGCAGCGCGTTCAGAAAAGCTGGGCGCCGAGTTCGCGCAGACTGTCCCATTTGACCGTGCTGACGAAGGTCCGGCCCGAGGTGTCGCGCGACTCGATCATGGCGCGTTGTCCGCGCGCTTCGGCCACCACGCGAACGATGCGCGCCTGGTATCGGAGCAGCGCACCGATTGGCGGACATAGTGCTTCCCGGCAACGCCGCGTTCGATTCTTTTCCATACCGCTTTTTCTGTAGAAATTCAGCCAGTTGCAGGGCCACGGCAAAGTCGCGGCATCGCAGTCCGGATGCTACCAGGTCAGCGCACATGCGTCCAGGCCGACGAGCGGTTTTGCCACATCACACAGTCGTCATGAAGCGCTGGATCGAGCCTTCAGAGCGTGGCCGTCACGCCGCCGTCTACATAGAGAATATGGCCGTTGACGAAGTTCGACGCGTTGCTGGCCAGGAACACCGCCGCGCCGACGAGATCGTCCACCTCGCCCCAGCGCCGCGACGGCGTGCGCCCGATCAGCCAGTTATTGAAGGTTTCGTCATTGACGAGCGCTTCGGTCAGTTCGGTTTTGAAGTAGCCCGGCCCGAGCCCGTTGACCTGAATGCCGTGTTGTCCCCAGTCGATCGCCATGCCCTTCGTGAGCATTTTGACCGCGCCCTTGCTGGCCGTGTACGCGGCGATATTCGGGCGGCCCAGTTCGCTCTGCACCGAACAGATGTTGATGATCTTGCCGCGACCGCGCCCGATCATGTGCCGCGCCACCGACTGTCCGACGAGAAACACGCTGTCGACATTGGTCTTCATCAACTCCTGCCACTGGGCGTGCGAGAACTGCTCGAGCGGTGCGCGGCGTTGCATGCCCGCGTTGTTCACGAGAATGTCGAGCGCGCCGATGTCGCGCTCGATGGCGCCGATCGCGGCATCCACGTCATCGGCCGACGTCACGTCGAAACCCGCCGCGTGCACCTTCGCGCCTTCCGCGCGCAAGCGGCCGACCGCTTCGGCGAGCCTCTCTTCGTTGCGGCCGTTCAGCACGACTTCCGCGCCTGCGGCGGCGAGCCCGCGGGCGAGCGCGTAGCCGATGCCCGTGCTCGAGCCGGTCACCAGCGCCCGGCGTCCCGACAGATCAAACAGATTCAGATTGCTATTCAACTCGATCGCTCCCGGCTTCAATCCGTTTCGTTTTGCTGCGACCACGAACACGTCCATCACGCCTCGATCACGCCTGGACTGTGGCGCACTCAAGCATAGCGCGCGAGAAACATATCGGCCGCCGACTCGGCCACCTGACGCTGCTCCTCGACGCTCAGCGGCGGCTGCCCCATCGTCACCTGCGGCCAGAACGCGAAGGACTTGACGAGCCCCTGCAACTGCAGCGAGGCGAACAGCGGGTCCTCCGCCTTGAGGCGACCGTCGGCGACGGCTGCACGAATCCACACGGTCAGGTCTTCTTCGCGCTCGCCCATGCGCGCCACCATGTCGCGCGCGCGCTCCGGCGAGTGGATGCCCGCCGCGATCGCAACCCGCGCGAGTGATAAGAACGCGTCGTTATTCAGAAGGCCGAGTTTTTTCGACAGAAGCTGCAGCAACTGCGCGCGCAACGGTTGCGCGGACGAATAGGCGGGCGCCTCACCCGTATCGCTCGAATCCCATAGCTGCCGGAGGATGGCGGCGAACAGCACTTCCTTGCTCGGAAAGTGGTTATAGACCGTGCGCTTCGAGACGCCGGCGCGAGCCGCGATGCGGTCCATGCTGGTCGCGTCGAAACCGGCCGCGAGAAATTCCTCGATGGCGGCCGCAATCACCGCCGCGCGCTTGCGGTCGGTGAGTCGTAAAGAGTTCGATGGTTCGCTCATGCTTAAATTTTACACCGCCTAGTTTACTTTTCTCGAAAATAAACTACACTGGGTAGTCTACTTTCTGGATCGAGACGGCTACATGGCAACGTTCACTGCTTCTATTCGCCGCGCGCTGGGTTTTAGCGCGGCACGGCGCGGGCGCGAATCGTTCGAAACGTCGGCCCAGCATGACGGCGAGCGCTTTCGCAACGTCAAGCCGCGGCCCGTCGAGGGATTCGGCAAAACCTTGAGCATTGCGTGGACGATGCTGTTCAAAAAGCCGGCCGGCACAGCGCCGACCGGCCGTCTGCCCGTCGAAACCTTGTCGCGCGAGCAGCTTCTGGCTGCGCCCGATCGCAGCCTCTACCGTCTCGGTCACTCCACCATGCTGCTCAAATTGCGCGGCGAGTTCTGGCTGACCGATCCGGTTTTCGCCGAACGCGCGTCGCCGTTCAAGCGGCTCGGTCCCAAGCGCTTCCATGCGCCGCCCATCGCGCTGGAAGACTTGCCGCCGCTGCGTGGCGTGATCCTGTCGCACGACCACTACGATCACCTCGACCGCGACACCGTGCTGGCGCTCGCCTCCACCACGGGCGTGTTTCTCACGCCGCTCGGTGTGGGCGACCGTCTGATCGAATGGGGCGTGGACGCGGCGAAGGTCAGGCAGTTCGACTGGTGGCAGAGCGTGGAGATCGGCGGCCTCGCCTTCACCGCCACGCCGGCGCAGCACTTCTCGGGCCGCAGTCTGTTCGACGGCAATAGCACCTTGTGGGCCTCGTGGGTGATCGTCGACGGCGATCTGCGCGTGTTCTTCAGCGGCGACACCGGCTACTTCGACGGCTTCCGGACCATCGGCGAGCGGCTCGGTCCGTTCGACGTAACGCTGATGGAAACCGGCGCTTACAACGAAATGTGGCCGTACGTGCACATGCAACCCGATGAAACCGTGCAGGCGCACGTCGATCTGCGCGGCCGCTGGCTCGTGCCGGTTCACAACGGCACGTTCGACCTCGCCATGCACCGCTGGCAGGAGCCTTATGAACGCGTCAGCGGACTCGCGCTCGCGCGCGGCATTCCGCTCTCGACACCGCGCATGGGCGAACGGCTCGACCTCGGCGCGCCGCATCGCGGCGACAAATGGTGGCGCGAAGTGGCGGAGAAAACGGATATTCGTGTCGAAGAGCCCCGCAAACAGGGCTATATCTGATGCGACGGCGCGAGGGGTGCATGGAACTCATGCACCCCACGCGCGAGCTTCACAGTTCCAGTACGAGCCGCTTGCCGGCCGCGCGCGAACAGCACGTCATCATGCGCGTATTCGACTGCCGCTCGCCTTTGGTGAGCACCACGTCGCGATGATCGACCTCGCCGGCCAGCACGCGCACTTCACACGACCCGCACAAGCCTTCTTCGCAATCGCTCTGCACGTCCACGTTCGCCTTGCGTAGCGCCGCCAGCAGCGTCTGACCGGCGCCGACTTCGACGACCAGTCCCGAGTCCTTCAGCTCGACTTCGAAGGCATGTTCATTGGCCGGGTCGAGCGCGCCGAGCGTCGATTCGAAATGCTCGACTTTCAGCGCGTCGTCGGGCCACGCAGCGCTGGCCGCCTGCAACGCGTCGAGCATGCGAACCGGACCGCACGCATAGACCTGCACGCCCTCTTCCACGTTCAGCGCGCTGAAATCGTTGCGCACGCCTTCTTCCGACACATAGACGCGCACGCGCTCGCCGTGCAGCGCGATCGTTTCCGCCAGCAGCGCCATCGCCGCCCGCGTGCGGCCGCTCAAATGGACTTCGTAGTCGATGCCGAGCGCGCGAGCGCGGCGCGCCATCGCGCTGATCGGCGTGATGCCGATGCCGCCGGCAATCAGAATCAGTTTGCGCGCGGTTTCGTCGAGGCGAAAATGATTGCGCGGTCCGCGAATCTTCAGGTGCGTACCAGGCTGGACGTTCTCGTGCATCCATGCAGAACCGCCCCGGCTTTCGCTTTCCTTGAGCACGGCGATCTCGAACGCAGCCGTATCTTCCGGATCGCCGCACAGCGAGTATTGACGCGAAATGCCCGTTGCCCCGCATTCCACGTCGATATGCGAGCCCGCGGTCCAGCGCGGCAAAGGTCGGCCGTCCGGCCACGCGAGCCGCACGCGCACGATGTCGTGTGCGTCGCGCGACACTGATGTCACCACCACCGGCCGGCTGATGGCATGCGCCGACGGTTCGCCGATACGCACGGCCGCGCGCCGTTCGAGCACCGTGGCATCGGCGCGTTCCGGATTGAGCGACGGGTCCCACTCCACCAGCAGATGTTCCGGACCACGAAACGATGTGTTGGGAACATACGTGAAACGCTGTTCGGCGAGCTTCATATGCGGCAGGCGTCGCGTGAACTCTTCGAGGAAAATCTGCATCTCCATGCGCGCGAGATTCTTGCCCATGCACTGATGCGAACCGTAGCCGAAGGTGAGTTGATCGCTGGCATTTTCACGGCGAATGTCGAACAGATCGGCGTCGGCGAATTGATGTTCGTCGTGATTCGCCGACGACGTCACGATCAGCAGCTTCGATCCCGCCGGAATGTCGATGCCGCCGATCACCACGTCGCGCGTGGCGAGGCGTCGCCATGCCGCGACTGAACCGTTGTGCCGCAGGCACTCTTCCACCGCGTTCGGAATCAGGCTCGGGTCTTCGCAAATGTCGCGCCACGCCTGCGGATGTTCGAGCAGCAGTTTCATGGCGTTGGCCGTCGCGTTCGCCGTGGTTTCGTGCGCCGCGACGATGCCCGCCATCATCATCGAATGCAGATAGGAATCCGTCACGACGTCGGGCAATTCCTTCTGCTTGCGAATGCCGTATTGCATCCAGCCCGGACGGTCCGGCTCCTGGCGCATCTTGTCGAGCACCTTGCCGGCGAAGGTCCAGAACTTGCCGACCGCATGCGCCACCGCGACCTGCTCTTCCGGCTTGGGACGTCCCCACGTATTGACGGTGTGCGCGATCGAATACTCGCGCAACGTGTCCATGTCTTCTTCCGGCACGCCGAGAAAATGCAGGGCAACGGTCAGCGGCACTTCCCACAGCATCTGATCCACGAGATCCGCGCGGCCGTCGTCGATGAAACGGTCCACGTATTCGCGCGCCAGCGCCCGCACCATCGGCTCGTGATGCAGCAGTTCCTCCGGCGTGAACGGGTCCATCAACGCACGACGGCGCGGCATGTGCGCCGGCTCGTCCTCGTTCACGAGCGTGCGGTTCAGCGCGAAGCCGTAAGACGCGAGTACTTCGTTCGCTTCCGGTCCGGTCGGCGTGATTTTTTCGAGCGCGATGGACGGGCTGAACGTGAGGTTGTCGCGAAAGATCGCCTTGATGTCGTCGTAGCGAGTCACGACCCAGTAGCCGAGCCTGGGACTGTAGAACACCGGCTCCTGCTCGCGCGCCCAGCGCACGTATTCGGGCGGGTCCTGCTGGTAGCCGTCGCCGAACGGGTCGAATTCCGCGGCGCGATGGCTGACGGGACAGCCGCCCGGCGCCGCGGGCGCCGCCTCGCGCGCAAAAGGACAAGCCGCGCTCGGGACGGCGGAATGCGTGTCGCTCATTGACGTCTCCTGCAGATCATTTGCATTTGCGTAACTATAGTACGCAATGCGTAAATTGCCGCTCAGGGTTTACCTCAGACCCGCTTGTCCGCCTTGCTGGCAGGCGCCTCCCGTTAGAATGCAGCCATGAAAAAAAGCCCGAAGACCACGCCCGACACGTTCGCCGATTCCGCCCTCGCCGCCACGCCGGAGCGCGAACGGCGGCAGCGCGTGCAATCCGCCACCACGGCGGTCGTGCTGCTCAAAGGGCTCGCCGCACTTGGCGGGCGGGCCTCGCTCACCGCGCTCGCCTCGTACGTGAACGAGAGCCCGGCGAAGGTGCACCGCTACATGGTCAGCCTGATGGAAGAGTCGCTGGTGGCGCAGCAACCGCTCACGCAGATGTACGTGCTCGGTCCCGAATGCCTCGCCATCGGACTCGCGGCCATGCGCATCGTCGATCCGATCCGCGAGGCCGAGCCTTCGCTCGTGCTGCTGCGCGAAACGCTGGAGGTCACGTGCTTCGTCGCGGTAATGGGCAATCGCGGTCCCACGATCGTGCGTTTCGAAGAACCAGGCTTACCGGTCACGGTGAATGTGCGCGTGGGTTCGGTGATGTCCGTGCTGTGGTCCGCCACCGGCCGCGTCTTTCTCGGCCTGCTGGACGAATCGCGCATCCGCGCCATGGCGGAACACGAACTGCAGCATGCGCCCGCCGACCTGCGCGATCAACTCGACCACGACGATCCCATCGGCGCGCTGAAAAGCGAGGTGCAGTCCACGCGCTGCGCGGCGGTGAAAGACACCAACCTGAAGGGCATTAGCGCGGTCTCCGCCCCGCTCTTCGACTTCAATGGCCGCCTGTGCGGCACGCTGACCGCGCTCGGCGCAACCGGCGGCTTCGACTCTTCGCTCGACGCGCCCATCGCTGCCGCCGTGCGGCGCGAAGCACAAGTCATCAGCGCGCGACTCGGCTTCGCCGGGTAAGCGCGGCTGCGCCGACGCGGCGGCGTCTGCCGTCGCCGCGCTTCATCCGGCTTTCGCTAACCTGAGCGATTCCATATCTCACAGCCCGATTCGCCGGAAACGGGAATAAGAAGTCCACTCCCTCGGTTAACACTTGCAGAGCGCGCTGATGACGAGATGCATCGGCTTCGGAACGCCGCGCTCGCACTCGAGGAGTATCGACATGAAACCGACCCTGTTGAACCGGCTCGCGGCCCGCGCCATATCGGCCGCACTCGCGGCGGGCGCCGCGCTTTTCGTCATTTCGACCGGCGCGCACGCGCAGGCATCGTCCGGTCCCGGCGCGCATCCACTCACGCGCGCCGAGGTCAGGCACGAACTCGAGGAGCTGGAAGCCGCCGGCTACAACCCGTCGCAAGGCGACGACAGCAGCTATCCCGTCGACATTCAGGAAGCCGAACAAAAAGTCGCGGCGATGCATGCGGGCCAAGCCCATGCGTCCAATGAAAATCAGCCGGCCATGCAGACCATGCCCATGCATTGACGGCAACGGTGTGTGTGAACCTGTGGACAGCGGGTTCCCTTTCGAGCGTCGGTTCCATTGGATCGACGCTCTTTTTTTGATCCGCCCTTTCCCGAAGACACATCACGGGCAACAGCGCGGGCAACAGCGGCACGCGGGAATAAGCGCCCGCCATCACGCGTCTTACAGTCACGAAGACACCACTGGAGACACTCAAATGGACATCATCGACATGGCTCGGCAATCCGGTATGGCGGTCGTTCTCGACGCGCGGATCGGTCGCGAGGAATACCACAGCGTGTGCGGCTCGCTGGCGGCGCTGCAGAAATTCGCGGACGCGATTCGCAGCACGACGCGCTGCACGACGGAACAGGATCACATGGAAGAACGCCAGGCCCGCCCTGCGCGTCGTGCCTGACATGATGCGCCGCTTTCAGCTGATCTCCGGCGTGGTGCTGCTGGTCTATCTGTTCCTGCATCTGGTCAATCACACACTCGGGATCTGGTCGCTGGATCTCGCCGGACATGGTCTCGTGCTCGCCATCAAGGTGTGGCGCAGCGTCCCCGGCACGGTGTTGCTCTACGGCGGCTCCGCCGTGCATTTCGTGCTGGCGCTGCGCACGATCTACACCCGCCGCTACTGGAAGCTGCCGCTTGCCGAATGGATTCGCCTGTGGGCCGGGCTGAGTCTGCCGCTGCTGCTGATCCGGCATGCGGTGTCCACGCGGCTGGCGGCTTCGCTTTACGGTTTCGAGCCGGATTACGAGCGCATCGTGATCGCGCTCATCACCAGCGGCACCCAGGGCTTGCAACTGGCCCTGCTCGCGCCGGGCTGGCTGCACGGCTGCATGGGACTCTGGCTGCGCATCCGGCACTATGCGTGGGCGCAACGCGCGAAACCATGGCTGCTCGGCGTACTCGTTCTGATGCCCGTGCTGTCCGCCGTGGGTTTCGTGCGAATGAGGCAGGCCGTGCTCGGGCTCAACGCAGGCGCGCTGCATCCCGACGCCAGCCTGATCGTGCATCAGGCGGCGCTCGAAACATGGCGTCACAACATGGTGGTGGCCTATCTGTCACTGCTGATCAGCGCGTTTCTCGCCGGGCAGTTGCGCAACTGGCTGGAGCGCAGAAGGCAGCGGCGCGCGCCGATGCGGATCGGCGTGCGCAGTCTTTAGAGCGACGCGCCGCCGCACACCACGATCTGTTGCCCCGTGATCGAGCCGGCGTCCGGTCCGAGCAGAAATGCGGTGAGACCCGCCACTTCCGAGGCTTCGATGAAGCGGCCGATCGGCGGCATTCGGGGCGGAGTGCCCGCCCGCGCCGGATTGCGTAGAAAAGGAGTATCGGTTGCGCCGGGCGCCACGACGTTGACCGTGATGCCGCGGGGCGCGAGTTCGGCGGCCCACGAACGCGCCATGCCGACCAGCGCGGCTTTGGTCGCCGCATACTGGCTGCGCGTCGGCGCGCCGTTGGCCGTGCGGCTGCCGATCAGCACGATGCGGCCGCCGGCCGGCATGCGCGGCAGCAGGGCGTCGGCAAGAAACGCGGCAGCGTCGACGTGAATGCGCCACATGGCCGCGCCGTCTTGCGCCGAGAGTTCGCCGAGCGGCGCCGTTTTCATGAAACCGGCCGCATGCACGAACGCGTCGCAGGCACCGAGCGCCGCCGCGACGGTGTCGAGCGCAGCGAAATCGGTCACGTCGACCGGGACGATGGTGAGCCGCTCGACCGTCTCGCTCGCGGGCGTGCGGCACAAGCCGGTCACGCGCCACCCTTCGCTCAACAGCCGCTGAACGATGGCCTGGCCGATGCCCGACGAGGCGCCGGTCACCACGGCATGCTTCGGTTTTGCCGCCATTTCATTCGTCGATGTTGCTTGCACTGCGCTTCCCCTGTTCGTCATGCTTCATGCTGCCGGCAGACGGGGAGCGCCGGCCGCGCTCAACGAACCGCGGCCGTCTCCACCGTCACGTCGCCCCGTTCGTCGAACAAGGCCAGTTCGCGCGGCTCGGCCGCGTCGTCGGTGATCAGCGTCCACTCGCGTTCGAGCGGCGTCCAGTGCTGCTGACTCGCACGCCCGAGTTTGTCGGCCGTGACCAGCACGAACACGCTCGCCGCCTGGCGGATCACGCATTCCTTCAGATAGGCCTGCTCCGCCGTCGCTTCGCACAGGCCGCGCGCCGCCGTGACACCGTCGGCGCCGAGAAAGGCCTTGTCGAAGGTGAGACGGCTCAACGCCAGTTGTGCGAGCGGCCCGAGCGTACTCATGCTGGTCGAACGGATGTCGCCGCCCACCAGCGTGACCCGCACCTTGCTCGACGCCAGCGCGCCGACCACCAGCAGGTTGTTGGTCACCACATGCACCGAGCGCTGCCCGATCAGCTGACGCGCGAGCGCCGCCGTGGTGGTGCCGCCGTCGAGAAACAGCGTGTCGTCTTCCTGCACGTGCGCGAGCGCGGCACGCGCGATGGCGTCTTTCTGCTCGCGGAAGCTCTCGCTGCGCTCGTCGAGCGAGGCCTCGGGTTCGTGCGCGCTGACCGCCGCCGCACCGCCATAGGTGCGCAGAATCTGGCGGTCTTCCGCGAGCGCCCGCAGATCGCGCCGTACGGTCGCCTCGGACATGCCGAAGTGCTCGCACAGCGTCCCGACATCTGTCATCCCGCCCAGCACAGCGTGAAGCATCGCCTCGCGGCGTTTCGCAACTTTCATGATCTTGGATCGGAGGAACCGGTTTAGCGACAGCGCGCGACGGGCACGCCGAAAAGTGCGCCTAGTGTAGCGAATTTCCAACGCGCGCCGCGATCGCCGGCGAGCCGCTCCGATCCTGCTTCATCTTGCCGATGCGCCGACGCCTCAGCCACGCACCCACGTTTCGTCGACGCGAACGTATTTGATGCGCTGACGGAAGTACGTGAACGCGATATGCAACGCACCGTCGGCCGACTGCACGATCGACGGATACGAGTACTCGCGGTTGCGCTGCTCCGACGAGTTGTTCGTCATGCAGTAGCCGTCGCCGATCTCGATTGCGCGCCGCCGTGTCCAGCTCTGGCCGCCGTCCTCGGAAATGGCCAGCGACATCGGCGAGCGCGGCACGCCCCACACCGCCGTGCCGTGCGCGGACGCGCTCTGGTCGCGCAGCGCGCCGCTGTCTTCCGAGTCTTCGATATCGTCGTAGAGCGACGCGCGGCGCTCGGTGCTGTGCGAGGCATCGCTCTCGTTGAATACCAGCGCGAGGTGGCCGTTTTTCAGCGGCACGAACTGGATCGACGAATTGTTGTTCGGCAGACCGGTCGGCTTCGGCGCAGTCCACGTGCGGCCGTCTTTCGAACGGCTCGCGTAGATGAAATCGGCCCAGCGGCTGCGATACAGCGCAAGCAGCGATCCGTCGGCCAGCACCTGCACGTTCATATGAACGCAACCCACGCTCTCCGGCACTTCGTGCTCGCGCCAGGAGCGGCCCGCGTCCTGCGAAATCATCACGGCGCTGATGTCGTTGTTGCCCACCCAGCGCTCGCCGGGTTCGGTGCGGCACAGGAACACCGGACACAGCCACGCGCCGTCCGGCAACACGACGATGGGCTGACGCACGAAGGTGCCCGGCCGGTCGAACAGCGTTTCGATCGGCCCCCAGCTGAGGCCGCCGTCGGTCGACACGCGCCGCCGCACGATCGCCGTATTCTGATGTCCGGACAACTGCGCGGTGTAGGTCAGCCACAACTGACCGTCGGGCGCGCTGAACAGCACGGGGTTCTGCTCCGAGCGCGTCGGATCTTCGGAGAGCTTCTGCGGCTCGCTCCAGACATCGCTGCCCGCACGCAAACGCGACAGGTAGACCGACACGTCGGGAATGCCTTCCTGGGTGCCGCCAAACCACACGCACAGCAGATCGCCGTTCGGCAACGCATGCAGATTGGCCGCGTGATTCTGCACGCACGGCGAAGGCAGCCAGGCGTCGCGGCGCTGCGCGTCGGCGTAAGGCGCGCGCACGCGGCCGTCCCAAATGGCCCGATCGGGCGCTTCTGCGAGGATGGAAGTCATCCGGTGTTCTCCTGATTACGACGATTCAATGTGATTCGCGGTGCGTGAGACGCTCGCCGTTCGCGCCGACGGGTTTCGAGCCCGACGGAAACAGCAGCTTTTCCAGCACGATGACAACCGCCGGCGTGATCAACGAGACGTACATGTTGTCGATTCCGAGCGGGTTGCCGAGCAGATACCAGGCCGTGGTGGACAGCGTGGCGACGATCAGCGCGGCCATCGCGCCGCGGCTGCTGTTGAAGAACGGCAGATAGATGCCGATCAGCGCCACCACCGAGACCGTCAGACGCAAGGCCCGCGTGAAGAACGACAACGCGAGAATCTGCGGCACGAACAGCACGAACACGAGCGGCACGAGGCCGACCACCAGCGAGATCCAGCGCGTCATGCGCAGTTCCACGTCAGGCGTGGGACGATAGCGCGGCACGTAGAAGTCTTTGACGATCAGCGAAGCGATCGCGAGCGCCACCGTACACACGCTCACGAAAATCGACGCGACCAGCGACGTGGTCACCACGCCGGCCAGCAACGGGTTCATGTGCTGCAGGAAAACCGGCAGCGCGTACAGGCTCTTGATGCCCGGAAAGAGGTACTTCGCCGCGACGCCGAGAAAGCCGAGCGCGATCGAAATCGGCACGCACAGCAAGGCTGCAAGCAACGACGCACTGCGCGCGGCGCTCGCCGAACGTGTCGAAGAAATGGCCTGGATGATGAACTGTGTGGAAAAGATCGCCCCTGCCGTGCCGATGATCCATGCGCCGATCGTGCCGTTGCTGAGCGAGCCGTTCCAGGTGAAGTAATGCTCGGGCATGCTCGCCATCATCGGCTTGACGCCGCCGGTCATGCGCCATGCCACCACCACCAGAATCGCAATGCCGATCAGCTTGACCGCGCTATGCACGATGGTCAGATAGGCCACGCTCTTCAGGCCGCCCCACGCAAAGTAGATCGTGCTGACGATCGCCGTGATGACCGCCGCGGTCGGCAGATTGATGCGCATCACGGTCGAGATCGCCGCCGCGCCGCTCACGTAGTTGCCCACGTTCACGAGAAAGAGCGCGTAGATCATGATGGCCGACACCACGAGCTTGGCACGCTTGCCGTACTTCATGGCAATGAAGCCGGAAATCGTGAATTCGCCCGAACTGTAGAGCCGTTTGGCCATGAAGAGGCCGAAGAACAGAAAGCCGATCGACGCCGCGATCACCGACCACGACGCCGCGATGCCCGCGCTGAACGCTTCCTGCGAGGTCCCCACGGTCGACTTCGCGCCGATGAACTCCGACATGAGCAGCACCGCCACCACCACGACCGGCATGGAGCGTGACGCCACCATGAACTGCTCGGAGTTGCGGCTGCGCAGCTTCACGCTGAACCAGCTCGTGACGAGAATATAGACCACGACCATGCCGATGATGATCGCAGTGTCCCAGTAGCTGAAAGTTGCCATGGTGTCTCCAATATATTTCTGACGACGCGTCGGCGTCGAAAAAATCCGGCTGCCCGGCGTGTGTCCGCCGTCGTTGCAGCCCGATGTTCAATCCCGTATTCAATCGCGTATCCGATGGCGCGGCGCGTCGTGCATCCGATGCCGCGCCGGGCGCAAGCCTCAGGCTTCCAGTTCGGAGCGCCGCGTGGCCAGTTCGAGTGCCTGCTTCAGCGCTTCGAGCATGCTGCCTTCGTCCGCGATACCCTTGCCGGCGATATCGAACGCGGTGCCGTGATCCACCGACGTGCGGATCACCGGCAAGCCGACCGTCACGTTCACACCGGCTTCGAGTCCCATCACCTTCACCGGACCGTGGCCCTGGTCGTGGTACATCGCCACCACCACGTCGAAATCGCCGCGTCCGGCGCGGAAGAACAGCGTGTCGGCCGGCAGCGGGCCTTCCACGTCCCAGCCGCGCGCCTGCAGAACCTGCACCGCGGGAATGATCTTTTCCTCTTCTTCGCCATAACCGAACAGACCGTTTTCGCCCGCGTGCGGATTGATGCCGCACACGCCGATGCGCGGATTGTCGATGCCCGCGCGCACCAGCGTTTCATGCGCGCGCTCGATGGTCCGTTGCACGAGACCGGGTTCGATCCGGCGGATCGCGTCGAGCAGACCGATATGGGTGGTGACGTGGATCACGCGCAGCTTCGGCGCGACCAGCATCATCGACACTTCGTCGATGCCGGTGAGGTGCGCGAGCATCTCCGTGTGGCCCGGAAAAATGTGGCCGCCCGCGTGCAGCGCTTCCTTGTTCAGCGGCGCCGTGCAGATCGCGTCGAGTTCGCCGGCTGAGGTCAGCGCGACTGTGCGCGCAATGTACTGATACGCCGCGTCGCCCGCGACGGCGGAGAGCTTGCCGTACGGCATGTCGGCGGGGATCAGGCCGAGGTCGATGCAATCCACCACGCCGCATTCGAAGCCCGCGTCGGCGGGACTCGCGATCGAGCGCACCTCGAGCGACACGCCCGCGCGGCGGCCCGCGTCGCGCAGACGCGCTGCGTCGCCGATCACGAGCGGACGGCACTGGTCGTAGACCGACGAGTGAGCCAGCGCCTTCATGACGATTTCCGGGCCGACGCCGGCAGCATCGCCCATGGTGATGCCGATAACTGGACGATAGGTCATTGTGGTCAGTCCTTTGATGATGGCCGCGGGCGGCCGTGCAGTGTGCTGGACGCCGGCGAGTTTTCGCCACGCCAGATCGAGCGTATCGGGATGACCGAAGCCACCCGCCTTGGTCACGACGCCGAGACGGCGTCCCTGATGAACGGCGTGCAACAACGGCACACCGCTTTCGATTTCTTCGACGATGCGCAATTCGCCGATGCCTGCCGCGCACAACAGCGCGCGCGCCGTTTCGCCGCCGGTCGCGATCACGCCGCCCGCAAAAGCGAGCGCGGGCGTGAGCAGCGCGCCGAGACGCTGGCAGAACAGCAGGCCGTCGGCCACGCTGGTGCGATCGGCCTGACTCAGCGAAACGACGACATGCCGGCCTTGCCGCAGCGCGGCGCTCACTTCGCGAGTCAGATCTGTGTGCGCCGTGTCGAGGTTGCGCAGACTCGCGGGATCGACTTCGAACGCGGCGAGCGTATCGCCCGCCGCTTCCTTGAGGCGGCCGAGCTGCGCGTGCGAGACGCTCGACATGCTGCCGATCACGGCGAGCACGGGCTGCTTCGGCGCGGCTTCGGTCGAATTGGCGTTCGAGGCGTCGTCGTTGCCGTCGCATGCCCGAACCGATGCGAGATCCAGCGCCTGCATCAGATCGCCCGCCAGACCGGCCGAGCCGACCCAGAACACACCGGTCAGCGCCGCCGATGCCTGCGCGACGCGGCGCAGGTCGTCAGCGGTTTCGGCGTCGCACACGACAGCCTGTACGTGCGCGTCGCGCATCGCGGCGAGGCGATGGGCCAGCGAAGCCTCGTCCGCGCGAATCTCCTGCAGCGACAAACCCTCGGTGCGCAGATCGTGCCGCGCCAGCATCGACGGCAAATGCGCTTCGCCGCCGATGTCTTCGTTGCGCCACACTTCCGTCTGCTCGACGCGCACGCCCTTGAGCCACTGACGTCCCTCGCGCGTGGTACGGCCCGCTGCCGGAAACGCCGGCGCGACGATCGCCATGCCCGCGAGCGGCACGAGCGCGGCCACCTCGGCGGCGACATTGCCGCGCAATGTCGAATCGATCTTCTTGTACAGCCGCGTGTTTGCGCCGCCGAGTTCGCGCCAGACCTGCGCATTGGCGAGCGCCGCCGCAGCCGCATCGAGGCGGCGCGAATCGGCGTCGATTGCCAGCACGTCGATCGCGGTATCGCCGGATACCGTCGCGGCATGGCGGCGCGCGTCGAGCGTCACCACGCTGCGCAAGCCGAGACGCGCGCCGGTGACGGCGCAGTCCGCCGTGCCCGAGAGGTCGTCGCCGATGATGAGGAGCCGTGGCCCTCGCTGGTCCGCGCGATTCATGGCAGCAGACGGCGGTAGATCGCCTTCATGTCGTCGAGCGACAGCGGCTTCGGATTGTTGCCGAGCAGTCGTTTGACCTTGGCGGCCGCGACCGCGAGCGCGTCGAGATCGCCCTCGCTCACGCCGAACTTGCGCAGATCCTGCGGAATATCGACGGCAGCCGTCCAGCGATCGATGCACGCGATCAGCTTCGCGGCAGCCGTCTCGTCGTTGTCTTCGTGCGAACAGAGCGACAGTGCGCGCGCCACGTCGGCGAGACGGCCGGCGCAGGCGTCCATGTTGAACGCCATGACGTGCGGCAACAGCATGGCGTTGGCCACGCCGTGCGTGATGTTGAACATGCCGCCGAGCGGATAGGCCAGCGCGTGAACCGCGGCCGTGCCGGCCGCCGTCAGCGCGAGACCGCCGTACATCGAGCCGAGCATCATCGCTTCGCGCGCCTTGACGGACTCGCCATGCTCGTACGCTTCGACAATATTCGCGCCGATCAGCCGCATCGACTCCATCGCGAACATGTCGCTGATCGGATTGGCCTTGGTCGAAATATACGATTCGAGCGAATGGACGAATGCGTCCATGCCGGTGGCGGCGGTAATCGCCTTGGGCAAACCGAACGTGAGCGCGGCATCGAGAATGACGAGTTGCGGCAGCAGATGACGGCTCACGATGCCGACCTTCAGCTCTTCGTCCGGCAGCGTGACGATCGCGTTCGGCGTGACTTCGGAGCCGGTGCCCGCGGTGGTCGGCACGAGGACGAGCGGCACGCCGGGCTTCGCGATCAGATCGATGCCGAGCCACTCGCGCAACGGCTGGTCGTTGGTCAGGCGAACCGCAAACAGTTTGGCGGCGTCGAGCACGCTGCCGCCGCCGATCGACAGAATGGCGTGCGGCGCGAACGGCGCGATCTGTTCGCTGAATACGCTTTCGACATTGCCGATGGTCGGCTCGGGTTCGACATCGCGCACGATCAGCACTTCGATGTCCTTGACCGCGAGACTCGCGATCACGCGATCGATCACGCCGAGCGCTTCCATCGCCGGCTGGGTGATGAGCGCGATGCGTTTGACCGGCGTATCGAGCAGCGCGAGTTTGTCGGCCAGCAGGTCGAGGCTGCCCGCTCCGTGCACGATGTGCTTGACGGTCTGAAAGTGATAAGTCGTGGTCATGGCAATGTCTTGATCCGGAAAATAGGTGACGGGCGGCTTCAGCGCGTCTCGCGATACACGGCGAGCGCCTGTTCGAGCCGCGCACGCGCATTGGCGTCGAGCGGCTGGGCGGGAGAGCGCGCCGGACCCGCCGGCATGCCGAGCATCTGCGCGGCGGTTTTCAGCACGACCGGCATGGTGCCGAGCGCGAACGCGTCGCGCAGCGCCCGCAGCGATTCCTGCGCCTTGCGCGCCGCCGCGATGTCGCCGGCCTGAAAGTGTTTCCAGATCGACGTGACCACGTCGGGGACCGCATTGGTGGTGGCCGCCACGGCACCGTCGCCGCCCGCGATCAGCGTCCAGAGAATCATGGAGTCGGTGCCGGTGAAAACGGCGAAGTCGTCGCGGCGCAGATTGATGAGTTGCAGCAGACGGTCGAAGTCGCCGCCGCTGTCCTTGATGCCGCGAATGTTCGGGATTTCCGCGAGACGCCGCACAGTGTCCACGTTCAGCGTGATGCCGGCTTTCGCGGGAATCGTGTAGAGCATCACCGGCAAGGTGGTGGCGCGCGCAATGCGCTCGTAATGCGTGAACAGTTCCGCCTGGGTCGCGCCGTTGAAGTACGGCGTAATCACCGACACGGCATCGACGCCCACGTCGAGCATCTTGCTGTTCAGATCGATTACGTCGCGCGTCGCGTAAGCACCGGTTCCGGCGATCACGGGCACGCGCGAACCGGCCTGGTCCACGGCGATCTTCGCGATGCGCAGCTTCTCCGCTTCGTTCAGCGCGATGAACTCGCCGTTGGTGCCGAGCACGAACAGCGCATGCACGCCGGATTCGATCAGGCGCTCGATCAGCGTGCGCAAACCGGCTTCGTCCACGTCTTCGGTGGCCGTCATCGGCGTAATGAGTGCGGGAACGATCCCTTTGAACAAGACTGTCATGCTCGACTCCACTTCGTTGACGGAAGGCCGAATCGCCTTCCTGTCAGATCAAATTGCCTGAAAAAACTGCCGCGAGGCGCTCGAATCTGCAACTCGCGCCTTTAGAACTTGTGACGCAAACCCAGTGCCGCGACGAACTGATGCGAGGTGCTGGACGCCGTAATCGGCCACAGCGCGGCGGTTGCCGCATGACCCGTCGAATCGATGCCGCTCGCGGCCTGCCAGCCCGCGCTCAGATAAACGTCGGTGCGCTTGGACAGCAGGTAGTCCGCGCCCGCGTTCACCTGGTTGTAATGCGCGTCGCCCGCGCCATGCGTGCGCGTGTAGTTGTAGGCCACGCCGAGCAGCGTCGCGGGTGTCAGCTGGTAGCGGAAATTCGCTTCCACGTTGTCGAAGGTCGCCGTCGCTCCCACGAAACGCGCCACCGGCGCAGACGCCGCGCCCGATCCCAGGTCCTTGAATTTCGAATTCGAATAGATCACGCCGAAGGTCGCCGCGCCCAGCGTGTAAGCACCGCCCACCGACGCAATCTGCAGCGTACGCGCCGACGCGTAGCCCGAATAGATCGGCGTGTTGTTCGGCGAAATCGCCGCCGCGCCGGCCGTGCCGTCGAACAGGCCCGTATTCGGCGAGTTGGCGTTCACGTACGACGCCGCGACCACGAACGGACCACGCGCGTAGGTGGCGCCGAGGCCCCACACCCGATTGTTGGCAAAATCGCCGGCCGTGCCGCCAAAGCTGAACAAGCCGCTGAAGCGGAAGCCCGCGTAGTCGTTACTGGTGAACTTCACGCTGTTGCTGACCCGCTCGTTCACGTAAAGATTGTCGGTGTTGCCGGGGTGCGCGCCCAGACCGCCCGCCCACTGATTGGCCGCGGTCAGCGGACCCACGAAGTCGGCCGACGTGTCGTTCTGCCGGCCGGCCGTCAGCTTGCCGAAGCCGCCGCTCAGACCGACGTAGGCCGCGCGTCCAAACTCGCGGCCGTTCTGGCCGAGCGTGCCCGCCGTGCTGCTGAAGCCGTTTTCGAGAACGAACAGCGTGCTCAGCCCGCCGCCCAGGTCTTCCTGACCGCGCAAACCCCAGCGGCTGCCCGACAGGGTGCCGCTCGACATCTGGATGTTCGCGTGACCTTTCTGGCTATTCGAATAGACGAGCGCGGTGTCGATCAGGCCGTACAGCGTGACGTTGCTTTGCGCATGAGCGACGGTCGAGGTGGTCGTGGCGGCGCCAAGGACGCCCAAAGTGGCCAGGACCTGAAAGGAACGCTTGTTCAATGCTGTCTCCGAAATTTTTTTGTTGAGGACACGTCGTGACGCTTCCGGCCACGTTGAGACGGCGCCTTATCCAGAATGACTGATTCGCTCAGGATTAACGACCGTTTCGATCAATATAATGATCGGACCGCTCGCTTGCAAGCATTTTTTTCGATTCAATCATTTTGATGACTGAATCAGTCAATCCGTTAAATAAGCGGGTGATAAGGCTTAATTTCCCTTCGGCAAGAACCGCGGCTAGCCGTCATACTTCTTCCCTTCTTGCGATGGACGGTTCCGACCATGCGCCAGGAGACTTCCGCAAATGTCTCCCGACGCATGACCGTTCATCCCGCCGTACAGGCGGTTATTTCCTCGTAGCGCTGGCGCTCGTGCCAGTCCTATACGCAGCTCAAGTGGAGTTTTTCTGGAATGAGTCACCCTTCTGTCGTTCCGTTTGCCAACGACAAGGCCGATCCCGGTGCTTTCGTGGGCGGTGCGCCGACGTTTCGCCAACTGGTTCGAATGATCGATCGGGTTGCCCCGACCGATCATCCGTTGCTCATCTTCGGCCCGACCGGTTCGGGCAAGGAACTGGTCGCGCGCCGCGTGCACGCCAACAGCCAACGCCACGATCAGCCGTTCGTCGATGTGAACTGCGGGGCGATTCCCGAGAATCTGGTCGAAGCCGAACTGTTCGGCCACGTGAAGGGCGCCTTCACCGGCGCGGGCGAAAACCGTCAGGGTCTGTTCCAGCAGGTCGGCAAAGGTACGTTGCTGCTCGATGAAATCGGCGAACTGCCGCTCGCCTTGCAACCGAAACTGCTGCGCGTGCTCGAAACGCGCACGTTCCGTCCGATCGGCGCGTCGACGAGTCTGCGTTTCGAAGGCCGCGTGGTGGCCGCGACTCACCGCGACCTGCGCGAACTCGCCCGCGAAGGGCTGTTCCGTGAAGACCTGTTCTACCGGCTGGCGGTTTTCGTGCTCGCGGTGCCCGGACTCGAACAGCGTGTCGAAGATATTCCCGCGCTGGTCGCGCATTTCGCCGCGCAGCACACGCGCCGCCTGGAGTTCTCGCCGGCCGCCATCCGCCGTCTGAGTCAGCACGCCTGGCCGGGCCACATCCGGCAGTTGCGCAATCTCATCAGCCAGTTGAGCGTGCTGGCCGAGAACACGCAGATCGACGTCGATTCGCTCGAACCGTTTCTCGCCAACGAAACCGGCGGCCCGGTTTCACGCGCGACGCTCGCCGACATGCTGTTGCAACTCGAAGGACGCGACAAGCTCGCGGCCGCCGAGGACCTGCTGATCGATCGCGCGCTCGAACGCACCGGACGCAACAAGAGCGCGGCGGCCACCCTGCTGGGCGTCGGCCGCAAGACGATCGAGCGGCGTCTCAAGTCGCGCGAGGAACATCACCGTGAAGCGCGCAAGTCTCTCGAACAGGCCAGCGCGCTCGCCGAAGAATCGAAATTCGCCGAAGCGATTCCGCTGCTGCGCCGCTGTCTCGATCTGCTGCAAACGCCGCACGAACCCGAGGCCGCGCGCCGCCTGCAGTTCGACGCTTACCGGCTGCTCGGCATGAGTCTGCGCAGCGTGCACGGCTGGTTGTATGCGGAGGCCACCGCCTGCTACGCCGCCGCGCTGGCCATCGGCGAAGGCGTCTGCACGCCCGCCGAAATCGCCGCGATCCAGTTCGGCATCTGGACCACCCAGCTCACCACCCTGCAGTTGAAGCAGGCTCGCGCCACCGCACAGAACATGCTGGAACGCGCGCAGAACGGCGGCGACCGCGTCTCGCTCGACGAAGCGCACGTGGCGATGACCAACACGCTGTTCTGGCTCGGCGACAGCGAGGAAGCGCTCGCCTGTCTGTCGCGCGGCAATCTGCTCGGCGTGGGCCAGGGCGACACGCGCACCGGCTCGCAAGGCATCGACCTGGCCAGTCTCGCGCTCACGTTCGAAGGACTCGCGGCCTATCAGATCGGTGCGTTCGGACAGGCCCGGCGCGCCATGGAAATGCTGATCCTGCGCGCCTCGGAACCGGGCGCGCACGCGTTCGCGCATGCCGTGAACCTGCAAGGCGCGTCCTGGCTCGCCTGCCTGTTCGAAGACACCGAGCGCCTCGGCCACCTCGCGAGCGAACTCGAAACGGTATCGATCGCCAACGGCTTCGCGTTCTATCGAGGCGTCGGCCAGATTCTGCGCGCCTGTCACCTCAGCGCGCTCGGCCGCTCCGACGAAGCCGAGACTGTCATGCTCGACGGCTTCGAAAATCACGTGGTCTGCAACGGCGGCGCCCTGTTCTATTCGTTCATGGCGTGGCAGCACGGCGAACTGCTGCTGCGCGCCGGCCGGGCAAAAACCTGCGAAGCCATGCTCGCGCGTGCAATCGACGAAACGCTCGCGCGCCAGGAACGCGTCTATCTGGGCGAGTTGCTGGTGACGCGGGCGCGCGCGCAATGGGCGCTCGGCGACGTGAATGCGGCTGAACTCGGCTTGCGCACGGCGCTCTCCACGGCGCTCGCGTTCGGCTCGGTGCCGGCGCGCGTCGACGCGGCACGCTATCTCGCCGACCTGCTGCGCGCCACGGACCGCAGCGCCGAAGCCATCGATATCATCGAACGCGGCTTGCGCTCGATGCAAACCGATCCCACCACCCGCGTCAATCACGCCGTGGGTTTGCTAGCCGAACTCCGGCAGGACGCTTCTTTCAATCTGGACAGTAAAGGAATCGCAAATGGCCTATGAGTTACGCCGGGAAGATCTGGAACCGCTGCTATTGGGAGCGGCGTTCTTCGGTAGCGGCGGCGGCGGCACGATCGAATCGGCGCGGCATCTGGCGGCGCATTTCGTCACCGGTGACTATTATCCGAGCGACACCGTGAAGGTCGTCACGGTCGAAGAAGCCACCGAAGGCGCGGCCGTCATGGTCGCCTACCTCGGCGCGCCCGAAGCGATCAATTCGGCGATCTATCCGCTCGGTCCGGTGACAGCCGTGCAGAACGTGCAGAACCGGCTTGCCTCGCAGTCCACCCGGCTCGCCTATGTGATGCCGCCGGAAAGCGGCGCGCTCGGCTTCACCGTGGCGGCCCTGGTGGCGGCCAAACTCGGCCTCGCGGTGATCGACGCCGACGGCGCCGGCCGCGCTGTGCCTTCGCTGCCGATGCTCACCTTCGCGGCCGCCGAGATCGACCCGCGCCCGGCGTTTCTCGTGAGCCAAGGCGGCCTGTGCGTCGAACTCGACGTCACGCCGCGCGACACCAGCCGCGGCGCGCCGACTCACCAGCGCGACGTATCGGCGATCGTCGAACAGATGATGCGGCCGGTCGTGGCCGATCCGGAGTTCGGGCAGTTCGGCGGCCTCGCGATGTGGGTCATGAAGCCGGCCGATATCGGCCGCGCCACGCCGATTCGCGGCACCCTCACCCGCGCGCTCGAACTCGGGCGTGCCGTGCAGGCCGGCCGGATCGACAGCGCCGCGCAGATGATCCAGTACCTGTCGGAGCAATGCGGCCTCGCCGCGCACGCAATCTCGGAACCGGGCGAACTGGTGTCGGCGCAAGTCGATACCAGCGGCGGCTTCGACGTGGGCAAGGTGCGCATTCAGGCCGGCCAGCGCACGTACACGGTGCTGTACGAGAACGAATCCCTGCTCGCGTGGGACAGCGAGCGTGCGCAGCCGATCCTGCTGGCGCCCGATAGCGTGGCGTATTACGTCGGCGGCGAAGGTCAGTCGATCTTCAGCAATGGCGACCTCGTGCAAGCCGACGGCTCGCTGAATCCGGCCATCGGCAAGCGTCCCGTGACGCTGATCGCATGGCGCGCCGAAGCGCCGCTGCGCCAGCCCGGCCTGATTCTCGACAGCTTCATGCAGGACTTGAACACGCTGGGTTATCTCGGGCCGTACGTGCCGCTGGAAACCTTGCGTTCGTCCGGCTCGTCGGACAAAGGAGCGGCTTCGTGAGCGCGCCTTTGAAATCTCCGCTGCGCATCTGCGTGCTGGTGCCGGTCAACACCTCGCAATACAACGACCGCATTCTGCAGGCCATCGCGCCGGTTTTGCCGTCCGACGTGCAGATCGAGGTTCGCAACATCACGCAAGGTCATCCGGACATCGAGAACCGCACCAACTGGCTGCAGAACGGCATGCCGGTGGTCGAACTCGCGCAGGCCATCGCCAACGACGGCTTCGACGGCATCTGGCTGACCGACTTCGACATGTGCGGCGTGGAAGCGGCGCGCGAAGTGATCGACATTCCGATCATCGGCGGCTTTCCGGCAGCGGCATTCACGGCGCTTGCGCTGAGCCAGCGTTTCTCGATCATCACGATCCTGCAAAGCACGCTCGCCATGCAACGCGGTCATCCGCAGACGTACGGCATCCAGGACACGTTCGCGTCGATCCGGGCGATCGACTGCCCGGTCGCGCAGCTCGAAAACGTGGACGTGGTGGTGATGCGTACCTTCGAAGCCGCCATGAAGGCGATCCAGGAAGACGGCGCGCAGGCCATCCTGCTTGGCTGCACGGGTTTCGTGGACGTCGCGAGCCGCGTCAGCGCGCTGCTCACCGAGACGCTGGGCAGCTATGTGCCGGTGATCGATCCGAATCAGGCCGGCTTCAGCTTCCTCGTCTCGCTGGTGCGCATGCAGGTCCGTCCTAGCCGGCTGACGTACAGCAAGGTCAGCCTTCAGTCGTAACCGCTCCGTTTTGTCCAGATCAGTCCGCCGCGGCACGCCATGCCGCGGCGGACTTTTTTTCGTCTCGCGAAAGTGGACTAAAACGCCCGCCCGGCTTGGCGCCGAGCGCGCCTGGACGAAAACGTCCAATCCTATCCCAAAACCTGGACGCGTTTGACCAGCGCGGAGCGGCTCGTCGAGCGGCCATGACGCCCATACGTCCTTTGAAAGCTTGGCACGCTCATTGCTTTAATAAGACGAAACAACTCACTGCTGCGGCGGTTCTTGCCGCGGGAAATAAAGCAAGACAAGTTAAAGCGCGTTCCGGTGTCGGATCCGGAGCGCGCGAAGCATTTGACCGACAAGCCGGGGAACCTGAGAGACCAAAAACAGATCGCGCGAGGCACTTGATCGCGATCGTTCGCAACACTCATGCCGGGCGACGTTCAGGCTGCATCAGACAGCCGGCGTCGCCGACCGAAGTCATCGCCATGCGGTGCGAGTCTTCGGTGACGCATGCGAACGATCGACGAACGAAGGCCGACGCGCCGATCGAAGCCGACGAGATTGAGTCGCCGGAGACAGACCGAGAGGGGCTGTGCTGTTGCTGTAGAGATGGCTGTCGCATGTCGACGCGTGGCGACCGAAGATTTCCTCAGAGAGGTCCGTCGCACTACGTTATGCCGAAAGAGCGGAATCTGTCCGGCTATGTACCGGAGAGCCGCTGCGGGGCTCGGCCGTCGTTGCTGTTCCTGAATCAAAGAGAGGGAGCTGCAGCGGCGGTTCGTCCGTTTTTTCCCGCCTTTTGCACTGCTTCGTCCGGTTAGCGCCGGACGAAACGTTGCGTAAAACTCGAAATTAGTTAGGAACCCTACGCTGTGTCAGATTGTCATCGACATCGCGAGCGAACCGCCATGGCCATCTACGGGGATTCACATTCATGCATCACCACATTCTCGAAAGCGAACTGACTCATCTCGAACGCGTGATTGCCGGCGCGCCGCAGGAGCCCTTCTCGTTGGCCTATTGGCGCGATCGTGTCGAGCATCTCAAGACTTCCCCGCAGGCGCCGTTGTACCGCAATCGCATTGCACGCCTCGTGCAGATGGTTGCCGAACTCGACGCAGCGTAAAGCGGCGTAAAGCGTTAGTCGTTGCCGTGAACCGGCGGTTCAGGCGGGTTCGGATGGCAGGCGAACACCAGATCGTAGATTTCGAACTGATCGGGCTGGATATGACCCAGGTCGCTCGCACGGGCGATCGCGCGGTCGAGCGAACCGGCATCGAGCGCTTCCATTAGCAGCAGACCCGCGAAGGCGCCTTCCGAACTACGCCGCATGGATTTCTCCTGCGTAGCGATCGACGTTGCGTCGTCTTCGACCGACATGATCTGCGTGTTCGCCACCCAATCGATTCTCGCCAGCGCGCTCACCAGAGTTCGCCCTGCTTCGCCGCTCAGGCGTTCGGGCAATGCCTCTTCGAAACGCGCGATCGCCACATGGCTGCCGTGTCCCGCAGGATCGCCGCCCTGCGCGACGATCGTGCCGCCGCCGCGACGAAACCGTTCGAGGCTTGGCATGATCCGCTGAGTCCAGGGCGTCGGATCGTTCAAACGCGCCAGATAGCCGGGGCTCGACATCACGCCGGCATGGTCGAGTTCGTACAGCATCATGTATTCGGAAGGCCGGCTGCCGCGGCGCCGGAATACGCGGCCGGATTGAAAACCCGCCACGCGGGTGCGTTCGAAAACATGCTCGCGCGTCAGCCAGTGGAGGTAGTCGATTTCGGATTCGGGCGCGATCGTGCTCCAGATCGCCAGCAAGCCGGGTTCGTGGTTCGTCATCTGCGTTCTCGCTGTGTGTGCTCGTGAAGATATGAAATGGCGCGGCGGGGCGTCGTGATTGTCAAAAGGAAGCCTGGCGCGATACCGGCTCGTGCTCGCCGGCGATTTCAGCGGCCGAATCGAGGCGGTTCATGTCGACGCCGGCGGTTTCGGGTCCGATTGCGATCATGCAGAACGAAAGAATATTGAGCGCGCCGACCAGCGCCACGAGTGCCCACGGCGAGCCGTTGCCAAGATGCAGCAACCACGCGGCGACGACCGGAATCGGGCCGCCCGCGAACAGACTGGCACCGGTGAAGGCAAGCGCCGAACCCGAGTAACGGACATTGGTCGGGAAAGCTTCGGCGAAGGCGACCGGCTGAATGCCGGTCTGGACCTGCGTAAAGCCCATGAAGAGGCCCATGGCAATCGCCATCGGCACAAAACTGCGCGTGGCCAGCACCGGGAAGTAGAACATCATGATGACGAAGGTCGCCGCCGACGCAATCATCAAGGCGCGCTTGCGGCCGATACGGTCGCTCAGCAGACCGCCGCCGATCGAACCGGCGATGGCGCAGGCATTGGCAATCATCAGCAAGGTGAAGCCGGTTTGCTTGGGTACGCCGAGCGTGTTGGTCAGATAGCTCAGCGTGAACACGACGGCGAGATAGAAGAGCGCGGTCGGTCCGCAAAAGAACAGCATCATGCGCAGGATCGTCTTGTAGTGCAGACGGAATGCGTCACGCAGAGGGCTGCCCACTTTGGCAACAGCAGATTGCTGCATCTTCACGAAGGCGGGCGTTTCGGCCACCCGCAGCCGGATATAAATGCCCACGAGGACGAGGATGAAACTCAGCACGAACGGAATGCGCCAGCCGTAGCTCGTGAAGGCGTCCGCAGTCATGGAGAAGGACAGCAGCAATAGCACGGCGTTGGCGAGAATCTGACTGAGCGGCGCGCACATGCCGATCAGTCCGGAATACTTGCCGCGCCGGTCAGCGGGCGCGTGTTCGAGCGCCATGAGTTGACCGCCGGTGGATTCGCCGCCGAGCGCGAAGCCCTGGATGATGCGCAGAAGCACGAGCAGCAAAGGCGCGTAGACGCCGATCTGCGCGTAGGTGGGCAACAGTCCCATCAGCACCGACGTCAGTCCCATGACCGACACCGTGCCGAGCATCAGATTGCGGCGGCCGATCTTGTCGCCGAAATAGCCGCAGATGATTGCACCGAGCGGACGCGCCGCCAGCCCGACGCTGAACGTGGCGAGCGAGGCCAGCGTGGCCGAATTCGAGTCCATCGCCGGGAAAAACAGTTTCGGCAGCACGGTGGCGGCAACCGACCCATAGAGTGTGAAGTCGAACCATTCGAGCGCCGTGCCGAGCGTGGCGGCGCTCACTGCCCGATTGGCCATGGAATGCGATGCGCCTTCTTCCGTGACGTGATTCATGTGTGTCTCCTGCTGTTTTAAGTTAGTCGATCGTGACGCGTGGCTTTATTATTTGCTTCGTCATACTAAATTCCTGATATGAACGACGGCACGAATCGCCTTCTGTTTCGCCGCCGTTCAGGACATCCGTTGCTTCAGCGCTCCGCGCCCGCTGTGCGGGTCGCGCCTTGCATGGCCTGCCGGAGCATCGGCGACACGCCGCTCGCGTCCGACAACTCCACGGCCGTTTCCTTCAGCGCGGGAACCAGCTCCTTCATGCGCTCTTCGGTGAGACGCGACATGGGACCGGCAATGATCAGGATGGCGCGCACCTCGCCGTTCGGCGCGCAGATAGTCGTCGCCATCGAACTCATGGCGGGCAGAAACATGTCCTGGGTCGTCGCGTAGCCGTTCTTGCGGGCGAGCGCGATCATGGGCAACAGCGCCTTGAACGTGGTGGGCGCGCGCGGGCCGAAGTCGGCGGGCATGCCGAAACCTTGCAGCGAGACGAGCCGCAGCGCGTCTTCTTCGCTTTTGCTGGCGAGCCAGATCATGCCCGCCGCGCTGCACGAGAGCGTGACTGCGCGGCCCATTTCCGGGTCGTAGCGAATGCCTTGCCGCGCGCCTTGGGCCTTGGCAACGTAGATAAGTTGTTCACCGTCCACGATGGCGAGCCGGATCAGTTCTCCCGACGCCGCGGCGAGCCGCTCCAGAATGGGCTGCGCGACATCCACCACGCCGCCGGCGCTCAGAAAACGCAGCCCTAGTGAGGGCAATTTCATGGTCAGGGAGAATTCGCCGCGCCGTTCGTCTTTGCGCACATAGCCCTGTTCGACGAGATCCGCGAGCAGGCGATGCGTCGCGCTGACGGGCATGTCGAGGGTATTCGAAAGTTCTGAAAGCGTTTTACCTTCCGGCGCGCTGGCAAGCTCTTCCAGCATGCGAAGGATACGATCGGCTACGGCGCTCATTGCTTCTCACCTGTTTCGATGGCCACGACAGGCACGCCCCCTTGGCGCGCCGACCCGGCACGGAAACCAGTTTATTGGAAAGTCTTTCCAAAAAGCAAATACTTTTCGAAAATCGATGCAAAGCGCCGGCGGCGCGTCCTTCCCAGCGCATCCGCTGCCAGATGACAGCACGATGACTAAACCGATGGCTAAACGTCCACGGATCGCCTAAGTTAGTTCATACGAACAAGCGGCGTGAACGCGGCAAGCCAGGCCAAGGCAGCGCGCGTGACGAGAACACGGAGGGACCGATGCGGACGACACTGACCTTCTGCCACCGGCTTCTGGCGTCGGTACTGCTGGTGGGCGCGACCCTGCATTCGTCCGTTGCGCGCGAAGACAGCAGCGAGGAAAGAACCCGCGTCGCCGGTGCGCGCGCGCACTTTGCTCAGGAGTTCTGCGGAATTCCAAAGGAGAAGATCGCTCAGTTCAAGGAATCGATCAGAAAGAAATTCGCCGATTCCAAAGACTTCGACGCGCACTGGCAAGCCGGATGGAAACAGGAAGAGCGCGATGCCGGCGCACTGCGTGCAGCGCGTTTGGGCGATCCCGCCGAATACGCGGAACGCGTCAAGACGAGTTGCAGCCGCGTCAAATGGCAAGCCGAAAAATCGATACGCCAGCCGGAACAGAAATAACAGTCCGCGTTAAACTCACTTCGCTGTCGCGGCGCAACACGTGCAATGCGACACGTGCGGTTCAGTACGAATTTGCCGCGCCCGTAGCAAACCCTTGGCACAACCCCAAGCGAAAACCCACGAAATGGAACACGCGCGCGAAAAATACGAGCGGCTGGTTGCCTTCGCCACCACGTTGCCGCCCTTGCCGACCGCCGTCGCGCATCCCTGCGATCACGACTCGCTGTTTGCCGTGCTGGAAGCCGCGCGGCTTCGGCTGATCGCGCCGATTCTCGTGGCGCCGCGCAGCAAGCTCGATGCGGTCGCGCGCGAAGGCGGCTTCGATCTCGCCGCGCTAGACATCGTCGACGTGCCGCACAGTCACGCGGCGGCGGAAGTCGCCGTGCAACTCGTGCACGAAGGCAAGGCGGAAGCATTGATGAAAGGTTCGCTGCACACCGACGAACTGATGGGCGCGGTGGTCGCGCGCACCGGCTTGCGGACCGAGCGGCGTGTGAGTCATTGCTTCGTGATGGACGTGCCGGGCCGCGCAGATGCGCTCATCATCACGGACGCCGCCGTGAACATCTCGCCCACGCTCGACGAAAAACGCGACATCGTGCAGAACGCGATCGATCTCGCGCACGCCTTGCGCTTTCCGGTTGCGCGCGTCGCCATTCTCTCCGCGATGGAAACGGTGAACTCGAAAGTGCCGTCCACGCTCGACGCCGCCGCGCTCTGCAAGATGGCTGATCGTCAGCAGATCACGGGCGGCGTGCTCGACGGCCCGCTCGCGCTCGACAACGCAATCAGCCCGGAAGCCGCGCAAATCAAGGGTATTGCGTCGCCAGTGGCCGGTCATGCCAACGTGCTGGTCGTACCGGACCTCGAAGCCGGCAATCTGCTGGCCAAGAGTCTGTCTTTTCTCGCCGGCGCGGACGCTGCCGGCATCGTGCTGGGCGCCAAAGTGCCCATCATTCTGACGAGCCGTGCAGACTCGGTGATCGCGCGGCTCGCGTCCTGCGCGGTTGCGTCGCTGGTGGCGCTCGCGCGGCGCGAGAAGGCGTCGGCGGCGATCGTTTAACGGCTCGCGGGCCGTGCGTCGCGCGCTTGCGCAAACGCCTCGCTGCACGCATCGCGCACCTGCTCGACGAGCGCCGGCCATCGCTCCCCCAGCGGCTGACGAAACAGCCGCACCGTCCCCGGATACCAGGGCGAATCGGTGCGCTCGTGCATCCAGCGCCAATCGACTTCCGCCGACGGTAGCATGATCCAGCACGGCGTTCCCATCGATGCCGCGAGATGCGCGATCGACGTATCCACGCAAATCACCAGATCGAGTTGCGCGACGATCGCGGCGGTATCCGCCAGATCGTCTATCTCGCCACCGAGATGCAGAAGCGGCTGGCCAGCGCACGGCAAGTCGGCTTCTCCCGCGCCCTTCTGCAAACTCACGAAACTGACGCCCGGCACACGCCAGAGCGGCGCGAGCACGGCGAGAGACGGCAGCGAACGGTTCGCGTCGTTACGATGCAATGGATTACCTTTCCACACCAGCCCCACTCTGCGCCCCACGGGAAGCACGGCAAGACGTTCGCGCCATGTCTGCACGAGCGACGCATCCAGTGCCAGGCGAACGGGCGGCACGATGGTGTCGAGCGTCGTGCCGAGATGCAGGGGCGCGCTCAGCGGGCTCGTCCAGAAGTCGTAATGCAGCGCGTTCGACCATGCCGTCTCGTGGTCGAGCAATACGTCCACACCGTCTACGTCGGCGAATAAACGATGCAGCGCGGGCGCGCAGGCAAATGCGATTTCGCTCGCGCCGCGCGCCTTGAACTCCGCAAGATAACGGCCAAACTGGATGGCGTCGCCGAGGCCGCCTTCCTGCCAGACGAGCAGCTTTTTTCCGGCCAGCGGTTCGCCTTGCCAGCGCGGGCGGCCGAGCACCTGCTGCGTTTTGTATTGCACCGAGTCCGGGTCGGCGTGGCGCTCTTCGTAGAGACGCCAGCCTTCTTCGAAACGTCCTTCGCTGATGAGCAAGGTCGCCAGGGCGAACTTCGCCATTGGGTAATCGCCGCGGATAGTGAGCGCGCGCCGGTAAGCAGCCTCGGCTTCGTCCAGTTGTCCGAGTTCCTTCAACACGTTGCCGAGATTGCTGTGCCCCATGACGAAGCCGGGGTTCAGTTCGACGGACCGTCGATACGCTTGCGCCGCTTCGTGCCAGCGGCCGAGCGGTCTCAGCACGACACCGAGGTTGTAATGAAATTCGTAGCGATCCGGACGCAGGCGCGCCGCATCGGCATAGGCGGCATGCGCCTCGGGCACGCGCCCGAGGTCCTGCAAAACCGAGCCCAGCAGATTGTGGACATCGGCCAGATCGTCGCGCACGGCCAGCAATTGCCGATAGAGCGTCTCCAGATCGTGCAGGCGGCCGAGCCCTTTGAGCAAGGTGCCGAGATTCAGGTAAGCATCCACGAACGCGTGATGCGTTTCGATCGCGCGACGCCAGTACGATTCGGCGTCGTCGAGCAGGCCGATTCCGAGCGAACTGACTGCCGCGATCTGCAACGCCTCGGCGAGCGGCCCGGTTGCGAGCGGCGGTTGCGCGTCGAGCAACGGCTTGACCTTCGAGAGCGCGTCGGCGAATTTCGCCAGTGAATCGGACGACCCGGCAAAGGACGGTGAACTCATGCTGGTTTCGAGCTGGTTTCGATCGCGGTGGATTTGAAAACGTCGGGACGGCTTCGTGTGCGTCGGCCGCCAGCATAGCAGGCCTCGCGCAGTTGACTCGCACGTGATTCACACGTGACACGCAAGCAACGCGCGCCCACAGGTCGTCTCCCGCTCGACGATATGAAAGCCCACGTCGGTCACCTTGTCGCATTGCTGGCCCGCCAGCCGGTCGAGCAGGCAGCGCGCCGCCGTGAGTCCGATGCGCGTGCCGTCCACGCGCACTGTGGTCAGTTGCGGCGTGGTCTCGGTGGCGAATTCGAGGTCGCCGAATCCGCAGATGGACAAGGTCGACGGCACGCCGATATCCAATCGCCGCGCGGCGCCGAGCACGCCGATGGCGAGCAGGTCGGAGCCGCAAAACACGCCGTCGAGGGCGGGCGCCTGCTCAAGCAGCGTGGACAACGCAGCCTTGCCCAAGACTACCGAACTCGGCGGCGACACCAGCACTTCCGCAACTCCGTGAATGCCCGCTTCGGCGAGACGCTCGCGAAAACCGGCGCGGCGCGCGAGCGCGCGTTCGTCGTCGGCCGAGACGCGACCCGGTGTGCGCAGTTTGCGCTGCAGGAAATGCTCCGCCACGGCCACGCCGATCCGGTAATGCGAGAAGCCGACGAGCATGTCGATCGGCTCGCCGGTCATGTCCCACGTTTCGACGATCGGAATGCCCACGTTGCGCAAGCGTTCGCGCAGCGACGCCGTGTGCGCCACGCCCGTCAGCATCACGCCTTCGGGACGTCGGCTGAGCACGGCGTCGAGCAGCGCCTCCTCGCTCGAATCGCTGTACCCGCTCAACGCCAGCAACACCTGATAACCCGCACGCGACATCGTCTCGCTAAACACCTGGATCGTTTCGGAAAACAGCGAGTGTGCGATCGTCGGCACGATGGCGGCGATCAGCCGCGAGCGCGACGAAGACAAACCGCCCGCGAGACGATTGGGCACGTAGCCGAGTTTCTGCACGACCTGGCGCACGCGTTCCAGCGTTTCCGGCGCGACCGTCTCCGGACTGTTGAACACGCGCGACACGGTTATCGGCGCAACGCCAGCGAGCGTGGCGACATCGGTGATGCGCAAGCCTTTGGGACCGCCGCGCTGACGCCGCGCCGTCACAGCGGCATCCAGCTCGTCAGGGCTAGCTACGGTGCCCTGCTTGTGATTCGGCATGATTCGATCGCAAGAATTATCGGGGACGTGGCGAACGGATACAGACCGTCATGATTTCTGCGCGCGCCACTGCGCATAGGCGGCGAGCGTTTCCTCGTTGGGCGGATACGTGCCGCGCAATGGCCGGCCTTCTTCGATGCGTTGTGTGATGAAGGCTTCGAGCTGCTCCTGCTCGGCGGCGTCGCGCGCCACGTCTTCCGCCATCTCGCGCGGCACGATCACGACGCCGTCGCCATCCGCGACGACGATATCGCCCGGATACACCGCCACGCCGCCGCAGGCGATCGGCACGTTCATATCCACGGCATGATGCTTCGCGAGATTGAGCGGCGCGCTTGCGCCCGCGCACCACAGCGGCAAGCCGAGGCCGGCAATCGTGCCGCTGTCGCGCACGGGACCGTCCGACACCATGCCCGCCACGCCGCGTTTGACGAGGCGCAGCGCGAGAATCGAGCCGACCGAGGCGACCGCGCGTTCGCCACGACAGTCCTGCACCAGCACGCTGCCGGGCGGCGCGGTCTCGACGGCTTTGCGCTGCGGATGATCCGGGTCCTGAAACACGCCGACATGATCGAGGTCTTCACGCGCCGGAATATTGCGCAGCGTGAAGGCGGGTCCCACCAGATTCGCTGCGCCGGGCGACGGTTTGACGAGCGGCGTCACGCCTTGCAAAAAGACGTTGCGCAAGCCGCGCTTGAATAGCTGCGTGGTCAGCGTCGCCGTGCTGACGTGACGCAATAGCTCAAGCGCTGCTTCGCTCACCGTGATTTCGGAGGCAGTCATGAAAGGCCTGCAAGAGTGAGTGATTCGGTTAGTGGATTTCAGGCCCGGTGCGGTCGGCTGCCGTGCCGTCAGTTGCGGAAACTTGCGAGCGCGCGGTTTCAATCGGTTCTTCGAGGAAGTCGAAATCGCAGCCCTTGTTCGCCTGTGTCACGTGCAATTGATGCATGACGCCGAAACCGCGTTCGAACGGCGCCTTCGGCGCGGTCCATGCGGCTTTGCGCGCGGCCAACTCGGCGTCGCTTACGTCGAGATGCAAGCGCCGCGCGTGCACATCCATCTCGATCATGTCGCCGTCGCGCACCAGTGCCAACGGTCCGCCCACGAACGATTCGGGCGCCACGTGCAGCACGCACGCGCCGTAACTGGTGCCGCTCATGCGTGCATCGGAAATACGCATCATGTCGCGCACGCCCTGTTTCAGCAGCTTTTGCGGAATCGGCAACTGGCCCCACTCGGGCATGCCCGGCGCGCCCACCGGACCGGCGTGTTGCAGCACGATCACGGAATCGGCGGTAACGTCGAGCGATTCGCTGTCGATGCGCGCGGCCATGTCCGCGTAATCCTTGAATACGACGGCGGGGCCGCGATGCTTCATGAACTGCGTTTCCATCGCGGCGGGTTTGATCACGGCGCCGTCGGGCGCAAGGTTGCCGGTCAGCACGGCGAGGCCGTCGCTCGCCACTAGCGGACGACTGCGTTTGCGGATCACGTCGTCGTTGAAAATTTCCGCACCGGCGATGTTCTCGCCGAGCGTCGAGCCGTTCACGGTCATCTGCGAACCGTCGATCAACTCGCCCAGTTCGAGCAGCAAGGCGCGCAAACCGCCCGCATAGAAAAAATCTTCCATCAGGTACTGGCCGGCCGGACGCACGTTGCCGATCACCGGCGTGATCCGCGCGAGTTCGTCGAAACGCGCGGTGGTCAGGTCGATGCCGGCGCGGCGTGCCACCGCAACCAGATGCACGATCGCGTTGGTCGAACCCGACATGGCCAGCACGGTCGTGACAGCGTTGTCGAAGGAACGCGCGGTGAGAATGTCGGACGGCTTCTGGTCGATCCACACCATCTCGACGATGCGCTGACCGGTCAGCGAAGCGAATTGCGCATGCCGCGAATCCACTGCGGGAATCGACGAGAAGCCCGACAAGGTCAGGCCGAGCGCTTCGGCGGCGCTCGTCATGGTCGAGGCGGTGCCCATCGTCATGCAATGACCGGGCGAACGGGCAATGCCGCTTTCGATGCCCTTCCACTCGGCCTCGCTGATCTTGCCGGCGCGCAACTCCGCCCAATACTTCCAGGTGTCCGAGCCGCTGCCGAGCGTGCGGCCGTTCCAGTTGCCACGCAGCATCGGACCGGCCGGCAGATAGATGGCCGGCAGGTCCATGCTGATCGCGCCCATCAGCAAACCGGGCGTGGTCTTGTCGCAACCGCCCATCAGCACGCAGCCGTCGAACGGGTAGGACTTCAGCAATTCCTCCGTCTCCATGGCGAGGAAATTGCGGTAGAGCATCGTGGTGGGCTTCTGGAACGGCTCGGCGAGGGTCATGACCGGCATCTCCACGGGGAAACCGCCGGCCTGCCAGACGCCGCGTTTCACCTCCTCCACGCGCTGTTTGAAATGCGTGTGGCAGGAGTTGATCTCGCTCCACGTATTGACGATCGCGATGACCGGCTTGCCCATGTAGTCCGACGCGTGATAACCCATCTGCGCCGTGCGCGAACGGTGACCGAACGAGCGCAGGTCGTTCACGCCGTACCAGCGGTAGCTGCGAAGCTGCTCAGGTGTTTTCCGGGTCGATGACACGCTCGCCTCCATGATAGCGACGCCACCGCGCGACACATGTTCGCGTGAGGACGCGCTAATGAGTTGCCGTCGATGGTATCGCTACCATTAGCGAGGGTCGTCCTGGGGATTGCACGTAGGTATGGCGCTTGCGCGCACTCCGGTACACCCATTTTCCAAGGAGGCAATGATGGGCTCAATCAATCCCCAAGGCGATATGCGCAGCGGAGCGAACGTGATCGGCAGCGGCATGGGCGAGGGTCCCGGGCCGGACATCATGGCGGCGGCAACGCTGGACGGCAACAAGGTGATGTCGTCCGACGGCGAACATGTCGGCAAGATCTCCGACATCATGCTCGACGTGCGCAGCGGACGAATCGCTTACGCCGTGCTGTCGGAAGGCGGCTTTCTCGGGATGGGCGCGAATCTGCACGCCATTCCGTGGAGCGCGCTCACGCTCGACACCGACGAGAAATGTTTCCACGTCGATATCACCGCGCAACGTTTGAAAGACGATCCGGGCTTCGACAAGGATCACTGGCCGACAATGGCCGATTCGAAATGGGGCGCGTCGACGCACAGCTATTACAACCGTCAGCCGTATTGGCTCGCCACGCAGGAAGTGGTGGAAGACGACCCGGATGTCATGCGGCCGCCGCTCGACCACTAGTCGACCGGTAGAAAGGATAGGCCGCGATAAAAGTAATACTGAATCGCGGCACTGAAAGACGCTTCGCCGCCTGCGCGTTTCATGCCGCGCCGGCGGCGCGTTTTTTTGCGGCAGCTAATTAAAAACTTGCGGGCTGGCGAGCCAGTGCAAAAACGGCAGCGTGTGTAAAAGCTAGCCGCCTGCCCGCTTCGCATGATGACCGTCTTTCTTGAGCAATTCGACGACGCGCTCGGCGTGGTCGCCCTGAATCTCGATCACGCCATCTTTCACCGTGCCGCCGGAACCGCAGGCGGTGCGCAATTGCTTGCCGAGCGTCGCCAGCGCAAGCGGGTCGAGCGGCAAGCCTTTGACGAGCGTCACGCTCTTGCCGCCGCGCCCTTTCGTCTCGCGGCTCACGCGCGCAATGCCGTCGCCGGCAGGTGACGATTTATGTGCCGTCTTGCAGACGCAATCCTTGACCGGGCGCCTGCATTCGGGACACATCTGGCCGCCGTCGGTGGAATAGACGAGGCCGCCTTTCGAACTACTTTTCATGATCTCGATGACTTGCAGACGCGTGGACCGGAATGGCCCCGAGTCTAGCAGTCGGCGGCGAGGCTCGCACGCATCGTCGAGACCTTGCTTACTTCAGACCGAGTATGCCGCGCAGTCGCGACAGATCTTCGGCGAGCGTCTGCACCGGACGAACCAGCGCTTTGCGATCGGCGTCGCTGAGTTTGTCGTATGTCTGGAAACCGTCCGCCGTTTTGTACTTCGCGAGAATCGCGTCGACGGTAGCGAAGTTCGCATCGACCTTCTTCGCAAACGCCGGGTCCTGTTTCTGGATCATCGGCTCGAACAGCGTCACGATTTTCTTCGCGCCGTCCACGTTGCCCTGGAAGTCCCACAAATCCGTGTGGCTGTAGCGGTCTTCTTCACCGGAGATTTTCGTCGCGGCGACTTCTTCCATCAACGCGGCCGCGCCGCCCACCACCTTCGACGGCGGGAACACGAGGCCCTGAATGCGCGTCTGCAGATCGAGCACGTCTTTCATCAGCTTGTCGGCGAGCGGGCCGAGGTCGGCCGTGCTGTTCTTCGTGTACAGGCCGTATTCGATGCGGTGAAAACCGGTGAACGACGGATCGGCTTCTTTCTTTTCGTGGTCGTCGGCGCGGGAATCCACGGCGTTATCGAGGTCGCTGAAAAGCTCGGCGATCGGCTCGATCGATTCGTAGTGAACACGCGTAGGCGCATACAGGGCTTTCGCTTTCGCCAGATCGCCGCTCTTGATCGCGGCGACGAACGCGCGCGTTCCGTCCACCAGTTGCTGGGTTTCGACAGACACGTAGATCTTGTAGTCGGAAACCGGCTTCACGAGGTCGAGCGGCGCGACGGCTGCGTTTGCCTGATAAACCGTGCCGAAGAGACTCGTCACGAGTAGAGCCGCGATCAGAATGCGTTT
Source organism: Paraburkholderia sp. GAS199 (assembly GCF_050436585.1). NCBI lineage: Bacteria > Pseudomonadati > Pseudomonadota > Betaproteobacteria > Burkholderiales > Burkholderiaceae > Paraburkholderia > Paraburkholderia sp. GAS199. The sequence goes on along the minus strand of NZ_JBNDMM010000003.1, from coordinate 390,446 downwards.
TTGTTTCATGAGTTTCCCCTTGTCGATATGTTCACGTTCACAGGCCACCTCGTGACCCTTCGGCGGGCCAGCGTGGCTACGCCGACAACATGGCGCGTCCGAGATAATCGGCGCGGCTCGTGGCGCCAGGCAGCACAAAGAAGTAGCCGCCGCCGATCGGCTTCAAATACTCTTCCAGCGGCTCACCGTTCAGTTTTGTCTGCACGGCGACGAAACCCTTGTCGAGGTCCGACTGAAACGCGATGAACAGCAGGCCCATTTCGAGTTGCCCGTTCGGCGCGATCCCGTTCGAATAGTTGAAGGGACGGCGCAGCAGCAGATGGCCGCTGGCTTCGCGCGTGCGGTCGTTCGCGAGCCGGATGTGCGCATCCAGCGGCGTCGCCGTTCCCTTCGGATCGCGCGCGTAATTGGGCACATCGCTTTCTTTCTTGCCGTCGAGCGGCGCGCCGCTCGCCTTGCGCCGTCCGATGATGGTCTCCTGCTCCTGAAGCGGCGTGCGATCCCAGCGCTCGACGAAATTGCGAATGATGCGCACGGCCTGGTAGGTGCCGTTCGCGGCCCACGCCGGTTCGGCCGCGCCATTCGTGTCCGCCTGCGACGGCTGCACCCACACGATGCGGTTCATCAGCGCGGCGTCGTTGACATCCGGATTGGCCGACCCATCGCGAAAGCCGAGCAGATTGCGCGCGCTGCTGACCTCGCCTTTGGCTTGCGCGGGTGTCGGCGGCACGGTGCCTTCCTGCTTCCAGCGCAGCATCAGCAGATCCGGCGTGTTCTTGACGATATCGCGCAGCGCGTGAATGTTGGTGTCCGGCGTGTTGGCGCAGAATTGCAGCAGCAGGTCACCGTGGCAGAGCTTTTCGTCGAGCGCGTCGTTGGGAAAACCGCGCATGCGCGAGAGCCGCACCGGCTTCTTCGCGGCCAGACCGAAACGCTCGTCGAACAGGCTCGCGCCCACCGCCACCGTGACGGTCAAGCCATCCGGCGCGATCACGGGACCGAGTATGCCCGAGTCGGGCGGCGGAAACTTCGGGTCGGTTTCAGGCGTCTTGCCGCCCTGCGTCAGAAACGCGATGCGCTCGGTCAGCGTGCGAAACAGCCGCTCGAGATCGGCGCGATCCGTGCTGAGAACGTCGAATGCCACCACCATGCCGGACGCCGGACGCGGCGTCGTCACCCCTTGCTGACGCACGCCGAAAAACGGGTAGCGCTGGGTTTGATCGAGATGCGCCTGCGGGGCGTCGGTGACCTGCTTGCCCGCGCCCGCTTCGCGCGCGTTGGCCCAGTTCATGGCGAGCGCGCCCGCGCCCGCACCGAGTCCCGTCAGCAACCGGCGGCGTGTCGGCGACGGCGCGCGGCTGTCCTGTGCGATCGATGAATCCGTTGAGGTCACTGCGCTCGTGGCGTCCTGGTCGTGTTCTGGCTTGGGCATAAATGGAGTAGTCACGATCAATTCAGTCCGAGGGACGAGTTGATCTTTCGAAGATCATTGGCGAGCGTGCCGAGGCGGGCCGCGAGTTGTTCGCGCTGACCGGCGTCGAACGTCGCGAACGTGGCGTCGGCGCTCGCGTTGTCGAAGGTTTTCTTTGCCTGCGCGGTGCCGCCGTCGAGATCGGCGTTCAACGCGCTCATCAGCGCGGGATTCGATTGCTGCAGCAACGGCTTGAGCAGTCCGACGATTTCGCCGACGCCTTCGAGTGCCGGCGCGACATCGGACGGACTCATGGATGCGTGCGGCTGTTCGTTGCCGGCCTTGATCGCGGTGGCGATCAGATCGACACGACGCGCCGCCGCCACGGCCAGTTGCTTTGGCTGCACGGACAGATCGTCCATCCGCTGACGCAGCGCCTGCGTGTCCTTCAGCAATTGCTGCGACGGCGCGGCAAGCGACGCATCGGCGCCCGACGCATATAGCCCGTACTGCACGCGGTGGAAACCGGTGAAACCCGGATCTTTCTCGCGCTTGTCGAAGAAGTCGGCGGGCGCGTCGAGTTTCTTGTCGAGGTCGCTAAAGAGATCGGCGATCGGCGACAGGTGCATATAGACCGCGTGCGCGTCGGCATACGCCGTTTTCGCGGCTGCTGCATCGCCGCTCGCGATGGCGTGATCGAGCGTCTGTACGGCCGTGACGAGCGACATGGATTGCAAGGTCAGATAGACGCGGTATTCCGACAGCGGACCTACGAAGTCGGTCATGGAAGGCGCCGCCTTGCTGGCCTGCTCCGACTGCGCCGTGGGCGTGACGTGCAGTCTGCCGCGCGGATTGCTCAACAGGCCGCAGGTGATGTCGTAATCGCCGGGCGAGAGTTGCACGGACAACGTCTGCGCAAAGGCAGGCGCGATGTTCTCGCGTTCCTCGATCACCATCACGCCATCGAGAATTTCCCATTCGACCGCGCGGTCCGACGTATTGACGATGCGAAACGTCGAGAGTCCGGCGGGCACGGTCAGCTCGGCAGGCGTGCACTCGTGCGCGCCCACGTTGACCGTGATCACGCCCGCGCCGGCTTCGTGCGACTCGTGCGCCTGCCGCGCGAAACGCGTGGCCATGTAAAAGGCCACGAGTCCCACGACCACCAGCAACGCGGCCGCGACCAGCAGCACCCACATCGTCTTGCCGGCGGCCGGCGCGGCGTCCGGATTTGCAGCGGCGTTGGCGGCGGCATTCGCGGCGTGCTGCGCGTTCGGTGATTGACCGGCGTTCTTCTTCTCGCCCCGTGTCTGACTGGATTCGCTCATAAATACGTCTTGTTGGACCGTCTTTTTACGTTCTGGTTTGACCGACCTGCTGGCTCGGCGACGGTGCCGCCGGACGCAGAAAGCCGTAGAGGCTGACGACGAGGAACACCACGTAGGCGAGCACTTCGCTCTGCGTCGGTGCGTCTTCGTAGCCGAAGATGCCGGCGAAGACCGTGCCGAGCGCGCTGTCGGCCGGCAGGATGGAGCTTGCGTCGAAGACGACGCCTTGCAGGAGATTCCACACGCCCGCTTCGTGCAACGCGCGCACGGAACCTGCGAGAATGCCCGCGGCCACCACGAGGATGAAGACGCCGGTCCAGCGGAAGAAACGCTTGAGGTTCAGACGCACGCCGCCGGCGTAAATGGCGTAGCCGATGATGCACGCGCATACGAGGCCGAGCAGCGCGCCGACGGGCGCCGCCGCACTTTCGCTCTGCTGGAACGTGGCGAGCAGGAAGAACACCGATTCGAGCCCTTCGCGCGCCACCGCGAAGAAGATCATGCCGACGAGCGCATAGCCCTGGCGTCGCGACGACGCCAACGCGCTATCGACCGAGGCCCGCAATTCGGACGCGATGGAGCGCGACACCTTGCGCATCCAGAACACCATCGACGTCAGCACGCACACGGCGATCCCGCCGACCACGGCTTCGAAGAATTCCTGGGCTTTCTGGGGGAACTCGGCGCTGATGAACTGCAGTGCCGCGCCGACGAACAGGGACAGCGCGGTGGCGAGCAGAATGCCGATCCACACCATCGGCATCCAGCGCGCCCGCCCCGTCTGATTGAGATAACCGGCAACGATGCCGACGATCAGTGCTGCCTCGATACCTTCTCGAAGCATGATGAGAAACGGGACAAGCATAGTGACCTGGTAAGCGGAAAGATCGCGTTAGAAGCGACGTTGCCGACCACCGCGATCAAGCACAGGCCCGTGACAACGACGTGAACTCCGCAATGTACGCCGTCGACTATTTAAATGCAAGTGATTCGCATTACCGAAATTAACAATAGTACTGTCGAAAATCGGCAATAAGGGCCGGTCGAAGCCGGCCCCTCGTGCTTACGCCGACAGCTTCGTCATTTCCGCGAAGAGATCGGCCTTGCCCTCGAAGCCGATGCCGGGCAGATCGGGCATGGTGATGAAGCCGTTCTCCACTTTCACGCCGTCAGGGAAGCCGCCATAAGGCTGGAACAGATCCGGATAGGACTCGTTGCCGCCGAGCCCCAGACCCGCCGCGATGTTCAACGACATCTGATGGCCACCGTGCGGAATGCAGCGACTCGCCGACCAGCCGTGCTGATGCAGCATCTCGAGCGTGCGCAGGTATTCGACGAGCCCGTAGCTCAGCGCGCAGTCGAATTGCAGCCAGTCACGGTCGGCACGCATGCCGCCGTAACGGATCAGGTTGCGCGCGTCCTGCATCGAGAACAGGTTCTCGCCGGTCGCCATCGGCTTGTCGTAGTAATTGCGCAGCGTGGCTTGCAATTCGTAATCGAGCGGATCGCCCGCTTCTTCGTACCAGAACAGGTCGTATTGGGAGAGCGCCTTGGCGTACTGAATGGCGGTATCCAGATCGAAGCGGCCGTTCGCATCCACGGCGAGCTTCTGGCCGTCGCCGAGCACGCTCAGGATCGAATCGATACGGCGCAGGTCTTCGTCGAGCGACGCGCCGCCAATCTTCTTCTTCACGACCGTATAGCCGCGATCGATATAGCTGCGCATTTCGTCTTTCAGCTTTTCATGATCCTGGCCCGGATAGTAGTAACCGCCCGCGGCGTACACGAAAATCTCGCGATTCGGCTGACCGTTGCCGTAGCGATCCGCGAGTAACTGGAACAGCGGTTTGCCTTCGATCTTCGCGACCGCATCCCAGATCGCCATGTCGATGGTGCCGATGGCGACCGAGCGCTCGCCGTGGCCGCCGGGTTTTTCGTTGGTGAACATGGCGGCCCAGATCTTGTGCGGATCGAGGTTGTCGCCAGCGTCGTTCACGAGGCTGGCCGGATCGGCTTCGAGAATGCGCGGAATGAAGCGCTCGCGCATCAGCTTGCCCTGACCGTAGCGGCCATTCGAATTGAAGCCGTAACCGACGACCGGTTTGCCGTCGCGGATCACGTCCGTCACCAGGGCGACGAGACTCAGCGTCATCTTGCTGAAGTCGATATAGGCATTGCGGATCGGCGAACTGATCGGCATGGTTTTTTCGCGGATTTCAACGATTCTCACGGCGGTGTCTCCAGAATGAAGGGCAGCGATTGCATGCGCCCTGCTGCAATGACACGTAGCTTAGCCGTCAAACGCAGCGCTATAATTCACTTCGATTCATTTCATTTTTTACTTTCAGCGAATAACCTCGCGATTACGCGAAATGGCGACCGACGCCCTGCCCGATTTCGATTTCTTCATTCTGCTCGCGCGACTCAGGAGCATGTCGGGCGCCGCGCGTGCGCTCGACCTCACGCCGCCGGCTGCCACCAAGCGGCTTGCGTCGATCGAACAGCGTCTCGGCGTGCGCCTCGTGAACCGCACCACGCGAAGCGTCAGCCTCACGCCCGAAGGCGAAACGTATCTGCGCTACGCGACGCAAATCGCGGAGCAGGTCCGCCAGATGGAAGACGAGATCGCCGGCTCACGCGCCGATCCGCACGGGCTGCTGCGTATCAATGCAACGCTCGGCTTCGGGCGCACCTCGATCGCACCGCTCGTTTCCGAGTTTGCGAAACGCTTTCCCAAGGTCGAGATCCAGTTCGAAGTGACCGATCGGCCCATCGATCTGGTGGAAGAAGCCTTCGATATGGCAATCCGTTTCGGTGAACTGCCCGACAGCCGGCTCAGCGCGCGGCGCATCATGAGCAACCGGCGCTTTCTGTGCGCGTCGCCGAAATACCTCGAACGTTTCGGCACGCCCGAACGCGTGGAAGACCTGCTCCGGCACCGTTGCATCGTCCATCGTCAGAACGACGACGCGTATGGCGTCTGGCGCTATATGCAGGGCGATCAGATGGAAGCGTTGAAGGTGAAAGGCGCGCTATCGAGCAACGACGGCGACATCGTGCTGCGCTGGGCACTCGACGGCCACGGCATTCTGATCCGCTCGGAATGGGATCTCGCGAAGTACGTTCAGAGCGGTCGCCTGAAACTGGTCTTGCCCGACACGGTGCTGCCGTCGGCCGATCTGTTCGTGTACTACCCCAGCCAGCGAAATCAGACGGCGCGCGCCCGAGCATTCATCGACTTTCTGATCGACCACTTCCAGGCGCCGTTCATTCCCGTTGAAACGGGTGCGCGAATTTACGCCCGCAAAAAGAAGGCGGCCCGCAAGGCGTAGCGTTTTTCCGCTTTGGCTTTAGTGGCAATACAGGTCGGTTTCAGCGTTGAACATGTCGAACGCGAGACGGGTCGCCTGATCCTGGCGCACGGCCGATAACCAGCGCCGGCGTTGCCAGTCGTCCAGTGTGCGCTCGAGGAACGCTGTGCTGGCCGCGTCGCCGGCACGCGTTGCGATGAACGAAGGCGCGGCCGCGATGGTGCCGGACAGTTGCCGGTAGTAAGCCCAGTCGGGCTGTTTGAGCAAGGCGCGAATCACGTATTCGTCGTCGACGAGCGCGGCGCACTCGCCCGCCTGAAACGCGAGCAAGGCGTCGAGCGGACGATCGTAGCGTTGCAGCACGCTGCCGCTGTCGTGCGCCGCACGCGCCGCGAACGGACTGTCAAGCGACGCGCAAATCGCGCGGTCTTTCAGATCGCGCCAGTTCTCCACCTTGCCATGACGCAAAACCAGCGCTGCGCCACGTCCGGACGAATACGCGGTTGGCGCGAATGCAACCGACGCATCCGGCGAGAAAGCCAGACCGGCGATGGCAAGGTCGGCCCGGCCCGATTGAACCGCCGCACGCGCTTCGCGTGGCTCGGCAAGCAGCAACTGCACCGGAACACCCATACGTTGACCGAGATCGGCGGCGAGCGCCGCGGCGTAGCTTTCCGGTGCGCGCACCGAGCGGTCGACCTTGCCGACTGTCAGCGTCGGCGCGGGCTGCGACGGCACGGCCACGATCAGCGTGCCGCGCGCGACGGCGGCGGCAAACGGTTTGTCTTCCGCGAACACATGGCGTAGCCCGCCGCTTGCCGGCGACCACGCGACGGCGACGAGCAGCAGAGCGGCCGCCACGATCGCGAACGGCACGAAGCGCCAGCGCCCGCCCAACTGCAATGCCGCGACGTGGACCCCTTTAGCCATTTTGCGCGAGACCGACGCGCCAGCGCAGCAGGCGCCGTTCGAGTAGCGAAAGACTCTTGTTGATCAGGAGCCCGAATAAGGCCAGCAGCACGATACCCGCGTACATATCGGGAATCTGAAATGTTTCCTGCGAATTGAGCGTGTAGAAGCCGAGTCCCGATCGCGCGCCGATCATTTCCGCCGCCACCAGCGCCGTGATGCTGTACGCGCCCGCCAGCCGGATACCCGTGAGAATTTCCGGCAGCGCGGCCGGCAAAACGACCTTCGTGAAAATGAATCCCTGCGACGCGCCCATCGAGCGCGCGGAATCGATGAACACGCGTTCGACCTGCTTGACGCCGGAAATCGTATTCAGCAAGACCGGCCAGAATGCAGCCCATACGATGATCGCGATCTTCGACGACTCGCCAATGCCGAGAAACAGAATGAACACGGGAAAGAGCGCAAAAGCGGAGACCTGCCGAAGCAGTTGATAAAGCGGATCGATGATGCGTTCGGCGCGCCGGAACCAGCCGAGCGCGAATCCGCAGACCACGCCGCCCGCGACGGCCAGCAGCAATCCGCTGATCGATCGGAACGCGCTCGACCCAAGGTGCTGCCACACTTCGCCGCTCTCGAAAAGCCGCCCGATGGCGAGCGCCACTTGCGACGGCGGACTCAGATAAGCCGGACTCACGACGCCAAAGCGCGGCAGCAATTCCCACAGCAGAACGAAAGCCACGAGCGCGATGGAACGCTCGAACGCCGCCGACAGATGCACACCGCGACGAAGCGGCCGGGCGCGGCGCGCTCGGGACGCGGATGCGATCAGTACCGGAAGATCGCGAACAGTGTTGTGATCGGCCACGCTATGCCTCTATGTGTTTTTCGACGACGCGCCCGGGCACGGGCTGTTCGCCGAGTTCCTGGCTCAGGCTCGCCCAGGCACGCTCGCGCAACGCGACGAATGCCGCCGAGTGACGAATCGAAGCCGGACGCGGACGCGGCAGATCGACGGTCATGATTTCCTTCACGCGACCCGGAGCGCGTCCCATGATGGCCACGCGATCCGCGAGAAAGATCGCTTCGTCGATACTGTGTGTGACGAACACGACCGTCTTAACGCTTTGTTCCCAGATGCCCAGCAATTCCTGTTGCAACGACTCGCGCGTTTGCGCGTCGAGCGCGCCGAAGGGTTCGTCCATCAACAGAATCTCGGGACCATACGCGAGCGCGCGGGCGATGGCCACGCGCTGCCGCATGCCGCCGGAGAGTTGATGCGGGTAGTGATCCGCGAAATCGATCAGGCCCACGAGGCGCAGAAAATGTTCTGCCACACTGCGCCGCTCCGCGCCTTTCACGCCACGAATTTCCAGCCCGGTTTCGACGTTCTTGCGTACCGTGCGCCACGGGAATAGCGCATAACCCTGGAACACCACGCCGAGCTTCTGGCGCGCCGCGCTCACCGGCTCGCCATCCACCGTGATCTCGCCCGACGTTTGCGGCACCAGTCCCGCGAGGACGCTCAGAAAAGTGGACTTGCCGCAACCGCTCGGGCCGAGCACCGCGAGAAACTCGCCGTCGCGCACGCTCAGGTCGAAGCCGTCCAGCACCGTATGGCTCGACCCCGTTGCCGCGTTCTCGTACGTGAGCGAGAGGTTGCGCGCGACGATCTTCGCGAACGAACGTGCTTCATGGCTCATCACGAGTTTCCGTTGGACGGTGCGGCCGCGTTTGCTGGAGACTGCGCCGCGACCTGCTTGCCGGCGAAGGCGTTGTATTGGTTCGTATAGACATCTTTCACCGACACCTTGCCCTTCGGAATCTTGCCGGCCTGTTCGAGAATATCGATGTAGTACTGGATCGGCGGCTCGGTTACGACGAGATCTTTCACGTAGGCGTATCGCTCCACCAGCTTCACGTCGATGCCGAGACGCTCAGCCGTGAGCTGGCGCGCTTCGTCCGGATGCGCGTTGACCCAGTTGCCCGCCTTCGCGATTGCGGTGACAAAATCCTTCACCGCCTGCGGATGCGCGCGCGCAAACGCGCCATTCACGCTATACGGCGCCATGCCGCCCAGGCCGCCGTCTTCGTCCCAGTCGCTCCACAGCTTGTGCAGTTGCGTATCGGCTTCGGCCGCGCCGGAGAACGGCGGGTGAATGATGGCGACGTCGACGTTTTTCGTGACCAGCGCCTGCTGCGACTGATTGTCCGGCACGACGATCCAGTTCACCTTCGACACGTCGACGCCATGCTGTGACAGATATTTCTTCGTCACGAACTCGGCGCACGCGCCGAAGCTGTTGAAGGCCACCGTCTTGCCTTCGAAATCTTTCGGCGAGCGGATGCCGGAGTCTTTGCGCGTGAAGTACTTCATATGCGGCGCGTCGCGCAACGTCTCGCCGCCCGCCGACACGACCTTGATATCCGCGCCGCTGGCAATCGCCGAAATGACGAGCGGCACCATCCGCGTGCCGAAGTCGATTTCGCCGGTTCCTACCAGCGGAATGATCTGCGGCGCCGAAATCTTGCCGACGTATTTCGGCCGCGTGCTGGTGTTCTCGAAGTAGCCGAGTTTGTCGGCGAGATAGACGAGATCGAACGCAGGATTGTCCGGATACTTGAAGTAGGTAATGTCCTGCTTTGCCGGGCCGGCCGAGGCAAGAGAAGAAGACGCGGCATTCTGCGCGTGATCTTCCTGCGGTTTGCAGCCACTCAGAAGAAGCAGGGCCGCCGCCGCGCAGGCCGCAATGAGCATTTTTCCGGCGAACGGAGACCGGGAGTGGGAAAGAAACGCCTTCATGGAATCAGCCTGGCAAAGCAGCGTGGAATGGGAGCGGAAAACCGCGCGGCGGCGGCAATGCCGGCACCGTGCGCAAAAAATATAGCGCGACGGTCCGCGTGACCCAACCAACAAAATATGCTTTGTTTAGCTTCCAGCGTTCAATCGCCGGCAACGGATGCCGCAGCGGCAAAATGTCTGCCGATGCGCACAACCGCTTAGCGAACGATGAGCGACGCGTTGACGCCGGCGTCGTTGCGACGCCGGGCGCTTTCGCTGTTTTTACTTCTGCGGCGCCAGTTTGTCCTGCGTGTTGGTGTCGAAGTCGCTGGCGGCATGGCGTTCGTGAAGCTGGTCCGAGGGCTCGCCGAACAGACGGTTCACCTTGCGCCCGCGCTGCACGGCCGCACGCTTGCCGATGGTGTCGGCCCAGCGTTGCACGTGCCGATACTCCTGCACCGACAGAAACTCGCCACCGCTGTACAACAACCCTTTGGCTAGCGCGCCGTACCACGGCCAGATGGCGATATCGGCGATCGTGTAGTCGTTGCCCGCGATGTATTCGTTGGCCGCGAGCTGCTTGTCCAGAACATCGAGCTGACGTTTCACTTCCATCGCGAAGCGGTCAATCGCGTATTCGATTTTCGTAGGCGCGTAGGCGTAAAAATGTCCAAAGCCGCCGCCCAGGTACGGCGCGCTGCCCATTTGCCAGAACAGCCACGAAAGGCATTCAGCGCGCGCGCCGGATTCGGTCGGCACGAAAGCCCCGAATTTTTCGGCCAGATAGAGCAGAATCGCGCCAGATTCGAATACGCGCACCGGTTTCGCGCCGCTGCGATCGAGCAGCGCCGGAATTTTCGAGTTCGGATTCACCTCGACGAAACCGCTGCCGAACTGGTCGCCGTCGCCAATCCTGATCGGCCAGGCGTCGTATTCCGCGCCGCTGTGGCCGAGCGCCAGCAATTCTTCCAGCATGACCGTCACCTTGACGCCGTTCGGCGTGGCGAGCGAATACAGCTGCAGCGGGTGTTGACCCACCGGCAATGCCTTCTCGTGCGTAGCCCCCGAGATCGGACGGTTGATGCTGGCGAAACGGCCACCGTTGTCCTTATTCCAGGTCCAGACCTTGGGCGGTTCGTATTCGGCGGGCTGACTCATGTTCGACGCTCCTTGCGGATAAGTAATCATTGCGGTATCAGCCGCGAGATTAACAAAACCAGGGAAAACGCGCTGGCGAGCGAACTGGCCGCCTGGGACGGGAATTTGCCGCGCTGATCGGGCGGCATCGGCAACCGTCCGGCACGATTTTTTATATCACAATGACATATAATCACCGGCGTACGCGGTTTTCCGTCTCGCGACAGCCGGGCCTTCAATTCCAACTCCGGCTGGCGCGGCTTCTCCCTCTTTCTCTCCGGGTTCGACCTTGTCCCGCAACGCCCTACTCCGCTGGCTCGTCAGCTTTACCCCCAGTCCGATGGCCGTGCGCTGGCCCGAGCGGCTGCGATCCTGTCTGGGCGCACTGCTGGGCATCGCATTCACCGGCGGAACGATGCACGTTCTGCTCGGCCCCGCTGCGAACATTCCCCTGCTAGTTGCGCCGATGGGCGCCTCGGCCGTGCTGCTGTTCGCCGTTCCCGCCAGTCCGCTTGCACAACCGTGGTCCATCATCGGCGGCAACCTGGTGTCCGCCACGGTGGGTGTGGCGTGCGCGAATGCAATCGGCGACCCCGTCGGCGCCGCGGCGCTCGCCGTTTCACTGGCCATCTGCGCGATGTTCGCGCTGCGCTGCGTGCATCCGCCATCCGGCGCGGTCGCGCTGACCGCCGTGCTCGGCGGACCCACGGTGCATGCACTTGGTTATCGCTTCGTGGCCGAACCCATCGCGATCCAGTCTGCCTTGCTGCTGTGTGCCGCGATCGTCTATCACGCCGCCACCGGGCATCGCTATCCGCATGTTGCGCCGCAGAGTTCGGGCAAGGGCACGCAACCGTCCGCCACGCCGCCGTCGGAAGGCTTCACGCGCGCGGATCTCGAAGCCGTGCTGAGCCGGCGCGGCGAACTGCTCGACATCGGCACGGACGATCTTGAATCGCTGCTGCGCGACGTTCAATTGCAGTCCTATGCCCGCACGTTCAATGAACTGACCTGCGCCGACATCATGTCGCGCTCGCTGGTGGCCGTCTCCGCGGTAACGAGAGCGTCCGCGGCGTGGCGTCTGTTGAAACAGCGTCATATCAAGGCATTGCCGGTGACGGACGAACGGCAGCATGTCATCGGCATCGTGACGCGTACCGATCTCGTCGACAAACGGGCGTTTCGCCGGGTGGCCGGGATGCCGCCTGCGGTGCAGCGGTGGTTCAGGCGCAACGTGGTGTCCGAGCCGCTGGTGGGCGCGCTGATGAATGCGGAAGTTCACACCATCGACGCCGCAACGCCCATCGTCGAACTGGTGCCGGTGTTCGCCAATTACGGCCACCATCACATCCCCGTTCTCGACTCGCACAAACGGCTTGCCGGCATGATTACGCAGGCCGATCTCATCGCGGGACTGTATCGTCAGTCATATGCCGAGAAGCATCGCGCGGTGTGACGCGCACGCGGTTCAGCGAGAAATCGAACGCGGGCATAAATATCACGTCGTGATATAGTTTGTCTTCGGCATCCTCACGACACTTCGATGAAAACACTCACACGCGGCCTGACCAAGGCGAACTTCGAACAACTCTCCGAGTTTCGCTATCAGATGCGGCGCTTCGAGCGTTTTTCCGAACAGGCCGCTCAGGGCGAAGGCATCACGCCGCTGCAATATCTCCTGCTGCTGCATATCAAGGGCTATCCCGAGCGCGACTGGGCGACCGTCGGCGAACTTGCGGAGCGGCTTCAATCGCAGCATCACGGCGTGGTCGCACTGGTGTCCCGCTGCGAAGCGCTCGGTCTGGTGCGCCGCAAAGTGAGCGCCACCGATCGTCGTCAGGTGGAAGTCCATTTATTGAAGGCCGGTGAACAGGTACTCGCCCGTCTCGCCGAAATGCATCGCGCCGAATTGAAGTCGCTCAAAGGCGCGTTCAACGTCCCGCAAATCGATGTCTGAAGCGCCATGAACCTTTCCAGTCACAAACGCGATTTCGCCGTGAATGCGCGGCTGCCCGGCATTGCCGCGCTGGCCGCCGGCATCGGCGCGCTGAGCACGCTCGCCGCTTTCGTGTTGCTGAGCCTGATCCACCTTTTCACCAACCTCTTTTTCTTCCAGCAGTTTTCATTCGCGGACCGTTCGCCCGCGCTCAATCATCTGGGACTCTGGGTCGTATTCATTCCGGTGGCCGGCGGTCTGATCGTGGGTCTGATGGCGCGCTACGGTTCGGAAAAAATTCGCGGCCACGGCATTCCCGAAGCCATCGAAGCGATTCTGTTCGGCAAGAGCCGCATGTCGCCGAAAGTGGCGGTGCTCAAGCCGCTGTCGTCGGGCATCGTGATCGGCAGCGGCGGCCCGTTCGGTGCTGAAGGACCGATCATCATGACGGGCGGCGCACTCGGATCGCTGATCGCGCAATGCTTCAAGGTGACGTCCGCCGAGCGCAAGACGCTGCTGGTAGCGGGCGCCGCCGCGGGCATGACCGCCGTGTTCGGCACGCCCGTCGCGGCGGTTCTGCTCGCGGTCGAATTGCTGCTGTTCGAATGGCGGCCGCGCAGCTTTCTGCCCGTGGCGCTCGCGTGTGCGGTGGCGGGCTTCGCGCGCGCGGTGTTCTTCGGCACGGGCCCGCTGTTTCCGCTCGAAACCGCGCCGCCCGGCGCGTTGTCGCTGGTGTCGTGCGTGATCGCCGGGTTGCTGTCCGGTGCGCTGGCGTCGGGCCTGTCGGCGGCGCTCTACAAAACCGAAGACCTGTTCGGCAAGTTGCCGCTTCACTGGATGTGGTGGCCGGCGCTCGGCGGACTGGTGGTCGGCATCGGCGGCTTTATCGAACCGCGCGCGCTCGGTGTCGGTTACGACGTGATCGGCGACCTGCTTCATCAGCATATGGCCGTGCAGATTGCGCTGGCCATCCTGCTCGTCAAGGCGGTCATCTGGGTGGTGGCACTGGGTTCCGGTACATCGGGCGGCGTGCTCGCGCCGCTCCTGATGCTCGGCGCCGGGCTCGGCGTTCTGCTCGGACATGTGTTGCCGGGCGGCGAACCCGCATTGTGGCCGCTCGTGTGCATGGCCGCCGTGCTCGGCGCGACGCTCGGCGCACCGCTCACCGCCATCGTCTTCGCCTTCGGCCTCACGCACGACAGTAACGCGTTGCTGCCGCTGCTCGCCGCCACGCTGGTCGCGCACGGCTTCGCGACGGTCGTCATGAAGCGCTCCATCATGACGGAGAAAATCGCGCGGCGCGGCTATCACATCTATCGCGAGTACGGCGTCGATCCGCTCGAACGTCATCACGTGGACGAAGTCATGTCGCGCACGATCGAAACCATCGACGGCGATCTGCCGCTTGCCGAGGTTCTGTCCGGCTACTTCGGCGCGGCGCAGACGCATCGCGCCTATCCCGTGGTTCGCGCCGGCGTGCTGCTGGGCGTGGTCGACCGCGCACTGCTCGACGCTGCCGGCGAACATCAACACGGCCAAGCGCATCAACGGCGTCTGGCCGACGTACTGCACGATACGCCGGCCTTCGCGTTGCCCGGCGAAACCTGCCGGCTCGTCGCGACGCGGCTTGCCGTGCTCGGACTCGAACGCCTGCCGGTCGTGGCCGATTCCACCACGCGGCAACTGGTCGGCATCGTATCGCGCAGCGATCTGATCAAGCCGTCGCTCGCGCATTTCGACGACGAACACAAAAAAGAACGCTTCCGTCGTTTGCCGATGCCCACGGGCAAACGGCATTTCCCGCCGGCGTGACAAGCACCGGCGCAACGGTGGGTCTTCACGCCAACGTGCGGGCGATCCGCCACTGCTTCCGATGGATCGCCCGACGTCATCAGCCAGCCTGAATCAGGCGGCCCAGCGGTGCAAGCGGACCGACCGGCAGGAATTCGTACGTCATCAGTCCGTCGGCCACCAGCGGCAGCGCGTCCAGCGTCGCCTTGGCCTGCTCGACCGATTCCACGTTCATCAGGAAGATCGGGCCCGCCTTCTCGCGAAACCAGAATTGCTCCACCTTGCCGTCGAGATACAGCTTGAGCGTGGCGGGCACTTCGCTCGGCATGTGCTGCTGGAGCTTGTCCGGGGTGAGGGTCAGTTGCGCCGATGCGATAGCAAATACTTTCATGTTCGACTCCGTGATCGAGGTTGGTGTTGCGCTGTACAACGGAGAGAACTGTAGCCTTCCGGCGCAAAGACCGGTATCGTCGCAAATGCCAACTTTATGGTCATTTACGCCATGCGCATTTCGATCCTCGCCCTCGAAGGACTGTTCGACACCGGCCTGACGGCCATGCTCGACACGCTGTCGCTCGCCAACAAGTTTTCGGCCCGGCAATTTGGCGGCACGCCCTATTTCGACGTGTCGATCGTCGGCGTACGCAGGAAGGTGCGCTCCGGTCAGGGCCTCGTCATACCCGTGCGCCCCATCACGCCCGATCTGAAGCCCGACTGGGTCGTCATTCCGGCGCTGGGCACCGGCACGCCGGACGAACTGGTGCCCGCGCTCGCGCGACCCGACGTGCGGGCGGCGGGCGGGCAACTGATGGCGTGGCACGCCGAAGGCGCGCAAATCGCGGCGTCCTGCATCGGCACGTTTCTCGTCGCGGAAACGGGGCTGCTCGATCACCGTGCAGCCACCACGACCTGGTGGCTCGGGCCGCTCTTCCGGCAGCGCTATCCGAACGTGCTGCTCGACGAATCGCGCATGCTGGTGCCGTCCGATGTCGGCGTCACGGCGGGCGCGGCGCTCGGTCATCTCGACCTCGCGCTCTGGCTGGTGCGCCGCGCGAGTCCGGAACTCGCCGCTGTCGTGTCGCGCTATCTGCTCGCCGATATTCGCTCGTCCCAGGCGCCATACATCATTCCCAACCATCTCGCGCAGGCGGACCCCTTGATCCAGCGATTCGAACGCTGGGCGCGCGATCATCTCAAGGACGGCTTCTCGCTACGGGATGCGGCCAGCGCGCTCGCCACCAGCACGCGCTCGTTGCAGCGACGCTGCCAGGACGTGCTCGGCAAATCGCCGCTCGCCTACTTCCAGGACCTGCGCGTCGAGCATGCGCAGTCGCTGTTGCACGGCAGCGGTCTCGACATCGACGCAATCGCCGCCGAAGTGGGTTACGTCGACGGTGCGACCTTGCGCACGCTGCTGCGTCAACGGCTGGGACGCGGCGTACGCGATCTTCGCGCCGAACTGCGCTAATTCCCGTCTCTCATCCGCTCACCACGGCACAGTCCGGCCGAGATAGTCGAGATAGTGCAGCCCGGCCTGACCTTCGTGAGCTTCGATGGTGTTCACCAGATTCGGAATGCTCTCGTCGATGGTGAGGCGGGCGCCCGGACCGCCCATGTCGGTCTGCACCCAACCGGGCGCCATCAGCAGCAGCGTGCGCGGCACCTCGGCGCGGCGGGCCGCGTAAGTGCGCATGAACATATTCAGCGCCGCCTTGCTGCCCCGGTAGACTTCGTAATTCGCGTTGGTGGCGTTCGTCAGGCTGCCCTGTCCCGACGACATCACACCGATCGTGCCGGTCGGCGGCACGAGGTCTTCGAGCGTGTCGATGACCCGCATCGGACTCAGCGAATTCGTCACCATGACGCGCACGAATTCGTCCGTCGAGACATCGGCCAGCGTTTCACCGTCGTCGTTTTTCACGCCGGCATTCACGAACAGCACGTCGATGCGCCGGTCCGCGAGACGTTGACGCAGAGCGCTCACCTGCGCGGGGACGGTCACGTCCACGGTCTCGACTTCCAGCGCGCCCGCGCTGCGCGCCGCCAGTTGCCGGAGTGCGTCGGTCGAGTTGGCGCGCCCGGTTGCGATGACGCGATAGCCGCGCTTCAGATACGTTTCGACCATCGCGAAGCCGAGTCCGCGCGACGCGCCAATCAATAGAACGGTTTTCTGCGAAGCAATGTGCGACATGGCTCTCTCCTGGTTTCAAATGCGCCGGCAAATGCTGCCGTTCAAGCGATTCAATATAGCCAGCCGGGGCGAACGCCGGAAGGCGCGGCCGCTGCAACTAAACTATGCGCCAGACGCCTTCGTCGCCGTTGCCGTCCTCCACTTCTGCCCGCTGCCAACGACACATGTCCGAACCCGATCTCAATCTGCTATTCGCGCTCGACGCCCTGTTCAGCGAGAAGAACGTGACGCGCGCCGCCAGATCGCTGCATCTGAGTCCGTCCGCCATGAGCCGCACACTGACGCGTCTGCGTGAAACGACCGGCGATCCGCTGCTCGTGCGCGCCGGTCGCGAGATGGTGTTGACGCCCTACGCCGAGGAAATTCGCGAGCACACGCAGCGCACGGTTCACGAGGCGCGCGCGTTACTGCTTCCGTCGGTGACGTCGCCCGACTTCTCGACCTTGCGCAGAACGCTCGGGATTCGCGCCAATGAAGCCTTCGTGGAAGCCTTCGGTGCGCCTCTGATTGCCGAACTCACCGCGCTTGCGCCGTTCGTGCGCCTGCACTTTTTCGCCAAAGCGGAAAAGAACGCCGAGAGTCTGCGCAAGGGCGAGGCCGATCTGGAGATTGGCGTGGTGGAAGACATGGGCCCCGAGATACGGATTCAGGCGCTGTTCCGCGACCGCTATGTGGGCGTGGTCCGCAAAGGGCATCCGCTGGACACCAGGGCAAAAGTCACGATGCAACGGTATGCGGCGTTCGGCCATGTGCTCGCGCCGCATGGCAGGTCGACCGTCGAGGCGCTCGACGCCGGGCTTGCACGCGCGAATCTCGAGCGGACCACGGTCGCGATCGTGCCGAGCTTTCCCGCCGCTCTCGCGGTGGCGCGCGCGTCCGATCTGATCGCGCTGCTTCCCGCGTCTTTCATGCAGGCGCAAAACGCCGCCGCCGGCGATTGTTCGTTCGAGCTTCCCGTTCCCGCCGACACCTTCACGATCTCGCAGATGTGGCATCCACGCTCGGAGAACGATGCGGTTCACCGCTGGCTGCGGCAGATCGTTCTCAAGGTATGCCGTCAGCGAATTCCGCTGTAAGCGTTGCCGTCCCGGCGAGCAAAACGGCGGCGGTCTACACTGCGGTGTCGCAGTCTTCGCCTGGTCAGCGCGCTTAGCTGCGTTGCTTACTTGCTTCGCTCATCACCGTCCAGCCATTTCGATCCGCTTACGATGCCACGTTCAACAGGCCTGCCTCTGCGTCACACCGTCCTCATGCTCTGCGCCGCAAGCGCGATCGGCTCAGCTGCCGCGCAAGACGTCGACCCGTCGCCGGAGCGTCTCGCCGCCAGCGGCATTCATCACGCGAAACACACGGATAACGGCTTCGAAAACAGCGACGGCCCGCTCGCGCGCGGCTCGGTCTGGAAGTGGCGCTGGGAGCGGCTGATTCACGGCCTGCCGCGTCCGCCGGAGAACGGCTACGCGTTTCCCGTCGATCATCCCGATGTGGCGTGGCTCAAGGCCAACCGCAGCGTGAACACGATGACGTGGATCGGCCATGCGAGCGCGCTGCTGCAGATAGACGGCGTGAATATCCTGACCGACCCGGTGTTCTCCGAACGCGCGTCGCCGTTCTCGTTCGCGGGACCGAAGCGTTACGTGCCGCCCGGCCTCGCGCTGACGGACCTGCCACATATCGACGTGGTGCTGATCTCGCACAGCCACTACGACCATCTCGACGCGGCGAGCGTGCAGGCCTTGAATGCCCAGGCGGGCGGCCCGCCGCTCTTTCTCGTGCCGCTCGGCATCAAGGCGTGGCTCGCGAACAAGGGCATCGTGAATGCGCAGGAACTGGACTGGAGCGATCGCACGCGGGCGTCGGGGCTCGACTTCTGGTTCGTGCCGGCCACGCACTGGTCCGCGCGCAGCCTGACCGACCGCAACGAAACCTTGTGGGGCGGCTGGGTCGTCAGGACGCCGCCGCATGCGGCGCATCCGTTCTCGCTGTATTTCGCGGGCGACACGGGTTATTCCGGCGACTTCAAACGGATCGGCGCGGCCTTCGGCTGCTTCGATCTCGCGCTGATTCCCATCGGGGCGTACGCGCCGCGCTGGTTCATGGGTCCACAGCACGTCGATCCGCAACAGGCCGTGCAGATCTTCCAGGACATCCACGCGAGAAAGGCCATCGGCATTCACTGGGGCACGTTCGAACTCGCCGACGAACCGCTCGACGAGCCGCCGAAAAAGCTCGCCGACGCCACCCGCGACGCCGGACTTTCCCCCGATGCGTTCACCGTGCTGCATCACGGGCAGATGATGACGCTCGACACGTCCACTGCCGGCGCCTGCACGCCCTAGCGTCTCAGTTCGGAAAGAATCGCCTCGGCGAGAAAATCGCAGGGCGGACGTTTGGACGCCGTGCTGCGCGCGAGCACCATCTCGAGCGCGTCGATTTCGGGCAAGCCTTGCGCCGGTCCCAGCAACGAGAAGTGCTTCGGCACCGCGCAACGCGCCAGCGGCACGATGGCGAGCCCCGCTTCGGCCATCGACAGCAGGCCGAGCAGGCTTGGGCTTTCATACGACGTCCGGTAGCTGATCTTCGCCCGCTCCAGGCTGCGAATTGCGTTCTCGCGCGCCACGCTGCCCGTCAGAAAGACGGCGATCGGCAGCGGCCTCTCCTGCCAGATTTCGTGAGCGCTCGGCACCGCCGCCCATTCCATCGGTTCGAAGCGGATGAACTCGCCGGACACGCCCTTCACGCGCGTCGCGCAGACCAGATCGACGGAGCCGTCCTTCACCATCGGCGCGAGCGCGAGGCTCGGCAAACCGACCACCTGAATCTCCACCTTGGGATAAGTCGCGGAAAATTTCTTGAGAATCGGCGGCAGCAGCGACGACGCGTAGTCGTCCGGCACGCCGATGCTCACGCGGCCGGTGACGTCCGGACGGACCACGGCGGCCCACGCTTCGTCACGCAAGGCCAGCATGCGGCGGGCGTAGGTCAGCAGCACTTCGCCGTCCTGCGTCGGCACCACGCTGCGCGGTTTGCGCACGAACAGCGGCTTGCCCAGCGCGGTTTCGAGGGTCTTGATCTGCATGCTGACCGCCGACTGCGAGCGGTGCACGACTTCCGCCGCGCGGCTGATGTTACCGGTGTCGGCCACCGCGACGATCATCGACATGACGTCCAGGTCGAGTGCTTTCAAAGGGCTTGGTATCAGAAAAGTGAATAGATTCGATCAATATTACGCGATTTTCTAAAATATCGACATCGGGCATAGTGACCCCAAAGGAGCCTGTCAATGAACGCCCGTACCGATTTCTCTGTGCTTGCCGTACCTGAAGTGTCGTTCGCGACCATCGCGTCCGGCATCAGCGTGCCGTATGTCGAGTGCGGAGAAGGCGAACCGCTGCTGTTCGTTCACGGGTCGTTGTGCGATTTTCGCTACTGGGATGCGCAAACGGCCGCGCTGTCCCAGCACTATCGCTGCATTTCGGTGAGCCTGAGCCACTATTGGCCGGCGAATGAGGCATGCATTCAGGGCGAATTCGGCTGGCAGACGCATGTCGCCGAACTGGCTGAATTCATCGAGGCGCTCGATCTCGCGCCGGTCCATCTGGTCGGCCATTCGCGCGGCGGTTGCGTGGCGTTTCATATGGCGCGTGAGTATCCGCGTCTGGTCAAAACGCTGACGCTGGCCGACCCCGGCGGTCCGCTGCACGTCGAAGGCACGCCGGAAGCGTCGCTGCCGCCGGCCACCAACGTGCTGCGCGCGCGCGTCGCGGAACTCATCGAAAGCCATCAGATCGACGCCGGACTCGAACTGTTCGTCGATTCCGTGAGCATGCCGGGCGCGTGGCGCAAGAGCCCGATCGCGTTTCGCACCATGGCCATCGACAACGCGGACACCTTGCCCAAACAGCTTCGCGATCCGCTGCCCGCCTATTCGCGCGAAGCGGCGCAGGGCGTGAAGTGCCGCACCCTGCTGATCGACGGACAGCGCAGCCCGCGCATGTTCCGCAATAACGTCGAAAAGCTCGTCGAGTGGATCGACTACGCCGAGCGGCAGACCATCGCCGGGGCGTCGCACGGCATGAACGTATCGAATGCCGGCGCGTTCAACCGGGTCCTGCAGGCGTTTCTCGCTGCGTAAGCACGTTTCGTCGGCACCACGACCATGACCACGCTCGCCAACCGCCCGAATACGGCGCTCCTCGTCATCGATCTCCAGAACGACGTCATCGCCGAAGCGTACCGGCGCGACGACGTGCTGCGCGTCGTCAACACGCTGGTCGACAAAGCGCGTGCTGCGAACGTACCCGTGATCTGGATTCGTCATTCGGACGAAGAACTAGTAGCCGGCAGCGACGCGTGGCAGTTGGTCGGCGAACTCTCGCCCGCGCCGCTCGAAACGATTGTCGAGAAGCACTATCGCGACGCGTTCGAAGCGACCGAACTGGAGCCGACACTCGCCGCGCTCGGCGTGGGACGGCTCATCGTGACCGGCGCGCAAACGGACATGTGCGTGCGCTCGACGCTGCACGGCGCCCTCGCACGTGGTTACGACGCCATCCTCGTGGCCGACGCGCACACGACCGTCGACTCCTCCGCACACGGCGCACCGCCGCCGCACAGCGTGATCGCCCACACGAATTTCTACTGGCGCAACCAGCGTGCGCCGGGCCGCACGGGCGGCGTCGTGGAAAGCCGGGAAGTCGATTTCGGGCGCCCGAGCAATTCCGCGCGGCACTGACTGCACGCGCGCTACCCGGCTTCCCGCAGGAGTTCGTCGAAGCCCGGTCGCGACAGATGCAGCACTTCGTAGCGCTCGCCCGGCACCGCGGCCGGCGGATTGTCGATCCATAACGTCAGGACCACGCGCTCCCACGAACGCGGATCGATCGCGCACGCGCTGATCAGCGCACTGCGATGCGCGGCCAGTTGTTCGACCTCGGCCATCGCGTCGCGCGCGGCGTTGGCGAGATCGGCCTCGCGAGCGAGCGGCACGCGATCACGCGTGGCGCTCACCGGAAACGTAAACGCCGCTTCTCCCCGCACGCACAGCAGGCCGGACCACGTCTGCACGACAGGCCGTCCGAACGATTCGACGATGCCCTGAAAGCCGCCGCCCTCCCACAGAAAGCGGTTCATGCCCGCCGTGTCGTTCCACAAATAGAACGGCGCGTACTGGTTCAGCGTGGACCCCGCCTTGCCACGTTCGCGAATCAGGTAAGCCTTCACACCGAGCCCGCCGAACGCGTCGGTCATATGTCCGCGCTCCGCCACGCGGTTGCGGATCGTGTTCATATCGTAGTCGGCGGGCAACGTGATTTCGTAATGCATCGCATACATGGTCGCGCTCCAGGTTCCGCTTCGGCCAGACGGACTGCCAGCTTTGCACTCTAGAAGATTATCGGTAGAACGAACGATATCCGTCGCGCGAACATGAGCGTTTGGCGGATGATCGCCTGCCGGTTGGAAAGCGCGACGTGCCGTGCGCGCGGCCTGGTCGAAGGGCGGCGGCCTCACCGGCAACGCCGCCACGCGCGCCGTACCGGACACCATCTCTAAAATCGTACCGGTACTGTACCGGCTCACGTCGATAGAATGTTTTCCAGTTCTACCGATCCCGGAGCCTTCCATGTCGTACCTGAGTCTCAGCGCATTGCCCGCGGGCATCCTGTTCGCGCTCGTCACCACCATCACGCCAGGCCCAAATAACACCATGCTGCTGGCCTCGGGCGTCAATTTCGGGTTTCGCCGCACCTTGCCGCATCTGTCGGGCATTAGCGCCGGCGTCGTGCTGCTGATGCTGTCGGTGGGGATCGGTCTCGGCGAAGCCTTCGTCCACTTTCCGGTGCTGTACACCGTGCTCGAAGTGGCGAGCGTCGCGTATCTGCTGTATCTGGCGTGGAAGATCGGCACCTCGGGTCAGCTGAAGGTGAAGAAAGCCGACAGCCGGCCGATGAAGTTCTACGAAGCGATCGCCTTCCAGTGGGTCAATCCGAAAGCGTGGATGATGGTGCTCACCGCCGCGACCACCGTCCACCTGAGCGAAAGCTTCAGCGTCAACGCGATGGCCATGGCGGTGATCTTCTACGTGATCGGCTTTCCGTGCATCTGCCTGTGGGCCGGTTTCGGCACCGCCATGCGCCGCGTGCTGTCGGACCCGAAACGTCTGCGCATCTTCAACGTGGCGATGGCGCTGCTGCTGGTGGCTTCGCTCTATCCGATCGCGCTGAAGCTGTCGGGACACGCCGGCTGAGTGCCGCCACCGTGGCGCGCGTCAGTTGCTAGAGCGCGCCCTGCCCGACCCGCTCGATGAAACGCCACAACGCGTCGTCCGTGGAATAAGGCGCGTTGAAGCGAAACCAGGCGCTGGGCGCGTCGTCGGGGCGGAAGTAGGAACCGGGCGCGAGCCAGATGCCGTGCGCGAGCGCGGCGGTCGCCACTTCGCCGGCGCGCTCGGCCTCGATCGGCAAACGCGCCCACAGGAAAAGCCCGGCGCGCGGACGGTGAAACAGTTCGAGCCCGAGCGAATCGATGCGCTCCTCCACCGTGGCATGCGCGGCCTTGAGCCGTTCGTTCACGGCTTCCACATGACGCGCGTAGCGCCCTTCGAGCAGCACCTTGTCGACGATCCGCTCGATCGCCTCCGACGAAGTCAGCCCCACCGCCATCTTGGTCCGCGCCAGTTCGCGCAGAACCGCGCGCTCGGCCACCACATAGCCGCAGCGCAGCCCCGGCGTCACCGTCTTCGAAAACCCCCCTACGTACAGCACGCGCTGCAAGCCTTCCATGGCCGCGAACAGGGGCGCGCCGGTGGGTGCAAGCTCACGGCTCACATCGTCTTCGATGACCCACATGCGCTGACGCTCGGCGATCTGCAACAGGCGGAACGCCGCCGACATGCCGAAAGTCGCGCCGGTCGGATTCTGCAGCGTGGTATTGACGAAGATCGCCTTCGGCTTGTGCTGCGCGACGAGCGCCTCCAGCACGTCCGTATCGACGCCGGCCGGCGTGCGCGGCACGCCATGCACCACCAGACCGGCGAGCTTGAGAATCTGCAGCAGATTGCAGTAACCCGGATCTTCGACGATCACGGCGTCGCCGGCGCGCAGCAACGTACGCACGATCAGGTCGAGCCCTTGCGTCGCGCCCTGTGTGAGCAGCACGTTGGACACGTCGACCGGCAAACCGCGGCGGTCAAGTTGCTCGGCGATGCGCTCGCGCAACGGTGCGAAGCCGTACGGATGCCCGTAGTCGCCCAGACGCGCCGCCGGCACGCGGCTCATCGCCCGCAGCGCGTGCTGCAAGCCGCTTTCGTTGATCCACTCGTTCGGCAGCCAGCCGCCGCCGGCCTTGATCGGCACCGAATGGTCGGCGAATACGTCCGAGAGCAGCCAGGTGGCGGTCAGGCTCGGCGGCTGCCATTCGGTGGCGGCCGCGCGCGCGGGCTGCGAGCGCAGCGCCACGCGATAGCCGGAGCCGCGCCGCGCCACGACCAGTCCCATCGAAACAAGACGGTTGTAAGCCTCCGTCACGGTGAAGGTGCTCAGTTCGTGACTTTGCGCGAGTTGCCGCACCGAGGGCAGCAGCGCGCCGGCGCGCAGCGATTGCGCCTCGATGGCGCTCGCAAAGCCTTGCACCACCTGCTCGACGAGGGTTGGAGCGGCGCGGCGGTCGCGCTCGAGTTGTAGTTCGATCATGGTCGGAACGGGAATGATGCCGGGCGAGTGTCGAACCGATCGACACAGTTATCGCGTTTTCACCAGCACAGTTAGCACCACACTGCGTCAACTGTTTATGCCGCCATTAAACCGCGAACGCTACAGTTTTGGCTACGCCCCGAAGGAAGTCCTTTTGGGGGACCACTTCGAGGAGAACACCATGACTTCGCGCCCCGTCATCGACGATATGTCGTCCTTCTGGATGCCCTTCACCGCCAACCGCCAGTTCAAGGCCGCGCCGCGCCTGCTGGAATCGGCCAAGGGCATGTACTACCGCAGCACCGACGGCCGTGAAGTGCTCGACGGCTGCGCGGGTCTGTGGTGCGTGAACGCGGGCCACGGCCGCGAGGAAATCGTCGCCGCCATCACGCAGCAGCTGTCCACGCTCGACTTCGCCCCGACCTTCCAGATGGGTCACCCGCTGGCATTCGAAGCGGCCACCAAGGTGGCGGAACTGATGCCGGAAGGGCTCGATCGCATCTTCTTCACCAACTCCGGCTCGGAATCGGTGGACACCGCGCTGAAGATCGCCCTCGCCTATCACCGCGCGCGCGGCGAAGGCCAGCGCACGCGCCTGATCGGCCGCGAGCGCGGTTACCACGGCGTCGGCTTCGGCGGCATTTCGGTGGGCGGCATCGCGCCGAATCGCAAGACCTTCTCGGGCGCATTGCTGCCGGCCGTCGATCATCTGCCGCACACGCATAACCTCGAACACAACGCGTATTCGAAAGGCCAGCCGGCCTGGGGCGCGCACCTCGCCGAAGAACTCGAACGCATCGTCACGCTGCACGACGCCTCGACCATCGCCGCGGTGATCGTCGAACCGGTGGCCGGCTCGACCGGCGTGCTGATTCCGCCGCAAGGCTATTTGCAGAAGCTGCGCGAGATCTGCACGAAGCACGGCATCCTGCTGATTTTCGACGAAGTGATCACCGGTTTCGGCCGCGTCGGCAAGGCCACCGCCAGCGAGTTTTTCGGCGTAACGCCCGACCTCATCACGATGGCGAAGGCCATCAACAACGCGTCGATTCCGATGGGCGCGGTGGCCGCGAGCCGCACGATCCACGACACCATCGTCAACGCCGGCGCGCAGGGCGCCATCGAGCTGTTCCACGGTTATACGTACTCGGCGCACCCGGCCGCCGCTGCCGCCGCCGTGGCCACGCTCGACCTGTATCGCCGCGAAGGCCTGTTCGAACGCGCCGCCACGCTCGCGCCGACTTTCGAAGCCGCGGCCCACTCGCTGCGCGGCACCAAGCACGTCAAGGACGTTCGCAACCTCGGCATGATCGCGGGCGTCGAACTGGAGTCGCGCGAAGGTGCGCCGGGCGCACGTGCTTACGAAGCCTTCGTGAAGTGCTTCGAGGCCGGCGTGCTGGTCCGCTTCACGGGCGACATCCTGGCGTTCTCGCCGCCGCTCATCATCAACGAAGAGCAGATCGCGCACATCTTCAAGACCGTGGGCGACGTGCTGGCGACGGTGCAATAAGCCGTGCGATAAGCGGTGCAATAAGCGCTTGCCCAGACAAAACGGCGGGACGTATCGCTCAGATACGTCCCGCCGTTTTTTTTATGACCGCGGCCGGCTCAATGATGCGAGCGCGCCGCCCGCGTATGCGCAGCTTTTTTGGCTGCCGCCGAACGTCCTGCCGCCCCCTTCGTGGCAGCGGCTTTCTTCGCGGCCGCGGAGCGACTGGCGGCCGGCCGTTTCGCGGCGGCTGCCTTGGTCTGCTTCGACAGCGCCGTGCGCGAAGCCCCGGCCGTGCCCTCGCGTTTGAGCGCATTGGTGGCCGCGCGCGAGCGCTTCGCGGTCGATTCGCTGCTCTTCTTCGACGCCGTCTTATGCTGACCGGCGGCCGAATCCTTCTCAGCCTTCTTGCGGGTCGCCTCGCTTGTCGCGCCCTTCTTCGGCGCCTTCACGGCAACACCCGCGCGACGTGCCTCCGACAAGCCGATGGCAATCGCCTGCTTCGCCGACCGGACGCCGTGCTTGCCGGCGCGAACCTGATCGACCTGTTCCTTCACGAACTCACCGGCCTGAGTGCTCGCCGACTTGCCGGCGCGTTTATCGGCACTGGCACGTTTAAGCGTTTTTTGCAGGGGCATGGCGTCCTCCGTTGGCTGTTGACTCCAATGGAGTCAGCAACGGCCGTGCCGCGCGGCAGGCGCACAGATGGTCCATCGCGCCTGCCGCGCCGCAAAAATTCTGAAATTACCCGACGAGGCGTGCGCCGTGTGGCGGGACGGGGTATGGTGAGGGTGAAGGTTCGCACCGCGGACCGTCTGCCGGGAGAGACCCATGAAGACACCGACCGTACGCGCGGGCGCGCATATCGAAGGCGTGCACTGGATCGCCGAGTACGCAGAAGTCGCCCACGAGATTCGCATCTTTCGTGAAGGCCTGGAAGTGGACGTTCACGATGCGCCGTCTGCCCTGTTTGGCGACGAAGAGAATGCCGGGTCGAAAAGCACCGCCGACCATCGCGGCGTGGAAGCCGCCGTGCTGGCTTACCTGAAACGCTTCGTCATCGAGCACGACGCGGAAGAATGAGCGGCGCGCGGCAAGCCTGGGTTTGCCTGCGCTGGCCGCAGGCAATCACTCCTCAGCTGCCGCGCTCGCGCCGATCAGTGGCCGATTAGTGGCCGATATAAACGACCGGTGCCGAATAGGAACTCACGGCGCCTGAACGCTTCGCGCCTGCCTGCGAAGTACCGTCGGTTGCGGAACCGTAGCCGCTGTTGCGGGTAGCGGCATTTTCAGCGGCGACACGCGCTTCGGCGGCTTGCAGGTCGCCCGGATAATTCGTGTCGTTCGCGATGGCCGGGTTATAGCCGGCCTTTTCCAGTTGCACGAGTTCAGCGCGAACCTGCGCACGCGTGACGGGCTGGCTCGACTGTGCGAATGCTGCCAACGGTGCGGTAATAAGAGCGGCGATAACAGCGGCTTCGATGAGCGATTTCATGATAACTACCTCCAGAGATTGTTTTTGCGTCGCTTCGGGATCACATTTCCCCAGCGCATGAAGACAGTCTAGAAGGCAGTCGAATCAGGGTAAACACTTAAACGTTGAATTCACTGTTGTGATTACGGACACAATGCCGCGGCCACGAGCGGCGTATGCCGTTCAACGGCGGGTTGGTCCGCGGCATTGCGGCCGCCGCTCGCCTGCCGGTCGCTTCTCGGACTCGCGCCGAAACGCGCGCGATAGGTCCGCGAAAAGTGCGAGGGAGATTCGAATCCGCACGCGACGCAAATCGCCGTGATCGACATATCCGTTTGCTGCAGCAGTTCACGGGCGCGCGTAAGGCGCAGTTGCAGATAGAAATGCGTCGGCGTGTCCTTGAGCGACGCGCAGAACAGGCGCTCCAGTTGCCGCCGCGTCACCCCTATTTCCGCGGCGAGCCGGTCGGGTGACAGCGGTTCTTCCATGTGCTGTTCCATCACGCCGATCACCTGAATCAGCTTCCGATTGTGCACGCCGTAACGCGCCGCGACTTCCATGCGCTGATGGTCGGAGCGTTGCCGGATACGGCTCACCACGAACTGCTCCGACACGGCCGACGCCAGCGCGGCGCCGTGCTTGCGGCCGATCAGGTCGAGCATCATGTCGATCGACGCCGTGCCGCCCGCGCACGTAATGCGTCGCTCGCCGATTTCGAACAGTTCCTGACTCGCGTTCAGCGACGCATAGCGCTCGCGAAACGCCGACAACGCTTCCCAATGCACGGTCACGCTATCGGATGCGCCGAGGAGCCCCGCTTCGGCCAGCACGAAGCTGCCGGTGTCGATGCCGCCGAGCGTCGCGCCGAGGCGGTTGAGCCGCTTGAGCGTGTCGCCGAGCGCGCGTGTGTAGCAGCCAAGCGGATCGAAGCCCGCCACCACGAAGACCGTCTGCGGAGAATCGACTTCGCCGATGGCGGCGTCGGCGTTGATCGAAATGCCGTTGCTCGCGACGACCGGCGCGCCGTCGAGGCTCAGAATGCGCCAGCGATACAACCCGGCGCGAAACCGGTTCGCCACACGCAGCGGTTCGACCGCCGACATGAAGCCGATCGCCGAGAAGCCGGGCAGCAGCAGAAACGACATGTCTTCGGGCATCGGCCGCACTCGATAGATGACAGGAACGCACAGGGATGTGCAAACCCGGCGAGCGTAGCAAGCGACGCACGACGCGGCAACCCGCGAAAACAATGAGTGGCCCGCGATTCTGCACTGCAACGTGCCGGCGTGGCGGCTTGCCTCGTGGCGACGCACGTGTCGCTGGCGGGCAAGAACGGGTCGCCGGCGGTCGCTTGCCGGTGAATATGGGGCATTAACGTTAGGGCATCGCTTCACGCCGCCATGCAAAGTCAATCGACGTCAATCGACGTCGATGCAGCGGTGACGCAGCGGCGACGCAATCGCAATCCAGTCAGCAACCGAGTCGTATCGCGCAGGTCCGGGGCCGCCAGAACGCGGCCGTTTCGAAACACGCTGTCGAACGTGTCCGAAGGGAGAACATCATGAAGTGGAACGTCAAAGCCTTGCTGAACCAACTCGCGTGGCTGACGGCCGCCACCGCCGTCGCGTGGTCGTCCACGCCGGCGCTCGCGCAGGACCCGGCGGCCTGCAAGGCGGTGCATTTCGCCGACATCGGCTGGACCGACATCACCTCGACCACGGCGCTCGCTTCGACCGTCTTCGAGGGCCTCGGCTATCAGCCGGTCACGACCGTCGCATCGGTGCCGATTTCCTTCGCCGGGCTGAAAAGCCGGCAGCTCGATGTGTCGCTCGGCTACTGGTGGCCGGTGCAGGAAAAAGCGATCGCGCCGTTCGTCGAATCGAAATCGATCCAGGTACTGCAACCGCCCAATCTGACCGGCGCGAAAGCGACGTTCGCCGTGCCGAGCTACGAATACGACGCGGGGCTGAAGACCTTCGCCGACATCGCGAAACATCGCGACCAGCTCGACGGCAAGATTTATGGCATCGAACCCGGCAGCAGCGCCAACGCCGCGATCCAGAAAATGATCGCCACCAACCAGTTCGGGCTCGGCGGCTTCAAGCTGATCGAATCGAGCGAGGCCGGCATGCTGGTGTCCGTGGATCGCGCGGTCCGCGAGAAAAAGTGGGTGGTGTTTCTCGGCTGGCAGCCGCACCCCATGAACCTCACCATCGACATGAAATACCTGAGCGGCAGCGACGGCGTATTCGGTCCGAACGACGGCGAAGCACGCGTTTATACGCTGACGTCCCCCGACTTTCTGACGCGCTGCCCGAACGCGGGCAAGCTCGTCAGCAATCTGCGCTTCACGACGCAACTGGAAAACCTCGTGATGCAGTCGGTGATGAACAAGGAAAAACCGGCCGACGCCGCCAAGGCGTATCTGAAGCAAAACCCACAACTGCTCGACGCCTGGCTCGCCGGCGTCAAGACCTACGACGGCCGCGACGGTCTGCCCGCGGTCAAGGCCTACCTCGGACTCTGATCGCGCTCCGCGCACACGAACAGCTCGCACATAGAGGAACTCACCCGCAATGAACCATGAAGTCATCGTGACCTGCGCCGTGACCGGCGCAGGCGATACGGTCGGCAAGCATCCGGCCATTCCCGTCACGCCGAAGCAGATTGCCGAAGCCGCAATCGAAGCCGCGAAGGCGGGCGCCACCGTCGCGCACTGCCACGTTCGCGATCCGAAGACCGGACGCGGCAGCCGCGACCCGAGTCTGTACCGCGAAGTGGTGGATCGAATCCGCTCGTCCGGCACCGACGTCATCATCAATCTGACGGCGGGCATGGGCGGCGATCTGGAGATCGGCCCCGGCGAGGACCCAATGCGTTTTGGCGCGGGAACGGACCTGGTCGGTGGACTGACGCGTCTCGCGCACGTGGAAGAACTGCTGCCGGAAATCTGCACGCTCGACTGCGGCACGCTCAATTTCGGCGACGGCGATTACATCTACGTGTCGACACCCGCGCAACTGCGCGCGGGCGCAGCGCGCATTCAGGAACTCGGCGTGAAGCCGGAACTGGAAATCTTCGATACGGGGCATCTGTGGTTCGCCAAACAGCTGCTCAAGGAAGGCCTGCTGGACGCACCGCCGCTGTTCCAGATCTGCCTCGGCATTCCATGGGGCGCGCCCGCCGACACCACCACGATGAAGGCGATGGCCGACAACCTGCCGCCCGGCGCGCAGTGGGCGGGCTTCGGCATCGGCCGCATGCAGATGCCGATGGTCGCGCAGGCGATGCTGCTCGGCGGTCACGTGCGCGTCGGTCTCGAAGACAACATCTGGCTCGACAGAGGTGTTCCCGCCACCAACGGCTCGCTCGTGCAGCGCGCCGTGGAAATCATCGAAAGGCTCGGCGCGCGCGCGCTCACTCCCGCCGAAGGGCGCAAGAAGCTCGGCTTGCCCGCGCGCGGCGAGCGGCAACTGGAGCGTCGCGCACTCGCGCAGTACGCATAACGCGACCGGCGTGCGCGCCGGCGGCATCGTCCAATTTTTCAGGTCAAAGGATCGTCAGACATGACAGTGATCGTCGATATCAAAACCTTCGCCGCGATCGGCGTGGGTGTCATCGGCAGCGGCTGGGTGGCGCGCGCGCTCGCCCACGGACTCGACGTGATCGCGTGGGACCCCGCGCCGGGCGCGGAAAAGCAACTGCGCGAGAACATCGCCAACGCATGGCCGGCGCTGCAACGTATCGGGCTTGCCGAAGGTGCGTCGCCGCAACGCCTGCGTTTCGTGGACACCATCGAAGCCTGCGTCGGGAACGCGGACTTCATTCAGGAAAGCGCGCCCGAGCGCGAATCACTGAAGCTCGAACTGCACGAGCAGATCAGCCGGGCGGCGAAACCGGACGCGATCATCGCGTCGTCCACCTCGGGTCTACTGCCGAGCGATTTTTACGCGCGTGCGCTGCATCCGCAACGCTGCATCGTCGGGCATCCGTTCAATCCGGTGTATCTGCTGCCGCTCGTGGAAGTGCTCGGCGGCGAGCGCACCGCGCCCGGCACCCTCGACGCCGCGCTGCAGATCTACCGTTCACTGTCGATGCGGCCGCTGCACGTGCGCAAGGAAGTCCCGGGCTTCATCGCCGACCGTCTGCTCGAAGCTTTGTGGCGCGAAGCACTGCATCTGGTCGACGAAGGCGTGGCGACCACCGGCGAGATCGACGACGCAATCCGCTTCGGCGCCGGCATCCGCTGGTCCTTCATGGGCACGTTTCTGACCTACACACTGGCGGGCGGCGACGCCGGCATGCGTCATTTCATGCAGCAGTTCGGCCCCGCGCTCGAACTGCCGTGGACTAAACTGGTAGCGCCCAGGCTCACCGACGCACTGATCGACCGCGTGGTGGACGGCACGGCCGAGCAGGTCGGCGCGCGCTCGATCAAGCAGCTCGAACGTTACCGCGACGACTGCATCACGAGCGTGCTGGCCGCGATCGGCGAGGCCAAGGCACGGCATGGCATGTTGCCGTCCGAGTAACATGATCGCAGCACGACGGCGGCGTTCAGATATGGCCGCCGACAGTTGCACATATTGCACCGTTCAGCACGACTGAGAGGAGACGCCTTGCTGCCCAGCTATCGCGACACCGTACGCGCCGAGTGGGTCGACTACAACGGTCACCTGCGCGACGCGTTTTACATGCTGATTTTCAGCTTCGCAACAGACGCCCTGATCGACCGGATCGGTCTGCCCGACACTGTGCGCGAGGCACGGCACCGCTCGATCTACACGCTGGAGGCGCACGTAAGCTATCTGCACGAGATCAAGGAAGGCGCGCAGGTTCGCGTCGATATGCGCATCCTTGCGCACGACGCGAAACGCATCCATCTTTACCTCGAAATGTTCACCGAAGGCAACGCCGACCCGGTGTCCGCCGGCGAGCAGATGCTGCTGCACGTCGACACGACCGGACCGCGCGGCGCGGCGTTCGACCCCGACGTCGCCGTCAGCCTGAGCGCGCTCGTCGAAGCCCAGACCGCGTTGCCGCCGCCGCGATTCGCGGGGCGCGTCATCGGCCTGCCCGCCAAACGATCGCCGACGGGAGGCGAACATGCTTGAGCCGGAGATTGCCGCATTCGTCGAGCGCACGGCCGCGATCTATTCGCACACCACGCCGCTGTCGCCGCCCGAACAGCGTGAGCTTTACGAACGCTACACGGCAGCGCTCGCGCCGCAGATGCCGGCCAACGTGAGCACGCAAGATGCGGTATTCGAGTCGCGCGCGGGCCATGCCATCGGTCTGCGTCTGTATCGCAATACGGCGGCTGCGGGGCTCGCGCGTGGCACCGTGCTGTATTTTCACGGCGGCGGCTTCGTGCTTGGCTCGCTGCAAAGCCACCAGCCCGTCACGGCGCGGCTTGCCGCAGATACGGGTCTGGACATCGTCGCCGTGGACTACCGTCTCGCGCCCGAACATCCCGCGCCGGCCGCTCACGACGATTGTCTGGAAGTCACCATGGCCGCGCTCCGGCATGCGTTGCCATTCGATTCGCTGTCGACCGGCACGCTGCAACTGGCGGGCGACAGCGCCGGCGCCACGCTCGCCGCCGGCGTCGCGCTGCGTTTGCGCGACGAAGGCATAGCAGGCGTGAGCGGCCTCGCGCTGGTCTACCCGATGCTCGGCACCGACCCGCAGAAACCCGCGCGCGATACCGAAGCGCACGCGCCCATGCTGACGCTCGCCAACGTGCACGGTTTCAGCGATCTGTACTGGGGTAAAGAGCGGCCCTATCCCACCTGGACGATTCCACTCGAAGCGGATCGCTACGACGGCCTGCCGCCCACGCTGGCCATCGGCGTCGAGCACGATCCGTTGCGCGACGACGCCCGCGTGTTCGTCGAACGCATGACAGCCGCGGGCGGCGACGCTCGTCTGTGGATCGCCGCCGGCCTCGTGCACGGCTGCTGGCGCGCGCTGGACATGAGCCCCGGCGCGCTGGCATTGCATCGGGAGGTGTGCGGCTTTTTGCGCGCCCATGTGACGCAGACGTGACGCCGAGGTGATTCGCGATGCTACGCTGTGCCGATGAACAACATGTCGGCACTCGCGTCGGCACATCAGGGAACGGCACACATGGTGGAAATCGTCGAAGCGCAATTTCCGGAACAGGTCGCCACCGTGCGCGCCATCTTCCGCGACTACGCCGACTCGCTCGGCATCGATCTGGGCTTCCAGGATTTCGAAACGGAACTCGCGCAATTGCCCGGCAAATTCGCCGCGCCGCGCGGACGCGTCCTGCTTGCCTGGCAGGATGCGCAAGCGGTGGGCTGCGTCGCCATGCGTCCGCTCGACGACACCGTCTGCGAGATGAAGCGGCTGTATCTTCGCCCCGAGGGACGCGGCCAGCAACTCGGCCGTGCCCTCGCAACACGCATTTGCCGGCTTGCCAAAGACGCCGGCTACACGCGTATCCGGCTGGACACGCTGCCGACTATGACGGCCGCGATGCAACTCTATGCATCGCTCGGTTTCGAGCCGATACCGGCTTATGTTTTCAATCCGATCGAGGGCACGAAATTTCTCGAACTCGACCTCGACCGGTTCGAACCGGCATGAACCGAGCGGCGCGCAGGCATACCACCCGCGCGCGCTCGCCGGCCTCTCGCCGCTAGCGCGACGCGCCGGCTTCAGCCCTGGCGAAACAGCGGCGCGCCCCACGGCGCGCCGATCGTGCCGCCGTCCACGACAATCTCGGCCGCCGTCATGCCCGAGGCGTCGCCCGAGGCGAGGAACAGCACCGCCGCCGCGACTTCTTCAGGCGTGGCGAACCGGGCGAAGGGCACCCGCGGCGCGAGCATCTGTTCGGTGCCGTCGAGCGTCGCGCCTTCACGCGCACCACGCGTCCAGATCGGCGTGCGGGTGCCGCCCGGAATCACCGTGTTCACGCGAATGCCACGCTGCACCAGTTCGGCCGCAAAAACCTTCGCCATGCCGGTGACGCCGGCCTTGGTGGCGGAATACGCGGCCGTTCCCGGCGCGCCGAGTTCGCGCATCACCGAGCCGTTCAGCACGATCGCGCCGCCCGCTTTCATCAGCGGCAACGCGCCCTGGACGGTCAGAAACACGGCTGTCAGATTGGTGCGGAGAATCGCGTCGAATGCCGCTGCGGTGGTGCCGCCGAGCGGCGTCGGTCCGGAGATGCCGGCATTGGCGAAGACGATATCCAGCGCCCCGAACGCCTCGCCGATTTGCTTGAACACGGGATCGATGGCCGCTTCGTCGTTCAGGTCCGCTTGCAGACCCAGCGCGTTCGGTCCCAGTTCGGCTACCGCCTGATCCAGCTTGGCGCGATCGCGCCCGGTGATCGCCACCCGCGCGCCTTCGGCAATCAGCATTTTTGCCGTGACAAACCCAATCCCGCTGTTGCCGCCCGTGACCAGGGCCGTTTTTCCTTCGAAACGCATCGTGCTACTCCTTGAAAAATCTGTATGTTGATCGTCATGCACATTTTCAGTATTATTCGCATCATGCAGATTGTCAAGGGCGGATAAGCGATGGGTTACTCACAGGCACAGAAAGCGGAAAGCAAGCAGCGCGTGCTGGAAACAGCGTCGCGGCAGATTCGTGAGAACGGCATCGAGGCGCTCGGCGTGGCGGACTGCATGCGTAGCGCGGGACTCACGCACGGCGCGTTCTACGGCCACTTTTCATCGCGTGACGCGCTGATCGTCGAGGCGTTGGAGTACGCGGTCGCGCAAAGCCAGAAGCGCATGATCGCGTTCGACGAAAGTTTTGACGGGAAGGCGCCGCTGCGGGCGCTGGGAGAGTTTTTTCTCAACGCGAATCACGTCGGCAATCCGGGCGCCGGCTGCGCCTTGTGCGCGCTGGCCGGTGAAGCGCGCCATGCGGGGCCGGAAGTTCGCGAGCAACTGACCCGCTATGTGCACGCGCTGGCCGCGCGGATTGCTGGAACGCTGGCGGGACGCGACGAGAAGATGGCGCTCGGCATCGTGGCGACCATCGTCGGCGCGATCACGCTGGCGCGTGTGGTCGACACCGAAGAACTCGCCGGTTCGATTCTCTCCGGCGCGCTGGATCTGATCGTCACGCAGGAGCGCGACAGCGCGTCTTGAAACAACCCGGCGAATAGAAACTCAGGTCTGGGCGCTTTGGCCGTAGGCTCCGTTGCGCTTGAACGAACTGGCGAAGAACAGCACCTGATACTGCACCGCGTTCGACCAGTACTTCCAGGTGTGGCCGCCCGGCCGTTCCGCGTAGTCGTGCGGCACGCCCAGTTCGACGAGCCGCGCATGCAGCATGCGGTTGGACTGGACGAGCGAGTCGTTCACGCCGCAGTCGATGGTCAGCGCAATGTGGGCGTTGCCGAAATTGCGCGCGTTCGCGACGATCGCTTCGTTGTTCCAGAAGTCGGCATGGCGCGCGGGATCGCCGAATACCTGATCGATGCCGGGTTCGTCCTCGCAACCGCGCGGATCGACCGCGCCGCTGATGCTGCCCGCCGCGCCGAACGCGTCCGGGCGATCCAGCGCGATATGCAGCGCGCCGAAGCCGCCCATGCTCAGACCAGTGATGGCACGCGCCTGACGGGTCGCCACCGTGCGGAAATGCATGTCGACATACGCGACCACTTCCGTGCCCACGTAGGTTTCGTACAGGCTGCGCGGGTCGACCGGACTGTCGATGTACCAGCTTTCGTGACCACCGTCGGGCATCACGAGAATCATGTGATAACGGTCGGCCAGTCTGCCGATCTGCGAATTCGAGGTCCAGTCGGTGTAGTCGCCGCCCGAACCGTGCAGCAGATAGACCACCGGAAAGCGGTCGGCCGCCTTGCCGTGGCTGTACTGATCGGGCAGCACGACCGTCGCCTCGAACGACTTATGCATTGCCGCGCTGGGAATGGTCACCACCCGCGTCTGGAAAGCCCAGGCCGGGGCCGTAAAAAGCAGCGTCAGAATGAGCCAACAGGCACGAGCTATGTTCATGGTTGTCGCTCTCCCACTGTTCGCGTGTGCTCGGAAACACCGTCTGGCTTCCGGTGGAAAATTGCTCGGACGACTCTAGCAATAGCGACTTACAACCAAATTTCAGTTCGGCCTACGATCCCGTCAGTTTGTTTCCGTTTGTTTCCGTTTATTTCCGTTTTTTTTGGCAGTTATGCGAAATGGGCAGATGCATCGCGTCGACCGGCAGCGACATAGGTTTTCAGTGTGCACTCCGGAACATCGTGCTTCTGCTCGCGCACGTGCTCGCGTGTGTGCTCGCGCTAAAGATAACGATCACGCCCAGTCGCCGGTGCCGAACTCGCTTCTCAGCCGCTCGACCGCCAGATCGATAAAGCCTCGAATCTTCGCTGGCGTGTGAAGCCGCTCGGCGTAGACGACATGCACGGGCATGGGCGGTTCTTCGAACTCGTCCAGCACTGTTTGCAATGCGCCGGACTGGAGTTGCGCCGCGATCTGATACGCAGGGACGCGCGTCACGCCCATGCCCGACTCGGCGGCTGCAATCGCGGCGTCGTTCGTATTGCACGACAAGACCGGGCTCAGCCGCGCCACGATGTCGCTCGCGGCTCCAAAGCGCCACTCGAACGCGGACCAGGCCGCCGTCGAACCGATGATCCGATGACGAGACAGGTCATCGGGGCTCTGCGGCACGCCATGACGCCGCCAGTAATCCGGCGCGGCGCAGACGACACGCCGCACGGCGCCGACCGTCCGCGCGACATAACTCGCGTCCGGCAGATGGCCGATGCGAACCGCGACGTCGATCCCCTCTTCGACCAGGTTCGTCATGCGGTCGACGAACAGCGCGTGCCCGATCAACTTGGGATGACGTTCGAGAAACGCGTTGAGAATGGGCAGCACGTGCATGCGGCCGAACAGTACCGGCGCCGACACCGTGAGCGTCCCGGTGGGTGCCGCATACGAGCCGGAAGCGGCCGCTTCGGCTTGCTGCACTTCCGCGATGATGCGGCGGCAGTCGTCGAGATAGCGCTCGCCGATGTCGGTGAGCTTGATCGACCGCGTCGTTCTGACGAACAGGCGCGCGCCGAGCGTCTCTTCGAGCAACGCGATGGTGCGGGTCACGGTCGGCGGGCTGGCGTTCAGTTGACGGGCCGCGCCCGCAAAGCCGCCCGCTTCGGCAACCTTCACGAAGACCGTCATGGCGTGTAAGCGATCGATGATATTCCCCTTGTCGTACTCAGCCGGCGCGCGCTCAGTATTCTGTTCGCTGGATGATATACGAGCCGATCGTGCCGGATTCCGCGCCACCATTCGAAAAAACGGAAGAGTCTATTCAGCCCGATTGGCGTTCTGTTCGGGCGCGTGTGTCTTTACGCTTCGTTCATCTGAGCGGACTGGCCGCCCAGGCTAACCGAGGTTGAACACATGAAACTCTATTACGACGCATTGTCGGGCCACTCGCATCGCGTGCAGCTTTTCCTGTCGCTTCTTGGCAAGCCGGTTGAAATCGTCAACGTGTCGCTCGCGGCCGGCGAACACAAGAAGTCCGAGTTCCTCAAACTGAATCGCTTCGGCCAACTGCCGGTTCTCGAAGAAAACGGCGCGGTGCTCGCCGACTCGGCCGCCATCCTCGTGTATCTCGCCAAAAAATTCGGCCACGGTGCGTGGCTCCCTGAAGACGCGCTGGGTGCAGCACGCGTGCATCGCTGGCTCTCGGTGGCGTCCGGAGAAATCGCCTATGGCCCTTCGGCCGCGCGCCTCATCACCCTGTTCGGCGCGAAGCTGAATGCGGACGAAGTCATCAAGCGTTCCCACGACATCCTGAAGCTCATCGACGCGGAACTCGACGGCCGTCAGTGGATTGCGCTCGATCAGCCGAGCATCGCCGATGTCGCGCTGTACAGCTACATCACGGCGGCGCCGGAAGGCAATGTCGACATTTCCGGCTACGCCAATGTCAACGCGTGGCTCAAGCGTGTCGAAGCACTGCCCGGCTTCGTGCCCTTCGCACGCAACGCGGTCGGCCTGCGGGCTGCTGCCTGATCTTTCGAACTCAGGGAAGCCGCTGCTTGCCGGGCGTCTTCCCGTCGCGACCTCGAGCTCATCATGTCGAATACGCCACCATCGCCGGGCTGGGGCCTGGAACAATCGCCTTTCCATGAAGGTGAACTGGCCGTGCAGGAACGGGTCGGCGTACGCGAGAAAATGGCCGTGGCGGGCCGCCAGGTCGTGCGGGAATATCTCACTGAACAGCACCGGGAATTCTTCGGTCTACTACCCTATATTTTCGTTGGATCGGTCGACGCACAAGGAAGACCGTGGGCGTCGATTCTGCTCGGCAAGACCGGCTTTCTCGATGCAATCGACACGACCACGGTCAAGGTGAAAGCAACGCCGCTCCACGGCGACCCGCTCGCCGACAATCTGCGAACCGGCGCCGAGATCGCCATGCTCGGCGTTCAACTCCACACGCGTCGTCGCAATCGCTTTTTCGGCAGCGTGGCCGATCTGAAAGACGGCGAATTCACGATCGCCGTGCGGCAGACGCTGGGAATTTGTCCTCAGTACATTCAAGGCCGCGAGCCGGTCTTTCACCGTGACCCGGCGCTGCGCGAAGCGACGCCGGTGCACCGTCATGAGCGTATCGACGCAACAGTGAAGGCCATGATCGGAAGCGCGGACACTTACTTCATTGCGTCCGCGAACATGCGCGAAGGCGACGGTGTCGCGCGTGGCGCCGATGTCTCTCATCGCGGAGGCCGGCCGGGTTTCGTTCGCGTCGACAATGAAACGACGCTCACGGCGCCAGATTTCGTCGGCAATTTCATCTTCAACACGCTCGGCAACTGGCAGCTCGACAACCGTGCAGGGCTGCTGTTCATCGACTTCGCGCGCGGTGACCTGGTGTATATCGCGGCCACCGCCGAAATTATCTGGGACGGCCCCGAGGTGCGCGCGTTCGCCGGTGCGCAGCGGCTGGTCCGCTATCACGTCACCGAGGTAATTCGTGTCGAGGCGAGTCTGCCCGCCCACTTCACGCCTCCCGAAGATTCGCCGCTGCTCGCACGGACCGGCAGCTGGAGCGATGTCGCGCAGACGCTCGAGGTCGAGCGCTACCGAAACGAATGGCGGCCGTTTCGCGTTGCGCGCGTTGTCGAAGAGACCGCGCAGATCCGGTCGTTCTATCTCGAACCCACCGATGGCCGAGGGCTGGCCGCTTATTCGGCCGGACAATTCCTGCCGGTGCGTGTGCAGCCCGATGGCTGGAGCGAAGCGGCGAGCCGGACATACACGCTGTCGAGCGCGTCCGGCGGATCGAGTTACCGCATCACGGTCAAACGCGAAGGTGCGGGTGGCATCTCCGACTGGCTCCACGACCACGCAACCGTGGGCACGCTGATCGAGGGCATGGCGCCGCGCGGCTCGTTCGTCTTCGACGTCGATGCGCGCACACCGGTCGTACTCATTTCGGCCGGCGTCGGCATCACGCCGATGATTGCGATGGTGGATACGCTGCTCGTCAATAACGGACGAACCATCCACCACGCGCCGATCTTTTTCGTGCACGCCACG
Source organism: Paraburkholderia sp. GAS199 (assembly GCF_050436585.1). Lineage (NCBI taxonomy): Bacteria > Pseudomonadati > Pseudomonadota > Betaproteobacteria > Burkholderiales > Burkholderiaceae > Paraburkholderia > Paraburkholderia sp. GAS199. The sequence continues at coordinate 350,439 of NZ_JBNDMM010000003.1, read as the reverse complement.
AGAACGCCGGCAAGCCACGCGTTCCGCGCGTTTATCGACGACAAGGCGGCACGCGCCAGCAATTTTCATCCGTACATCCGCTACAGCCGACCGCTTCCTGACGACGCGATTCTGGGCAAGCATGAAAGTATGGGTATGGTGGACATCGAACTGCTGAAATCCATCCTGCCGTTCGACAACTATCACTTCTACCTGTGCGGTCCCTCTGCATTCATGCAATCGCTCTACGACGGGCTAACTGGTTTAGGTGTGCGCGATTCGTCGATTCATTTCGAGAGCTTCGGCCCTGCATCCGTGAAGCGTCGTAGAGAAACTCTTGCTACGGATAACGATGCGGAGGAATCCGTCGTCGTGAAGTTTGCCAGGTCGGGAAAGACGGCGCGCTGGCGTCCCGCTCACGGGTCGCTGCTCGACCTGGCAGAAAGCTGTGGAATAAACGCGTTGTCGAGTTGCCGCGTTGGAGTTTGCGGCACGTGCTCGGCAAAAGTACTCGACGGCACGGTCGATTACGCCCAGCCGCCGGGTCACGACATTGTTCCGGGTGAGGCGCTGATCTGCTGCGCTACGCCGCATCCCGGCCCTCATCTCGAAGGTTCGCTCGATAGAGAGGGGGTGACGCTCGATCTTTGATGAGCATGTTTTTTTTGGTGAGGTGTGAGGGGTCAGGCGATGCTTCGACCCGCAGCGTTCTTCGCGACCTCCTCCGCCGCGCGCGCGAGACGCTCGACCCAATCCTGGTGATAACGATAAAGGCCGCCGGGATGCTGCCGTCCAAGCATGTCGAGGAACCACGGCCCTTGCTGCGTTTCTTCCGTCAGCAAGTGGCAACCTTCGTCGGTCGGCGTGATGACCCAGCCGTGGTACGCGCTGGAACCGGTCTCGTCGCCATCGACCGTGGTCGCCCAGGCGAGCCTGCGGTTCGGCACGTATTCCGTCACCACGAGGCTCATCGGGAAGCCGACCGTTACGCGTGTATAGCGGGTTCCCAATGCCAGTTCCGGCTCGGCCGACTGAATCTCGACCTGGTCCTCGGGCGGAAAATACGCCGACCATTTTTTCGCATCGACGAGCAGTTTCCACACCACTTCGGGCGGCGCCTTCACGTCGATGTCGTTGAGCGCGTAGATGGCGGATATTTTCGGATCGTAGCGCTCCGGCCAGATGACATGGTCGTACATGGCTTATTGCTCCTTCCTGAAGAGGTCCTGAAAAATCAGCGGCGCCCAGCGCTTGTCGCGCGCCTGCACGAGCTGACCGCCCTCCGCGATCTTGCCGAGACTGACCGCCGCATAGCCGAGCCGTTCGACGAGCGCCGCCACTTTCGTGCTCGCAGACTCGTCGTCGCTCGACAGAAAAATCACGCGACGGCCAGCGGCGCTGGCGGGATTGTCAGCGAGCACTTTGGCGGGCAAATGATTGAACGCCTTGACGAGGGATGCGCCCGCAAACGCCTTCGCCACGATTGCCGAGGAAGGCTGGTTGTCCAGTTCGGACAACGGCACGCCATACGCGTTGGTGGCGTCGATGACGATCTTGTCTTGCCAGTCCGACACCGCTTTCGCGACGTCGCGGTGTGCCCAGAAAGGCACGGCGAGAATGATGACGTCGGCCTCGAGCGCCTTCTGAAGCGTGACGGGCGTCACCTTGTCGCCCAGCGCATGGGCCAGTGAAGCGAGCGACGCCGGCCCGCGCGTATTCGCGATGCCGACCGCAATGCCGCTGCGGGCAAACTGACTGGCGAGCGCGGCGCCCACGCTGCCGCTGCCGATGATGGAACAGGTCATACAACCTCCCGGATAAATGGATGGACTCGACGGAGCCGTAAAGCGCCGCTGCTGCGCCTCACGACGATGTCGCTGCGTTGGTGGAAATCATCGCAGCGCCTCATGCATCTGGGAAGCCGGTATATCGAGATACAATCCATCTATCTTTGAGATGGATGAAACACCATGCTGGACGGGATTTCGCTGGATCAACTGAGAACCTTCATCGCCGCCGTGGACGAGGGCAGCTTCTCGGCGGCAGCCCGCAAGCTCAACCGGGTGCAGTCGGCGGTGAGCGGCTGGGTCGGCGGCCTGGAAGACCAGACCGGAGTCGTATTGTTCGACCGCTCCGGTCGTTTTCCGAAGCTCACGCCGGAGGGCGCGCTGCTGCTCGCCGACGCACGCAACATCGTCGCCGGCGTGGACACGCTGAAGGCACGCGCGAGACTCATGACCTCCGGCGTCGAGGCCGAACTCTCGGTGGTGGTCGATGTTTTCTTTCCGACCGCAGTGGTGAGCGCCGTCGCGAGGGCGTTCGCGGAAAAGTTTCCGCTGACGCCGCTGCGCCTCTTCGTCGAAGGACTGGGCGCCGCCTATCAGCCCGTGCTGGATGGCCGCTGCAGTCTGGGGATATTGCCGCCGCTGCCGCAATCGTTTCCTTCGCTGGTGAGCGAGCGCATCGGCGACGTGCCGCTGATTGCCGTCGCGTCGGCATGTCACCCGCTCGCCAGTGTGAAGCATCGGATACCCCGGCGCGAACTGGCCAAGCATGTCCAACTGGTGCTGACCGACCGATCCGATCTCACGGCGGGCCGCGACTTCGGCGTAGCGTCGGCCATGACCTGGCGTCTCGCGGATCTCTCGACGAAACACGCCTTTCTCAAAGACTGCGTGGGCTGGGGCGGCATGCCCTTGCACATGGTCGAAAAAGACATTGCCGAAGGCACGCTGGCCGTTCTCGACGTGGACGACATGCCGCCCAGCGGCTGGATGCTGACGATGTCGGTTTATCACCGGCCGTCGCAGCCGCCCGGACCAGCGGGCAAATGGTTCGTCGATTGCCTGAAGCGGTTATGGAAGGAGTCGGATGGCGGGCGGTTGGTGTAGGGGCGGCGCCTCGTCTTGCAACCCGGCTCAAGCAAACGACGTCATTTCAATATTTCTTGAAATGTTGGAGCGGATCATTTATCGTTCCGTTCATGGACTCAAATCTCGTCGTACGCGCCCTCGGTGCGCTCGCTCATGAATCTCGTCTCGCCGTGTTCCGACTGCTCGTCGTCGCCGGTCCGGATGGCATGGCGGCCGGTGAGATTGCGCAGCAGGTTGGGCTCTCCCCGTCGAGCCTGTCGTTCCATCTGAAAGATCTCACCCACGCCGACCTGGTCAAGCCACGGCAGGATGGAAGGTTCGTCTACTACGCAGCCAATTTCGACGCGATGACAGGCCTGATTGGTTTTCTGACGGAGAACTGCTGTGCGGGTGAAACGTGTGTCGCGAGCGACCTCTCCGATTGCTGCGGGAAGACTCCGTGAAGCGCTGTGTTGTCGGCTTCACGAGCGAGCATTTCAGCGCACCCGCGCTGGTTTAAAGTCCGCCAGGAATTTCATGAGCACCGTTGACACATCCAGCGACGACATTCGTCCGGCGATCGGTTCCTTCGAGCGTTATCTGACGCTTTGGGTCGCACTTTGCATTGTCGGCGGCATTCTGCTCGGCCAGATATTTCCGGGAATCTTTCACGCGATAGCGCGCCTGGAAGTGGCGCAGGTTAATCTTCCGGTCGGCGTTCTGATCTGGGTGATGATCGTTCCGATGCTGGTCAAGATCGACTTTACCGCCATGACTCAGGTCAAGCGTCATTGGCGAGGCATTGGCGTCACGTTGTTCGTGAACTGGCTGATCAAACCTTTCTCGATGGCTCTACTTGGCTGGATTTTCGTTCGCCATGTGTTTGCTTCATGGCTGCCCGCCGCGCAACTCGACAGTTACATCGCCGGCCTGATCCTGCTCGCCGCCGCACCGTGCACGGCGATGGTGTTTGTCTGGTCTCAACTATGCAAGGGCGACGCGTATTTCACGCTGTCGCAGGTCGCGCTGAACGATTCGATCATGATCGTGGCGTTCGCTCCACTGGTCGCCCTGCTGCTCGGCCTGTCGGCCATCACCGTGCCATGGGACACGCTGATTATCTCCGTCGTGTTGTACATCATCGTTCCGGTCGTACTGGCACAAGTGCTGCGCAAGCGGCTGCTTGCCAAAGGCGAGGCGAGTTTCCAACGGACCGTTGCGCATCTCGGACCGTATTCCATTTGCGCGCTTCTGACGACCCTGATTCTGCTGTTTGCGTTTCAGGGACAGGCCATCATTAGAGAACCGCTCGTTATCGCATTGCTGGCGGTACCGATCCTGATTCAGGTGTTTTTCAATTCCGGTCTCGCTTATCTGCTCAATCGTCGCCTGGGCGTCGCGCATTGCGTCGCGGGTCCGTCGAGTCTTATCGGCGCGAGCAACTTCTTCGAGCTTGCCGTGGCCACCGCCATCGGTCTTTTCGGTTTCCAGTCGGGCGCGGCACTCGCGACCGTGGTAGGTGTACTGATCGAAGTTCCGGTCATGCTGGTCGTGGTCAGCGTGGTGAACCGGTCACGGCACTGGTACGAAGCAGGTAACGCAATCAAAGGACAGAAGCCATGACCGTCACGATCTATCACAACCCCGATTGCGGCACGTCTCGCAACACGCTGGCCATAATTCGCCATGCAGGCATCGAGCCTCTGGTTATCGAATATCTGAAAACGCCGCCGGATCGCGACACGCTGAAAGCGCTGATCGAGCGGGCGGGTCTCACGGTACGCGCGGCACTGCGCGAGAAAGGGACACCGTACGCGGAACTCGGGCTGGGTGACACGTCGCTCAGCGACGAGCAATTGCTCGACGCCATGCAAGCGCATCCGATACTCATCAATCGTCCGTTTGTCGTCACGCCTCACGGTGTGCGTCTGTGCCGTCCCTCGGAACTCGTCCTGGACATCTTGCCCGACGCACTGAACCAACCTTTCACCAAGGAATACGGCGAAGTCGTGATCGACAACACGGGCCGGAGAGTGAACAAGTGATCGACAACCTGCCCAACATCAGCGCTGCACATCTCGATACGCCCGACCTGAACAAGCTCTCGCCCGGCGTCGAATTGCAGCACGCGCCGCGAATTCTTCTGCTCTACGGGTCGTTGCGCGCCACGTCGTTCAGCCGTCAGCTCACGCTGGAAGCGGAGCGCATCCTGCGTCACTTCGGCGCCGATACCCGCGTCTTCGATCCGCACGACCTGCCGATCATCCCAAGGTGGTCGAACTGCGCAAACTCTCGGAGTGGTCGGAAGGCCATGTCTGGTGTAGTCCGGAACGTCACGGCACACTCACCGCCGTTTTCAAGAACCAGATCGACTGGCTGCCGCTGGAGAGCGGTGGCGTGCGTCCTACGCAAGGCCGCACCCTGGCAGTCATGCAGGTATGTGGCGGCTCGCAGTCGTTCAACGCGGTGAACGCTCTACGCGTGCTGGGTCGATGGATGAGGATGGTGACGATTCCGAACCAGTCGTCGGTGGCGAAGGCGTGGCAGGAGTTCGATGCAGAAGGACGGATGAAACCGTCTTCCTACTATGACCGTCTGGTCGACGTCATGGAAGAACTGTACAAGTTCACGTTAATGGTGCGCAGCCGCTCGGCCTACCTCACCGACCGCTATAGCGAACGCAAGGAAGCTCACCCTGAACTCGCCGAACAGCTCGCCGCTGCGGCGATGGACCACGAGACGGTTGCCGCCAATAGCGACACTGACGAGAACGAAACCGAATAGACGTGGGCTCGTGGCCATGGCTGCAATGTCCGGAATGCGAACGACCAGTACCACCCCACCTCACGTCGGCGAAGTGGATACTGCGGCCGCCGATTCATCGCAAACCCCACAGGCCTTCTTCAGCGAGCCACGAAACACCAGCCACAGCCCAAGCGAGCCCATCGACACCGCTCCCAGCACGAGAAAAGCCACCGTATAGCCGAAGTGCTGCGCGAGCACGCCACCGAGCGCGGGACTCAGCGCCGCGCCCGCGCCCTGCAAGGTCATCACTACGCCTTGTCCGACGTTGACCCGTCCGGTGCCCTGCAAAAGCCGCACGATCAGCGCGGGAACGGCCACACTCTGCAGTCCCGCGCCGATGCCGTCGAGCGCCTGCACAGGCCAGACGCCCCACGCCGAAATGAACATCGCGGCGACCACGCCACGCAGCGGCAACGCAAGAAACGTGATGAGAATCACAGTCCAGTAGCCGACGCGTTGAATCAACCGGTTCGCGAAGCACGCCGCGACCACCATCACGAGTTGCGCCACCACGATTGTCTGCGCCGTGAACGCGCTCGGGTCGCCCTTGTGCGCGGCCACGACGGCCAGGCCGTAAAGCGGCAGCATCGCGGCATTGCCCAAATGAAACATCGCCAGCGCGGCGGACAACAGCAGGAGCGGGCGGCATGTCAGCAGCACGCGAAATCCGCTGGCCTGCTCGTGCTGCTGCGCGGAAGACGCGGCGCCGAGGCCGCGTGCGCGGTCGTGATCGATGGAGTCGCGACGGATCAGCAATGTCGAGATGACCGTCAGCGCGCCGAACACGCCCGCGAGCGCGAACACCGCGCCGAAGCCATAGCGCCAGCCGAGCCATCCCGACAGCGCCGCGGCGACGACGTTGCCCGCGTGGTTGGCCACCTGGTTGCGGCCGAACTGTTTGTCGAAGCCGCGCTCGTGAACCATGCCGAGCGTCACGCCCGCCACTGCCGGACCGAGTGCGGCGCCCGTCACCGCCGTGACGATCTGCGACGCCGCGACCATCCAGTACGTATGGGACACCCACAGCACGAGCGAGGCGAGCGTCGTCATCACGCCGGCGGCGACGATCACGCTGCGCTTGTAGTGGGTCGCGTCGACGAGCGCGCCGGCCGGCGAAGTCGCGAGCATGCCGGCGAGGCCGCCCAGGGTCATCACGGTGCCGATCGCGTCCGGGTGCCAGCCCTGCGACTGCAGAAAGACGCCGAGAAACGGGCCGATGCCCGCCTGCACATCGGCCATGAAGAAGTTCAGTCCTTCGAGTGCGTACAGGGGATTCATCGATCGATCTCCGTCCATGCTCACACCACGCCCGCACCCTTCGCTATCTTCTTTGCTGCGCGCGCTTCAGGTAGCGGTTTCTGCGTCGACCAGTTCGGCGATCTCATCCACTTCGATGGTTCGCCCGTGCCGGTTCCGCACGCCATGGCCCCATGCATGGACATGCGCGCCCGGCGTGAGGTACGACGTCAATCCGGAGGCGGCATGCGGCGGCATGCGCAAGGACGTGCCATCGTCCAGCAAGGCGCCGCGCAATTCGCCCTTCGGACCGAACAGCGACAGCACCACTTCGCCGCTCGCCTGCATCGGACTGCGCTCGACCTCGGGCCGGTGATGTTTCTCGCCGTCACGATGCGGACCTTCGTCGAGGATGACCTTGCCGCTCTTCGGCGTGATCGACACGGCCGCGATCAGGTCCGCGCCGCGCGCTCTCACACCCCGCACGCGCACCGCGTCGCCCACGGCTACGAGCCGCGCGACTTGCCGCGACAGATGCGGCGGGAAATGCACCTGTTGCATCTGACGCGAGCCGAGTACGAAGCCGTCGAGTTCGCCGTGCGGATTGAGAAGAAAGCGCGTGACCTTGCCGCGCGTTTCGGGAAGGCTGTCGGGATCGATCCAATGCATGTTGCAAGTCCTTTTTCGGGGTGATGGAACTGGTGACGGCTGCTTCGGGCTATCGGGCTTCCATCCCCGAAGGCAACGCAGTCAGGAGTGCATCAGCAAAATTCCAGCCCGGCCGTGAAGCTGCGTCGCCGGAATGCGGATCGCCTCGCGACGGCCGATCCGATCGCGCAAAGCACTTGTCCCGCCAGCCGCTTTGAATATATGATGCGTATACGTTTCGTATATAACCAATCACGAGGAATGAAGTGGGCATCGTAAATATCGACGACGATTTGCACGACCAGATACGCAAGGCAAGCGCGGTGTCATGCCGCTCGATCAATGCGCAAGCGGCTTTCTGGATCAAGATCGGCATGCTGTGCGAGATGAACCCGACGCTGAGTTTCAACGAGATCGCAACGCGCGAACTGCGCGCCGCGGGCGTCGTGGCGCAAGCTGTCAAAGTGGCTTTGACATGACCAAGCGTCCCGAAGAAATCGAGTTGATGGCGGAGTCGGGTCGATTGCTGGCGCAGGTATTCGGCTATCTCAATCAGATGAGCCTGATCGGCATGACGACCATGCAGGTCAACGATCTGATCGACCGTTTCATCGTGCAGGAACTCGACGCGCGTCCCGCGAGCAAAGGTCAGTATGGCTACGCTTACGCGCTCAACGCGTCACGCAACGAGGTGGTCTGCCACGGTGTTCCATCGCCCAACGACGTGCTGCAAAGCGGCGATATCGTCAATTTCGACATCACGCTGGAAAAAAACGGCTTCATCGCGGATTCGAGTAAAACCTATCTGGTCGGAGAGGTGTCGCCGCTCGCCAAACGGCTTGTGCAGGTGACCTACGAAGCGATGTGGAAAGGGATCAAGGCGGTTCGCCCCGGTGCGCGACTCGGCGACATCGGCCACGCCATCGAACGGCATGCGCGCAGAAACGGTTACTCGGTCGTGCGGGAATATTGCGGACACGGTATCGGCCGCGAAATGCACGAAGATCCGCAAGTGCTGCATTGGGGAAAGCCGAAAACGGGTTTGCTGTTGCGGGAAGGCATGGTGTTCACGATCGAACCCATGCTCAACCAGGGTCGGCCTACCGTTCAAACCGAAGGCGATGGCTGGACCGTGGTCACACGCGATGGGCAACTGTCGGCGCAATTCGAGCACACGGTCGCAGTGACCGGGAACGGCGTCCGCGTCCTCACGCTACGGCCGGAAGAAAGCGTGCCGAACTAACAAGCCGGCGCCTTCCGCCACGCCATGCGCGTCACCCTCAATTCGGCGTTATACCCGCCCCCGGATTCGACATCGTGACGGCAGCCTGCCCCGTCGCGTTGCGCGCCTTGCGCTTGTCTATTTCCGCGAAACGGATCTTGATGCGCTTGCGCATCGGCTCTTCGTAGAACTTGAAGAAAACAAGACTCGCGAGCACCGAAAAAATCATCACGATCCAGCCGTTGGATTTCCCGAAGCCGAGCATCAGCGCGATGAGTGCGATCGGCAAATGCGTCAGGTAAAGCGAATAGCTCGCTTCACCCAAGCGCACCAGCGGACGCGAACTCAGGATGCCGAACACCGGTTTCTCCAGCAAGGCGAGGCCCAGAATCAGCATGGCGAAGAATGGCGACTGCAAATAGAAGTCGGGCGAGATGGGACGCCACAAGCTGAGAATCACCACGCCCACGAGCGCGACGCTCACCAGCACCTTGCCTTTGGCATGCTGCGACACGCCGCTCGCGGCAAGCCGCAACCAGATGATCGCCGACGCAATGCCCATCACGAATTCCGAGAGCCGTGTCAGCGGCAGCGAATACGTCATCGAGCCGCTGCGCGAAATCGGCAGGAAAGTGTTGAGCATCACGATCCAGATACCGGTCGCGATCCATAGCGCGACGCACGTCAGCAGAAGGCGCGCGGCCTTCATCGTCATCATCCGGCGCAACAGCAGCGGGAACAGCAGGTAGAAGAAAATCTCGCAGGAGATACTGTCCGACGGCCCGTTCCACGGCTGGTTGATCGCCGAGAAAGGGAACCAGCCGTTGATCAGTAGCAACTGACAGACGAAGCTCGCGGCCAGCGAAATGTAAATCGAACTCTTCAGCGCGAACCACTTGAGCATCAACGCGGCGTTGTCGGTGTAAAGCAGATAGACCACGACCGGCACGCACAGCAGCAAGCCGAGCAGGATCATCGGGTAGATGCGGGCAAAGCGCGCTTCGTAAAACATGCGGGCGCCGTCGCGGTCGATCTTGTCGCGATAGGTGAACGTCAGGATGAAGCCCGACAGCACGAAGAACAGCGAAACGGCGGTCCGGCCGCCGTCGATGAAATTGAAAACGGACGTTGGCAACGGCAGCAGGCCGTTTTCGTAGTAGTGGGAGACGACCACCGCGAACGCGGCGAGGAAGCGAATACTCGTCAACGCGGGAAAGCCGCCGCCCGACTGATTGAGCCCCGTGGACATGAAACCGCCTCCCTGCTTTAGGTATGACGTGAATCTAGCATCCGCAAAAAGCGGAACTGTGGGGTTGGCGGCATTTCCTCAGCGGTTGGCGGCTCGTTCGGGGTAATTTGGCGGGAATGACCAGCGCAGCTTTCGGCTTTGATCTAACGCGATTCACCGCTGATCGAAGCGATTCAGTGCTCCTTGCACAACTCCGCTACGGTCGCGAGAAAGCGCTGCGCGCCGACCGGCTTGCGCAGGCATACGTCCCAGTTTTTCTTGCTGTTGTCGAGCGGCGGCACGGCGGTGTGCACGAGAATGGGCACGTCCGCGAGTTCGGGCATCGCTCTCAGGCGGCGGCACAGTTCGGCGCCGTCCATCTTCGGCATCATCCAGTCGGTAATAATGAGGTCGGGAACGACAGACGACAGGCGCGCCACGGCTTCCGCGCCGTTCGCTGCGCAGTTCACTTCGTAACCTTCGCTTTCAAGAATCAGGCGCCACGCCGCCAGGATTTCCGGCTCGTCGTCCACCAGCAAGATTGAGTGCATCAGGGCCGCCGGGTTAAACGTATTCGTTATCTGCCTAATCCGACGCAAGACGTGTTCCAGAAAACGCGAATGCGACGATAATGATGCAAGACGATTGAGCAGGCAGCACGATTTCCGCCCACCGGAACATGTAAATAGCCTGCCCGACGCCTTTCGGTGCCTTCAGTCTCGCAGCAGCCGGGTCGCAAACCGGCACCCGGCGGTCTTTCGTCCAGACGGGCCGCCATGCCGCGAGTCTATGCAGGTTGTAGAAACTTCAACCCCAAGCACCACGATGACCGATACCCCTCTCAGGCCACTGCGCAAGTTCGCCGACTTCGTGCGCGCGGAGCGCGTGCGTCTGACCGAGCAATGGATGCAGGCCGTGTTCGGCGACGCCGACCTCGTCGAAGCCGACAAGCTCACCTACCAGCAGCTCGCCGACCATCTGCCGGAAATTCTCGACGGCATGTGCGCCGCGCTCGACGTGGAAGACCTCGAACGGCTCGAACCGTCGATCGAAAAAAATGCCCGCAAACACGGCATGGTGCGCTTTCGCCAGGGCTATCGGATCGAGGAACTGGTGCGCGAGCTGGATCTTTTCCACCAGGTGCTCGCCGATGCGCTCGAAGAATTCGCGGACCGCGACAACACCTTCACGCGGCGTCACGAAGCACGCGCCCGGCGCCTCATCGCGGAAGCGCTCAGCATGGTGACGCACACGTCGATCCGCGAAGTGGTCAGTGAACGCGACCGCAAGATCGACGAATACACCGGGCGGCTCGAACGCGCCAATCACGAACTGACCTTGAAGCAGCGTCTGGTCGGCGATCTCTACGAATCGCGCATGCAGATCACGCGCAGCGTGGTGCACGACCTGCGCAACTTCCTGAACGCGTTCTCGATCGCGCTGCAACTGATCGCCCGTGCACCTGCCAAGGCGGAGACGGCGCTCACGCTGGCCAATCGCCAGGCGGCCGACATGAAACAGCTGGTGGAGCAGATGGTGGAGTATTCCGTCGTGCTCGGCGACGGTGCGCCGCTGGAGCTCGAACCGGTGGACTTGCGCGAGCTTTACGACGAACTGGTCGCTTCGTCGCGGCCGTCCATCGAGGCGAAGGGTCTGGCGTTTCGCGCCAGCTTCGATTGTGAGCCGGTCAACGTCACGTCGAACCGGCTGAAGCTCAAGCAGATCGCGGTGAATCTGTTGTCCAACGCGACCAAGTACACGAAGTCGGGGCAAATCGAACTGGCTTTCGTCGCATCGGGAAGCGACCGTTGGTCGATTCATGTCTCCGATACCGGCGTCGGGATCGCCTCGTCGGACGCCGATCGCGTGTTCGACGAGTTCGAGCGCGCGGCCGGCGACGACATTCCCGGCACGGGCCTTGGCCTCGCGATCGTCAAGGAGCTATGCCGCGTGCTGGGCGGCCAGATCGATTTCGTCTCGCGCGAGGGCGTCGGCACACGCTTCGAGATCCGCTTCCCGCAGACACTGCAAGAGAGCTGACGCGCTGCGGACCGCGCCCGTTCAACTCGGCGCGCGGCAAATCATGCCCAGTGCGCCGGCACCCACACATAGCCGACCCAGTGTCCCGGCACCCACACTGCCGGACGCGGCGGCGCCACATAAGCGACGCGCGGCGCGACATACACCGGCGGCAGCGGCGGTGCATACACCACGGGCGGCGTCACCACGACGACGGCCTTCGGCGGCGGCGGCGGCGGTGCCACCACGACCGGCGGCGGCACATAGACGGGCGGCGGTGCGACCACGACCGGCTTCGGCGTGACCACCACGGCCGTGCCGCCGGTCGCCACTACACCGGTCGTTACCACCGTTCCGCTGGTCGTGACCGTATGGCCGTAGCTGCCGGTGGCGGTCGTCGATGTCGTGACGACGCCGGGCGCCACGCGCGTCGCCGTGCCGGCATGATCCACGCTGTTGCCGTTCGCGCCCGTCACCGTGCCGGAGCGAGAGCACGATGCCCCGGCGCAACTGGTCGAGGCCGAGTGGCTTGCGGTATTGCCGTTCCAGCCCGTCACCGTGCCTGACGACGAATACTGCCCCGGTGCAGTCCTGCTGACGTCGCCCGACGTGGTCGCCGTCTTGCCGTCCGGTCCGGTGAGCGTGCCGTTGTGCGAGCAGGTGCCGCCCGCGCAACTCGTGTCGCCGGCATGCTGGACCGAATTGCCGTAGCGGCCCGTCGCCGTGCCCGAGTTCGAGAACTGTCCCGGCGCGGTGCGCGTCACGGTGCCGGTGTTGCTGGCGAAGCCGCCGTACGGGCCCACCACGCCGCCCGCATGCGAACAGCTGCCGCCGCCGCACGATCCGTAGCGTCCGCCGTTATACGTGCCGCGCGACGTGTACGCCGTGCCATGCTGCGACCACGCGAACGCCGACGCGCTGCCGAACGACAACACGGCGACGCTCACGCCGAGCAGCAGTTTGCGCAGTACGCCGCATGCCGTGCGAACGGTCGTGCCGCGTGCCTCGTGAGCGGCGGCAGAAGCCAGTGAAGTGCGGATGACGGGAGCGACGAACGAATGCTTTTTCACGATATGTCCTTCCAGGTTTCGGGCCACTTTTCGTGCTGCGGCGTGGCGACGAACGGACTATAGAAGGACGCTCCCGAATAATCATCCGGGAAGATATGTCACGCTGTTTCACTACGGAGAAGGCCCGCCCGGCAACGCCTTGCGGCGTTCGGGCAGGCGCCCGCGACATATCCCGACATAAATTGCCGCGGGCGAATTCGCCGCTTTCAGGCCGGCACGCTCGGCGATGTCATGCGCGCCGCCGCGGCGTCGGCCACGCGATCGGCCTGGTATGACGAACGAACCAGCGGACCCGCCGTGACTTCGCCGAAACCCATCGCCAGACCTGCCTCCCGCCAGGCGGCGAACTGCTCGGGCGCCACGTAGCGCCGCACCGGCATATGAAAGCGCGAGGGCGCGAGATACTGCCCGATCGTCAGAATATCGACCCCGTGCGCGCGCAGATCGCGCATGGTGTCGAGCAGTTCGTCGTCCGACTCGCCGAGCCCAACCATCAAACCCGACTTCGTCAGCACCGCCCGATTCGCCTCCTTCACGCGCGCCAGCAACGCCAGCGAGCCGCGATAATCCGCGCCCGCTCGCGCAGCCCGATACACCGAGGGCACCGTTTCGATGTTGTGATTGAAGACGTCGGGCCACGCCTGCGACAACGCCGCCATCGCGCGCTCGACGCGTCCGCGAAAATCCGGCGTCAGCACTTCGACGCGGATGCCCGGCACACGCTCGCGCAACAGCGCAATACAGCGTGCAAAGTGCGCGGCGCCGCCGTCGCGCAGGTCGTCGCGATCCACTGAGGTGACCACCACGTAGCGCAAGGCCAGCGCCGCCACCGCGTCGGCGAGCCGCTCCGGTTCAGCGGCGTCGAGCGGTTCGGGGCGGCCGTGCGCGACGTCGCAGAACGCACAGCGCCGCGTGCAGATGCCGCCCATGATCATGAACGTCGCCGTGCGCTGCGCGAAGCACTCGCCGATGTTCGGACACATCGCCTCTTCGCACACCGAATGCAGACGATGCTCGCGCAGCACCGCCGCCACGCCCGCCACGGTTTCACTCATCATGGGCCGCGCGTGCAACCAGGGCGGCTTCGGCAAACTGTCGCCGCCCTCGCGCGGCACGATCTTCACCGGAATGCGCGCGAGCTTGTCGCTGTTGCGCTTGCCGTGCTGACCGAGCGCGGTGACGCTTTCGCCCTGCAGTGCGGCGTCCATCTCAACGACCCAGAAAATCGTCGAGCAGACGGTTCACCTCCGAGGCCGCCTCCATCTGCACCATATGCCCTTTGCCGTCGAGCACGTGAACGCGGATGTCGCCCTGCAAGCCCTGCGCGTGCGAAGCCGGAATGATCTGGTCCTGCGCGCCCCAGATCACGAGCGTGCGCGGCGCCAGTTGCGCGAGCCGCTCACGGTAGCCGGCGCGCTGTTCGCCGCCCACGAAAGCCGCCGCCGCGATCTTGCCCAGCGCCTCCTGCACGCCTTCGAGCCGCTTGTATTTGACGATGTCCTCCACGAGTTGCCGTGTCACGAGCGAAGGGTCCGCGAACAGTTTCGCGAGGTGCGGCTTGAGCGCGTTGCGATTGCTGCCCTGCGCGAAGCCGTCGATGTACGCCTGATTGATCTCCTTGCCGAGACCCGCGCCCGCAATGAGCGCGAGCGACGCGACGCGCGCGGGCGCCGTGGCCGCCACCGTCATCGCGATCAGCGCGCCCATCGAATGACCGATCAGATGCGCCTTGTCGATGCCGCGGTCGTCCATGAAGGCGATCACGCTCGCGGCGAGTTCGTCGGCGCTGCCGGATTCGACCGACTTGCCCGACTCGCCGTGGCCCGGCAGATCGAGCGCCCACACCGTACGATGCGCGGCCAGCTCCGCGTGATTGAACAGCCAGTTGTTCAGATCGCCGCCAAAGCCGTGGATCAGGATGGCCGGCGTGCCGCCTTCGCCGAGTTTCAGATAACGCATCGTGCGGCCGCCGATCTGCGTCTTTTCCGGCTGCGGGCCGCTTTCGCCCGCTTCGGCCGCGGCCGGAACGAAGTCGCGCTGGAAGGCTTCGACCGCAGCGTCGATCTCCGCGTCCGGCGTGTCGGGATCGGCCACGACGGCGAGCAGCGCGCCGACCGGCAGCGTGTCGCCCTCCTGCGCGATCTGCCGGCGCAAGGTGCCCTCGAACGCGCACTCCACGCCGGACGAAATCTTGTCCGTCTCCACGTCGAGCACTTCGTCGCCTTTGCTGACCTTGTCGCCTATCGCCTTGAGCCAGCCGTTCACCTGGCCCTGCTCCATCGACAAACCCCACTTGGGCATCGTAATCATCTGGATCGGCATCGCTTAACCTCGCACTTTGAGAACGGCTTCGGCAATCTGCGCCGCCGACGGGATGTACATGTCTTCCAGCACGCCGGCAAACGGCGCCGGTGTATGCGGCGCGGTCACCATTTCGATTGGCGCTTTGAGCGAGTGGAAGGCGCGTTGCGCGATCAGTGCGGAGATGTCCGTGGCAATCGAGCAGCGCGGATTCGCTTCGTCCACCACGACGACGCGACCGGTCCGTTCGGCACTTTCGAGAATCGTGTCTTCATCCAGCGGCGACGTGGTGCGCAGATCGATCACCTCGACCTGGATGCCGTCTTTCGCGAGCTTTTCGGCGGCTTCGGTCGCGTAATGCACCATCCGGCCATACGTGACGATGGTGGCGTCGTCGCCGTCGCGCACCACGTTCGCTTCGCCGAACGGAATCGCATACGACTCTTCGGGCACGTCGCCTTCGCGGCCGTACAGCAATTTGTGCTCGCAGAAAATCACCGGATCGTTGTCGCGAATGGCCTGAATCAGCAGGCCTTTCGCGTCGTACGGCGTGGACGGGCACACCACCTTGAGTCCGGGAATGTGCGTGAATAGCGAGGTCAGCATTTGCGAGTGCTGCGCTGCCGCGCGCAAGCCCGCGCCTTGCATCGCGCGAATCACCACGGGCGTCACGGCCTTGCCGCCGAACATGTAGCGGAATTTGGCGGCCTGATTGAAGATCTGGTCGAAGCACACGCCCATGAAGTCGATGAACATGAGTTCCGCCACGGGACGCATGCCGCACGCCGCCGCGCCCACCGCCGCGCCGATATAACCGCCTTCCGACAGCGGCGTGTCGAGCACGCGGCCCGGATATTTGTGAAAGAGTCCTTTGGTCACGCCGAGCACGCCTCCCCACGCGTCCTGCTCGCCGGGCGAACCGGCGCCGCCCGCATTGTCTTCACCCATCACGATGACCGTTTCGTCGCGGGCCATCTCCTGACTCAGCGCTTCGTTGATTGCCTGAGAAAACGTGATCTTCCGTGCCATGTCTGTCTCCAACATCGTTACATTCGTCCGGCGCAGCCTTCTGGCTCGCACCGATCCACATCGATCAGATTTGCTGCCGACGCGTCACGGATACGACACGTACACGTCGCTCAGCAGATCTTCCGCGGTCGGCAGCGGCGCGGCCTTGGCTTCGCTCACCGCGTTGTCGATCAGGGTTTTGACTTCGGCGTCCACGCTGCGCAGTTGATCCGCGCCGAGCATTTCCGCGCGCACCACGCGCTCCTCGAAACGCTTCAGGCAGTCCTTCTCGTCGCGCAGTTTCTGCACTTCGCCCGGCGCGCGATAGGTTTGCGCGTCGCCTTCGAAGTGGCCGAAATAGCGGGAGAATTTCACTTCGACGAGCGTCGGGCCGCCGCCCTGGCGCGCCCGTTCGATCGCTTCGCCGAGCGCCTCGTGCACCGCGAAGAAATCGAAGCCGTCCACGATCACACCCGGCATGCCGAAGCCGGCCGCGCGGTCCGCGATGTTGTCCGTCGCGACCGACCACGTCGAAGAAGTCGCCTCGGCATAACCGTTGTTTTCCGCGACGAAAATCGCCGGCAGACGCCACACGGAAGCGAGATTCATCGACTCGAAAATCACGCCCTGATTCGACGCGCCGTCACCGAAAAAACACACGCCTACGCCGCCCGACTTCTTGTACTTCGCCGCGAGCGCCGCGCCGCAAATCAACGGGCCGCCGGCACCCACGATGCCGTTCGCGCCGAGCATGCCCTTCGACAGATCGGCGATATGCATCGAGCCGCCCTTGCCGTGGCAAACGCCCGTCTTGCGGCCGTAGATTTCGGCCATCATGCCGCGCACGTCCACGCCTTTGGCGATGCAATGGCCGTGGCCGCGGTGCGTGGTCGCGACGTAATCGGCGTCGTTCAGATGCAGCATCGTGCCCACCGCGGACGCCTCTTCGCCCGCATACAGATGCACGAAACCGGGAATTTCGCCGGTCGCGAATTCGACATGCAGACGCTCCTCGAACTCGCGGATCGTGCGCATCATGCGATACGCCTTCAGCAATTCGTCCTTGCTCAGATCATTTGAAGCCGACATGGTGTGTCTCCTTGGAATGAATGCCCTGCCTGAACCAACCACAACAAATCACGCTGACTGTGCGACCACGCTGGCCACGTCGCGCACGAGTTGCCGCGACGCGGCGTATCGCAGCGTGCGTTCGACATCGACGGTCAGCGGGCCGTCCCAGTCGAGCGCGATCTCGTAACGGTCGCCGCGTTCCAGTTCGATCTCGCGCTCGCCGTCGAAAGCGAGCGTGCCCTGCCCCGTTTCGAGCGGCATCCACGCGCCGACTTCGAAGCGCTCGCAGGTTCGCATCGACACGCGGTCGACCCGTCCCGGTGCAATCGGCGCGACGATCGGTACGCCCGACTCGCCGGGCCGCGCGAAGCGCAGATGCAGGCCGTGCGACGCGGTCCGCTCGACCGGCGCCCACGCGCCGCCAATCGACGACAGACCGATGCCGTCCGGCGAGGCGAACGTGAGATAAAGCGTTTCGATATCCGTCGGTTCCGAGACGGCGCGCGCGCCGATGAAGCGTTGACGGCTCACGCACACGTCCACGAGCGCGATCTCTTCGCGCCCGGCATTCGGTCCTTCGACGCAGCGGACCACCAGCCGCTTGTTGCGCGTGAGCGCCGCGTCGGGCGGCACGGCGCCGGACGCGACGAGCGCGCCGGCGAGTCCGGCCACGGTCGCTTCGCGCAGATCGGGGAAGGCGTTGTTGGTGCCCGTCGATAACGTCAGCAGCGGCACCCTGCCGCAATGCGCCGCCACCGCGCGATGCGTGCCGTCGCCGCCGAGCACCGCGATCAACTCGACACCTGCGCGCAGCATCGCGGCGACACCTTCGTGCGTGTCGGCGACGCTATCCGTGATCGGCTGTTCGATGAAGTCCACGTCGGGCCAGCGCTGTTGCACCGCCACTGCGGCGTGCGTGTCGAGCGCGCGCAGAACCAGCGCCGCGACGCCGGTGCGGTCGCGCAAGGTCAGCACGCGATCGACGCCGAGCACGCCGAGACCCGCGAGTAAACGCACCACCATGTTGGCCTTTTCCGCGGTCGGGAAAACCGACGCGTACGTGGTGAGTCGGCGAATATCGCGACCGGACGCGGGATTGGCAATCACGCCGACCGTAATGGGCGATGGCACTTTGCTTGTCTCCTGCCCGCGTCGAACGCAAGCGATGTATTGAGTGCGCGATGGATTTCGCCACGGCGCTTTGTCATGCGAAGCACTCTGCAAAGGGTGTGCCATGCGAACGAAGACCGCATGCCGTGAAGCGAAAAATGCCTTGTTTCAAGGGGTTTCCGGCAAGAAAGCAACGTTCCGTTCGACGGGACAAAGGCGCGCTGCCTTCGCGTTGCGGCGTCTCACGAGGTCTGTTCGCGACACGTTGGCGCCGCCATGCGGACGCGGCGATCGACCGCGAAGTCCCGTTGCGGCGGCCTTCGCAGCCATCGCGCAAGATCGTCTCAAGGCGTCGTGAGACGAACGTCTCACGCGTCTCTCGTGCTGCAATGCAGTGTGATTGATGAAGGCGGATGTGCTACAAGAACGCCTGTACCCACCGTGTGTCGCGCGACTGGAGCCGGCCATGCCTTACGTCTCGCAAACCCAGCATATCGACCGCGTGCGCGGCGCCATTGAAGGACGGCTGCCGGCGCCCGCCGATTCGCCGCGCCTGGTGTCGTCGTGGCAACGTTCGTTCGAGCAGTACCGTCTGGACCCCGGCGCGGTGATCGGCCCGCGCGTGCTGACGTCCGCCGAACTGCGCGAAGTTCAGGGCAAGGAAGAAGCCTTTCTGCGCGCATCGGGCCAATGCCTCTCGCGACTGCACGACATGATTCGCGTGGCCGATTACTGCGTGATGTTGACCGACGCGCACGGCGTCACCATCGACTATCGGATCGACCGCGAGCGCCGCGGCGACTTCAAGCATGCGGGCCTTTATATCGGCTCGTGCTGGTCGGAGCGCGAGGAAGGCACCTGCGGCGTCGCGAACGTGCTGACCGATCTGGCGCCGATCACCGTGCACAAGACCGATCATTTCCGCGCGGCCTTCACCACGCTCACCTGCAGCGCCGCGCCGATCTTCGCGCCCACCGGCGAAATGATCGGCGTGCTCGATGCCTCGGCCGTGCAATCGCCGGATAACCGTGAAAGTCAGCGGCTGGTTTTTCAGCTGGTGCGCCAGAGCGCCGGTCTCATCGAAGACGGCTATTTCCTCAACCAGACCACCCAGCACTGGATACTGTTCGGTCACTCGAGCCGCAACTTCGTCGAGGCGCAACCGGAAGTCCTCATTGCATTCGACGAAGCCGGCAATCTGGTCGCCGCCAATCGCAAGGCGCGGGAGTGCATTCCCGCCCTGAGCGGTCCGCGTCATATCGACGAAGTGTTCGACACCGCGAACGTCCAGTTGCACGACATTGCGCGAACCGATGCCATCGTGGCGCTGAGACTGCGCGCCACCGGCTCGACGCTTTACGCGCGAATTCGCGCGCCGCTCAGGCGCGTCTCGCGCGGCAACGGCTTCGCCCACGACGTGAACGGCGCCACGCCGCGAAGCGATCCGCAAGGCAGTTTGCAGGTCGGCGCGCTCGGCCGTTTTCTGCATAGCAAAGACCCACGTATCGCCAACAATGCCGCGATCGCGTTGCGCGTCGCCGGCAAGCGGCTGCCGATTCTGATACTCGGCGAGACGGGCGTCGGCAAGGAAGTATTCGCACATGCCGTGCACGACGCCGGGACGCGTCGCACGCGGCCTTTTATCGCGGTGAATTGCGGCGCGATTCCCGAGTCGCTGATCGAGAGCGAACTGTTCGGCTACGCGCCGGGCGCGTTCACCGGAGCACGCAGCCGTGGCGCGCGCGGAAAAATCGCGCAGGCCCACACAGGTACGCTTTTTCTCGACGAAATCGGCGACATGCCGCTCAATCTGCAAACTCGCCTGTTGCGCGTGCTAGCGGAAGGCGAAGTGATGCCGCTCGGCGGCGACGCTCCGGTTCGCGTCGATCTCGACGTAATCTGCGCGACGCACCGCGATCTCGCGCAGATGGTGGCCGAAGGCTCGTTCCGCGAAGACCTCTATTACCGCCTGAGCGGCGCGAGTCTGCCGATGCCGCCATTGCGCCAGCGCGCGGATATTCGCGACGTCATCGAAGCCGTGTTCGACGAAGAGGCGCACATGACCGGTCACGTGCTCACACTCGACCCGCGTCTGACGGACCGCCTCGCCGCCTTCGCGTGGCCCGGCAATATCCGGCAACTGCGCAACGTCTTGCGCTACGCGTGTGCGGTCTGCGATTCGGCGCGCGTGGAATTACGGCATATCGCGCCGGATATCGCGGCGCAACTCGAACCCGACCTGAGGCAACGCGGCGCGGGCCACGAGTTCGCGCCGCTTGCCGCCGACGACGATCCACGTGACGAACGCAGCCGGATTGTCGATGCACTCACGCGCCATCAATGGCATCCGAACGCGGCGGCGCAGGCTCTGGGAATATCGCGCGCCACCTTGTACCGGCGCATTGCGAAACTGGGGATTGTCGGGCCGCACCGAAGCTGACTCTGCTCGCGTGGTGAGCGTGCCGCGAAAATACAAACGCCCCTGCATGGAGGGGCGTTTGTGTGTTGAGAAGGCGCTTACTGGGCGGCGTCTTGCGGCGTGACCTGCACCGCGGCAGCCGAGACGAATACGGCATGAATGGTGTCGCCGACCTTCACGTCTTGCAGATCGACATCCGGACCCACCTCCAGCGTTTGCGTCTGATACGCGCCGCGCAGCGTGACGAGGCGCTTCTTGCGGTCGATCTTCTGCACGGTGGCCAGCACTTCCACTTGACGGGCCGACTCGAAGCCGCCCGACGCCGGCGCGTAAACCTGCGTGTCGACACGTTTGCGGATGCCTTTGTCTGCGCCGCTCACCTTTTCGGCTTTGACGAGCAAGGCGTTTTTGTAGAGAACGTCGACGCGGTCGCCGACATGCAGTTTGTCGAAACCCTCGACCTGCTGGCTCACCAGCACGACCAGCGCGTTACCGTTCGGCCCCTTGAGCGTGAGCGTGCGGCTGGCCGGATCGATACCGACGATCTGCGCCTTCACATGAACGGGCGTGACCACGCCGACGACCGCACGCGCGGTGCTGGCCATGGCGTCCTGCGCCCAGACCGGCTGCGATGCGGCCGCTGCCGCCACGAACAACGCTGCTCCGATTGCCGCTAGTTTCATACACGCTCTCCTCGTGAAAAATTCGATCCGGTGACGGCACGCCAAAAACGGGACACTCAGGATGACGATTATCTAAAGGCGCATAACGCAGACGATTGTACATGCCTAATCCGATCCGGAGATAATCTCGACACTTCGTTTTCCTGCCGAATCGGCATCAACACGAGAATCGGCAAGATCGAGTCCCAGCAAGGCTGACGGGAAAGCAACGCTGTCTGAAACCGCTACTGGCGGAAAATGGCTGGATCGAAGATCTATGCGAGCGGCATTAATCCATAAAAATGCTGTCTATTCGAATCGAAAAATCCGTCCGGCGCTGTCGATAATTAAACGATTATTCACCAGACGTTGATTGGCGAGCCATGAAATGAAACAGCCCCTTCGCCTGCGCGAAGGGGCTGTTCGGCTCTACGCCATCAAACGGTCAAACGCGCTCGATCGCGATCGCAATGCCCTGACCCACGCCGATACACATCGTGCACAGCGCGTAACGGCCCTGCGTGCGTTGCAGTTGATACATCGCGGTCGTCACGAGGCGCGCGCCGCTCATGCCGAGCGGGTGACCCAACGCAATCGCGCCGCCGTTCGGATTCACGCGCGCGTCGTCGTCCGCCACGCCAAGCGCACGCAACACCGCCAGACCTTGCGACGCGAACGCTTCGTTCAGTTCGATCACGTCGAACTGGCCGATGTTCATGCCCAGACGCGCCAGCAGTTTTTGCGTGGCGGGCGCCGGGCCGATGCCCATCACGCGCGGCGCGACGCCCGCCGTGGCGATGCCGAGCACGCGAGCGCGCGGCGTGAGGCCGAAGCGTTTGGCCGTTTCTTCGTTTGCGAGCAGCAGAGCGGCCGCGCCGTCGTTCACACCCGACGCGTTACCTGCCGTCACCGTGCCGTCCGAACGCACGACGCCCTTGAGTTTGGCGAGCGTTTCGAGGCTGGTTTCGCGCGGATGTTCGTCCTGCGAGACGGTGACCGGATCGCCCTTTTTCTGCGCGATCGTCACGCCGACGATTTCCTGCGCGAGCGTGCCGTCGCGTTGCGCGCGCGCGGCCTTCTGCTGGCTGCGCAGCGCGAATGCGTCCTGATCGGCGCGGCTGATGTTGTAATCCGTGGCGACGTTTTCGCCGGTCTCCGGCATCGAATCGACGCCGTACAGCTTCTTCATCAGCGGATTGACGAAACGCCAGCCGATGGTGGTGTCGTAAATTTCAGCCTGACGCGAAAACGCGCTGGTGGCTTTGCCCGTGACGAACGGCGCGCGGCTCATGCTTTCGACGCCACCCGCCACCATCAGCGCAGCTTCACCGGACTTGATGGCGCGCGCGGCGATGCCGACGGCGTCCATGCCCGAGCCGCACAAACGGTTGACGGTCGAGCCCGGCACGTCGAGCGGCAGACCGGCCAGCAGCAGCGACATGCGCGCCACGTTGCGGTTGTCTTCGCCCGCCTGATTCGCGCAACCGTAGATCACGTCGTCGATCGCGCTCCAGTCGACGTCCTTGTTGCGCTCCATCAGCGCCTTCAGCGGCACCGCGCCGAGGTCGTCGGCGCGAACCGACGAGAGCGCGCCGGCGTAGCGGCCAATCGGGGTGCGAATGGCGTCGCACAGGAATGCTTCGGTCATGTGATGTCTCCAGTTGATGTGCTGCGTGCGCCACGCCGACGGCCTGACAACAGATGCCTGGCAACTGTGGCGGCGGTGAGGCCTGGCGCAGGAATTCAGCGGTAAATCCGAAAGCCGGGTTCGATAAGCGACAATCAAGCCAAAATGTTCTATATACGAACAATAGGTCACATATCGAACAACAAGCCCCGATAATAGGCGTGTCGCGGAAAGCGTGTCAAGCAAAGCCCGGTTCGCACCAGGGAAACCACGCAGCCGGGGAAGTCGCTCGCCGCACGGGCGAAACATTGGAACAACGATACGCTCGTGACGGCGGCCGCGCATCGGCGCGCCGTCACGAGGCTTGGGCGGGGTTTCAGCGGATCTGGATGTGTTCGTCTTCGATATAGGCGCGGATCACGTCGGCGAAACTGCGCTCGCCAACGAGACCGAGCTTCTCGGCGCGCGTGGTGTCCCAGCGACCCGGCCAACTGCCGACGATCTTCTCCACGCGCTCTTCTGGCTGCCACACGATCCGTTGCGCCACCGCGTCGCCCGCCACTTCGCGCAAGGCGGCCACCATTTCGTCGACACTCACCGAAATGCCCGGCAGATTCAGCACGCGCTGGTTGCCGAGCGCGGCTGCGTCGAGTTCGAGACCGGCGATCAGGTTGTCGATCGCCTTGCGCGGCGACAGCAGCCACACGCGCGTACTGCCCGCCACCGGACACACTGCCGTCTCGCCGTTCAGCGGTTCGCGAATGATGCCGCTCGCGAACGACGAAGCCGCCGCGTTCGGTTTGCCCGGCCGCACGCTGATGGTCGGCAACCGCAATACGCGGCCATCGACGAAACCGCGCCGCGCGTAATCGTTCAGCAGCAATTCGGCGATCGCCTTCTGCGCGCCATACGACGACTGCGGATTCAACGCCGTATCGTTCTGCACGACCTCCGGCAGATCGCCGCCATACACCGCGACCGAACTCGTGAATAGCACGCGCGGACGGTGTCCGCGTTGCCGGCAGATTTCCAGCAGCAGGCGCGACGCGTCCAGATTGATGCGCATGCCAAGATCGAAATCGGCCTCGGCCTGCCCGCTCACGATCGCCGCCAGATGGAAAATCGCTGCGGTGTTCGTGTCGATTGCGTGCTCGAGCACGCTGCGCTCCGCGATATCGCCGACTTGCGTGCGAACACGGCTGTCGCCGAAATCGTCGCCGCGCACGACATCGAGCAAGACGAGTTCGGTGATCGCTTGCAGTGTGCCGTGCGCGTCTTTCAGCACGCCACGCGTCAGCAGTTCGCGGGCGAGACGCTGACCGAGAAAACCCGCACCGCCGGTAATCAGTACTTTCATGATGGATTTCGTCCCGTGAGTTGGTCATGCTTCGTTCATGCCTTGTCGAGATACGGTTTGAGCCAGCCCAGACCCGCCGACGTGGCCGCACGCGGCCGGTACTCGCAACCGATGTAACCGTCGTAACCGAGCGAGTCGATCAGATCGAACAGGTACGGATAATTCAGTTCGCCGATATCGGGCTCGTGACGCTCCGGCACGCCCGCCACCTGAATGTGGCCGATGCCCGCCATGTCGCGTTTGAGCTTCATCGCGAGATCGCCCTCGACGATCTGGCAGTGATAGCAATCGAACTGCACCTTCAGATTCGGCGCGCCGACTTCCGCGCAAATAGCCTGCGCATCGTCCTGACGGCTCAGAAAAAAGCCCGGCATGTCGCGCTGGTTGATCGGCTCGATCACGATGGTCATGCCGTCCGCCTGCGCGGTCTTCGCCGCGTGAGCGAGGTTTCGCAGATACACCTCGCGATGCCGCTCACGCGATTGATCCGCGCCGATCAAACCCGCCATCACATGAATCTTGCGATTGCCGATCACGCGCGCGTAGTCGAGCGCCGTGTCCACGCTGCGGCGGAATTCGTCTTCACGACCGGGCAACGAAGCAATGCCGCGCTCGCCGGCCGCCCAGTCGCCGGGCGGCGCATTGAACAGCGCCTGCGTGAGTTGCGCGGCGTCGAGCCGAGCCTTGATTTCGCCGGCGCGATAGTCGTACGGGAAGAGATATTCGACGGCCTTGAAGCCGTCTCGCGCCGCGGCGGCGAAGCGATCGAGAAAAGCATGCTCGTTGTACATCATCGTCAGATTGGCGGCGAAGCGAGGCATGGCAAAAGCTCCTTGAATACGGTGATGTCTGCGCGCGGCATGGAAGGCCAACCGCGCCGTTTAATTTTGCTTAGTCAAACGAACTATTTTTCCTGCTACGACGTGCTACCAGCGCGCGCCGAACGAGACGCGCAGTTCTTCGAGCGCGGCCTCGTCGAGCGGCGCGGGAGGTGGCGTGGTCATCAGCCACAGGCGCGCCGTTTCCTCCAGTTCTTCCAGCGCGTACGAAGCATGCGCGACGGACCGCTCCCACACTACCGGGCCGAGCCGTTCGAGCAGTACCGCGCGCACCGTGTCGGCAAGCGCGGCGATCTGTTCGGCCACCTGCGGGTCGCCGGGGCGGCGATAACGAATCAGGGGGACATGTCCCACTTTCATCACGTAGTAAGGCGTAATGGGCGGCAGCACATCGTGCTCGCGCCATACGCCCGCCAGCGTCAACGCGACGAGATGCGTGGAATGCGTATGCACGACGCCACGCGCCGCGCTATTGCGCGCGTAGATGCCGCGATGCAGTGCGAGCGTTTTCGAGGGCTTGCCGCCCGACACGGCCTGGCCGTCGAAGCCGACCTTCGCGATCGCGGCGGGATCGAGCCGGCCGAGACAGGCGTCGGTGGGCGTGATGAGCCAGCCGTCATCGAGGCGCGCGCTGATGTTGCCCGCCGTGCCGACGGTATAGCCGCGCTCGTAAAGACTCGCACCCGTCACGCAGATTTCTTCGCGCACGCGGGCTTCGCCGGTCGTGTGCAGTGCGGGCGTGCCGTTCATGTCGCGGCTCCGTCGAGATGACGCAGCGCCTTCTCGAAGAAATCTTCGCTGCCGAAATTGCCCGACTTCAACGCCAGCGCGAGCGGTTCGTCGCCGGTCGTCGCGGTGGCGGGTACGCCGGGATCGATCTGCGCGCCGATACGCAGCGTCCGCACGTCGAGCGCCTGAACCACCGCGCCGGACGTCTCGCCGCCCGCGACCACGAACTTGCGCACGCCACGCTCGAACAGGCCGCGCGCAATCGACGCCAACGTGCTTTCGACCAGATGGCCCGCTTCACTCACACCGAGTTCGCTTTGCACGGCCTTGACTTCGTCCGGCGTGGCGGTCGCGTAGATCAGCATCGGCTCGCCCGCGTCGAGATGCGGCTGCGCGAAGGCCAGCGCCTGCTCGACCACCGGTTCGCCGCGCGCGGCGGCGAGCGGGTCGATGCGGAACGCCGGCCGCGTATCGCGCCACGCGGCCACCTGGGCACGCGTCGCAGTCGAGGCGCTGCCCGCCAGCACGGCGGATAAACCTTCGACTCGCGGCAAGCTGGCGGCGTCGGCGTGCTCGTCGAGTTGACCCGCGCGGCGGAAATTGCCGGGCAAGCCCAGCGCCACCCCGGAGCCGCCGGTGATCAGCGCGAGATCGGCGCAGGCCTCGCCGAGCACGTGGAGATCGGCATCGGACACCGCATCGGCGATCGCCATGCGTACGCCTTCGTTGCGCAGCGCGTCGAACGATTCACGCACGCGCGCGACACCTTGCGCGACCGCGTCGTAACGCACGAGCCCGACTTTCGACGACGTCTGCCGCTGCAATACGCGCACCAGGTTCGCGTCGCGCATCGGCGTGAGCGGATGATTCTCCATGCCCGATTCGTTGAGCAGCGTATCGCCGACAAACAGATGTCCGCGAAAAATCGTGCGGCCGTTCTCGGGAAACGCCGGACAGGCGATCGTGAAAGCACGCGCGCCGCCGTCCGCGGACAAGGCGTCGAGCAGCGCATCCGTGACGGGACCGATGTTGCCTGCGTCGGTGGAATCGAAGGTCGAGCAATACTTGAAGAAGAACTGACGGCACCCTTGCGCGCGCAACCAGTGGAGCGCCGCAAGCGACTGCGCAACCGCGTCGGCCGCGGGGATCGTGCGCGACTTCAGCGCCACCACGAGGGCATCGGCGTGAACCGGTTCTCCGGATGCCGGTACGCCGATGGTCTGCACCGTACGCATGCCGCCGCGCACGAGCATATTGGCGAGATCGGTGGCGCCGGTGAAATCGTCGGCGATGCAGCCGAGCAGCGCACCTTGCCGTGATGGAGTCGTCATGGACGTGTCCTCGTTTATTTGCCCGCCGGCACGTCGATGCCGGGGAAAATCTTGATCACGGCGGAATCGTCTTCTCCGCCATGCCCCGCCGTCGACGCCATCATGAACATCTGATGCGCCGCCGCCGACAAAGGCAGAGGAAATTTCGACTGCCGCGCGGTGTCGAGCACGAGACCGAGATCCTTCACGAAAATATCCACCGCCGAGAGCGGCGTGTAATCGCCGTTTAGAATGTGCGGCACGCGGTTCTCGAACATCCACGAATTGCCCGCGCTGTGCGTGATGACCTCGTACAGCGCCTCGGGATCGACGCCCTCGCGCAAACCCAGCGCCATCGCCTCGGCGGCAGCGGCGATATGCACGCCGGCCAGCAACTGATTGACGATCTTCACTTTCGAGCCGACGCCGTGCGCCATACCCAGCCGATACACCTTGCCCGCCATCGCGGCGAGCACGTCTTCGCAGGCGGCGTACGCCGACGCCGGACCCGAGGTCATCATCGTCATCTCGCCGGACGCCGCGCGCGCCGCGCCGCCCGAAACCGGCGCGTCGAGCATCTGCAGTCCGGCTGCTTCGATGCGCTTGCCGAGCTGGTCCGCGAAGGCAGGCGCGACCGTGGCGCTGGCAATCACCACGCTGCCCGGCTTCATGGCCGCCACCGCGCCCTGCTCGCCGAACAGCACGGCCTCGGTTTGCGCGGCATTCACCACCAGCGTGACAACCACTTCGCACTGCGCGCCGAGTTCGGCGGGCGTCGCGCAGCCCACGCCGCCCTTGTCGACGAAAGCCCGCAACACCTCGCTGCGCAGATCGCACGCATGTACGCGAAAACCGGCTCGCAGCAGGGAACTGGCTACACCCAGTCCCATTGCACCGAGTCCGATGACACCGACATTTCTGGACATACCTGACCTCGCTGAATGCGTGATGCGCTTGTGTCGTCCGAAGCCGGCGCGTTTCCTTTTTCGGGCCGGCCGGGTTGATCGCGACGCGACGTGCTCTAGCGTGCTCTAGCCGATGCCCGCTTCCGTGAGCCGCCGGGCGGCGTTGTACAGATGCGTTTGCGCCGCCTCGCGCGCGGCAAGCGGATCGGCCGAGCGGATCGCCGCCGCTATCGCCGCATGCTCCTCGCGCACCTGACGCGAGAAGTCCTCGCGCAAAGCTTCATTGCGGCGCGTCACGACCGTGCCTGCTTCCAGGTACTGGTTCAGGAACGTGAGCGTCTTGACGAAATAGGGATTGCCGGTCGCGGCCGCGATGGCACGGTGAAACGCCACGTCTTCGGCCACGCCGTTCCGGCCTTCGGCTTCGGCCATATCGATGCGCGCGAGTGCGGCGTTGATCGACGCCATGTCGGCATCGGTGCGGCGCGTGGCGGCCTCGGCGGCAACTTCCGCTTCGATGGCCCGTCGCAAGGCGAGGATCTGCACCACCGAGCCGGGCTCGGCCGCTTCCGCGGAATCGATGCGCAGCGGCCGGATCGTGCCGTGCGACGCGATGAACACGCCGCTGCCCTGGCGCGGCTCCACCACGCCTTCGTTCTTCAGGCGCGAAATGGCTTCGCGGATCACCGTGCGGCTCACGCCGAATTGCTGCGCCAGCACGGCCTCGGTCGGCAGCTTGCCGACACGCTCGAACGCGCCCTTGTCGATCTGCGTCAGGATCTGCTGCGCGACGGTGTCGCTCAGCGCACGGGCGGGAATCTTCTCGAACATCGAAGCCTCGATCGTCATGTCGTCAGGTCATCATACAAATTTGAGACAAACTCTGCATCCATGCAAACCCTCGATCCGCTCGCGGCCTCGCCCGCAGTTGGCGAAATAGAAGGCTTGAGCTATCGTCACGGCTTTCGATGGCCTCGCGCCGGCCGCCTTGCCGCACCGGCACCCGCATTCCTCGAACCCACTTCAAGGCCCATGAGCAAAGCCCTGCCGCCGTCTTCCGCCGTTCCCGACAACGCCGAACCGGCCCCGGACAAACCGGGCGACTCGTACGTGCAGTCGTTCGCGCGCGGCCTGGCAGTGATCCGCGCATTCGACGCGTCGCGCCCCGAGCAGACGCTGACCGACGTGGCGGCCGCCACCGGGCTCACGCGGGCCGGCGCGCGCCGCATCCTGTTGACGCTGCAAACGCTGGGCTACGTGGAAGCCGAGGGCCGGCTTTTTCGCCTGACGCCGAAAATCCTCGATCTCGGTTTCGCCTATCTGACCTCCATGCCGTTCTGGAATCTCGCGGAACCAGTCATGGAACAGCTCGTCGCGCAGGTCCACGAGAGTTGCTCGGCGGCCGTGCTCGATCGCACGGAGATCGTCTACGTGCTGCGCGTGCCGACTCACAAGATCATGACGATCAATCTTTCGATCGGCAGCCGCTTGCCTGCCTATTGCACGTCGATGGGCCGCGTGCTGCTCTCCGCGCTCGACGACGACACGCTCGACGCCACGCTAAATTCGACGCCGCTCTACGCGCACACGCCGCGCACCGTCACCGACAAGGAAGAATTGAAGAAGGTGATCGCGCAGGTGCGCCGCCAGGGATGGGCGATCGTCGATCAGGAACTGGAAGGCGGCCTGATTTCATTGTCCGCGCCGATCTGCAACCGCCAGGGCCGCGTGATCGCCGCGATGAACATCAGCGGCAACGCGCAGCGCAATTCCGCCAAACAGATGGTGAAGGCGTTTCTCGAACCGCTGCAACAGGCCGCGCAAACCGTCTCGGAGATGGTGGCGCGGCGCGGCTGAGCCTGCGCCGGCGCCGTCGAGCGCGGCGCGGGTCGCACCGCGGCCGCGCTCAGTCGACCGGCTGCTCCGCCGTTTCCTTCAGCATCGACACCGCGATTAGCGACACCACCACGCACGCGGCAACATAACCCGCCGGCGCGAGCTTGCTGCCGGTCAGCTTGATGAGCCACGTGGCCACTAGCTGCGCCGTGCCGCCGAACACACAGACGCTCAGCGCATAGGCGATCGAAATGCCGGTCGCGCGCACGCGTCGCGGAAACGACTCGCACATCAAGGCGAATTCCGACGCCGAACCCATCGAGTAGAACAGCAGCATCAGCGCCGTCAGCGACATGATGACGGGCAACTGCGGAAAGCGGTTGATCAGCATGAAGGCCGGAAACAGCAGCAGCACCAGCACGCCGCGTCCGAACAGGATCGGCCGCTTGCGGCTGCCGATGCGATCCGAGAGCATGCCGAACAGCGGACACGTGACGAGCATCACGAGCCCGGACGCGACGCCGACCAGCATCGATAGCGACATCGGCAGGCCAAGCGTGTGGATCGCGTAGGTCGGCATGTAGAACGTGAGAATGTAGGTGGAGACGGTGCCGCCCATCACCGTCAGCGTGATCAGCAGCAGCGTGCGCAGATGACGCGTGAACAGTTCGTGCAGCACGCCACGCTCGATGCCGTGGCCGTGCGCGCCGACAGCGTCGTCCGCGAGACGGCGGCGCAAGTACATGCCGACCGGCGCGATCAGCACGCCGATCAGAAACGGAATGCGCCAGCCCCAGCTTTCCAGCGACTCTTTCGGCAGGGCGCCCGACAAAGCCGCCGCGATGCCCGAGCCCATCAGCGCCGCGCCGCCTTGCGTGGCCAGTTGCCAGCTGGCCCGGAAGCCGCGCCGTGTGCCGCCGCCCTGCTCCAGCAAGGTCGAGGTCGCCGCGCCGAATTCACCGCCTTGCGAGAAGCCTTGCACGAGCCGCGCCAGCACGATCAGCAGCGGCGCAGCAAGGCCGATCTGCGCATACGTGGGCGCGATCGCGATCACGCCGGTGCTGATCGCCATCAGCATGATGGTGAGATTGAGCGCCGCCTTGCGGCCTTTGCGGTCGGCGTAGACGCCGAGCATCACGCTGCCGAGCGGACGCGTGATGAAACCCGCCGCGAACGTCGCCACGGAAAGCAGCAGCGAGGTGGTCGGGTCCGCCGAAGGGAAAAACAGCTTGCCGATGATGACGGCAAAAAAGCCGTACACGGTGAAGTCGAAAAACTCCAGCCAGTTGCCGATCACGGCCGCGGCAATTGCGCCGCGGCTGGTGGTCCGGCTGGCTTCGGCGCTGCGCGTGGTGCCGGTCGTGGTGTTCATCGCTGTCTCCTCGTTCTTATCGTTTATGGTGTCGACGGCCGCCTGCATCATGTTATGCAGGCAGGGCGCACTCACTGGCCCAGATAGCGCTCCACGAGCCGGGTCCAGAAAGCCGCGCCGATGGGCAGATTGCGGTCGTTGAAATCGTAGTGCGGGTTGTGCACCATGCAGCCGTCTTCGCCCGCGCCGTTGCCGATGCGCAGGAACGTGCCGGGGCGTTTCTGCAGCATGAAGGCGAAGTCTTCACTGCCCATCAGAATGTCGGTTTGCGCGACCACCTTGTCGTCGCCCACCAGTTCACGCGCCACTTCCACCGCAAAATCCGTTTCGGCATCCGAATTGATCACCACCGGATAGCCTTCGATGTACTCCACCAGCGCCTTGCCGCCGTAGCTCGCGGCCTGGCTTTCCGCGAGTTCCGTAATGCGCTGCTTCAGCAGCGTGCGCACTTCCGGGCTGAACGAGCGCACGCTCAACTCCAGCTTCGCGCTGCTCGAAATGACGTTGTTCGCCGTGCCCGCGTGCATCGAGCCGACCGTCACCACGGCGGGTTGCGACGGATCGACGTTACGCGCGACGATGGTTTGCAGCGCCATCACGATGCTCGCCGCGATCACCACCGGATCGACGGTCAGATGCGGGCGCGCCGCATGGCCGCCCACGCCTTCGATCGTGATGATCGCCTTGTCGCCCGCCGACATGAACGGCCCCTTGCGGAACAGCAGCACGCCGGGTTCCGCGCCCGGATGGTTGTGCACACCGAACACGGCGTCGCAGGGAAAACGTTCGAACAGGCCGTCTTCGATCATCTTCACGGCGCCGCTGTCGATGCCGCTTTCTTCGGCCGGCTGGAAATACAGATGCACCGTGCCGGAGAAATTGCGGGTTTTGGCGAGATGCTGGGCGGCGCCCAGCAGCATCGTGGTGTGGCCGTCGTGGCCGCACGCGTGCATCTTGCCGTGCGTGCCGCTCGCGTACGGCAAACCGGTCTGCTCGATGATCGGCAACGCGTCCATGTCGGCGCGAATGCCGATGCTGCGCGTGCCGTCGCCCACCTTCAGCGTGCCCACCACGCCGGTGCGGCCCACGCCGCGCGTGATCTGCCAGCCCCATTGCTCCAGTTTGTCGGCGACCAGCGCCGCTGTTTGCACTTCTTCGTAAGCCAGTTCGGGATGGTGATGAATGTGATGGCGAATCTCGCGCAGGCTCTCGGCGGCACTCGCCAGATCGGACACTTCGGTAAAACGCGCGGCTTCGCTCATCTCTTGGCTCCATGGATTCACGCCGCGCAAAAAACGCGGCAAACAGGCGAGCACTATAGCCACGCCGTTTTGTTCGAATAAGATGCTGTTTTTTTCACCCCGATCAAAAACACTTATATACGGGAATACCCTCATGAAGCTGCAGCAGTTGCAGGCCTTCGTGGCCGCCGCGCATCACCGCAGTCTGCGCGCCGCCGCGCGCGAGCTCGGCGTGACCCAACCGGCCGTCACGCATTCGATTCGCGAACTGGAAAGCGCGCTGAACGCCGAGTTGATGGTGCGCAGCGTGCGCGGCATCGAATTGACGGCGTGCGGGCTGGCCTTGCTGCCGCGCGCCGAACAGTTGCTCGGCGACATGCGCCGCACGGTGGAGGCGGTCGAACAGGTGAAGGGCGAACTGGCCGGCAAGGTGAACGTCGGCACCATGCCGTCGATTGCGCTAACGGCGCTGCCGCACGCCGTCTCCACGTTCCGGCGCGCCATGCCGCTCGTGAATCTGCATCTGGAAGAAGTGACCGTGCCGCAGGCCGTCGCGCGACTGCGCAACGGCGAACTCGATATCGCGGCGATTCATCATGTGCAGGCGCTGGACAGCGACCTCGTGCAGACACCGCTTTTTTCGACGCAGTTCGTGGTGGCGATGCGCGAAGGTCACCCGTTGGCGAACTGCACGCGTCTGCACGAGCTGATCGACGCCGAATGGATCGTGACGGTCGGCGCCGATCACTTCCCTCATAGCGTGATGATGACGATGTTCAGCTCACACGGTTTGCCCGTGCCGAAGCGGCTACTGCGCGCGCCGTCTTCGTTTGCGGTGACGCTCGGTCTCGTGTCGCAAACGGATGTGATCGGCTGCTTCACGCGGCCTCTGGCCCATCGGGTCGCGCCGCTCGGCATCCGGGTCGCGCCGATCGAAGAGTCGCTGCCGAACTACGAGATCAGCATCATCTCGCGGCGCGATCTGCTGCCGACGCCCGCCGTGCGGCAGTTCATCTCGTGTTTGCAGAATGCGACGCGGGAGAAGATGCCGGAAATTGCGTAGCGCGCTCCGGCGAAGTGTGCGCGGCGGCTTTCAGAAACGCCACCAGCGCCCGGCCCGCGTCTTCCAGCGCGCCGGAATTGTCGATCGTCGTGCAGCGGATCGAGTCAGGCAGCGAAAACGGCGCACGGCGCGCGAGCCGCGCCGCGACCTGTTCCGCCGATTCCCTTGCGCGCGCGCCGAGCCGCGCTTCGAGAATCTCGGGCGCGGCGTCCACGTGCACGACTTCGATATGCGGATAGCGCGCGATGGCATGCTGCAAGTGCTGGCGCGAGCCATTCACCACCACCGTGCAACCGCGCGCGAGCCACGCATCCAGCTCGATCCCGATGCCGTAGCGCAACGAATGGCTCGACCATTCGAGCGCGAACAGACCGAGCACCGAGCGCTCCGCGAATTCCTCGACGCTCAGCGCGACATGTTCTTCGCCGTTGCCGCTCGGCCGCGTGATGTAGCGATGCGCGAACAGAATCGGCTCGCCCATCAGATGCCTGCGCGCGAAACCCAGCAGCGAATCTTTGCCCGCACCCGACGGGCCCATGACATAAACCAGACGACCTGCCATTGTTATTTCACCTCGCGGGTCTGAAACGGTACACGTTGCCACAACATGAACGGCTCGCCGGGCGCGGGCTCCACGAAGAGCGCCGCGTGATCGACGGCGAGCGGTCCGAGCGCGGGCGCATGCGCCTGCCACCAGGCCAGCAGCGTCGCGCGTTCGTCCGCGTCGGCGAGCGAACTGGAGAGCGTCATGTGGAAACGGAATTCGTCGAATACGTAGGGATAGCCCCATTCGAGCAGCAATTCACGTTGCCGCTCGCTCAGGGGCGCGGCGAGCCGGCGCGCGAGATCGTCGGACGAAGGTTTCGCGCGCAACTCGTGCAGCGTGCGCAGTGCGCTGCCGGCCAGTGCCCGCATGTCGTCTTCGGCTTGCCGGCCGGCCGGACGCAGCGCGACGAAATCGCCGAGCGTGGCCGCTTCGATGGGCAAGGTGAACGCGCGCTGCGTGTTCGCCCAGTTGCGGGTGGCGTCCAGCACGTGTTGCTGCGTGACGCCGTCGGCGAGGCGGAACGGCGCCACCAGCGTGCCATGCCAGCCGTAGCGGCGCGGTGCGCCGGTCAGGTCGGCGAGTGGCCGCGCCAGACCTTCGGGTTGCGGCTGCGTGCGCGGCTCACCGCTTTGCGCATCGCGACCGAGCCAGCTCGACCCCGCTTCCCACCATGCCGATTCGCGCATCGGCGCGTAATACACGGCAAAACGAGCGTCGGCACCCCACGCACCGCCGCTCATACATCGTGCTCCACCATCAATTGCACGCGATCCGCCGCGAAATGCGTGAACCCGTACTTGACCGGCGTGCCGTCCATATCCACGTCGACGTTCTCGACCCACAGCACCGGCTGCTGACGGTTGATGTTCAGACGCCGCGCCACTTCCGGCTCGGGCAGCACGCTGCCGATGCGGCTCCACTTGCGCAGATAGTCGCCCACGCCGAACTCGGCCATGGCCTTCGTGATACTGCCGGTGCGCTCCAATATTTCCGGCAGGTTGCTAAAGCGCGCGGCCGGATACCAGTTGCGGGCGAAGGTTAGCGGCACGCCGTCGGACTCGTGCAGCGTCTCGATCCGGTACACCAGCGAGCCCGAGCGCAAGCCCAGCGCCTTGGCCACATCCGGCTCGGCCTTCACGCGCGAAGACGACAGCATGGTCCCGGCCGCCGCGTGATGCTGTTGCCGCAAGTTTTCTGTAAACCGGGTGCGTCGGCCAATCGTATAGTCGATCGCGCCGGGTTGCACGAAGGTGCCGCGCCCCTGTTCGACGCTCACGAGGCCCAGCGCCGCGAGGCCGAGCATGGCCCGGCGCACGGTGTGGCGGTTCACGTCGAAGCGTTTGGCCAACTCGCCCTCGCTCGGCAGACGGCCTTCTTCGCCGAAACCGCTGGCGGCGATTTCCGCCGCCAGAATCTGCTCGATCTGCCGCCAGACGGCGACGCCCGCGCCGCGTTCGAGCAGCGTGCCCGGCGTCGCGTTGTCGTTCGATGTCATGGTGCTGTCATTCCCCTGAGTTCAAATAATCGCTGTTTCTTGCTGCATTGTAGTGCGCAAGCCGTGATGGAAATGTGAAACGGCGCCACGCGCGACAACGCAACACAAGCTTACCTTTAAACGTCTAGACGTTTAGATGAATAGATGGTCAAATGACTTTGCGGCGATTGGTCCGCCAGTTTGTCTGCTGTCCGTCTATTCCTCGCTCGCTGGATCAACAGGAACTTCGATGAGTGCTACTCCCGACTCGCCTTCATCCGCCACGCGGCGCGCATGGATGGCCGTGCTGGCCCGCACGCCGCGCGCCGATCTCGAAGCCGCGCTGGAACACGCGCTGCAAGGCAGCGCGAAGCCCGCTTACGACTGGCTGCGTCCGCCTGAAATCGGCCTTGCGATGGTGCGCGGCCGGGTAGGCGGCAGCGGCGACCCGTTCAATCTCGGCGAAGCCACCGTGACGCGCGCCACCTTGCGCCTGCGCGGCGCAGCGGACCAGGCGCCGACAGTCGGCGTGGCGTGCCATCTGGGCCGCGACAAGCGGCGCGCCGAACTGGCCGCGCTCGCCGACGCGCTGCTGCAACGGGCCGAGCACCACGAGGCCTTGCATCGTCAGCTGATCGAGCCGTTCGCCGCGCAGCAAGCCGCGCGCCGCGTCGAACGCCAACAGGACGCGGCGGCAACGCGCGTCGAATTCTTCACGATGGTCCGGGGCGACTGATGGAAAACTCGCAGATTGCATTGTCGACATTGACGCCGGGTTTCGCCGATCCGGTCCACGATACGCAAGCCGTGTTCCGCACCCTGCTCGACGCCTTGTCGCGGCCGGGGACGGTCGGCGTGGTGGGGAACGTGCTACCGGAAGTACGGGCCACGCGCGCCGAACCGGCCGCCTTCGCCGCCTTGCTGACCCTGTGCGACTACGCTACGCCGGTCTGGCTCGCGCAGCCGGATACGGCGCTCGGCTCGGCGCTGCGCTTTCATACCGGCGCGCCGCTGGTCGACGAACCGGAACAGGCCGCGTTTGCCTATATCCACGACGCCGGCGCGATGCCGTCGCTCGAACGCTTCGCACTGGGCGAAGCGGAATCGCCCGAACAGTCGGTGACTTTGCTGGTGCGCGTGGAATCGCTGCACGGCGGCACGCCCGTCGTGCTGAGCGGCCCCGGCATCCAGCACAGCGCCACCATCGCGCCGCTCGGCCTGCCCGAACATTTCTGGCGCGAGCGCGCCGCCCTCGCGCCGCTGTTCCCGTGCGGCGTCGACTGTTATCTCGTCTGCGGCGCCGAACTGATCGGCCTGCCGCGCACAACTCAAGCGAAGGTGAACTGATGTACGTTGCCGTCAAGGGTGGGGAACGCGCGATTGAGGCGTCGTGGCGTCTGCTCGACAAGGCGCGCCGTGGCGATACGCGGCTGCCCGAATTGAGCGTCGCGCAGATTCGCGAGCAGATGCGCCTCGCTGTCGCACGCGTGATGACCGAAGGCTCGGTCTACGACGAAGAACTCGCCGCACTCGCGATCAAGCAGGCCGCGGGCGATCTGGTCGAAGCGATCTTCCTGCTGCGCGCTTATCGCACCACATTGCCGCGTTTCGGCTACACGCAGGCCATCGACACCGAATCCATGCAGGTCGAGCGGCGCATCTCGGCAACGTTCAAGGACGTGCCCGGCGGTCAGTTGCTCGGCGCGACCTACGACTACACGCAGCGTCTGCTGGATTTCGCCTTGCTGGCCGAAGGCGGCACGCAAGCGGCCGATACCGTAGCCGTCGCAGCCATCGCCCCCGAAGCAACCGGCGGCACGCCGGCCGAAGCGATGCCGCGCGTGGTGAGTCTGCTCGATAAGGAAGGTTTGATCGAGCAGGAACGTCCCACGCCAAACGCGCCGGAACCCGGCGATCTGTCGCGCGAACCGCTCGCCTTTCCCGCCAGCCGCGCCACGCGTCTGCAAAATCTGGCGCGCGGCGACGAAGGCTTTCTGCTCGCCATGGGCTATGCCACGCAACGCGGCTATGCACACACGCACCCGTTCGCCGGCGAAATCCGCTTCGGCAGCGTGGTGGTGGAAATGGAACTCGACGAGTTGGGCGAAGCCGTGGAAATCGGCGACATCGACATCACCGAATGCCAGATGATCAACCAGTTCGCCGGCAGCGGCGAGGTGCCGCCGACCTTCACGCAAGGCTATGGACTGGCGTTCGGTCACTCGGAGCGCAAGACGATGGCGATGGCGCTCGTCGACCGCGCGTTGCGCGCCGAAGAACTCGGCGAAACGCTCGCCTCGCCGACCCAGGACATCGAATTCATGCTCTCGCACAGCGACAGCGTGGAGGCCTCCGGCTTCGTGCAGCATCTGAAGCTGCCGCATTACGTGGATTTCCAGTCCGAACTCGAACTCGTGCGGCGTCTGCGCGAACAGCACGCGACACAAAGCGGCAAACAGGACGACGACCGACAGGAGCAGGCAGCATGAACGCACCCGACACCTCTCTCGCCACGGCCTCGTACGACAGCGCTGCCGAGGGCTACAACTTCGCCTACCTCGACGAGCAGACCAAGCGCATGCTGCGGCGCGCCCTGCTCAAGGCGGTCGCGGTGCCCGGCTACCAGGTGCCGTTCGCGTCGCGCGAAATGCCTTTGCCGTACGGCTGGGGCACCGGCGGCATTCAGGTCACGGCGGCGATCATCGGACGGCACGACACGCTCAAGGTGATCGACCAGGGCTCGGACGAAACCACCAACGCCGTGAACATTCGCCGCTTCTTCGCGCGTACGACAGGCGTGGCCACCACGCGCCGCACCACCGAAGCGACGATCATCCAGACACGTCACCGCATTCCGGAAGCGCCGCTTACCGAACAGCAGATTCTGGTCTATCAGGTGCCGATGCCCGAACCGCTGTACCGGCTCGAACCGCGCGTGGCCGAATGCAAGAAGCTGCACGCGCTCGCCGATTACGGTCTGATCAGCGTGAAGCTCTACGAAGACATCGTGCATCACGGCAGCATCGCGACCACTTACGACTATCCGGTGATCGTCAACCATCGCTATCTGAGTTCGCCCTCGCCGATTCCGAAGTTCGACAATCCGAAGATGCACATGAATCCCGCGCTGCAACTGTTCGGCGCCGGACGCGAGCGGCGCATCCACGCCATTCCGCCTTATACGCCGGTGCGCAGCCTGGATTTCGACGATCACCCGTTCGAAGTGCAGAAGTGGCAGCACGCCTGCGCGCTGTGCGGGTCCACGGAAAGCTTTCTCGACGAAATGATCG
This sequence comes from Paraburkholderia sp. GAS199, assembly GCF_050436585.1. NCBI lineage: Bacteria > Pseudomonadati > Pseudomonadota > Betaproteobacteria > Burkholderiales > Burkholderiaceae > Paraburkholderia > Paraburkholderia sp. GAS199. Next base: position 311,219 of record NZ_JBNDMM010000003.1, on the reverse strand, counting down.
TCGACGACGCGGGCAAGCGCATGTTCGTCTGCTCGGATAGCGACTATTGCCACGAACGCCGCGGCGATCAGGATCTGGAATTGCCGGCCTACGAGGCGCGCAAAGGAGAAGCCGCATGACCCCGCTGCTGAGCGCTCGTGCGCTCACCAAACAATACGGCGGCCGCAACGGCTGCAGGAACGTCAGCTTCGATCTCTATCCGGGCGAGGTGCTGTGCATCGTCGGCGAATCCGGTTCGGGCAAGACAACCTTGCTCAATACGCTCGCGCTGAAAACCGACGCCGACGGCGGCTCGTTGCATTACACCGCCACGCATGGCGACAAGCTCGATCTGCTGGCCTTGTCCGAACCGCGCCGGCGTCTGCTGATGCGAACGGAGTGGGGCTTCGTGCAGCAGAATCCGCGCGACGGCCTGCGCAGCGGCGTGTCCGCCGGCGCGAATATCGGCGAGCCGTTGATGGCCGTCGGCGCGCGCCATTACGGCGACATCCGCCACACCGTCACGCAATGGATGGAGCGCGTCGAACTCGACGCTTCGCGTATCGACGAATTCCCCGCCGCATTTTCGGGCGGCATGCAGCAGCGCTTGCAGATCGCACGCAATCTCGTCACGGGTCCGCGCCTCGTCTTCATGGACGAACCGACCGCCGGGCTCGACGTTTCCGTGCAGGCACGTCTGCTCGATCTGCTGCGCACGCTGACGTCCACGCTGCATCTGTCGGTGCTGATCGTGACGCACGATATCGGCGTGGCGCGTCTACTCGCGCATCGTCTGATGGTGATGCAGGGCGGCGAAGTGGTCGAGTCGGGTCTCACCGACCAGGTGCTCGACGATCCGCAGCATCCGTACACGCAAACGCTCGTTTCCTCGGTTTTGCCGGTTTGAGGCTGATCTATGCAATCCACTGACATGCGCTCTCCTGATTCACGTGCCGACTCGAGTGCCGACGCACATGCCGACTCACGTGCGTTTCAGGACAACGAAGCACTGATGCTGCGCGCCGTCGGCATCCGCAAGACGTTCACGTTGCACGGCCAGGGCGGCGTGCAGATCGAAGCGCTCGCAGGCGTGTCGCTCGACGTCGCGCGCGGCGAATGCGTCGTGCTGGTCGGACCGTCGGGCGCGGGCAAGAGCACCTTGCTGCGCTGCCTGTACGGCAACTATCTCGCGAGCACCGGCTCGATTGCGATTCGCGATGCGGCGGGCGACGGCCACGCCGTTGCCATCACCGGCGCGGAACCGCACGACGTGCTGCGTTTGCGGCGCGGCGTGGTCGGCTACGTCAGCCAGTTTCTGCGCGTCATTCCACGCGTGAGCACGCTCATGCTGGTCGCCGAACCGCTGCTCTCGCGCGGCGTCGCGCAGGACGAAGCACTCGATCGTGCGTCTGCGTTGCTGGCGCGGCTGAACGTGCCGCAGCGTCTCTGGAATCTGGCGCCTGCCACGTTCTCCGGCGGCGAGCAGCAGCGCGTGAATATCGCGCGTGGCCTGATCGCCCAGCATCCGGTCTTGCTGCTCGACGAGCCCACGGCCTCGCTCGACGCGGAAAACCGCGACGTGGTGGCCGATCTGATCGTCGAGGCACGCGAACGCGGCGCGGCGATCGTGGGCATCTTCCACGACGAAGACACGCGTAACAAGGTCGCGACGCGCCGCCTGGAACTTCAGCCGCCGCTGCGCGCCGAACCGGCACGAAACCGCACTACACTCACACACTGAAGTCTGACTGACTACGGAGCAAGTCGATGTTGATCAGAAACGCTCGCGTCGTGACGCGAGACGAAGTATTCACCGGCGTGGTACGGATCGAAGACGGCGTGATCCGTGATATCGAACGCGGCACGACCTCGGCGCGCGAGGCCGAAGACTGGGAAGGCGACTACCTGCTGCCCGGTCTGATCGAACTGCACACGGACAACCTCGAAAAGCATCTCGCGCCGCGCCCAGGTGTGCAATGGAACACCGACGCCGCGTTCGTCATTCACGACGCGCAGGTGGCCGCCGCCGGCATCACCACGGTGTTCGACGCGCTCGCCATCGGCACGCGCGCGAAAGTGGGCTTGCGTGGCCGCGATCTGCAAACGCAATGCGCCGAAGCCCTCACGCGCTTCTCCGAACGCAAGCTGCTGCGCGCCGAACACTTCCTGCATCTGCGCTGCGAAATCGCAACCGCCGACGTGGTGGAAGTGTTCGATTCCCTGTGCGCGCATCCGCTGCTGCGGCTCGCGTCCGTCATGGATCACACGCCGGGACAGCGTCAATGGCACGACCGCGAACAATGGCGCCGCTTCCAGGAACGCAACGGCAAGCTGACCGACGAACACGTGGCGACCGCGCTGGTGGAGTTGTCGGTGGAGCAGGAACGTTACGCGGACGCGCATCGTCACGAGATCGTGCAGCGTTGCAAGCGGCTCGGCATTCCGGTGGCGAGCCACGACGACACGTTAATCGAACACGTCGAGCAGGCCAAGGCGGAAGGCATCGTGCTGGCCGAATTTCCGACTACCCGCATCGCTGCGCAAGCCGCGCGCGACCATGGCATTTCGACCATCATGGGCGCGCCGAACATCGTGCGCGGCGGCTCGCACTCGGGCAACGTGTCGGCGCTCGAACTGGCGAAAGCGGATCTGCTCGATATTCTCTCGTCGGATTACGTGCCGTCCAGTTTGATGACGGCGGTATTCGATCTCGTCGACAAGGCCGGTTGGACTCTGCCGCGCGCCATGGCCACCGTCTCGGCCGAACCGGCACGCACGGCGGGATTGCATGATCGTGGTGCGATCGAAGCGGGACTGCGCGCCGATTTCGTGCGCGTGACGATGCTCGACAAGTTGCCGGTGCCGCGCGCGACATATCGCGCCGGGGCACGGATCGTGTGAGAAAACCTCAGGCTTCGCTGGGAACGGGAAGCAGCGGTTCGACCGCTGCCCAGCGGGTCCAGCGAGGCGTCTGGTCGACGGCTTCGACGTGTTTTTCCGGCGCCTCGACACGCAGCGTGCGCGAGCCGTCGTCGAAAACCAGCGACTCGATCGTCAACGGACGACCTTCGGCCGCGCCCGCTTCACGCACGTGACCGGACTGATAGGTAAAGCTGAGGTTGCCTTCGCGCAATAGTTCGAGAAAGGCAGCGAAGTCGGGGGTGGATGGCCGGGATGCCCAGCGATTCAGCAGAGTGGCAGCGATTTCGGCGTCGTACATTCTGTACCTCTTCTAGACATGAGCCGCGCCTTGAATATAACGTAAAAAATCTGAACGTGCTGCAACGCAGCATCCGTTCGCGGCGCATTGTGCGCGTCGGGCCACAGTTTGTCGCGCTCTACACCGCACGTGGCCGTCCCGCTTGCCGGAATCGGCTATCGCGCCTGGCGTTTTCCCTGGGGCGCACGCAATCATTGCCGCTTCGCGCAAGCCGAAAAGCGGCAAGAAATGCTGCATTGCGATGGATTGAAAAGCCCAGGCATTGCCGTCGTGGCGGCGGGTTGCGCGCGCGGTGAGGCGCTCAGGCGCTCAGGCGGTCGGCTCGGCTTCGCGGCCGGCTTCGCCTTCGAGACCCAGGCTCGCGCTCTCGCCGGCCCGCGCCTCTTCTTCCTCGCGCCTGCGCTGTTCCAGCAGGTCCTGATAACGCAGATACGCAAAGCGTCCACCGGATTTCGCCGCATACATCGCGGCGTCGGCGTGCAGCAGCAACTCTTCGGTGGTGACGCCGTCGGTGGGGAACTGGCTGATGCCGATACTCGCGCCGACCGTCATGCGCTGTCCGTCGATCGCCAGTTCCTCGTTCACCGTGTCCATGATGCGTGTGGCGATGCCCGGCGCGGCCTCGGCCGAACGCGGCCCTTCGATCAGCACGATGAATTCGTCGCCGCCCAGGCGCGCGGCGATGTCGGCGGTGCATAGCGCCTGCTTCAGGCGACGCGCCACCGCCACCAGCACCTTGTCGCCGACCGAATGGCCGAACTGGTCGTTGATCTGCTTGAAGCGGTCGAGGTCGACGAACAGCACGGCGAGTTGCTCCTGACGCCGCGTGGCCTCGGCAATCGCCGCTTCGAATTTCTGCATGAACAGCATGCGGTTGGGCAATCCGGTCAGCACGTCATGCGTGGCGAGATGCACGAGTTCGTGCTGCTTCTTGTGCAGCACGTCCATCTGCGCCTTGATCTCGCGGCGCAGTCGATCGAAACAGCGCGCCAGCACGCCGATTTCGTCGGTGCGTCTGAGCGGCAACGGCTCCATGGCGTGCTCGGCGAACAGATGCGTGGCGGCATGCGCGAGACTCTGCAAAGGCTTGGTCAACGCGCGCGCGAACAGGATGGCGAGGAAGAAACCCAGCACGCTGAACGTCAGCACGATACGGATGATGCTGTTGCCGAGCAGATGCGCGCCCGCCAGCACATCGGAGAGCGGCTTCGCGAGACCGAGCACGATAAAGCGGTTGCCCTCCGACGCCCCGAACGGACGGCGCACGAACGCGAGCACCTGGCCGGGCGCCTGGGCCGGTCGCGCCAGACCGTTGAGCAATATCTCGCTTTGCGTCTGCGCGAAAAGTGGTTTGGTTGCCGCGAAACTATCCTGCATCAATACGCGCCGGCCTTTGTCGAAACCGAACGTTTTCGACGGGTCGGGATGCACGAGAAAATCGCCCCACTCGTTGGCGAGATAGACCTGATAGTCGCTCGGCAGATCGCTTTGCAGACGTTGCAGAAGCCCGGCCAGATCGATGTCGATGATGACGACGCCCACCACCGCGCCGCTCTCGTTCGCCACCGGCGTGCCGAGCCGCAACGTGGGTTTGCCTTCGGCAGAATGCGCGCCGCGCTCGTGATTCACGGAAATCGGCGAGCTATAGATGCGGCCCGGCAAAAACGCCAGCGTATCGAACACGTAGGCGAACTGGCCTTTTTCCTGCAGGTCGCGTCCTTGCACACGCGCCACGCCGTCGCCGTCGCGATCGAAGCGGATCAGTTCGAGCCCGTGTTCGCGCCGCGTGATCAGGCGAATCTGCAGATATTCGGGGTGATGCACCATGAAGCTCGAATACGCCTGCGCCAGCCGCTCACGCGCGACGTTCGCGCCGAGGCCGTCGTCGGTCTGCGCGATGTCCGCGGTGGTCGGCATGTTGGCGAGCACCAGCGCGTCGGCGCCGACGTCGTCGACGGCCACCGAGAAGCGCTGCCCGAGCAATTCCGTCGAGGTGAGCAGGCTATGCTCGGCTTCGTTCACGAGCATCGTGCGGTTGGCCCGATACGCGTAATAGCCGGTCGCGCCGGAGGCGAGCACGCCCATACACGCGAGCAGAATGGAGAGCTTGAAGGTCAGTCCCGAGCGCATCATCAAAAGCGCTCCGACCGGTCTCCGGACACGATCTTGCTCCACAACTCTTCGCGCCGTTGAATGTCTTCTACCGGCCCGATCCACACGATATGGCCGCTATCGATGTTGTCCGCGGGCGCCGTCAGCGTGTTGGCGAGCCCCTGGCGTTGCGTGAGCAACGCCGAGACGTCCGGCTCCAGCATGTAATTGATCCATGCGAGCGCGAGCGGCCGGTCCGTCGCGGCGCGCGTCATCGACCAGCAGTCGAGCCAGGCCAGCGCACCTTCATCCGGAATCACGTAGCCCACGTCGGCGCCCGCGCGACGCAACTGCTCGACCTGCTGCGTGCCGTAATTGCCGAACATCAGCGCGACCTTGTGCTGGATGAAAAATGCCGTCGCCTCTTCCGGCAAGGTGTAATAGGTCAGCAGGTTGCGGCGCAGATCGACCAGCTTGTGCGCGATCTCGCGCATCTGCGTGGCGTCGAGCTGAAACGGATGCGGATAGCCCAGCGCGAGCGCCGCGAACGAGAAATTGTGCTGCGCGCTGTTGAAGTCGAGCACCTTGCCCTGGTAACGCGGATTCCACAGATCGCGCATCGAGCGTGGCGGCACTGGAATCTGCTTGCGATCGTAGATCAGTCCCATCGACGAATACGTGAACGGGATGGCGTAGACCTGGCCGCCCGAGGTCAGGCCGTCGATCGCGGTGCGCGCCTGAAAGCGCGGCAACTGTTTTTTCGTGTTGGGCAGGCTCGCGAGGTCGAGCGGCGCGAGCAGATTGGCGCGCGTATAGCGCTGGATTTCAGCGGTGTTGGCCGCGAGCACGTCGAATGGCGGTGTGGGTTTGGCGTGCATCTGCGCCCACAATGCTTCGTCGGAATCCACCAGCGTGACTTCGACTTTCGCGTTATAACGCGCTTCGAAATTCTTCACGACGTCGGCGTCGGCATAGCCCGGCCATGCGAGCACGCGCAAGGTTTTGTCGGCGGCAAAAGCCGGCGCCGCGCCCAGCAAGCCGCAGCACAACAGCGCGCCGGCCAGACAGGCCGTGACAACGCGGCGTGCCATACGACGTGACAGGCCGCCCGCGGTGCCGCGCCGTGACGGATGCGCGTTTCCCGCTGCCGCCGCCAGCGGTTGCGGGCGGGATGGCTTGCTGCGACGAATTTCACCTGCCATCGAAATCATGTGCATATACAACACCGCTTAACCGAAGGCCACTACGACGGGCAGGTCAGACTCGCGCCTTTTGAACGCGAACGCACTACCCGACGACTTTGTTCAGACAGAGATACCCGCACGACCGCCCTGGCTTGCCGCGCGCTGCGAACGGCGCATGAATGCCGGCGCCGCACGGCGCATGAATGGGCTGGCCCACCGGAATCCGGAAAATCTGTCCTGAAGGCGAATGCGACAAACGCGCTCATCCGATATTAACGGTAGTTTATGCGGATTCTTTAACTGCACGGTACAGATATAAGTGAGTGCTGATGCAGTAAGACGCGGTAATCGAGTCGTCGCCGGCAGGTGGAAAGTCGTCCGAATCGCCGTCCACGTTGGGAGACCGGCCGGCGACACGGCGTCGTGGATGCAATGCTGTGCGATATGACGCTCAAGAACCACGATCCGCTGCCGTAAACCGTGTCTTGACGGAATCGGCCGCCACGCGGTGCGGCGCGACTATAGAATCGCGTGGCCTGCCGCTCCGGTAGTCGAACAACAGACAGACGATGCGTTTAAGAAAAACAGAGTGGACGTTGGTGGCGATCGTGGTCGGATCGGTCGCGTGCTTCGGCAATTGGCTACAGGCTGAAATGAACCGCGCCTCGCTGGCTCGCATGCAGCGCGCGCAACCGGACATGCGCGGCACCTGCGCCGGCATGAACGCGCGCGACGCCGACATGATGGACAAAGGCGCGCTATGGTGCGGCACGGTCGATCCGGCGCGGGCCGACTCGCTGAACCGTCAGTGAGTGCGCTTCTTTACGCGTGGTTTACAACGCGGCGGGCGGTGCAACCTGCGCACATCCACGCTTTAGAAGCTATCCTCGTACGCTATCCGGTGTTTCACTAACTACCCATTCTTTTTGAACTGATAAGCTTGGCGCGCGCTGCTGGCCGCCCCGGCTGGCAGCTTCAACCCAAGCCCGGTCGTGAGTCGCGCCGGGCGTCCCGCAGCGGTACAACCGCATACGGGAGTATTTGAACTACACCGAGGAGTTAAACAGTGAAAAAACTGCTAGCGGCTTTGATGGTTGCTCTGCTTGCAACCGTCTCGATTGGCGCACACGCGAAAGATTGGTCGACCATCCGTTTCGGCGTTGACGCCAGCTATGCCCCTTTTGAGTCGAAGGGCTCGGACGGCAAGCTCGTTGGCTTCGATATCGACCTCGGCAACGAAATCTGCGCGCGCCTGAAGGCCAAATGCGTGTGGGTCGAAAACGATTTCGACGGCATGATCCCGGCTCTGAAGGCGAAGAAGTTCGACGGCGTGCTGTCGTCGATGTCCATGACGCCGCAACGCGCTGAGCAGATCGCTTTCTCGTCCAAGCTGTTCAACACCCCGACGCGCCTCGTGACGAAGAAGGGTTCGGGCGTGATGCCGACGGCTGATTCGCTGAAGGGCAAGACGGTCGGCGTCGAACAGGGCACGATCCAGGAAACGTACGCGAAGACCTACTGGGAACCGAAGGGCACGAAGGTCGTGCCGTATCAGAACCAGGATCAGGTTTATGCCGACCTGCTGTCGGGCCGTCTGGACGCGTCGCTGCAAGACGCCGTGGAAGCTGAAATTGGCTTCCTGAAGACGCCGCGCGGTGCAGGCTACGAGTTCGCAGGCAAGGACCTCGTCGACGAGAAGATTCTCGGCAACGGCGCAGGCATCGGCATGCGCAAGGAAGACACCGATCTGAAGGCGAAGGTCGACAAGGCAATCGCCGACATCATCAAGGACGGTACGTACAAGAAGCTCGAGAAGAAGTACTTCGACTTCGACGTGTACGGCAGCTAAATGGCAATCCACCTGCGCGTCTGACGGCGCGCGGGCAGGCTTGACACAGACGGGCCCCGCTCCAGTGCGGGGCCCGTTTCGTTTTGGACGCAGCGGCCGGACAGCGGGCGCTCGATGGAAAAGCCGCGCCTCACGACGCCCCGTCCAACCCCACTTCGCAACATATCGGCTAAGATCGTGTGATCGAGACACCGCAAAGCGAACTGCCGGCACCTCGCCCGTGGCCGCAAAAACCGCACTCTTTCCCACTGTTATCAACGACATAGCGCGGCGCGCCTCATTTGCCCGCGGATCTGAAAACCATGCAAACGCAAACCCATCCGCTGATTGCCCCGACGCTCGGCACTGCCCGTAATCTGACGAGTTTCCATTACGGTCCCGGCGGCGGGCAGAAGATCTACATCCAGTCGTCCCTGCATGCCGACGAATTGCCCGGCATGCTGGTGTCGTGGGCGCTGCGCCGCAAGCTGGCCGCGCTCGAAACCGCCGGCAAGCTGCGCGGCGAAGTCGTGATCGTGCCGGTGGCCAATCCTATCGGCCTGAACCAGCACTTCCTCGGCCATCTGACGGGCCGCTTCGAAGCGAATACCGCGCAGAACTTCAACCGCAACTTCTACGAACTGGCGGCGCTCGTGCAGCCGGGAATCGAAGCGCGTCTCACCGACAACGCCGACGCCAATCGCGACGCGATCCGCGCGGCCATGCGCGAAGCGCTCGACGCGCAAAAGCCGGAAACCGAACTCGAATCGCAGCGTCTCGCGCTGCAAAAGCTCTCGTACGACGCCGACGTGGTGCTCGATCTGCATTGCGACTGGGAAGCCGCGATGCACATCTACACGAATCCCGACCTGTGGCCGGAAGTCGAGCCACTCGCCCGCTATCTCGACGCGAAGGCGTCGCTGCTGGCGCTCAACTCCGTGGGCAATCCGTTCGACGAGATTCACAGCTTCTGCTGGTCGGATCTGCGCGGCCGTTACGGCGACCGTTTCCCGATTCCGAACGGCTCGATCTCCGTCACCATCGAATTGCGCGGTCAGCGCGAGGTGTCGTACGAATACGCCGATCACGACGCGCAGGCGATCATCGAATACCTGACCTCGCGTGGTGTGATCGACGGCACGCCGGCGCCGCTGCCCGCGCTCGAATTTGCCGCCACGCCGCTCGCCGGCGCCGAGCCGATCGTCGCGCCCATCAGCGGCGTGCTGGTGTATCGCTGCGAAGTGGGCACCTGGGTCGACGTCGGCCATGAAATCGCCGATATCGTCGATCCGCTCACGGACCGCGTGGTCACGCTGAAAAGCACGGTGGCGGGCGTGCTGTACGCGCGCCATCTGACGCGCTTTGCCACCGCCGGCCTCGAGTTCGCCCGCATTGCCGGCGCGAAAGCCTTCCGGAGCGGCTCGTTGCTGAGCAACTGACGCCACTGAAGTCGCCAACATTCCGCCGCGCGGCTCGGTCCGCGCAACCCGTCATGCCTATCGCCCGCTGTCCCAGCGGGCGATTTGCGTTGATGCGTCCGCTTTGCCGCCCCGGCGCGCCTTGCTCGATTTGAAAAAGCGAAGCTAGGCATCTGTCGCGCATACGCGACAGTTTCAAAAATAACCAGTTCTGTCACAGACCTTACTCTGCGTTCCCTTAAATTTCGGGCCATCGCTTGACCGACCAGAGAGTTCGGCGTCGCGATCGCTTAATTTTTAATCGGAGAATGTCTTGAATAAGAAAGTACTTGCCGCCGCTACCCTCGCTATTTTCGCTGGCGCTGCTCACGCACAAAGCAGCGTCTCGCTGTACGGCATCATCGACGCCGGTTTCACGTACGTTAACCACGCTGGCACGGCTGGTCAGAAGCTGTATCAATACGGCGACGGCGTTGCTCAAGGTAGCCGTTGGGGTCTGCGCGGCACCGAAGACCTCGGTGGCGGCCTGAAGGCTCTGTTCACGTTGGAAAACGGCTTTAACTCGGGCACGGGCACGCTGGGTCAAGGCGGCGCGTTGTTCGGCCGTCAGGCATTCGTCGGTCTGTCGCAAAACGGCATCGGCTCGCTGACGTTCGGCCGTCAGTACTCGTTCTCGACGGACTACCTCGGCGGTTCGTACTCGAACGGCGGCCAGACCATCGCGGGTAACTACGCTTTCCACATCAACGATATCGACCAGCTCACGTCGAGCCGTATCAACAACTCGGTCAAGTTCAGCAGCGCAAACTTCGCGGGCCTGACGTTCGGCGCGATGTACGGCTTCTCGAACCAGGCTGGCGCATTTGCAGGTTCGTCGGGCACGGGCGGTTCGTCGGCGGCTTACAGCTTCGGCGTGAACTACGCAAACGGCCCGTTCGGCATCGGCGCGGCTTACACGGACATCCGTTATCCGGGTTCCGCAGCACCGGCCTTCTCGACGACGCTGTCGAACTCGGCGATCAGCGGCACGGCGAAGGACCTGTCGACGGTTGGCGTTGGCGCGAAGTACTCGATCGGACCGGCAACGATGTTCGCCCTCTGGACGCACACGAACATCGAACAGATCACCGGCCACATGACCACGTTCAACGCGTATGAAGCAGGCGCGAAGTACGCATTCACGCCGGCACTGACGGGCGGCCTGGGCTACACGTACATGCAAGCCAAGGATCTGACCAACGGTCACTGGAACCAGATCGATGCAGACGTCGACTACGCACTGAGCAAGCGCACGGACGTGTACCTGCTGGGCGTGTATCAACAGGCATCGGGCAAGACGTCGAAGAACACGGACCTGCAAGCGCAAATCGGTTCGAGCGCAAGCAGCTACCTGCCGGCAGCGGGCGCAAGCACGCAACTGGCACTGCGCGTCGGTATCCGCCATAAGTTCTAAAGCAACTCGCCGGCAGAGTGCGCGAGCGCTCTGGCGGGAGGTTGACGATCCAGCCGTTCCGGTCGCGCGAAACGGCTGGTGGAAGCCCCCTGGAATTCGATTCCGGGGGGCTTTTTCGTTTGGTGCGTTTGGCTGGGCGGTGGGGGGTTAGCTGGAGGCAGGGAGCTTGGCGACGACAACATCGGCCGGCCCCCACCCCGGGATATTCAGGTAATAGCGGGTCGAGCGACCAGCACCAACCTTGCCCAGCAGGCCCATCTCTTCGAGCTCGATGAGCTCACGCGACGCCGTGGCTCGCGAGGTGCTGCCGATGCTCTCGTATTTTCTGGTACTCATGCCGCCTTCAAAACCTTTGGGACCGGCATCGAGCAACAGGTTGACGACTTTGCGCTGTCGGGTCGTCAGGGCTTTGTCCTGATGGCTCGTCCAGAAAACAGCCTTGGCGAGCGCGGCGTCCACTGCAACGGATGCCTCTTCGCAGGACACTCGCACCTGCTCGACAAACCACAGAACCCATTCGGTCACGTCCAGCTGACCATGTTGCGCGCGCTCGAGTTGCTGATAATAGTCGTTGCGCCTCTCGAGCAAACGTTGCGAGGTTCGAATCAGACGGCTGACTTCGCCGCTTTCACGGGCCAGCACGAGGTCGACGATGACCCGACCGATACGGCCATTGCCGTCTTCGAAAGGATGGATCGTTTCGAACCACAGATGCGCGAGCGCGGCTTTGACCAGACTGTCGTGCTCGGTGATTGCGTTGAACCATTCGAGGAACACTTGCATTTCGGACGGAACGCGAGCCGACGACGGCGCCTCGTAGTGAACTCTTTCGCGTCCGACATGCCCGCTGACGATCTGCATCGGCTCGGCATGCTCGCGATAAGCGCCGACGAGAATTCGGCTCATGCCCGAGTAGCCGGTGGGAAAAAGCGCAGCTTGCCAGGCGCATAAGCGCTCGTGAGTGAGCGGCGCGTCGCGTTGTAGCACTGCGTCGTCCATGATGTCGAGCAAACCTTCGACGCTCCGGGGCGCGTTCGGGCCTTCCTGATTCCCGACCCCAAGCCGCCTCGCGACGGACGAGCGCACCGCCGTCAGGTCGATTCGCTCACCCTCGATAGCGGCTGTCGCGACCGCCTCCTGGCTCCATGCCTCGGCGGCGAGTTCGAGGCGCTGCTCGAAGCCAATGCTCGTCAGCTTGCCCTCGACGACGCCCTGAGCACGATGCGCGCGCGCAAGCTCGGTCCCGACGCTAATGGCGTCGTAGTGCATGCCGGGCCACGTCGGCGTTTGCCAGATGAATGATGTGGGCATGACAGGGTGCCGATTGAGATTGAGACTATGCGTCGATCCGGATGGTTGAGGCGATTACCGGCCTTATTCGACTCAAATCACGAGTCGAATAAGTGTATCCCAGTATGAGTCGATTAACCCGCTAATCGACTCAAAACATGAGCTGAAAGCTCACCATGGCTGTAGCGGTGCCGCATGCCAGCCGGCGAACCGACAGCCCAAACGAAAAGCGACGCCCCGCTCCCACCCCATCACCCCAACGCCCCAAGCCGTCGCCTGAACACATCGATCAGCGCGAGCACTTTCGCCGGCGGATAGCTGGTGGGCGGAAACACCGCGTGGATGCCGGCGGGCACCGTCGTCCAGTCGGGCAACAGACGCAGCAGGCGCCCCGCTTCGACGTCCGAGGCGATAGAGAAATCGGTCAGCAGGCCGAATCCGCCGCCCGACAACGCTGCGGCGCGCGCCGTGTCCGCAGTATTGACGACGAGGCCGCTCGCGCAGCGCACGCTTCGGGTCGTGCCTTTGGCAGCGTCTTTTGTCGTGCCTTTCGCCGCACTTCGGACGCCGCCGCCACGCTGCAATTCCAGTGTCAGCGGATGCGGCAACACCGATTGCGCAATGAACGGCAGCTTTGCCAACGCCGCCGGCGAGCGCGGCGTGCCCCATTTTTCGACGAAAGCCGGGCTCGCCACCACCCACTTGACGTAGCCGCCGATCCGCACTGCGCGGTAATTCGAATCGGCGAGGCGACCGAGGCGAATCGCCACGTCGATACCGTCCGCGATCAGATCGACGTAACTGTCGCTGCAGATCAGTTCGACGTCGAGCTCCGGATAAATCTCGCGTAGTTCCACCAGCGCCGGCGCGACGGCGAGCGCGCCGTAGTCGTTCGGCGCGCTGACCCGCAAGGTGCCGCGTACCGGCGCGCTCGCACCGGACACCGCGGATATCGCGTCTTCCGTCGCTTGCAGAATCCGGCAGCTTGCGTCGTAAAAGGCGCGACCGCTTTCCGTCACCTTCAATTGCCGCGTGGTTCGCACCAGCAGACTCGCGCCCACTTCCCGCTCGAGCCGCTGAATGTGCGTGCTGACCATCGCCTTCGCCAGACCCAGCCGCGCCGCCGCCGCGGTGAGCGAGCCTGCTTCGACCACCGCCACGAAAACCGCCAGCCGGTTCAGATTGACATCGCGCAGGTCCGTCACGATAGATTGTCCACTTTGGATTGACTATGTTTTGAAGCTTAGCAGGCTTCTCGTGCGCGGCGGCGGCCATTACGCTGTGATCATTCCATCCGCGGTTCCACCCCTCATCGAAAGGATCCAGTCATGCCCGCCGCCAAACCCGCCCAGCCGATTCGACTCCACACCACGCTGCTGTCCGGTCATGGTCATCGCGTCAAACTGTTCCTGAGCCTGCTCGATCTGCCGTTCGAAGTGATCGAACTGAACATGAAGGCCGGCGACAACCGCCGCCCGGAATATCTCCAGCTCAATCCGTTCGGCCAGGTGCCGACGATCGAAGACGGCGAAACGGTGTTGTTCGATTCGAACGCGATCCTCGTTTATCTGGCGAAGCGCTACGGCGATGAATCCTGGCTGCCGCAGGACGCGCTCGGCGCCGCGACGGTGCAGCGCTGGCTCTCGCTGGCCGCCGGTCAGATCGCCTACGGGCCGTGCTCCGCGCGTCTCGTGACGGTATTCGGCGCGCCGCTGAACCTCGAAACCGCGCAGAAAATCGCGGTCAAGCTGTTCGACGTGATGGACCGCGAACTCGCCGACAAGCCGTTCGCCGCAGGCGACCACGTGACGATCGCCGATGTCGCGGCGCATACGTATATCGCCCACGCGCCGGAAGGCGGCGTGTCGCTCGAACCGTACCCGAACATTCGCGCCTGGCTGCGCCGCGTCGAGGCATTGCCGCGCTTCACTCCCATGCCGTCGACCAAAGCCGGCCTGCTCGCCGAGTAGGACGCAGGCGACGCGGCGCCACGCGATTCGCACGATCGGAGGCTGTCATGCCCGAAGCATCGACCATCAAACCCAGCGGTTGGGGCGCCGACGCCCCGCCGTTTCACGGCGCGGAACTCGCTGTCCAGCGTCGTGCCGGCGTCAGCGAAGAAGCGGAACGCAGCGGCCGGCGCGGAATTCGCCGCTTCATGCCGGAACAGCACCGGCAGTTTTTCGCCGAGCAGCCGTTCATGGTGTTCGGCGGGGTCGATGCCAGCGGGCAACCGTGGGCAACGCTGCGGGTCGGCAAGCCGGGCTTCGTGTCGTCGCCGGACGCGCGCACGCTGCGCATCGAAGGCGGCGCGCTGCCGGGCGATCCGTTGAACGGCAGCTGGACCGAAGGCGCACAGATCGGCGGCCTCGGCCTGCAACCGCAGACGCGCCGACGCAACCGCATCAACGGCGTGGTGCGCTCAATTAGCGGCGACACGATCTCGCTCGACGTACTGCAAAGCTTCGGCAATTGCGCCAAATACATTCAGGGCCGCACGCCCGAGTTCATCGCGCGCGGCCCGAATGCCGGCGACGCAAACGTGGCCGGCGTGGAGTACGCCACCGAATTGAGCGATGCCGATCGCGCATTGCTGGCGCGCGCCGATACGTTTTTTATCGCCAGCGCCAACCTCGCGACCGACGCAGGCCTCGCGCGCGGCGCGGATGTCTCGCATCGCGGCGGCATGCCGGGTTTCGTTCGCGTGGACGATGCCACCACGCTGATCACGCCCGACTTCACGGGCAACAAATTCTTCAACACGCTCGGCAATCTGACGCACGATCCGCGCGCCGGCCTGTTGTTCGTCGACTTCGACAGCGGCGATCTGCTGTATGTCGCCGCGCTGGCCGAAATCATCTGGGACGGCCCCGAACTCGCGAGTTTTCCGCTCGCCGAGAGACTGGTGCGTTTTCGCGTGACCGAAGTGCGCCGGAGCCCCGCGGCCTTGCCGTTCCGCTGGTCCGCCGTCGACTTTGCGCCGCAGTTTGCCGCGACCAGAACGCCAAACGCAGCGCCGCAGATAGCGTCGTCGTGGAAAACGCTGCGGGTTGCGCGCATCGACGACGAAACCGCGTCGATTCGTTCGTTCTACCTGGAGTCGCTCGACGGCGCATCGTTGCCCGCATTCGAGCCCGGCCAGTTTTTGCCGATCCGTGTGCCGCTCGCGGAATCGGGCGCGCCGCTCGTGCGGACCTATACGCTGTCCGCCGCGAGCGACACGCGGCAATATCGCATCAGCGTGAAGCGTCAGGGTGTTGCGTCGAACTGGTTGCACGAACATCTTGCCGCCGGCGCGACCGTCGAAACGATGCCGCCGCGCGGCGCGTTCACGTTCGACGCGACGAGCCGTCGCTCCGTCGTATTCGTTTCGGCGGGAATCGGCATCACGCCGATGCTGACGATGTTGCATCACGCGCTCGCGGCAGGCCCGGCGAATGCGGCCAGGCCGCTGCATTTTTTCCACGGCGCGCGCAACGACCGCGAACGTCCGTTCGCCGCGCATCTGCGCGAACTGGCGCAGCGTCATGGCAACCTGTCGATGCATCTGTTCAACACGGAAAGCGACGGCCATTCGCAAGCGTGGCCGGGCCGCGTCGATATGGCCGCGCTCAAACGTCTGCTGCCGTTCGACGACTACGACTTCTACCTGTGCGGCCCCGAAGCGTTCATGCGCGACCTGTACGAAGGTTTGCGCGCGTTGAACGTTCCCGACGAACGCATCCGCTTCGAAGCATTCGGTCCTGCCAGCATCAAGCGCACGCTGGCCGTTGCGGCGCAAAGCAAACCGGAGCCGGCACAGGAGCGTCCGGCCGATGACGCGACACCGGCCGTCGGCGGCGTACCCGTGACGTTTGCGTGCTCGCAACGCACGGTGCAGTGGCTACCGAAAGACGGCACGCTGCTGGAATTCGCCGAATCGTGCGGCATCGAAGCGGCGTCGAGTTGCCGTTCAGGCATGTGCGGGACCTGCTCGACGCGCGTGACGAGCGGCAGCGTGAGCTATCAGGACCCCGTCGACGCCGAAGTCGAACCGGGCCATGCGCTCATTTGCATGGGACGGCCGAACGTCGGCGAAGGCGTCGCGGCGTTGACACTCGATCTTTGAACGACGGCACGCCGTCGTTTCACATCCCCAGAAATTCGAGCGCGTTGTTGCACCGCCAGTCTTCACGCACTGAATCAGGCAGCGCCAGCGAGTCGAATTCGGCGAGTGCTTTTTCCACCGGCATCATGGGAAAAGCCGAGCCGAAAATCATGCGCTTTTTTAGAATGGTCCTGCCGTATTGCAAGAGCGGCTCGTACCCGGAGTGCGGCGTGGCGAGGAGTTTGGGGCGAACGGCCACCGTGCCGATCCAGACGTTCGGGTGCCGCCACGCCACGGCGAGCAACTCCTGCACCCACGGCCAGCCCGGCGGCGACGCGCACACGCGCAACTCGGGCAAGGCCACCATCACGCGATCGAGCGCGGCCGGATGGCCGAACATCATCGACACCTGAGTCGAAAAGTTCGTGCCGCAATGGATGTTCACCGGCACGTTCAGCTCTACGCATTTGCGATAAAGCGGAAACAGCAGGGGATCGTCTATCGCCAGTTTGTGTTCGAAGCCTTGCACGTTCAGTCCGCGCAGACCCAGTTCGCGCACTGCGGTTTCCAATTCCTCGACGGCGAGTTCGCCCCTGTGCGGATCGACGCCCGCGAAGCCGATGTAGCGTTCACCGTGCTGCCGGCAAAACGCTGCTACGTCTTCATTCGAAATCCTGACGCCGAACGTGCTGCGCAGATCGCGCGCTTTCAGCACGACATGACGCGCGTTCAGACGCTCGTACGTGGCGAGATAAGCGGCCAGCGGATCTTCGCTGACGCCGCCGTGCGTCACCTGTCGCTCGGTGCCTTCATACACGCGCCGATAGTTCGACAGATGACTGGCGGGTCCGTCGAGTTGCAGCGAGGGCGGACGACTCGAAAAGTCTACGAACATGAACAGCTCCGGTCAAAGGCGTCAGCGCCAACGCGATTCCTGGCGGTCAAAGGTTCCGGCAAACGGATCGACGGTTTCGGCGATCAACCTTTTCTTGGCGATCTTGCGCGACGGCGTGCGAGGAAAATCACCTTCGACGTATTGCAGGAAACGCGGAATCTTGAACGGTGCGAGATGCTGCGCGCAATGCTCGAACACTGCATCGGGCGGCAGATCGCGAGCCGTCAGGCCATCGCGCAATTTCAGATACGCCTTCACTTCCTCGCGCCGCAGCGGATCGGGCACGGGCACCACGGCTGCCTCGTCGATTGCGTCCATGCTGCGCAGCACCGTTTCCACTTCCGTGGCGGACACGTTCTCGCCGGCCCGTTTGATCATCTCCTTGATGCGGCCGACGATGAAATAAAAGCCTTCTGCGTCGCGTCGAAACAGGTCGCCCGTGCGGAACCACTCGCCGTCGAAACTTTCCGCGTTGGCCTCGGGCCGCTTGTAATAGCCCGCCAGAATGCCGCGCCCGCGAATCCACAACTCGCCGACTTCATCGACGTCCGCCACGCTGCCGTCGTCGC
Organism: Paraburkholderia sp. GAS199; assembly: GCF_050436585.1. Lineage (NCBI taxonomy): Bacteria > Pseudomonadati > Pseudomonadota > Betaproteobacteria > Burkholderiales > Burkholderiaceae > Paraburkholderia > Paraburkholderia sp. GAS199. The sequence continues at coordinate 293,205 of NZ_JBNDMM010000003.1, read as the reverse complement.
GCCGCACCTGCAATTCGCGAAACGGCGCCGGCAAACCGCAGGTACGCTCCAATGCTTTTTCGTGCGCCCACGCGGGCACGAGTGCGCCCGTGCCGACTTCGGTCATGCCGAAGCCTTCACGCGCAATGACGTTGAAACGCGCGCGAATTTCCTCTCGCGCCGGTTTCGTCCAGCCGTAGATACTGACGTATTTCAGGCACACGTCCGCGTCTCGCGCACTGCGTGGATGCTGACTCAGCGCCGGCTCCGGAAAGATGCAGTAGTGAATGCGGTAGTCGATCAGCCACGACATGAAACGCGTCAGACTCATGCGATCGGCGATATACGCCGTGCCGCCGAGTTTCAGCGTCATGAGGAACTGCCACATCGGGTCCATGTAAAAGAACGGCGCCCAGATCAGCACGTTCTCGATTCCCGCCTCCGGTCCACGCCGATGCCGCGCCGCGCCGTGCGAATGAATCATCCAGTAATCGTGGCTCAGCATGCAGCCTTTCGGAAAACCCGTCGTGCCCGACGTATATTGCAGATTGAGAAGATCGTTGCGCGAAACCGCGCTCGGCGCGACGAAATCCGCACTGCCGGCATCGAGCAGCGTCTGCCAGTTCAGCGGGTGCGCGCTCTCGCCGGACACGATCACGCGTTCCCACGAAAGCAGTTTCGGCAGTGCGGGCGCTTCGGCAATGCGCGGCAAAAATTCCGCGTCGATCACCATGAATTGCGCGTCGGCGTCGGTCAGCACGAACATCATTTCGTCCGGCGTATAAGCCGTATTCACCGGCACCATCACGGCGCCGATGCGGCCGAGCGCGATCCACGTGATGGGAAATTCGGGTGCATTCTTCAGCATCAGCGCCACATGACAGCCCTTGCGAATACCGAGCCGCATGAACGAATCGGCGAGCTGTGAAGCGGCAAGGTCGATCTGCGTATAAGTCATGCTGACACCGCGATCGAACCACACGGCCGCGATCTTGTCGCCGTGAAGCGCGGCCTGCTCGCGCACGAACTGCCCGAGCGATTCAGGCAAAGCGAGTTGCTCCTGACGTTTTCGACGAGCGAGTTCGTCCTCCACGGTCGGCGACAGTGTTTTCATCCTATTCTCCAGAAATGTCGAGGCCTCGCGCCGCGAGGCGTGCCTGTTATGCCGGTTGGTCTTGCAAAATGATCTGGCAATCCTCGGGCGACCAGTCGAGCAGAACCGACGCGCCGCGCTCCTGCGCGCCCTGCCGCCGGTTACCCTGCTGCTGGACGATGATCTGCATGTCGCCCGGCAGGCGCACGTGATGACGCACCACGCTGCCTAGCGTGATCGAGTCCACCAGCGTGCCGGCATGACGCGGGCCATCGGCGCTTTCCGTGCCCGACAGATGCAGCGACGACGTCATGCGCACGCTCTCCGGACGCACCAGCAGATTCACGGTTGCGCCGGGCGTCACCGCGCAGCCCCTCGTGGAAGCCGGCAGCAAACCCAGCGGCGTCGATACCACCGCGTGTTCACCTTCGTTCTCCTGCACTGTGCCGGAGATGAGATTGGCCGTACCGATGAAACTCGCGGCAAACGTGGTGCGCGGCGAGCGATAGAGTTCGTCCGGCGTGGCGATCTGCTCGACGCGCCCGCGGTTCATCAGCACGATGCGATCCGACATCGACAGCGCTTCGTCCTGGTCATGTGTCACGTTGAGCATCGTGATGCCGAGTTCCGCGTGCAAGCGGCGAATTTCGAATTGCATCTGCTCGCGCAATTTTTTGTCCAGTGCGCCGAGCGGTTCGTCGAGCAGAATCAAGGCAGGGTTGTAGGCAATGCAGCGCGCGAGTGAAACGCGTTGTTGCTGGCCGCCGGAGAGTTCCTTCGGCTTGCGCGCGGCAATGTCGGGAAGCTGCACCATGTCGAGCACTTCCTTCACTCGGCGGCGAATGTCGTCCTTCGACATTTTCCGCACGCGCAGCGGAAACGCGATGTTGTCGAACACCGTCATGTGCGGCATCAGCGCATAGTTCTGAAACACCATGCCCAGTCCGCGCGCGCTCGGCGGCGAATTCGTGATGTCCACGCCGCGCACGAATATCTGTCCCGACGAAGGACTCACCATGCCGGCAATCAGGTTGAGCAGCGTGGTCTTGCCCGATCCGCTAGGGCCGAGCAGCGTGACGAATTCACCCGACTTCACGCTGAAGTCGAGCGGCGCGAGCGCCTCGACCGCGCCGTAGCGCCGGGAAACCTGCTTCAGTTCGATCATGTTCATCATGGAATCCTGTGATCTCTACGCTCAATGCCGTTCGCCGCGCATCACGACCTGCGCTGCGTTGTGTCCTGGTACGCCCGTTACGCCGCCGCCCGGATGTACCGACGCGCCGCATTGATAAAGCCCTTTGATCGGCGTGCGATAGTCCCCTGCGCCCTGGACGGGGCGCCGGAAAAAGATCTGGTCTGCGCTCAGTTCGCCGTGATGCACGTGGCCGCCCGGCAAGGCGAAAATCCGTTCGAGATCGGCGGGCGACAGAACCTGCGCACCGTCGATGCAATCGCGTATATCGGGCGCGTACTCCGACAGCGTGTCGAGCACGATTTCGTAAAGACGTTCGCGTTGCGTGTCCCACTTTCCCTCGCGCAAGACGTATGGCGCGTGCTGGCCGAAAATGCTCATCAGGTGCTTGCCTTCGGGCGCGACGCTCGGGTCCACCGCACTCGGGCTCAGAACGACCAGCGGCGGACGCGACGAAATCTCGCCGTACTTCGCCGCGTCCCACGCGCGTTCGAGATACTCCACCGACGGCCCGATGCGCACCTGTGCGGGATAGGCAAAGCCTGCGCGCTGCGCGTCGAAATCCTTGAACAGAGGCAAGCGTTTGAGCGCGAGGTTGACCTTGAACGCCGTCGAGCGATCGCGGATCTGCGCGACGCGCGAAAGAAATTCGGGCGGCACGTTGTCTGCGCTGACGAGTTGCTGAAACAGCACCTTGGTGGCCACGTTGGAAATCACGCACTTCGCCTCGATCTCTTCGCCCGACGCGAGCCGCACACCGGCTGCGCGCTCGCCCTTGACGATCACCGACGCCACCGGCGCGTCGCAGCGCACTTCCATGCCGTGCGCTTTGCCGGACGCCGCGATCGCGTCCGAGATCGAGCCCATGCCGCCGCGCACGAAGCCGGCCGGCCCGGCGCTGGTGGTGTGGTCGCGAATGAAGCCGCGCAGCAGCACGTAGGCCGAACCCGGCGAACAGATGCTGGTGGCCGCGCCGCCGCACGATGCGTAGAAGCCCATCGCGGTAATCATTTCGTCGGACTCGAACCAGCGCGCCAGAAAATCACGGGCGCTCAGTGTGAGGACGTCGTACAGATCGTAGAACTGGTCGCCGATGCCGCGATAACGCCACGCGAAACCCAGCAGCCGGCTGCGCGCGCTCACGTTGCTCGCGGCGGGATCGGGCGGGATTTCCCACAGCATGTTGGCCACCACCTTGCCGAGCCGTGTCATGTGCGCGCGATACCGGCCATATGCGTTCGAATCGGCCTCGCTGAAGCGGGCAATGTCGGCGCGCAACTGGTCGCCTTCCGCGCGAAAAGCGAGGCTTCGTTCGTTGCCGTAGAGATGCAGCATCGGCGGCGGCACGATGATCTCGTAGCCGTATTTCGCCAGTTCCAGCTCCTGGATGATGCGCGGCTGCAAGAGCGCCATCGTGTAAGAGGCCGTGGACACCCGATACCCCGGCCACACGGCTTCGCTGACGGCCGCGCCGCCCGCGATGTCGCGCCGTTCCAGCAGGCAGACCTTGAAGCCGGCGCGCGCCAGATAGGCGCCGCATACGAGCCCGTTGTGCCCTGCCCCGATGATCACTGCGTCGTAGCTGTTCTTCATGTTTATTGCTTTCGCGATGAATGGATAAGATCGTCGATCATTCGGCGGATGCATCGTGGCGTTGCAATGCCATGATGCCGAGACACACCAGCAGCGAGACCAGCGTGAGCATCGTCGATACGGCGGCGAGCACCGGCGAGACCTCCCAACGAATCGCGCTGTACATCTTCACCGGCAAGGTCGTCGTTTGCGGGCCGGAGATGAAATAGGCGACCACCACTTCGTCGAACGACAGCAGGAAAGCGAACAGCACGCTCACCGCGACCGACGCACGAATTTGCGGCAGCACGACCTGGAAGAAAATCCGGACACGGCTCGCGCCCATCACGAGCGCCACCGCTTCGAGCGACGCATCGGCGTGGCGCAAACCCGACCCGACCGCGATGACGACGAACGGCACCACCAGCACGGCGTGAGCCAGTGCCAGGCCCCACACGGTATTCACCAGCGACAGCATCGAGAACTGCTTGTAGACGCCCAGCCCGAGCACGACCACCGGCACGAGCATCGGCGTGATGGCGAGCGTCTCGAAGACGCGCTTGCCGGGAAAGCGGCCGCGAGCGAGCGCATAGGCGCCCGGCACACCCACGGCAATCGAGATGGCCGATGCGAGCAGTGCAACCGTCACACTCGTGATGCAGGCGCTCCACCACGCCGGGTCGGCGAGAAACTGGTGGAACAATGCGAGGGAAAACGTCTTCGGCGGAAAGGTCAGTTCGCTGCCGCCGCCGAAGGAAATCGGCACGATGACGAGGCTCGGCAGCAGCAGGAACAGATAGCCGCACCAGCCGCCCACTGCGCCGAGCAGGCGCATGGCCGCACGGCTGTCACGGCGTTTTGGCGGACTTTTCACGAAGTCGGTGCCCACGCGGGTTGCGGTGTCCATCATACGAGTGCCTCCTTGCCGCGCTGAACGCCGCCCAGCAGGGCGATGAGCACGCCCGACAGCACCAGCAGCATCATGGCGATCGACGCCGCGAGCGTCCAGTCGAGTGTCTGGCGCGTGTAGAAATCGATCAGGTTGGCGAGCATCATGTCGCGTGGTCCGCCGAGCAAAGCCGGTGTGATGTACATGCCGGTGGATAAGGTGAGGCACATCAGCACACCTGCCATGACACCAGGCATGGACAGCGGCAGCGTAATGCGCGTAAAAATCATGAACGAGCCCGCGCCCATCAATTCAGCGGCAAACTTGATATTGCGATTCTGCGTGGTCAGGCTCGTGAGAATCGGCAGAACCATGAACGGCAATAAATAGTTAGTCATCCCGATCACGACGCCTGTGCGGTTGAAGATCAGATCGGGATGCCACGCGTCGTTCGTCAGCCAGCCCACCACGTTGGCGATAATGCCCGCGCTGCCGAGCAGAACCGTGAACGCATAGCTCTTGACGAGAATACTGGTCCAGAACGGCAGCATGACCATCACGAGATACGGAGCGCGCTTCGAGGCCGGCATCCGCGCCAGATGCAGCGCGATGATGTAGCCCAGCACCAGACTCGTCACGGTGGCGACCACGCTGATCGACAACGTATTGCCCAGCACACGGCGAATGAGCGGATTGGTCAGCACCTGTTCGTAGCCACGCAGCGTGAATGCGTGTTCATAGATGCTCGACCAGCCCACCACACCCAACGGCCACAGAAAAAATACCGACAGCAGGCCGAACAGCGGCAGCAACATCGCGACCACGGCCTTCGTGTTCAACGTATAGTTCATCGCGCGCTCCGGCTTCCTACGTCAGCATCCAGGTCGTGAATCGGTTCTGCAGCGCATCGTAGTGATCGCCCCACCACGCGTCGTTGATGATGATGCTGTTCGCGTCGTGCATATCCGGCATGCGCGACTTTGCGGCCGCCGAGACGAGCGACATGGCCTGGGCGGCATTGGGTGCGAATTCCACCATCTCGCAGAACGCCGCCTGACGGTCGGGGCGCAGGCAGAAAGCCACGTACTGCATCGCCGCTTTGGTGTTCTTGCCGTACTTCGGCACCGCCAGATATTCGAAGCTGTTGAGCGTCTGCTTCATCGACATCTGGATCGACGTGCCCGCGCGCTGGGCCGGAAGCACGCGGCTCAGATACGTGTACGTGAAGTCGAGTTCGTTGTTGGCGATGAGCGTGACCGTCTCCGGCGTCGTCTCGATCCATTTGCGTACGGCAGGCTTGATGCGGTCCATCGCCTTGAAGGCGCGTTCGATATCCAGTGGATAAAGCTTGTCGGGCGCGACGCCGTCGGCGAGCAGCGCCATTTCCAGATTCTCGCTCACACGCGGACGCAGTCCCCGGCGGCCCGGAAACGCCTTCACGTCCCAGAACTCGGCATAGGTGGAAGGATGCTTGCCGCCGTTACGCTTCGGATCGAAGCCGATGCCGCCGGCGTACGAATAGGTGCCCACGTAGTCCACGCCCGTCTTCGTGACGAGGCCGTCGGTCTTGACGATGGCCGGATCGAGCTTCTCCCACATGCCCTGACGCGAGCCCGCCACGATCTGCGGACCGATGCTGTCGAATACGTCCCACGAGACGTTTTTCGAGTCCACCTGCACCTTCATGCGTGCAAGGTCGGCGCTATTCACGAGGTTGACCGCGATACCCGTCTCTTTCGTGAAAGGGTCGGCGAACGCGGCGCGCACTGCCGCCTCGTACGCGCCGCCCCAGCACGTCACGCTGATGCTTTTCGTCTGCGCCCGCACGATGGCGGGCGCCCCCAGCAGCGCGACGCCTGCCAGCGCGCCGGCCTGTTGCAGAAAGACCCGGCGCGGGCGCGACGGACCGCCTGATGCGTTATCGGAAGCTGCCTGATCGATCGGACTGCGGGTGGTGCGTGTTTTCATGTTGGTCTCCATGAGCTAGCGGGGCACTACGTCAACCTGCGATCCAGATGGCCTTCCAGTCCATATATTTGTCGAAGGCGTGCATCGACTTGTCGCGGCCGAAACCGGACTGTTTGAATCCGCCGAACGGCGAGGACATGGTGCCGCGATCGAAGCAGTTGACCCACACCACGCCGGCCTTCAGTTGACGCGACACCTGCTGGGCGCGCGCCACGTTCGAGGTCCACACGGCGGCGGCGAGTCCGTAGATCGTGTCGTTGGCAACGCGAATGGCTTCTTCGGGCGTCGCGACCGTAATGGCCGACAGCACGGGGCCGAAAATCTCTTCACGCGCGATGCGCATGTCGTTGCTCACCTGATCGAACACCGTCGGTTCGATGAAGTAGCCGCCCGAATCGGCTCGCGCCGCGCGGCCGCCCGCGATGACGCGCGCACCGTCGGCGCGGCCTGCGTCGATATACGACATGACCGTGCTGTGCTGCGCCTCGCTCACGATCGCGCCCATTTTCGTGGCCGGGTCGAGCGGGTCGCCGGGGATGAGTTCGCGCGCGATTGCCGCGACTTTCTCCAGCAATTCGTCGCGCACACCTGCCTGCACGATGAGCCGCGAACCCGCGTTGCACACCTGGCCGCTGTTGGCGAAGATGCCGGCTGCCACTGCACGCGCAGCGGCGTCGAGATCCGGGCAATCGTCGAGCACGATGTGCGGGCTTTTGCCGCCGCATTCGAGTCCCACGCGTTTGATGTTCGATTGTCCGGAGTACTGCATGAAGAGCTTGCCGACTGCGGTGGAACCCGTGAAGCCCACCGCGTCGACGTTCATGTGCAAGCCGAGCGCGCGGCCCGCTACTTCGCCATAACCCGGCAAGACGTTCAACACGCCGGGCGGCAAACCGGCTTCGGCGGCGAGCGCGGCGATACGGATCGCGCTCAGCGGCGATTGCTCGGCCGGCTTGAGCACGACAGAATTGCCCGCGGCAAGCGCCGGTCCGAGCTTCCAGCTCGCCATCGAAAGCGGATAGTTCCAGGGCACCACGGCCGCGACGACGCCGAGCGGTTCGCGCACGATCATGGTGGTCACGTCGGGCGCGGCCGGCGCGGTTTCGCCGTAGAGCTTGTCCACCGCTTCGCCGTACCACTGGATGCAGGTAGCAGCGCTAACGATGTCGCCGTTATAGGCGTTCGTAATCGGCTTGCCGACATCGAGCGACTCGAGCAGCGCCAGTTCTTCACGATGTTCGAGGATGAGTTGCGCGAACCGGAGCATCACGGCCTTGCGTTCGGCCGGCGCGCGGCGCGACCATACGCCCGATTCAAACGCCTTGCGTGCGCTCTGCACCGCGAGGTCGACGTCTTCCGTCCCACACTCGGCGATCTCCGCGATGACTCGCCCCGTTGCGGGATTCACGGTACTGAAGGTCTTGCCAGACAGCGCGCTCACATAGCGCCCGTCGATGAACGCCCGGCCTTCCGGCCGGATCTCCTGCGCGCGGGCGCGCCACGCTGATGCGTCGGGAATGCTCACAGCAAAGCTCCTTGAATTTTGAGTGAATTGCGTGCTTCCTCTTGCCACTGAGACCAAGTGTAAAGTGTCAAAACCATGAAAACCAATACAATCTGATAAGCTTATTCCTTCCAGAAAGTTATACCTTTAGCGGGCTCGCACCATGCTCAAAGTTCGCCATCTCGAGATCTTCCGCACGGTCGTGAAGGCCGGCAGCGTTTCGGCGGCGGCGCGTCTTCTGTATGTGTCGCAACCCGCCGTCACCAAGACGCTGCGCATGCTGGAAGAGGAAATCGGGCTCACGCTGTTTCTGCGCGTGAAAGGGCGGCTCGTTTGCACGCCGGAAGCCGAGGCTATCCTGCCCGAGATCGAGCGGCTCTTCGGCAGCGTGCAGTCCATTGCGGAAACCGCGCGCGAGATTCAACAAGGGCAGCGCGGTTCGATTCGCGTGTCCACGGTGTCGATGCTGGCTACTACGATCGTTGCGCGCGCAGTGGGTGAGTTTCGCGAGACGCACCCGCACGTCGAATTCGATATTCGCGCGTTGCCTACGCGGCACGTGGTCGAGTACGTGAACAACAATCAGGCGGACTTCGGCATCCTCGATGTCGCGGCGCCGTCCGGCACGCTCGAAGTGGAAGAGTTTTGCAGCGCGGAGTTGCGTTGTGTGATGCGTGCCACTCACCCGCTCGCGTCCCGCAAAACCATCACGCCGCGTCTGCTCGACAACGAAATGCTCGCCACCTTCGGCGAAGACACGCTCACCGGCTGGCGCTTGCGCGAGGCGTTTCGCGCGCAGGGCCGCGCCTTCACCAGCGTGTTCGTGTCGAACAGCACGCCGGTGCTGTGCGCGCTGGTGAGAGAGGCGAATGCCGTCGGCCTCGTCGACCCGTTTGCGCTCATGAGCCGGTCTTTTCCCGATCTGGTTTCACGCCGGTTTTCGCCCGCCGTACCGGTCGAACCGCGCTTTCTGTTCGCGCCGGGCAGGCCGCGTTCGGTGATCGTCGACCAGTTCGTTTCGCAGCTCAAAAAAACCGCCGAACAGATGACCGAAGATTGATGGCGTCTGCCGTTCATCATGGCTTGCCGGCGAAAGACCTCGTAACGTGAGGTAGCCGCATATCTGGTACGCTGCGCCCTTTGCTACTGCTTTGCATTCAACTCGATGGAAACCCCTTTCAATGATCGCGGCGTGTCGGTCACGCGCAATGCACTGTCTTCCGCCGGCCAGGTTTTTCCGCTGCGCGATATCGTCGACGTGCAGGTCGTTACCGTGCCCAAGAACAAGATCCTGCCGCGCACGATTTCGGCGGTCGGCCTGATCGGCGCGATTGTCGGCGGCTTCTTTCATTCGCCGGCGGGTCTGGTGTGTGGCGTGATGCTGGTCGTGGTCGGCTGGCTGACCTGGGCGACGCAAGACATCACGCATCGTCTGATGGTGCAAACGGCGAACGGCGAACGCGAAGCGCTGATGAGCACCGATCGCGAATTCGTCGAACGCGTGGCCGCTGCCGTGCACGCGGCGAAAGCGTCGGCAACGCCCGCGCAAGCCTGAACGGTTTTTGCCACGCTCGTTTTTGCCATGCCCGTTTTGCACGCTTATTGACACGATTTTGATTCGCAGCGAAGCAGCTTTAGCGCGCCGTTGACATCCGCCTCGCTACAGTGAGCGGGACTCCACAACGCGCGCCGCCTCAACGGATCGGCGCTAATTCGATGCTCACGTCCGCCAGCTCATCGACCACCCCGCCGCCGGTTTCCCGCCCGCGCACAGCGCGCCTCGCTCGCCCTGCTCGCTCCACGCACCTCGTCGTGCCGCTCGTCATCGTCGACGTCACCGTGCCGGGCGTTTCATCGGCAGCCGGACGACGCGCGCTGCACGCCGCGCTCGGCGATGATCTGCGTCTGTATGTCGTCACCGTCGACAAACCCAACGAACGCGTGACCTTTCGCGTGGAAGTGACTTCCCGCACGCTCGACGACGTCATCGGCCTGCTGACGCTCGCGCTCGACCGCGCCACCGTGGGCCGCGCCCAGGCCACCACCTTGCGTCGCCCGCGCGACTACTGACGCAAACCGGCGCCCGCGGACGCCGGGCGCAAGTCTTGACACATTTTTGCAAGTGCCAGGAAGCGCGGCGGTAGAGTCGGCGCTCCTGTCATCGCGTCTTCCCTCCCGCAGGCCCTCGCAAGCGTCCCGGTTTCCCGCCCACGCCATGGCAATTCATTAAGATTGCCGCTCGTGCTGTCCGATTCGCAGTCCACGATGCTCCGCCTTCGCCAGGGATACGCCTTTTTGCAAAGCGTAATCCTATGTTGCTCTCGTCTTTCCACTCGGCCCGCCGGCGTGCGCGCCATCTCGGCGCGGCGGCGCTCGCCCTGACCTTCGCGTCCATCGCATCGCTCGCGCTGAGCGGCTGCGGCACCACCTTCCCCGAACCGGTTCCGCCCGCCACGTCCGCCTCGTTGATCAACGGCGGCAAGGACGGGCTGCTGATCCCGCTGCACGTCGAGCGCAGCGACGAAGGGCATGCGCGTCTCGGCCTGCCGGTGCAAGTCGATGGCAAGCCGCTGTATGTCGAGTTCGACACCGGCACGCATGGTCTGCGAGTGTTGAAGTCGGCGCTGCCGGGCAAGGATTACGCGGCCGCCGGCGGCCGGTCGTCGCTGCTGTTGCCGAACGACGCCGAAATCGCCGGCGCGTCGGTGAAGCTGCCGTTTAGCGTGGCGGGCGCCCAGGCCACGCAGATCGCCGCGCAGTCGGTGGACACCGTGCATTGCCAGCCGGGCGCCCGGCATTGTGTGGCGATGGACGGCTACACCGGCGAGTTCGGCTGGGCATTCTCTGGTGTGGTGGGCGTGGGCGCGCCCCAGCCGGACGACAGCTGCTGCGCACAACCGTTGCGCGCCTTGCCCGGCAATATCGGCCAGCGCTACCTGGTGCGCGCGAACATCGACCGGCCGTATCTGGTGCTGAGCCCGTCGAGCGCGATCACGAAGAACTACACCATGGTGCCGATGACGAAGTCGGCCAACGGCGACGCGCAATGGCCGCGCGGCTGCGTGAACGTCGACAACAGGATGACCTTTTGCGCGCCGCTCGTGTTCTCCACCGGCAGCAGCGGCATGATCCGCATCGAAACGGACAAGGCGCCCGACTGGACCGGCGACGACGACGCCGGCAAGATTCTCAAGCAGGGCAACTATCAGACCGCGATCGGCTCGGGCGGCTGGGTCCACCGGTACGAGAGCGCGCAGGTCACCATCGTGAAAGCCAAACCGGACGCGAACCGTATCGTGATCGGCCTGATGGGCATGCAGAACATCGACCTGCTGTTCGATTTCCCCAACGCTCAGGTCGGCTTGCACGCAGCGAACCAGACCGAGCGCTTCGCACCGTGACGATCTGAGCCGTCCGACGATCGAAACAATCGCAACAAGCCATGAAAAAAGGCCGTGCTCTTAAAAAGCACGGCCTTTTTTATCGACGCAGACCGCCCGCGATCATTCGATTTCTAGCGGATTCACATGCCAGATATCGCGCGCATATTCGGCGATCGTGCGGTCCGACGAGAACTGCCCCATGCCGGCGACGTTCTCGATCGCGCTCTCGGTCCATGCCCGCTTGTCGACGAAGCGCGCATCCACGTCTGCCTGCGCCTTCGCGAACGCCGCGAAGTCGGCGAGCACCATGTAGTGATCGCCCCAATCGACCAGCGTGTGGAAGATGTCGGAGAAGCGCAGCGGGTCGTCCGGCGAAAAGAAGCCCGTGCGAATCTGGTCGAGCGCCATGCGCAGGTCCGGATTCTCTTCGTACACCTGACGTGGCCGGTAGCCGGAGGCGCGCAATTCATCCACTTCGTCGGCGGTATGGCCGAAGATGAAAATGTTCTCGCGTCCCACGGCGTCGCAGATCTCAATGTTCGCGCCGTCCATCGTGCCGATAGTCAACGCGCCGTTGAGCGCGAGCTTCATGTTGCCGGTGCCCGACGCTTCGGTGCCGGCCATGGAAATCTGCTCCGACAGATCCGCGGCCGGAATGATCAGTTCGGCTACGCTCACTCCGTAGTTCGGCACGAACACCACTTTCAGGCGATCGCCGATCAGCGGGTCGTGATTGACCTTCTCGCTCACGTCGCCGATCAGCTTGATGATCGTCTTCGCCATGCGATACGCCGACGCGGCCTTGCCCGCGAACATCACCACGCGCGGCACCCAGTCGAGCTCAGGATTCGCGCGAATCTGGTTGTAGCGCACGATCACGTGCAGCACGTTGAGCAACTGCCGCTTGTATTCGTGAATACGTTTGACCTGCAGATCGAATAGCGCGTCGGGATCGAAATGCAGCTTGGTGTGATGCGCGAGACGCTGTACCAGCCGCAGCTTGTTTTGACGCTTGGCTTCGCGGAAAGCGTCGATGAAACCGCTGTCGCTGCGCAGATCGCGCAACTGCTCCAGCTCGAACAGATTGCTGCGCCAGTGCTTGCCGATCTGCTGATCGATCAGCGAAGACAGCGACGGACTCGCCTGAGCGAGCCAGCGGCGCGGCGTAATACCGTTCGTGACGTTGGTGAAGCGGTCGGGATATACGCGCGCGAAGTCGGCGAAGATATCGCGCGTCATGAGTTGCGAATGCAGCTTCGAGACGCCGTTCACCTTGTGGCTCGCCACGATCGCCAGATAGGCCATCCGCACGCGCCGCTGACCGTATTCGTCGACGAGCGAGATACGCCGGATCATTTCGCCGTCGTGACCCGATTGCTGGCTGACATGCTTGAGAAACTCCGCGTTGATCTCGAAGATGATTTCGAGGTGACGCGGCAGCAGACGCGCCAGCATCTCGACGTCCCACGTTTCGAGCGCCTCGGGCATCAGGGTGTGATTCGTGTACGAGAAAATCTTCGTGACGTGTTGCCATGCCGTGTCCCACGGCAGGCGATGCACGTCCACCAGCAGACGCATCAGCTCGGGAATCGCCAGCACCGGGTGCGTATCGTTCAGATGCACCGCCACCTTTTCGGAGAATCGCCCGAACGCGCTGTGCGTGCGCTGATAGCGGCGAATCAGATCCTGCATGGTCGCCGAGACGAAGAAGTACTCCTGACGCAAACGCAATTCGCGCCCGGCCGGTGTCGAGTCGTCCGGATACAGCAGACGCGAGACGTTCTCCGACATGTTCTTGGTATCGACCGCGTTGCGGTAATCGCCGCGATTGAACGCGCCGAGGTCGAGTTCTTCGGTCGCGCGTGCGGACCACAGACGCAGCGTGTTGGTCGCGTCGGTGGCGTAGCCGGGAATCACGGTGTCGTACGCGGTCGCGTTCACATGCTGGGTGTCGATCCACTCGACATGCTCGCCGCGCTGCACCGTGCGGCCGCCGAAGTGGATGATGTAGGTGACTTCCGGCCGCGGGAATTCCCACGGATTGCCGGAGCGCAGCCAGTAGTCCGGCGCTTCGACCTGCTCGCCGTTGACGATCTCCTGACGGAACATGCCGTATTCGTAACGGATGCCGTAGCCGAAGCCCGGAATGCCGAGCGTCGCCATCGAATCGAGGAAACACGCGGCGAGGCGGCCGAGGCCGCCGTTGCCGAGCGCGGCGTCCGGTTCGATATTGACCAGCATGTCCATATCGACGCCCAGACTCGCGAGCGCTTCCTTCATCTGGTCGTGGATGCCGAGAGCGAGCAGCGCGTTCGTGAACGTGCGGCCGATCAGGAATTCCATCGACAGGTAGTAGACGCGTTTGACGTCCTGTTCGTATTGCAGGCGCGTGGTCTTCATCCAGCGCGCAACCAGCCGGTCGCGCACGGCGAGCGCCGCGGCGTGCAGCCAGTCATGCGGATGCGCGGTGACGGCGTCCTTGCCGACGCCATACATCATGCGATTGGAAATTGAGCGCCGTAGCGCGTCGACGGTACTGTTGAGCTGGTCGAATTCCAGATCGACGGCTGTCATCGAAGCCTCCGGGAAAGAGCGACGCGGCATGCGCAAACCGCACAGGTGACGGACGGGAGGCGCGTGCCGGTCAGGCGGGTTAATAATCAGAGTAGGACATTTTACGGCCCAGAGACACCGGCTGGGCGCGAGCGGAGGCCACGCACATGCCATGCCCGCCGAAGCCTGCGCAAGCAGGCCGGTCTGCCGGTCGTCACGCACGCGTGCGGTGCAATGCGCGTGCTGGCGGCACTGGGCGCGTGCATCGCCGTCACAAAACAGGCAAACGATTGCGGCCGGCAAGGGCTCCTGCGACACAGCATGAGGCGCGAATATTTTTATCGTGTGACGCGATCGCAACGATACAAAACGCATCAACCGTGGTGCCATCGGGCCACCTCGTCTGCCGGACAGCGAAGCATGGGTGGATCGTGAGACCGACGACACACGCCGATTCGAAGCGGCGTGGCGTGGCTGACAGTTAGTTGCATTATTCATCACGGTCGACGGCCTTCTCCGGAGTGAACCCCAGCACGATTTCCACGGCTCTGTAACAATCGCTACATTCGCCGCGCGGGCGGTTGCTGCCGACTGCACACCGCTCCCGCGCTTCGTGCCACCAACCTTGCGCTCCACGCGCCGCCGCCCACTAGGGCGCGCCGCGCAAGAGACTCGCCCAACCGACGAGCCACGCCTTGTCCGACAAACCCAGCACCACCGCTCACCCTTTCCCGGCCGACGGCCCGATGTCGCCGGCGAACCGCCGTGCGATGGCCGCGATCATGCTCGCCGTCGCGCTGGCCACGCTCGACACCGCGATCGCCAACACCGCCCTGCCCGCCATCGCGGCGGATCTGCATGCGGCACCGGCGGCGTCCGTGTGGATCATCAACGCCTACCAGCTCGCGATGGTCGCGACGCTGCTGCCGCTCGCCGCGCTCGGCGACATCGTCGGCCATCGGCGGATCTACATCGGCGGCATTGCGTTGTTCACGCTCGCCTCGCTGGCCTGTTCGCTCGCCACGACGCTGCCGCTGCTGGCGGCGGCCCGCGTGCTGCAAGGGCTCGGTGCCAGCGCGATCATGAGCGTGAACACCGCCTTGATCCGCTATCTGTATCCGCCGCATCGGCTCGGGCGCGGTCTCGGCACCAATGCGCTGATCGTCGGCGTGTCGTTTGCGGTCGGGCCGACGGTGGCCTCGCTGATTCTCTCCGTGGCCAACTGGCCGTGGCTGTTCGCCGTCAACGTGCCGCTCGGCGTGCTGGCGCTCGCCTTCGCCTGGCCCGCGCTGCCGCACACCGAGCGCGGCAAGCACAACTTCGATCCGGTGGCGGCGCTGCTCAACGTCATCACCTTCGCCGCGCTGATCTTCGCGCTCGGCGAGGCCGCCCAGCGCGCGCCCGCGCAACTGGTGCTGAGCGCAGCCGCGGTCGCGCTGGTGTTCGGCTGGCTGCTGATCCGGCGTGAAGCGGGACATCCGGCGCCGATGCTGCCCGTCGATCTGTTCAAGCGGCCGGTGTTCGCGTTGTCGGCGGTCACTGCCGTGTGCTCGTTCGCCGCGCAAGGCCTCGCCTTCGTCTCGCTGCCCTTCTATTTCGAGGACGTGCTGCATCGCAGCCAGGTCGAAACCGGCTTTCTGATGACGCCGTGGCCCGTGGTGGTGGCGTTGGCCGCGCCGCTGGCGGGCAGTCTGTCCGACCGCTATCCGCCGGGTCTGCTCGGCGCGATCGGACTTGCCGTGCTGTCAGCGGGCATGGCCGCGCTGGCCTTGCTGCCGGTGCATCCGCACGTGCTCGATATCGGTATCCGCATGGCGATCTGCGGCGCGGGATTCGGGTTCTTCCAGTCGCCGAATCTGAAAGCGTTGATGGCCAGCGCGCCGCCCGAGCGCAGCGGCGGCGCAAGCGGCATCGTCGCCACGGCACGGCTGCTCGGACAGACCACCGGCGCGGCGCTGGTCGCGCTGAGCTTCGGCATTGCGGGCCGCCACGGCCCGACGCTCGCACTCGCGACCGGCGCGTTCTTCGCCGGCGCCGCCAGCCTTGCCAGCGGACTTCGGCTGCTGGCGCCCTCGCATCGCGCGGGAATTCACGCGAAAACGTCGGCGAAATGACAAAGCGGGCGCACTGTTCGAACAGTGCGCCCGCTTCTGTATCAGCCGGGGCCCGCCATGTGGCGCGCGCCGTGTCTCCGGTTCAGTGTTCTGCTCGCGCTCAATGCGCGGCGAAATAGCCCTTCACAGCCGTGAGGAACGTGTCGATATCCGCGCGTGTCACGTCCTTATGCGTGACGAATCGCGACGCATACAGCATCTGCGTAAGGATGCCGCGCTCCTTCAGCCACGCTTCCAGCGGCGCGCAATGTTCCTGCGGAAACTGAGCGAACACCATATTGGTCGCGACCGACTGCACCTTCACGTGCGCGATGGATTCCAGCCCGGCCGCCAGATGCGCCGCGTGCGCGTGGTCGTCGGCGAGACGCTCGACGTTGTGATCCAGCGCATAGAGGCAGGCGGCAGCCAGCACGCCCGCCTGACGCATGCCGCCGCCCAGCACCTTGCGCCAGCGATGCGCCACGTCGATCAAGGCCTGACTGCCGACCAGCACCGAGCCGACCGGTGCGCCCAGACCTTTCGAAAAGCAGATCGACACCGAATCGAACGGCGCGCACAGCGCCGACACCGGCTGGCCCGACGCGACCGCCGCGTTGTAGACTCGCGCGCCGTCGAGGTGGGCGGACAGGCCGCGCTGACGCGCCAGTTGCACGGCCTCGGCGACGTACCCGGCCGGCAGCACCTTGCCGCCGATGGTGTTTTCGAGCGCCAGCAGTTTCGTGCGGGCAAAGTGATTGTCGATCGGCTTGATGGCGGCGGCGATCTTTTCCAGCGGGATCGAGCCGTCGGCGGCATTTTCGAGCGGCTGCGGCTGGATGCTGCCCAGCACTGCCGCGCCGCCGCCTTCGTACTTATAGGTATGCGCCAGTTGGCCGACGATGTATTCGTCGCCGCGCGCGCAATGCGCCATCAACGCGGCGAGGTTGCTTTGCGTGCCGCTCGGGAAGAACAGCCCGGCCTCTTTGCCCGTGCGCTCGGCGACGGTGGCCTGCAACCGCAGCACGGTCGGGTCGTCGCCCCAGACGTCGTCGCCCACCTCGGCAGCCGACATGGCCGCGAGCATGGCGGGAGTCGGACGGGTTACGGTGTCGCTGCGCAAATCGATCATGTGAGAACCCTGTGTGTAGCCAGTAGAAGAAAGACAGCCTGCGACGGCCCGCGCGGCACCGTCGACCGAGCCACACAGTGTATTCAATTAAGACGACGCTGAGAATATGCGATCAAATTGGCGCTGAGCGGTGCCGTGGCGATTCGCTGGCGCGCATAGCAGAACGGGGCCCTTCGAGCGCCCCGTTCTGCTTCGTCATTCAGCCTGTCATTCGGTCTGTCGCGCCGCCTTCTCGATCAACCGCCCGATTTCGGCAACCAGGCAAGCGGATCGACCGGCTGGCCGTTCTGCCGCACTTCGAACTGGATCGACGCCACGCCACGGCTGTCCACACCCACTTCGCCGATGGTCTGCCCTTGCGCGACCGCGTCGCCTTCCTTCACGAGCAAGGTGCTGTTCTGGCCGTACGCGGTAATCAGCGAATCGTCGTGCTTGATGATGATGAGCGGGCCGTACGCCTCGATGCCGGTGCCCGCGTACACCACGCGACCGGTGGCGGCCGCCTTGACCGGATCGCCCGGCCGCCCGCCGATCACGATGCCGTTCGAGCGACCCGGCGCGAAGTTCTTCAGGATCGGGCCACGCAACGGCCACGCGAGGACGCCGGGTTGCGGCCCAGCCGGCTGCGTGGACGCCTGCGGCGGATTCGGACCGGGCATGGTGCCCACGGCCACCGGCGGCGTCACGACACTGCCGGACGCCATCGGCGGCGAGACGCGCAGCACCTGACCCGGCGTGACCGCGGCGTTCGCCGCGAGTCCGTTCCACGTCGAGATGTCTTGCGGCCGGTGGCCGTACGCCGACGCGATGCTGCCGAGCGTATCGCCCTGATTGGCGCGATAGTAGCCGGCCGGCACGGGTACCGTGCTGAGCGTGGTCGGACGGGCCGGCGTGTTGTTGCTATAGAAGGGGGTGCTATCCCAGGGCATCGATGTGCAACCGCCGACCAGCAGGCCTAGCGCGGTTGCCATCAGCAACCGTGTCCCCGTCAATTGCCATTGTCTTGTCATGTGATTTTCCTCGACGTTTTGATTCAATCGGATTCAATCGATGCCCAAGCATTTGCCGTGCCGCGCCCTGAAGCCCGCGCAGCCGGCGCTGCGCGGCCGGCCGTGACCGTCGCCCTGCTGTCAAACGCTGCCCTCGCGTTCGATCACGAGAATGCGTGCCGCGCCGAGCGGATGCGCCACATGTTCGGTGCCGACGGACGCATAGAACACATCGCCGGTTTCCAGAATCGCCGACTGCTCTTCGCCCGCCGCGCGATACTTCATCTCGACGCGGCCATCGAGCACGGCAAACACTTCCTCGCCGTCGTTGACATGCCATTTGTACGGCTGGTCGGTCCAGTGCAACCGCGTCGTGATACCGCCCATGTTGGCGATATCGAGCGCGCCCCACGCGCGCTCGGCGGTAAAACTCTTGCTGCGAATGATCTTCATGGTCAGGGAGCGATTCCGGAATTCGGGCGTGCGCGGCTGCACCGGCCGACGCGCCGGTCGACAAAATGCCGGCTGCCAAACCAGTCACCCGGCGTTTCGACTGGCCCCCATTATAGGACCGCGGATCGCGTACTCATCCGCCAGAACGCAGCAAGCCGCTTTTGGTACGATGATTGAAACCTTGGGTGCCTCGCCTATACTCAGGCAGAGTTGCTCTACCATGATGTCATCGCTGTTATCACGATTCTTGCCACCGCGGCTATGCGGTGCGTCGAAACCGCCTGAACTGAGCGAGGAGTTGGGGATGAACAAAGCCACTTTTCTGGCCGTGCAACTCAACGTCGACGATATCGCCGCGTCGCCGGGTCTGGTCGAATTGCTCAATACTCATCTGGTGTTTGCCGCCGACGTCGCCGAAGCCGCCGACGCGCTCGTGCAGCTCGCCAGCGTCGCGGGACTGTCGAGCGGCGTCGAAGCGAGCGTCGAGATTCCGGCGGTGGCCATCGAACGGCTGCGCGAAGCGCTGGACAACCTCAGCGGATACGACGAATCCTGGCTGCTGGCCCTGGAACCGAGCCGTGCACTGTTCGACGAAATCGGCCGCCGCGACCGCCGCCTGCACTAAGCAATAATCGTCATGCCGTAAACGGCAAAACGCCGCCCTGATAGGCGGCGTTTTCAATTTCGCGCCGCCCACTCAGGCGGCGTTTCCTGCAGCTTCAGCGTGAATCAGTTGCCGAAGTAGACCGAGTGACGGTCGGTGCTGTCCAGCGGACGGCCCGATTGCGTCGTGCCGGCCATCGGTGCGCCGTAGCCGCTGTTCACAGCTTGAGCGGTGCCGTTCTGTGCGTCGACACGAGCTTGAGCGGCTTGCAGGTTAGCCGGGTAATCGGTGTGATCGCCGATCGGGTTGTAGCCGGCCTTTTCGAGTTGCACGAGTTGTGCGCGGACTTCAGCGCGCGTAACCGGCTGGTTCGATTGAGCGAACGAAGCAACAGGAGCAACCAGAGCAGCGGCAACCACAACTGCGGAAATGAGCGTCTTCATGATGTAAACCTCCAAAACTTGTTTTGATGCGCTTCGGGTTCGTTATCCCTCAGCGGTTGATCAGAAGTTTAGGAGGGCGGCCATCTAGGGGAAACCCCTAAAACGACGAAACTCTATTCCAGTTTTCGCAACAGTCTTGACAGTAGCTTTCTGGCGCATTAACCGCTCGGCCACTTTCAGCAACAATTACATTGCCTTAATTCACACAGCATGACGGCCCGGCACGCCTTACCGAAGGCGGCGGCCGGGCCGGTCTAGATCAAGCGCTTAGGACCAGTTGGCGTGGAAGCTGCCCGGCTTGTCGATGCGTTCGAAGGTGTGCGCGCCGAAGAAGTCGCGTTGCGCCTGCACCAGATTGGCCGGCAGACGTTCCGAGCGATAAGCGTCGAAATAGGCAATTGCCGACGCGAATGCGGGCACCGGCACGCCCGCATTCACCGCGGCCACCACCACTTCGCGCAACGCCGACTGGTAGTTCTTCGCGATGTCGCGGAAGTACGGATCGAGCAGCAGATTCGCGATCGCTTTGTCTTTCGAGTAGGCGTCCGTGATCTTTTGCAGGAAGCGCGCGCGGATAATGCAGCCGGCGCGGAAAATCTTCGCGATCGTGCCGAAGTCGAGGTCCCACTTGTACTCTTCCGAGGCCGCCCGCAGTTGCGCGAAGCCCTGCGCGTACGAGATCACCTTGCTGAAGTACAACGCGCGGCGCACCGATTCGATGAACGCGTCGCGGGCGTCGCCCAGCGGCTTGGCCGTCGGCCCTTCCAGCACCTTGCTGGCGGCCACGCGCTGGTCTTTCAGCGAAGACAGCACGCGTGCGAACACGGCTTCGGTGATCAGCGGCAGCGGCGCGCCGAGGTCGAGCGCGTTCTGGCTGGTCCACTTGCCCGTGCCCTTCTGCGCGGCGCGGTCGAGAATGACGTCGACCAGATCCTTGCCGGTTTCTTCGTCTTTCTTGCTGAAGATCTTCGAAGTGATCTCGATCAGGTAGCTGTCGAGCTCGCCCTGATTCCACTCGGTGTAGACCTTGCCCAACTCTTCGTTCGACAGACCCGCCACCTGCTTGAGCACCGCGTAGCTTTCGGCGATCAGCTGCATGTCGCCGTATTCGATGCCGTTGTGCACCATCTTCACGAAATGGCCCGCGCCGTCCGGACCCATGTACGCGACGCACGGCTCGCCGTCCGGCGCCTTTGCGGCAATTTCGGTGAGGATCGGGGCAACCAGATCGTAAGCGTCGCGCTGGCCGCCCGGCATGATCGACGGACCCTTGAGCGCGCCCTCTTCACCACCCGACACGCCCGTGCCAATGAAGTGCAGGCCCGACTTCGCCAGATCCTGATTGCGGCGAATCGTGTCCGTGAAGTGCGTGTTGCCGCCGTCGATCAGAATGTCGCCTTTTTCCAGCAGCGGCTTGAGCTGGTTGATGGTCGCGTCCGTACCTTCGCCCGCTTTCACCATCAGCAGAATGCGGCGCGGCTTCTCCAGCGATTCCACGAATTCTTCCAACGTGAACGCCGGCACCAGCTTCTTGTCCGGATATTCGGCGATGAGTTCGTCGGTTTTCTCGCGGCTGCGGTTGTACACCGATACCGCGTGGCCGCGGCTCTCGATGTTGAGCGCCAGATTGCGGCCCATGACCGCTAGCCCCACCACGCCGATTGCCTGTTTGCCCATGTTGAATTCTCCAGAGTCCAATAAATGTCGGAGCGCCGCGCCGAAGGTACGGGGCGCGACGCCGAGGGTGAAAGAATAAAAGAAACGCCGGTTTGCCGCTCGCCCGCGCACGCATGCCAGTCCGGCACGCGCCAGTTGCTACTGCTTGCGGAACACCAGACTGAAATTATTGGCCGGCATCGCGACCGGCTCGCCGCACGCCAGACCGGCCGCGGCGCCCAATGCCACCACCGCTTCCATGTCACGCACGCCCCATTCGGCGTTGCGGCTGCGCAGTTGCTGATCGAAAGCTTGGTTGCCCAGCGCCGTGTGTTCGCCGCCGCGTTTGTACGGTCCGTACAGATACAGTACACCGCCCTCGGCGAGACGGCGGCTCGCGCCGGCAAAGAGCGCCTGCGCCGCGCTCCACGGCGAGATATGAATCATGTTGATACAGACCACGGCGTCGAGCGAGCCGGGTTCGTCGACGCCCCATCCGGTATCGTGGACGTCGAGCGCGAGCGGCGCACGCACGTTGGCGAGACCTTCGTGCGCGGTCCACGCAGCGATCGACGCGCGCGCGTCGGCGTCGAGGTCGCTCGGCTGCCAGTCGAGGCCCGGCATGGCGGCGGCGAACCACACGGCATGCTGGCCGGTGCCGCTCGCGATCTCCAGCACGCGGGCCTGCGCGGGCAACACGTCGCGCAGCACGCCGAGAATCGGCTCGCGATTGCGTTCGGTGGAAGGAGAGCGTTGTCGCAGCGACGGATGGGTTTCGGTCATATTCGGTCTGGTGATCGAGGCTCGTGACGGCGATGCGCTGGTTCAGCCGGTTCAGGAAAACGTCGTGCCGACGCGCGCATGCCGCTCGATAAACTCGCGTACGGGATCGCAATGCGCGGCAGTGTACCTTCGACGGCAAAACTGTCCAGCAATTCAGGCGAAATCAGTCGAGCGCCAGCAGTCCCGTCAGCGCGGTGAGCGTGTCGGCGCACGGCGCGGCAATTTTCAGGGACAGCAACGGATCGGCACGCGTGCGGCCGAGGTTGATCGCGACGATCGGCTTGCCCTGCTTCTGCGCCCAGACGCAGAACCGGTAGCCCGAATACACCATCAGCGACGACCCGACCACCAGCATCGCGTCCGCCGCGTCGAGCGCCTGCGCGGCGGCGTCGACCCGTTCGCGCGGCACGTTCTCGCCGAAAAACACCACGGCGGGCTTGAGCAGACCGCCGCAGTTCGAACAGGCCGGCACGCGGAACGATTCGATGTCGTGCCATTCCAGATGCGCGTCGCCGTCGGCGGCGGTTTCGGCGGTGACGTTCAGCAGGGCGGGATTGTCGGCTTCGAGCGTGTGCTGGATCGAGGCGCGCGAGTGCTGCATGCCGCAGTCCAGACACGTGACGCCGTCGATACCGCCATGCAGTTCGATCACCTCGCGGCTGCCCGCGCGTTGATGCAAACCGTCGACGTTCTGCGTGACGAGGGTCGGCACGTGCCCCGCTGCCTGGAGCCGCGCCAGCGCGACGTGCGCGGCGTTCGGCTGCGCGTCGGCCACCACCGGCCAGCCGACCATGCTGCGCGCCCAGTAACGCTGACGCATCGCCGCCGTGCCGAGAAATTCCTGCAAGGTGATCGGCGGCGAGCGTTTCCACGCGCCGTTGTCGTCGCGATAGCCGGGAATCCCGGAGTCGGTGCTGATGCCCGCGCCGGTCAGCACGAACAGGCGCGGATAGCGCTGCACGAAGTCGTGCAGATCGTCGAGCGTATGGGTGCGAGTGAAGGATTCGACGTGAGCGGGCTGAAGGTCGGTCATGACGTGACGTTGGATAATCCGGTGGCCGTGCCGCGCGTTGTGCCACGAATGTGCCGCGCAGAGGCAGCGGCGGCGAATGGCACGCGCAGCAGGTTCGCCGTGCGGCCGCGCGCGGCTCGATGCGGCCTGCTGCCGGCATGCCGACAGCCGGCTAAGACTGTCGCACTCGCTGCGCCTGCCGCGCTTCCCATTCCGCCAGCGCCGTTCTGTAACGCGCGAGTTCGTCGTCGTAACGATCGAAAATGCACGGGCTGCAACCGCTATGACAGCAGTCGTCGAGATCGGGTTGAACGGGCGGGACTGGCTGCGGGTCGTCCTCAGGCGTGGCTCGGGGCACGGCAGATCGCTTGCATCGGGGCCGTCATCGGGACGGCAATGGCTCAGTATAAGTTGATCTCCCGGAATCCGTGCGGCAGCGGCACACGGCCGCCCCGCCGTCACGAGCCTTCACGAGCTTTCAACCCCGGCCGACGAACGGCATCTTGCTCGCCATGATCGTCATGAACTGCACGTTCGCCGACAGCGGCAGATCCGCCATGTGCAGCACGGCGTCGGCCACGTGCTGGACGTCCATCAAGGGTTCGACGGCAATTTCGCCGTTGGCCTGCGGCACGCCGCGCGCCATCCGTTCGGCCATCTCGGTCGCGGCATTGCCAATATCGATCTGACCGCACACGATGTCGTACTTGCGGCCGTCGAGCGAGAGCGACTTCGTGAGTCCGGTGATGGCGTGTTTCGTGGCCGTGTAGGCGACACTGTTGGGCCGCGGCGCATGCGCCGAGATCGAGCCGTTGTTGATGATGCGCCCGCCGCGCGGCGTCTGCGTTTTCATAAGACCGAAGGCCGCGCGCGAGCACAGGAACGCGCCAGTCAGGTTGGTGTCGACCACCGAGCGCCACACGTCGATATCGAGTTCGTCGATATCCACCGGCGGCCCGTTACGGCCGGCGTTGTTGAACAGCACGTCGAGCCGGCCGCGACGCTCGCGGATCGTCTCGAACAGCGCGTCGACGCTGGCCGGGTCCGTCACGTCGCAGGCCACCGCCAGCGCATCGCCGCCGAGATGCTGCGCCTCGCCGACCACCGCGTCGAGCGGCGCCTGACGACGCCCGGCGAGCACGACGCTATAGCCATGTTCGAGCAGCTTCAACGCACACGCGCGACCGATGCCGCTGCCCGCGCCCGTTACCAGCGCGACCTTCTTGATACCCGTTGCCGTCACCGCCATTCTCCTGTTCGACCGAACCCGTTTCACGCGTTTCATGCGCCGCGCGGCACTCGCCTCGCGGCTTCTGCACCATACAACAGCGTCCGGGTCTCCACAATTGCACGCGCGAAAACCGCCGTCTGATTCCGCTACTTTCAGCACGCTTTCATTTTTTGCGTTTGCTGTCCTCATGCGCGTTGCATGGCGCATAAATGGTATCGTTTGCTGTTGCGCGTTACGCGCGCGATTCAGGGCCTTCCCGCCACTAGGGAAGAAGACAGGAAGCACGTTTGATGAAACAACTCTCCACGCCGACGCACGGCGCCGCCGCAAATCGGCCACGCCGTTGGCCACGTACCGGCTACCCCGCCATGCTGAGCGCCACGATCGCGTGGCACGTGGTGGTGCTGGCCGGCTGGCTGGCCCGACCCTCGGCCTGGCCATGGTGGCTGGCCGCGATCTTCGCGAATCACGCTGTTTTTACGGTGGCGGGCCTGCTGCCGCGCACCTCGCTGCTGGGGCCGAACTGGACGCGCCTGCCCGACGCCCCGCACAACGCCGACGCCATCGCCCTGACCATCGACGATGGTCCCGATCCGCTCGTCACGCCGCAGGTGCTCGATCTGCTCGACGCATTCGGCGTACGCGCGACCTTCTTCTGTATCGGCGCAAAAGCGCAGCAATATCCCGAGCTGGCGCGCGACATCGTCAGGCGCGGCCATGCGCTCGAAAACCATTCACAGGTCCACGTCCATACTTTTTCGGTCACGTTCCCCGGCGCGCTGACGCGTGAAATCGCCGCCGCGCAGCACACCTTCGAGCAGCTGGGCGGCGAGCGCCCGATGTTCTTCCGCGCGCCGGCGGGCCTGCGCAACATCTTCCTCGAACCGGTCTTGCAGAAGCTCGATCTGCGTCTCGCGTCATGGACACGGCGCGGTTACGACACGCGCGAGCGCGATCCGCACGCCGTGGTGCGGCGTCTTCTGGACGGCCTCGCCGCGCGCGACATCCTGCTGCTGCACGACGGCAACGCCGCGCTCACCGCCGAAGGCAAGCCGCTGATTCTGGCGGCGCTGCCGCGCGTGATCGACGCCGCCCGTCAACACAAGCTGCGCTTCGTGACGCTGCGCGAAGCGCGCGCGGAACCCTGACACGCTAGACGCGGAAGTCCGCCGCCATGTCTTCGTCCGAGCGTGCGAGCAGTTCGCCGCTGCGGCATGCCTTGAGAAACACGTCGTAGTCGCGCTCCACCTGATCCGCGTAGCTCGTGGAGTAAGCGGTGAGCGCTTCCGCGAACTGGTCGCCGCGGCCGATATACGCGCTGACCTCGATCGCCTGACCGCTCGCCTTGGCATGCGCGCGCGCCATGATCCAGCCGCATAGGCGCGCATAACCTTCCAGCAGGTCGTTGTCGAAGAGTTCGATGTTGGCCGAGAGCTTCATGTCGCGCAGCTGGCGGAAGTAGAAATGCCGCCCCTGCGGTCCGGTTGCCCAGCCGAGAAAAATATCGCTCGCGGCCTGCAGCATGCGCTGTCCTTGCACGACGCGTTCGCCTTCGTGCTTAACCGCCGTGTGCGCGTGTTTGCCGTGCGGCGGCTTGTAGAACTGCGCGACCACCGATTGCCGCGCCTCCTTCATCTGCATGAACAGCGGCTTGCCCATGTGATCGACGCTCAGCAGCACCAGACAGCGCGTGCCGACGCTGCCCACGCCGACCACCTTGAAGACGATGTCCTGCACGGTGAAATGATCGAGCAGTTCGCGCCGGTCATGCGACATGGTCTTCAGATAATCGCCCCACATGGGCGCGAGCGACTTGCGCCAGTCGTTGCCTTTGAACACGGCGGCTTCTTCCTCCGTGAACAGCGTATTGGCGCCGAGAATGTGAAATAGCGCGGGTGGCGCGTCGCGAATGTGCCAATGCGCGCCGTCGTGCTCGGCCATCTTTTCCAGCAGACTTTCGTGCGTGCGGCTGGCCGCTTTTTCCATCGCGCGACGCACGGTGCGGCGGCGCTCCGGCGTGAGCGCCGTTTCCGCCATGCGATCGAAGGTGATGCGGTCGTACCAGAGTTCGAGCGCGCCGCATTGCGCGTATTGCGCCATCCGCTCGCGGTATTCCGTCGCGGCCGTCATCACCAGATGCTCGGCGGTGCTGCGACTCAGCCGCATATGGCGGGCCGCGACCACGAGACTCGCGCACAGGCGCTTCAGGTCCCATTCGAACGGGCCGGTCGAGACTTCGTCGAAGTCGTTCAGATCGAACACGAGTTGCCGCTCGGGCGTCGCGAAGCCGCCGAAATTCATCAGATGGCCGTCGCCGCAGATCGGCATGGTGAGCCCGCTATCGTGAATCTGCGCGAGATCGTGCGCCTGAATGATGGCCGTGCCACGAAAGAAAGTGAAAGGCGACACGGCCATGCGCCCGTAGCGCAACGGCACCAGATTCTCCACACGCCCTTCGCTGCTCTGCCTGAGCAGCGCGATCGGATCGCGATGCAACTCGCCCACCGTGCGATGGCTCGAGCGCTTCGAATGTTCGCGGGCGGCACGGCCACGGGCCTCCCGTTCGGCGATGGTGCTGGCTTTCATGCTCTCTCCGGTTAGAGTGCGACGCGTCGTCATCGGTCTGAACATACCGAGTACCGGCACGATAGCCATGCCGATGCGTCATCTGTGTGAATGCTCAGAAACGGTAGCCGACGCCGGCGAAAATCACGTCCGAATCGCGGTTGTAGTGCGTGACCACGCGGTTCCACTCGAGACGTGCGTCCCACTGGCTGGTGAGCCTGTACGAGCCCGCGATCGTCACGAGACCGGAGAATTTTCCGGCGCCCGGTCCCGGCGACGCGCTGTCTTCGTTTTCGTTGATCGCGTAGTAGGCGCCGAGGCCGAGGGCCAGCGTGACCTTGTCGTCGAGGAAGGCGCGGGTGGCCCACAACTGGCTGGTCAGGCCGTCGCGCCGCGAGATTTTGCTGCTGCCCTCGTGCAGGTAGCCGACCGTCACGTCGAGGTATTTCGCCAGCCCTCGACGGTATTCGATCGCGCCGCCGAGCGCGCTCGGCGAACTGGTGGAGTTCACGATCGTCTTGCCGAGATACAACGCGACTTCGTTATTCGTTACGTTATGCGTGCTGCCGCTAGCCCAGTCTCGCGGACCCGGCACGCCCGGCGCGTCGAGCTGATAGCCGACGCCGAACATCAGGCTGGTCGCGTCGGGACCGCGCTGCACGTGCACGCGGTTCAGCTGTAACTGGGTGATCCAGCGGCTCGACGCATAGTACGCCGCGCGGACGCTGTACACGACGCCCCAGCCGTGCGTGTCCGAGTAACTGCCGCCCTGGCCTGCCGTGGTGGTGTCGAAGTAGCGGTATGGGCCGACGCCCGCCTGCAGCACGAATTGCGGGCTGCCGACAGGAAGGCGTCCCCACAGCTGAACCATCTGCCCATCGCGATGATGGTCCGGGATATGGCCTTCGTTGAGCCAGGTGAAGCTGGCGGCAAAGTATTGCCCCAGACCTTCCTGGTAATTGAACGCCCATGTGTAGGTGTTTGTACTGCCTGCGCGCGAGCCGCCGCCGAACAGGGAAAACTCCTGAGCCTCGCTGCCCGGCGACGCGAACAGAAAGCACAGACCGGCTACGCAAGGCGCCGCGTTGAGCGCCCACCTGCTGCTGGAAACAGAGTTCAGATTGCGCATGCTGTTCGCATCTCCAGAAGGGATGACAGCTTCGGAATGACATCGGTGACATCGGGTGTCGCGAGACATTCCGGCCATCCTAGCAGACCGTCCGGTAAAAAGGTCACGTTGCGGGAATCGCGCTGGATGAAACGCGCAAACGTTTGGCAATGCTTCGATCGCACGGTGAACGCGATTAGTTGCGGCTTCAACGAACGAATATCGACGAGACAAAATTACCGAATTCGCGCCAGTTTGATTAACCATCTGGTGAATCGCTTTATTTTTTACCGGATTCACACTTCAGCAACGGCGATTTCCGCCGTTTACCAATACATGCAAATCTTTTGTGAAGCACACGAAAACCCCTTCGCTTAGGGCCTGTTTTATTCGATCGTGCGACGCGCGGAATCAACGGAGAGAGTATGTTTGTCGCAATCGGCTGGATCGTGGTGATCGCTTCGGTGATCGGTAGTTTTGTCGGCGTGGGCGGCCATTTGCCCGCTCTCATTCAACCGTTCGAGCTCCTGTGTATTTTCGGCGCGGCGATCGGCGCCTTCGTGGTGAGCAACCCGACTTCCACCCTGAAGAAAACGCTCAAGGCCATTCCGTCGTGCTTCAAGAGCGGCGGCTACACCAAGGAAAAATACCTGGAGCTGATCGCCCTGCTGTACGAGCTGCTTCAGAAAGCGCGCAAGGAAGGCATGATGTCGCTCGAAGCCGACGTCGCGGCGCCGGAAGATAGCGTGCTGTTCCAGAAGTACTCGCACGTGCTTAAAGACCATCATCTGCTCGACTTCATCGTCGACTACCTGCGCATGATGTCCGGCGGCAACGTGAACGTGCTCGAAGTGCAGGACCTGATGGACGAGGAACTGGCCACGCATCACGCGGAAGCGTCGGTGGCGGCCAACGCGATCCAGAAGATGGCCGACGGCCTGCCCGCATTCGGCATCGTGGCCGCGGTGATGGGCGTGGTTCATACGATGGGTTCGGTCGGCGCGCCGCCCGCCGTGCTCGGCGAAATGATCGCGGGCGCACTGGTCGGTACCTTCCTCGGCATTCTGCTGGCGTATGGCTTCATCGGCCCGGTGGCCGATCTGCTGACCGCCAAGGGCCGCGCCGAAGCCAAGCCGTATCAGTGCGTGAAAGCCGTGCTGCTGGCTTCGCTGTCCGGCTACGCGCCGCCGATCGCCGTCGAGTTCGGCCGCAAGGTGCTGTTCACCGCTGACCGTCCGAGCTTCCAGGAACTCGACGACGCCGTGCGCGCCACCAAGATGCCGAAGTCGGCCTGACGCGGAGCGGCATCATGACCGAACGAAAAGCGCGCTCGTCGCAACAGGGCGAGACGACGCCGGCGCCGGTAATCGTGCGCCGCTCGAAGAAGGGCGACGATCACGGCGGCCACCACGGCGGCGCATGGAAAATCGCGTACGCCGACTTCGTCACCGCGATGATGGCGTTTTTCCTGCTGATGTGGCTGCTCGGCTCGACCTCGAAATACGACAAGCAGGGCATCGAAGACTACTTCAACACGCCGTTGTCGAGCCTGCTGAGCGGCAGCGACACGGCATCGCCGCGTCAGAACATCGTGCAGGGCGGCGGACGCGATATTTCCGACACCCGTCCCGGCGACGGCAAGCGAAGCCAGACCGAACCGACGCCGCCGGTTACCTCCGCGCCGCCCGTGCCGCCTTCGGACGCCGCGCGTCTGCAGCAACTGAAAGCGAAACTGACCGCGCTGATCGAGCAGAGTCCGGCACTGAAGGCCTTCAAGGACCAGATCCGCATTTCGATCACGAACGAAGGCCTGCGCATCGAGATCGTCGATTCGCAAAATCGCCCGATGTTTCCCTCGGGCAGTTCGAAACTGCAACCGTATGCCGTGACGATTCTCACGCAGATCGGCGCCGCGCTGAACGACGTGGACAACCGCATCTCGATTGCCGGCCACACCGACGCCGTGCCCTACACGGCCGGCCCGGAAGGTTATTCGAACTGGGAGCTTTCGTCGGAACGGGCCAACGCGGCGCGGCGCTCGCTGGTGTCGGGCGGCATGCACGGCGAAAAAGTGCTGCAGGTGCGCGGACTCGCCGATGTCCTGCCGCTGAACAGCAACGTGGCGGACGAACCGACCAACCGCCGCATCAGTATTCTCGTGCTGAACAAGGCCGCTGAAATGGCGTTCTTCCAGGACGGCGGGCGCACCACGATCGACGAAGCCACACCGGCGAGCTCCACCATTCCCGGCGTCGTCGGCCGCCTGCAACCCGCCCAGTCGGCGCAACCCATCCCGGCCGTGCAAGCGGTTCAGGCCTTGCGTGCAGCTCAAGACGCACAGAGCGCGCAGCCTGCGAGCGGGACGCATAGCTCACCGTAATATCGCGGTGCTTCCGGCACACCGCACGGGCCTTGCTGCAAGGCGCGTGCGGTGTGGTTAGAATCGGTTGCATGCGCCCTACCCTTCCTCCGCAACGCGAAGCCGAACTGCCGCTGCATACGCCCAGCGTTTCCTCGATCACCCTCGCGGCCATCATCGCCGTCATCGCGTGGGTGTCGGTCATCGCGCAAACCGACGTGACCGTTCAGCGCATGCTCGCTCGCGGCTACGGCGTGCTCGACGGTCTTGCGCGCATGAGCAGCTACCTCACCAATCTCACCGCGCTGGCCTGCGCGGTCTGCTTCACCTGCATCGCCTTGCGTGGACGCGGCCCGGCAATCGTGCGTTTTTTCCGCTTGCCCACCGTCGTCACGGCGGTGGTGGTGTATATGGCATTCGTCGGTGTCGCCTATAACCTGTTGCTGCGCGGACTGTGGACGCCCACCGCTTACCGGCTGCTGCTCAACGAATCGCTGCACAGCGTTTTGCCGATGCTCGCCGCGTTGTACTGGGTCCTGTTCGTGCCGCGCTTTCATTTGAACTTGCGGCATTGCCTGCTATGGTTGATCTATCCGCTCGCCTATCTCGCCATCACGTTCTGGCGCGGCAGCCTGTCGGACTTTTATCCCTATCCGTTCATCAACGTCGACGAACTCGGGGTCAGGCACGTTGTCGTGAATTCCGCGCTGCTATTCGGCGGCTTCCTGATGTTGATGGCGATCTTCGTGGGGATCAATCACCGGCGCCGTCGCTGAATGCCGCATTTCCCGGGCGCGCTTTTTGCGCCCTGTCAGACGAGGGCAAGGCTCGTCACGCTGGCCGGCGGGCCGTGCGGTCCTTTGGTGTGGCGCGTTGCAATTGCAACCAGCTCACACGTAACTATGACAATGGGAGCATCGTATGGACACGAATTCAGCGGAAGGTGCAGTCAAGGAAGTCGCGGGCAAGGTACAGGGCGCGGTGGGCGACGCACTCGGCGATACCGGCACGCAACTGGCCGGTAAAGCGAAGGAACTGAGCGGCAAGGCGCAACAACTGTGCGCCAGCACGACGAGCCTCGTGCGCGACACGACGGCGGAAAGCCCCTTCACCACCATCGCGGTCGTGGCGCTGGCAGGTTTCGTTGCCGGCGCGTTGTGGTCGCATGGCGCAGCGGATCGGCGTTAAACGTCGTCTGAGTGCTTAAACGCGCTGTCTCTCGCGCGCTGTAAAGCGGCGGCCGGGCCAACCGGCCGCCGCTGGTTCATTCGCGCGTCGCCAAAATTATTCCGTAGACTTAACCGATCGTTTAGCCGCTTTTCTTGCGGCTGGCGGCGGTCTTCGTCGCGGCCTTCGCTGCGGTCTTCGTCGAGGTTTTCTTCGCAGTTTTCTTCGCGCCCATATCGAGTTCGATCCACGTCGGTGCATGATCGCTCGCGCGCGGCTCGCCACGCACCCAGCGGTCGACACCCGCCTCGCGCAATCGCGGCGCGAGATCGGCGCTCAGCAGCAGATGGTCGATACGCAAGCCGGAATTCGTGTCCCAGTGGCGACGGAAATAGTCCCAGAAGGTATACACGCGCTCGTCGCCGAAATGCGTGCGCAGCGCGTCGGTCCAGCCCTGCTTCAGCAAACTCCGGTAGCGCTCGCGGCTTTCCGGTTGCAGTAACGCATCTTTGAGCCAGGAGCGCGGATTGTAGATATCTTCGTCGGTCGGAACGACGTTGAAGTCACCCGCAATCACAACCGGATGGCCGCTTTTATAGAGCTTCGCGGCGTGAGAAATCAGATGGTCGAACCATTCGAGCTTGTAGTCGAACTTCGGACCCGGCTGCGGATTGCCGTTCGGCAGATACAGGCAACACACCAGCACGCCGTCGACCGCCGCCTCCAGATAGCGGCTTTGCGTATCCTGCTCGTAGCCCGGCAATCCGCGACGGCTTTCGTGCGGCGCCTCGCCCTTCGCCAGAATCGCCACGCCGTTCCACGCGCTCTGTCCTTGCCAGATGGCGCCGTAGCCCGCTTCGCGCAACGCGTCTTCGGGAAACGCGCTATCCACCGCTTTCAACTCCTGCAGGCAGACCACATCCGGCGCCTCGCGCTCGAGCCATTGCAACAGGGCCGGCAGACGCGAGCGAATGCCGTTGATATTGAAAGTCGCAATCCGAAGCCTGGACAATGTCATTGCTCCCCGCAAAGCACCGCAAAAAAGCGACCCGCTTCTGACGGCCGCAGCAGGTTTCAGTGCGTCTGGCCGACCGCCGCATCACACCATTCCATCGCCCACGCGCGCGCACAGGCGATGGCGTCCGCCTCGTTCGAAAACGCGTCGATATCCCCTGATTCATGCGACTCGAAGCGCTCACGCGCCTGCGGCACGCGCGTGATTCTGGCGCGCGCGTAGTAGACGCCTTCGTCGGCATGGCGCGCGCGGCAGTCGATATGGAAATGGCGGTAGTCGAATTGCATGACGTCTCCTCTGAACCCGTTCTCTCTTTGACACAGTCAGCAGGAGACGTTCCGCACCGCCATCCGGTTTGTGCACCGAGCGCGCACGAAGCCGTGGCGGCCCGATCAGTTCGGCACGTTCACCGCGCCGTTCGCCACCGTGATCGCGTTCACGCCCGGACTCGCAGCGATAGCGGGCAGATTCGCCGCCGTCAAAGCGGGCGCCGCGCCCGCGGTGCCGCCACGCGGCGTGGTGTGGATCACTTGCGAGGGCGGCAACGGCGTGCCGCTCTTCAGATGACTCCACATCAGGTTGAGCGCCTGGATGTTGTAGTAATGCACCGGCACGAAACGCGTGTCGAATCCCGCCACACTCAGGAACGCGTCGAAATGCTGACCGTTCGTCACTTCGTAGAACGACAGCTTGCTGGCGCTGCCTTCAACGAGCGAGTTCATGCCGAGATAAGGACGCGACGCATGATTGATCGGCACCAGCGCATCCGCGCGACCCTGCACGATGATCGCCGGTTTGCCGTGCAGATTCGCGTTGACGCGAATGGCGTCGACGTTGGCGTTCAGCGTGCCGTTGGTCCATAACGCGCGCAGGCAGGCCGCGCCGGCGTAACTACCGTCGGCGGTGGCGAGCCGGTGATCGGCCGCGCCGGACGCGCCCGCGTTATAGACGAGGTTGATGCCGTTGGTGGGCGGCACGCCATTGCCGTTGCCGAACACCGTGAGCATCGGCGAGACCGCGGGTGTGACGCCCGCGGCGCCGGCCGCACTCGTCGTGCCGAAGCTGAAGTTGCACAGGTTGGCGGTGACGCTCGCCTGGGCGTACGCGTTCGCATAAGTTACCGCCACCGCCGGGACGGCCTGCGAATCCCACATCGGCGCGTGCAGCAGGTCGGAGTCGGTCTGATAGCCGTTCTGATGCAGCAAGGCGAGCGCGTTGGTGGCCTGCGTGGTCACGTCCCCGCCTGCAATCACGCCGGCGCTCGCGAGCGAAGCGCAGCGCGCCGTGCGAATCGCCGTGGTGGTGGCGCTCGGCAAGGCCGTCAGATACGGCGCGCCGGCCGCGGCCGGCGCCAGCGCGGCGCACGGTTGCAGGACATTGGCGAGGCTCATGTAGTCGGCCAGCGGCTTGCCGAACGCGCCCACCGCCACGCCGCCCTGCGCCACCGACACCTGGGCCGGCAACCGCAGATTGATCTGCGGTTCGCCGACCACGACCGCCGTGATCCACCCCGACGTGTCCTGTTCCGCCGCCGCGAGCGAGGCGCCGCCGCCGTTGCTCACCGAGGCCGCGATGGTGGTGATGCCGCCCGCGCTGTAGCGCACGGTGCGCGTGGTGCCGTCGAGCGTGCCGTACGAATCGTTGAGCGCCCAGTAGGCGAACTGGATCGCCTCCAGCGTGTCCTTGCCCCAGTCTTTCTCCGGATTCTGCTGCGAATGCGCGTGCTTGAACGCATAGCGGTTCGGGAAAGCCGCGTTGAACGTGGCGAGATCGCTCGTGCCCAGATTCGCGGTGAAGAGACTCGCCTTGCCTGCCGTGCCGGCGTCCTGCAAGGTGCCGTCGATCAGCGTGACCTGGTTGCTCGACAGTTCGTGTGCGCCGTTGCCGCTGCCTTTGTCGGTATAGGCCACGGCGCAGCCGTGTTTGAGGCCCCATTCGCCCGCCGCCGAGATCGCCCCGTACACGCCGCGCGATCCCGACGACGTTGCCGTGACGATGCACGGCTGATCCGGGTTGAAGCTGGTGGGAATCTGCACCAGCAGGCTGACGTTCTGTTTGCCGCTGCCGTCGTCGGCGAAGGCGAGGTATTCCTTGCCGGCGATCTTGCCTTCGCCGAGCGTGTCGTTGCCATTCACGTCGACATTCGGCCCCCAGTAACGCCCGTAGCCGCCGTTGGCCGTCATGTCGACCAGCGCGCGATAGTTCGACCAGATCGCCAGACGCCGGAGTTCGGCGGCGGTCGGCTGGGCCGCGTTGGCGATCGCCGGCGCGCTCGCCGAGGCGAGGCCGGTCTTGCCGAGGCCGGCGGTCAGCAGGTCGTCGGTATTGCCGTCGTAGGACTGGGTTTTTACTGCGCTCGTGACGAAGCTGGGCAGCACATTGGCCTGCGGCTTGGGCGGATTGTCGTGGTTGCCGCCATGGCAGGCCGCGAGGGCCATCGCACAGGCGGCGAGGCTCGCCGCTGCTGCCGGTCTGATCGGTGAAATCATCGTTGCCGTCTCCACTATTGTTTTATCGGTGGACTCGCTTCGCCCGCGAAGCTTGATGGCAAGTTTAGGAAAGGAATGTGTAAACGGCAGGGAATTTTTTTGCGGGCGCGGGGCGCCTTGCAGACGACCGCCCCAAACGAAAAAAGCCGGCGCGGCAGGAGCATCGCCCCTGCCGCGCCGGCCCGTCAGACACTTGCTTTATGCAGCCGCCGTCACCCGGCGCGGCGACACCAGCGACACCACGAAGCTCACCACGATGTTCGCAGCCAGCGCGATCAGGCCGATATACACCGGATAGACCGCGTCGCCCAGATGCAGCGCGTAGACCGGCTTGAGACCCTGGATGATCGCGAGGCTCGTGCCGATCGTGATACCCACCAGCCAGCCGAGGAACAGACCCGGCGTATTCAGACGACGCGTATAGAGCGTGAACACGATGGCCGGGAAGATCTGCAGAATCCACACGCCGCCCAGCAGTTGCAGGTCGATCGCGTACTGCGTCGGCAGGAACACGATGAACAGCAGCGCGCCGAACTTGACCACCAGCGACACGATCTTGGCCGTCGAGGCTTCCGCTTCCGGCGTGATGTTCGGCGAAACCAGCGGACGCCACAGGTTACGCGTGAACAGATTGGCCGCACCGATCGACATGATCGCGGCAGGCACCAGCGCGCTGATCGCGATAGCCGCGGCCGCGAAGCCGACGAACCACGACGGGAACAGCGTGTTGAACAGCGCCGGCACCATGTCGGACGCCGACTTCACGTGCACGCCGGCCGCGATCGCCATATAGCCGAGCAAGGCGATCAGGCCCAGCAGCAGCGTGTACGCCGGCAGGAAAATCGCGTTCTTGCGAACCGTATTCGCCGACGACGAAGACAGCACCGCCGTCATGGTGTGGGGGTACATGAACGCCGCCAGAGCCGACCCCAGCGCGAGCGAAGCGTACGCAGTGAATTGCGTCGGCTTCAGGATGATGCCGGTTGCGCCGCCCTTCGCCTTGAAGTACGTATCGGCCGCGTCGAACACGTGCGCGTAGCCGCCGAGCTTCGCCGGGATCAGCCAGACGGCCGCGATCACGACGATATAGATCATGATGTCCTTCACGAAGGCGATCATGGCCGGCGCCCGCAGGCCGCTTGCATACGTGTACAGCGCGAGAATCACGAAGGCGACGATCAGCGGCATTTCGCCCGTCACGCCCAGCCCCTTGATGACGACCTGCATGCCCACCAGTTGCAGCGCGATATACGGCATCGTCGCGACGATCCCGGTAATCGCGACAGCCGCCGGGAACCACTTGCCGCCGTATTCGCCCTGCACGTAGTCCGCAGCCGTGATGTGGTTTTTCGCATGCGCGATTTTCCACAGCTTCGGCATCACGGCGAACACGAACGGGTACACGATGATCGTGTACGGCAACGCGAAGAAGCCATAGGCGCCCACCGAATACACCAGCGCCGGCACGGCGATCACGGTGTACGCGGTATAGAAGTCACCGCCCACGAGGAACCACGAAATGACGGTGCCGAACTGGCGACCGCCGAGGCCCCACTCGTGCAGTTGCGTCAGGTCACCGCGTTTCCAGCGCGCGGCGAAAAAGCCGATCACGGTCACGAGCACGAAGAAGGCGATGAAGACCGTCATCGCAACCGGGTTCACGGGATTGATATCGCTCATTTGACACCTCGGTACACGACGTAAATCAGCAGCGAGGTCAACGGCACCCACAGAAACTGATACCAGTAGAAGAACGGAAAGCCCGCGAACGAAGGACGCGTGTCGTTATAGAACGGCAGCCACAACAGCGCGATGTACGGAATCAGCAGAATGAGCCAGAGCCATGAACGGCCGGCGGATGGGGAGGTCTCCACGAACTTCTCCTAAGTCTATTATTGAAACCGTGCGCCATGACTCGTGGTCACGCGCAAAAGGAACCGGCCAGACGATATTGGCCGGCACATTCGGAGTACGCTTCCCGGCGCGAGTCGGAATGCTCGAAAATTCATACGAATGGGCGATGACTCGATGAGAGTCCGGAGGAATGTCGTCTCCTGCCTGTTTATATGAATGTCCGGTAGGCCCGGCTTGCGCGACCTTGCAAGGCAAGGCGCAAGCGGCCGGAAGGCGCGGTATGCCGTGGGGATGTAGTATTCGCCTTCGTGAGCGACCTTACAAGCGCGCAACTACGTAAGCCGGCTACGTAATACCACGTAGCCCGCCGGCGGTTCTGTCACCGATGAAACTCAAAGCCAAGATCATTCTGCTGGCGATCGTGCCGTTCCTCGCGGCCATCGCCAGCATCGAAACCGGCGTGCGCCAGCAGGCCACCTCGCTCGCGCAAACGCAGCATGCGACCACCCAGGCCGCGTACATGGCGAGCAAGGAGATCGAACTCAAGCACTACGTGGAACTCGCCACCACGGCCATCGCGCCGCTTTACGAAGCGAGCGGCCAGAACGCGCGCGACGACGAATTGCTGCGCACCCGCGCGCTCGACGTGCTGCAAAAAATGGACTTCGGTCCCGACGGCTATTTCTTCGTCTACGACATGCACGGCCGTACCCTCATGCATCCGCGCGAGCCCGATCTGGTGGGCCGCGATCTGTGGTCGCTGCGCGACTCGCAAGGCGCACCGACCATCCAGCAGCTGCTGGCCGCGGCGTCGCACGGCGGCGGATACGTGCGCTACGAATGGCATCGGCCGTCCACCGGCAAGGTGACGTCGAAACTCGGCTACGTGGTGCCGCTTCAGCGCTGGGGCTGGATGATCGGCACCGGCATCTATCTCGACGACATCGACACGACGCTCGCGCACATCGACCAGGGCGCGGCCGCCAACATCGACCGCACCATGAAATGGATCGACACGATCGCGCTGACCGGCCTCGCCGTCATCGCGTTGTGCGCGCTGGTGCTCAACGTCACCGAATATCGCAGCGCCGACGCGAAACTCAAGCGTCTTGCGCAGCAGGTGGTCGAGTCGCAGGAAAACGAGCGCGCGCGGCTCTCGCGCGAGTTGCACGACGGCATCAGCCAGATGATGGTGTCCGCCAAGCTGCTGCTCGAATCGGCGCTCGCGCGCTTCGAGCGCGGCGCGGTGCGCGAGCCCGCCGCCGAGGCCGCGCTGTCCACCGGTCTCACGCGCCTCGCCGACACCTTGCGCGAAGTGCGGCGCATTTCGCACGCACTGCGCCCGTCGATGCTCGACGATCTCGGCGTGGCGGCGGCGCTCGAACAGCTCACGCGCGAAATGAGCGACGAGTCCGGCATCGAAATCGGCTTCACGCAGATCGCTCACACGCATGCACCCGTACTGCCCGATGCCGTGAATACCGTTCTGTTCCGGATCGCGCAGGAAGCGCTGAGCAATATCGTGCGGCACGCGCAGGCCTCGAACGCGGCGCTTTCGCTGGAAGTGTCGACCGAGGCCGTCACGCTCACCGTCTCCGACAACGGCCGCGGCTTCGATCTCGCGCATGCGTTTGCCGGGCCGCGCGCGGGCATCGGTCTGCGCAACATGCGCGAACGTCTGGAGGCGCTGGGCGGCCGACTGTCGCTCAGTTCGCAAACTGGCCATACGATCGTTACGGCGCGTGTGCCGCTCGGCGCGCACGCGGCTCAAACCCCTGCCTTGCAGGAAACCTGAAAAATGAACGACATGTCACAGGACATTGCCCGTCTGATTCTCGTCGACGATCATCCGCTGGTACGCGACGGTCTGCGTGCGCGGCTCGAAGCGGTGCGCAACATCGAAATCGTCGGCGAGGCGGGCAATGCGCAGGAAGCGCTGGCGCTGGCACAAAGTCAGGAGCCGCATCTGGTGCTGATGGATGTCGGCATGAACGGGATGAACGGAATTGCGCTCGCCGGCATGTTTCACGAACGCTTCCCGGCGATTCGTGTGCTCATGCTGTCCATGCACGACAACCTCGAATACGTCACCCAGTCTGTGCGTGCCGGCGCGAGCGGCTATGTGCTGAAAGATTCGCCGGCCACCGAGATCATTCAGGCCATCGGCGCGGTGCTCGAAGGCAATACGTTTTTCAGCGCGGGACTCGGCGCGCGACTGATTCAGGCGTCGGCCACGCAATCGCCGGTCGAGCGGCTCACGCCGCGCGAGCGCGACATTCTCGACGCGCTCGCGGAAGGACTCTCCAGCAAGCAGATCGCGCAGCGCAACGACCTTTCCGTGCGCACGGTGGAAACGCACCGCCTGAACCTGAAACGCAAACTCGACCTGCAAGGCCAGGCCGAGTTGATCAAATTCGCCGTGGAAAACCGGCGCAAGCGGCAGTAGATTGCGGCTTGGGGCGCCGGCCGCCGACCGCCCGCCGGATTAGTCCGGCAGAGGTTCGAGCGAACGCGGTTCGTGCATCGGGCAGCCGTTGTGCTGACCACGAAACCCCGACGACATCTCGTACGCCGGTTTGCGCGAGCGCATGATGCCGCCCAACGGACGATGCGCGCTCAGGCCGTGCCAAGGGCTGAACGCCAGCTGGTCGTCCACCACTTCGGCACGCGCGTCGGTCCATGCCGGCTGCGGGCTCACCGTGATGCGCGCCACCGTCACGTACGGACTTTCGTCTTCCGGCCATTTCACCGAGGCATCTTCGATCGGCATGCGTTCGAGATTCGTGGCGAGCTGCACACGCACTTCCCACTGCGCGCCCTGCGTGGCGAAGAATTCGTTGACGGCATCGCGCAGACCGTTCGGCTTGCCGTTCATGTCGAGCGGTGCATGGGTCAACGCGGTCAACTCCGGCGACACCGGCGCAACGCTCAGCTTCGCGTAATACGGACCGTAGAGAAACGGCACGCAGGTGTAGAACGTCTCGCCCAGAATGTGCGTTTCCGGATGACCACCCAGACTTTTGAGCGCACCGCTTTCTCCGCCGAGCGCCTCGACCGCCGCTTCGGCGCCGCGCAATACCGCCGATAAAGCCTTCTTGAGTCCCGGCGCCTTATCGGTCGTCTTTGCCAGCAGCTTCAAGGTGCCCAGAAATTTTTTCGGCGTCGCCACGGTGAAGGCAGGCGCATTCACCATCACGAAGTCTTGCGTCACCTGTCCTTCGCTGCCGGGCAAACGCTCGCCCTCTACGCCGATCATCTTCAGCGCGAGACCGCGCGGCGTCGACACGCTGTCGTCGAGAATATCGCCGGGATTCGTGGATAAACGCAGCACCACCGGAAACGTACCCGCGCGCGCGAATGCGCCCTGCGCCAAGGCGGGCGGCAGATTGTCCAGCACCTGAAGTTCGCCTTGCAGAAGACCATGACTTTTCGCGTGAACGCCGCGCACGGCGTGCCCATAGTCCTTGTACGTCGTTTCAATAATGCTGTGCAGCGTCTCGACCAGTTCGCGCGTGGTCTCGGCTTCGTCTTCGGGAATCTGTTCGAAAGAACGATCGAAGCGCAGCGGTTCGATGGTCAGTGGATCGGTCATGGTGGTCTCCAGAAAGGCGTCGGACGCCGCGGACGCGGCGCAATGCCTTAACGGACAGCAAGGGGTGTTCCCGCGAATGCCGACGGCCACTGAAACTGCCCACACCGTCGAGCGCCCGCGCCATACAGCGCAAATTCGCCGCATAATCCGGATAAGCGCCCAGGAGTTCACGCGGATGAAACCTTCGATGCCGTTGCGTCTGGCCGGCCTGCTGCTGTGTATCGCAGCGGCGCAAACGCCCGTTCACGCCGAAACGCCGCGCGTCAATCGCGGTCACGATCCGTTCGTCCAGATATCGAAGGCGATCGACGGATGCCCCGAACCGCTTGGTCCATTGGAGACGGAAAAGGAATGGCTGGACGACAGCCATTACCGCATCGAGCGCGGCAATAGCTGCTGGGTGGAAGGCCGCTGCCGTCTGTCGAACGCGTATCTGTACGACGCCGAGATTGCCGAGGCCGTTCAGCGCCGCCTCGCCAACATCAATTACGCGACGCATTGGCGCGAACAGACCTCGTTGTGGCTGATCCTGCAACGTCGCTTTATCTACGCGCAAGGTTGTGTGGCGCCGGGCTTCGACAAGGCAGGCTTTCTCGCCGAGCTGGCGAAAACCGCGGACGTCGAACGCGTGATCGACGACACCACGACGAATCCGCACGCGACGTCATTGCCCTATAAAACACAGGCCGATCCGGACCGGCCGGTGATCGATCCAGGCAATTGACGGGCGGCGGCGCTCATGCGGTACTTCCGTGACGCCTCGCATCCAATGCGCGCTACTGCGCCCCCGGCTGGGCCTCGCCGCTCTCGCTATTTTCCCGGATGATCCTCGCGATCAACACATCCGCCTCGCGCGACACGTTGTCGTGCACGCGCGTGCTCTGGGTCGCGACGGCCGTATCGTTGCCGATCAGATGACCGCCCCGCTCGTGTGTATCCACCGACACCTGCATCGACAGACCGAGCCGCAGCGGATGCGCCGCGAGATCGGCGGGGTCGAGCGAAATCACGATGGGCACGCGCTGCACGACCTTGATCCAGTTGCCCGCCGCATTCTGCGAAGGCAGCATCGAAAAAGCGCTGCCTGTCCCCGCCGAAAAGCCCTCCACCTTGCCGTGATACGTCACCTGCGAGCCATACACGTCCGACACGATACGCACGGGCTGCCCCACGCGCATGCTGCGAATCTGCCCTTCCTTGAAATTCGCTTCGACCCATAGACGTTCGAGCGGAACGATCGACATCAGCGCGAGCCCCGGTCCGACCTGCTGGCCGATCTGCACCGAGCGCTGCCCCACCGTGCCTTCGACTGGCGAGACGATCGTGGTGCGCTGAAGGTTGCGATAAGCGAGCCGCAATTGCGCCGCCGCCTGCAAGACGGGCGGACTCGCTTCGATCGCGAACTTGCCGCCGAGCGCGCGCGCCGCGTCGAGTTGAACTTGCGCCGACGCCAGATTGGCCTGAGCGACGGCCACCGTTTCGCGCGCATGCGCCAGTTCTTCGGGCGACACGACTTCCACGGAGGCGTGATCGCGCGCCGCCAGCGCGCGCTGTGCGAGCGCGAGTTCGGCGCGGCGCGCGTCGATGGCCTGCACGTAGAGCTTGCGCGAGATGGTTGCGTTCGCCACCTGCCGCACGGCCAGCGTGAGTTGCGCGCGGGACTGCGCGAAGGCAGCGGCAGCTTCGGCGTCGTCGAGTTTGACGAGCGGCTGACCAGCCTTCACCTGGCGTGTGTTGTCCACGAGAATATCGGTGACGGTGCCCGGAATCTGCGCGGCGATCTGCACGATGTTGCCGGCCACGTAGGCGTCGTCGGTTTCTTCGACGAAGCGCGCGCTGACCGTCCACCACGCGAGCCAGGCTGCTCCACCAAGCGCGGCCACGCCGAAAAACATCGCGAAGCGACGCTTGCGCGCGCTGCGTCTGAGCGCGTGGGCGGCGTCCGCCGCGCCCGTCGCGGCCATCTGTTCCTCGGTCCAGCCGGCGGCACGATGTGCCTCTTTGTCGTTATGCATTCGGTCGTTGTGCGGTCAGTCGAAGTGCGTGTCGGTAATGCGCGCGTGAGACATGAAAGAACTCGTGTAGTGCGTGAGCGGCGCGCCGCTCACCTTGCGCTCGTCGAAGCCGCCGCCCAATGCGCCCACCAGCGCGACCTGCAGCAGCCGGCGGCGTCCTTGCAGATCGATCTGCTGCGCGCGCTCGTCGAGCAGCGAAAGATCGGCGAGCGTCACGTCTTTCTGCATGCCGATGCCGCGCCGGTGCCGTTCTTCGGCAATCGCGACGATGCGGGTAGCCGCGTCCACCGCGCGATTCTGCTCGGACGTCAGCGTGTCCACGGTGCGCAGCGAGGTCAGCTGACGCGCGACTTCGCCGAGCGCCTGGTCCACGGTCTTGTTGTAGAGGCTCACGGCCGCGTCGACGTTGGCGTAATCGCCGCCGAGTTGCGCGCGCAAACGCGTGCGATCGAACACCGGCAAGGAAATCGCCGGGCCGATCGAGCCGGTCATGGCCGCTCGCGTGAACAGCG
Source organism: Paraburkholderia sp. GAS199 (assembly GCF_050436585.1). NCBI lineage: Bacteria > Pseudomonadati > Pseudomonadota > Betaproteobacteria > Burkholderiales > Burkholderiaceae > Paraburkholderia > Paraburkholderia sp. GAS199. The sequence goes on along the minus strand of NZ_JBNDMM010000003.1, from coordinate 250,003 downwards.
CGGCAGGCGTCAAGGCGGTCAAACCGGCGAAGGCCACGAGATTGACGTCCGGATAAAACTGCGCGCGCGTCGCGTCGATGTTCGCGAGCGCGGCCTCGGCGCGCAAACGCGCCGCCACGATGTCGGGACGGCGGCCCAGCAGATCGACCGGCAGTTGCGCGGGCATCGGCGTGTCGGCGGCCGCAGTCATTTGCGGCCGGTGCAGCGACAGTCCACGCTCCGGACCGCGTCCCGTCATCACGCCGATCTGCAATTCGGTCAGGCTGATGCGCTCGTCGTTCTGCGCCTGTTGCGAGGCGAGGCGGCTCTGCTTGAGCGTGGCATCGGCGGCATCGTATGCGTTGTCGAGACCACGCGCGCTGCGCTCGCGCAGCACGGCGTCGACCTGCTGCGCGGCGAGTTGTTTCTGCCGCAGAATGTCGCGCATCGCGAATGCGCGATCGAGTTCGCAGTAGAGCGTGACCATCGCCACCGTGAGCGTGAGGCGCGCCTGCTCGGCGTCGATTCTGGCCGCGTCTCGCGTGGAGAGCAGGCCGCGCGTCAGGGCGGCATTCTTGCCCCACAGATCGAGTTGATAGCTCAAGCCCGCGAACAGCGCGGCCGGCGACACCGTCGGGTCGTTGAAGACCTGCACGGGAATCTGCTGGCCACCCACCGATACGTTGGCCACGTCCGCGGGTTGCGGCAAACGCGTCTTGCTGATCGTCGCGGCCGCCGTGCCGGTGAGACCGGTCAGGGAAGCGAACTGTTCGAGTTGCGCCTGCGCCGCCCCCACCCGCGCACCGGCTATCTGCAAATCGGGGTTGTTCTGCAAGGCCTCGGTCACCAGTTCGTCGAGTTGGGCATCGCGGTACTGCCTGACCCAATCCGGCGCGGGCCACACGCCGTTGGCATTCGGACCAGCGCTCTGCGCGAGCGCATCCGCCGCGGGTTTGCGCGGCTGCACATTGGCATGCAAACCTGCGTCGCTGACACAACCCGCGAGCAGCAAAGCCGGCAACGCGACGAACAGCGATGCGAACATCGCTGCAAACCCAGGCAAGAAACCGCTACGGCGGCTGAACAATCGCATCGACATCCTCATGAATGGTGCACGCGGGCCACGGTATTGCTGCTCGCGGCGGCGTTCGACGCTTTCTCGCGCGCGGCTCGCACCACTTTCTCGGCGAAGCGCGGCCGCGTCTGTGCCAGCGGTCCCATGCGTCCGAACATACCGTCGAACACGCCCAGCGCAATCGCGCCGAGTTTGCCGAGTTTGTCTTTCTCCAGCAGAACGATCTGCACGATCTGCCATAAGGTCAGCACGTTCGGCACGACCGCGACCGGCAAACGCAGCCCGTATTGCAGCGCGATCTGCATGGCGTTGCGCGCACTGTAGTAGCGGCGAAAGCCGGGATGATTCATGCTGGTCAATTCGAAAGGACCCAGCGCGTGACGACGCCGCGCGCCGATCCGGTGCGGCAGGATGAGCGAAGGCACGAGATAGATCGGCACGTTGCACAGCAGCGCGCGCAGGCAATACTCGGTATCGACGTGGTCGATGAAGAGCGACTCGTCGAAGCGCCCGAGCCGCGCGTAAGCTTCACGCGAAATCACGCTGCCGGAAGAAATCAGGAATGCGCAGCGCTGAACGTTGGCGTCGGCTCTGAGCGCGAGGCGTTCGACACCCAGGCCGCTCGTCGTCAGTTCCGGCAGAAACCGCCGATCGTTTTCGTCGAAGATGCGCGGGCCGGCCATGAACGCCGTGCCGCCGAGCGACGCACAGCGGTCGCGCATCACGTCGAAATAGCCCGGCGGCACGTCGGAATCCTGGTCGAACAGCGCGACGGCCGCCGCGCCCTGCGCAAAAAGCGCGTCCAGTCCCGCGTTGAAGGCGCCGGCAATGCCGTGCCGGTTGCCGTGGTGCAGCACGGCAACGCCCGCGTCGGTCAGCCATGCCGCCGCCTCGCTATCGGGCCGTGGAGAATTGTCGACCACCAGCAGACGGTCGCATTCGGCGTTCATCGACACGACGCGCTGCAATTGCGCCTCGCTCGGATGAAACAGGACAATCAGCGCGCCCAGTGTCGTCATGGCAGTTCTCTCAGTGACCCAGTGTCATTGCGGCGCCGCGCTTCGGGCGGGTCAACCACATCATGGCGGCGAGCACGAGGCAGGTGAGGCTCGCCATGTAGAACATGTCGCCGGTCGCCATCATGTAAGCCTGTTGCTGCACGATGTGATGCAGGGCGGCGAGTTCGCGCGCGCCGTCGATGCCCATGCCGTGCAGCGTCTGCACGAAACGCTGCGTATTGCCGGACGATTTCGTCACCGATTGCGCGACCACGTCGTAGTGATACAGCGCACGGTTGTCCCAGAGCGTCACGCTCATCGCGGTCCCGAATGCCGCCGACAGCGTGCGCAGGAAGTTCGACAGGCTCGATGCGGCGGCGAGTTTGTCGTCGGACACGCGCGACAGCGTGGCGGCCGTGAGCGGAATGAAAAAGCACGGCAGGCCGATGCCCTGAATCAGGCCGGGCGTGATGATCTGCGTGAAGGTCATGGTCAGCGTGAAATGCCCGTCCCACCACAGCACGCCGGCAAAGATCAGAAACCCGAAAGTGGCCAGCACGCGCGCGTCGAAACGCGCCGAAAAAATGCCGACCAGAATCGAGAACACCAGCGCGAGCACACCGAGCGGCGCCGTGGCGAGACCCGCCTGATACGCCGTATAGCCCATCACGGCTTGCAGCCACAACGGAAAGATCACGCCCACGACGGAGAAGCTCATCATGCCGAGCGACACGATCAGCACGCAGAACGAAAACGTGCGGTCGCGAAAGAGGCTCAGATCGATCACGGGATGCTTTTCGCCGAGTTCCCAGATCAGCAGCGAGACGATTGCCAGCGCGGCGACGATGGCGAGCGTCAGAATCAGCGGCGAGTCGAACCAGCCGCGTTCGTGGCCGAGATCGAGCACGGCTTGCAGCGAACCCACGCCGATCACGAGCAGCACGATGCCGGGCAAATCCACGGGCGCGGCGTCGGCGGTCCGGGCGGCTTTCACATCACGCCGCAGCAGGCTCAGGCACACCGCGAACGAGAAGATGCCGATCGGCAGATTGATCAGAAAGATCCACGGCCACGAATAGCTGTCGATGATCCAGCCGCCCACGACCGGCCCGAAAATCGGCGCGAGCAAGACGGTCATGGCCCATAGCGCGAGTGCCACGACACGCTTCTCCGGTGGAAAGGTGCGCAGCAGAATGGTTTGCGACAACGGCACCATCGGTCCGGAAAAAAGGCCTTGCAAAGCGCGGCACACCACCAGCAGATGAAAATCGCCCGCGATGCCGCACAACAACGAGGTCAGCGTGAACAGAATCACCGCGGCGAGAAACAGCCGCGTTTCGCCGAGGCGCCGCGAAAGCCAGCCCGTCAGCGGCACGGCAATCGCGGCGGCCACGGAATAGGAACTGATGACCCATGTGCCCTGACTGTTCGACACGCCGAGGCCGCCTGAAATGGCCGGCACGGCGACGTTGGTGACGGTCGAGTCCAGCACTTCGATGAAGGTGGCGAGCGATAACGCAAACGTCAGCAACGCCAGGCGCGCGCCACGTATGCCGTATGCGCCGGCATCGCGCGTCGACCCCGACTGCTCGCGCAGCGGCGTTGCCGCGGTCATGCGTTGCGCCCGCTGAGCGCGAGTGTCGATGTGGACATTGGCACTGCATTCGAAGCCGGCGAAACCGCGCCGCTATCCGTGCGCATACGCGAATCCGCCCGCATGAAGCTCTCGATGTAACGCGCGGCGACTTCGCTGCCGTCCGGGGACGCCGCGATGCGGTCGTGCACGCGCAGGCATTGCGTCGCGATCGACGGGCTGCCGAGCACCTGCTTCAGCGCGCGCGTCAGCCGGCGCGCTTCGATGGGTCCGTCGAGCCGCACGCCGCATCCGCTTGCCACGACCCGCTGGGCGTTATCGAACTGATCGTGCGCGAATGGCGTCACCACTTGAGGCGTGCCGGCGGCATAAGCCAGCGCCGCCGTGCCGACGCCGCCGTGATGCACCAGCGCGCGGCACCGCGGCAACAGCGCACGCAACGGAACGTAGCGGCGCTCCAGCAAGACATCCGAAACATGGGATGCAATCGACCCGGCAGCGGCCGCATCCGGCCGCAACAGAATGCCGCGCGCGCCGCTCGCCCGCAGCGTGGCGCTCACCACCTGCGCGTAGTGCGCCTGGTCGATCAAGGTCGAGCCTGCCGTGAAGACCACGGGCCGTTCACCGGCGGCGAGAAATGCGTCGAGTTGAGTATCCGGCTCGTCGGGCAGCGCGTCGTTGAACAGCGGAAAACCGCTCATGCGATGCGGCGTGGGCCAGTCGGCTTGCGGTTGTGCAAACCAGTCCGGGAAAAGGCACAGCACGCCGTCGGTCGAGTGCAGCCAGTTGCCGAAAATGCGCGTGGCAGGCGCGAGTCCCAGTTCCGCGCGCAGAGCGTTCAGCGCGGGACCGCAAACTGTGTCGAGCGCGTGCCGCTCGATCAATTGCATCAACGCCTTTTTCAACGCGAGCGGCAAGGCGCGCGGAATCGTCAGCCGGGGATGAGTCGGCGGCGCGTGCGCCGAGAGCAGCGTGGACGGCGACACCTGCACCGACACGAACGGCACGCCCTGCAACTCCTGCATCAGCCGCGCGGAAAACGCCCATAGCGTCCCCACCAGCACCGTATCGGACGTGGTCAGCGAGCGCAGCGTGTCGAAATGGCTGCGCAAAGTGGGCGCGATGACGGCCCACAAAGTGCGAAACGACGTGCGCGGATGCCAGAGCGCCGGATTCGCCATGGCCTGCGCGTACTCCTCGGCCGAGCCGATCGGCACGAACGCGAAACCGCGACGCGTGACGGCGTCGGCGAATGGCGCGTGCGTGCAGAATACGATTTCGTGTCCGCGTTCGGCCAGCGCGGCACCGATGCCAAGCAAGGGATGGACGTCGCCCGCCGAGCCGATCGCAGTGATGATGACTCTCGTCATGCGAGGCGCCCTAGAAAAGGCCGGGGATCAGCGCGGCCACGTCGCGCCGGTATTGCGAATAGGCGCGGCCGAAATGCCCCGTCAGCCAGCTTTCCTCTACACGCACCTTGTAGGCGAGCGACGCGAAGATCAGCAGCAGACCAAGTGCGCCACGCCACTCCGCGCCGATCACGGCAGCGCCCGCGAGCGCCAGCAGGCAGCCGGTGTAGATCGGATGGCGCACGAGTCCGTAGGGGCCGCTGCGCACCAGTTCATGGTCTTCTTTCAACGTGACCGACACGCTCCAGTTGGTGCCCAGATGCAGCCGCGCCCACACGGAGAACGCGAGGCCCGCGAGCAACACCGCGAGTCCCACGCACTGCAGTGCGCCGAATGCATGCGGATCGAAGGACCACGCCGCGCGATCGAGATCGGGCACGATGATCAGCGCACCGCCGCCGATCAGCGGAATGGACTGCAAGGTGCGCGATAACGACGCTTCCTTGCGCGCGGTTTCCTTCACCCGATTCGACGTGGCGATCCAGTACAGCAGCCACACGGTCCACGGTACGACGATGGCGAGACTCTGAGCAATGTTCACGGTAGTTCGACCTGTTGGAGCGAGTGTTCGGCAGCCTGCAGCGCGGCATGCGGCACGGGAGAATGGGAGGCGCAGTCGGTTGCGGCGTCGAAACGTTCGAGCGCGCGCACGGCTTGCGCGGCCGGCGAGCAGCTCGCCTGAATCGCGGCAGAACCGGCTTCATGACGTGCCGGTGCCGCGTCGAAATAGTCGAGGATCGCGCTGCGTACCTGGCGCAGCGCGGCACGCCCTTCCAGATCGAGGAAATGGCCGGCCTGTTCGATGGTCGCGAACTCGGCGCGCTTCAGATGCTGGCCGAGCGAACGCACGTCGGCAGGCGTGGTGTACTCGTCCAGATCGCCGTTGATGAACTTCAGCCCGCAGTCGATATGGCGGAATTCATGCAGGTACTGCTCGGGGCGAATCGCCAGAATCTGGTCGACGTGAAACGCCACCTGATGCTGCTCGTCGCGCGGCAAGGTGGAAAGATAGCGATAGTTGTAGAGCTTCATGATGCGCGGCAAATGACAGCCCACGGTGTCGTTGAGCAGTTGCGCGGCTTTCAGGTTTTCGCCCGCGGCAATGTAGTCGCGCGCGGCGGTCACGTAAGCGGTCATCGGCTCGTTGAGCAGCGGCGAGAACGATGCGATCACCGCGCGCCGCACACTCGTGCGCGCCCGCGACAATGCAAGCAGCGACGCTACGCCGCCCCACGACACCGACAAAAGGAAGCCCGGTTCGAATAAACCGATGAGATATAAAAGAATATCGACTTCATCGTCTTTAGTGAGAATGAAGCCGTGCTCATTATGCATTTTCGATTGGCCCGCATAGGGCAAATCGAAGCAGATGGGGTTATAGCGCTCGCCGAGGTATTTGATTGTCTGTCCGAACGACGCCGTTGTGGCTAACGCGCCGTTGATCAGAATGACACTCTCGAAGGACGGATCGAATACGTGACGTTCCACGTAGACTTTCAGCCCCGCTGGTAGCGGAACGAGGAGTTTTTCGATGGGCATGGCGTATTCGCATGCACTTGCGCGTAGCAAATGCGTACCGATACCGCGCCCGCTCGAGCGGACGCATGGCGGCCGTAACACCGTGGACCAGGCCCATGCGATCTGCCTTTACGCCGGCAGATCCGATCCACGACGACCGCTGCTGCACCGAACACACGCGCCACCCCAAGGTGATGCCTGCCCGCTCGACTGAAACGCCCAAACTCGGGTTTGGTTTCATTTCAATCGGGCGTTCGATGCCTCGTGATATTTCTTATATGTAATTGGAAAGCATTGCTTGAACGCACTGCCGCAAAGTTGAGCGGGCCATTGCGCAATGCCAGTCTCGGCAATTTGCGTGAAGCCTTCATGTCAATATACGACGGCGGATTGCTTTTTAACATGTTTCAAAAATAAAAGCTAAAAAAGTCATTCGGCATATGTTCGAAATTCGCCAAAAAATCTAATTGAAAGGAAATGACATTGCGGCACGCACTCATCACGTCACAGTTGCGTGTCCAGTAGCGGCACCACCTTTTCAATCAGCTTTTCCTTGAGTGGACGTTGCAGCCACGCTTCGAGCCTAATCCTTTGCGAGCGCGAGAGGTCGTCCGTGAAAATAGCCGCTTGCTGCTTCGCGAAATCACGGTCGTAAATATTCAGATTCGCTTCGTCGTTGAGCTTGAACGAGCGGCTGTCGAAGTTGGTCGAGCCGACCGACACCAGATACTCGTCCACCACGAGCAATTTGCAATGGAACATGGTGGGCTGATACTCGTACATCTCCACACCGGCTCTCAATAGATCGCCCCAGCAGGCGCGCGACGCCTCGCGCACGGTATGGGTATCGATACGGTTTCCCGGCGTGATGATCTGTACTTTCACGCCGCGTTTCGCGGCTTCCACGATAGCGTTGATGGTGAGCTTGTCCGGCACGAAATAGGCGCTCGCGAGATGAATGCTGCGCGTGGCCGCCGTGATGGCCATCAGGTACATGAGCTGCATATCGTCGCTGCCGCCCGAGGGAGAACTGCTGAACATGTGCGCGAGTCCGTCGCCCACGGGTTCTACCTTGGGAAAGTACTCTTCGCCGTGCAGCACGTTGCCGGTCGCCTTCACCCAGTTGTCCATGAAGACGGCCTGCATGTGTCCCACCACCGGACCGGCCACGCGAAAGTGCGTATCGCGCCAGTGCTTTTCGTCCTGTGCATTGCCGGTCCATTCCGGCGCAATGCCGACGCCGCCCGTAAAGCCGACACGGCCGTCGATCACCAGCAACTTGCGGTGCGTGCGATCGTTCATACGGCCGAGTCCGGTCCAGTGCGGCTTGTGATACTGAATCACTTCGGCGCCGGCATCGCGCAGAATGTTCAGATAGCGCTTGTCCATTTTCGACGAACCGACCCAGTCGAGCAGAACGTGAACGGCCACGCCTTCGCGCGCCTTGTCGGCCAGCGCCTGGGCAATCTGTTCGCCTATTTCACCCGACCAGTAAATGAATGTTTCGAAGGTAATAGTTCGACGCGCCGAGCGGATACCGTCGAGCATCGACGGGAAAATCTGATCGCCGTTACGCAGCATGGAAAACTGGTTTCCCGAGATGACGGGCGGTCCGAGCAATAGACCCATTGACCGAAGAAATTGCGGATCGTCGCTTGCATAGCGGCGCTCGATCTTATGCTCGATTTTCTTCTCGCCACTCGACAGATTGGCAATGACCAATACGATGACGAGCGTGACGAAGGCGGTAATGGGAATGGTCAGCATGCGTGGCCTCGATGCTTATCGGCGGAATGCGCCGCTGGTTGGGCATGCCGCGATGTTGTAAAGACAGGTGGTTCTCGCGTGCGCAAACGTATGAAACGCCGAGCGATACCCGACCGTCAGGACGCACGGCGCGTGCCTGTTTCAGGACCGGAGATTGCTACTCGATTGGGATTTGCCCGGACGCCTGGCGAAAGCCGGCTTGAAAGCGTCCGGGTAGTGTATTGAATTGAAGCCGATTGGCGCCGCTTGAAACTCAGCGGACCAGAGAGAATGCTTCGCGGCTGGCAATTTCACCGGCGCCATATACGCCGACCACGGTGAAATCGGATGCCACGCATTCGAACGTCGAATCCTGAAACGTAATAATGAAATGACGACGCGCAACGGCCGGGTCGGTCACGCCCGCGATTTCCGCGGCGAGCGACGAGTTCAACACTTCGTGGGCCGAGTCCGCCATCAGACCTTGCGACGTGAGTGGATGAATGTCGAGGTCGGCGCGTCCAGGCGGTCCCAGCCGATGAAAAACGGCGTCGGGAAATAGCACGGCGCAGAAAGGATCGTCGTCGGCATCGAAAGGACCGAAGGTATCGAAATTGGCCTCGGAAATCGGATAGGCCAGAATCACGCGACGGTCGCTCGCGACGATAAAAGGTTCCGCCGCATCAGACGCCGGAAAAGGAACCGAGTCCAGCAGGACGACGTGGTCTTCCTGCTGGGATGCTGCTAGCGTGCTAGTCATCTACTTCGCGACTCCGTGCACTTCGATTACGCGCTCGTCGATGCAGCGGACGTTTCCGGAACCGCAGCGGCCGTGGTTGCCACCGTGCTGACTTTAGGCGCCGTCTTGCGAACCGGCGCTTTCTTCGCGACGGTTTTCTTGACTGCGGCTTTCTTGACCGCGGTCTTTTTCACTGCAGCGCTTTTGACAGCGGCTTTTTTAGCCGTGACTTTTTTAGCTGCGGTTTTTTTAGCGGAAGGCTTGGCGAGACTCTTCTTTGCCGCCACTTTCTTGACTGCCGCTTTGACGGTGGCCGACTTTTTGGCCGTGACTTTTTTCGCTACCTTTTTAGCTGCCGTTTTCACTTTGGCCGCTTTAACGGATGCTTTCGAGGCGGCTTTCGGTGCCGCGGCACTCGCTACCGCAGCGGCGCCGTCGATCAGAAAGCGAGTACGGTCTTTAGCCGAGGCGAGCCACGCCGGCGCCGGGCCACGTCCACTCCAGGTCGCGCCGCTCTTCGGGTCGCGATACTTGGGCGGCTGCGCGCCTTTCGGCTGGCCTTTCTTACCCGCCTTCGCGGACTTCACCAGAGCCTTCGCCGCGGACTTCATTTCACTCGCGCCGTCGACCAGAAACTGCGTGCGGTCTTTTACGCTGGCGATCCAGGCCGGCGCGCGGCCATGACCTGTCCACGTTGCACCGGTCTTTGCGTCGCGGTACTTTGCAACCTTGCCACCGGCGGAAAGTGCCTTTGTCTTGCGAACTGAAGTACTGCCATTCAGACCTTGCGCTGCACGTCGTGCTCGCGCTTTGGCTTCGATGTCTTCCGTCGTCAAACCATGCTTGAGCATCAGATCGCGAATCTGGTCGACTGCAACCTGTGCTTTTCTGGCGATGAGAACGTCCGCCTGAGCCTGAAGCTTTTTCAGCTTTGCCTGAATTTGTTCTAGAGTGGGCATCTTTTCCTCCTTGCGTGGTAATCGATCGCACTATGCCACGAATAGCGCGAGAAAGGCAGATCTTGTACTTTTATCTCCCATTCTTATTGCCTGTCACTCGTGGAATATGTCTTACTGATTATTCATCCAGCGGAGTGCGAAGCTTTCTTTGTCACGGTCTGTTACTGCTCATTCGGTGTCGACGCATTGCCGCCATACCTTTCCAATTGCTCTCCGGACGCTTACGTCGGCGTGAAAACGGCAACTTGGCGATCGGCGATATACCGCACGCTGCGCATGAAACGGTACTGTTGATCGTCGGCGGTCATGCGGTTCAAACCGAGCCGGGTCAACGCCAGAATTTCGTCGGCCTCGAAAGCGGCTATCGTCCCCTGACCGCTCAACGCTTCAAAAGCCCCGGATGGATTGCCGATATAAACGCCGCGCGCCTGAACGCCGACGCGCATCAGCACGACGCTTTCCCCCTGGTCCAATGCCATCTCGAGATAGGCGGCCAGCCTGCGCAACGACTCCGGCGTACACGCCTGAGCCTGGTAGATCGCAGCGTGTGTCGATGTCATATTCCTTTCCCCGTCGCGAGCATCGAAATGAAAGCGGCTACTGTGCGCCGAGAATGGCGCTCTATCTGCTTCTACTATAGGCAAGCATTCGCGGATTCAAAGGACGACAGTACTTTTAGTTACAGTGGCAAGCTTGCCGCGCTATTGAAACGGCTCGAAGCGTCGCCATTTGCGAGCGACTCAAACTCGGGGTACTCTCAGATGAAAGCTGGCTTTATCAAGGTCGCGCTCACGATGGCCGTTCTGACTTCTGCCGGAATGGGCACGGCTCACGCGGCAGGTTGCCTCAAAGGCGCGGTGGTGGGTGGCGTGGCCGGGCACTATGCGGGACATCACGCGGTGGTCGGCGCCGTGGGCGGCTGTATTGTCGGGCGGCACGTGGCAAAGAAGCACGCGCAGGAACAGGCGGAGCAACGCCAGCAGGTGCGGGCGGAATAAGCAGGAATAGCCGCAATGAGAAGGAGCAGCGGCAATGGCCGGCTCATGCGATGCGTAATCCGTGAGCCGGCAGAATCTCCTGAGTCGTGACAAAGCGATGTTCTTTGACGGCGTCGTGAAAGCGACGGTAGTCGCTCTTCTCGAATGCCTCGCTCCAACGGGGACGGTCGCCGCTGTCGTCCTCGCCCTGCAAACCGGTGGCTTTGTACTTCCAGGAACCGAGTCCTTTGGCAATGTATTGCGGCACGGGTTCTTTCAAACCCGGAATGGTGCCGGCACTCACGGCGTCGCATAACGCCTGCAAGCGCTTGTTATCGTTCGAATAACGGTTGGTGTCGAGCAGCGTGGTCAATGCGCTTTTCACCTCATCCGGCAGACCTGCTTCGGTGTCGAACTCTTCTCGTCCCGCCAGATAGCCGCGCACTGCCCGGCAGGCCATATCGGCGGCCTGCACGAATTCCGGCAAATTGCGCCGCTCCACACGCACACCGCGACCATCCACGTAATTCCAGACGGCCCACGGCTGGTCGGGAAAGTGCAGAGCCGCGCCGTGACCGACCGGCAATGCGATCGTCACGACGTCTTCTTCTATTTTCTGGATCAGATGCCGCGTGGCGCTTTCGAGACGCGCGAGCCAGCCTTCTTCCGTGCAATCTTCCGATTCCAGACGATGCACCCGGTTCGCCAGGTTCTCGATGCCGGCAAAACCCTGGTGCGCCCAGGTGTCGACATAGGTGTGGAGCGTCACGCCGAGCCGATGCAGTGCCGTTTCCGTGCCACGCTGCCGGATTGCCCGGCGAACGACTTCGCGCGCCACCGCGCTGTCGGGACGGCAGATGGCTTTTTCGTCGAGCGTTGCTCCCTGCCCGGCGGGCAGAAAATGAAACGGCGTCCAGACCAGGCGGTTCTGGTCGTCTTCTGTATTGACGTAATCGAACATGCGGTGAGCCGTGGCGAAACGCTCGAAGGTTTCGCCACCGGCAAAGCGCAGAATGCCGGAAGTGGTCGCGTCGTCGACATACTGGCAGGCGTGCGCGACCGTGACCGCCTCGGCGGGCGCCATGCCCGCCGTACGGGCGACGATATAGACGACTCCATAGTGAAAGTCGATATTCATGGCAAACGCTCCCGATACAGGATGCGACACGACGACAGCGGCTTTTCACCCCCGCAGGCTGAAGAAGCGATGTTGCGCCGGATAGCGGCGAGAAAGGCCGCTCGCGAATGGAAAGTAAACGAGCCGCAACGGTGCGAGTTTAAAAACTGGAATATTTTGTCTGACAGCTTGCACGAACAGACGGCTCATCTATTCTTGAGAGAGCCACACAATTGTTTGCAATGCAAAACAGCGCCTTTCTACCACGACCCGCTAATGTAAAGGATACTTCAATGACGCTCGGCAGCCTGGGAAAGAACATCGACCCGGAACGGCGCAAGCTGATCCGAAGCAAAGTACACGTCCTGCTCGCCGCCATCGGCACCTTGTCTTCGGTGGTGGGAATTGCGGTGGCCATCAATGGCGGACTCGAATTCAACCGCACGAAGGTATTCGTCGGCGTGGGCATTATCGTGGTGTCCACCATCGTCTATATATCGATGCTATTCGCGCCTTCCGAATGAAGCGACGGGGCCGCCGGATCAGACCAGGTGCGTGACAGCCAGCCGGCCGCCCCACTGCGAATTCAGATACTCCAGCGCGAGACGCCGGTGACAGCGATGCGGTAAATGCTCGCTGCAAAGCAGGCAGGCGGAGTCGAACATGGCCGCATCCAGCGCGCTTTCCACACGCCGTTTCGCCAGCAATTCGAGGTACGCGTCCGCGTAATCGTCCCACGCCAGCAATTTCGACTGGTAACGCTTCAATAGCGCCGCCTCGGGCGCGAGATCTTTTACTTCAATATAGGCCGCGCTGCAGATCTGCTTCAGGAAGAATGCGAGATCCTGCTTCTTTGCAAATCCGGCAAGCTGGGAAGTGTTGTTCAGGCGAACGTCGAGCACGGTTTTCACCCCCGCACGCGCCAGCAGATCGAAAAACGACTTTGCGCTTTTGCCGGTAAAACCGATGGTCGCTACCGGCACGATACCTGGATCGGCTTGCATGGGAAGTGAATGCGCGAATGGCGCTGTTGTGCCCACCAAAGAGCGCCCACCAAAGAAAAACCCCGCTGCGCAGACACGGAGCGGGGTTCGCTTTCAACGTGGCGGATGCCGCGTTATTTGACGATATCGACCAGTTCGACTTCGAACGTGAGGTCGCTGTTCGGCGGAATTGTACCGACGCCACGCTCACCGTAAGCGGTGGCCGCGGGGCAGGTCAGTTTGGCTTTGCCGCCGACCTTCATGGTCTGCACGCCTTGCGTCCAGCACGGGATCACGCGGTTGAGCGGAAACGTTGCCGGACCGCCATGTTTGGCGGAACTGTCGAATTCCGTGCCGTCGGCCAGGGTGCCACGGTAGTTCACTTTCACGACGTTGTCGGCGGTCGGCTTGGCGCCCGTGCCTTGCGTGAGATGCTGAACGACCACGCCCGAAGGCAGCTTTTCAGTGGCCGGCGCGGCCGCCATTGCCGCGGAGGAAAGAACGGCTGCAGCGACCAGAGCAACGATAGATTTCAAAGCGAGTCTCCAAGTGGGTAGTGCCTCCCCATTGTAGCGGATGCCAACGTGGCCGCCGAACCGGGCGCGCCAGGCCCGGCCATGCCGGTCCCGGTAACGGGTGGGCGCGCGGCGCCCGTACCCGGCACTGCGCGTGCTACACCAGACGTGCTACACCGGAAACATCAATGTCTTCGCCGGATGGCGACGTGAACCACCGACCGGAATTCGCGGTCCATCCGAAAAGCCCACCTGCGTCCTGCGACGCGGGCAAAACCGACGCGCCAAGGAGCGCCATCCATGACCGAGCCGGTCCCGCCCGACGAGACAGACGACACGGACAACCCCGCGCGGGACGCGTCGCCCGCCCGACCGCGCGCGCCGCGGCCACGCCGGATTCCGCGCAGCCGGACGCAGCAGGCGCGGCTGGATGCCCGCGAACCGGCGTTCGAGCCCGCGCCCTTCGCCATCGACGAGACCGCCGCGCGCCGTCCTTTCGGCGAAAAACTCGATGCGTGGTTCGAGGCGCGCCGCTGGCAGCCGTTCGATTTTCAACGCGACGTCTGGCGCGAAATTGCGGGTGGGGCGAGCGGTCTGCTGCATGCCACCACCGGTGCCGGCAAAACATGGGCCGTCTGGTTCGGTGCACTGGCCGCGTTCGCTGCGCGTCCTGCGGCCACCTCGACTCGCAAAAGCGTTTCATCCGCGCAGGTGAAGCAACCCGAGCCGCTTACCGTGCTCTGGATCACGCCGATGCGCGCCCTCGCCGCGGACACCGCGCGCGCCCTGCAAAGTTCGGCGACGGAACTCGCCGTACCGTGGAGCGTGGGATTGCGCACCGGCGACACTTCGTCGAGCGAGCGCGCGCGGCAGAACCGGCGCATGCCGTCGGCACTCGTGACGACACCCGAGAGCCTCACGCTGATCCTCACGCGTCCCGACGCGCGGGACGTGCTTTCGCATGTGCGGCTCGTCGTGGTCGACGAATGGCATGAGTTGATCGGCAATAAACGCGGCACGCAAACGCAACTCGCGCTCGCGCGACTGGCGCACTGGCGACCCGAATTGCAGGTGTGGGGATTGTCGGCGACACTCGGCAACCTGCCGTTCGCCGAAACGGTCCTGCTCGCGCCGGTGCGAACGCCGCGCGTCAGCGTGCACGGCGCGCTGCCCAAAGCACTGATTGTCGACACGATCATTCCGGAGACCATCGAGCGGTTTCCGTGGGGCGGCCACGTCGGCGTGCGCCAGGTCGGCGCGGTGGCCGATGCGATCGGCGAAGCCAGCACGTCGCTCGTGTTCACCAACACGCGTTCGCAATGCGAGCTCTGGTATCAGGCCTTGCTCGACGCGCGGCCCGAATGGGCGGGACTGATTGCGCTGCATCACGGCTCGCTCGATCAGGAAGTGCGCGAATGGGTCGAGCGCGGCCTGAAAAGCGGCGCGCTCAAAGTGGTGGTGTGCACATCGAGTCTCGATCTCGGCGTCGACTTTTTGCCGGTGGAACGCGTTTTTCAGATCGGCTCGCCCAAGGGCGTCGCGCGTCTGATGCAACGCGCGGGACGCTCGGGCCACGCGCCGGGACGTCCTTCGCGCGTGACGATCGTGCCGACGCACGCACTCGAACTCGTCGAAGCCGCGGCTGCCCGCGAAGCCGTCGACAGGCGTCAAATAGAAGGCCGCGACACGCCCGACAAACCATTCGACGTTCTCGTCCAGCATCTCGTGACCGTGGCGATCGGCGGCGGATTCGACGCCGCCGCACTATACGACGAGATTCGCAGCACCTATGCGTACCGGCATCTGACGCAGGAAGAATTCGCGTGGGCGCTCGGTTTCGTGGAAGGCGGCGGCACGGCCTTGCGCGCCTATCCCGACTATCACCGCGTGGTGCGCGAAAACGATGGACTGTACCGCGTGCCACGCGACGATCTGGTGCGACGGCATCGCAACAACATCGGCACGATCGTCGCGAACGGGACCTTGCATGTCGCGTATCTGTCGGGCGGGCGCATTGGCGCAATCGAAGAATCGTTCATTTCACGCCTGAAACCGGGGGATATCTTTACTTTCGGCGGACGCGCGCTCGAATTGATCCGCGTGCAGGATATGACGGCGTGGGTCCGGCGCGCGACCTCGTCGCGTGGCGCGATGCCGCAATGGGCAGGCAGCCGCATGCCTCTCTCTTCCGAACTCGCGGACGCCACGCTTGCCATGCTCGCGCTCGCAGCCAAGGGTATCTACGACGAACCGGAAATGCGCGCCGTGCGTCCTCTGCTGGAATTGCAGCAGAAATGGTCCGCTTTGCCCGAGCCGGGGCTGCTGGTGGTGGAACTCATCAAGACACGCGAGGGACATCACTTCTTCTGTTATCCATTTGCCGGGCGTACTGCGCATATCGGTCTCGGTGCATTGCTTGCATGGCGCGTGGCGCGCGAAAAGCCGGGCACGTTCTCCATATCGATGAACGACTATGGCTTCGAGCTGTTGTCCGCGCAACCGTTCGACTGGCAGGCGCAACTCGAAAGCGGACTGCTTTCGCCGGAAGAACTCGATCACGACATTCTCGCGAGCCTGAACTCTTCCGAGCTTTCCATGCGGCGCTTTCGCGAAATCGCGCGCGTGTCCGGCCTGGTGTTTCAAGGGCATCCGGGGCAGCAGAAGAGCGCGCGTCAATTGCAGGCGTCGAGTGGACTCTTCTATGAAATTTTCCGCAATCACGACAGCGGCAATCTGCTGCTCGGTCAGGCCGATGCCGAAGTACTCCTTCAGGAACTGGACGCACAACGAATTCGTATTGCGCTCGAACGGATGAGCGCGAGCCGCGTGATCGTCACGCGGCCGAAGAAGCCGACACCGTTCGCGTTTCCGTTGATCGTCGGCAGACTGCGCGAGAAAGTCAGTACCGAGAAACTCGCGGACCGTGTCGAGCGAATGCTCGCCGAACTCGAAAAGGCAGCGCGCACATGAGGCCTTTTTCGCTGACGGCCGACGTTGCCGGACATCCGGTCATGCTATCGAACCTGCGCGCCATGTTCGATCCCGCGCTGCGTTGTCTGTTCGTCGCCGATGCGCACTTCGGCAAGGACGCCGTGTTTCGCGCGCGCGGCATTCCGGTGCCGGTCGGGTCCACCGCCGACAACCTGATGCGCCTCGACATTCTGATCGCCGAGTTCGAGCCGGCCGTGCTGGTGTTTCTCGGCGACCTGCTGCACGCACGCGAATCGCACGCGCGCGAAACACTCGACGCGCTGCACGTCTGGCGCGAACGGCACGCCGCGTTGCGTATCGTGCTGGTCGAAGGGAATCACGACCGACACGCGGGCGCGCTGCCGGCGTCGCTGGGCGTCGAGTACGTGCAGGAGCCGTGGCGCATCGGACCGTGGGCGTTGTGTCATCACCCGCAGCGCGTCGAAGGCGCTTATGTGCTGGCTGGACACGTTCATCCCGTCTACCGGATCTCGACCCGCAACGATGCCGTGCGCGTACCGTGTTTCCGTTTCGGTGCCGCGTGCGGTGTGTTGCCGGCGTTCGGCAGTTTCACAGGAGGGGCGCGCGAGGATGGTTATGTCGCGGGAGAGCGAGTGTTTCTGGTCGCGCAGGAGAGGGTGATTGAAGTGCTGAGGTGAGGCTTTGGTTTGATGGTGCGGCGAGGCTGCTGAGATGTTGCTGTGATGCTTCGTCAGGATAACTGCTGCTTGTAGATGAGCGGACGGTAAGTTGTCCGCTCATTTTTTTGTTTTCTGTTCCTGCTTTTCTGCTGTTGTTTTTCTGATTCTGTTTTCTGCTTCTGCTTTTTTATTCGCCCTGACTGTTCAGGCCAGGGCGGTTGCACGGGCGACCAAAATAACGGTCGCGCCGTGCATTCTCCTCCGCGCCGGATCGGCTGCTTTAGTGGCTACCGCCACCATGGCCGCCGCCACCGCCGGCACCGCCGCCATATCCACCGCCGTGGCCGCCGAAGCCGCCACCGAAGCCACCGCCGTGACCTCCGAAGCCGCCTCCGAAGCCACCGCCGTGACCGCCGTTGCCTTGGCCTGCGCCGCCTTGACCACCTTGACCGCCGTTGCCTTGGCCCGCGCCGCCTTGGCCGCTATTGCCCTGGCCGCCTTGACCACCGTTACCTTGGCCGCCGCCGTTGCCGTGACCGCCACCACCTTGGCCTGCGCCACCCTGACCGCCGCTGCCTTGGCCACCTTGGCCGCCATTACCCTGGCCGCCGCCGTTGCCGTGACCGCCACCGCCCTGGCCTGCGCCACCCTGGCCGCCGCTGCCTTGGCCACCTTGACCGCCGTTACCCTGGCCGCCGCTTCCTTGGCCGCCTTGACCGCCGTTACCTTGGCCGCCGCCGTTGCCGTGGCCGCCGCCGCCCTGGCCTCCACCCTGACCGCCGCTTCCTTGCCCGCCTTGACCGCCGTTACCCTGGCCGCCGCCGTTGCCATGACCGCCACCGCCTTGGCCTGCGCCACCCTGACCGCCGCTGCCTTGGCCACCTTGACCGCCGTTACCCTGGCCGCCGCCGTTGCCGTGACCGCCACCACCTTGGCCTGCGCCACCCTGACCGCCGCTGCCTTGGCCGCCTTGACCGCCGTTACCCTGGCCGCCGCCGTTGCCGTGACCGCTACCACCCTGGCCTGCGCCACCCTGACCGCCGCTGCCCTGACCGCCTTGACCGCCGTTACCCTGGCCGCCGCCGTTGCCGTGACCGCTACCACCTTGGCCTGCGCCGCCCTGGCCGCCACTGCCTTGGCCACCTTGACCACCGTTACCCTGGCCGCCGCCGTTGCCGAAGCCACCGCCGCCTTGGCCGCCGCCGTTACCGTGACCACTACCACCTTGGCCTGCGCCGCCCTGGCCGCCGCTGCCTTGGCCACCGTTACCCTGGCCGCCGCCATTGCCGTGACCGCTACCGCCTTGACCTGCGCCGCCTTGGCCGCCGCTGCCATAACCACCATTACCTTGGCCACCGCCGCCTTGACTGCCGTTGCCATGACCACCGTTACCTTCGCCGCCATGGCCCGTACCGCCGTGGCCGCCATCGCCGCTGCCTCCATTGCCGTGGCCGCTGTCACCATGACCACTCGCGCCGTGGCCGCCGTCACCATGGCCACCATCGCCATGACCGCTATCACCATGGCCACCATCGCCGTGACCACCGTCACCATGGCCACCATCGCCATGACCACCGTCGCCATGGCCGCCATCACCGTGACCACCGTCACCATGGCCACCATCGCCATGACCGCCGTCACCATGGCCACTATCACCATGACCGCCGTCGCCATGGCCGCCGTCGCCGTGACCGCCGTCGCCATGACCGCTGTCGCCATGACCACCATCGCCATGACCACCGTCACCGTGGCCGCTGTCGCCATGACCGCCGTCGCCATGGCCGCCATCACCGTGACCACCGTCACCATGGCCACCATCGCCATGACCGCCGTCGCCATGGCCACTACCACCATGACCGCCGTCGCCATGGCCGCCGTCGCCGTGACCGCTGTCGCCATGGCCACCGTCACCGTGGCCGCCATCACCGTGGCCACCGTCGCCATGACCGCCGTCACCGTGACCACCATCGCCATGGCCACCGTCACCATGGCCGCCATCGCCGTGGCCACCGTCACCATGGCCGCCATCGCCATGGCCACCATCGCCATGACCACCGTCGCCATGACCGCCATCGCCGTGGCCACCGTCGCCATGACCGCCATCACCGTGACCACCGTCACCATGGCCACCATCGCCATGACCACCGTCGCCATGACCGCCATCGCCGTGGCCACCGTCGCCATGACCGCCGTCACCATGACCACCGTCGCCGTGGCCGCCATCACCGTGACCGCCATCGCCGCCGCTGCCGCCATCTCCTCCCGAGCCCGTTCCACCAGTGCCGGTCCCACCAGTACCCGTTCCGCCAGTACCGGTTCCACCGGTCCCAGTCCCACCAGTGCCAGTTCCGCCGGTCCCAGTTCCACCCGTACCCGTTCCGCCAGTGCCAGTTCCACCGGTCCCGGTCCCGCCAGTGCCAGTTCCACCAGTACCCGTTCCGCCAGTGCCATTCCCGCCTGTACCAGTTCCGCCTGTACCAGTTCCGCCTGTACCAGTTCCGCCAGTCCCAGTCCCGCCAGTCCCAGTCCCGCCAGCACCAGTTCCACCAGTGCCAGTCCCAGTCCCACCCGCACCCGTCCCACCAGCCCCAGTCCCACCGCTCCCCGACCCATCCCCACCCTTACCACCGCCAGTACCCGTACCAGCACCACTACCGCTACCACCACCCGCACTATTAGAACTTCCCGAACTGCCGGTGCTTCCCGCACCCACTCCCGCAGCGCCCGAAGTCGATCCGCTCGCGCCGCCTCTGCCGCCGTTCGCGCCCGAGCCGGTCGACGAACTCCCGTCGCCCGCGGCGCTTTGCGAACCGAGGCCCGACGAGGTGCCGAATCCTGCCGCCGCAGCAACGCCGAATCCGATCGCGGTCGGCGCGGTTACTTCATCCTGTTTGCAACCCCGTGTGTCGTACGACGGGCAATCGACCGGCAATGCCTGCGCGAGCATGAAACTCGTCGAATTCCCCGACGGCGCAGCCGTCATCCCCACATTCGTTTCCGCGCCGGCCATCGCGGCGTAAAGACTCACGGCAATGGCCAATACCGCCTTGCGTGTCCCCAACGTCCGCACGTCCCCGTTTAGCTTTTTCATTTCATTCTCCTAACTACATTCAAAAGGCAGATCTCTGATAACGAGTCGATCTCCGTTCGCTCTTAATAACGAAACTTCAAACGAAAACGTCAAAGCCCGGTCGGCATTGCTTCGCGTTACGCAAAACATCGCATAACGCCATGCATTTCTCGCGGTTAAATCCCGGTCCGATTTCTCGTCATCCGCAAGAAGCGTCGTGCTGCGTGGAAAAAACTTTCGACAAAAACACAGCAGGGCCTGATACATGCGGAAGTTATGCGCAGCGGCATTGACATACCGTGCGCTAGACCACGTACTGCACGATTGGCAGCGCTTCTTTCTATTTATGCGGCGCTGAAAACGTCAAAGATCGTTAATTACCGAACTTCAATTCGTGCTGGCAAATTCTTCCATTCGATACGGAGTACCAAGGATTATCTATAAATGAATCCGCGATGCGTCCGGATCAACGGATTGCGTAGTTGCTCTTGCAACGACTGTGCGAAAGCGAACAGAATCGAATCGCAAAAACATTCCGCGACGGCTCTGAATCATTAATCCAGGTGTTTATCCCGACACTGAAAGACAATTGGATTCGCGTTAATGCGGTCAATCACACAGACGGCCCGATTGCCGGCAGATCACACTGACGCACGCGCTCGCGTTGCGAATGGATCTTCGCGTTATGCAAACAAGTTCGGGTTGCCCCGCGATTCAGGCGACAATACAAAGATCGCAATTCGATCGACAACGGGGAAAAGATGCTTTTATCGGATCAATGGGTATTGGTGACGGGCGGCGCGCGCGGACTCGGCACGGCAATCACGCGGGCGTTGCTGCGCGAAGGCGCGAGCGTGGTGGTGAACTACCTGAAAAGCGAAGCATCGGCGAACGCGCTGAAAGCGGAGTTCGGCGAGCGTGTCCTGCCGGTCAAGGCGGACGTCACCGATCGTGACGCGGTCGAGCGTCTGTTCGAAACGGCTCAGGCTCGCACCGGCCAGCCGATCGTGTCGGTGGTGAATAACGCGTTGGCGGATTTTCAGTTCGATGGCGACGCGCGTCCGAAGATCGATAGCATCGAATGGACGCGTTTCCAGCAGCAACTCGACGGTTCGCTGAAAGGCGCGCTCAACACGACGCAAGCGGCGCTCGCGGGCATGCGTTCGCGCGGCTTCGGCCGTATCGTCAATGTCGGAACCAACCTGTTTCAGAATCCCGTGGTGCCGTACCACGACTACACGGCGGCCAAAGCGGCGCTACTGTCTTTCACGCGTACTGCCGCGCACGATCTCGGACCGGACGGCATCACGGTCAATATGGTATCGGGCGGCCTGCTGCGCACCACGGACGCGAGCGCAGCCACGCCCGACTTCGTCTTCGACCTGATCGCGAATTCCACGCCGGTGCGGCGCGTCACCACGCCTGAAGAGTTCGCGGACGCAGTGCTGTTTTTCCTCTCGCCGTGGTCGCGAGCCGTCACGGGTCAAAACCTGATCGTCGACGGCGGCCTGGTCAAGGGCTGAAGAAAGCTCACAAGAAGGCTCACGAAGCTTGTCTTTATATAGCGCGAGTTCACGCCTTGGGCGCAGACCTGGATCGGAACACACGTCCACGTCTGCGCTCCGTTCGATCCGACAGCGCGGCAACGTCGTCGAGCGGCCTTAGGCCACCTCGACCACCACCTTGCCCCGTGCGTTCCCGCTGGTCATCGCTTCATACGCGGCTTCGGCGGATGTCAGATCGAAGCGGCGCGCGTCGAGTCGCGGCGCGAGTTTGCCTGCTTCCGCGAGTCGCGTCGCTTCGCGCAACATTTCGCCGTGATGCGCGCGGCCGTCGCCGGTCAGGAGCGCATGCAAGGTGAACACGCCCGAATAGGTCGCCTCGCGGAACGACAACGGCGCGAGCGCGTGCGTGCCCCAGCCGAGCGCGCTCACCACGTGACCGAAGTGCTTTACAGCCGCGAACGAGGCGTCGAGGGTTGCGCCGCCCACGTTGTCCACCACCAGATCGAAACCCTTGCCTTGCGTATTCGCCGCGACATACTGCTCGACGGTCTGCGCGCGGTAATCGATCGCTGTCGCCCCGAGCGCCTCGACCACGGCGCGGTCGTGCTCGCTGACCGTCGTAAAAACCCGTGCGCCGAGCGACAACGCCAGTTGCACCGCGAGATAGCCGACGCCGCCCGCGCCGCCATGTACGAGCACGGTCTGCCCCGACTGCAGACGCGCGCGATCCACGATGCCCGAATACGCTGTGATGAAGGCGAGCGGCACCGCCGCGGCTTCGCGCATCGTCAGGTTGGCCGGCTTGAGCGCCAGCAGATCGGCGTCGACCGCGGCAAATTGCGCGAGCGAGCCCTGCATGCCACCCACGCCGCCGGTCATGCCATACACCTGATCCCCCGGCTTGAATGCGCTCACGCCCTCGCCCACTGCCTCGACGACGCCAGCCATGTCGATCCCCAGCACCAGCGGCAGCGGATGCCGGGCGTGCGCCGCAGCGCCCGCGCGAATCTTGGTGTCGAGCGGATTCAGGCCGCTTGCGGCGATCCGCACCAGCACTTCGCCGTGCGCCGGTTGCGGGCGCGGCATGTCGGTCAATTCGAGCGGGCCGTTGTGCTGCGAAAGAACAAGCGCTTGCATGGACATGATGAATTCCTTGGTGAGAGTCGATACCTGCGATGTTGATCCGTGCGAAACTGCATGTAAATCGACACTTATGCACGTCAGGCAAACAAAAATGAATGGCACGACTTTGGACTGGAGCGACGTCCGCATCTTTCTCGCCATTGCGCGCAGCGGCACGCTCGGCGCGGCCGCGCGTCTGGCCGGGCAGACCCAGCCGACCATGGGACGGCGGCTGCGCGCACTGGAAGCGGCGGTCGGCCATACGCTGTTCCAGCGCACGCGCGACGGTTTCGTGCTGACCGACGAGGGCAGCGCCGTGCTGCTCTACGCCGAGCGCATGGAAGAAGAAGCACTGGCATTCAGCCGCGCGCTGGACGGCAAGGAGCGCCTGCTGACCGGGCAGCTGCGGGTGTCGTCATCGGACTGGTTCGGCGTGCATGTGCTGACGCCGGTGTTCGCGCGCTTTCTGGAACAGCATCGCGAAGTGTCGATCGAACTCGTCACGGATTCGCGCCGCTACAATCTCGCGCGCCGCGAAGCCGATCTGGTATTCCGCATCACGCCTTTCGACGAAGCCGACGTCATCCAGCGCAAACTCATGCACATGGACTACGCGTTGTACGGTCGCGCCGACCTCGCCGCGTCGCTGGCGCGTCATGCCGGCGACGCAGGCGCGGAATCGCCACCGCTCATCACCATGGACAGCGCATTCGGCACCTTGCCCGATGTGGCCTGGGCGAAGCGCATGCTGCCAAACGCACGGGTTCGCTTCGGCAGCAATAACCGCGAGTCGCAGGCGCGCATGTGCGCCGAAGGTGTCGGGCTTGCCGTGCTGCCCTGCCCGCTCGGCGACGCGACGCCGGGCCTCGCGCGCATCGACCTGGGCGAAGCGCCGCCGGGCCGCGACGTCTGGTTCGGCTATCACCGGGATTTGCGGCAACTCGCGCGTCTGAGAGCCCTGCTCGACCTGACCATCGAGTTGCTCGGCAATCCGGTCGCCGGCCCTGTCTAGCGCCGCAGTGCGGCTGCAGTGTTGCCGCGCGACCACCACAACGGCAGGCACCCAACACTTCGCCGTGCCGTGTTTTTTTAAAGCATTTCCACCATCCATCGCGCCGGCGCAAGTCGCCCGGCGCGTCTCCTTGCGCGGATGCCTACCGTACCGGCCTTCGCGTGACATCGCTGAAAAACGCGGGTTTACCTTCGTTTGACTTACACAATCAGCCCCGTTTACTGGACGCAACCCGAACCGCTGCCAACCCCGCCGATTGCTATGTTCAGCTGAATAACCGGCAGTGCGAGGCAGCGTGGGAAGCGCGTCCATTCATTCACGATGTCCGGAGGTATCTCATGGCCAATGTGTCGAGCAGCGCGATCGACGAACTCAAATCCACCAGCCGCGGTCAGTTGCTGCTGCCCGGCGACGCCGGCTTCGACGAAGCGCGCAGCATCTGGAACGCGATGATCGACCGCTATCCGGCGATGATCCTGCGTTGCGCGGGCGTCGCCGACGTGCGGCGCGGCATCGCCTTCGCGCGCGACCACGGCTTGCCGCTCGCGGTGCGCGGCGGCGGTCACAACATTGCCGGCAGCGCACTGTGCGACGACGGCCTGGTGCTCGATCTCTCGCAGATGAAATCCGTGCGCGTCGATCCTGCCGCACGGCGTGCCTACGTCGAACCGGGCGCCACGCTCGCGGATTTCGACCACGAAGCGCAGGCCTTCGGACTCGCCACGCCGCTCGGCATCAATTCGACCACCGGCGTGGCGGGACTCACGCTCGGCGGCGGCTTCGGCTGGCTGAGTCGCAAATACGGCATGACGGTCGACAATCTGGTCGCCGCGGACGTCGTCACGGCAGACGGCGAATTGCGTCACGCCAGCGCCGAGTCGAACGCCGATCTGTTCTGGGCGATTCGCGGCGGCGGCGGCAATTTCGGCGTGGTCACGCGCTTCGAATTCGCGCTGCATCCGGTTGGCCCGCTGGTGTACGGCGGCCTCGTCGTGCTGCCGTTCGCCGAGGCGAAACAGGCACTGGTCCAGTACCGCGCCGCCGTGGCCGCCATGCCGGAAGACCTGAGCGTCTGGGTGGTGTCGAGACTCGCGCCGCCATTGCCGTTCCTGCCGCCCGACGTGCACGGTCGACCGGTGATCGTCTTCGCGATGTGCTACAGCGGTCCACTCGAAAACGGCCCGGCTGCCGTGCAGGCTGTGCGTGGTTTCGGCACGCCGGTGGGCGAACATCTCGGCCCGATGCCTTACGCGATGTGGCAGCAAGCCTTCGATCCGCTGCTCACGCCGGGCGCACGCAACTACTGGAAATCGCACAATATCGGCGAGATCAGCGACGGTCTGATCGACGCGCTGATCGAGGCGATCGGCGCATTGCCCTCGCCCCAATGCGAGATTTTCTTCGGGCAGATCGGTGCGCAAACCAGCCGTGTGCCGGTCGACGCCACGGCCTATTCGAGCCGCGATGCGCAATACGCGATGAACGTGCATGGCCGCTGGGACGACGCCCGCGACGACGAGCGCTGCATCGGCTGGGCGCGCGCATTCTTCGATGCGGCCGCGCCGTTCGCGCTGGGCAGCGTCTACGTGAACTTCATGACGCAGGAGGAAAGCGCGCGCGTGAGCGAAGCGTACGGCCCGAACTACGCGCGGCTCGTCGAGGTGAAAACCCGCTACGACCCGGCCAATCTGTTCCGCCATAACCAGAACATCCGGCCCGCCGGGCAGTAACGCGTCGAGCGCGCTTACACGCCGATCGTGACATTCATGTGTCCGCCGCAATAGCCCTCCACGGGCGCGTGCGGCGGACACCGCCTGTATTTGATGTGTCAGAATGCGCGGCTGTGGAACGCTCATCCTGAACGGCTTATGAACCTGAATGTTGCACCTGTCATGTACGGTGCGGACCGCTCGGGCCTCGTCTGCGGCTTCCGCTTCTCGGCAGGCCGGCCCGGTTTGCCGATCGACACGGACAGCGCGGCCGAATGGCTCGCTTCCCACCCGCACAATCCGGACGGCACCGTCGTGTCCGCCGACGCACCGCGATCCGCCGGCGAGAACGGCGAATTCCTCTGGCTGCATTTCAATCTCGCGCACGTCTCTAGCGAAAAATGGATGCGCGCGCATCTGGATTTGCCCGAGAGCTTTTTCGAAGCGCTGCGCGAAGGCTCGCACTCGACCCGTATCGAACATCAGCATGGCGCGCTGCTCGCCGTCATGAACGACGTGATGTTCGATTTCGAGCAGACGCCGTCCGATATCGCCACGCTGTGGGTCTACACCCACGAGCGGATCATGATTACCGCGCGCCTGAAGCAGCTGCGCTCGGTGGACCGCTTGCGCGCCTCGGTGCGCGAGGGCGAGATCTTCGACGCGCCGGCCGAACTGCTGATTCACCTGTTGCGCGATCAGGCCGACCTGCTGGTCACGATCGTGCGCCGGAGCAGCACCGAAGTCGACCGGATCGAAGACCAGTTCCTGTCGCGCCATAACTTCGAAAACCGCCGCGACCTCGGCGCGATGCGCCGCGTGCTGGTCCGTCTGCAACGGCTGCTCGCGCCGGAACCGGGCTCGATCTTCCGGCTGCTGGTGCGGCCGCCCGCCTGGCTATCGGCCGCCGACGTGCAAAGTCTGCGGGACTCGACGGAAGAATTTTCATTGGTGCTCGGCGACCTCTCCGGTCTCGCCGAACGGATCAAGCTGCTGCAGGAAGAGATCGCCGCGCGCCTCACGGAACAGAGCAACCGCACGCTCTTCACGCTCACGCTCGTCACCGTGCTCGCCTTGCCGATCAATATCATCGCCGGCCTGTTCGGCATGAACGTAGGCGGTATTCCGCTCGCGGAGAACCGGCACGGCTTCTGGGTCATGGTGCTGATGGTGGTGAGCTTTACCGGGCTCGCGGGATGGTGGGGATTCCGGCGCCGAACCGGACGCTGAGTGCGCATCGTGGCTAGTATGTAGGGGCAGGCACGGGAACTGCTGAGGTCTTGGCGCGTCACACGTCTGGCGCGGCGCTGCTCGCAACTGGCGCCGTCCGGGACAGACGGCAGAAAACCAAACCACCTCTCAAGCATACGAACGCACAAGGAAAACAATCATGCGCAGACGACAATTCATCATGACCGGCAGCGCTGCTTTGGCCACTGCAGGCCTCAGCCTCGCCGGTTGCACGACCACGTCGCCGTCTTCGAGCGCCTCGCCTTCGGCCAATGCCGGCAAGCGGGACACCATCAACGCGGGCGTCGATTCCACGCTGTCGCGTCTCTATGCAAACGTAGGCGGTTCGCGCGAACTGGTCGCGAAGGCACGTGGCATCCTCGTGTTCCCGTCGGTGATTTCGGCCGGTTTCTGGATCGGCGGCCAGTATGGCGAAGGCGCGTTGCGCGTCGGCGGCCGTACGTCGGGTTATTACAGCACGGTGGCCGGCTCGTTCGGTCTGCAGATCGGCGCGCAGTCGAAAGCGCTCGTGTTCCTGTTCATGACGCAGGAAGCGCTCGACAAATTCACCAGCAGCCAGGGCTGGGCAGCGGGCGCCGACGCGACCGTCGCGGTGCTGAAGGTCGGCGCAAACGGCGCGGTCGATACGTCGACCGCCACCAGCCCGGTCGAAGCATTCGTGCTGACCAACGGCGGCCTGATGGCCGGCGTGTCGCTCGAAGGCACCAAGGTGTCGCGCCTGATGATCTG
Organism: Paraburkholderia sp. GAS199; assembly: GCF_050436585.1. Classification (NCBI taxonomy): domain Bacteria; kingdom Pseudomonadati; phylum Pseudomonadota; class Betaproteobacteria; order Burkholderiales; family Burkholderiaceae; genus Paraburkholderia; species Paraburkholderia sp. GAS199. The sequence goes on along the minus strand of NZ_JBNDMM010000003.1, from coordinate 222,385 downwards.
ATCATCCGCACCGGTGAGTCCCACGCCACGCAGCCGCTATTGCGGCTTGCGTGGCGTTTTTCATTGACGGCATCCATTCGGGCAGCGCTGCGGCCCTCGCAGGTCGTTACGGCAGCCTTGTTGTAAAATTCGCGTCTTTGGTGGCCGTCGTTACGCGTCGCCTCCTTCCGCTTTCGTGCCTGGCACCGCCGTTTTTGCGCGTACCGGCATGCACTTTCGTCGCCCCTTTCATGAACACCCCTGGCCCCACACGCAGCCGGCTCGCCGCGCTTGCCAGTATCAAAAGCAACGTTCTCGCCGGTCTGACATCGTCGTTCGCGCTCGTGCCCGAGTGCATCGCGTTCGCGCTCGTCGCTCATCTCAATCCGTTGATGGGCCTCTACGGCGCATTCTTCATCTGCACGATTACGGCGCTGTTCGGCGGACGTCCGGGCATGATTTCCGGTGCCGCGGGTTCGATGGCGGTGGTCATCGTGGCGCTCGTCGTGCAACACGGCGCGCAATATCTGCTCGCCACTGTGATTCTGAGCGGCATCCTGATGGCGCTGTTCGGCGCGCTGCGGCTGGGCAAACTGATCCGCATGGTGCCGCATCCGGTGATGCTCGGTTTCGTCAACGGACTGGCCATCGTGATCGCGACGGCGCAGTTCGCGCACTTCAAACAGATGACGCCGCAAGGCGAGCAATGGCTGCACGGCAGCGCGTTGCTGATGATGTGCGGTCTCGTCGCGCTCACCATGGTGATCGTCTACGTGTTGCCGCGTCTGACCCGCGCGGCGCCGCCCGCGCTGGTGGCGATCGTCGGCGTGGGGCTGTTCAGCCAGCTTCTGCATCTGCCCACGCGCACGCTCGGCGACATGGCGCATATCGCGGGCGGCCTGCCGCTTCTGCATCTGCCCGTCGTGCCGATGAATCTCGACACCTTGCGCGTGGTGATGCCGTACGCCGTGCTGATGGCCATCGTCGGTCTGCTCGAAACACTCCTGACGTTCAACCTGACCGACGAAATCACCGAAACGCGCGGTCAGCCGAATCGCGAATGTCTCGCGCTCGGCGCGGCGAACATCGCTTCGGGTCTGTTCGGCGGCATGGGCGGCTGCGCGATGATCGGCCAGACCATGATCAACCTGAATTCGGGCGGCCGCTCGCGTTTGTCGGGCATCGTCAGCGGCGTGATGATCCTGCTGTTCATTCTGTTTCTGTCGCCGCTGATCGAACGGATTCCGCTTGCCGCGCTGGTCGGCGTGATGTTCGTGGTGGCGCAGCAGACGTTCGCGTGGGGCTCGCTGCGCGTGCTCGGCAAGGTGCCGCGCAACGACGCGCTGGTGATCGTCGCGGTGACGGTGGTCACGGTGTTTTCCGATCTGGCGATTGCGGTGTTGTGCGGCATCGTGATCGCCGCGCTGAACTTCGCCTGGCAGCACGCCCGCGAAATTCACGCGCACGTCGAACACGACGAGGAAGACAAAACCTACGCGCCGCGCGGCACGCTGTTTTTTGCGTCCACCACGCGCTTTCACGAGCTTTTCGATCCGGCCGACGATCCGCGCCAGGTGGTGCTCGATTGCCGGCATCTGTTGCTCGCGGACCACTCCGCGCTCGCCGCGATGCAGAGTCTCGCGGAACGCTACCGCAAGAGCGGCAAGCGTTTAAGTGTGAAGAATCTCTCGGAGCGCAACCAGTTGTTATTGAGCCGCGCCGGCATCGAATTGTCGGGCACGTTAGCGCCCTGAACGGCGCTCAGGAACGGTCAGAGGAAAGGGCGCGGCCGCTCCGCAAAAAAGTAAACTTCTGCACGTCATTTCTTTCGATTACATTAGTCGTCTTCAGCGCGCAGTCTAACGGAGGCCACCGTGACCAGACGCGTCTCACACGACGACGAAACAGAATTCGCAATCTGGAAGACCGCGTGCCCCGACCACACGACGGCGCCGCGCCGCGTGCTGATCGGGCATCGCGACAAGGCGATCGGCGAATCGCTCGTGCGGCTGCTTTCGCTCGAGGGCTATGAAGCCGTCCACGCCGCCGACCTTGTGAAGGTCGCGACTTTCGTGAAATGGTGGAAGCCGGATGCGCTTCTGCTCGATACACGGCTCGACTCCATTACCGGCTCACCATTTACCCGCGCACTGCACGCCGAAGAATTGAATCGTGGTGTGTTGATGCTGGCAATGAGCAACATCTGGCCGCTCGACCCAATCGCCACCCTCAAGGCCGCCGGCTTCGACGGACACTGCCGCCGGCCGTGTTCGCTATGGCGCGTGGTCGATCTGCTCGAAGGCTATTTCGCGAGCGTTCCGCTGAATCTAAGCGCGAATGCGGCCGCCGCACAAGGCATGCAGCGGCGGCCGTAGCGCGCCGGTCAATGCGTTTGCGGCAGCGTGAATACGGCAATCGCCGCGGCGAGTTGACCGGTCTGCGCTTTCAGCACGTCGGCTGAAGCGCTGGCTTCCTCGACCAGCGCCGCATTCTGCTGGGTCGTCTGATCCATGCTCGCCACGGCGATGTTCACCTGCTCGATACCCGAACTCTGTTCGACGGACGCCGCGCTGATCTCGCCCATGATGTCGGTCACGCGGCGCACGGCATGCACCACTTCCTGCATGGTTTCGCCCGCGCGACCCACGTATTGGGATCCGTCCTGAATCTGTGCCGCCGACTCTTCGATCAGCGCCTTGATTTCCTTGGCCGCCGCCGCGCTGCGTTGCGCCAGCGTGCGGACTTCGCCCGCCACCACCGCAAAGCCGCGTCCTTCTTCACCGGCACGCGCCGCTTCGACCGCCGCATTCAGCGCCAGAATATTGGTCTGAAATGCAATGCCTTCGATCACGCCGATGATGTCGCCGATGCGGTGCGACGACTGCGAAATGCCGCGCATGGTGTCGACCACCTGACCGACCACGTCGCCGCCACGCGCCGCCGTTTCCGATGCGTTGTGCGCGAGCTGGCTGGCCTGCTTCGCGTTGTCGGCGTTCTGTTTCACCGTGGCGGTAATCTGCTCCATGCTGGACGCCGTTTCGCCGAGCGCGGTGGCCTGCTGCTCGGTGCGGCGCGACAGGTCCGCGTTGCCCGCGGCAATCTCATGCGACACCGTCGAAATGAGCGTGGCGCCGCTGCGAATCTGCAGGATCGCCTCGGCCAGCCGATGCTGCATGCGCCGCATCGCGGCGAGCAGACTCGTTTCGTCGCCGGCCGCGGTTTGCACCTGCACGTCGAGATCGCCGTCGGCGATACGCGAGGCAATCTGCGCGGCGTAAGCCGGTTCGCCGCCGAGCTGCCGCAGAATGCTGCGCAGAATCACGCCGATCACCACCGACACCAGCAGGCTGAGAACCAGCGCCGCGCCGATGTATTGCAGCAGCGTCGTGTAGAAAGCGGCGTCGATGTCGTCCGTGAACACGCCGGTGACGATGGTCCAGTCCCACGGTTTGTACAGACGCACGTAATTGATCTTCGGCGCCATTTCGTTGGAGCCGGGTTTCAGGAACTGAAGATGGATGAAGCCTTCGCCGTCGCGTTCGGCGAGGTCGGAGCCGTCCTTGAACACGTAGCGGCCTTGCGGATCCTTGAAGCCGCTCATGTCCTTGCCTTCGAGGTCGGCGCGCACGCCGTGCATCAGCACTCGGGCGTGGGCGTCTTCGAGCACAAGGTAGCCGCCGGCGCCGCCGTAGCGCATGGCGCGCAGATCCGACATGGCCGTGCGCTGGGCGTCGGCGAGCGACATCGTGCCGGCCGAGACGAGTCCGTTATAGCGATCCAGCACGCTATACGCCACGCTCACTACGCTTTTCAGTTCGGCCTGCCGGTCGGCGATCATCGTGTCGCGCGTCTTGAACGCGCCCCACAGGCCGATCGCCAGAATCCCCATGCACATAACCGCCAGCGCGAGCCATAGCCGCACCTTCAGGCGAAAGCGTTCCATCTCCGTGTCCTTTGTCTTATTTCCGTAGGGAAGGCCGGTCCGCGCGAACGGTGTCGCGGCGAATCCGGCCAATCTCAGGATTAACGGCCAGGCACGGGGAAACTTCAGGCGGGCGGCAAGACGCTTGCCGCGAAAGTCGACGGACTTACTCGGCCGGCAGCGTCAGCGCAGCCACCTCGCAGCGCGGCCAAGCTTTCAGCACGGCCGGAGCGAGCAGCAGCTTGGCGGCGCGCACGCCCGCGCCCATCACGATCTGCTCGCGCTCCATCACGGCGGCGTCGATCAGAACGCGCCAGTCATCCGGCAAACCGAACGCGGTAATGCCGCCGAATTCCATCTGACTGTGCTCGACCGCCGCCTCGCGTTTGGCGAACGACAGACGCTGGGCGCCGAGCGCCGCCTTGACCGCGCCGTTGATGTCGAGCCGCAGCGAGCCGAGCGAGACCAGCGCGGCGTAATGCTCGCCGCCGTCTTTCTTGTAGCGGATCACGATGGTATTCGCGCAGTCTTCGAGGCCGAAGCCGTAGCGCTCGCTGAAAGCCGCGGTGTCGGAGGCATCGTCGCTGACGGCGAACACGGTCACGCCTTGCGGCGGCAACTGCTCGACCACATGCGCGGGCAGGTGTGCGGCGAGTTGGTCTGCCGGAATCACATCCAGCTGCTTTACGAATTCGTGCGAGTTCATGTTGGCGAAAGTGGGTGAGTTCAGCGGGCATTCTAACGGCACGCCGCGGCCGCCGCTTCGTGCGGGCAGGCGCGCGCGGCTTCGCGTCGCGGCTTGTATAGTGACAGGCACAAGGCTTGCGAAAGCTTCGATGCCGCAGCGGCGCCGGTCGCCGCTCGTGGCACGCATGGGCGCCGCCGGCGTCAGGATTTCTCGAGACGAACGATCATGGATATCGACACGCTTTCCTCCGAAAATCTCCAGTTAGTGGCGCGCAAGCAGGCCAACTGGGCAATCGGCGCATTCAAGCAGTTTGCCGAAGACCGCTGCGCGGCCATGGCGGCGAGCATCGCCTTTTACGCGGCTTTCTCGCTGGCGCCGACGCTCGTCATGGTGATCGCCGTGGCCGGCTGGTTCTTCGGCGCCGAAGCGGCGCGCGGCGAACTGTTCACGCATATTCACGGGCTGCTCGGCGATCAGGCGGCGGCAGGCGTGCAGACCATCGTCGAGAACGCGCATCACAGCGGCAGCGCCGGCGGCGTCGCCGCCATCATTTCGTTCGCCGCGCTGGCGATCGGCGCGTCGGCAACCTTTTCATCGCTCAACAGCGCGTTGAACATCGTCTGGCCGGACATCGGACCGCGCTCGTCGAGCGTCATCGCCATCGTGCGGGTTCGGCTGATCTCCTTCGGGCTGGTGCTGGGCGTGGCGTTCCTGCTGATCGTCTCGCTCGTGCTGGACACCGCCATCACCTTCATCGGCAAATGGATATGGGGCAATTCGCCCTACGTGATCATCGGCGATCTGCTGCAGGTCGGCGTCGGCCTGCTTGTGCTGGCGTTCGCTTTCGCCGGGCTGTTGAAGTTTCTGCCGGACGCCCGCGTGCGCTGGCGCGACGCGATTGTCGGCGGGATCGTCGCGGCGGTGCTGTTCACGGCGGGCAAGAAGCTTTTCGCTCTCTATATAGCGCACGCCGGAATGGCGAGTTCGTTCGGCGCCGCCGGCTCGCTCGCCGTGCTGCTCATGTGGCTGTATTTTTCCGCCGCCGTGCTGCTGCTCGGCGCGGAGTTCTCGGCCGCGCGCGGCAGGCTGCACGATCCGCGCGGCGAATGGGGCATGCAGGACACCACGCCGCCGGGCAGTCGCGCCAAGCTGGCGTCGGTGCTGGCGGCCTCGACCGTCACCGGCGACGCGGCACGCACGCCCGCTCCGTCGGCGACGGAACCCGCGCTGTCGGCGGCGTCCGCTGCGTCGCGAGCTGCCGCGCCGGCTGCGGCGTTCGCGCAACGCCGACAGGTCCGCGAGAAACCTTCGGCGCGCGCCACCGCGATCCGGATCGGCCGCACCGTGGCGCTCGCCGAGGCGCAGGCGACGCGCGTCGCCGCCGTCACGTTGGTGGAAGCCGGCCGCAAGGCGGTCGTGGCGGATCGTTACGTGCGCAAGTATCCGTGGACATCGGTACTGGTCGCCGCCGCGGCGGGTCTCGCCGCTGCGACCGTCGCCCGCCGTCACGCCAGCGAGAACGTTCACGCCGACGCCCCCCCGACGCAAGACGCCGACCGCAGCTAAAGCCGGGCCGCCCTCCGCCTCCACAGACAAACCGACGCCGGACCGCCGCCGACCCCGCCTCGCGCGGGCCGTGTCCGGCGGCTGCGTACGCGCACACCCGGCCCTTTCTGTCCATCCGGTACGTCAAGCGAGCAAGCGCTCCATTTTTATATGGACGCTTCATTGGCGAGCCGCTGTCTAGACGACTTTTTTACGATTACCCTTCAAAATAGGTTCGAAAGAGCACGTATTGGTAGCGTCACTGTCAACAAAACAACAATAATGCTCAGTCAACGATTTAATATTGCTGAAACAGAAATAATCGTTAACGGGCTTTAAATACAAGGCTTTGCACGTTTTGTCAGTTTTTGGAGACAGTCTTTTTTTTCCAGTTCGTACCGCTCCGAGGCGTGAGCTATTCTCCTTTCCGCAACAACGAAACTAATCATCTGCGTGGAGAAATGGATGAAACGAATCGCACTGTCTACCCTCTCGCTGGCGCTTCTGGGCGTCACCGGCGTGGCACATGCTCAAAGCAGCGTTACTCTGTACGGTTTGATCGACGAATCGATCCAGTACGCTCACAACACGGTTGACGCGAACAACAGAAACGCGAACCAGGTCGGCCTGGTCGGCGGCAATCTGCAGGGCGATCGCTGGGGCTTGAAGGGTACGGAAGATCTGGGCGGCGGCCTGAAGGCAATTTTCCAATTGGAAAACGGCTTCGATCTGAACAGCGGCAAGCTGGGTCAAGGCGGCAAGATGTTCGGTCGTCAAGCATACGTCGGTTTGACGGGCGACCAATGGGGTACGGTGACGGCTGGCCGTCAATACGATCCGCTGGTTGACCTGGTTCAACCGCTGACGGCTGACAACTACTTCGGTTCCACCTTCACCACGCCGGGCGACGTCGACAACAACGACAACTCCTCGCGCACGAACAGCGCCATCAAGTACACCTCGCCGGTGTGGGGCGGCTTCCAGTTCGAAGGTATGTACGCATTCGGCGGCGTGGCTGGCCAGACGGGTTCGGGTCAATCGTGGTCGGGCGCTGCAACGTACGCAACGGGCCCGTTCAGCGTGGCTGCAGGCTACTTCCGCCTGGACAACGGCAACACGCTGGCTAGCCGCACGACGGCAGGCGCTGTGGGCTGGAACGGCAGCACGTCGGACGGCACGTTCGACAACCAGGTCAACGGCGCATACGCCGCTGCCAAGTCGATCGGCATCGCTTCGGTTGCTGTTCAATACGTGGCTGGCCCGTTCACGGCTAACCTGCGTTACAGCAACGCGCAATACAAGCCGGACGCAAACTCGGGCTTCGGTTCGACCGAGAAGTACAACATCGGCGGCGCATACCTGGGTTACCAGGCAACGCCGGCAATGCTGGTTGGCGTGGGCTACATCTACACCAAGGCTAGCGGCGATTCGAGCGCAACGTATCACCAGGTTTCCCTGGGCGGCGACTACAACCTGTCGAAGCGCACGGACATCTACCTGGTCGGCGCATATCAGCACGCAAGCGGCCAGCAACGCACGTCGGCCGGCACGCTGGTCGATGCAGGCGCAGCAATCGGTTCGTACGGCTACAACTCGGCTTCCAGCTCGCAAGAACTGGTCAGCCTGGGCATCCGCCACAAGTTCTAATCGAACTTGACGGACTGCTGAAGCAACACGCAGTTGAAGACCAGCCACGGGCGAAAGCCTGTGGCTGGTTTTTTTTCGTCCTGTGATTTTGCGTGTGGCCGCGTCATTCGCGAGCGCGGTTCCGTCCGCCGCTCAGATCAAACCGCGCGCCCAAAGAAAAAGGCCACCAGCACGCCCTGCAACGGGCTTCTGACGACCTTGGTGCGACTCATGCGGCTGCGTGGGTGCGTGGTGTCACACGGCACCCCTCGCAGGCGCCTAGCGGCGCTGCGTCTTGCCTCTCTCCGACTGCGCGAGCGTCTGCGCAGGCTTCGCGTCGATATCATGCTCGATGCCGTCGGCGCCCACCGGGGCGCGGTGCAGCACCAGCGCCCGTTCGCGCTGCAACAACGGCACTTCGGGCGACTGCTGCCAGTCCGGATCGGGAATCTCGCCGAACACCTGACGCAGCCGCTCGCCCCACGTGCGGTGGATCATCTCGAAGTAGGCATTGTCGTGATCGATCGAAACGAAACGCGTGACCCGCAGCGAATCTTTCTCGTAGACCAGCAGGTCGAGCGGCAGACCCACGGAGAGGTTCGAGCGCAGCGTCGAGTCCATCGAGATCAGCGCGCACTTGGCGGCCTCGTCAAGCGGCGTGGACGGCGTCAGCACGCGGTCGATGATCGGCTTGCCGTACTTCGCCTCGCCGATCTGGAAATACGGATTCACGGCCGACGCTTCGATGAAATTGCCCGCCGCGTAGATCATGAACAGCCGCGAGCGGTTGCCGGCAATCTGACCGCCGAGAATGAAGCTGCAATTGAAGTCGACGCCGAATTCCTGCAAGGCCTCGGCTTCGCGCTGATGTACCGCGCGCACCGCACGGCCGATGACGCGCGCGGCGTCGGCCATGGTGGGCGCGTTCCAGAGCGTGGGCAGCGAGGGATCGGTCGGCTCGGACAGTTCGTGCAGCACGGCTTGCGTGAGCGACAGATTGCCCGCGCCCAGCAGCACGAGCATGCGCTCGCCCGGCTGCTCGAACACCGACATCTTGCGCGCCGTGCTGATGTGATCGACGCCCGCATTGGTGCGCGTGTCCGAGAGGAACACGAGACCTTCGTCGACGGCCATCGCAACGCAGTAAGTCATAACAGGTACCCGCAAAAAACCACTTAACCGCGCCATTGTAATGCCGTCTGCATGCGCCTTTACCGCATATTACGGCTGTTGCGGGCACAAACTGAATAGCGATGCGGGTTGACGCCGATAGCGGCATTGCGGCCCACGGCTACTGCGACAACTGCGCGCTCACCGTGACCGACACCTTCAGCTGTTCTTCGAGCCCGCCGATGCGGCGTCCGCGCACCGGCGCGGCGGCTTCGTAGTCGCGCGCGACCGCGAGGCGGCAGTAGATTTCGCTGGCAAACGCGGCGTGCGTCACGTCGATGGAAATCCAGCCCTTGCCTTCGAGCCAGACATCGACCCAGGCGTGGCTGGCCGCGTGCGGCACGTCGCCCGGCTCGATATAACCGCTCACATAGCGCGCCGGAATGCCGCGCGCGCGGCAGCAGGCCAGCATCAAGTGCGCGTGGTCCTGACACACACCGTTGCCGAGCGCGAGCGCCTGCGCGGCGGTGCTGGTCACTTCGGTGACGCCGGGGTTGTATTTCACGCGCTGCACGATCGCCTCGGACAGCGCGATCAAACCCGCCGAGTTGCTCAGCACCGGCACCGATTCGGCCAGTTCGCGGATCGCCGGATCGACTTCGGTGAGACGCGTGGTGCAGGTGAAATGCTCGAGCGGAATCGGCCCGACGCCTTCGGCCAGATAACCGTCCTGCAGCGGAATGGTGTCCACTTCACCGCCCACGTGCAGCCGGATTTCGCCGTGCGGCTTGTTGATGACGAGTGTGTGCAGCACGTTGCCGTAGGCGTCGAAGGTGGCGTCGAGCTTGCCGGGCGCATCGATGCTCCAGCGGCGCACCACCTGCGCGGCGTTGCTCGCCGGCGTCAGACGCAATTGCTGGATCGAATAGTGGACCGTCGCTTCGTAGCGATAGGACGTGTCGTGGCGGATCGTCAGATACATATAAAGAACTCCGTCAGGCGACTGGCAGCATCAGATAGGTACGCGCAACCAGATTGCCGAGCTCGAACACGCGAGCCAGGAACTGTGTCAGATAGGCGTGCAGGCCGGCTTCGAAAATCTGCCGGATGTCGGAGTACACGAGTTCGGCGCGCAGCTTGCCGGCAAACCGTTCGCACTGGTTCGAACCCGAGGTGCGCAGCATCGCCAGGTTCGCGCAGACGCCTTCGAGCGAGGCGAGCAGCGAGCGCGGCATCTGCTGGTTCAGGATCATCAGTTCGACCACGCGAGCCGGCGTCACGACGTCGCGATAGACCTTGCGATAGATTTCCAGCGCCGACACCGAACTGAGAATCGACGTCCAGTAGTAGAAGTCTTCGAGTTGACGCGCGGCGTCGCGCGAGTTCGGCTCGACGTCCGCGAAACGCACGTCGAGAATCCGCGCGGTGTTGTCGGCGCGTTCCAGATACGTGCCGAGCTGCGTGAAGAAAAACGCGTCGTCCTGCAAGGCGGTGCCGATCGTCACGCCGCGAGAAAGGTGCGAGCGGAACTTGACCCATTCGAACAGTTCGTCCGGATTCGCGGTGAGCTGCCCCGCGGCCGTCCGCTCGTTGAATTCGAGCCAGGTATCGTTGATGGTTTCCCACCACTCGGTGGTCAAGGTGCCGCGCACGGCGCGCGCATTTTCGCGCGCAGCCTGCAGACACGAATGAATACTCGACGGGTTGGTCGAATCGGCCACCATGAAATCGAGCACGTGTTCGCGCGTGGGTTCGTCGTAGCGCTGCGCAAATGCGGTTTCGAGTTCGGAGATGCGCAGCACCGAGCGTTGCGCGCGCGCCTCCTGTTCGGGCGTCTGCGGCAGCAGCAGCGCCTTCAGATTGATATCGAGCATGCGAGCGGTGTTCTCCGCGCGCTCCATGTAGCGGGCCATCCAGAAGAGGTGATCGGCGGTGCGGCTTAGCATGACGGCGTTCCGTATCTGATGACGCGAGGTTCCTGAAAACTCCGTAAGTGGAGGGACCCGCGCTGGTTATCCGTGTGCGCCGGCGGCGTACAAACTACTTCGCCGGCTTGTCGGGTTGCATCGGCGCCTGCGCGTTCTTCGTCGAACGCCGTGGCGCGCTGCAACCGCGTCAGTCGACCATCCACGTATCCTTGGTGCCGCCTCCCTGCGACGAATTGACGACGAGCGAGCCTTCCTGCAACGCCACGCGCGTGAGTCCGCCCGCGCACATCGTGACGCTCTTGCCGGACAGCACGAAGGGTCGCAAGTCGATATGGCGCGGCGCGATGCCGGATTCCACGAAAGTGGGACACGCCGACAGCGCCAGCGTGGGCTGCGCGATATAACCCGCGGGACGCGCGATCAGGCGCTCGCGGAACGATTCGATTTCGGCCTTCGTCGAAGCCGGCCCGACCAGCATGCCGTAGCCGCCCGCGCCGTGCACTTCCTTCACCACCAGCTCGGGCAGATGCGCGAGCGTGTAGGCGAGGTCGTCGGGCTTGCGGCACTGGAACGTGGGCACGTTGTTCAGAATCGGCTTCTCGCCGAGATAGAACTCGATCATTTCCGGCACGTACGGATAGATCGATTTGTCGTCGGCGATACCGGTGCCCATGGCATTCGCGAGCGCGACGCGGCCGGCGCGATACGCGGTCAGCAGACCCGGCACGCCGAGCGCCGAATCGTTGCGGAAAGCGAGCGGGTCGAGGAAGTCGTCGTCGACGCGGCGATAGATCACGTCCACGCGTTTCGGTCCTTGCGTGGTACGCATGAACACGTAGTTGTCGTCGACGAAAAGATCCTTGCCTTCCACCAGTTCGACGCCCATCTGCTGCGCGAGGAAGGTGTGCTCGAAATACGCCGAGTTGTACATGCCGGGCGTGAGCACCACCACGACCGGATCATCGACACCTTCGGGCGCCACCGAGCGCAAGGTATCGAGCAGCAGATCGGGATAATGCGCGACCGGCGCAATGCGGTTCTGCACGAACAGCTCGGGGAAAAGCCGCATCATCATCTTGCGGTTTTCGAGCATGTACGAGACACCCGACGGAACCCGCAGGTTGTCTTCGAGCACGTAGAACTCGCCCTCGTCGCCGGCGCGCACCACGTCGACGCCGGCAATGTGCGCGTAAACACCGAGCGGCACATTCACGCCCTGCATTTCAGGCCGGTATTGCGCGTTGGTATAGACCTGTTCGGCGGGCACGATGCCGGCACGCACGATATTGCGATCGTGATAGACGTCGTGGATGAACAGGTTGAGCGCCTGGACTCGCTGACGCAAACCCGCTTCGAGGGTCTGCCATTCGCTGCGCGGAATGATGCGCGGAATCAGGTCGAAGGGAATCAGCCGCTCGGTGCCGGACAGATCGCCGTTCACCGCAAAGGTAATGCCGACCCGGCGAAACAGCAGGTCGGCCTCGGCACGCTTGCGCGCAATGGCCTCGTTACCCTGCTTGACCAGCCACCGCTCGAAGCGAGCATAGTGTGGCCGCACGGCATCGTCATGATGACGCATCTCGTCATAGCATCGCATGTCACGCCCCGCTCTTTTTGTCGGATAGAAGGCGAATGCGCTGCGCATTCGGTGTTCGACAATCAATTAAGCAAGCGCTATGCCATTACGCTTTTTCGCGTGGTATGAAGCCCTCATGCACGCGAACAGCGCATCCCGACCGGCACGGCCTCGTTGCCATCGTACTGCGGCGGATCACGATGCGCCAGTACGGTGCAAACGCGCATAAAAAAATCCCCGTGGATTCTCATCCACGGGGATTCGCACAACATGCATTGCAGACCAGCGAAGCGCGGCCGGTGGGAACGGGCTGCAATCGATATCGCCGCCCGCGCCTCATTGCCTACGCTCGCAACGATCAGCCTGCTGCAGCGTCTTTCAGCTTCTTCAGCGGACGTGCCTTGATGCGCACGCTAGCCGGCTTGGCCGGGAACCAACGCTCTTCGCCCGAGAACGGGTCTTTGCCGAAGCGCTTCTTCTTCGCCGGCACTGCTTGCACGACGATCTTCAGAAGACCCGACAGCGTGAATTCGCCAGCGCCCTTCTTGTGCACAGCGCCGAGGATCGTGTCTTCGAGCGCGGCCAGAACGGCCTTGGCGGTCTTCGGTTCCACAGCAGCACGTTCAGCGACGTGTGCAGCCAGCGAGGCCTTCGTGAAGGTGTCCTTGATCGGCGACGGAGCGCTGGACGCCTTCACGGCGACCTTCTTAGCTGCGACGGCTTTCTTCGCAGGAACTTTCTTTGCAGCAACCTTCTTGGTCGGTACCGGGGCAGCAGCCTTCTTGGCCACCTTTTTTGCGGAAGTCGGCATGTTTCTCCTACCTGTTGTGGTCAGTGAATTGCAAGAAGCGCACACCGTATGTGCACGCTTCAACGCCGGATTCTACAAGCGCAAATGCGATTCGTGCGACTCTTTTGTGTATAACGGCCAAGGTTTGTTGCGCGGCGCAGACTGCGCAACACATTTTGATGCTTGTTTTAGCGGGTAAACGCGTGTCGAAGCGTCCGCGCCGCTGCTTTCGCACCGACACGTAACGCACGTTACAAGTCGTTTCGATGCATGAATAAAGGCACTTTTGGCCGCGCGCGATCGTCGGGGTGGTCGCGAAAGTCTCGTGGTCAGCGCGCGAGACGCGGCAGAATCGCCGCCAGCCTGGTGAGTGCGGTGTCGATCTCGTCGATCGAAATGCAGCCGTAACCGAACATCAGTCCCGGCCGCGCCTTCACGCGCTGATGAAACGGCGCGAGGCCGTATAGACCAATCGACGCCTGCTGCGCGGCGTCGACCACGGCCGCTTCGGTCAACGGCGCGCTCAGGTGCGCCGCCATGTGGATGCCGGCAGTCGGCACGATCGGCTCGAACCACGGCGCGAGTGCGCCCTGAAGATGGTCGAGCAGCATCGCCCGGCGCGCCGCGTAGAGCTTGTGCATGCGCCGCAGATGCTTGGCGAAGTCGCCGTTGAGCATGAAGCTGGCGAGCGCGGTTTGCGTGAGCGTGCAACCGTGCCAGTCGGCGATCTGGCGAGCCTTGAAAACCGGAACCAGCAGCGACGCGGGCGGCACCACGTAACCCACCCGCAGCTCCGGAAAAATCGTTTTCGAAAAGGTGCCGACATACGCGACGAGCCCGGCGCGATCGAGGCTTTTGAGCGGCTCCATCGGCCGGCCTTCGAAGCGGTACTCGCAGTCGTAATCGTCTTCTATGATGACGGCGCCGCGCTTCTGCGCCCATTCGAGCAACTCCACGCGACGCTCCAGACTCATCGGCATGCCGAGCGGAAACTGATGCGACGGTGTCACGTAGACGAGCCGCGCCTTGTCCGGCAGTTTGCTCACGACCAGCCCTTCGGCATCAACCGGCACCGGCACCACGCGCGCGCCGGCTGCCGTAAAACAGGCATGCGCGGGCGGATAACCGGGGTCTTCGATCGCGGCGATGTCGCCGCTGCGCAAGGTGACGCGCGCGACCAGATCGAGCGCATGCTGCGCGCCCTGCGTGACGAACACGTCTTCCCAGTTGCTCGCCACCGCGCGATTGAACGCCAGGTAACGCGAGATCGCCAGACGCAATTCCTGCTCGCCGGCGGCATCGCGATAGACACCGCGTCCGCGCGCCTGCGTGCGCAGCGCGTGGTTCACGCAGCGGCGCCAGACGTCGAACGGAAACTGCGCCTTGTCGGTCACGCCGCCGACGAAATCCTGGGTCGAGCTTGCCAGCGGACGCGGCAGCGGCAAGGTGGCGGGCATCTGTTCCCACAGAGGCTGGGCGCGCGCCGCGGCATTCGACCTCGTCTTCGGACGCTCGCGCGCCGACTCGGCTTCGCGTACGTGCGGCGAGCGTTCGGACGGCAGACGTTCGAGTCCGTCGGCGACGAAGGTGCCGGATCCGGCGCGGGCATTCAGATAGCCTTCGGAAAGCAGCCGCTCGAATACGTCGAGCGTGGTCTTGCGCGAGACGCCGAGCTGCGTGGCGAGGTCGCGCGTGGACGGCAAGCGCGTGCCGCCGGCAAGACGCCCTTCCAGAATCCCGGCGCGCAATTGCCGATAGATCTGGCCGGCCAGATCGTGACGGCCTTCGACGGCAATATGGATGTCCATGATCGAGTGGTTACCTTCGCTCTTCCAGGGCGCCTGAGCCACGGAGGCCGGTCAAAATCGTGAGCTTAACCCGGCCGGTGCGATTCACGCATCACCCGCGCAATGACCACGAAAAAAATGGCGCGCCGCATGCGATGCGGCGCGCCATTTTCTGGACTGTCCTGCGTTGTTACCCTGAGATTTTCGCTCCGGGTCAGAGCGTTACGTCGCGGTCTTTCACTTCGTCGCGACGTTCAGGGCGGCACGCGCCTGTTGCGCGTTTTCACGCGCTTCGTCGCTGCAACGCTGATGTTCGCGCGAGAGCTTGCGCATCAGCGGCAACAGCAGCACGGCGACGAGCGCGCCGACTGCGGCCAGCCAGCCGAGGCCGGTAAACAGCTTCGTATACAGCGGCAGCGATTCGAGCGGGTCGAGGTCGCCGGCCGGCATTTGCGCAAAATTCGCGACCACGCTGCCCAGATATTGCGACACACCGGTTGCCACGAAGTACGCGCCCATCATGAAACCGCTCATGCGCGCGGGCACGTAGCGCGCGATCATCGCGAGACCGAGGCCGCTCACCAGCAGTTCGCCGAGCGAGTACAAACCGTAGCCGCCCACCATGAACCACGACGACACACGTCCGTTCACCGCGTACTTGCCGCTCATCGCGTAGACGAAGAAGCCGGCGGCCACCACCGCGAAGCCGAACGCATATTTCACGGCGACCGGCACGTCCTTACCGCTTTTCGCGAGCCTGGTGTAGAGCAGCGCCAGCAGCGGGCTCAGCAGCATGATCCAGATCGGATTGAGCGCCTGGAATTGCGCCGCGCTCCACGTGAAGAGCGTCTGCCCGAACAGCGTGAATCGCGGATCGACATTGCGCAGCGCGAACAGCGTGAGCGACGTGGACATCTGCACGTAGAACACGAAAAACAGGATCACCTGCGCCGTCAGAATGAGCGCGGCGACCAGACCCGAGCGCTCGGAGCGCTCGCACTTCATCAGCATGTAGCCGAAGATCGCCAGGATCGCGACGCCCGCCGTGTAGACGCACGCCACGGCAATGGCCTTGTGCTGCAGCACGAACATGGTTGCCGTGCCGAGCACGACGCCGCCCAGCGCAACCGCGCCGACGCGCTTCCAGCGTACCGGTTCGGCGTCCGGCGCGGAGCCGATATGCGCGAGCGTGCGAAACATCACGAAGTAATTCAGCACCGACAGCAGCATGCCCGCGCAGCAGACAGCGAATGCCGTATGCCAGCCCCAGTGGTCCTTGATCCAGGGCGTGGCGAGCATCGACACCGTCGAGCCGATGTTCACCGCCATGTAATAGATCGTGAACGCGCTGTCGATGCGCGCGTCGTCGCCCTCGTAAATGCGGCGCACCAGATTCGCGGCGTTCGCCTTGAACAGGCCGTTGCCCACCACGATCACGCCGAGCGACGCGTACATATAGTTCAACTGGTCGTTGGGCAAAGCCAGCATCAGATAGCCGGCGGCCAGCACGACGGCGCCGAAAATCATCGTGCGGCGCGCGCCGAGAATCTTGTCGCCGATCCAGCCGCCGATCGACGGCGACGCATACACCAGCGCCGTAAAAGCGCCCCACGTGAGGGTGGCGTGGCTGTCGGCGAAATGCAGCTTGTCGATCATGAACAGCACGAGCAGCGCGGCCATCCCGTAGTAGCCGAAACGCTCCCACATCTCGATCAGGAAGACCGTCGAAAACGAGCGTGTCTGCGAAACGGGTGCGGCGGGTGGGTGGGATGAATTCATCGTGTACCTCTTGTTCAAACGGTTACGGCGACGCGTGAGCCGGCACGCGAGGCGAAAAAACGAGTCTGGAATGATGGCCGGCGGACCATGCGATGTCTTGCGCGACGCCCTATGCGCACTCCGGCGCGCGACAGGTCGCGCCTGCCCGCGAACCGCCACGGCAACGCACGACCAGACAGGACCAGCGGGAAGCAGCGAAACAGCCAGGAGAGGGATGAGCGCCATGTTGCGCGCGGCGCCGCGATGCGCGTACGCCTGACGGATGCCACGTAGCGTCGGGCCCGCTTTGAACGCGGGCGGACGCGGGTGGACGCAACGACGGGCTCAATGATAAAGCATCGCGTGAAACGGCATGCCGGCGGCCGGCAAAGTGCGGATGCGCCGGATGACGGGCCTCGGGCCCGCGACGCAGAAGTTCGGCAGTGATAGTCATGTCCTCATGCCGGCTGTCATTCGGGTGGAATGCGCCGGACGATGCTCCGCTGCGCGGGATCGCCGCGCGCGGATGGGTAACGGGCAGCCGCCGCACACCTGGCATCGTTGCAGGTGTGTGGTACCGCAAAGGGGGCCGATTGTGCGAACAGACGCCGCCCGCGTCACTCAGGGAATTCACTGAGCCGCACGCAGATGACAGGCCGTTACACGGCAGCCGCCTTTGTCTAGTCATCGCACGCCGACAAAAATAGTCTTTGATGTCATGCCTTTAATCTCCTCGCATATTCAATGCGCATGATCCGCACGGTCCTGCTCCTGCTGCGGATTCTCATGCAATCCACTGACGGTCAGCCCGCGCGTTCATTCAAAACGGGTAGAGGCCGTACCGCTTCTGGCAACATAGAGCGTTGTCTCGAAAAACGATCTCCTGCATGACCGAGCGCCGACTAGGCCGCCGGGCCGGTCGAGGTCGCGATCAAACCATATTTACTTATATCAAACAAATTTTGACGGGCTAATTTCCTCCTGCTATGGTCACGACAATTCAAAACAACAACCCGGCACTCGAACTCGGCAGCAAGATCCGCGCGTTGCGTCAGCGGCTCAAGCGCACGCTCGACGACACGGCAACCGCGGCGGGTATTTCCAAGCCGTTCCTGTCGCAAGTCGAACGGGGCCTGGCGTCACCGTCCATCACGTCGTTGGCCGGGATTGCCAACGCACTCGGCGTGACGGTGCAGTATTTCGTCGACACACCCAGCGAAGAACGCTGCGTGAGCCGCGGCGATCAGTTGAAGTTTTTCGGCTTTGCGGATTCAGCCAATCTGTTTGCACGGCTGACCAATCTGACGGGCGGCCGTCAGCTCGAAGCGATCCTCGTGAGGATGCCGCCCGGGCAGAAGCGCTCCGAAGTCACCACGCATGCCGGTGAAGAGTTTGTTTATGTGATCGACGGCGAAGTGTCGTTGACACTCGAAGGCAAGACGTTCGTGCTGCACGCGGGAGACAGCGCGCATTACGAATCGACGGTGCCGCACAGCTGGGTGAACACCGCTCGCGTGGAGTCGGTGGTCGTCTGGGTGGGCACACCGCGGCTGTTTTAAAGAGCAGGCATCTTTCCGGTTGATCCGGCCAGGATTGCCTGCATTACGCAATGTAAGGAATCCTGCATGTCGGACAAGCAACAAGGGCCGCCCCGGCCCGGGCAACGCAGCTAAACAGGCGCACTAGCGCCGTCGCGTTCTTTCTCGACCTTTCCCTGCGATCTCAACCGATGAAAACCCCGTTCGTCTATTCGACGGCGCTGGCCGCGCTCGTCCTCACGTTTGCCACTTCCGCATTCGCCGTCAACGTACCGGCGGGCGTCACACTTGCAGCCAGCCAGGAAATCACCCGTCAGGTGCCGGCCGAAACCGAGTCGCTCGACCCCGCGCATATCGAATCGTGGACCGGCAATACGATCGCGCTCGACCTGTTCGAAGGTCTGACGCGCATCGACGCCGCCGGCGCCGTGGTGCCGGGTGTCGCGCAATCGTGGACGCGCACCGGTCCGGATACGTGGGTCTTCAAGCTGCGCCACGACGCGCGCTGGAGCAACGGCCAGCCGGTCACGGCCGCCGATTTCGTATACGCCTGGCAGCGCGTGCTCGATCCGAAGACGGGTTCGAAATACACGGTACTGGTCGAATTCGTGAAGAACGCCAAGGCGATTCTCGCCGGCAAGGCGCCGCTGTCGAGCCTCGGCGTGCGCGCGCCGGACCCGTACACGATCGAGGTGACGACGGAAGTGCCCGCGGCCTTCTTCCCGCAACTGGCCGCCATGCCCACCATGGCGCCCGTGAATCGCGCGACCATCGAGAAGTTCGGCGGCGACTGGACGCGCCCCGGCAATTTCGTCGGCAACGGGCCGTATGCGCTCGCCGACTGGCAGCCAAGCAATCGTCTGGTCGGCACGAAAAGCAGCACGTACTGGAACGCGGGCAAGGTGGTGATCACCAAAGTGACCTACCTGCCGATCGAAAACGACGAAACGGCCATGCGCATGTATCAGGCGGGCCAGTTCGACTACACGTATTCGATTCCGTCGGGCATCTATGCGCAGGTGAGCAAGCAGTTCGGTCCCGAACTGAAAACCGGTCTGCAGATTGCCACGTACTACTACAGCCTGAATAACGAAGACGCGAGCTTCAAGGACAAACGCGTGCGTCAGGCGCTTTCCATGGTGCTCGACCGCGATCTGCTGACCTCGCGTCTCACGGCGGACGGCGAGTTGCCCATGTACGGCCTGATCGCCAAAGGCACGCAAGGCGCGGCCGTCTTCAAGCCCGACTGGGCGACGTGGCCGATGCCCAAGCGGATCGACTACGCGCGCAATCTGCTGAAGAGCGCCGGCTACTCGGACGCGAAGCCGCTCACCTTCACGCTCACTTACAACACGAACGACCTGCACAAGAAGGTTGCGCTGTTTGCCACCTCGGAATGGCGCACCAAGCTCGGCGTGAACGTCAAACTCGAAAACGTCGAATACAAGGTGCTGCTCAAGCAACGCCACGATGGCAAGGTACAGGCTTCGCGCGACGGCTGGTTCGTCGACTACAACGACGCCATGTCGTACTTCGACCTGATCCGCTGCAACAGCGTGCAGAACGATCAGCGCTACTGCAATCCGCAGGTGGACAAGCTCGTCGATCAGGCCAACCTGCAACTCGACGACGCCAAACGCACCGCGCTGCTCACCCAGGCGCACGACACGGCGATGGGCGACTACCCGATGGTGCCGCTGTTCCAGTATTCCGCGGACCGTCTGGTGAAGCCGTACGTGGGCGGCTACACGTCGACCAATTACGTCGACCAGCGTGCCACGCAAGACATGTATCTGATCAAGCACTGAGCGCGGGAGCACCGTCATGCTGGCCTATACGCTGCGCCGCACGCTCTGGGCGATCCCGACGATACTCGCCGTGATCACCGCGTGCTATCTGCTGCTGCATCTCACTCCAGGCGGCCCGTTCGACACCGAGAAGCAACTGTCGTCGGCCGTGCTCGCGAACCTCAACGCGAAGTATCACCTCGACGAACCGCTGTGGCTCCAGTATCTCCACTATCTCGGCTCGCTGCTGCACGGCGACCTCGGTCCGTCGTTCCGCTACGCCGACTGGTCGGTCAACGACCTCGTATGGAAAGCGCTGCCGGTGAGTCTCGGCGTAGGCGGCGTCTCGGTGCCGATCGCGCTCGTAATCGGCGTGACGCTCGGCACGCTCGCGGCGGTCCGGCGTGACCGTTTCGTGGATCACGCGGTGATGGTGCTCGGCAATATCGGCAACGTGGTGCCGCCGTTCGTGCTCGGCCCGGTGCTGGTGTGGGTCTTCGCGATCCTCCTGAAAACCTCCGAGGGACATGGCTGGCTGCCGGCAGGCGGCTGGGGCGAAGGCGAATGGCGTTATCGCGTGTTGCCGATCGTGCTGCTCACCTTCATCAACGTGGCTGCCATCGCACGCGTGATGCGCGGCAGCATGATCGAAGTACTGTCGGGCAATTTCATCCGCACGGCGCGCGCGAAGGGGCTGCCGGGCCGCACCATCGTGCTGCGCCATGCGCTCAAGCCCGCCATGATGCCGGTGGTGTCGCTGCTCGGCTCGATCTGCATTTCCTCGATCACCGCAGCGGTGGTCACGGAGTCGGTTTTCGCGCTGCCGGGCCTCGGCCAGCTGGTGGTCAACGGCGCGATCAACCGCGACTACACCCTCGTGCTCGGCCTGGTCGTGCTGACCACCGCCGTCGCCGTACTGTTCAATCTGCTGGTCGATCTGGCGTACGCCTGGCTCGATCCGCGCATCCGGTACTGAACCATGCCCCGCTCCATTCAACCGACGGTCGCGGCGCTCGATCCGCTCTCGGCCATCGCCCGCGCACCGCGCTCGCGCGGCCCGCTCGCCACCGCCGCGCTGCGTTTCGTGCGCAATCGCGCGGCTTTCGCCGGCTTCGCCGTGTTGCTGCTGATCGTGATCGCCTGCGTAGCCGGCCCGTGGCTGCTGCCGAACAATCCGATCGACAGCGACTGGAGCGCCATCAGCCTCGCGCCGACGCTCGCCAACATGCACTGGTTCGGCACCGACGAACTCGGCCGCGACCTGCTCGCGCGTACCTTGCAAGGCGGGCGCGTGTCGCTCGAAGTCGGCCTGCTCGGCACGCTCGTCTCCGGGCTGATCGGCGTGGCGTACGGCGCGACGGCCGGCTATCTCGGCGGACGCGTGGATGCCGTGATGATGCGCATCGTGGACATGATGTACGCGATCCCGTACATGCTGATCGCGATCCTCATGATGACGATGTTCGGCCGCGCGTTCTATCTGGTGGTGCTCACCATCAGCGCGTTTTCGTGGCTCGACATGGCGCGCGTGGTGCGCGGCCAGACGCTGTCGCTGCGTTCGCGTGAGTTCATCGACGCCGCAAGGGCGATCGGCGTCACGTCGCGCTCGATCATCGCGCGCCACATCGTGCCGAATCTGTTCGGCGTGGTGGTGGTGTACGCGAGCGTCACCGTGCCGAACATCGTGCTGACCGAATCGGTGCTGTCCTTCCTCGGGCTGGGCGTGCAGGAACCCATGACGAGCTGGGGCGTGCTGATTCAGGACGGCGCGCAGAAACTCGAATCGATGCCGTGGCTGCTGCTGTGCCCGGCGGTGATGCTGTGCGTCACTTTGTATTGCGTGAATTTCGTCGGCGACGGTCTGCGCGACGCATTCGATCCGAAGGACCGCTGACATGCCGCTACTCGAAGTCAAAGATCTCAGCGTGCGTTTTACGCGCCGTGAAGGCGTTCCGGTCGACGCCGTGCAGCGCGTGTCGTTTTCGCTCGAAGCGGGCCGCACCCTCGGCATTGTCGGCGAATCGGGGTCGGGCAAAAGCCAGACCGTGATGGCGCTGCTCGGTTTGCTGGCCGGCAACGGCAAGGTGTCCGGCGAGGCGAACTATCGCGGCGAAAACCTACTGACCCTGAACGAAGCGGCATTGAACCGGATTCGCGGCGACCGCATCGGCATGATCTTTCAGGACCCGATGACCTCGCTCAATCCGTTCCTGACGATCGAACGGCAGATGACCGAGACGCTGCAACTGCATCGCAGGATGTCGCGCCGCGAAGCGCGCCGACGCGCAATCGACACGCTGGAAACGGTGCGCATTCCCGACGCCGCGCGCCGCATCAATATGTATCCGCACGAATTCTCCGGCGGCATGCGGCAACGCGTGATGATCGCAATGGCGCTGCTGTCGGAGCCGGAAATCCTGATCGCCGACGAACCGACCACCGCGCTCGACGTCACCGTGCAGGCGCAGATCATCGAGTTGCTGCGCGAACTCAATCGCGAGCGCGGCACGGCGATCATCCTGATCACGCACGACATGGGCGTGGTTGCCGGCCTGTGCGACGACGTGATGGTGATGTACGCGGGACAGACAGTCGAGCAGGCCAGCGCCGAAGCGCTGTTCGCCGCGCCCACGCATCCCTACACCATCGGCCTGCTGAACGCCCTGCCCCGACTCTCCGACGAAGACGACCGTCCGCTGCAAACCATTCCCGGCAATCCGCCGCTGCCCGGCGAAGTCGGTGCGGGTTGCGCCTTTGCGCCGCGCTGTGCGTTCAGCGTGGAGCGCTGCCGCGAAGCGCGTCCGGCTCTGGTCGCGCTGCCCGAGCGGGCCGACGCCTTGCGCGCGTGTCATCGCCCGGTGGCGGAAATCCTGGAGGTACAACACGTATGACCACCGCTACGACTCAAGGCGCTCAAGCGGCCACGCTGCTCTCCGTCGAGAACCTGAAGGTGCAGTTCGGCGTGCCGCGCGGCGGCTTTCCGTGGTCCGGCAAGGCCACGTTGCGCGCGGTGGACGGCGTGTCGTTCAACGTGCGGCGCGGCGAAACCGTGGGGCTGGTCGGCGAATCCGGCTGCGGCAAATCCACCCTGGCGCGCGCGATCATCGGACTCGCGCCGGTGGCGAGCGGCAGCGTGCGCTGGCTCGGCAACGAAACCGTGCTGGCCGACGGCAAGGCCACGCGACGCGACACCTCGCGTTTGCGCCGCGACGTCCAGATGATTTTTCAGGACCCGCTCGCGTCGCTCGATCCGCGCATGACGATCGAACAGATCGTGGCCGAGCCGCTAACTACGTACGGGCAGGACGTGGCGCGCGCCGACGTGCAGCGGCGCGTGCTGACCATGCTCGAACGCGTGGGTCTCAATGCGCAACATCTGCGCCGTTATCCGCACGAATTTTCAGGCGGCCAGTGTCAGCGCGTGGGCATTGCGCGTGCGCTGATCGGCGAGCCGCAACTGGTGATCTGCGACGAGCCGGTTTCCGCGCTCGACGTTTCCATTCAGGCACAGATCGTCAATCTGCTGCGCGATTTGCAACGCGAGTTGTCGCTGTCGCTGCTGTTCGTGGCGCACGATCTCGCGGTCGTGAAAGCGATCAGCCATCGCGTGCTGGTGATGTATCTGGGGCGTGTCATGGAGTTCGGCGAGAAGCGCGAAGTGTATGGCGAGCCGCGTCATCCTTATACGCGCGCGCTGCTGTCCGCCGTGCCGCTGCCCGACCCTGCAATCGAGCGAGCGCGCCGTCATCTGCTGCTACGCGGCGAAATTGCTTCGCCGCTCAATCCGCCGTCCGGCTGCGCGTTTCGCACCCGTTGCCCGGACGCGATCGACGCCTGCGCCACCGAAGTGCCGCAGCCTGTCACGCACGGCAAAAGCGCGACGCGCGTGGCTTGCATTCGCGTCGCGGACGCTGCCGGAACCGTTGGTCACGAAGCACGCTGAGCATTAAAAATTAATCACAGCCGATCAGGCTGAAACCGTATTCCCCGGCGCGGCAGGCCGCCGCGCCGATGGATGCGTTCGCCCTGTCATTAGCAGGACGAACGATACGTATGGACCGGCTAAAAGCCGGCCAAAGATTCACCACAATAACCAGAGACACTCAATGAAAGATAACCGATCAAAAAAGCGGACAAAAAAAACGACATCCGCCACCTTCTTTTATGCCGCGCTGACCCTTCCTGTACTGACCGCCTCCGCGAGTGCTTACGCCGACGACAGCGTGACGCAGCCCATCGCGAATGCGTCCGGCACGTCAACGAGCCAGACCTCGCCAACAGGTCAAACGCTCGCGCAAACGTTGTCGTCTCCCTCGCAAGGCTCGCAAGCGGCCCCAATGACGCCGGCACCCCAGTTTGCGCAGGCCGCACCGGCCGACAAGCGCCGCGCCGACAGCGGCGGCACGCCGCGTAACGACCAGCCCGACACCACCAACGTGCTCGTGAACGCCGAAGCCAATCAGACAGTCACGCCGCCGAGCCCGCCTTCGAGCCAGAGCGCGAGCAAGGGTTTTATCGCGGACAGTCATTTGAATCTGCAATTGCGCAACTACTCCGATTATTTTCAGGCGCCGCCCTCAACCTATCGTCACGCATGGATTCAGGGCGCGCAGGTCAATTACGAATCAGGCTATACGCAAGGACTGGTCGGCTTCGGCGTGGATGCCTCGCTATTCGCCGCGCTCAAACTCGACGGCGGCAACGGCGCGAGCAACATGGTGCACGTGGGCAAGGACGGCGGCGGGTCGAACCAGCTCGCGTGGGCCTATCCCGGCATGTACGACATCAAGGGACGCATTTCGGAAACGGTGGTGAAATACGGCCTGCAAACCGTCACCAATCCGTTTCTCGAACCGCACGACAATCGCGCCTTGCCGCCGACCTTCCTCGGCGTTTCGATGGTCAGCAACGATCTCGTGTACACCACGCTCGAAGCGGGTAGCTTCACGAAGGTGGACGCGCGCGGCCACACCAACCTCACGAACCTCACGACCTCGTATGGCGGCACGCGCATCGATCGCCTGACCTATCTCGGCGGCACGTGGCATTACGCCAAAAACGGCGAAATGGCGCTCTACGTCGATCAGGCCGACGACGTCTGGCGTCAGTACTACGGCTCGGTGGCGCAGTCGTTCGGCGACCCCACCACGATCAAATGGAGCGGTCTCGCCAACATCTATTCGACGCACGACACCGGCGCGTCCAGGCAAGGTCACATCAACAGCAACGCGTACAGTCTTTCGGTTTCCGCGCAGCACGGTCCGCATGCACTCCTGCTCGGCTATCAGCAGGTGCTGGGCGACCAGTTCTTCGATTACGTGAACGAGACCAATGGCATCTACCTGACCAACTCGATGGACGTGGACTACAACGCGCCGCACGAGCAATCGCTGCAACTGCGCTATACGTTCGACGGAAAATACGCGGGCGTGCCAGGTCTGAAAGCGATGTTCTGGGGCGAATACGGTTGGGGCGCGGACGCATCGGCGGGCGCAGAGGAGAACGCTTCGTCCTCGTCGCCGCTGCACAACCTTTACTGGAAGAACGGCGAACCGGTGCACGGCCACCATCACGAGTTCGGCTTCATTCCAAGCTACGTGCTGCAAAGCGGCCGCTACAAGGATACGAAGATCACGTTCATCGCCATGTGGCACAACGGCTCGAACTTCTATTCCGACGGCAACAACATGGAATACCGGCTGGTCGTGAACGTCCCGATCAAGGTGTTCTAAACCGGCGGCTCAGGCTTCGAGCATGAAAAAGGCGCCGCGTTCGCGAGCGAACGTGGCGCCTTATCTTTGGCCCGACGAGGCGTTCGTGGAAGGCTCAGAAAATAACCGACACCGCGACGGCGAGCCAGATTCCCCCCGCGCCCGCCAGAAACAGATGCCGCGCAAGGCGAATTCGCGAATCGCTGCCCGCTTCGACCGGACTCGTGGCAAGCCACGGGACCAGGCCGAGGCAGGCAAAGCCGATCAGCGCGAAGACGAACACCACCACGTCGGAAACCAGCCATTTGCCCGTGTCGTACAGCCCCCAGTAGCCGAGAAAGACGATGCCGATCGAGAAGATCGTCGCCGAAGCGGAACTGAGTGCGGCCACCGACCCATCGGGACTGCGCATGCTGCACCTCCGGACATTGGACAGCAACGTCGATCTTCGTCGCAGCGCGCCCGGCTCAGTTCGTGCGGGTCAGCCGCGCTTCGTACGTCTTCAGATGACTATAGGCGATGCGCAGCAACGACAGGCCATGCTCGCCCTTCTGCGCGTCGCCGCCGCGCGAGATCAGGTCGCCGAGAATGTGATCGGCCTCGGTATGCGAGCGGTTTTCGACATCGCGCAACATGGACGCCGTGAGCGGCGACGGCGTCAGCAGCGTTTGCGTGGCACGCGCGTCGAAGTCCGGTCCCATGGTGAAACCCTTGCTCTCGGCTACCGCGCGGCATTCGCCCAGCAGATTTTCGATCACGCGTTTGCCGTCCGGCGCAGCCAGAATATCGCCGACCGCGCCGCGCATCAAGCACGTACTGGCCGCCAATGTGGCCAGGAACACCCACTTTTCCCACATGCGCAGCAGGATTTTTTCGCTGACGAGCGTATCGAAGTTCGCGGTTTTCAACGCTTCGGCGATTGCCGCCACGCGCTCGGACGAGCCGCCTTCGAGTTCGCCGAAAGTGATGGCGTGCATGTCGTTCAGATGCACGATGTGCTTGCTGGCGTCGAGCGTTGCCGCGATCACGCACTGGCCGCCCAGTACGCGCGACGCGCCGAACTTCTCGGTCAGCACGTCGATATGGCGCATGCCGTTGAGCATCGGCAGGATCGAGGTCGATTCACCGACCAGCGGCGCGAAGGAATCGATGGCGTCGTCGAGGCTGTAGGCTTTGCAGCTGAGCAGCACGAGATCGAACGGCTCGGCGCTTACGCCGGCGAGTATCGTCTTCACGTCCGGCAAAGTGAGATCGCCGCGCGGGCTGCGAATCACGAGCCCTTCGCGCTGCAATTGTTCCGCACGACCCGGACGAACCAGGAAAGTGACGTCCTGACCCGCGGCGGCGAGACGTCCGCCGAAGTAGCCGCCCACGGCGCCCGCTCCCACAACTAGAATTCGCATCGTTTGCCTCTTGATAGATTTGCTCGCGCGTTGCAACTACGCGTCGCGCGTGGTTCGCGCCACGGACGCCGTGCGTCAGCAGAATGTAGCAAAGAATCGCCGAACACATCGGCGACGATTGCCCGCCTCCACATCCGCCTGACTGCCGCGGTGCAACACGGCGGCACCGCGGTTAAAGCCCTTACATAAGATCAATGGCGATTCGCGCCGCACAACGTCGCTTCGTACAGCGCCAGCATGCCCTGCACGTCCACGCCGATACAGACTTCGCACGACGGCCGGCTGTCCCAGTCCGGCGCGGGCACCGGCATGGTCGACGGCTTCTGGATGGTCTGCCCCACCGCGATGCCCTCGGTCAGCACGCGCACGGGACCGCTGCGGGTCGTGTACAGATGCGGCGCGAGCACGTACGCCACCGCCGACGAATCGTGCACGTAGATGCCCGTGAGTTGCGCGCTCTGCTCGTGAAACGCTTCATAGTGCCGCGACACGTCCCACACGAATTGCCCGGCCGCGCCGCCGCGCTCGCCTATGGACGCCAGATAATCGCGGCTCATGATGGTGCGCTGCGTGACATCCAGCCCGACGATCGCCACCGGCCACGCCGCGCCGAGCACGATGTCGGCGGCGTGCGGGTCGCCGAGAATGTTGGCTTCGGCAGCGGGCGTGACGTTGCCGAGCACGCCGTCGCCGCCGAATGCGCCGCCCATGATGACCACCTGTTTAACGAGTGTGGCGATCTGCGGATCGTCGGCCAGCGCGAGCGCGAGATTGGTCAGCGGGCCGACGGCGATCAACGTGACTTCGCCGGGATGCGCCCGCACCGTATCGACGATGAAGCGATGCGCGGGCCGCGCGTCGAGCGTGGCCGAAGCGATCGGCTCGCCAGCCGAACCGAGATCGACGTTACCGAGTCCGTTGTCGCCGTGAATCCACGCCAGCGGTTGCGGCGCTGCGCGTTCCAGCGGCGCGGCCGCGCCCTGCGCGACCGGCACATGCGGCGCGAAACGGCTAGTGAGGAACAGCGCATTGCGCGTGGTGGTCTCGATCGTGGCATTGCCGAATACGCTCGTCAGGCCGAGCAGCTCGATATCCGGATGCAGCGCCTGGAACACCAGCGCCATGGCGTCGTCCACGCCGGGGTCGGTGTCGTAAATGACCTTGTGCTGGCTCATAGATAGAACGCGTCCGGCAGTTGATCACGCGCCGTGGTGTCGCGCGTATGGCCATGCAGATTGCCGAGGCGAATCGGCAAATCCGGCCCGCCGAGTTCGATAATCACCTGACGGCACGCGCCGCACGGCGAGATCGGGCCGTCCGTGTCGCCGATCACGGCGAGCGCCGCGAACTGGTCGCGCCGATAACCCGCCGCGATGGCGCTGAAAAACGCGGTACGTTCCGCGCAATTGCACAGACCATACGAAGCATTCTCGACGTTGCAGCCGTCGAAGACCTGGCCGTCGCGTGTAAGCAGCGCGGCGCCGACCTTGAATTTCGAATAGGGCGCATAGGCCTTTTCTCGCGCGAGACCCGCGCGTTCCAGCAGTTGTTCCATGTTCATAGCCGATCCTCGCATCAATTCAGTGTGATGAACATGCCCGCAATCGTGGCGCTCATCAGATTCGAGAGCGTCGCGGCGAGCACCACACGCAAGCCGTAGCGCGCGACCTCGGCGCGGCGTTCGGGCGCGACGGCGCTAAAGCCGCCCGTCAGCACCGCGATCGACGCGAAGTTCGCGAAGCCGCACAACGCAAACGACAGAATCGCAATGGTACGCGGATCGAGCGCCTGCAGGCCGGCCGCGCTCACGCTCGCAGCATCTTTCAGATACGGCGAGAGCGATGCGTACGCGACGAATTCGTTAAGAATGATCTTCTGGCCGAGGAAGTTGCCGGCCAGCGCCGCTTCGTTCCACGGCACGCCGATCAGATACGCCAGCGGCGCGAAGATCACGCCGAGCACGGATTGCATGGACAGTTGCGGATGACCGAACCAGCCGCCGATGCCGCCCACGATGCCGTTGAGCAAGGCAATCAATCCGACGAAGGCGATCAGCATTGCGCCGACCATCACCGCGATTTTCAGGCCCACGGTGGCACCGGAACTCGCGGCCTCGATCACGTTGGCAGGACGTTTTTCGTCGAAGCTGAGGTTCTCCAGCTGCACGCGGCTCGGCTCCGTGGTCGGGTGAATGATCTTGGCGAACAGCAGCCCGCCCGGCACCGCCATGAACGAAGCGGCGAGCAGATACTCGATACGTACGCCGAGCCCGGCGTAACCCGCGAGCACCGAGCCGGCCACCGCCGCCATGCCGCTCGACATCACCGCGAACAACTCCGCGCCCGTCATGTCGCGCATGAACGGCTTGACCACGGCGGGCATTTCGCTTTGTCCGAGAAAGATGGTGGTGACGGCGGAAAACGATTCGAGCTTCGACACGCCGAGCAGTTTCTGGAACAACGTGCCGAGCACGAGCACGATCCAGCGCATCACGCCGATGTAGTACAGCACGGAAATCAGCGCCGTCACGAAGATGATGGCCGGCAGCACGCGCACCGCAAACACGAAGCCGCCGTCGCCGAAGATCTGGAACATTTTTGCCTGCACGAGTCCGCCGAACAGGAACTCGATGCCGGCGTTGCCGTAGCCGAGCACGTGATTGACGCCCGACGCCGCGGCGGCCAGGATCGTCTTGCCAAGCGGCACGAAGAGAATGAAGGCACCGATACCGATCTGCGCCAGCAAGGCGGTGACGACGGTTCGTAAGCGAATCGCGCGGCGGTTGGTGGAAAAGGCGAACGCGATGAGCAGCAGTACGGCGATACCTAGCAGGTTTCGTGCGATCAGGGCCATGTGTCTCGAAGTTCTTGTGAATGTGGCAGTGATGCTAAACGAAACTCAGGCGGGAATAAAACTTTAGATGACGCGCGACGCGTGTTCGATGCGCCGCGCATTCACCATCGTATTGCGCGACTGCGCTCAGAGCATTTCCAGGGCCAGCGCGATGCCCTGCCCGCCGCCGATACACAACGTCACGATGCCGCGCTTCAGACCGTCGCGGCGCATCGAGTGCAACAGGCGCGTGGTGAGCACGGCACCTGTTGCGCCGATCGGATGACCGTGCGCAATGGCGCCGCCTTGCACGTTGACGCGTTCCTCGGCAATGCCGAGTCGGCGCATCACGGCAAGCGGCACCGCGGCGAACGCCTCGTTGATCTCGAAGCGCTCCACCTCGCCGAGTTGCCAGCCCGCGCGCGCCAGCGCCATCTCAACCGCCGGCACCGGTCCGAGTCCGAACAGACCCGGTTCGACCGCCGCCACGCCGTATGCCGCGAGACGCGCGAACGGTTCGATACCGCGCGACTCGGCGAAACCACGCTCGGCCACCAGCATGGCGGCCGCGCCGCTGTTCAGACCCGGCGCGTTGCCCGCCGTGATGGTGCCGTCGGGACGGAATGCCGGGCGCAATCTGGCGAGCGTCTCGAGCGTGGTGTCGGGACGCGGCTGCTCGTCGCGTGTGAAGGGTTGCGGTCCTTTGCGTCCGGGCGTTTCGACGGCGATCAGCTCCGCGTCGAAATCGCCACGCGACTGGGCTTGCGCGAAGCGCTGTTGCGAGCGCGCGGCCCAACGGTCCTGCGATTCGCGCGTGAGATCGAATTGCGCGACGAGGTCTTCGGTATGCCAACCCGAATGCTCACCGGAAAACGCGTCGTTCAGGCCGTCGCGCAACAGGCTGTCGTGCATCTGCGCGTTGCCCATGCGCACGCCCCAGCGGCCGCCGTCGAACAGATAAGGCGCGCGATCCATGTTCTCCATGCCGCCCGCCACGGCGGCGTCGCCGAGACCCAGCCAGATTTCCTGCGCCGCAGAGGCAATGGCCTGCGCACCCGAGCCGCACACCCGATTGACCGTCAACGCGGGCACGGCTACCGGCACGCCACCGCCGACCGATGCCTGGCGCGCGGGATTCATCCGGTTGCCGGCCTGAATCACGTTGCCCATCACCACCGACGACAACGCGGCCGGATCGAGCGCGCTACGGCGCAGCGTTTCGCGCACGGCAACCGCGCCGAGATCGGTTGCCGGCACCTCTTTCAGCGAGCCGCCAAATGCGCCGATCGGCGTTCTCACCGGATTGCAGATCACCACTTCACGCTTGCTCATCGTTTATCTCCTGGTTGGATTAGCGGGTTTATCGCGGTATCGATTCGCCTCAATTCGCCGACGCCGCCGTGACCGTGCCGGGCACGTCCCAGCCGCCGCCGAGCGAGCGGTACAGCGCCACGGCCGCGAGCGCATGTTCGCGCCGCGCCTGATTCAGCGATTCCGAGTCGCGCAGATAGGCTTCCTGCGCGTCGAGCACATCGAGAAAGCTCGACGCGCCGCCCTTGTACAGTTCGCTCGACAGACGCAAGGCGTGGCCAGACGCATCCAGCGCGCCGCCGAGACGTCCCACCTGTACCGCGCCGTTCACGAGGTCGCTGCGGTTGTCCTCGATCTCTTTCAGCGCCTGCAACATGGTCTGCTGCAAACCGAGTTGCGATTCGCGCATGCGGCTTTCGCTCGCGTCGATATTCGCGGTGATGCGGCCGGCGTTGAAGATCGGACTGGTGGCGTTCAATGCCGCGCTGAACAGGTTGTCGGTGAGCGTCGGCAGGCCGAGATACGACGAGGCGAGCAAACCGTCGGCGAGATTGAGTCTGAATTGCGGATAGCGCTGCGCACGGGAAACGCCCACCTCCGCCGCGCGCTGCTCGACCGTCGCGTAAGCGGTGCGCACGTCGGGACGTTGCAACAGCGCTTCGGACGGCAAGGTCTGCGGCACGCTCTGTGCGGGCACGGGAATCTCGCGAGCGTCGGCAAGCAGCAGCTTGTCCACGCTTTCCGGCGTGCGGCCCGAATACACCGCAATCAGACTGAGTTGATGCTGCACGATGGATTGCATGCGTGGAATCTGCGCCTGCAAATCCTGCAACTGATTCTGCGCCCGTGCCACGTCGAGTTGCGTCGACAGGCCGTAATGCAGCCGTTGCTGCGTGAGTTTCAGTGCGCGCGCGCGGATCTGCTCGTTGTCGTTGAGAATCTGCAGTTGCGACTGGGCCCATCGCAAATCGATGTACGCCGCCGCAGTGTTAGCCGCGAGCGCGAGACGCACCTGATTCAGCGCTGCCTGACGTCCCGACACTTGCGCCTGCGCCGCCAGCACGGCAAGCCGTTCGCCGCCGAATACATCGGGCGTCCAGCTGGCGCTCAAGCCAAAACCCGCCTGACGCACATAGCCGAGCGGCGGCGGCGTGTTCTGACGCGAGTCGGAAGCGCCGGCATTGGCGTTCAGTTCGGGCAGCAAGGCCGCGCGATTTTGCGTCGCGAGATCTTGCGCCTGCTTCACGCGTTCCACGGCGGCTTGCACGTCGAGATTGCCGGTCAGCACCGACTCGATCAATTCGTGCATGACGGGGTCGCCGAATTGCGTCCACCATGCGTCGGCGTTCACGGCGTCTTTCGGTGCGTCCACACTCCATTGCTGGGGCGCGACGCTTTGCACCGTCTGCGGCAGATTCGCGTGCGTTTCGGGCTGCACCGCACAGGCCGCGAGCGTCAGCAAGGCGGCGCTGGCGAAAAGCTTCATAACGATCGGTTTCATTCCGGTTTCCCTTTCTATCTTTTCAATGCGCGTCGGGCGGCGGCGCGGTATTGCCGAATGGACGCGAGAACATCACGCTCAGCAGACCCACCAGGAAACAGAGCGACAGCGCGAAGAACGTGTCCGAGAACGTGAGCACGAGTGCTTCGCGCATGAGCAGCGCGTGCAGTTCACCCAGGCCCGCGTTTGCCGCGTTGAGCATGTCGCCGCCGACTGCGGCGAAATGCGCGCTCTGCTGCTGCAAAACCGATTCGACGACGGGGCGTCCCACGTTCAGATGTTCATCCAGACGTTCGTAGTGCAGGTTCAGGCGGTCGTTGAGCATGGTGCTGCTCACCGCAATGCCGATTGCGCCGCCAAGGTTGCGCATCAGATTGAAAAGACCGCTGGCGGAACGCAGCCTCGACATCGGCAACGAACCGAGCGCCATCGTGACGATGGGCGGAATGCAGAACTGCTGGCCGATGCCGCGCAAGGCCTGCGGAATCAGCAACTCCTGCCAGCCCCACTGGTTGGTCAGCGGCACATACAGATAACAGCCGACACCGAACAGCACGAGGCCGAACACGAGCAGAATGCGCATGTCGATGAAACGCGCGACCAGCGAATACGCCACCATGGCGACCAGCTGGAAACAGCCGACCGACAGCAACGCCACACCGATCTGCAAGGAATCGAAACCCCGCACGCGGGAGAGAAAAACCGGCGTGAGAAACACCGCACAGAAGATGCCGATGCCGGTGATGAAAGACAGCAGACTGCCGATCCCGAAGTTGCGGATCGCCAACGCGCGCAAGTCGACGATCGGCTCTTTCGCGGTGAAGGCGTGCACGATGAACAGAAAGCCGCAGATAGCCGCGATCCACGTGCAGGTGAGGATCACGTCGTCGCCGAACCAGTTCTTGCGCGGCCCTTCTTCCAGCACGTATTCGAGGCAGCCGAGAAAGCCCGACATCAACAGAATGCCGAGGTAGTCACCCTTCTTGATGAGCGAGAGATCGACGTTATCGAAATGCACGTATTTCGGCACCATCAGCGTGACGGCGACGCCCGGCACGAGGTTCAGATAGAACAGCCAGTGCCACGACCATTGCGACGTGATCCAGCCGCCGATCACCGGGCCGACCGTGGGCGCAAGCGTGGCGAGCGCGCTGATCGTGGTGGAGGCAATCAGGCGCTGCTTGCCGGGGAACAGCACGAAGGCGGTCGTGAACACGGTCGGGATCATCGCGGCGCCGAGCGCGCCTTGCAAACCGCGAAACAGGATCATCGAGTTGATGTCCCATGCGAGGCCGCACAACATGCTCGTGACGGTAAAGCCGAGCGCGGAAAACGCGAACACCCAGCGCGTCGAAAAGACTCGCGTGAGCCAGCCGGACATCGGAATCACGAGAATTTCCGCGATCAGATACGCGGTCTGCACCCACGAGAGTTCGTCCTGACTCGCGGACAACCCGCCGCCGATGTCCTTGAGCGACGAGGCGACGATCTGGATATCGAGTGTCGCCATGAAAAAGCCGAGGCACATCAGCGAAAAAGCAAGCACCCGCGTGCGGATCGGCAGATCCGCGGGATTGGCGAGGACCTGAGTCATGATCGTGCCTGACCGTTTGCGCTTGCGTCGAGATGCACCTTCACAGTCGCCGACAGACCGGGACGCAGCACGCCTTGCATGTCCTTCGGCACATCGAGGCGAACACGCACCGGCACCCGTTGCACGATCTTCGTGAAGTTGCCGGTCGCGTTTTCCGCCGGCAGTACGCTGAAAGTCGCGCCGGTTGCGGGTGCCAGACTTTCGACGACACCGTGAAGACGCTTGCTCGATGCATCGAGATCGACATCGACGCTGTCGCCCACGCGCATCTTCTTCAACTGGTCTTCCTTGAAATTGGCATCGACCCACAAGCCGCTCGACGGCACGACCGTCAACAGAGAAACGCCGGTATTGGCGAGCAGTCCGACGCGCGCTGTACGATTGCCCACGTAGCCGTCGATCGGCGAGCGGATCGTGGTGTATTCCACGTTCAGCGCCGCGACGCGTTCCGCGGCCTGCGCAGTGGCGATACGCGCCTGCGCGTCGCCGATCTGCGCGTCGAGCACGGCAATCTGGCGCTGCGCCGCGATCAGCGCCGCGCCGCTGCGCTCGACGGCGGCGTGCGCCTTGGTCAGATCGGCGTCCGCGCGCTCCACGACCTGATTGGACACGGCGTCGTCTTTCACCAGTTCGCGATAGCGCGTCTGGTCGGCGGCGCTTCGCGTCAACTCCGCGCCGGATGCGCGAACTTCGGCGGCCTGCTCGTTGATGGTCGCGAGTTGCAAGGACTTCTTGGCCTGCAACTCGGTGATCGCAGCCTGCGCACTCTGCACTTCCGCGCTCGCCTGGGCGAGCCGCGCGTCGTAATCGCGCGCATCGAGTTTCACCAGCACCTGATTCGCGTGGACGAACTGGTTGTCGCGCACCAGCACGTCGGTGACGAAGCCGTTGACCTTCGGCGCCATCACGGTCACGTCGCCGCCCACGTAGGCGTCGTCGGTAGTCTCGACGAAGCGGCCGACGAAGAACCAGTACGAAGCCGCCAGTGCGAGCGCGACGATCACCGCGAGAACCGCGAGCAGCATCCATGGAATGCGTCGCGCCGGCTTCGACGTGTTGGCCGCGCTGGGCGGCGCGATGGTAGAAGGTGTAGTGGACATGGTAGTCAGATGTGCGTATGCACTCGTTAAGCTGAAAAAAAAGCGCGAGGCGCGCCGGCTGTGATCCGCTTCGTGCGGACCCGATTCAAGCAGAATCTTTGGTCATGTCGAACAACTCGGTGCGTAATGCCGCGGCCCGTTGTTCGCCGAAACGGTGTTCGAACTCGGCTTGCGCCGCATACCAGTGCTGCCGGCCGGCATTCAGAAGCGCTTCGCCGGCGGGCGTGATCGAAATGGACAGGGCGCGTGCGTCTGCGCCAAGAGCCTCGCTCGTGATGAGACCGTTGCGCCGCAGCGGCTGGATCGTGCGAACCAGCGTCGTGCGCTGCATGCGCATCGCCTCGGCGAGTTGCTTCATGGTGAGCGGGCCGATGCGTTTGAGACGGGCCATCAGCGAAAACTGCGTGATGGTCAGCCCAACATTGGCCAGATGACGATCGTAGAGTTGGGAGACGTAACGAGCAGCCTGGCGGATTGCAAAGCAGTCGTCGTCGAAAAATGCTTCCATCGCTGCGCTTCCTTGTCGACAGTGCCAATAACTGAGAGTGCGTATGCACACAATCAAGTGTGAAAAAACTCGCCGAAGCGAGTTTGCGCTTTCACTAACCCGTGATGCCGAACAGCTCCGAGCGCAGCGCCTTGGCGCGCGCACGGCCAAACTTTTCTTCGAACTCGTCCTGAGCGGCACGCCATGCCACGGCGGCCTGATCGAAGGTTGCTTCGCCCTGCTCCGTCAGACTGAACAGAAACGTGCGGCCGTCGTGTTCCGCCGGTTCGGCGACCACCAGACCGTCACGCTGCAGCGGTTTGAGCGCGCGGACCAGCGTGGTGCGCTCCATGACCATGGCGTCGGCCAGGTCGGCCATGGCCAGGTTAGGCGTTCGCGCGAGCTTGGCGAGAATCGTGAACTGCGCGGCCGTCAACCCGACCTGCCCGAGATGGCGCTCATAGATCTGCGTGACGTGCCGCGCCGCCTGGCGCAGCGCGAAACAGTTGCATTCGTCGTAGGAGAGAGGACGGCTCATGAAGTGCAGTCTATATGTGCATACGCACAGAGTCAAGTTTTCGTTGATGCGGCTTGTCGACGACCACGCAACCGGTGCCCGGCTGTTCCGAATGCTCCATCCATACATACGTGCGTTTGAAATATTGCCGGAAGCCCCGCCGCGCAATGACGCGACCGCCGTCTCGGGTTTGGATTAGTGCCACTATATACAAGTCCGCAGTAGCGGCTTAATGTTCAGCCGACGCATTAAATCTAATAACAAGCAGGAGACATAATGCCCTCCATGACGAAGGCCACTCGATCCGCCATCCGGATTGCAGAAGCCGTTTCGATTTTCCGGCTAAGCGACTATCGCGCTCTTTGCGCGCTGCTTCGAATTACCTGAGCTTTAGCCCGTCACGCGTGAAAGGCCGCCGCGCTTCGTGATCCGACGCGCGACGCGTCCATTGGCGCTTATTCCCGTTTGCTTGCACCGAAACATACTGAGAGAACCGCCGCAGATAGCGCGATATCCATTAAACGGGATATCGCGCGCCCGACTAGATCTGCTTAATAGTTGGGAAATAGTTGGGAATGGCTTTATGCCAATGCCTGCTGTCGCTCTGTACGACGCGCGGTTTAGATCGATTGACGTCGATTAGAAAACGAAAGACGACTCGAGGAGACACACCATGATGTTTAAACTGCGCGGCGGCCATCACGCCGCCCTGATAATCGGCGCGCTGGCGTTGCCGGTCCTGCTCGCGGCATGCGGCGGCGGCAAGGCGGACGACCCGGCCGCGGTGGCCGTGCCGCAATGTTCGGGCAGCAGTTGTCCGGCGCAGGGACAGCCGGCCGGCACGCCGGTCACGGTGGCCAAACTCTGCCCCGATACGCTCGACTATTCGACCACCTACACCGGCGGTTCGGGCAGCGGCGAGTACATCAAGGTCAAATTCGACTCGACGAAAAAGCAATACCAGATGACCTTCGTCGAGTCCGCAGTGCCGACCTCGGCGGGTCAGGTGAACGACACGCGCGCCGGCATGACCATCATCGGCGACTACGACAATCCGAACGGCGCACTCGCGCTGCCGACCGCCGAGCAGACCCGCTGCGCGATCATGCTGAAGAACGGCGCGACGGCGGACGGCACTTACCACGTCACCATCAATCCGCAGGACCCGCCGATGCTGTTCGTCGGTCAGGGCATCATCGGCGGCGGCATTCCGGGCGCGACGATCCAGTACGACGGCCTCGAACTGGTGCCCGGCCTGTTTATCGGCACTGTGCCGTCCCGCACTTTCGACTCCTATCCGTTCCTCGGCTTCAGCCAGACGGTGACGGACTTCACCCAGGTAGCGGGCAAGTACAACGAACTCGGTTTTCGCGTCACGCCGGAAGGCACGGTGTCGCAGAGTTCGAATGGCGCGACGATGGCCGGCTGGGAGCCCGACGCGATCCAGGCGAGCGAAACCTTCAACGCCGACGGCACCTGTACGCCGGATTCGTCGAAGTACTCGTGCATTTCCACCGGCATGCCCTGGACCTTGCGCAGCAATACCGACGGCACGCCGGATAACGTCTTCACGAGTTCGGTGCCGGCGAGTCTCAACTATCCGGTTGTCGGCACCAACGTGCTGCAACTCGCGATTACGCAGAATCAGGCGCACGGCATCATGATCGTCGGCAAGGTAAACAATCAACTGGTGCCGGTCGTCATTCGCGTGGGTTATGCCCACACGGACGCGAGCAATCTGCTCGCCAACGTGCTCGACGACCAGCTCGGCATCTCGCTGCTCGCGCCGGCCACCACCATCGCGCCGACCGCGCTGAAGGGCGGCTATATCGGAGCGAATAGCGCGTCGGCCTGCGGCGTGGTCGCGTATCAGGGACAAAGCTCGTTTGCGACACTGGTCAACGGACAGACGATCTATCCGTCGGCCGGCGCGTGTCTCGATGCCAGCGCATCGCTCGATGCCGGCGTGAACTACGGCGCCACCCTGTTCCAGAGTCCGACGGCGGCCTTGCTGAATCCGTTCACGTCGGCGGTGTCCACGAACTTCAGTCTCGACTTCACGCAGACGCAACCCGGTCTCGTCAACGTGACGGCCAACAAGGACTTTCTGTCGGGCAATACGCCGA
This sequence comes from Paraburkholderia sp. GAS199, assembly GCF_050436585.1. Taxonomy (NCBI): domain Bacteria; kingdom Pseudomonadati; phylum Pseudomonadota; class Betaproteobacteria; order Burkholderiales; family Burkholderiaceae; genus Paraburkholderia; species Paraburkholderia sp. GAS199. Next base: position 183,769 of record NZ_JBNDMM010000003.1, on the reverse strand, counting down.
TCTTCAAGGCCGGCGACACGGGCGTGATGGTGCAGGTCGGTCCGGTGTACGGCGTGCTGATGAACGGCGTGAACACGCAGTACACCACCTACGATCCGGCCAATAACGTCAGCAAGGTGAACCCGTTCCTCTCCATCGGCGCGTTCGTGCAGTAGCACGGCTTCGCGCAAAACAGAACGGCTCGCCGGAGCAATCCGGCGAGCCGTTTTTCATGCGACGGGCGCAGCGCGCCGGCCTAAAGCAACCGGTACGCGAGACGCGCCGCGGCCCGCGCCGTGCGTTTGTCCTGATCGAGCGCCGGGTTGTATTCGGCGATATCCGCCGCGCGCAATTTGCCCGATGCCCGCACGCGCAACACCATCGCTTCGACCACCGACAACGGCACGCCGAGCGCCGCGGGCGCCGACACGCCCGGCGCGGTCGCGGCGGGCAGCACGTCGAGATCGATGGTCAGATAGACGTCGTCGGCGGCATCGATCAATTGCTGCAGTTCGTGCAAACGCTGCGGCAATTGCGGCTCCTGCATGCCGGTGTCCAGCACATAATGCACGCCGAGCGCTTCGGCATGCGCAAATAGCGACGCCGTATTGCCGAGATCGCTGATACCGAAACAGGCGTAGTTGAACGGCACGCCACGCGTCGCGCAATCGTTCGCGATCTGATCGAACGGCGTACCCGAATTTGCCGGCCGCTTCTGACGCAGATCGAAATGCGCGTCGAAATTGACGATCAGCAACTTGCGGTCTGCCGCTTCGCCCACGCGATCCTGATGCAGACGCAAACCGCTATACGTCCCCCACGCCACCTCGTGACCGCCGCCGAACACCAGCGGTCGTCCACCACGCGCAAGCACGCCGCTCACGACGTCTGCCAGTTCCGCCTGTGCGCCTTCGAGATCGCCATCGTCGCAGACCACATCGCCCACGTCGGCGAGCGACGTGATCGACGTTTTGGCGGGCAGACCCGCCAGTACACGACGCAATTCCTTCGGCGCATGCGCCGCGCCAACGCGCCCCTGATTGCGCCGCACACCTTCGTCGGAACCGAAACCGACGATCACCGGCATCGCGCCGGCACCATCGTTCTGTTCAGTGAAGTGAGCCGGACCACCTTCGAACGGCCTGACCTGATTGAAGATACGCCGCGTGTCGCCGGGCTCGCCGTCGTCGATACGGCCCGCCCATACTTTCTCGTCGAATGGAACTCTCATGCGCGCGACAACACCGCCTGCAGGAATGCCCGCGTACGCGGCTGCGACGGCGCGGAGAAAATCTCGGCGGGCGGCCCGGCTTCGACGATCACACCGCCGTCCATGACCACCACCACGTCGGCCACTTCTTTGGCAAAGCCCATTTCGTGCGTGACGACGACCATCGTCATGCCTTCACTCGCGAGCAGTTTCATCACTTGCAACACTTCGCCCACCAGTTCGGGATCGAGCGCGGATGTCGGCTCGTCGAACAGCATCACGCGCGGCTGCATCGCCAACGCGCGCGCGATCGCCACACGCTGCTTCTGACCACCCGACAGACTCGCCGGCATCACATGCGCCTTGTGCGCGAGGCCGACTTTTTCCAGCAGCGCGAGTGCGGCCGCTTCGGCCTGCGCCTTGCTCGCGCCGCGCAGCATCCGCGGACCAACCGTGATGTTATGCAGCACCGACAGATGCGGGAATAGATTGAAAGACTGAAACACCATGCCGACTTCGGTGCGCAATTCGTTGAGCGAGCGCTCCTTGAGCATCGTTCCCTGATCGACCAGCCGGTGTCCGCAGATATCGATCGTGCCGCCTTCCGCCTGTTCGAGGCCGTTGCAGCAGCGCAGAAAAGTGCTCTTGCCGGAGCCGCTGGGTCCGATCACCACCACTACCTGCTGCGGCTGGATGTCGAAGTCGATTCCGTTGAGCACGGTATGCGTGCCGAACGATTTGGTCAGCCCGCGAATGCTGACGATAGGCTCATTGACCACGGTATTCATTGCACCATTCCTCCTGCGCGCAAACGACGCTCCACGCGATGCAGCGCGTAATTGGTCGCCTGCGTCAACACCAGATAAACCAGCGCGATAGCCAGATACACTTCGAGCGAGCGATACGACACGCTGATGATCTTTTGACCTTCATGCATCAGGTCGTCGATCGTCAACAGCGACACCAGTGCCGAGTTCTTGATCAACGCAATGAACTCGTTGCCGAGCGGCGGAATCATGCGCACGATGGCCTGCGGCAAAATGATGGCGCGCATGGCCTGCCCCGACGACATGCCGATCGAGCGAGCCGCCTCCATCTGCCCGCGATCCACGGATTGAATCGCTCCGCGCACGATTTCCGACACATACGCCGCGGAATAGAGCCCGAGCCCCAGCATCCCGCACACGAATGCGGGCAACAGAATGCCGAATTGCGGCAAGCCGAAGAACAGCAGGAACAGTTGCACGAGCAACGGCGTGCCGCGGAAAAACGTCAGGTAGGCCGTGCACAAACCGTAGACGATGCGCCGTTGCGGCGTGAGCCGGCCGATGCCGATCAGCAGACCCAGCACGCAACTGAGCGCGAGCGATGCGGCGGTCACTTCGACCGTCGTCACCGCGCCGTGCAGGATGTCCGGCAAGCCGGCCACCACCGGCGAAAAATCGAGTTCCATTGTGTCGAGTCCAGACGGTCAGTACTTTATTGCGCGGTCGCGCCGAACCACTTCTTCACGAGCGCCGCGTAGGTGCCGTCGGCCTTGATCTTCGCCAGCGCCGTGTTGAATGCAGTCTTCAGTTGCGGTTCGTCCTTACGCACGGCAATGCCATACGCTTCCGTCGTGAGCGGCTTGTCGAGCACGCGGAAACCGCCGCGCGTCCTGACCAGCTGATAGGCAGCCGGCTTGCCGGTCACGGCGGCGTCCGCGCGGCCAATGCCGACCAGATCGAACATTTCCTGATTCTTCTCGACTTCCACGCGATTGATTTGCGGGAAGTTGTCACGCAGGAAATTGACCGACTTCGTGCCGACCTGCACCGAGACTTTCTTGCCGTTCAGATCCGCGACCGACTTGATCGGCGAATCGCTTTTCACCAGCACGACGAGGCCGCCCGCGTAGTACGAGTCCGTGAAGTCGACCACTTTCGCGCGTTCGTCGGTGATGTAGATGCCGGAGATCGCCGCGTCGAAGCGATGCGCGATCAGGCCGGGAATCAGGCCTTTGAAGTCGATGTCGGTCCATTGCACGCGTTTGCCCATCGCCTTCGCGAGCGCGTTCATCACGTCCACGTCGAAGCCGGTGCGTGCTCCGTTTTCGGTGAATTCCATTGGCGGGAAGGTCGCGTCGGTGGCGACATTCAGCACGTCGTCGGTTTGCGCGGATGCGGCACCGGAAAAACCGGCAAACGTGAGCGTAGCAGCGACGCAGGCGAGAGACAGCAGCTTGTTCAGTTTCATGGGAGGGCTCCTTGCGCTTCGTTAAGTTCGTTTAGGTACTTCGATTAACTACTTCGAGTAAGTCGGGTCGGTCGGGTCAGGATGATTTTTAGTTCGGAATCCGTATCGAACCGGCACGTCGATTATCGGGGACATGCCGGGTCAATCGGTTTGCATTCGCTCGGAAATGGCGCGGGCCGTACGTAGCGTCCCGTCGATGAACTGGTTTTCGCGGCCAATGGCCCGCGTGGAAGGCGCCATCAGCGTGATCGACGCGCTGCTGCCCGCCGTGCGCGCGTTGCGATGAAAGATGGGCGCACTCACGCCCCACACGCCTGAATCCACCTCACTATCGCTCACGGCATAGCCCTGATGGCGAATCTGTTCCAGTTCGGCTTCGATCGCGGCGCGGCCGGCGGCATCGTTGTCGAACAGGCTGTCGAGCACTTCGACGCGCGCTTTCTCGGCCATGAACGCGAGCAACGATTTGGCCGAAGCGCCGGCTTTGAGCGGCACGGCGCGGCCCTTTTCGAACGAGCAGCGCAGCGAGTGCCGGCTGTCCACCATTTCCAGACACATCACCTGCTGCTTGACCGCCACCACCAGGCCGATGCTTTCCTGCGACGCATGCGCCAGTTGCTGCATTTCCTCGCGGCTCGCTTCGACGAGCAGTGAATTCACGTCGAAGCCAAGCGCCAGCTGCAGGCTGATCGGCCCCGGCGCGTAATGTCCCGCGTTTTCAGCGACGAAACCCCAGCGCTTGAGCAAGGCGATCTGGCGGTACAGCGTGCTTTGCGCGAGGCCGGTAACGGCGAGCAGGTCCCTGACGGACATCGCCTTGCCGTGACTGGCAAGCGCCGCCAGCACGAGCAACACCCGTTCGGCCCCTGTCACGTTCTGTTCCGCGTTCACGATGAATACTGCCCACGATGAGTAACGGAATCAGAATGCCAGAAGATTCTCAAATTTCAAAAATCGGATTCCCGCTGAGTGGGAATGAAGGGAGAGGGTTTTCCCCGTTTTGAAGGAAGGACGGCGGGAAGGAGCGGACGCGTGCCTGCTCAGGTGTCGAGCGCCAGCACCGTCACGCCCACCTCCACCCGATGCGCGCCGCCGCCGAGGATCATTCCGCGCAACAGCGACACGTCGCTGTAATCGCGGCCGATCGCGAGCGTGACGTGGTCGAGGTCGGCCAGTACGTCGTTGGTCGGATCGAGGTCGATCCAGCCGCTGCCCGGACAATGCACCGAGACCCACGCATGCGACGCGTCGGCGCCGATCAGTCGCGGCTGTCCCGGCGGCGGGTCGTTACGCAGATAACCGCTCACATAGCGCGCCGGCAAACCCAGCGAGCGCAAACAGCCGATCATCACCTGCGCGAAGTCCTGGCACACGCCGCTCTTCAGTTCGAAGGCGCGCTCGGCGGGCGTGTCGAACATGGTCGCGGAAGGTTTGTAGGCGAAGTCTTCGTGAATGCGGTGCATCAGATCGATTGCGCCCGCGGCGATCGGCATGCCCGGTCGAAAACTCGGCAACGCATAGGCACGCAGCGACGGGCGCGGCACGATGTTCGGCGACGCGAAGCAGAACTCCACTTCCGGACGAAACTCCCCGCCGACCCAGAAACGCGATTCGGCCGCCACCTCTTCCCACGCAGGCGTCGACTCGGGATCGAGATCGGTCCAGCGCGGCGTGAGCGCCACCGTGGTTTCGCTCACGAGTTGCAGGCGTTCGTGCGGCATATCGAGCGCGAAATACAGTACGTCGTTGCCGAACGCGTCCATGCGGCTGTTCATATACGACGGCTTCGGCTCGATCGCTTCGCTGTGCGAGACCACGCGCTGCCAGGCACACGCAATCGGTCGGATCGTCGCGAGATGCTGCGCGGTTTCCACGTACGTCGAATAGCGATACGTGGTGCGATGCGAGACGGACAACACGGTCGGCGCGCCCTTCATGACCACACCTGCGAGGCCACGGTACTGGCATGGCTGAAATAGCGCGCGCTGATCTCGTGCGCCGCCGCACCGACGAAGCCGTTGATCTGGTCGCAGACCGCAATCAGGTTCGCGTACGTGCCGCTTTCGTCGACCTCGCACAAGGCTTCGAGCGTCGGCAATGAGGCGGCGGGCGGCATGAGTTCCGCAAACGGACGATGCCGCGTGCTGCCCGCCGCCACCGCGATTTCATCGAGCTTCTTGCGCAAGCGGTCGTACACGCCGTAAATGCCGCGCGGATTGGTCGGCTCGATCACCAGCAGATCGAGCAACGCCGGCACTTCGAAACGGCCCGGATACAGCGAGCGATAAGTCAACGTGCTGTCGAACAGTTGCAGCAGCAGATCGAATCCAGCCGGCGTAGCGAGTTGACCTTTGTCGGCCACGACACGCAGGAACGAGGTCATCGTCGACACGCGCTCGATATGACGGCCGACGAACAGCAGACGCCACGCTTCGTCGCGCGTCATGCGATCGCCTTGCGCGCCGCTGATCGCCGAGAGTTGCACCGACAAACGCTCAAGCGCGCTCATCAGCGTGACGCGATCGTAACGGTCATACCGGTCGCTACGTTCGCCGCGCTCGCCACGTTCGTAACGGCCATTGCCGTTGCCGTTCGCGCCATTCGCGCCGGCGGCCGGCATCAGGGTTTGCAACGCGTCACGGAAGTCGTTGCGCGACGCCAGAATGGTGCGCCAGTGGTCGTTCGACAAACGCCCGCGCACCTCGCCATTCGAGCGCGCCTGGCATTGCAGGTTCTGACCGATGCTCGCCGCCCCCGTGCTCTCGCTCAGGTTGCCGACCAGCGCGCGTTCGAACGCCTGCGGCGAGTGCGGCGAAAAGAGGTCGCCGTATTGCACGAGGCCGCAATGCGTGGCGAGTTCCACCAGCGTGGCAAACATCGCGTCGGCGTCGCTGCCTTCGAGCGAGCCGAGAATCAGACGCAGCAAGCGCACGTTGTTCTCGGCGCGCTCGCCGTAACGTCCGGCCCAGTACAGGTTTTCCGCCGCGCGGCTCGACACCGTGCGGTGTTTGCGCGCGAGGTCGGCGGGCTTCATGGGCGAAGGCAGCAAGGTGAAGGTCGAGGTGGGCTGACTCGACAACACCCACGTATCGACACTGCTGCCGCCGAACTGCATCGACACGGTCGTCTGACGCTCGGCCGCCATGCGCGTGAAGCCGCCGGGCATGACGTGCCAGCCGCCGTTCATGTCGGCGATCGCGTAGACGCGCAGCACCGACGGACGGCGCCCGATCGTGCCTTCTTCGTAACGCGGCGTGCACGAAAAGCGCTGCGCCTGCTGGATCGTATAAGCGTCGGGCATGGCCTCGATACGCTCGCGCCATGCGGCGAGCCGCTGGCGTCCCTGCTCGATGCCGGGCGGCGCGTCGCGCGGCGCAACCGGCCATGTCGGTACGATGAAGGCTTCGTCCAGCCGCGCAAATGCGTGATTACGCGCGGCCTTCTCGCCGCACCACCAGGTGGCCACGCTCGGCAATACGAGGTCTTCGTCGAGCAACACTTCGGCGATGCCCGGCAAGAAGCCGTGCAACGCGGGAGATTCGACGAAGCCCGAGCCCGGCACGTTCGAGACGATCACGTTACCCGCACGCATCACCTGCAACAAACCCGGCACGCCGATGCTCGAATCGGCGCGCAATTCGACCGGATCGCAGAACGCGTCGTCCAGACGGCGCAACACCACGTGAACCCGTTCCAGCCCGGCGAGCGTCTTCAGATACAGCATGTCGTCGCGCACGGTCAGGTCTTTGCCTTCCACCAGCGTCACGCCGAGATAGCGCGCCAGAAATACGTGCTCGAAATAGGTCTCGCTGAACGGGCCGGGCGTGAGCAGCGCGATATGCGGCGACCCGTCGGCTCCCGCCTTGTCGTGCCGCATGGTGGACTGCGCGGCCTGCACGAGGGTTGCGATGAGTTGCGAATAAGTGGGCGCGAGCCGGCTCACGCGCAACGCGCGAAACGGATCGGCGAATAGCGTGGAGACGATCAGGCGATTTTCGAGCGCGTAGCCGAGACCCGACGGCGCGCCGGTGCGATGCGCCATCACGGTCCAGTCGCCGTTGGGCGTGCGCGCCAGGTCTACGGCCACCACTTGCAGATACTGACTGCCCGGCGGCGTATAGCCCTTCACCGAGCGCAGATAACCCGGATGACCGAACACCAGCGCGGGCGGCAGTTGCCCGCGCTCGAGCAGGGTTTGCGGCCCGTAAATATCGGCGACGATCGCGTTGAGCAGATGCGCACGCTGCATCACGCCGCGCTCGATGTGCGCCCATTCGTCTTCGCTGATCAGAAACGGCAGCAGATCGAGCGCCCACGGACGGGGCTCGCCGTTGTCCGCGTAGACGTTGTAGCTGATGTCGTTGTCGCGGATCTGCTGGGCGACCGAGGCCCGGTTGTGTTCCAGCCGCGCGATGCCGTCTTCGCCGAGCCGCTCGAAGAATTGCCGCCACGGTTCGCGCAGCGCGCCGGAGGCGTCGCGTAACTCGTCCCAGTGTCCCTCGTAAGGCGGCAACAGCCGCAACAGGGACGAAGCGTCCGCCCGCGCGGCGGACGTTTCGAAGGGAAAAGTCGATTGAAAGGCCAAGGTCGTGTCGTTTTAAGTGTGTGCTGGGCTTACCAGTAGCGCAGATCGAGCGTGAAAGGAAACTCCAGGCTGCGCTGCGGCGCATCCGCCGTGAGCGGACCCGGCGTATGACCCGACGCGAAGAAACGCGCGCGCCGCCGGCTTTCCGCCTCGTAGGCGTTGACCGGGAAGGTCTCGTAGTTGCGCCCGCCCGGATGAGCGACATGATACTGGCATCCGCCGACCGAGCGCCCAGTCCATGTATCGACCAGGTCGAAAGTGAGCGGCGCGTCCACGCCGATGGTCGGATGCAACGCGGACGGCTGCGACCACGCGCGAAAGCGCACGCCGGCCACGTATTCGCTGACGCGCCCGGTCGGTTGCAGCGGCACCGGCACGCCGTTGACCGTCAGCACGTGACGGTTGCCGTTCAGCCCGAGCGCATGCACCTCGAGCCGCTCCACCGACGAATCCACGTAACGCACCGTGCCGCCCGCCGAGCCTTCTTCACCCATCACGTGCCACGGTTCGAGCGCGTTGCGGATCGTCAGCGCGACGCCGTTCACCGTCGTGGCGCCGACCAGCGGGAAACGGAATTCGAAGTGCGGCGCGAACCAGCTGCTATCGAACGCGAAGCCGGCCTGCTTCAGTTCGCCGAGCACGTCGTCGAAATCCATCCTGATGAAGGTGCCGAGCAGGAAACGGTCGTGCAACTCGGTGCCCCAACGCGTGAGCCGCTGGGTATAAGGCGTCTCCCAGAAGCGCGCCACCAGCGCGCGCAGCAGCAGTTGCTGCACGAGACTCATGCGCGCATGCGGCGGCATTTCGAAGCCGCGCAATTCGAGCAGACCGAGACGGCCGGTCGGTCCGTCGGGCGAATACAGCTTGTCGATACAGAACTCGGCGCGGTGCGTGTTGCCGGTCACGTCGATCAGGATATTGCGCAACGAGCGGTCGATCATCCACGCCGGCAGGTTGGCGCTTTCGCGTCCGCCGAGCAGATCGATCTGCCGCTGCAACTCGCGGAACGCCACTTCGAGTTCGTACACCTGATCGTTGCGCGCTTCGTCCACGCGCGGCGCCTGACTGGTCGGGCCGATGAAAAGCCCGGAGAACAGATACGACAGCGACGGATGGTTATGCCAGTAAGCAATCAGGCTCGCGAGCAGATCGGGCCGGCGCAGAAACGGACTGTCGGCCGGCGTCGCGCCGCCGAGTACGAAGTGATTGCCGCCGCCCGTGCCGGTGTGGCGCCCGTCGGTCATGAACTTCTCGCTGCTGAGATAACTCTCCGCCGCGGACTGATACAGGTATTCCGTGTTGTCGACCAGTTGCTCCCAGTTCGACGCCGGATGAATGTTGACTTCGATCACGCCGGGGTCCGGCGTCACCTGCAAAATCTTCAGACGCGGATCGCGCGGCGGCGGATAACCTTCGAGCACGATCTGCATGCGCAACTCCGCGGCGGTCGCTTCGAGCGCGGCAAGCAGATCGAGGTAGTCGTCGAGTTCGGTGAGCGGCGGCATGAATACGTGCAACAGCGTGCGGCCGCTGCCGAACGCGTCGGTCTCGGCCTTCGGACCGGCCGCGCGTTTCGGGTCGCGTGCTTCCACGCAGATCGCCGTGCGCAAGGTTTCGCGCGACGACTGGCCGCGCGCCGGCGGCCGGTCGCCGGCCGTCTGCGGCGCGAACGCCACGGCGCCGCTGCCGGCCATGCCGCTCAGCAGATCCGCCGCGGACGAGGACAACGCCGCCGCGCGGCGTGCTTCCGCCGCGTTCATGGTGCGCGACTCGCCTTCGTACTGCATGCGCAACTGGGCGGCTGGGCGCAACGGCACGGGCGGCGCGAACGGGTCGTGGGCGTGCTGATACGGGTAGTCGGTCTTCGAGACCCACGGCAGCGAGTCGAGCGGCAGGCGATATCCCATCGGCGAGTCGCCGGGAATCAGATACATGCGTTCGTCGCGGAAGAACCAGCGGCCGCTGACCCACTTCGGCGCTTCGTTGGGCACGTCGCGTTCGCGCGCGAGCGGCAGCACGTAGCCGGTCGCGCCGCCGAGGCCGGCGTCGAACACCCGCCGCAGACGCACACGTTCCAGCTCGTCGTCCAGACGCGCGTCGAACGGATCGACGTTGACCGGCAGACGACGCTCGCGCCACAGGTAATACCAGACGTCTTCGTAGCCGGGCTGGATGCAGTCTTCATCCAGCGAGAGCTTGCCCGCCAGATGCGCGAGGAAGCGTTGCGCGTCGGCGGCGGTGTAGGTGCCGGGCTCGCGTTCGTCGGCGAACAGCGTGGGGTCCTGCCAGCACGGCTCGCCGTCGGCGCGCCAGTAGAGCGACATGGCCCAGCGCGGCAACTGCTCGCCCGGATACCACTTGCCCTGGCCGATGTGCAGGAAACCGTTCGCGCCGTACCGGGCGCGCAGCTTTTCCATCAGCGCGACGGCGTAGCCGCGCTTGGTCGGGCCGAGCGCGTCGGTGTTCCATTCGGCGGCGTCGCGGTCGCGCACCGAAACGAAGGTCGGTTCGCCACCCATGGTCAGGCGCACGTCCATCTCGGCGAGTTGCCGGTCGACCTGCTCGCCCATCTTCAGCACGTCGTTCCACACGGCTTCGGTGAACGGCTTGGTGACGCGCGGCGTCTCCAGCACCCGCTCGATCGACATGGTGTGCTCGAACTCCACCTCGGACTCGTCCACCGCGCCCGAGATCGGCGCGGCGCTGCCGGGTTCCGGCGTACAAGCCACCGGAATATGCCCCTCGCCGGCCAGCAGTCCGGAAGTCGGGTCGAGACCGATCCAGCCCGCGCCCGGCAGATAGACCTCGCACCACGCGTGCAGATCGGTGAAGTCGACTTCGGTGCCGCTCGGGCCGTCGATGGACTTGGTGTCGGGCGCGAGTTGCAGCAGATAACCCGACACGAAGCGGGCCGCGAGCCCGAGTTGCCGGAGCGTTTCGACCAGCAGCCAGCCCGAGTCGCGGCACGAGCCGGACGCGTTCACCAGCGTCTCTTCCGGCGTCTGCACGCCGGGCTCCATCCGGATCAGATAGCGGATCTCGCGTTGCAAACGCTGATTCAGCGCGACGAGAAAGTCGGCGGTGGCGTGCGGCGTGCGATCGATGCTGGCGACGAACTCGGCGAAGCGCGGCGTCATTGGCCGCTTGACGCGGTACGGCGCGAGTTCGAGCGCGAGACCCGGCGCGTAGTCGAAGGGAAACTGCTCGGCGGACGGTTCGAGAAAGAAGTCGAACGGGTTATAGACCGCCATTTCGGCGACCAGATCGACCGTGACCTTGAACTCGCGCGTTTTCTGCGGGAACACGAGGCGCGCCTGGTAGTTGGCGAACGCGTCCTGCTGCCAGTTGATGAAATGCTCGACCGGTTCGACCCGCATCGAATACGACAGAATCGGCGTCCTGCAATGCGGCGCGGGCCTGAGCCGCACGACCTGGGGCGACAGCGAAACCAGCCTGTCGTAGCGGTAATGTGTGACGTGATTCAAGGCGACGCGAATGGACACACCGGACTCCTGGACTAAGGATGGCAGCCCGCCAAAAAGCAAGCTTCATGCCGTTGATTAAAAAACCGCTTGAACCGCCCGTATTCCCCGGATTGCTGTCTGTTGCGAAGTTCCGGCGCCTGGCCGACCGTCCGGTCGATCGAACCACGCGCCTTTCTATCGGCTTTTCCAGCCCCGCGCACCAAAGCAGCGCAGAGCCCATGCACGATCATGCACGTAATGTGCGTTAAACCAGTGACGTCTGGCAAATGCGGCATGAAGCTTGCGGCATCCCGTCGTTCCCGCCAACGCTCAAGCGGCATAAAACGCGAGCCGACGGCGCGCAGACGCCGTCCGCGCTGCAGGTCACGTTTTTGCCGCGCTGCTGAACACCACCATCCGGGCCCGATCGATGAAAACCTTCCATTGCAATAGCTGCTCGCATCTCGTCTTTTACGAAAACGTTCACTGCGAACGCTGCGACTCGCTGCTCGGCTACGTGCCTGAACTGTCCGAAATCAGCGCTTTCGAAGATGCCGGCGACGGTCAATGGCGCAGCCTGCATCCCGATGCCGAAGGCGCCCTGTTCCGCCAGTGTCACAACTATGCCGTGGAGAACGTCTGCAACTGGATGATCCCGGCCGATTCCCCGGATACGCTGTGCCGCGCCTGTCAGCTCACGCGCACCATTCCGAATCTGAGCGCGCCGGACAACCGGCTCTACTGGTACCGGCTGGAAATGGCGAAACGCCGCCTGCTTTACACGCTGGCCGCGCTCGGCCTCGACGTGCCGTCGCGTCAGACCGATCCCGAACACGGTCTGGCCTTCGAATTCCTGGAAGACGGCGGCGACGGCTCGCGTGTCATGACCGGCCACGACAACGGCCTCATCACGCTGAACATCGCCGAGGCCGACGACGCCTATCGCGAGAAGGTCCGCACGGCGATGGGCGAGCCGTACCGCACCTTGCTTGGCCACTTCCGCCACGAGACGGGCCATTACTACTTCAGCCAGCTGATCGAGAACAGCCCGCGCTGGCTCGAACCGTTTCGCGCGCTGTTCGGCGACGAAACCGCCGACTACGGCGAAGCGCTTGCCGCCCACTACGCCAACGGCGCGCCGGCCGACTGGCAGAACTCCTACATCAGCGCATATGCCACGATGCATCCATGGGAAGACTGGGCGGAGACGTGGGCGCATTACATGCTGATCGTCGACGTGCTGGATACGTCGACTTCGTACGGCGTCGCGCTCCTGCCCGACGACCCGAGCGAGCCGACGCTGACCGACCGCACGCCGGTGGAAGACGCGAGTTTCGATAACCTGATGAAGCGCTGGTTTCCGCTCACGTACGCGTTGAACAGTCTGAATCGCAGCCTCGGCATGGCCGACGGCTATCCGTTCACGCTGGCCGCGCCGGTGGTGGACAAACTGCGCTTCGTGCATCGCGTGATCGCGACGGCGGGCGACAAGTCGCAACCGTGTGAGGCGGCGACACCGGCGGTGGCAAGCGAGAGCGCAGCGGGCGCGCCAGCGCCTGGTTCGGTGACGGCTGCGCCCACCGATGCGCCGGTTGCGCCTTCGACTGCCGCGCCGGCCGCCGTGCAGCCCGCCGCGCCGCCCGAGGCTCAAGCTGTTCCCGTGACATCGCCTGAAGCGCCGCCGGCATCGCCAGCGCCGCCGCCCGAACCCGTCGGCATGACGAACATGGCGAGCGCGCCACAACCCGCAGGCCAGGCTTAATCCGCACGGCGGCTTCGGCGATCGGCCACAAAAAAAGCCCGCTGCCGGTTTATCCGGCAGCGGGCTTCTGCGTACAGGCGGAAACTCAATACGCGACGTAAGGTCCAGTGCCGCCCGGCGTCGCCTGCTGTTCGACGGCGGCATACACGCTGCGGCCATAGAAGAACGGCAAGCCCCAATCGAAGATGGACGACGTGACGAAGGCCGGTCCCGCGAGTTGCGGCAATGCCGAACTGCCCCGATAAGTCTGCGCCACCGAGGTTGCATTGGCGACGCTGAAGTTCACCGCGCTCGTCGTGCCATTCGCTCCTTGAATCATGGCGCTGAGCGACTCCGTGGACGCCGGGCAGTAGTACGCGTTGTTCGGACTGGCGCAAACCGGCAAGCTGGTGGTCTGGAAGAACAGCCCCGTCGAGCCGCTGTCCAGGATACTGCGCGAATACGTCACGCCGTTCTGCACCGTGGTGAAGGTGCCGTTCTGCGGACTCACGCCAATCACCTGCGCCGACCCCAGACCGTTGTTGCTCTGCGTGCCGATACCGAAGATCAACTGCCCGGTGACAGATTGTGCGCCGCCCGCGACCGTCGGCAGATTGAGGATCGAGCCGTTGTTGTCGGTGGCGAAATACGGAATCGGATTGGCCACCTGATATTGCTCGGCGAGCGGAATCGACGTGCACGACGAACCCGTGCAGGCGTAGTACGTCGCGGGCACGGCTTTCTGGACGCAGTTCGAGCCGCAATCATGCTTGAACACGCCGATGCCGAGCACGCCGTTCGCCTGCAACGCCGTTGGCGTATTGCGCGACGCGCCCACTGCTGCGCAATCGGTCGGCAGCGATGCGTAGGTCGGGTCGATCACCTGAATCGGCAGCGAAGGCGCTTTCTCGCCGGCAATCTGCAGGTCGGCGAGTTTCACCGCGCCCCACGTATAACCGTCGAAAAACTGCATGCACTCCGCGATCTGATTACCCGAGCCGTCCTTCTGCTGCGGCAGGTTCATCGTCGCGGGCAATTGCGAAGCGAAGACTCGCAGACCCCACGAGCCGGTGTCCACCAGAACGTGATCGATAGTCTGACATTGCGTCGTACCCGGCGCGCACACCGTCACGCTGACGAACGGCATGTTCGGCACGCTGCTCACGCCGGCATCCACGCTGACCTGCACCGCGTTGGCCGCGACGACTTGCGGCGCAGGCGAGGTATTGGTCACCGGCGAGCCGCTCGTCGCAGCGGACGACGAACTCCCGCTACCGCCGCCCCCACCGCCGCACGCGCTCACCAGCAAGGCGAGCAAGGCCGCGCCCAACAGAATCCTGAACGAAGACGTATGACGCATGATGCTCTCCGTTATTGAATGACGCTGACATCGACGCCTGCGGGCACCGCCGGCGGCAAATACGCATGACCCGCGAACGAACGCAGATGGCCACCCGAGTAGATCACCAGGCCGTCGCTGGAAACGGCGAGCGGCGTGCCGCGTCGCGTTTGCGTCGCGCTCACGTACTGGTCGAACGACACGCCGAGCATCGACTTCAGATCGGGCAAGGTCGGACCTTCCCACGCGACGCCGAACACGATTCCATTGGGCGCCACGTATTCGCGCACCAGCGTGCCGGACGGCATCGTCATTTCGTGGACCGAATACGCGCTTTGCGTCATGGCGAAACGCGCGACGGCGCGCATGCGGCTCTGATCGCCGTCGATGGTGCTGACGTTCTGGCCGAGCGTGGCGTGCGCAGCAAACGGCAGCGCGCAAACAGCCACGAGCATTGCGTGAGCAATGCCTGTAGAGAGCATCGGTTTCAAGTGAATTCCTTCGAGGTGAAACGTTCGTGGCACACGCGAGGCATGTCACGGACGCAAAACTAGGGGCGCACTCCTGACCGGTATTGCCGGTGCTGCATCGACGTCAGTTAGGCTGCGTGAATGCGTCTACGGAGTGGCGGAGCGGAACTTTAGGTAGCGCGAGGCGGCGTTGCAATCGTTTGCGTGCCGATTAAAACCCGATCAAACGCGCGGCCTGTTCGAAAGCGTTTGACGCGCGGCAAGAAGAACGCCGACAGGCGGCGCTCTTGCGCCATCGTGCTGAAAATATGACGTTTAAAGCGAACCATCAGATCAAACACCGATGCCGCACAAGAAAAATATCGATGCCCGGCGCATAAGTTGCACAATGTAAGCGCACGCTTAATAAACCGTGCCAAACCGGCGTTTTCATCCGATGATTGCGGCGCCCGTCACGCAATCCCGAACGTAGCGATACGCAAAACGCGCAGCGAAAAAAAGCCGCGAATGACCTTGCGTCATTCGCGGCTCCGATACGGCGATAAGTGATGGCGTAGTGCCTTACTTCTTCTGCTGCTGAAGCAGCGACTTCAGTTCCTGCACGTTTTCCTCGACGCGTTTTGCGATCACTGCATACGACTCGGCCTGCGTCTGATACGCGGCCTGAGCCAGCTGCTGCATGTCGGCAAGCGACTTGTGCAGACTCTGCTGGATCAACTCGGCGCTTTTCGCCGGCGGCGCAGCGCCACCCGCCGACAGTTGCCCGGTCAGCGACTGCAATTCGGCCAGCGTGGTGCGCAACATGTCCGCCTGTTTCTGCGCGAGCGCCTGCATGCCCTGAAAAGCGGTCTGATTGGCCTGGACGAGCGCCTCCATGTCCTTGCGTCGCGCTTCCATGATGGCGGGTACGTCGAAGCCGGGGAGCTTGAACTGCTCGAGCATTTTGGTGAAATCGCCAAACGGATTGGCGGCGTCAGGTCGGTCCATGCGAAATCCTCCATAACGATGTGGACTTGTCCGTCGGGTCTGGCCGCACGCAAGCGGCAAGCGCACCGATGGCGTCGTGTGCGCCGCGCGGCCCACAGTGACGGGCTGGTTCTGGGGTCGGACGGCACATCGTTCAATCATGCGCCATCCGGCAGCGTTGCGCCAGCGGGCGCACCCTGGCCGCGCGCCTCCCGACGCAAGGTTTGGTAAGTTACAGCGCGGCTTCAGTAACCCTACGAATCGCCGTGTCGTCTATCGTTGCTTCTGTGCCGGCGCACCGTCGCGTCGGCGCTGTCTCACAGGGAGCGATATTATGAATAAAGGATTTCTGAATGCGGCACTCGCCGCCGTTCTGAGCGTGGCCGCGATGGCCGCGAGCGCGCAGGAAGCACCGCCGCCACCACCGGCCGGCGCCGCTCACGCGCAGGGCGAGCCGCAACGCGGAGACGGTCCGCCGCATCATGGACCGATGGGTCGGATGGGCCCAATGGGTCCCGGCTTCGCGGTCGTCAACGATCTGGAGCAACTGCGCCGACTGTATGCCATGACGGGTCACGAGAGTGAAATCATCGCGGTCTATCACGACGTGCTGAACAAGACGCAGGACCCGATGTTGCGCCACTTCGTCTACGACGCACTGGCGCGCGAACAGTTGAAGCCCGCCAATCCCGATCAGGCGATCGCCACCTTGCGCACCAGTCTCGCGGAAGACCTGAGCGCGGCAAGCAAGATGCCGCACGGCGGTCCGGCTGGAATCCAGCCGCCGCAATAAGCGCTGGCGGCCGGCTCTGCTTCACAACCGGCCGCCAATCACCACGACACCTCTGCCAGGATGGCGGAGTTTTTTCCGCCGACCGCGAGCCGAGGTTATTCATGCCGACGTGCGCGCAAGTGGAAGCGCTACCTTACGCGTTCCGCGAAACCAGTTCGCGTTCAGCGTTACCTTTCGCACATAGCCGCACCGCTGCCCACTTTTCATCGTCACTCAGACGATTAGGATGAAAGCACTTCAACGAAAGTGTCTGGTGCAGAATGCGTTACCCGCTGAACCTCGTGGTCGCCGCCGTGTTACTCGTTTTCGTCCTGGGATGCATCATCAAGCTTGCGCTGAATTGAGCGGCCGGGGCTGCCCGGCACACGCACACCCGTTCGTTTCTCTGTCCCATTCTTCGCTTCACTCTTCTTCCGGTCATTCAGCCGCACGCGAAAAAACACGCGTAAATCCGCGCGCGCCGCGCCGCCAGGCGTCGTGACATCGCGCGAAATAATTGTTGAATGGCGCTGGCAAAAGCACTCGCCCATACTTCGTCTCGCTGCCGGTGCGTACGAATTTCACGCATGAGATCGAAGGTGTTTCACGAGCGGATTCATCGCCGATGATTGACGATCCACGGTTGCCCAATCATCGGTCGATGCATCCGCGCATGACGGCACCTGTGTGCCGAAGACGAGACGAACATGGCGACAACTCGGAATTTCCTCAAAGCACACGCGAGCCGTATCGCGGCTATCGCACTGGTCTGCTGCGGCGCGCTGCTCAGCGGCTGCGCGGGCAACATCAGCAACGTCAGTGAAACCAGCACACAAGGGCACATGCAGGCACAAGCGCCGGTGCGGCCCGACAATATTTACGTCTACACCTTCGATAGCAACGCGGACAACGTCAAGGTCGACAACGGCGGCGTGATGAAGAAACTGCAATCGCATCTCGGCGGTTCGTCGGTGGACGAGCAGCGCGACGCGGAAGCGAACAAGGTGCGGGACGAAGTCGCCAACGAAATCGTGCATCAGTTGCAGTCGATGAATCTGCGCGCGATCCGCTCGGACGTACCCGCGCCCGCCGATCAGAACGTGTTGATCGTGCAGGGTAATTTCGACACGATCGACGCGGGCAATCGGCGCCGCCGCATGCTGATCGGACTCGGCGCGGGTAAGAGCGAAGTGAGTTCGTCGGTGCAGATTCTGTACAAACCGGCGGGCGGCACACCGCGTCTGCTGCAAAGTTTCGATGCGAACGCGGACAGCGGCAAGGCGCCCGGCATGGTCGAAACCGCGGGCGTCGGCGCGGCGGCGGGCAGCATCGCGACCGCGGCAGTGGCGGGCGCGGGTTTGCACGGCATCAGCGAAACGAAGCGTGCCGGCACGAGCGCCGACGCCAAACGTCTGGGCGACGCCGTTGCGAAACAGATTGCGCAGATCGGCGTGGCGAACGGCTGGCTGTCGACGCAGGTTATCAAGGGTTCCTGATTAATTATCAGCGAGCCGTCTGAATAGGCACGGCGTGATTATCGGGCTTCGCCATGCACGCCGTCCCAGCGTCGTGCAAGCGTCAACAACGCGGGCAATAACACGGCCCAACCGAGCGCCAGCACAAGCCACGCCGCGAGCGGCCGCTCGAAGCGCACGGCGCCGAGTGCGGCGCCAGCGCGAAACGATGCCGGCCCGGCGATCGCACCGAGCAAGGCGGCCAGCCAGCGCTTCTCGCGCAACCACACGTAGACCGTATTGAACTGGATGGCGAACAGCGCCCACAGTGCGCTCAGCCAGTAAGGCGCGAGACCTGCGACGACAATACCGCTCGGATAAGCGAGCAAGCCGGCCAACACCAGCAGACTTTCCCAGACCATGCCGACACACACCACCACGGCGACCAGGCGAGCTTCCCGCCGCGCATCGGCAACGTGGGTCAGATGCCAGACGAACGCAGCGACCGCGAACAGCATGCCGAGCCATCCCACGCCATGCGCCGCGCCCAGAACGCAGACGAACCAGCCGGCCTGGCAGACCACGAAGTAAGCCCACGCAGGCGTTCCGGTGGACGATTGCGCGGCGGCTTGCGCGCGAAGCGGTTTCATCGTCCGCGTCCGGAGATTCTGGCGAGACGGATTAAGGGAAGCGTCGGCGAATGGGTCAACAGGAACCGCCGTGATGCGGCGCGTGCCGTCCGTCCACCATCGCGCGCAGCGACTCCAGTCCACGACCGATCCAGCTTTTGACGGTGCCGATCGGCGCGTCGAGCGTGTGTGCGATCTCCGATTGCGACTGTCCACGGAAATACGCGAGCGCGATGGCCTGCCGCTGGCCCGGCGTCAAACGGCCGAGATACGCGTGCAGACGTTCGACGTCGAGCGCGCTGTGATGAACCACACCGTTTTCACTGTCGGCGCCGACGCTACGCTTGTCGAGTTCCTCGACGTAGACGTTGGTGAGCGGATTGCGCCGCAGATAATCGAGCGCCTGATGCTTGACGATCGACGACATCCACGTGAAGGGTGATGATTTCTGCGCGTCGTAGGAATCCGCGAAACGCCAGATCTTGATGAAGCCTTCCTGCACGACGTCTTCCGCCGATTCGCGGGTGTGGGTCACGCGTATGGCGAGCGCGAACAAGGCGGGCGCCGTACCGCGATACAACACCTCGAAGGCCGCGGCGTCGTGCTTCGACACGCGTTCGATCAGCCCGGCAAGATAGCGGCTTCGTTCGTCCCGCCACACCGCGACGGCGCGATCAGATGAGTCATCCACTGCGAGATCCGCGGCAAGATCGATCCCGCGCGCAGGCAATTCCGCGCGCCGGTTCGCGGCAGCGCGGCGTTTCGTTTCAGTATCAGTCGAGGCATCGTGTTGCATCCAGCACTCTCCGCGACGGTGCGTGCGTCACTCCGCGGCAGCGGGCGGCTCGACTTCGGCGGCGAACCAGCCCTCTTCCCGCGCAACACGTTCGAGTGCCGTCTCGATCATCGCGCAGGCGCGATTACTGACGTCGCCGAGATAGCGATGCAGCGCCGCGTCTTGGGCGGAGCGCGACAGGCACTCGTCGCTGTAGCGTTCGAACGAAGACAGCTTCAAGATGAGTTCGGCGAGGTGCCGCGGACACTCGCATGCGATCGTCGACGAGCGGTTCGCGATCACTTCGAGTTCGCTGTCGTCGTAACGGCGGCGGGCGCGCGACCAGACTGCGTCGTCGCCGGCGTGATCCTGAATGCGCACGCGTTCGCACAAATCGCCCAGCATCTGGCGGATTTCCGTGCGGCTGTCGGGTTCGCGATACAGGCGCACGCCCGCCACGCGCAACATTTCCGCAGCGGGACCGGTGCCGAAGCTGTATACGACGGCAATCGCCTTGGCGCGCACCGCCTCGCCGAACGCGATGACCTCCTCGGCGGCGTCTTCCTGCAATGAATCGATGCTGACCAGCACGGCGTCGAAACGCTCCGTGGCGGCCGCGCGGCGCGCCTCGGCCATGTCGGGAAACCCGACCAGCGCCTTCACGCCGTAGAGCCGCCATTCGACTCCGGACGCCTCCATGCGCTGCGCCAGATGCCCGCCGACCAGCGCCAGCCGGATATCCGCCGACTCGACCACGGCGGGCTCGGGCGGCAAGCTGCTGTCGCGCGCGCTGCGGGCCGCCAGAAACTGCAGTTGCTCTCGATCCAGCCGCGCAATCGCGCCGATCGCATGACCGCGACTGACCAGAATCTTGATCAACGTGAGTCGCCTGACGTCGTCTTCCGAATACAGACGCTGCCCTGACGCGGTTTTCGGCGGCGCCACGACGCCGTACCGCCGTTCCCAGATGCGTAGCGTGGTGACCGGCATCTTGGCCATACGCGCCGCTTCGCCACTGCGATATCCCTGATGCGCGCCCGTGCGCTCGTCTTCCGTAGTCACGATGAAACCCTCAAGTCCACAATCCGACTCAAGAATACCTGATAATCAGCATGCCTTGAAACGTTTTAATGAAGTCACCAAGCAATTTGAAACGCTATTTTTGATGAACTAAGCTCTTTTCGTCACGACGACGCGGCAATGCGAGTCATGCACGGCCGCTCCGTCTCCGAGGCAACACCGCTATTTCGAGGGAAACCGGCATGAACATTTCCGATCTCCGGCCAAGGGTTGCCGTGGTCGGCGCGGGCCTTGCCGGACTGTCCTGCGCCACGATCCTGCAGGAAGCCGGTTGCAGGCTGCGCCTGTTCGACTCCGGCCACGGCCCGGCCGGCCGGATGAGCACATACCGTGGCGACGACTGGCAATGCGACCATGGTGCGCAGTACTTCACCGCCCGCGACCCCGCGTTTCAGGCCGAAGTGACGCGCTGGCAAACGGCCGGCGCCGCGGCGGCATGGAACGCGCGCCTCGCCATCCTCGACGCCGGCAGCCCGCCGGCTTTGCGTGACTCGACTATCGAGCGCTTCGTCGGCACGCCGCGCATGAGCGCACCGGCGCGCCTGCTCGCGCAGTCGCTACCGCTGACGACGGCTTGCACGATCGGCAAAGTGGCTCGCGAGGGACAGCACTGGCGTTTGTGGTCGACGGAGCACGGTGTCATCGACGACCGCTTCGACGCCGTGGTGCTCGCGATGCCGGCGCCGCAGGCCGCGCTGCTGCTCGACGGCGCCGCGGCGGAACTTGCCACGATGGCGCGCGGCGTCGTAATGCGGGCTTGCTGGGCGCTGATGTTGCGCTTCGACGAGCGCGTGCCGCTTGCTTTCGACGCCGCTTTCGTCAACCAGGGACCGGTGCGCTGGATGGCGCGCGACAGCAGCAAGCCGGGCCGAAGCGGACCGGAAACCTGGCTGCTGCACGCGAACGCGCCGTGGAGTGAGGAGAATCTGGACGCGCCGGAAGAACAGGTCGCGTCGGCGTTGCTGTCGGCCTTCGTTCAGCACGGCGGGCCGGAACCGGCCGCGTGGACTGCGCACCGCTGGCGTTACGCGGACGTCGCGCCGGACCACGACCCCGTGCCGGGATACGTCTGGCGCGCTGCCGACGGCCTGGGTTTGTGCGGCGACTGGCTCAACGGCGGCCGCGTGGAAGGCGCGTGGCTAAGCGGCAGAGCGCTTGGCCACGAGATGCTGGCGGCGCTGAAATCGACCTAGCGCCGATCTCGCGCCACCAGGCGACATGCCGGTCGAGTCACGTTGAAACGACGTCATTGAAACGACCGCCTGCCGCCCGATGCACTGCGTACGGCTCAGGCGACCGCGTAGCGCTCCAACCAGTGCGCGTACGGCGCCGGCAAGGTCCACGATGCGCGTTCGACGCCGAGCTTGCGCGCGGCGTGGTACGGCCAGTGCGGGTCGGCCAGATGCGCACGGCCCACCATCACGAGGTCGAGCTGCTCGTCCTTGACCGAGCGTTCCGCCAGTTCCGGCGTGTCGATACCCCACGCCGACGACACCGCGATGCCTGCTTCGCGGCGCACCCGCTCGGCGATCGGCGCGAGAAACGCCGGCGCCCATGGAATACGCGCTTCGGGCGTCGAAAAACCAACGCTCACGCTCAGCATGTCCAGGCCTTCGCGTTTGAAATTCTTCGCCAGTTCGATCGATTCGGCGAGGGTTTCCTCGTCGCGGCCGTCGTATTCGATCACGCCGAAACGCGCTGTCAGCGGCAGATGTTCCGGCCACACTTTGCGGACGGCGGCGAGCGTTTCCAGCAGGAAGCGGCTGCGATTTTCGAGGCTGCCGCCGTAGGCGTCGTCGCGCTGGTTCGAGTGCGTCGAAAAGAAGCTCTGACCGAGATAGCCGTGGGCGAAATGCAGCTCGAGCCATTCGAAACCGGCGTCGCGTGCGCGCTTCGCGGCGGCGACGAAGTCTTCGCGGACGCGCGCGATATCGTCGAGCGTCATGGCTTGCGGGACGTTGGGCAGATGGGCGCCGAACGCGATCGCCGACGGCGCGATGGTTTGCCAGCCGCGGCTGTCGCCGGCGGCAATGTGGTCGTCGCCTTCCCACGGACGGTTGGCGCTCGCCTTGCGGCCGGCGTGACCGATCTGGATACCCGGTACGGCGCCGGCTGCCTTGATCGACGCCACCACGGGCGCGAATGCCTGAGCCTGCTCGTCGTTCCAGATACCGGCGCAGCCCGGCGTGATACGTCCTTCCGGCGACACCGCCGTCGCCTCGACGATCACGAGGCCCGCGCCGCCACGCGCCAGACCGGCAAGGTGCACGCTGTGCCAGTCGTTGATCAGACCGTCTTCGGCCGTGTACTGGCACATGGGCGGAATGGCGATGCGGTTGCGCAAGGATACGTCCTTGAGCTTGTAAGACTGGAAGAGTGCGGACATCAGGCGAGGCTCCGGAAAACGTGGATGTACGATAGTTCGATAAACATCGAAATACGGAGTATCGCAGAAAGCTTTATCATTTGCAGCATGCGCTCCTATTCCCATCCTGCCGCCGAGGACTTCACGCTCGTACGGCTATTTCATGCCCTTAGCGATCCCGTGCGTCTAGAAATCGTCCGCGCCCTGTCTGCCGTGGACGAAGCCACGTGCGGCGAGCTCGACGGCGGACGGCCGAAGTCCAGCGTGTCCCATCATTTCCGGATTCTTCGTGAGGCGGGCCTGGTGCGCACGCGTGTCGCCGGCACGGTGCATCAGAATTCGCTACGCCGCGCCGACCTCGACGCGCGCTTTCCCGGCTTGATGGAAGCGATCCTCAAACAGGTCGCGAGTGAAACGGCGATCGCCGAGCCGGCCTGACAGTCGTAGCGCTGCCACCGGACATTGAGCGAGCCGCGCGGGAATTACCCGCGCCAGAGGTTGCGCATCAGCGCGAGCAGCACGGTCGGCGCCGTGCCTTTCTGACAATAGCCGTCGAAATTGTGACGCGCTTTACCTGTCTCTTTTACGTGGTCTTCGTCCAGCGAAGTGAACGCCACGATGCCCAGACTATGCGTGGGCAGATAGCTGCGTAACGCGCTGGCGGTTTCGTAGCCGTCGCGCTCCGGCATCATGATGTCCAGCACCACCACGTCCGGCACCCAGTCTTTCACGCAGCGCAGCGCTTCCGTGCAGCCCGTGGCGGTGCGCGCCTCCACGCCCTCGTAGGACAGATAGGTGGCGAGGGCTTCGGCCGCGCCGGCGTTGTCGTCGACGACCAGCACGCGGGGCAGTTCGTGCAGGACGCGGACTTCGCGGGCGCTCCATCTTTGGCAGGTCGACGGTGTTCGGGACATGTGGAGCACGTGCAATAAAAACAACGACACGCAGCAAACCGCATACCCGACCGGCGCTCCGTCTTCGCTCCCCTCTTCTCCCGTTCTCTCAACGCCAGCCGCCGCAAGGCGCGCTGTGGTATCCGCGCGTCGTTCGATATTTTTTTAATGATAACGATTCGCATTTACTCTAAACTATTACAAAACTAATACTTCGGAAGCTTTGGCTGGACGAGCACGTTCAGCAGGCTGCGCCCCGGAGAACAAAAGCATGCCGCCCGGATTCCACCACACGCCCCGGGCGGAACATAAACGACCACGCTTTCCACCCATTTCATGTCCGTTTCCAGTTTGCAGTCCCTGCGGGCCCTGCCTGCCAAGCCCTCCACTCATCGCGCAGTCATCCTCACCGCCATCGCCGCAGCGTTCTGTCTTCCGGGACTCGCAGCCGCCCAGGCCGCCGCGACCGTGACCGGCGACAACACCCTGCCCGCGGTGAAAGTTCAGGGCACCAAGGACGCGCTGCCCGGCGACCTCGCGCCGACCTTCGGCGGCGGCCAGGTGGCGCGTGGCGCCGACTTCGGCGTGCTCGGCCAGCAGAAGAACATCGACGTGCCGTTCAGCATGACGACCTACACGTCGAAGCTGATCGAAGACCAGCAGGCCCGCACCCTCGCGGACGTGCTCGCCAACGATCCGGCAGTGCGCATGGCGTACGGCTTCGGCAACTTTTCGCAGACGTTCATCATCCGCGGCTTCCAGCTCGACGGCGACGACATCTCGCTGAACGGCCTGTACGGCATCACGCCGCGCCAACTCGTCGCGACCGACGCGCTCGAACGCGTCGATGTGCTGAAGGGCGCGAATGCGTTCCTGAGCGGCGCGTCGCCGGCCGGTTCGGCGGTGGGCGGCGGCATCAACCTGCAACTGAAGCGCGCCGACGACAAGCCGCTCACGCGCGTCACGCTGGAAGGCACGGGCTCGGGCGGCTTCGGCGAACACATCGACGTCGGCCGCCGTTTCGGCAGCCAGGATCAGTTCGGCATTCGCGTGAATCAGGCGAATTCGGACGGCGAAACCGCCATCGACGGCGAACACCGCCGCGACAACACCACGGCGGTCGCGCTCGACTGGCGCGGCGAAAAACTGCGCCTGTCCGCCGACTTCCTCTATCAGCGTCAGCGCGTCAACGACGGCCGTCCGACCGTGAACGTGAGCGGCAATTTCGTGCCGGAACCGCCGTCGGCCACGTACAACTACGCGCAAACCTGGAGTTCGTCGTCGCTCGAAGACACGGTCGGCATTCTGCGCGCGGAATACGACTTCCTGCCGGGCTGGACGGCCTACGTCGCGGGCGGCGCGCGTCACACGAACGAGCACGGCGAGTACGCCTCGCCGACCGTGTCGAATACCGGCACCACGTCGTTCCGCCTCGGCGTGCCGCATCAGGAAGACGCGACTTCCGCCGAAGCCGGCGTGCGCGGCCACTTCAGCACCGGCCCCGTCACACACTTCGTGACGGCGGGCGCGTCGATCGTGCGAGTGGATTCGCAGTCGGCCTTCACGTTCAGCGGCTCGTTCAACACCGATCTCTACAACACGCCGCAAGTCGGCTTCCCGGTCACCACCGGCTCGGGCGGCAATCTGGCCGATCCGCAAACCGTCGCGCTGTCGTTGATGCGCAGCGTCGCCGTCTCCGATACGTTAGGCTTCCTGAACGATCGCGTGCTGTTCACCATCGGCGCGCGTCACCAGGATATCCACTCGAACGGATTCGGCTATACCGGTCTGCAAACCGAGGCTTATAACGATTCGATCACCACGCCGCTGTTCGGCCTCGTGCTGAAGCTGACGCAGAACGTGTCGTTCTTCGCGAACCGCAGCGAAGCGCTGACGATCGGCTCGCAAGCGCCGTCCACCGCGCTGAACTTCGGCGCGTTGTTGCCGCCCGAGCGTTCCAGGCAATACGAAGTGGGCGTGAAGTACGACAACGGCCAGTACGGCGCGTCGCTCGCGGCCTTCCAGATCGAAAAGCCGTCCACGTTCACCAATAGCGCGGGCTTTTTCGTCGCGGACGGCAACGAACGACATCGCGGCATCGAAGGCTCCGTGACCGGCGAACCGATTCGCGGCGTGCGGCTGATCGCGGGCGCGACCTACATCAACGCGCAGCAACTCGACACGGGCAACGGCGCGACCGACGGCCTGCGTCCGATCGGCGTACCGACCTTCATGCTGAACATCGGCGGCGAATACGACGTGCCGCTGCTCAACGGCCTGACGCTCACCGCACGCTGGACCCACACCGGCCCGCAGTATCTGAACACGGCCAACACACTGTCGATCAAGGCCTGGGACACGGTCGATCTCGGCGCGCGCTACGCCACCGTGCTGTTCGGCAAGCCCACCACGTTCCGCGCCAGCGTGCTCAACGTCGCCAACAAATCGTACTGGGCGTCGACGAGCGGCGGCTACCTGACGCAAGGCGCGCCGCGCACCTTCCTGATGTCGATGACCACCGACTTCTAAACATCGAGGTCGAGTCGTGCGGCGCGCAGTCGAGGCGCCGCGAAGGATGTGAAAGCGCCGCCGGGTGAGTCACCCGGCGGCGTTTTTTATGCGTGCGTTCAGATGATGCGCGGTGCTCGCGCGCTAGCGGTCCTGCTGAGCTTCCGCTTTGGCTTCCGCCGTGGACGCAGCGTCTGCGGCAACGCGAGTCTGCACTTCTTCCGCAGCGCCCGCTGCTGCCGCGTCGCATTCTTCCGGCTCGCGGCGCGCGTGCCGCGACCACACGCTGTCCGTGCGTCCCGACGCGACACGTTCGCGCGTCTTGCGCCACATCCACGCGAAGCACAGCGCACCGAGCGCCGCGCCCATGTCGACGCCGAGCGGACCGGCGTCGGTGGAAAACCATAGACCGCTCGACGGCGCGAGCCAGCCGGTCAGGCTCGCCAGCGGAATCGTGGCGGTCGCCAATGCTGCGAACGCCAGCAATTCGACCGACGCGCGGGCCGCGCCGCGAAGCATCGCCCACGCAATCGACGCGACGAATACGCTGTAGTAGACGCCCACGTGCCAGCTGTGCAGATCGTCCACGCGCCCCGCCAGCAGCTTCGCGGAAGCCAGCGTGAGCGACACGCCGCAGACGCAGCCGAGCGCAACACCGACCGTGAGCGACGCCATCACGAAGGTCGCGCGGCGCTGCGCGGGCGGCACGCCATCGCGCCGCATCGCCTTGCGGCGGCTCTCGATCCACAACAGATTGCCGGAGTAGAACAGGAACGCGCCGGCCAGACCGAGCACGAAATAGCCCCAGCGTACCGGCGCGCCGCCGTAGCTGCCGAAATGCAGCGCGTAGAACGCGCTGGTCGATGCCGACCAGTTCGTGCCACGGCCGCCATCGGGCAAAAACTGCGCGTTGAGAAACTCGCCCGTGACCGGGTTCATCAAGGCGAAACCGCCGTCGCGCGCAAGGTAACGGTCGTCGTCGCCGGCCACGAAAACCGTGGCGCCGGGTTGCCCTGCTCCGCGATAGCGCAACGCGGTCGGCACGAAATGCGGCGCCCGTTCGTGGACTTTCGCGAGCAAGGCAGCAGGCGGCAGCATGACCACCGGGCCGTGATCCAACACCGGCGACCGAGGCGCCTTCGCGAAGTAAGGATTCTGCGCGACCATCATCGGCTTGAGCGTGCCGTTATAAATCAGCTTGTCCTGCACGTCGAAAACGTAATCGCCGAGGCCGAACGCGACCACCGACAGCGCCATCACCAGATGGAACGGCAGACTCAGAATGCCGACGGCGTTATGCGCGTCGAGCCACATGCGCTTCAGGTTCTTGCCGATGCGCAGCGCGAACAGGTCCTTCACCAGCGTCGGCAACAGCACGATCACACCGGACACCAGCGCGAGTCCGTACAGCAGCGACACCACGCCCATCACGCCCACGCCGACGTCGTAGCCGCCCGGCACGCCGCCCGTCATGTGAAACGAGTCGATCAGACTGGCGGCGTCCGACGGCCTGCTTTGCGCCGTTTGCAAGCGGCCCTGGTCGTCGAACCAGGCATGCCGGCGCTGGCCGCGCGCGGCTTGCCACGAGAGCCGCACGCGGTCGCCGTCGACGAGCGCGAGATTGATCAGCTTGCGCGCGGCGGGATAGGTGTCGATCGTGCGTTCGATCAGCCGGTCGGCCTGGTCGATCGGCACGGATGGCATGGCTTCGACTGTCGGCGGCGTGGTCCATTCGGACAGCGAGTCCTTGAACATCGTGACCGCGCCCGCGTAGAAGGCGATGAAAAGCAGCAGACCGGCGACGATGCCGGTCCACGTATGAACGGTTTTATAGACGCGAAGAATATCGCTGCGCATGCTGGACACAGGTGAAACGAGCGGCGCGCCGCTCGCGGAATGAACGATGGACGCGCCCGCTCAAACGGGCAGGCGTTGACACAGCAGAACCAGCGCGAAAGCGGCCACGTTCACCAAGGCGAGCACGGCGAAAGCGCGCGCGCTGCTGCGAAACAGGAATGCCGCCGAGGCCACCGCAATCCAGAGCGGCGGCACGATCCACATGGCCACGTGAAATTTGCTGGCCGCCGTCAGACCGCCCGGCGAAAGACGCACGAACAACGCGCTGCACGCGATGGCCAGACCCAGGCCGCCGATCACCCCCGCGACGAATTTGAGCAGCAGGCCGCGCTCGATCGACGCATCCGCGCGACGGCGCATGGACGCGTCGGTCATGACGCGGCCTGATCGCGGCGCGGCGTTCGCGCGCGCTCGACCATCGCGCCGATGAACGGCAGGACCGTCAGACTCGCCATCAGCGTCGTGACGACGACCGACAGCGACGCCGCCGGATGCAGCGCCCCGAAGGCGGCAATCAGCGAAATCGCGACGCACACGCTCGCCGCGACGCGCGCCGGACGCGCGGGCCACGGCGTGCGCAGCCAACGCTGGCCCGGCGCACCGAGATAGAAAAACAGCGCACCCGCAAACGCCGGCACGACGATAAAAACATTGCCCATGATCTGGCGAAACGGCCCGTCCGGACCTTGCGTTTTAATGAGAATCATTATCATACATGGCCGGATGCGATTTGGCCCGCGCGATTCCCCGCGTCACTCCATCTGCCCGCGCTGCCGGACCGTGGCATTTACGCATCACCTGCGCAAGCGCCGCCAGGAGCCGGTCTCCGCATTTCCGCACCCACCCACTCCATTGATTCGAAAGCCTTTTTTGTAGAAATGGCGGCATTTCGTCAGATCGCGAAACAGCTTATTGTAAAAATCTCGAAAGACTTTGGAACCGGTTCCAAATATCATGGCGCCCTCAGTCCGTGGACTGTCCGAGGCCGCAATTCTTGCGGCCGAATCAGGTGAATAGAACAACATGGCTCAGCTCCCTCTTACCTCTCGCCGCGGCTTCCTGCGCTCGGCCGTCGTGCTGGTTCCGGCCGGCACGCTCGCCGGTTGCGACACGCATTCGTCCGCGCCGTCCGCGAATTCGTCGGCCGCGCCCTCGAATCCGGCCGCCCAATCGTCGCGCGCCGACTACAAACCGCGCTTCTTCGACGCCAAAGAATGGGCGTTCCTGCATGCCGCCGTCGACCGCCTCATCCCGGCCGACAACGAAGGTCCGGGCGCCGTCGAAGCGGGCGTGCCCGAATTCATCGACCGTCAGATGGACACGCCTTACGCGCACGGCGCGCTCTGGTACATGCAGGGCCCGTTCGCGCAAGGCGCGCCTGAACTCGGCTACCAGTTGAAGCTCGTGCCGCGCGACCTGTACCGCCTCGGCATCGCCGCAGTGGACGCGTACTGCACGAAGGCCTACGCGCATCCGTTCAACGAACTCGACGCCACGACGCGCGACACCGTGCTCGGCGCGCTCGAAAAAGGCAAGGTCGAACTCGACGGCGTGCCCGCCTCGGTGTTCTTCGGCCAGTTGCTGCAAAACACCCGCGAAGGCTATTTCTGCGACCCGATTCACGGCGGCAATCGCGACATGGGCGGCTGGAAGATGATCGGCTTCCCCGGCGCGCGCGCGGATTTCATGGACTTCGTGAATCAGAACGGCGCGGCGTATCCGTACGGCCCGGTGTCGATCGAAGGAAAACGAACCTGATGACGACTCAAACCAAACCTCACGTCGACGCAGTGATCGTCGGTTTCGGCTGGACCGGCGCGATTCTCGCGAAGGAACTGACGGAAGCGGGCCTGAACGTGGTGGCGCTCGAACGCGGCGAATATCGCGACACTTATCCGGACGGCGCGTATCCGAACACCATCGACGAACTGACCTACAACGTTCGCAAGAAACTGTTCCTCGATCTTTCGAAGACCACGGTGTCGATCCGTCACAGCGCGGCCGAAACCGCGCTGCCCTATCGCCAGCTTGCCGCTTTTCTGCCCGGCGAAGGCGTGGGCGGCGCCGGCTTGCACTGGTCGGGCGTGCACTTTCGCATCACGCCGGAAGAGTTGCGTCTGAAGAGCCATTACGAAGAACGCTACGGCAAGCGCTTCATTCCCGAAGGCATGACGATTCAGGATTACGGCGTCAGCTACGAAGAACTGGAGCCGCATTTCGACTTTGCCGAGAAAGTGTTCGGCACCTCGGGCCAGGCCTACAAGGTCAACGGCAAGGTGGTGGGCGACGGCAACATCTACGAAGCGCCGCGCAGCGACAATTTCCCGCTGGCCGCGCAGCAGAACACCTATTCGGCCGAACGTTTCGGCAAGGCCGCGCGCGAACTCGGCCTGAATCCGTACCGCCTGCCTTCGGCCAACACGTCGGGTCCGTACACCAACCCGTACGGCGTGCAGATGGGGCCGTGCAATTTCTGCGGCTTCTGCAGCGGCTACGCGTGCTACATGTATTCGAAGGCGTCGCCGAATCTGAACATCCTGCCGGCGCTCAAGCAGTCGCCGCATTTCGAGTTGCGCTCGCGCTGCCACGTGCTGCGCGTCGAACTCGACGACACCAAAAAGCGCGCAAAAGGCGTGACCTACGTCGACCCGGCCGGCAACGAAGTGTTCCAGCCTGCCGATCTCGTGATCGTCGCGGCGTTCCAGTATCACAACGTGCATCTGCTGCTGCTCTCGGGCATCGGCAAGCCCTACGATCCGGTTTCCGGCGAAGGCGTGGTGGGCCGCAATTTCGCGTACCAGAACCTCTCGACGATCACCGCGTTCTTCGACAAGGACACCTTCACGAATCCGTTCATCGGCGCGGGCGGCAACGGCGTCGCGGTGGACGACTTCAACGCGGACAACTTCGATCACGGTCCGCTCGGCTTCGTGGGCGGCTCGCCGCTGTGGGTGAATCAGGCGGGTTCCAAGCCGATCAGCGGCATCGCCACGCCGGCCGGCACGCCGAACTGGGGCACCGACTGGAAAAAGTCCGTGAAGGATCACTACGCGCACACCATTTCGATGGACGCGCACGGCTCCAACATGTCGTATCGCGACGTGTTCCTCGATCTCGATCCGACCTATCGCGACTCGTACGGTCAGCCGCTGCTGCGCATGACCTTCGACTGGAAAGACAACGACATCAAGATGGCGCGCTACGTGACCGGTCAGATGCACAAGATCGCGCAGCAGATGGGACCGAAGTCGATCAACGTCTACACGCGCGAATTCGGCGCTCAATTCGACTCGCGCCGTTATCAGACCACCCACCTCGTGGGCGGCGCCGTAATGGGCACCGATCCGAAGACCAGCGTGCTGAACCGTTACCTGCAAAGCTGGGACGTGCACAACGTCTTCGTGATGGGCGCCTCGGCATTCCCGCAAGGCATCGGCTACAACCCGACCGGCCTCGTCGCCGCGCTCGCCTACTGGTCGGCGCGCGCGATTCGCACGCAGTATCTGAAGAACCCCGGGCCGCTGGTGAGCGTATGACGAAGACGATTCCATTCAAGCGCGCGGCAGCGAATCTGGCCGCGACGTTGTGCACCGTGCTGGGTGTCATGTCGACAGTGCCCGCGGTGGCGCAAACTCAAACGCTGGCTCAACCGCAAAGCGAAGCCGCGCTGATCGCGCACGGCGAATACCTCGCGCGCGCCGGCGACTGCATTGCGTGCCACACGGCGGCGTCGGGCAAGCCCTTCGCGGGCGGCCTGAAATTCGATACGCCGATCGGCGCGATCTATTCGACCAACATCACGCCCGCGCACGACACCGGCATCGGCGCATGGACCTTCGCGCAGTTCGATCGCGCCGTGCGAGCCGGCGTCAAACCGAACGGCGACACGCTGTATCCGGCCATGCCCTACCCGTCGTACGCGCGGCTAAGCGACGACGACATGCACGCGCTCTACGCGTACTTCACCAAAGGCGTGGCGCCGGTCGAGCAGAAGAACCGCGCCGTCGATATCGTCTGGCCGCTGTCGATGCGCTGGCCGCTCGGCGTCTGGCGTCACCTG
Organism: Paraburkholderia sp. GAS199; assembly: GCF_050436585.1. Lineage (NCBI taxonomy): Bacteria > Pseudomonadati > Pseudomonadota > Betaproteobacteria > Burkholderiales > Burkholderiaceae > Paraburkholderia > Paraburkholderia sp. GAS199. The sequence continues at coordinate 151,387 of NZ_JBNDMM010000003.1, read as the reverse complement.
TTCGCGCCGCAACCCGTCGCGTTCGACGCCAAACATTACGACGATCCGGTACTCGCGCGCGGCGCCTATCTCGTGCAAGGCCTCGGCCACTGCGGCGCGTGTCACACGCCGCGCGCCGCGACCATGCAGGAACGCGCGCTCAGCGACACCGACGGTCCCGCGTTCCTGGCGGGCGGCGCGAGCATCGACGGCTGGGTGCCGTCGAGCCTGCGCGGCAATCCGCGCACCGGCGTAGGCGCATGGAGCGAGGCCGATCTCGTGCAGTTCCTGAAGACCGGCCGCACGCAGCACAGCGCGGCGTTCGGCGGCATGACGGATGTCGTGCAGCACAGCATGCAGCACATGAGCGACGCCGACCTCACCGCCATCGCGCGTTATCTGAAAACCTTGCCGTCGAACGACGCGCAGGAAACCCCGTACGCCTACGACGACACCGCCGCCCGCGCGCTGCGCAGCGGCGATGCCACGGCGCCCGGCGCCGCCGTCTATCGCGACAACTGCACCGCCTGCCATCGCAGCGACGGCCGCGGCTACAACCGCGTATTCCCGGCGCTCGGCGGCAATCCGGTGGTTCAGGGCAAGGACGCTACTTCGCTGATCCACGTGCTGCTCACCGGCAGCACGCTCGCCGGCACGCAAACCGCGCCGTCTTCGTTTACCATGCCGCCCTTCGGCTGGCGCCTGAACGATCAGGAAGTCGCCGACGTCAGCAACTTCGTGCGTCATAGCTGGGGCAACGCCGGATCGACGGTCAGCGCGGACGATGTCGCCCGCGTGCGCAAGACCGTCAAGGTCGAGCCACCGCCCATGCCGCCCGGCGCCTCGCTCGGTCATTGAGCCGGCGCGCGGCCCGGCATGTCCGGGCCGCCGGTCTGCGTTGCCAACCCTCGTTCGCGAGTCACGCCTGGTAGTTTGCCGGGCGTTGTTTCGCGTGCGAGGAACAAAGAAAGATCGCCATCGAGGCGACCTGAAATAAACGTTTTCTCCGACTCTCGACCAAGATGAAAAAGCAACTGATCGCCGCCCCCCTGCTGTTGTCCTTCGCCGGTATTGCAGCCGCGCAAAGCTCCGTCGCGCTGTACGGTATCGTCGACGCCGGCATCACCTATCGCAGCAACGAACGCACCGGTTCGACGGGCGCCTATACGGGCCACTCGAACGTCGGCGTGACGAGCGGCAACCTGTCCGGCAGCCGCTGGGGCCTGCGCGGGCGCGAAGACCTCGGCGCCGGCTGGTTCGCGCTGTTCCAACTCGAAGACGGCTTCGACATCACCAACGGCAAGACCGGCCAGAACGGCGGGCTGTTCGGCCGTCAAGCCTTCGCGGGCATCGGCAGCGCGCAGTACGGCACGCTGACCATGGGCCGTCAGTACACGGCGCTCAACGACTTCGTCGCGCCCGTCTCGCCGGTGGCCTACGTGGGCGGCTTCGGTGCGCATCCGGGCGACATCGACGATCTGGACCAGACCGCGCGCGTCAACAATTCGATCAAGTACACGAGCATCAATTATTCGGGCTTCTCGTTCGGCGCGCTGTACGGTTTCGGCGGACAACCCGGCAGCCTGAAGCAGCAGAACACCTGGAGCCTCGGCGCGGGCTACGGCAATGGTCCGTTGCATGTGGGCGTGGGCTACGAGCGTTCGGACAACAGCAAGAGCGGCGCGCAGGACACCACGCTCGGCAAGTGGAACAGCACCGACGACGGCCTGTTCAACTCGTCCATCAACGAAGGCTACGCCAGCGCGCAATCGCAGCAGATCATCGGCGCGGGCGCGACGTACGACTTCGGCCCGGCGCTGGTCGGCGTGAACTACAGCAACGTGCAGTACCGTTCGGGCGGCGATTCGCTGTTCACCGGTCACGCGACGTTCAACATTGCCGGCGTCTTCGCGCAGTGGACCGTGCGCCCGGCCATGCAACTGTTCGCGGGCTACAGCTACACGCGCGGCGGCGAAGTGGATGGCGTGGACGAGCGCGCGCAGTATCACAACGTGACGCTCGGCGCGCAGTACAACCTGTCCAAACGCTCGTCCGTGTATCTGATGGGCGGCTACCAGCACGCCTCGGGCGGCACGCTCGACGCGCTCGGCAATCCGGTGCCGGCCACCGCCTCGGTCAGCGACAAGGGCAACGGCCATTCGTCGGCGGCTCAGTCGCAGGCGATTGTGAGCCTCGGCTTGCGGCATCGTTTCTGATTGCACGCGGCAGCCGCCGCGTAGCCGGGACGGCCTCAGTGCTGCCCGGCGTTGAGCAGCATCCAGATGCGCCGGGCCGGCGGGCCGGCCTGAATCCGCGCGAACACCGCCCGGCAGCGATTGCAGGTGTAGTGCTGCTCGATGACCTCCTGGTTCATCGAGCCCACGCCGTTCAGCGTGAGGTCGCGATGCGCCGGCGTGGTGGACGGTTGCCCGTACAGGTCGGCGCATGCAGCGCAAGGTTGTATCCAGAGGTCCATACGCGATTTGCCTGGTGTGGCGAGCTTAAAAGGGTCCACGGCTCGCCAGTTGTGCATATTGATCTTTCAGGACCTGAATTCGTTGCCGGTAGGCGGCGATCAGGCAGGACTGGTTGGCGGCGCAACGCTTTCTCGCGGCGAGCCACGATTGCTGCTGCTCGCCCATGTCGCCGCGTGTTCCCATGGCGACGAGACCGGACAAAGTCTGGAAGCGCACGGCCATTTCCACGTCCATTTCGCTGAGCTGCCGCGACGCGCACACCGCTTTTTCGTCCGGCAGACGCGCCCGCGCGCAATCGAAGCTCGCGGCGAAAGATTGCGCCGAGCATGCCACCGAGGCAGCCAGCACGAACAGGCGAAACGAAATTCTCATAAGCAAGGTCTCCTGAAGAGAAGCGTACACGCCACGCCTCTCGGACAATTCGACATTGTGCCGTGGATTCCGTTGCACGCAACGCGTTTGACCGTCATCGCAGCGCGAAGCGCGGGCGCGGCGCCCCGCGATCCTGCCGTTTTCAAGCAGCAGTTCGACATCAAGCCCGCTTTTGCGGGTGCCGTAATCAAGGTATCGGGCTTAACCGGATGCGATCACCGCACCGTCCCGACACGTTTCCGGGAGTCGATCATGCGATATCTGTGCGCCACGGGTCAGGTTTCACGCAAGCTTTGCGCGCTGTTTTTTTCGGTCGCGGTGTTCCTGCTATGGACATCGCTCGCGGCCGGCGCCGGCTTCATTCTGCTTCAGCTTCCCGATGTCTGGGCCATGCATAGCGACGAAGCCAGCTCGCGCTACGCCATCATGTCCGTCACGGCCTATGCGCTGATCGTCGGCGCGCTGTTTCTGGTTTTCGCGGCGGGCGCCATCGAACGCCTGTTCGACGCGATGCGGGCGCTGCGCATCCTCGCCCGGCATCTGCCGCGAGTGCTGGAGCGCCTGTCCGTCGAATCGCGAAGACTGCCGGATTCGCTCAACGTCACGCCCGATTCCTCAACTTTCGACCCTACCCTTAAGAACACTTAAGAACTCTAGAGGGATCTTAAGACCGCGCTTGCCTATGATCGCTCGATCAGGGTTAAAAAGTGAGGCGGCAAGTGGAATCGAGAGCGACGATTGTCGATGTGGGACTGTTGTATTTGCGCGCCAGCGCGAGCTTGCTGGTGCTCGCCGTTCACGGCTTGCCGAAGGTGATGCACTACGCGAGCCAGGCGGCGGAAATCGAAGATCCGTTTCATCTGGGACGCGGCGTGTCGATTGCCTTCGCGATCTTCGCGGAAGTGATCTGTCCGCCGCTGATGATTCTCGGCATCGCGACACGGCTCGCCGCGCTGCCGATCCTGATCGTGACCGCCATCGCGCTCGTCTTCGTGCATCGCGACTGGTCGCTCGCGCAGGGGCAATTCGCGTGGATGCTGCTGATCCTGTTCGGCACGATCGCGATTGCGGGACCGGGCAGCATTCGTCTGGGTCGACGCGCGCGGCAACGCGACGGCGACGGATCGGCGCCGCGCTAGACAGCGCGCCTCACCACCTGCTCTGCGACCGACGCATCAAGGTCCGAGCAGACGTTTCAGGCGTGCCTCTTCGAGATCGAGTTCCGATTCGATCCGGTGCAAGGTCTTGTCCTTGATCCGGTTTTCGTCGTGCAACTGCAGCAGCGCGGCGCGGCCCGCTTGCACCGCGCGCAGCCCGAGGTTCAGACGCGTCAGCCGCAGGTGCAGACTCTCGCCGCCCGAGTGCGCCTGCGCATTGCTGTCGACGCGATAGCTATACTCGTCGATCAATCGCAACACGACGTCTTCGTTGCCTTTGCACTGGTTGAGGTCGATCTGCCGGAGCGCATCGAGCGATGCCTGGAAGGTCAGCGAACGCGCCTGATATTGCGTGAGATATTTCGATTCGCCGGACGCGCGGGCGTCGCGAAAACCCACCAGACGCGCGAGCGGCGCCAGCGTCAAACCCTGCACCACCACCGTCACGAAGATCACCGCGAAGGTCGAGAAGATCAGCAGATCGCGATCGACCAGCGAATCGGGCAGCGCCAGCGCGGCCGCGAGACTCACCACGCCGCGCATGCCGGCCCAACCGAGAATGGTGGCCTGCTTCAGATCCGTGCGGGTTGGCGTGCCGCGCACCCGTGCGAGCAGATAGTCGGGCAAGGCGATGGCCCCGAGCACCCACACGATGCGCGCGAGGATCACCACCGCGACCGTCGCGCCGGCCACCATCCAGACACGCTCCGGCAGCCACCACGCAAACGTGTGTTGTTCCGCGAGCTTGGCGAGCGTGCCAGGCAGCGACACGCCGATCAGAATGAACACGAGCGCTTCCAGCACGAACACCACCACGTCCCAGGTGCCGGTAGTTTTCAGACGCGTGGTGGCGTCGAGTGTCATGTGCTGACACAGACCGACCACCAGTCCGCACACCACCACGGACAGCACGCCCGAGCCATGCAGCCGCTCGCCGAACAGATACGCCGCCCACGCCGCGAGAAACGTCAAGACGACTGCCAGGTGCGTGTCTTCGAGCCAGCCGAGCAGCTTGATGGTGGCCCAGCCGGTCAGCGCGCCGGTCGCCACACCGATCACCGACAACATCGAAAACGTGATGGCCGCGTCGCTCGCGCTGAAGGTGCCTGCCGCCAGCGCCACCACCGCGAAGCGATAGATCACGAGTCCCGACGCGTCGTTCACCAGACTTTCGCCTTCCAGCACGGTGACCAGACGCTCGGGCAACGGCAGCTTGCCGAGCAATGCCTTGGCCGCCACCGCATCGGGCGGCGAGACGATAGCGCCGAGCGCCGCGCATGCCGCCCACGGCAGTTGCGGATCGACCCAATGCACGGCGAACGCGACGCACGCCGTCGTGCAGATCACCGAGCCCAATGCCAGCGACGCAATCGGCGCGGTCTCACGGCGAAATTCCCGCCAGCCGGTATAGAACGCACTCGACATCAGCAGCGGCGGAATCAGCACGACCATGATGACGTCGGGATCGAGCGCGACGACGGGTGAGTCCGTCGCGAAACCGATCGCCGCGCCGCCGACCAGCAGGACCGCCGCCGACGGCAGATTGAATCGGCTGGCAATCAGCGACAGCACACACGCGCCGAGCAGCACGAGCAGCAGGTCCTGGAAAAATACGATGTGGTTCATCGGTAGCGCTCAAAGGTGCAACGGCACGAAGCCGCTGTCATGTCGTCGTCAGATTACGCAACTGTAATGGTCAAACTCCTTACGTGCTGTTTGCGTGCCTTTCCTCGACCCTCTGTCTGCCGCGTTGTTTCGACACGGTTTTTGCCTGTTTGCACGGCATGGCCACGCGAGCCCGCGCGAAAATGAAAGCAACGGTAATCAATATGAAGGTAATAACCACGAAAGGAAACTTACTCCATATCGCAATCTGGCGATGTTCCAATGCCCGTGCTTCAGGCCCCATCTTGAAGTGAGCTTGCAATACCACCTACAAAAACCCAGCAACTCCACGCGTAATGGTCTTGGAGCGCTGAACAGCGAATCTGGAGCCCCAGAATGTTTCACAAAGCGATACTCCCCACCGCGATTGCCGTGGCGTCGCTGCTGACGATCGCCGCATGCGGCAGCAGCCACAACAATTCCCCGTCGGCCACGACCACACCGACGGTGTCCGCTCAGGACTCTTTGGTCACCAGCACGCCGATCAAGCACGTGGTCGTGATCTTCGGTGAGAACGTGTCGTTCGACCACTACTTCGCGACGTACCCGACTGCAGCGAACATGGCTGGCGAACCGAAATTCACGGCCGCCGCCGGTACGCAAACCGACATCCAGACGCTCGCAGCGGCTGGCCTGACGGGCGCAGCCAATCCGAACGCGCAGGCAGGTTCGCCGAATATCGTCGCAGCGACGGTCAACGGTCAGACGACGGCACCGCCGACGCTCGGCGGCGCACTCACGACCACCACCGCGCAACCGTTCCGTCTCGACCGCTCGCAAGCGAACACGAAGAGCCAGAACCACAGCTACGCGCCGGAACAGCTCGCCGACGACAACCTGAAGATGGACGCGTTCCCGCTCTTCACCTCGGCTAGCGGCATCATCTCGGGCAGCACGGGTCAGTTCGGTTCGTCGGCTCAGGTGCTCGGCTACTTCGACGGCAACACGGTCACCGCTTACTGGAACCTCGCGCAGAACTTCGCGATGAACGACAACGCATGGACCGACACGTTCGGCCCGTCGACGCCGGGCGCGATCGAAGTGGTCTCCGGTCAGAACCAGGGCGTGACGGTCACGCCTAACGTCAAGAGCGGCACGGCGACGAGCGGCAACGCGATTCCCGACGGTCAGGGCAGCTTCACCATGATCGGCGACCTCGACCCGACCACGGACGTCTGCTCGATCGCTGCGGAAAACAGCGGCTCGAACACCGGCCCGACCGGCATGATGAACGGCAAGAACATCGGCGATCTGTTGAACAGCGCGAACGTCACGTGGGGCGGCTTCATGGGCGGCTTCAACCTGCAGACCGTCAACGCGAACGGCACGACGGGTTGCTCGCGCTCGACGTGGTCGGACGTGCTGGGTACGGCACCGAGCGACTACATCCAGCACCATGCGTGGTTCCAGTACTACGCATCGACGGCTAACCCGACGCACCAGCGTCCGAGCTCGACCGCGATGATCGGGTTCACCGATCCGACGCTCGACAACACCGCCACGCCGGTTCACCACCAGTACGACACCGACGACTTCTTCGCAGCTGTGCAAGCGGGTAACTACCCGTCGGTCAGCTTCCTGAAGGCACCGGCTATCAGCGACGGCCACCCGGGCAACTCGGACCCGCTCGACGAACAGGCTTTCGTCGTGAAGGTCACGAACTTCCTGCAGCAACAGCCTGACTGGAAGAACACGCTGATCATCGTCGCCTACGACGACTCGGACGGCTGGTACGACCACGTCAAGCCGACCATCAAGAGCTCGTCGTTCGACACGTCGCTGGTTACCAAGGTGGGTACGGCCGTCTTCACGGGCGCCGACCAGCTGACGGCTCAAGGTCAGTGCACGGCCGCGGGCGCGACGCAACCGCTGGGTATCAACGGTGGTGCAGTCAACGGCCGCTGCGGTCCGGGTACGCGTACGCCGTTCCTCGTGATCTCGCCGTGGGCGAAGGTGAACTACGTCGACCACACGCCGATCACGCAAGCCTCGGTCGTCAAGTTCATCGAAGACAACTGGCTCGGCGGCAAGCGCCTCGGTCAGGGTTCCTTCGACGCAACCGCCGGCAACATCATCGGCATGCTGAACCTGGCCGGCGCGGGCAACAACCCGACGGTGTTCCTCGATCCGGTGGTCGGCACGAAGCTCGCCGCCGCACCGGCGACCAACTGACCGGCGGTTCGATAGCTGAGTGCAATACGCGTCCCGTTTCCCGTTTTACGCCGTAGCGGCCAAGGCCGCCGGCAGCGGGACGCAACACAACTCGTAGTGGGTCGAGCCGGCGCGGCAACGCGCTGGCTCGACGTCTTTTCCGGTTCGACCTTTTTCACTATCGCCATGAGCTCTCCGAACTCTGCATTGCCGCCGTCGCTGCCCGCTGGCGACGCTCCGCGCCCCGGCAGCGCCAAACGCCAACTGCGGCGCGTGCTCGGCTGGACTGCCGCCGTGATCGCCGCCGGCTGCGCCGCCTTTGCTGCCTACGCGGCAATCTATCCGGAGAGGATGCCTCTCGCCATCGGCACCGTGGTCGAAGACATCACTGGCGCGAATCCGCAGCCGGTCGCGCTGCACCTGCCGCCCACCCAGCCGCTGAGCGCGATGGCGCTGCTCGGCAAGCAGATTTTCAACGACCCGTCGCTGTCGGCGTCGGGCAAGCAGTCGTGCGCGTCGTGCCATAGTCCCGATCACGCGTTCGGTCCGCCGAACGATCTCTCGGTGCAACTCGGCGGCCCGCATATGACGGACGCCGGTTATCGTCCGCCGCCGTCGCTCGCGTATCTGTATCGCCAGGCGCCGTTCTCGATCGGCCCCGATCAGAACGACATGGACGCCGCACCGGTGACGCTCGATCAACTCGCCACCACCGCGAGCAGCACGCAGCGCGCGGTGAAAACCGCCGGCGTGGCGCCCGCCGCACCCGCGATGGTGCCGCAAGGCGGCCTGTTCTGGGACGGCCGCGCGAGCACGCTGCAGGATCAGGCCATCGGGCCGCTGCTCAATCCGGTCGAAATGGCCAACAAGGATACGGGCGAAGTCGTTCAGAAGTTGATGAAGGCGAAGTACCTCGACCAGTTCAAACAACTGTTCGGCGCGCGCATCGTGAATCAGCCCGACCTGCTGGTGGACGAAGCCATGTTCGCCGTGGGCCGCTTCCAGTTCGAAGACGCGTCGTTCCACCAGTTCACCAGCAAGTACGACTACTGGCTGCAAGGCAAGGCGCGTCTGACGCAAGCCGAATTGCACGGCCTGCGTCTGTTCAACGATCCGGACAAGGCGAACTGCGCCGGCTGTCACCTGAGCAAGCCGACTTCCGATCACCTGCCGCCGCTCTTCACCGACACGCAATACGAAGCGCTCGGCGTGCCGCGCAACCGCGATCTGGCCATCAACAAGGATCCGAAGTTCTACGACATGGGCGTGTGCGGCCCGTTCCGCAGCGACGCGGCGACGCTCACGCAGTACTGCGGCATGTTCCTCACGCCGACCCTGCGTAACGTGGCAACGCGCCATGTGTTCTTCCACAACGGCGTGTATCACGACCTGAAACACGTGATGGACTTCTACAACCTGCGCAATACGAACCCGGACAAGATCTATCCGCGCGACGCATCCGGCAAGCCGGCCAAGTACGACGATCTGCCGCCTCAGTATCACGCCAACGTGGACGTCGCCGACGCGCCGTTCGATCGCAAGCTCGGCGACAAGCCGGCCATGACCGACGACGAGATTCAGGACATCATCGCGTTCATGGGCACCTTGAGCGACGGCTACAAGCCGTAAGCCGCATCACGCCACGGCGCGCGCACGTTTGCGCGCGCCGCCTGCCGCGCGCCGCCCCGGCGCCACGACTTCCGCCAGCAATTCTTCGTGCAGACCCCGCAATACTTCGACGAATGCGGTGGCCAGCCGCTCGCGTGGACGATGCGGCGGAAACAGCAGATAAGTGGGAAACAGCGTGACCGGCTGAAACGGCCGGATCGCGATGTCCGGTCCCGCAAAATCACGCGCGACGATGGGATGCGCGAGCGTCACGCCCATGCCGTGCCGCACCATCTCGCAGCACATGGCCGTGTATTGCGCCTCGATGGCCAGCACGCGTTGCACGCCCGCCCGCTCGAACACCTCGTCCATCAGCGCACGCGTGCCGTCGCCGTGACACAGCGAAATAAATGATTCGCCCTCCAGATCTTCCGGCTTGATACTGCGTTTGGCCGCCAGCCGGTGGCTCGCCGGCATGACGCAAACCGCCGCGACCTTCGACAGTTGCTCGACTTCGCAGTCCGACGCTTCGCTCACGTAGACCGCCACGCCCAGATCGCAAAACTGCGACGCCGTCCAGTGATTGACCGTGCCCGACGTATTCACGTGCAGCGACACCGTCACTTCCGGAAATAGCTCGACGAAACGTTTGATGGCGTGCGGCACCAGCGTCATGCCCGCCGACGGCATGGCCGCGATGCGCAGACGTCCGCTGCCGAGATTGCGGATTTGCGCCGCCGCATTGGCCAGTCCCTGCAGGCCGACAAACGCGCGTTCGACTTCGCGAAAAAAAGCCTCGCCCTCGCTGGTGGGGATCAGCCGCACGCCGCTGCGCTGAAAGAGTTGCAGCCCCGTATCGCGCTCCAGCTGGGCGATCAGGCGGCTCACGTTGGGCTGCGACGTGAACAGCGCCTTGGCCGCGGCGGTCATCGACCCCGACACCATCACCGCGCGAAATGCCTCGATGTGCTTGAGATTCATCCGTGTTCTCCCTTAGACGACGGCGGCCAACCCATATCATCCATGCATAGATAAGTATTTTATTCGTATTGGACGACATGATAGACCGGCGCGACACTGCATTCTATCGACGGGCAGTGAAGCCCGCCTCCCCCTTTACCGGAACTGGAGAACGTCGTCATGAAAAGAGCGTTGCATCGCCGTCTGTCCGCCCCGTCGCGCGCCGCCATCGCGGCCGCTTCCTTCGCGGCTTGTTTCGCCGCCGTCTTCGCGTCGAGCCTGGCGCATGCCGACACCACGCTCTACGTGGCCAATGTCGGCGGCTCGAACGAGCAGCTCTACCGGCAAAAAATCATTCCGCCGTTCGAAAAAGCGCACAACGTGAAGATCGTCTACGTGGCGGGCAATTCGAGCGACACGCTCGCCAAATTGCAGGCGCAGAAAGGCCATCAGCAGATCAACGTGGCGGTGATGGACGACGGCCCGATGTACCAGGCCATGCAACTGAACCTGTGCGCGAAGCTCGACGACGCGCCGGTGATGAAAGACCTGTATCCGCTCGCGAAGCTCGGTCCGACCTCGGTCGGCGTCGGCATGGTGGCGACCGGCATCGGCTACAACGAGGAAGCCTTCAAAAAAGCCGGGCTGCCGCCGCCCGATTCCTGGAAGGCGCTCACCGATAGCCGCATCAAGGGCAAGCTCGGCGTGCCGCCGATCACCAACACCTACGGTCTGCACACGCTCGTGATGCTGGCGCGCCTGTCCGGCGGCGGCGAAAAGAATATCGACCCCGGTTTTGCCGCGATGACGAAAGACGTCGCGCCGAACGTGCTTTCGTGGGCCCCGACGCCCGGCGAAATGGACGGCCAGATGCAGGCCGGCGACGTGATCCTCGCACCGTACGGCAGCGGCCGTGCGGTCGCGCTGCAGAACACCGGCTTTCCGCTGAAGTTCATCTACCCGAAGGAAGGCGCGGTTGCCTTGCAGGTCGCGGCATGCGCCGTCGCGGAGAACGCGCAGCCGCAACTGTCGCAGCAATTCGTGCAGTACCTGCTGAGCCCGGAAGTGCAGGCGTTGCAGGCGCAAGGCATCGGCCTCGGACCGGTCAACCGCACCGTCAAGCTCACGCCCGAGATCGCCGCCCGCGTGCCGTACGGCCCCGACCAGATTTCGAAGCTGACCGCGATGGACTGGGCCACGATCAACCAGCATCGCACCGAATGGACGGAACGCTGGAACCGTTCGGTCGAGCGTTGATAGCGGCCGATAGCGGTCACTGGCAAGTTCTTCGCGCGGCGCGCGATCTGACGAAGGAGCGAGGCGCATGGCCTTTCTGACTCTGCAAGGCATTTCGAAGCGCTACGGCGACTTCACCGCGATCGAGCAACTCGATCTGTCCGTCGAGCGCGGTGAACTACTGTCGCTGCTCGGGCCGTCCGGCTGCGGCAAGACGACCACGCTGCAAATGGTGGCGGGCTTCATTACGCCGAGCACCGGACGCATCCTGCTCGACGGCCGCGACATCACGCAGGAACGCCCGGAGAAACGCGGCATCGGCGTGGTGTTCCAAAGCTATGCGCTGTTTCCGCACATGACGGTGGCGGGCAACGTCGGCTTCGGCCTCGAGATGCGCAAGGTGAAACGCAAGGAGCGCGACGAACGCGTGACCGAAGCGCTTGCGCTGGTGCGCCTTAACGGCCTCGGTCATCGTTATCCGAAAGAGTTGTCGGGCGGTCAGCGGCAGCGTGTGGCAATTGCGCGCGCCATCGCGATGCAGCCCGAACTGCTGCTGCTCGACGAACCGATGTCGAACCTCGACGCGAAGCTGCGCGAGGAAATGCACATCGAACTGCGCGCAATCCAGAAGCGGCTCGGCATCACTACGATTCTGGTCACGCACGATCAGGTCGAAGCGATGACCATGAGCGATCGCATCGCCGTGATGCATCGAGGCGCGATCGCGCAACTCAGCACGCCGTACGACGCGTACGAGCGTCCCACCACGCAGTTCGCCTCGTCGTTCCTCGGCCGCACCAATGCTTTTGCGGGCGAAGTGCTGCGCCACAATCCGCGCTGCGCGGAAGTCGCGGTGGCGGGCACCACGTTGCACGTGCCGCACGAAGGACGTCACGTGAACGGCGCGGTGAACGTGTATATCCGTCCGGAGAAAGTGCATCTGGCCAACGGCAATGCGCGCGTGCGCGGCCGGATCGCCACGCGCGTGTTCGTCGGCAACCAGTGGCTGCTGGAAGTGGAAACCGAACTCGGCAAGCTACGCGTGGCGCAGCCGAACCACGGCGCCCCGCCGCCCGAGGAAGGGCACGAAGTCGGACTCGCCTGGACCGACGACGACCTGCGCGTACTCACACAGGACGACCGGGAGAGCGCTCATGGCCACGCTTGACGACGCCCGTCCCGGCGCCGCGCCCTGGCTGCTGTCGGGGCCCGCGCTGCTGCTGTTCGTCGGTCTGCTGCTGGTGCCGCTGGTGCTCACGCTGATGCTGTCGTTTCGCGTATTCAGCGACGTCGCCGGCGTCACCTCGGCCTACACGCTCAGCAATTACTGGGAAGTGGTGAGCGATCCTTACTACGGCACGATCTTCCTGCGCACCGCGGGTCTCGCGTTCGCCGTCACCTTGCTGTCGATCGTGCTGGGCGTGCCGGAAACCATCGTGCTCGCGCGCATGAAGCGTCCGTGGCAATCCTTGTGTCTGCTGGTGGTGCTGGGTCCGCTGCTGATCTCCGTGGTGGTGCGCACACTCGGCTGGCAGATCCTGCTCGGCAACAACGGCGTGCTGAATACGCTGCTGCAAACGCTGCACATCACCAGCGAACCGATCCGCCTCGTCTTCACCATGACCGGCATGATCATCGCGCTCACACACGTTCTCGTGCCCTTCATGGTGATGTCGGTCTGGGCGACCATGCAGAAGCTCGACCCGCAGGTGGAATGGGCGGGCCGCTCGCTCGGCGGATCGCCGTTCGCGGTGTTTCGCCGCGTGGTGCTGCCGCAGATCATGCCGGGCGTGCTGTCGGGCTCGATCATCGTGTTCGCGCTGTCGGCATCCGCCTTCGCCACACCCGCGCTGATCGGCGGACGGCGTCTGAAAGTGGTGGCCACCGCCGCCTACGACGAATTCCTCGGCACCCTGAACTGGCCGCTCGGCGCGAGCATTGCCGTGCTGCTGCTGATCGCCAACGTGGCGATCGTGATGGGTTGCAGCCGTCTCGCGGAACGCCGCTTCCAGCACATCTTCGACTGAGCGAAGGAGAGCGAACATGAAACAGAACGGCATACTCGGGCTCGTCTACAACGCGTTCTTCCTGACCTTCATCATCGCGCCGCTCGCGGTGGTGATGCTCGTCGCCTTCACCGACAAAGGCTATATCTCGATGCCCTTCGACGGCGCGTCGCTGCGCTGGTTTCGCGCGATTCTCGAGAACGACGACATCGTCGCGGCATTCTGGCTCTCGGTGCGGCTCGCCTTCGCGGCCGCCACCATCGGCGTGATTCTGGCCGTGCCCGCCGCGCTGGCGATTGCGCGCTACCGCTTTCCGGGCCGCGCCGCGCTGACCAGCTTCTTTCTCTCGCCGATGATGATTCCCGCCGTCGTGCTCGGCATCGCGTTCCTGCGCTTTCTGTCGCTGCTGCATCTGTCGGGCTCGTTCTGGTCGCTGGTGTGCGCGCACGTCATCGTGGTGCTGCCGTACGCGTTGCGGCTCGCGCTGTCCTCCGCGGTCGGGCTGGATCGCGACGCCGAACGCGCCGCGCTGTCGTGTGGCGCGAGCCGCTTCACCGCGTTTCGCCGCGTCGTGCTGCCGATGATCCGCACCGGCGTGGCGGGCGGCTGGGTGCTCTCGTTCATCCAGAGCTTCGACGAACTGACCATGACGATTTTCGTCGCGACGCCGGGCACCACCACGCTGCCCGTCGCCATGTACAACCAGATCGCGCAGACGATCGATCCGCTGGTCGCTTCGGTGTCCGCGGTGTTGATCGTCGGCACTGTCCTCCTGATGATCCTGCTCGATCGCATGGTGGGACTCGATCGCATTCTGATCGGAGAAACCCGATGATCTCGATGAACAGCGCCAGTCCCGACGTGCTGGTGCTCGGCGGCGGCCTCGTCGGCTCGGCCGTGGCCTACGGACTGGCCCGCGAAGGCGCGCGCGTGAGCGTGCTCGACGAAGACGACGGCGGTTTTCGTGCCTCGCGCGGCAACTTCGGCCTCGTGTGGATTCAGGGCAAAGGCTACGGTTTGTCGCCGTATGCGAGCTGGTCGCGCAGTTCGGCCACGCGCTGGCCGGCGCTCGCCGAATCGCTGCTCGCGGAAAGCGGCGTGGATGTCGCGCTGCGTCAGCCCGGCGGCTTCCAGTTCTGCTTCAACGAAAACGAGCTCGCCGAACGCCAGAAGCGCCTTGCCACGTTGCAGGCCGAACTCGGCGACTACCCGTTCCAGATGCTCGACGCCGCCGACGTTCGCGCGCGCATTCCGCAGATCGGCCCGGACGTGATCGGCGCGAGCTATACGCCGATGGACGGCCACGTGAATCCGCTCAAGCTGCTGCGCGGCCTGCACACCGCCATGCAGGCGCGCGGCGTGCAACTCGTGTCGGGCGAACGCGCGGAACGCATCGAGCCGCAACGCGACGGTTTCGTCGTGCACGGCAAACGCGGCACGTATCGCGCTGCGCGCGTCGTGCTCGCCGCGGGGCTCGGCAATCGCACGCTGGCGCCGTTCGTCGGACTGAACGCGCCGGTCGCGCCCAATCGCGGACAGGTGCTGGTGAGCGAACGCGTCGCCCCGTTTCTGGACTACCCCACGCTCAACGTGCGGCAGACCGACGAAGGCAGCGTGCAGTTCGGCGATTCGATGGAAGAAGTCGGCTTCAACGACTTTACCACCACGCACGTGCTGTCGGACATCGCCCGGCGCGGCGTGCGCGCGTTTCCGCTGCTGCAGCACGTGCGGCTCGTGCGGATGTGGGCCGCGTTGCGCGTCTACAGTCCCGACGGTTTTCCGATCTACGACCAGTCCGCGGCCCATCCCGGCGCGTTCGTGGTGACGTGTCATAGCGGCGTGACGCTCGCCGCCGCGCACGCCTTGCGCATCGCTCCGTGGATCATGGGCGCGCCGATGCCCGAGGAACTGCCGACGTTCTCCGCGCGCCGCTTCGAACACGCGAAGGAACTGGTCCAGGCACATTGAAGCACTCGCCCCTAATCAGGCCCATCGCATCCCGCTCATTGCGTCCCGCTCGTTGATTCCGGCTCATTGATTCAAGCTCACCGACACTCGACATGACATCCCAACCGATCCATTCCCTGTTCAAGCCGCTGGCGGGCGCGCCAGGCACAGCCGCCGCGAACGTCGACATCTGGTTCAACGATCAGCCGCTCTCCGTGCCCGGCGGCCGCTCCGTGGCGGCCGCGCTGCTCGCCTCCGGCGTGTCGCGTTTTCGCGCGACGCCGGTCTCCGGTGCGCCGCGTGCGCCCTACTGCATGATGGGCGCGTGCTTCGAATGCCTCGTCGAAATAGACGGCGTGCCGAGCCGCCAGAGTTGCATGGTCGAAGTGAAGGCCGGCATGCGCATCCGCTCGCAGGAAGGCGCGCGCGATCTGCCGCCGTTCGACGCGAGCACCACGACCGATTCACCGCTGGAGAACGCACATGGCCGCTGATTTCGTTTCCGAAGCCGTCGACGTGGTGGTGGTGGGCGCCGGCCCCGCCGGCATGAGCGCGGCCACGCGCACCGCGCGCGCAGGCCTGAAAACCGTTCTGATCGACGAACAGGACGCCGTGGGCGGTCAGATCTATCGCGGCATCGGCCGCGCCGACGCACGCCGCAAGGAGATCCTCGGCCCCGACTACGCGGCGGGCGCGGCGATCGCCGAAGCCTTCGCCGCTTCCGGCGCCCGTCACGTGACTCAGGCGAGCGTCTGGCAGGTCACGCGCGAGCGCAGCGTGAACTACCTGAAAGACGGCAAGATCGGCAGCTTCGACGCCCAGCGCGTGATCCTCGCGAGCGGCGCACTGGAGCGGCCGTTTCCGATTCCCGGCTGGACACTGCCCGGCGTGCTGACCGCCGGCGCCGCGCAGATCCTGCTCAAGAGCGCGGGCGAAGTGCCGGCCGCACCGCCGGTGCTGGCAGGCTGCGGTCCGCTGCTGTATCTGCTCGGCTGGCAATACGTGCGAGCCGGCGTACCGATTCGCGCGCTGGTCGACACCACGCGTCACGAGGACCGCTGGCGCGCCAAACGCCACGTGTTGTCGGCGCTGCGTGCCTGGCCGTTCCTGAGCAAGGGCCTGCAACTGATCCGCACCTTGCGCGACGCCGGCGTGCCGATCTTCGAAGCTGCCGACGATCTGCGTGTGGAAGCACGCATCGGCACCGATCACGTGGAACGCGCCGCCGCCCTGCATTTTTCGACGCAAGGCACGGCGCATCGTATCGAAGCCGACGTGATCCTGCTGCATCAAGGCGTCGTGCCGAACACGCAATTCACGCAGGCCTTGCGCGCCACGCATCGCTGGGACAACGGTCAACTCTGCTTCACGCCGCAAGTGGATGCATGGGGCGAACTCGACGTGCCGGGCATCTTCGTCGCCGGTGACGGCGCGGGCATCGGCGGCGCGCAGGCCGCAGCCGTGCAGGGGACGCTCGCCGGTCTCGCGGCCGCCGCGCAACTCGGCGCGATCACCACCGCGCAGCGCGATACGGAAGCGGTGCCGCAGCGCCGCGCGCTCGCCGATGTCATGCGTATCCGGCCGTTTCTGGACAGCCTGTACCGGCCGCGCGACGTCAACCGCATTCCGCGCGACGAGACCATCGTGTGCCGTTGCGAAGAAGTCACCGCGGGCGAGTTGCGCAAGTTCGTCGAACTGGGTTGTGTCGGGCCGAATCAGGCGAAATCGTTCGGACGCTGCGGCATGGGGCCGTGTCAGGGCCGCATGTGCGGTCTGACGGTGACGGAAGTGATCGCCGACGCGCGCCGCGTGTCGCCGGCCGATGTCGGCTACTACCGCATCCGTCCGCCGATCAAGCCGCTCACGCTCGGAGAACTCGCCGGTGAATGACACGACCGTCCTGCAGGAAGCCGACGTCCTGGTGATCGGCGGCGGGCTGCACGGCACGAGCAGCGCGTTCCACATGGCGCGGCGTGGCGCCAGCGTCATCGTGCTCGAAGCAGACTATGTAGCGCGTCATTCGTCCGGCGTGAATGCGGGCGGCGTGCGCACGTTGGGCCGTCCGTTGCCCGAGATTCCGCTGGCGCTGATGTCGCGCGAGATCTGGCATCGCATGAGCGATCTGCTCGGCGAGGACGGCGGCTTCGTGCCGTCCGGCCAGTTGAAAATCGCCGAGACCGATGCGGAACTCGAAGCGTGCCGCGAACGCGTGGCGCTGCTCGAATCGCACGGCTTCACGCACGAGAAAGTGATCGACCGCGAGTCGGTGCTGGAACTCGAACCGGCGCTGGCGCGGCACGTCACGGGTGGCATCTGGGTCGAACGCGACGGCTTCGCACTGCCCTACCGTACGACCACCGCATTCCGTCTCGCCGCGCAAAAACACGGCTGCCGGTTTCTGGAAGGCACGCCGGTGCGCCGCATCGAACAGCGCGGCACGCGATGGTTCGCCATCACGCCGCACGGCACCTTCAGCGCGGAAAAACTGCTGGTCACGGCGGGCGCGTGGTCCGGCGAACTGGCGAAGCAGGTCGGCGAACCCGTGCCCGTGCATCCCGAAGGTTTGATGCTGATGGTCACGCATCGTGTTGCGCCCTTCTGTCGCGCGACGCTCGGCGCAACGGGCCGCCCTTTGTCGTTCAAGCAGTTCGACAACGGCACGGTGGTGATCGGCGGCAAACTGATCGGCATTGCCGATCTCGCCAACCGTCATGGCGAAGTCGATTTCGTGCGACTCGTGCGCAGCGCGCAGACCGTCACCGATCTGTTCCCGCATCTGCGCCATCTCGGCGTGAATCGCGCGTGGGCCGGCGTCGAAGCCTTCACCGAAGACGAACTGCCGGTGATTTCCGCGAGCCGCCAGGCGGCGAACCTGTATTACTCGTTTGGCTATTGCGGCAGTGGTTTCCAGCTCGGGCCGGGCTGCGGCAAGCTGGTATCCGAGTTGATACTCGACGGCACGCCGTCGATTCCGCTCGACGCCTTCGCGATCGATCGCTTCGCGCAGGCCACTTCTTCAGCGTCAGCGGCCTCACGACTCGTCGCACATTGAATGCATCGCGCGCATCGGACACATCCGGCGCGTTTCATTTTCATGCGTCGCGCGCGTCGAATCAGCGCACGCGACGGTTTCGCTCGACCTCAACAGGAGAAATATTCATGACCGATATCGTTCGGATCGACACCAATCAGCGCATGAGCCGCGTCGTCAAGGCGGCCGGGCTCGTGTTCATCGGCGGCCAGACTTCGGCCGATCACACGCCCGACATCAAACTGCAAACGGCGAAAGTGCTCGAAAAAATCGACGGCTTCCTGGAGAAGGCCGGCATCGACCGGACCCGCCTCGTGTCCGCGCAAGTCTGGCTGTCGGATATCGGCCGCGATTTCGCCGGCATGAACGAAGTGTGGGACGCGTGGGTGCCGCAAGGCTGCGCACCGACGCGCGCAACGGTAGAGGCAAAACTGGCCGCGCCCGAGTTGCTGGTGGAAATCGCCGTGGTGGCGCTCGGCTGAACGCCTGTCCCTCTCGTTCAGCGCGCCGCGACGGTTCGCCGCTTCTTCGGCGGACTGATCCGGGCGGGCGCGCGTGGCATGGTTCCGATGCCGCGCAGAATCAGATCGATGCCGGCGAGGAAGTCGGCGCGATCGTCGTGCACGGGCAACTGCGCGGCGACGCTGCGAGTGAAGGGGTACGCGTGCGCATCGAGCGTGGACCACATGGCCGACACGTCGGCCAACAGACTGTCACGCTCTGCACCCATTTCCTGAGCGAGATGCGCGTTCGCCGCGTTCTGCACGCTCACACCGATGATGTAACTCAGCAACGCGGACACCACGGCCCATTGCGCGTTCGGCGCGACGCCGAGCGCGCGAACCGGCTGACCGATGCGCTCGAAAATACGCACCATCGGCAACTGCCCCGGCGCGCGGATGAGCGCCGAACCCAGCCAAGGATGCGCGTCGATCGCGTCGAACATGCCGAGCGCCAGCGCGCGGATCGCTTCGTCCGGCGTTGCGCCGCCTGGCAGCGCGTTCGTGGTGCGCGCAATGATCGCGTCGCAGGCGGCAGTGAGCAGATCGCCTTTGTGCTCGATATGCCCGTATATCGCACCGGGTCCGGTGACCAGCCGCTCGGACAACGCGCGAAACGTCAGACCGCGCTCGCCGCTGCTGTCCAGTATCTCGATCGTCGCCTCGACGATGCTCTCCCGCGAGAGCGACGCTTCACGCCGCTGAATGCTTCGCGCTTTCTTCGCCATGCTTGCTGTTGACACTCGTGGAATGTTGTTCCAAGATTACCATGGAATGACGTTCCAAAGCATTCGCCCCAATTTGACTGGGAGCGAGCTTCAACCATTTGCGGAGAGCAGAATGCCGGTTTCGATTGCCATCATCGGTGCGGGGCTCGGCGGGCTGATGCTGGCGCGCGTGCTGCACGTCCACGGCATCGCCGCCACCATCTACGAAGCGGAAGCCTCGGCCGACGCACGCGCGCAAGGCGGCATGCTCGACATCCACGAAAACAATGGGCAACTCGCGCTCAAGGCGGCGGAACTGTTCGAGCGCTTTCGCGAGATCATTCATCCGGGCGGCCAGGCCTCGCGGGTTCTCGATCGGCACGGCAACCTGCTCTACGAAGATGCGGACGACGGCACGGGCGGGCGCCCCGAAGTCCCGCGCGGCGAGTTGCGTCGAATTCTGCTCGAGTCGCTGCCGGCCGGCACCGTTCGCTGGGGCCACAAACTCACGGCACTGTCCACGCTCGACAACGGCCGGCACGTCCTCACGTTTGCGAATGGCTTCACAGCAAGCACCGGGCTTCTGGTGGGCGCAGACGGCGCGTGGTCCCGAGTGCGTCCGCTGCTTTCTTCGGCGCAGCCCGAGTACGTGGGCACGTCGTTCATCGAAACCTATCTGCTCGATGCCGACACGCGTCACCCGGCCAGCGCCGCGGCGGTGGGTGGCGGCGCGTTGTTCGCGCTTGCGCCGGGCAAGGGCATTCTTGCGCATCGCGAACCCGACGGCGCGCTGCATACGTACGTCGAATTGCACACACCCAAAGACTGGATCGACGGTATCGACTTCGCCGATCCGGCCGCGGCGAAGGCCCGCATCGCCGCCGAGTTCGACGGTTGGGCCACGGCGCTGACGGCGCTCATCACCGATGGCGAAACGGATCCCGTGGCGCGCCCGATTCACGCGCTGCCGGTCGAGCACACGTGGACGCGCGTACCCGGCGTGACCTTGCTCGGCGACGCGGCACACCTGATGATTCCGTCCGGTGAAGGCGCCAATCTCGCGATGTTCGACGGCGCCGAACTCGCGCGCTTCATCGTCGCCTATCCGGACGACGTGGAGCGCGCGCTCGCCGCCTACGAAAACGAACTGTTTCCGCGCAGCGCGGCCGAAGCCGCGCAGGCGGAAGGCATTCTCGCCGTGTGCCTGGGTCCCGACGCGCCGCACAGTCTGGTGGACTTTTTCCAGCAGCACGAGACCCAGAAATAGCCTGCCACTATTTTTCAACCACGCCCAGCAAAGCCTGCTTGCCGCCGACGTACTTGTAGAGCGAAATCACGCCGTGCTGCAAATCGCCCCTCGAATCGAACTGCGTTTCGCCGAGTACGCCGTGATAATCGGTTGCGGGCATCGCAGCGAGAATTTTCGCGGGGTCGGTGGATTGCGCGCGTTTCATCGCGGCCACCACCACGCCCACGGCGTCGTAGGCAAACGGTGAATTCAACACGGGCGCGTAGCCGAAGCGCTTCTTGTAGCGCTCCACGAATGCGGGGCCGTCACTCATCTTCAGCAGCGGCGCACCGGCGATCGAGCAGATGACGTTGTCGGCGGCGTCGCCGGCGAGTTTCGCGAGATCGTCGGCGCACAAGCCGTCGCCAGCCAGTACCTTGACCGCAATGCCGAGCTGCTTCGCCTGCTTCGCAAACGGACCGCCCGTCCCATCGAGTCCGCCATACATGATCGCGTCCGGCTTCTCACCTTTGATCTTGGTGAGAATCGCGCGGAAATCGACGGCTTTATCGGTGCTCGCGTCATGCGAGAGCACCTGGATGCCATTGGCCTTGGCCTGCTTCTCGAACTCGACAGCCAGACCCTGCCCGTACGCGGTCGAGTCGTCGACAATCGCGACGGTCTTCACTTTCAGCGTTTTCGCGGCGTAGTCGGCGAGCGTCGGACCTTGCTGCGCGTCGGTGGCCACGACGCGATACGCGGTCTTGAAGCCCTGCGCCGTATAAGCCGGATTCGTCGCGGACGGCGACACCTGCGTGATGCCGGCGTCGTTATAGATTTTCGAGGCCGGAATGGTCGAGCCGGACTGCATGTGCCCGACCACCGCCACGACCTTGTCGTCCACCAGCTTTTGCGCCACCTGGGTCGCCTGCCGCGGATCGCCCGCGTCGTCCTGCGCGTCGAACACCAGCGTCACCTTCTTGCCGCCGATCACCAGCCCCGTCTGGTTGATTTCCTCGATGGCAAGACGCGCGCCGTTTTCGGTGTCCTTGCCGAGATAGGAGGCCGGACCCGTCACCGGCGCCGCCTCGCCAATCTTCACCATCTCGTCGGCATACGCGCCTCCCGCGCCGAGGACCATACATACTGCCGCCACGGCAACGCTTGCCGTCCTGCGTTTGAAGGCTGTGTTCGTGTTCATGTTTCACCCGAAGAATGGTTATCGATGGTTCTGGCCGGCCGGTATGCCGCGGCTCATCACGGTTTGAATTTAATCAGCCAGAAAGGCCGGGAATTGCACCGATCTGCCCAAAAGTAGAAGAATTGCGGCAGCCCCGAATCACGCGCCGGCCGAATTGCGGCGGCCTATAATCGGAACGACCTGTCCCGCGGATTCCCGTATGCCGACCACCGACTCGACTCGCGTCGAGCTTCAGCCAGCCACCGCCGACGCCGATCACGCGCTGGTCGGGCAACTCGACGCGATGCCGCGCACGCTGCCAACGCGTTCGAGCCGCTCCGGCGCCGAACTCAGCATCGGCATTCTGTTGTGGCCGCGCTTTCCGATGCTCTCGCTGGGCGGACTCTGCGACGCCTTGCGTCACGCGGCGGACCGTGGCGACCAGAGCCGTCAGTTGCGCTGTCTGTGGACGATCGTCGGCGCTCAGGGCGAATCGATCGAAGCGAGTTGCGGCATTCAGGTGCAGGCGCAGTCGGTCTTTCCCGATGCCGCGCAATTCGACTATCTGGTCGTGATCGGCGGCCTGCTGCCGCATCTCGATCTCGTCGATCCGCACTACTGGGACTATCTGAAGCAGGCGGCGCACGCGGGCATTCCACTCATCGGCATGTGCACCGGCAGCTTCGTGCTCGCGCGCGCCGGCCTGATGGACGATCACGTGGCCTGCGTCCACAGCTTCCACGTCGACGACTACCGCCGCATGTTTCCCGAGCTGCGACTGGTGACGCACGCCGACTATCTGATCGACGGCGCGCGCATCACGTGCGCGGGCGGCATTTCAGTGGTGGAAATGGCCGCCCGCCTCATCAGCCTGCATTGCGGCCCGGACCGTGCCTCGAAAGTGATCCATCAGATGACCGTGAGCCGTCAGGGCGGCTCTTCGTTTATCGAGCGGCGTGCCGCGCTGGGTTATCTGTCGGTCGAAGACGCCACCGTGCGGCACGCTGTCTTGCTGATGGAAGAAAACCTCGAAGCACCGCTCAATATTGCCGTGATCTCGAAGATGATCGGCACGAGTGTGCGTAATCTGGAGCGCGCGTTCGCAGCGGAAATGAACACGTCGCCGAACGAGTTCTACCGGCAGATGCGGCTGCGATACGCGCGCTGGATGCTCGTCAACACGAGCCGCAAGATCACCGATATCGCCTACGAATGCGGTTTTGCCGACGCCGCGCACTTCATCCGCGTGTTTCGCGAAGCGTACGGCGTGACGCCGGGCAAGCTGCGCACTTCGCGAAGCGCCGACGGCGGCTGACCCGAACGACGCGTTGCGCCGCGCGCGCTGTCGCGATTCTTCTACTTTCCGGCAGATGAATACAATCCCCGCCGTGCGATGACGCCGTACAGTCCGTCAATGGGCTGCACGGTGGATTAGCCACGCGCCGGCCCATGCCATTACTCTGAAATCGGGCAGGTGCGAGCGTATGCGGATAGTGATCGTCGGGGCTGGTGTGATTGGTTTGACGAGCGCGTATTACCTGAGCCGCGCGGGTCACGACGTGACCGTGGTGGACCGGCAGGCGGCCGTGGCGAGCGAAACCAGTTCGGCCAACGGCGGCCAGCTTTCCTATAGCTACGTCGCGCCGCTCGCCGGTCCCGGTGTCGTCTCGAAGCTGCCGCGCTGGCTGACGCGTGCCGATTCGCCCGTGCGTTTCCGTCCGCGTCTGAACCTCGAACAATGGCGGTGGTGTCTGCAGTTTCTGGCCGCGTGTACGCGTGAACGCAGCGAACTCACGACGCGCGAGTTGCTGTCGCTGTCGTTCCTGAGCCGCACGCTGCTTCACGAAATGATTGCCGGCGAGCCCTCTCTCGACTTCGACTTCGTTCAATCCGGCAAGCTGGTTCTGCATCGCAATGCGAGCGAGATGCGCAGCGCCGTCGCCCTGCTCGAATTCCAGCGTCAACTCGGCTGCGAGCAGCAGGCCCTGAGCGCGGACGCCTGCGTCGAACTCGAACCGACACTCGCCCCGCTGCGCTCGTCGCTCGCAGGCGGCATTTACACGCCGAGCGAAGACACCGCCGATTGCCGCCGCTTCTGCCGCAGTCTGGAAGCGTTGCTGCGCGCTCGCGGTGTGCAGTTTTCAATGAATACCTCCATCGACAGCCTGAAAGCCGGCGCTCGCGGCGACGTGAAAGCCGTGTGCAACGGCGAAGCGCTCGCATCCGACCACGTCGTGGTGGCCTCGGGCACCGCGGCCGCGCGCCTGCTGAACACCGTCGGCGTGAGCGTGCCGGTGTATCCGCTCAAAGGCTATAGCCTGACCTTCGACGTCGCCGCGCACATGGCCGCGCCGAGCGTGAGCATCACCGATTTCAGCCGCAAAGTCGTGTACGCGCGACTCGGCAACCGGCTGCGCGCCGCAGGTATCGCCGATATCGAAGGCTATTCGCTCGAAGCCGATCCGGGCCGCCTCGCAACATTGCGCGCCGAAGTGGCCGCCATGTATCCGGATATCGCGGTAGCGTCCGCCGGCCGGGAATGGGTCGGTCTGCGTCCCGCGACGCCGCGCGGCATGCCGATCATCGGACCCACGCGTTATCGCAATCTGTGGCTCAACGTGGGCCATGGCGCGCTCGGCTTCACGCTCGCCACGGGGTCGGCCGCCACGCTCACGCAATGGCTCGCACAACGCTCGCCGGGCACCACCCGTCGGGAACTGAGCGGCGCCTTCACGCTTTAACGCGCCACCCTCGCCGCGCGCGCCGCGCCCGGTCCACACTTTCCACCGAACGAAACCGCATGACACCACAGGCCAATATCGTCGTAATCGGCACGGGCGGCACCATCGCCGGACAAGGCAACGCCGCCAGCAATACCGCGGCGTACCGATGCTCGGTGCTCGGCATCGACGACGTGCTCGGCGCGATTCCGCAGGTATCCGCACTGGCGAATCTGCGCGCGGAGCAGTTGTTGCAAACCGGCTCGGAGAATTTCGACAACCGCCATCTGCTCGCCATCGGCACACGGGTTGCCGAGTTGCTCGAGCAGCGCGACGTGGACGGCGTGGTGATCGCGCACGGCACCGACACCATCGAGGAAACCGCGTATTTCCTGCACCTCACGCTCAAGAGCATCAAGCCGGTGGTCGTGGTGGGGTCGATGCGCCCGCCTTCGGCCATGAGTTCCGACGCGGCGCTCAACCTGTACGACGCGATTGCCGTGGCGGCGCATCCTTCGTCGCGCGCCATCGGCACGCTCGTCGTCGCGAACGAGGAAATCCATACGGCGCGCGACGTCGTGAAGAACAATAGCTTCAAGATCGAGGCGTTCGGTTCGCCGTACGGTCCGCTGGGTTACGTCATCGAAGGACGGCCACGCTACTACCGTCATCCTTCGCGGACGCATACGGTTGCAACGCCGTGGTCGATCGACGCACTCGACACGCTGCCGCAGGTCGATATCGTCTACGGATACGGCGCGCTCGAAGCGCAGACGGTGCGCGATATCGCCGCGCGAGGCCGCGGAATCATCTACGTGGGAACGGGTAACGGCAACGTCGCGGCGCATCTGATCGAACCGCTGCGAGACGCCGCGCGTCGCGGCGTGGTGGTGGTGCGCGCATCGCGTACCGGTAGCGGCATCGTTCTGCACAACGGCGCGCAACCCGACGACGAATACGGCTGGCTCACCGTCGAAGATCAGATTCCCGCCAAAGCACGCATCCTGCTGAGTCTCGCGCTGACGCGAACCGATGTTGCGCAAGAACTGCAAGCCGCATTCGAACACTATTGAGCGCGCCGCCGCGCGCTCAGGCTTGTTGTGCTTCCACGGCGGCTTCGCGCATGGCAGACGGAATCGGACCACCGGTTGCCCAGTCGAGCAGTTCGACGGTGTGCACGAAGGGCATGCCCGCCTCGTCCGCGAGTTGCGTCATGCAGCCGATATTTCCACTGGCCGCAACGTCCGCGCGGGTGGCGCGAATATTGTGGATTTTCCTCGCCTTCAGTTCACTCGCGAGTTCCGGTTGCAGAATGTTGTACACGCCCGCCGAGCCGCAGCACATGAAACTGTCGGCCGGTTGCACGACTTCGAAGCCGGCGCGTTGCAGCAGTTCGATGGGCTGCTTCACGATGTGCTGTCCGTGCTGCATGGAACAGGCCGCGTGATACGCCACCCGCAAAGGCTGCGATGCCGGCGGCGTCTGAGGCGTTTGCAGGCCGAGCGTCGTCATGAACTCAGTGATGTCTTTGGCGAGCGCGCTGACGCGCGCCGCCTTGTCCTGCCATTCAACGTCGTCGCGCAAGGCATGCGCGTAGGCCTTCACCGACGTGCCGCATCCCGACGCGTTGATGATGATCGCGTCCAGCCCGCCGGGCTGCTCCTGCTCCGCCAGCCACGCCTCGATATTCGCCTTGACGAAAGGCAGCGATTTGTCCGGCAGGCCCATGTGTTCGGCGACCGCACCGCAACATCCCGAGCCCCGCGCGATCACGACCTCGACGCCGTGGCGCTGCAACAGTCGAATGGTCGCCTCGTTGATGGACGGTTCGAGTACTTTCTGCACGCAACCACTCAGCAGACACACGCGCGCACGGCGTTTGCCCTGCGCGGGAAAAACCTGCCGTCCGCTCGTGTCGCCGGAAGAAAGACGGAAACGTGTGGGCGTGACCTGCAACATCGCGCCGAGCGGCCCTTTCAGAAAGGCACGCAGCGGACGCGCCAGCATGCCGAACAGCAGGCCGATTCTGAACAGGCGCGGGTTCGGCAGCAGGACCGTCAGCATCGCGCGCATCACGCGCTGAATGAGCGGCCGCCGGTAAGTCTGCTCGATGTGCTCCCGGCCATGCGCGATCAATTTCGAATACTGCACGCCCGACGGGCAGATGGCTTCGCAGGCGAGACAGGTGAGGCAACGGTCGAGATGCTTGACCGTTTTCTCGTCCGGCGCGCGGTTTTCTTCGAGCATATTGCGGATCAGGATGATCCGTCCGCGCGGACTATCGTTTTCGTCGTGCCGGACCTGATACGTCGGGCAATGCGAAAGACAGATACCGCAATGCACGCAGGTTCGGATGATGTCGTTGGATAGCGCGACAGCGGGATCGGCTAACGCCTCAGCAGAGAGATTGGTTCGCATAGTCAGTGGCCCGCATCGAGCGAGGCGAGCTTTCCGGGATTGAGCACGGCGTTGGGATCGAATGCTGCGCGAACGTTGCCGTTGAGTCGGTTGAGCGTCGCCGACCGCGGCTGGAACGTACCGAGCGTCTGGCGTACTTCCAGTGGTGCGCGCAGGAGACTCGCCGTGCCGCCGCTCGCGGCAATCCGGCTGCGCAACGTTTGTCCGTGAGCCAGCGCTTCATCTGCCGATGTCCGCACGAACACGCGGCTACCGCCCCAATCGTAGAGTGCGGGACTTTCCAGCATGTCGACGATGGCCGCCGCCTTGTCGCACGGCAACGCCAGACGCCAGATACAGGTCTGTGTGTCGGCGGAAAAATCGGTCAGGTCTCTGACCGAACGCCAGAACTTCCGGCTCTCTTCGCCTTCGAGTTTTTCGACCGCGCCATAGGTTTGCAGGCGCTTTCCGATCGCTTCGGCTCGTCCCGCCACCGAACCGGTGAATCCGTCGATACGTACGGCGGTCGTTCTCGCACCGGCATGCGCGCCGCCCAGATGCGCCGCCGCGCTGATTTCGAACGGCAAACCCAGCAGCGCCGACAGACAGACAATCGCGTCGTGGTCCGGCAGATTCGCGACTCGCAAAGTCAGTTCGCTTTGCGGCACCGGCAAAACCTTTAAAGTGACCGACGTCAGGATCGCGAGCGTGCCGAACGAGCCGGCCATCAAACGCGATATGTCGAAGCCGGTCACGTTCTTGATGGTGCGGCCACCGGCCTTGAATCGCTCTCCGCGTCCGTTGATGGCCTCGATGCCGAGCACGGCGTCGCGCGCCGATCCGCTCAGAATCCGGCGCGGCCCCGACAGATTGCTGCCTATCACGCCACCCAGCGTGCTCGCGCCATCCGGTGCACCGTACAGCGCGGCATAGTCGGGCGGATCGAAGGGAAGAAACTGACCGTGTTCCGCCAGCGCGGCGTCGATCGTCGCGAGCGCGGTTCCGGCTGCGGCCTTGATAACGAGTTCGTCCGGCTCGTACAGTTCGATGCCGGACAGCGCGGACATCTCGATCCGCCGTTCGCTGCGCACGGCGTCGCCGAACGATCGCTTCGTTGCGCCGCCGACAATTTCGAACGACTCGCCCGCTTCGTTAGCTTCGCTAACTATTTGCGCAAGCTCGTCGGCCGAATCGGGACGTACGGTCCGTTGCGGCGACACTTCGCGATAAGACTCGATCATGGTCGTTGCCTTAGAACCGGGTAATGCCGGAATGCTCCGACTCGTAATACGCGGACGGCAAAGGACCGCTTCGGAAGCAGCCGCACGAAGCCGGCAGCATCTTGCCCGGATTGAGTTGCTCCTGGGCGTCGAATGCGAGTTTCAGCCGGTATTGCTGGGCCAGATCGACGTCGGAGAACTGATAGCTCATGAGATCGCGCTTCTCGACTCCCACGCCGTGCTCGCCCGTCAGCACGCCGCCGAAATCCACGCAGGCCTTGAGAATGTCGGCACCGAACTGTTCGACCTTTTCCAGATCGCCTGGTTTGGCCGAATCGAATAGCACCATGGGATGCAGATTGCCGTCGCCGGCGTGAAAGCAGTTCGCGTACGCCAGGCCGTATTGTTTCGACAGCGTGTCGATCCGCTGAAGCACGTCGGGAAGCTTCGAGCGCGGGATCGTGCCGTCGGTGACGTACACGTCGCGGGCAATCTTGCCCATCGCACCGAAGGCGACCTTGCGGCCTTTCCATAAACGCTCGCGCTCCGCGTCGCTGCTGCTCACGCGTATGTCGACCGGCGAGAAAGTTTGTGCGATCGACTGCACGTGTTCGATGAGCGCATCCACTTCCGTCGAGATGCCATCGAGTTCGCACAGCAGAATGGCTTCGACCGAGGGCGGATGCTGTTCGCCGAGCATCGACGAAACCGCGTCGATCACCCTGCGGTCCATGAATTCGAGGCCGGCCGGAATGACGCCGCTCGCGATGATCGCGCCCACGCAACGGCTCGCCTCTTCGACGCTGCGAAAGCCGAGCGACACCACTCTTGCGGCGGGCGGTGCAGGTGTGAGACGCACCGTGATCTCGGTCATCACGGCGAGCAGGCCTTCCGAGCCGATCAGCGCCGCGCACAGATCCAGTTCACCGTCGACAGCACCCGCGTAAGCGCCGCCCATTCGGACGATCTCGCCGTCCGGCAAAACCGCTTCGACACCTACGATATGGCTCGACGTCACGCCGTATTTGAGGCAATGCACGCCGCCCGAATTCTCGGCCACGTTGCCGCCAATCGACGAAATGGCCTGACTCGACGGATCGGGCATGAAGCAGAGACCGTGCTCTTTCACGGCCTCCGTGATCCGGACGTTGGCAACGCCCGGCTGCACGCGTGCGGTGCGATTTTCGAGGTCGATTTCGACGATCCGGCTCATTCGCGCGACGCTCATGAGCACGGCGTCTTCTACCGGCAGTGCGCCACCCGACAACGACGTTCCCGACCCGCGCGGCACCAGTTTCACGTGCTGGGCCGAGCAGTATTTCAGTATCTGCTGGACCTGCGCGGTGCTGTCGGGCAATACGACGACGAGCGGCAACGCGCGATACGCCGCGAGTCCGTCGGATTCGTAGGGACGCCGTTCGCTTTCATCATCGAGCACCGCATCGTCGCCGATCAGTTCGCGCAGATCCTGCGCGATTTTCGATCGACGTGCGATCAGGCCGCTGTCGGGCTGAGGCATTTTCATGGAGTGGCGAGATCTCGGAGCTTCGCGCCACAGCGGATAACGTGGCGCATGCAGGATAGTTTTCCTGAACGAACCCATGATAGGTGCGTGCCTCGCGCACCACTACTTTAGTCTCCTTAAACGTTGTGAACTGCGCGCGGCGCGACCTTCTCCAACAGCCTCTCCGCTTCGGCAAGATCGCGGCATTCCGCGTGGCGTGGAAAGCGTGCGTGCGCGGCTTCGAGCACGCGCGCCGCCTTCGCATCGTTGCGCTGCCGCTGGGCGAGCCGCGCAAGACTGATCGCCGCCTTCAACTCCAGCGATCTCGCGCCCTGGCGAATCGCCGTTTCGAGCGCGGCACTGAAACAGGTTTCGGCTTCGAGTTCGGCGTGGTTTGCGCAGGCCATCGCATCCGCACTTGCGAGCAGCAGTTCGCCGTGTATCCGCGAAAGCTCGCTGACGTACCACAGGTCGCCGGTTTGCTCGCATCGACGGATTGCGCGGCTCGAAGCCGCCACGGCTTCTTCCAGACAGCCAGCCTGGCCGAGCGCCTGCGCATATTGCCCTGCCAGCATCGCATAAGGCGCGCAGAAATCGAGTTCTTCCAGTTCGGCCAGCGCCGCTTGAAACTGCTGAAGACGTGCCGGTGTCTGCTCGTCGAGCGAGTAAAGGTATTGCTCGAACGCGCGGCTGGATGCGAGCGCAACGCCGAGTCCCATACGCGTGGCGATGTCACGCAGCATCGCGATGGCTTCGTAGGCCTGCTCGTGACGCAGCGACAACAGTTCGAGCGGAATTGCCGCCTCGATCAGCACGTAGCAGACCACGATGGCCTGCTCTTCCTCGCAGGCGCGACGCCAGCAATCGGTGGCGAGTTGCAGTGCCGCGGACTGCTCGCCTTTCATCCACAGCACGCGCGCGAGTGTCGCATTGCCCACCACCAGCTGATTGATGGAGCGGCCCAGCGGCAACCGCTGACGGAGTCCGTCGGCGTGTGGAAGAAAGCGATCCAGCGCGGCGTGCGCCTTGTTCTGCTCGCCCGCGTAGTGCGACGCAATGCCGATGATGCGATCGCCCATGATGACGTCGGTCGGCAATCCGCCTTCAGCCGGCGCGGACTCGGTGGCGAGCGCCGCATAGCGCTTGGCGAACGAGAGCGCGCTGCTCACGTGGGCCGCGCTCTGGTTCGCGTTCCACAGCCCCCACAACGCGCGCGCCTCCAGATTGTGGTCGCCCAGCGCCATGGCCGAAGACAGCACCTCGGCCCATAACGCGCGCGTCTCGCCATTCGGTCCCTGCACGTAGACCAGCGCGGCGGCGAGCGCCGCTCGCACCTGCATCTGCACGCGTCTGAAGCGCGGATTGTCCTTTTCGACTTCGTCGCGGCTCTGCAATGCTTCGAGCGCACGACGCGCCCACAGACAGCATTCGTCGACCAGCGACAGTTCGAACAGCAGCCAGAGAATGCGCGCCGCCAGCGTTTCGCCGACAATCAACGCATCGCTCTTTGGCGACAGCGCCCAGGCAAGTGCGGCGCGCAGATCGTCCAGCAATTCGCGCATTTCGCGTTGCCAGTTATCGGCTTGAGATGAGCCGTCCTGCCGCGTCGCGTCGTCGAGCAGGCTGGCGAGAAAACGCGCGTGACTCAATGTCGTGCGCCGCCGCTCGCCGTTTTCGTCGAGCCTTTGCAGCGCGTAGGCGCGGGTGGTTTCGAGAAAGCGGAACCGCGACACGCCACTGCCGGGCTGACGCACCAGCAGCGATTTTTCAGCGAGGCCGGTCACGGCGGCAATCACGTCCTGCTCGGTCAACACACCGTCCTTGACGATCTCGATGGCGGCCTTCATCGAAAAGCTGCCGTTGAAGATGCCGAGCCGGCGCAGTGTCGTCTTCTCGTTGTCGGTCAGCAGCGCGTGACTCCAGTCGAGCGTCGCGCGCAGCGTTTGATGGCGCGGCAGCGACATGCGATTGCCGCCCGTCAGCAGTCTGATGCGATCGTCGAGACGCGTGGCGAGCGTTTCGATGCCGAGAATGGTCGCGCGCGCCGCGGCGAGTTCGATGGCGAGCGGAATGCCGTCGAGCCGCCGGCACACCGAGCCGATCAATTCCACGCTTTTCTCGTCGCTCGAAAAGTCGGATTCGATCGAGCGCGCGCGCAGCAGAAACAGTTGAACCGCGCTGCACTGAACGATGTGTTCGCTCGAATCGCTCTGGCCCGGCACGTTCAGCGTTTCGACCCACACCACCTGCTCGTTGGCAACGCGCAGTGCTTCGCGGCTGGTCGCCAGCAAGCGGATGTCGGGATTGAATCCCGCCAGCGCCTCGACCAGTTCGGCGGCGGCTTCGAGCACCTGCTCGCAGTTATCGACGACGAAAAGCAACGGCCCCTTGCGCATTTCCTTGCCGATGCGGGCCAGCGACAACGGTCCCGCCGCCGGATTCACGCCGAGTGCGGTGGAAACGGAATCCAGCACCGCGCTGCGTTCGAGCGCACTGGCGAGCGAGACGAAATAGACGCCGCCCGAGAAGCGCCCGAGCATGCGCCGCGCCACTTCGACGGCGAGACGCGTCTTGCCGATGCCGCCCGCGCCGATCAGCGTCACGATCTGCCGCGATTCGATGGCGCGCGAAATACTGGCGATCTCCGCTTCACGGCCGATCATCTGCGACCCGTAAATGGGCAGATTGTTTTCCGTGACGAGCGCGTTGCCGGCAGGCTTCCTGGCGAGCGAGGCCGGCGTGGCGGGTGCATTGGATGCGACAGGTGCAGCAGGTGCGAGCGGAACCGCGGATTCCTTGCGCGCGGCCGCCTGGCGAAGCTTGGCCTCCACGAGCCGATAGCCGCGCCCCGGCACCGTCTGGATCATCACATCGCTGCCGCCGAGTACGCGGCGCAGCGTCGACATGTGAACCTGCAGATTATTTTCTTCGACTACGGTATTCGGCCACACCCGCCGCAACAGATCCGACTTCGAAACCAGCGAGCCTTTTTCTTCGACCAGAACGGCAAGCACGTCGAACGCGCGTCCACCGATGCGCGGTTGCGCGCCTTCGCGCAAAAGTTGTCTGCGCTCCAGATCGATCGTCAGTGACCCAATCCTAATCATGCGAGAAATATGTTGTGTTGATGAACATCCCGCCGTCGAATGCTTGCACGGTTGCCGTTTTTTCAGGTCCGTGGACCGCTGCAGGCGCAAGGCCCTTGCGCCGGAATGAACAGATTGGAAGAGAGCAACGCGTGAAATGCTTTGAATCCGGAAAACAAACGGATCGGTTATTTCCGCCAATACGTGGCATGGGTGGCATTCGTCGGAACTATGCCTGTCGCCACTCGGATTTCGCGATATGCAATAAGCGCCGAGCCTGGCGGAGAAACCCCTGACCCAGCCTACCGGGCCAGGCTGTAAGCTTCTTTGGAAATTTATTAATTCGACTTAAATTTACGGTCGAAACTATTATCTGGGAAATTGACTGCAATTCCGCATGGAACGCGGCAGACCGGTCGCGTCGATAAACGCCAAACGATTACACAATGGATTGGCGCGTCACGCGACATTAAATTTAGTTAATGTACTAATGATCGATGGTGAGTGTCGCATTTTTTTGGAACAATCTGATCGCCACTACGCCACACCATGCTATTGGCATTAACAAAGGTTAATCATCCAATCACCTTGGGAAAATCCCGTGCAGCATACGATCTGCGACATCGGCTAGCCGACAATCTCCGGTGATCGACACATGAACGCATTGGCTTCCTCGTCTACTCCAATACCAGACCGCGGCGTGGTCGAGTTAGGCGATCTCACGGTCGACCTGGAAATGCGCACCTTGCATCGCGCCGGCGAAACCATTGCGGTCGGCTCACGCGCGTTCGATATTCTCGCGGTCCTGGTACTCGCCGAAGGCCGGCTCGTCACCAAAGACGAATTGATGAGCGCGGTCTGGCCGAACACGATCGTCGAAGAAAACAACATACAGGTTCATCTATCCAGCCTGCGCAAGGTGCTCGGCGCGGGCAGAAACCTGATCGTCACCGTGCCAGGCCGCGGCTACCGACTCGTCAGGCCCGAAGTCAAACTCGTGCCGGCGCGCTGCGTCGATCATCTTGCAGCCGCCCCCGTTCTGAACACGCGAGTCTTTGCCGCGAGCGTCGTGGGCCGGGAAGGCGATCTCGAACGCCTGCTCGATCTGTTGCACGACACGCGTCTGCTCACCGTAACGGGCCCTGGCGGTGTGGGGAAATCTTCGCTCGCGCACGAGGTGTTGCGCCGTGTCGCCGCGCAGGAACGGCAGACGTGGCAAGTGGATCTGGCCTCGGCCACCTCGGGCGAGGCCGTACTCGATGCCTGCCTCGACGCTTTGGGTGCGCAGTCCGGGTCGCACGAAGCTCCGTCGCAAGGCCCCGCGACGATCGAGCAACTCGAACACGTTTTCCAGCAGGCTGCCGGCTTATTGCTGATCGACAACGCCGAGCATTTCATCGCCGACGTGGCGGAAATCGCGCATCGGGTGATCGTCGCGAATCGGCAATTGCAGGTTCTCGTGACCAGCCGCGAGCCTTTGCATATCACGTCCGAAACGATCTTCCGGCTCGCGCCGCTCGAATGCCCCGCCGCGGATGCCACGGCGGCCGGCATTGCCGCGGCGCCGGCCGCCCGGCTGTTTCGCGAACGCGCCAATGCGCTTTGTCCTGGTCTCGCCAACGATCCCGAACAGTTCGCCACGATCGGCGATATCTGCCGACGCCTCGACGGCAATCCGCTCGCCATCGAACTCGCGGCGGCACGTCTGCCCTCGCTCGGTCTTCAGGATCTGCGTCAACGTCTTGCCGATCCGCTGACGATACTCGTCGGCGGTTATCGTACGGCGCCGGCGCGGCATCGCTCGTTCCGGGCCACTTTCGACTGGAGCTATTCGCTGCTCGACGCGGACCAGGCAGCGGTCTTCAGACGCATCTCCGTGTTCTCCACGCCGTTCAGTTTCGAGGCGCTGTGCTCGGTGACGTGCGACCGACATCTCTCGGTCGACAACGTGATCAACTGCGCAAGCGACCTGGTGGCCAAATCGCTGCTGAGCGTGCAGTTCACCGGGCCGGTTGCGCGCTATCGCATGACCGAGGCCGCGCGGCACTATGGCCTGGAACAACTCGCGGCCAGCGGCGAATTCCATAACACCCGCGCGCACCACGCGCACTTCGTCGCCGACCAGTTGTCGTATCTGAGCACGAGCCACGATCCGGCCGTCGCACTGCCCGACGATCTGTGTGAAGAGACCCGGCGCGCGCTCGACTGGGCGTTCTCGGCACAAGGCGATATCCGCACCGGCATCGATCTCTCGGCGGTTCTGGTCGACGTATGCCTGAAGTACGGCAAGATCGACGAGTGTTGCCGTTACGCGTCGCGGGCCATCGACGTCATGACGATGTACCCGGACGACGTGGCCGACGACATCAGCCGCATGCGCGTGATGGCGGCGTTCGCCGCCGTGCTGCCGCACTCCGGCGGCAACATGGACAAGGTCGACGACATCTGGCGCGATGTGCTCGAACGGGCCATC
Source organism: Paraburkholderia sp. GAS199 (assembly GCF_050436585.1). Taxonomy (NCBI): domain Bacteria; kingdom Pseudomonadati; phylum Pseudomonadota; class Betaproteobacteria; order Burkholderiales; family Burkholderiaceae; genus Paraburkholderia; species Paraburkholderia sp. GAS199. The sequence continues at coordinate 115,783 of NZ_JBNDMM010000003.1, read as the reverse complement.
GAAGCGGAACATCACGATCTGCATCTCCGCGCGCTCTATGGACTCTGGGACACCCGCATTTCGCAGGGCCGCATCGTCGAATCCGAGAGCATCGCGTTGCGGTTCCGCCTGCGCGTGCGCGCCAAGGGAAGCGAATGGCAGATCATTCTCGGCGACCTGCTGTTTGCCATTTCCCTGCATTGCCTCGCGCGCCACGAAGAAGCCAAAGCCGGGCTGACCGACGCCACCGAACGCCTGACGCGGCTCAAGCAGGAGATTTTTCCATCGCGACGCATTCCCGTCGATCCACTCGTGTTCTGCAGCGGCACGCTGGCACGAATCGCGTGGTTGCAGGGCAACGCGAACGAAGCAATGGGCTCGATCGAAACCCTCGTGGATCAGGTCTTGCCGGAGACGCTCGAACCGACGCTGTCGCACGTACTGGGAACGGTTGCGGCTCCGCTCGCCCTCATGACAGGCGACCTCGACAACGCGTCGCGTTATATCAGCCTCATGCACCGGCACTCCAACGACAGCCGGCTCACGCATTGGCTCGACTACGCCGAGGGCCTGCGTGGCTGCCATGATGTGCTGGCCGGCAATATCGAGTCGGGGCTCAGCGCGCTCGAATCCGTCATCGAGAAGATGCTCGCGCGCGGCTATCGCCGTGTGCTGACGCCGCTGATCGTCATGTGGGCGGAAGGGCTGGCACAGGTCGGCCGTGCGGAAGAAGCGCTCGAACAGCTTCAGACCCTGCTCGCGTTCTGCGAGAAAAACGGCGACATGCTGTATCTGCCTGAAGTCTGGCGCGCCATGGCGGCAGTCGTGTTCACCGGTGGACGTTCGGGCGCTCGGGACGTCGATACGGATTCGGCGTTGGCGTACGTGGACAAGGCCATCGAACTGGCCGAGGCGCAAGGCGCGCCCGCACTGAGCGCGCGTGCGGCCGTCACACGGGAAACGATAGTGGGCGGTATCGGACCCGCGTCCCATTTACCGCTTGTCCCGCAAGCGTAGAACGCTGCTTCGCGCGGCGCCAGCACACGCTCGCTCAGACTTCTTCGGCCTCGCATTCGCTGGACTGCGTCAGACGCGGTGATTTCAACGCGTCGATCATCGCGAACAAGGTCCTGATCTCCGACAGGCTCGACGCCGGATCGAAAGAAGCCGCCACGCCCAGCAGACAGGCCAGCGCATCGCATTGCCGTTGTTGCCGCAGATAGAGCCGCGCGATGCAGAGCGTGGTGCGCAGCACCAGCATCGGCGCGCCGTGGGCTCGCGCAATTCGCACGGACTCGTCGAAGCAGGCCTGCGCATCCTGCAACTCCCCGTACTGCGCGTGACCGGAATCGGGCTGCTTGCCGGCTTGATCCGCCAACGCAACGAGGGCGACACCTTCCGCACGCCAGATTTCCGGCAAGTACAGCATCTCGCCGTGACGATGACAAAACTCGCGGGCCTCACGCAATCGTTCGAGCGACTCCGGCGCGCGCCCGTTTGCGATCAACGCTTCGGCATGGGCAACGACCAACGGCGTCGACAATCGACGGTATCCGCGCGACTGCAGCGAGTCGAGCGAATGCTCCAGGGCCGCGAGTCCCCGTTCCGTATGTTCTTCGATCAAGTCCAGCCAGCCGGCAAGGCCTTCGCCGTATTCGCGCCAGACGGCGAAATCGTGCAGCGCCGTTTGTGCGCGCAAAGCGCCGAGGTAATGTCTGGCACGCGCGGCGTCGCCGGATTGCAGCGCGAGCGGCGTGGCCACCAGCGCGAGCAGATGCGTGAGCCAGGGCTCCGTGCGACCGGGTTCGACCAGGGCAACGGCGCTGTCCGCGAAGGCCATCGCCTTTTGCACATCGCCGGCTAGCCACGCGATGCGCGCCAGGCTGCACGATGCCATCACGCGTGTGTCGGCAGCGAAATGCCGGATCGCCGCCGCTTCGTCGGGGTGATCCGCGACGTGTTGCAACACGGTTTCGAGTTGCGCACGCGCACCGGCGTGCTGCCCCTGATAATGGCTTGCAATCGCGGCCGCTACCTTCGCGAGCGTGCCTTGCCAGTCGTGACCTTGTTCCTGCGCGAAGCGCTGCAGGCGGCTCGCGTAGGCGAGCGCGTGATGCACCTCGCCCGCGGCCATCATGGCGCCCCATAGTCCCCAAAGCGCGCGCGCCTGGGCCGCGTCGTCGCCCGATATCATCGCCAGTCGCAGAACATCGAGCCACAGGCGCGTGCCCTGTTCGACCGGGCCGCCACGGTTGAGCAGCACGATGGCAAGCGCGGCGCGAAGGTCGATTTCATCGGACGGCCTGATGCTGCCGGGCGGCAGCAGGTCGATTGCCCGCACGGCGCTCGCCGCGCGACGCTCGCACTCGTCGAGCATCCGGCAGTCGAGCAGCGCATTGACCATGGTGGCCGAGAGCTCCACCCCGAGCCGCGCGTCGCCTACGTCGGACAAGGCCCAATCGAGCGCGCCGCGTGCATCGTCGAGCGATTGATGCAACTCCGGCAGCGAGCCGCTATCCGCAAGGGCATGGCTTGCCGTGCTGCGCAGGCGCTGCGCGAAAACGCGCGCGGCACGCGACAGGACCGCACGCGTTTCGCCGCTTTCGGCAAGCCGTTCGAACGCATAGGCGCGCGACGACTCCGTCAGCCGGTACTTCGCCACCGGACCGTCGTATTCGACGCTGACCATCGACTTCGACACGAGTTCGTCGATACCGTTGATCGCCATGCAGCTGCCCAGGTCGGCGTCGCACGCCACCGCGCACATGGCGTCGAGCGTGAACAGACCGCCGAACATCGCGAGCCGGCAGAACAGCCGTTGCGACGACGGCCTGAGCAGCCGGAAGCTCCAGTCGAAGGTAGCCCGCAAGGTCTGGTGCCGGGGTAACGCGGTACGGTAGCCACCGGAGAGCAGCGCCATACGGTCGTCGAGGCGCTGATGCACGCCCGCCACGCCGAGCGTGGCGACCTGCGCGGCAGCGAGTTCGATGGCGAGCGGTATGCCGTCGAGCCGGCGGCAGATTTCGCCGACGAGCAGCAGTTCGGTGTCGTTGCTCGGCGGGTCGTGGCGCAACGCGCGGGTGCGCGACAGGAACAGATCGACGGCCGAACTTGCGGGCAGGTCCTCGCTCGCGGCATCGCGCGGCGGTACGTCGAGCGGCTCGACCCAGAACAGCACTTCGGCCCCGATGCGCAAAGGCTCGCGGCTCGTGACGAGCACGCGCAGCGCGCCGTTCAAGGTAATCAGCTTCTCGACGATCTCCGCGACGTGACCGGCGACGTGCTCCACGTTGTCGAGCAACAGCAGACGCTCTTCGCCTCGCAGCGTCGCCGCCAGCCACTCGACTCGGGGCGCGCTGTCCGCGACGGACAGACCGAGGCTCTCCGCCATCGCGCCGAGAATCGCGTCGCGGCTGCTGAGCGCGTCGAGCGAAACGAAGCACACATAGTCCGGCAGCGTGGCCGCGATCTCGCGGCCCACGGCGAGCGCCAGCGTCGTCTTGCCGATGCCGCCCGCGCCGATCAGGGTCAGCACGCGATTCGATGCGAGTTGCTCACGCACTCGCACCACCGCGCGCTCGCGTCCGATGACGGCGCTTCGCTGCGGCAATGGCCGCATGCGCGCGGTCGCGGGTTCGCTGGATGCGGGTCTCGCGGACAAGGCCACGGAGTCGACGGCGAGCGTGCGGCGCTGAACAAGCTGGTAACCGCGACCGGGCACCGTGACGATCCAGTCGCGCCCGAGTTCCTTGCGCAATGCCGAGAGATGGACCTGAATATTGTTTTCTTCGACGATCGTGTCGGGCCACACTGCCCGCATCAATTCGTCTTTCGACACGACGCGCCCCGCCGCCATGGCCAGCACACAGAGAATATCGAAAGCACGCGAGCCGATTGGCAGTACTTCGCCATGCCGGCGAATCTCGCGCCTGTCCGTGTCCAGGTCGAACGGTCCAAATCCAGTCATATTGCTCGCTGTCGATGTCTTCTACGGCATGAACGGCGAATCACGGAATGGATCGACCAACCTGAAACACCGCTGAATGTTCTCCCTGGTATTTCACCTGACTAGCGAGACGAAGGGTTTTCGAATCCTGCGCAATTGTTGGCATGGCTTGCCGAACAGAAAGACCCACGACAATCGAAGCGCGTCTATTCGAATTATTCGCTTGTTCTATTCGAATTATTTGAAGCTGTTCTGCCTGAAACGGCCGGGCGAACAGCCCATTGCCGCCGTGAATGCCCGCGTGAAGCTCGCTTGCGACGCGAACTGGCAGCGGCTCGCGACCTCGGCAAGCGAAATGCGCGAATTCAACAGCAGCGTCTTCGCATGTTCAATGCGCCGCTGACCGAGATAACGGTACGGCGACTGACCGGTCGCCTGTTTGAACGCGCGTGAAAAATAGAATGGACTGAGACACGCAATCGCGGCGAGTTCATTGACGCCCAGATCGTCTTCGAGATGCGCCTCGATGAAATCGACCACGCGCCGCAAGCGTTTGTCGCCGAGATCGTGTTTTCCGGCCGGCACGTCCGTCACTTTATGTGGAAGACTCGCGTGAGCCCGCACCAGACGCGAACACAGTGTCAGCGCCGCGCTTTCGACGAATAGCCTGCCACCCGTACCGGGCGACTCCAACTCCACTGAAATCGCTTTCGCCAGTTGCTCGATCAAGGGATCGATAAAGCCGGCTTTGTAGTGCAGACATTCGGGATGCACGTCGGGATAACCGTCTTCACCGCTCAAATCCGTGAATAAAGCGCGCGGCAAATAGACGTGCAGAATGTCCGGCAATGCTCCGCTAATGGAGATGGAATCTTCGGCCAGTCCCTCGGGACACAGCCAGAGCGTACCGCTCGCCGCGGCCGTGCTTTGCCGTTCGCCGCCCATGCTGCGCCGGACGAAGGCGTTGGGATTGCCGTTGAGCGCAAGCGTGAGTTCGGTGACGCGCGGCAGTATGTCGGGAATTTCACCGCCCGGATGCGCGCGGCGTTCAGCGCGGATACCCGACCAGTTCAATCCGACGGACGACATCAGAACCGGGGAATGGGGAAACTTGGTACGTCCATGTTCGACCGCGATGGCTCTGTCAGTCAAATTCATTATCGGAAAACCTGGTTCAGCATGCGCACCACTTCGGAGCATCGGGCGCGGAGACACGTCGAGCAATGTCGAATACGGGTTCTGCGATTCGAACCCAACGGCCGGTAGTGTAACCGCGTCCAAAATAACGCGTGCGCCGCGACTTGAAAGCGGCCTGATCCTTCGTTGAAAAGTAGTTCTCCTGCTCACGAACTTCTGCTCTTTTGCCTCGCAATCAACGCTGCATCACGCCCGCTCATCAGCCAAATTAACAAGGATTAAGCGATACCGCCACGACGCTTTGTCTATGATCACTGCATGTTATCGAGCTTTCCGAAGCTATAAAAAGAGGAACCCCAAATGCGTTTCATCAGCTTTATTCGTCAAGGCGTGGCCGGCATTGCCGTCAAGAATCCGGATGGTCAGTACCGCGGTTTTCTGCAAAGCGATTGTGCTTATCCGGGCGATCTCGCCTCATTGCTGCGCGCAGGACCGCAAGAATTGAAATCGGCAGGCGATCTTCTCGTTACGCAAGGCACGCTATTCGAAGCAGACGAGATCAGCTTCGCGCCGCCCGTCTCCACGCCAGAAAAGATCATCTGCGTCGGCCTCAATTACGCCGACCACTCGATCGAAGCCGGCTACCAGGTGCCCGACTATCCCACGCTATTCGCGCGCTTTCCTCACAGCCTGATCGGCCACGAAGCACGCATCGTGAAACCGCGCGAGTCCGATCAACTCGACTATGAAGGAGAACTCGTGGCGGTGGTGGGTCGCGCCGGCCGACGCATTCCGAAGGCCGAGGCGCTTTCCTATATTGCTGGCTATACGCTATTCAACGACGCAACCTTGCGCGACTACCAGTTCCGCACACCGCAATGGACAATGGGCAAGAACTTCGACGCGACGGGCGCCATCGGCCCCGAGTTCGTCACGGCCGACGAACTGCCCGAAGGCGCTGCGGGCTTGCGCATCCAGACGCGGCTGAACGGCGAGATCGTGCAGGATGCCAATACGAGTCAGATGGTGTTCGACGTCGCGACATTGGTGGCGTTGATCAGCGATGCCATGACGCTTCAACCGGGCGATCTGATCGTGACCGGCACGCCGTCGGGTATCGGCATGGCGCGAACCCCGCAACTGTGGATGAAAGCGGGCGACGTCTGCGAAATCGACATCGAGCGTATCGGCGTGCTGCGCAATACGGTCGCGGCGGATTAACGCCGCGACCATCGCCCGTTAAGATCAGTCTCCGGTCCAGCCCTTCAGAAAGTCGATCAGCAGTTCATTGACGCGTTGGGGCTGTTCCTCCTGCGGCAAGTGCCCGCATTGCGCAATCGGTTCAGCGCGCAGATTGTGGGCCATGCCCTCCCACACCGCCTTCATGTCGAACATGCCGCCCACGGCATAGAAGTCTTCGCCCCACAACGCCATGGTCGGACACTCAATCTTGATTTCCGCGTCCACCAGGTCCTGGGCGACGTCTTCGGCATTGGCGCGGTAATCGGACATCGCGCCGCGCACCGCGCCCGGACGCTTATAAGCCTTCACGTAGGTATCGAAATCTGCGCCTTCGATGGTGTGCGGGTTGTAGCACCAGTCGGAAAAGAAGTGATGCAGCCATTCGGCTTCCTTACCCGCGATCAGCGTTTCCGGCAGATCCATGACCAGATGGAACAGAAAGAACCAGTAAGCCCGCGCGGTTTGCGGATTCATGTTCTGCGCGACGACCCGCGTCGGCACGTTATCCATCACGACGAGCCGGTCCACCCTGGCCGGATGATCCTTGACGAGACGTGTCGCCACGCGTGCGCCGCGATCGTGCCCGACCAGCGCGACCTTGCCGATTCCCAGTTCGTCGAGCAAGCCGACGATGTCCCGCGCCATATTGCGCTTGTCGTACCCGGCACTCGGCTTGTCGGTCTCTCCATAACCGCGAAGGTCCGGCGCGATGACCCGGTAATGTCTGGCCAGTTCGGGAATCTGATGCCGCCATGCAAAGCTGGTTTCGGGGAAACCATGCAGCAGCACGACGACCGGCCCGCTGCCGGCATCGAGATAATGTTGACGAATACCGTTGGCGCGAAGCGTGTGATGCCTGACTTCGATCGTGTCCGTGTTCATGGGGTCTTTCCTTTGCAGTGTCGTTAGAAAGCGGTTGCCGGAAGCCGGCGGAATTCACTGACCAGGCGCCGCTTCGTAGTTGACCGGAATCCAGTCATACGTATTGCCGTTCTTTCTGATGTGGCCGAGACCCGGAAAGGAAATATGCGCAGCGGCGACGAGATAGCCTTTCTTCGCGGCCAGTTCGAGTGCGGTCTGACGTGAACGTTTGGCCGCGCTCGCATCGCTGTCGTATTCGATCGACACCTTCGGGTTCTGCAACTGGATCGACGCGACGTGGATGATGTCGCCCCACGCCAGCATGACTTTCGAATCGCTCGTGACGAGATAGCCCGTATGACCTGGCGTGTGTCCCGGCAACGCGATCGGGCGAATGCCGGGCACGATTTCGTCGTCGCCGGTAAAGGGCTTGAAGCGGCCCGCCGCCACATACGGCGCGACGGACGCGATGGCGGCATCGAAGAACGTGCTGAGAAAGGCGGGCGCTTTCGACTTGTTAGCGGCGTCGAGCCAATAGTCGGCATCCGCCTGGCTCACGCGCACGGTTGCATTCGGAAACGCCATCGCGCCATTGGCATTCACTCCGCCAACGTGATCCTTGTGCAGATGCGTCAACAGAATTTCATCCACCTGACCTGGTTCGTAGCCGGCCGCGCGCAGATTGGCGAGCAGCTTGCCGCAACAGTCACCGTAAAGAACGCCCGCGCCCGAATCGATCAGAATCAGTTTGGTGCCGGTATTGACCAGAAAGGCGTTGATCGATCCCTGCACCGGCTTCTCGAGATAGTCGCGCTGAAGATCGCGCTGCACTTCCGCTTTCGATACGCCCTCCACCACGGTATCGATTGGGAACGGATGTGTGCCGTCGAGCAAGGCGGTCACTTCGAATTTGCCCAGCATGACGCGGTAAAAGCCGGGGCCTTGCGTTTTGACCAGCGGTGCCTCGGCACACGCCGCCGCACTCCAGATCATGGCGATCGCGCTCAGCAGCAACGCCCACCCATATGCCGCACGCGTTGTCCAGCCGCGTCGAACCTGCTTCATGATTTCATCCTCGACATGCAATGTGTTCAAACCGGAAAAAGCCGGCAACGGGACCGGCTCACTACATCACTGCGCGCAATGCCTCTGACGTCGAAGCCCGTTGCAGAGCATCGACGTCAGAGGTCAAGCGCGTTGCCGGCCGCCGCTTACGCTCGCGCGAAGTCGAGCAGATCCTGATTGAGCCGGTCTTTGTGCGTGAAATAGATGGCGTGCGGCGCGTTCTCGTACACGAGGAACTTTGCGTTGCTGATGAGCGCCGCCGCAGCCTTGCCGGTCACGTCGAAATTGACGACCGCATCGCCGTTGCCGTGAATGACCAGCGTGGGAATATCGAACTTCGCGAGATCGGGCCTGAAGTCGGTTTCGGAGAATGCGGCCACGCAATCGTAGGTGCCTTTCAAGCCACCCTGAAGACCGAGCGACAAGGTCCAGTCGAGGTATTGCTTGCTCACCACCGAACCCGGTTGATCGCTACCCGTGAAGACCGGACCGAACTCGTCGAGAAATTTGGCGCGGTCGTTGAGCAGGCCCGCACGAATGCCGTCGAAAATAGCCGGGTCCATTCCTTCCGGATGATCTTCGCGACGAATCATTAAGGGTGTCACGGCGCTCAGCAAAAATGCTTTCGCGAGACGCGCCGTACCGAAGCGGCCGATATAACGCGCGACGTCGCCACCGCCCATCGAGAAGCCGCCCAGAATCACGTCGTGCAAATCCAGTGCTTCGATCAGCGATTGAATGTCGCCGGCGAAGGTGTCGTAGTCGTAACCGGTCCACGGCTGATCCGAGCGGCCAAAGCCACGGCGGTCATAAGCAATCACACGAAAGCCGTTGTCGGCCAGGAACTTCATCTGCAGTTCCCACATGTCGGCATTCAACGGCCAACCGTGACTGAGAACGATCGGTTGGCCCGTGCCCCAGTCTTTATAGAAAATCTGGGTTCCGTCTGTTGCGGTAATAAAGCTCATTGGAATGACTCCTGGTTGACGGCTCGGGTCGCGCGACGAATACGGCCGCGCAGCCGGCCGTATTGCAGTTCGTGCGTGAACTGCAATACGTTGAATCGGCCCGGTCGGGGACCGGTGCACACATCGGACACCGCGTCAGGAACCGCCGCCTTCCTCGGCAACGCTCAGACGGTTGTCGATGGAATCCGCGTGCGCGGCGCGTTTCGCAACGTCGCCCGCCAAGGCGATCTGCGACTCGACCGGCACCGTGCCCACGAGCGAAACCACGCCGCCCTTCACCACGATGGCGATATTGCTGGCGGTCAGGCCTTTGGTCGTATTGAGCGCGTGCCGCACTGCCCTGGACACTTGATGGTTCTCGGCGCGCACGGCTTTCCTGCTCGCGGGTGCGGCTGTTTGCGATGCCGCTGCGTCGGTGGTCGTTTGCGCAACGGCTGCGCCGCAAACGAGCTGGGAAGCAAAAACGGCGGCGGCGCCGCATGCCGTCATGAACGCGGAAATTCGCATGATGTAATCCTGATGACTCTGGTTAGATAGAAATCGGCTTCGTCGACCGTGACGGTCATGCAGGGCTATCCCTGTCGAAGCTAACTCATGGTAGGCAGGTTTGCTTTGCAGAGCCGATTAAACCTTGTTAAACGTCCCTAAGCGTGCATAAGCGCTTCCCTAAGCGCCGTCCCTAAGCGCGCACGAAGCGAAGCGCACCGCCGACGTCGGGCGAATCGCCATGGAAATATTTCTTCGTGCGTTAAGGATTTTTAATCATTCTGAAGTTCAGGACGGCCCCTGGAAACGTACGATTCAGGCTAGACCGGCCGTCTCGCGATGACGGCCGGCAACGTCGACAACAGCGCATGACTGGAGAAAATCTTGGCTACCACAAACCAGACGAACAACGGCATCCCCTCACCGAATCGCCGGCAACTGCTCGTCGCCGGCGCTGGCGCTGCCGGCGCAGCGGTCGCGGCGATGGCCGTGCCGGGCGCCGCCATGGCGGCGGCAACCGCTACCGGCCCGGCAGCGGGCAATGCATCCCACCCTCATCATGGAGAGCATCACGCAATGAACACGGTCACGACTAAAGACGGTACGCGCATCTATTTCAAGGACTGGGGCAAGGGCAAGCCGGTCGTGTTCTCGCACGGCTGGCCGCTCGACGCGGATGCGTGGGACCCGCAAATGCTGTTTCTGGTGCAGAAGGGCTACCGCGTGATCGCTCACGATCGCCGCGGTCATGGCCGTTCGGATCAGCCTTCGTACGGCAACGACATGGACACGTACGCCGACGATCTGGCCGCGGTCATCAACGCGCTTGATCTGAAGGGCGCGATGCTCGTGGGTCATTCCACGGGTGGTGGTGAAATCGCGCATTACATCGGCCGTCACGGCACGTCGCGCGTGTCGAAGGTCGTGCTGATCGGCGCAGTGCCGCCGATCATGCTGAAGACGGAAAGCAATCCGAACGGCCTGCCGATGTCGGTGTTCGACGGCATCCGCGCGAGCACGGCAAGCAACCGCTCGCAGTTCTTTAAGGACCTCGCGGTGCCGTTCTACGGCTTCAACCGTCCGAATGCGAAAGTGGAGCAAGGCACGATCGACGAATTCTGGCGCGAAGGCATGGCCGGTTCGGTGCTCGGTCAGTACGAATGTATCAAGCAGTTCTCCGAAGTGGACTACACCGAAGACTTGAAGAAGATCGACGTTCCGACGCTGGTGCTGCACGGTGACGACGACCAGATCGTTCCGATCGACCAGGCCGGCCGCATGTCGGCGAAGATCGTGAAGAACGCGACGCTCAAGGTCTATCCGGGCGCGCCGCACGGCATGTGCACGACGGAAGCCGACAAGGTGAATGCCGACCTGCTCGCGTTCCTGCAAAGCTAAAAGCAGCACGACGGGCGACGGTTGCCTGATTCACACCGTCGCCCGGCCGATCGTTTTTTCTTGCCGCTTCTTGTACCCGCTTTTCGCACCCGTTTCTCGCATCCACTTCTCCCGCCCCCCTCGCGCCTTCATGATGCGCGTGCCTCGTCCCTTCCTTCGCAATCGTTCCAGCGTGCCGTGCAGAAGCCACGGTTGATATAATTTTTTCGACCGACCCAGGCTCGCCTCGCGCACGACGGCGCCAATATGGCCGCCGTCAACCGCTCATCCGCCGGAACTTTCAATGTCCCAACAGACAGCCACCCCGACTCCCCCACCGACCTTGACCGGGTTGTTTCTGATTTTCAGCCGTATCGGCATGACGAGTTTCGGTGGCGGACTGAGCGGATGGCTGTTGCGCGAGTTCGTGCAGGACCGCGACTGGATCAGCGAAGAAGACTTCCTGAACGGTCTCGCCATCTCGCAGGCGCTGCCGGGCATCAACGTCAAGAACATGGCGATATGGATCGGCCACCGTCTGCTCGGCTGGCGTGGCGCGCTGCTCGCGGTTGCCGGCATCATCGTGCCGCCGGCCATTCTGATCATCGTGCTCGGCACGCTGTTCAGCCATCTGCTGCAATTCCCCATCGCGCACGTGTTGCTGGCGGGCGCGGCCGCCGCAGCTACGGGTCTGTCGCTTTCCATGGGCGTGACCACGGCGCGGCGCGTGCCGCGCAAGCTGATCCCGATGATCTTTCTCGCCGGCACCTTCGTCGCGGTGGGCATCCTGCGTCTGCCGCTGGTGTGGGTCGTGCTGGTCGCGGGCGGTCTGAGCGTGTTGCTCGAATATCTCAATCTGCGCAGGGCATAAGCGATGTCGGCACGCGTTCTCTTACAGATTGCAGCGGTCTTCGCGCCGCTGTCGCTCGTGACGATTGGCGGCGGCCAAGCCATCGTCGCCGACATTCAACGGCAGGTGGTGGACGTGCATGGCTGGATGACCCATGCGCAGTTCGCCGCCGACTTCGCCATCTCACGCATGGCGCCCGGCCCCGGCTCGCTGCTGGCCACCTTGATCGGCTGGCAGATCGCCGGCTTCTGGGGCGCCGTGGTTGCCACCCTGGCCCTGCTCGCGCCAACCGGCATCCTCATCTACGGCGTCACTCACGTATGGGCCCGCTACAAGGGCGCGGCCTGGCAGCTGGCGCTCGAACGCGGGCTGCGTCCGGTTGCCTCCGGCATGATTCTCGCGGCCGGTTGGGTGCTGCTGAAGTCGCTCGATGGCGGGCTTCCCGCCAAGGCCATCGCGCTCGCTTCACTGGCCGTTCTGCTCAGCAGCCGGATCAATCCGCTCCTGCTTCTGCTTGCAGGCGCATTGCTGCTACTCGGAATCGGCGAACTGAACTTCGCGTTGCCGGCCATGCTTCAGATGCACGTGACCAGCTAAGGCGCAGCACGGACACGCGCTGGCTGCGCTATCCAGTCATACCCACGCAGAGACTCGTCTGCTGAAGCGAACCTGCGTCTGCTTCAGCGATCAGGCACGTCACGTGCTGCTCAAGGCTCCGGAACGGATAACGAACCCTCAACATTCAGGAGCCGCTTATGAAGGTCAAGACACTGGTTTGCGCAGGCGCCCTCGCCGCGATTCTCGCGTCGCAAGGTGCGATGGCACAGGTTGCCGGATTGCAGCCGCTCGGCGGCACGGTCGAACAGACCAACGCCTTGCTCAAGGGCTGGAGCGTGCGCCGTGCGCTGGTCGACGAGCCCGTTTACAACGATCTGAACGACAAGATCGGCAGCATTTACGACGTGATCATTGCACCCGACCGTAAGGCCACTTACGCGGTGGTGTCGGTGGGTGGATTCCTCGGCATGGGCAAGCACTATGTGGCTATTCCGGTCGACCACTTCGAGATTCGCGACGGCAATCTGTTCCTCGCCGGCGCCACGAAAGACGCGCTGAAATCCGTGCCTGAATTCCAGTACAACAAGCTGGAAAAAGCGACCAAGCCGAAAAAGGTCAAGGCGGAATAAGTCGTGTCATCAAGCGGCGTGACGGCGGGTGCCGGGCGTCTGCCGGCACGCTGCCTCAAGCCGGACGCGTGATCAGTTGCAGCGGCGTTTCGATGACCTTCGACAACGCCGACTGCTTGCGTCCTTCCGTCACCGCTTTCAAGGCCACGTCCATGCCGAATACCGCCTGACGTTCGCCGAACTGATCGACCGTGGCCAGCACGCGGCCGTCCGCGATCAACGGCTTCACGGCCTCGATATCGTTGTATCCGGTGACCAGCACGCCGCCCGTGCGTCCCGCGTCGCGAATCGCGTCGACGGCACCCATCGCCATGTTGTCGTTTGCGCACATCAAGGCGCGCAATTGCGGATTCTCGACCAGCATTTTCGAAGCGACGTCGCGGCCGGCGGCGTACTCCCACTCACCCGAACGCACCGCGACGATCTTCATGTCAGCCGCGTTCATCGCCTCGCTGAAGCCGGCCGTGCGCTCGCGCGCATTGCGATCGGCCGTGCTGCCTTCCACGATGCCGACCTGGGCGCCCGCCAGCAGTTTGCTCGCCAGATAGCGGCCGACGAGCGTCGCGCCCTTGCGGTTGTTCGGCCCCACGAACGGCACGGAAATGTGTGCGGCGTCCTGCGCGGCGTCGTCGAGCGGATTGTCGATCGTGATCACGATGATGCCGGCCTTGATGCCGCGCGCCACCACTGCCGTGAGCGCTTTGGAGTCGGTCGGGGCGATCACGATGGCGTCCATGCGCGCCTTGATCATGTCGTCGACCATGCGTATCTGCGAAGCGGTGTCGCTCTCGGAGGTCGTACCGCGCAGGGTCAGCGAAAACTGCGACGTGTAGTGTTTCTGATAATTCTGCGCGGCGCGGGTCATCTCGACGGTGAACGGATCGCCGAGCGACTTCAGCACGAGGCCGATCTTCACCGGACCGCCCTGCGCCGCGCGGACCCACGGCGCGCCCACGAGTCCGGCAGCGGCGAGCGCACCGGCAACCATCACACGGCGACGCATTCCCTGCTTCATCTACGATCTCCTGGACTCGACAACCGCGACGCGATGTCGTCGAACAACGGCCGTTCGCGCGGCACATCGTTCAGACATGCCGCTTTCAGTGCGAGCAGCGTCGCGGCGATCGCGGGCTCGGCGTGCAAGTCGTCGCAACGCTCGATCAACTCTTCCAGCAGGCAGCCGAAGGCGCGCACTTCGAGACGCTGCCAGACGCGGCCCTGTTGAGAACCGGTGCCGTAAAAAGACGCCGCGCCAAAATCGCCGAGCAGCGCACTGCCCTGTCCGCGATGAAGAATATTGTGCGCGTACAGATCGCCATGCATGACGCCCTTCGCATGCAGATGAGCCGCCGCCGACGCGATGCCGTGAGCGAGTTGCACCGCAGACGCCGAGTCAAAGCGCGTGTCTGCGGCGTATACGTCGCGCGTGCACGAGTCGAAACTCGGCGGCCCGGCCAGATTGCGGAACGCCGGATCGATCAACGCCATCACGAGGCCATGTGTCTGGTCCGGATGACCCTGCACTTTTCCCACGACGGGAATCAGATTCGGATGATCGGCGCCATGAATACAGGCGGCCATTTCGCAGTCGGGCAGACCGTCGCTGGTCACCACGCCTTTGAAGAGTTTCACGGCAACCGGTCGCGGCGCGGCGCTATCACTCTCGCGGCTATTCAGGCTCGCGCGATAGATCACGCCCGACGCGCCCTCGCCTAACTGCTGCTCCAGCGTCAGATGATCCCACTCGATTTCCGCAATCGGTTCATCGACCAGCGCCGCATGTTCCAGCGGTTCGCTCAACGGATTGCCCGCATAAGCGAGCCACGCAAGACGCGGCATCTCCGCCAGCCAGTCCGGCAGTGCGTCGAGACGGTTCGCGGCAAGCCGCAGCAGTTCGAGCCGCGTGCAGCGGGCCAGTTCGTCAGGCAGACTTCGCAGACGATTGCCGGCCAGCATCAGCTTCTGCAATTGCGCACAACCGCCGATCTCGCGCGGCAAGGTTTCGATTTCGTTGTCGGTGAGAATCAGCCAGCGCAGTTGCGGCGGCAATGCGCGGCCCGATACGCGACGAATACGGTTAGCCTTGAAGCCCACCATGCTCAGTTGCGAACACTCGCCAAGCACTTCCGGCAATTCGGTAAACGGATTGTTCGACGCGAACACCACGCGCAGTTTGTGGAGGCGAGGCAAATCGTCGGGAAGCGCCGTGAGCGCATTGCCGGAGAGGTCGAGAATTTCCAGCGTGTCGGCCAGATCGAAAATCTCGCGCGGGAATTCGCTGAGTCCGCACGAAAGACTGAGGCGGCGCGCGCCGGCCAGTTGTCCTGTCCGCAGTTGTTCGAGAGTGCTGGTGCTGTTCACAGTGTTAAAAAAATTCCGGTTGCCGGCCAATCTCCTGCCGAAGCCCCAATTCTACTGAGTCGCGCGGCAAGTCGCGCCGCGCGTTTCGCTCCGGCGCGAGTCCGCGCATAGGCAGGCACGCCGAAAGCCGTTAGCATGTCTGTTGAATGGCGCAGGCAACGACACCGCAAGATCCGGTGTGTTCGCGCCGCAGCAGTGGATTAAGGTAGTCATACGGCGTTCCCGTTGCAGCGCGCATGCATGCGCAGCGCACGGACAGCGCGCCTTCCAATCG
This sequence comes from Paraburkholderia sp. GAS199, assembly GCF_050436585.1. Lineage (NCBI taxonomy): Bacteria > Pseudomonadati > Pseudomonadota > Betaproteobacteria > Burkholderiales > Burkholderiaceae > Paraburkholderia > Paraburkholderia sp. GAS199. Next base: position 100,050 of record NZ_JBNDMM010000003.1, on the reverse strand, counting down.
GTTCAGGAGCAGCACAGTGACATACGCATACAAGTTGATGGACTCGCCGGTCGGCAAACTGACACTCGTTGCAAAAGGCGAGTGCCTCGCCGCGATTCTGTGGGAGAACGACAAGCCCAACCGCGTGCGCCTGCCGGAGATGAGCGAAGCGAACGAAAGCCCGATCCTGCTCGAAGCCGAGCGGCAACTGAACGAATACTTTGCCGGCACGCGAGACGGTTTCGATCTCGCGCTCGACTTTCAGGGCACGGAATTCCAGAAGAAGGTCTGGCACGCGCTGCTGACCATTCCGTTCGGCGAAACGCGCAGCTACTCCGATATCGCCGCGCAGATCGGCAGCGTGAATGCGGTGCGGGCGGTCGGCGCGGCCAACGGCAGGAATCCGATTTCGATCGTGGCGCCGTGTCATCGGGTGATCGGCGCGTCCGGTGAACTGACTGGCTTTGCGGGCGGACTGGCGAACAAGATGTTCCTGCTGTCGCTGGAAGCGGGACAAACCTCGCTTGAAGCCGCGCATGCCGGCAATCCGCCGAAGCAGGCGCCGTCGCGGCCCAGAGCGAAGCCCGCGCGTACCGCGCCCTCGCCGGAATATGGCACGCAGGCCACGCTGTTCGGCAATTGAGTGTCCGCGAGGGCATGCAGAGGCGCGGCTGCGTCGCGCCAACTCGCGTGTCGTGAAGACGGCTCAGAAGTTATCGAAGAACGCACGCGCCGCGATCATGCAGAACGACGCCACCAGTTCGCCGTGATAAGCCTGTAATACGGCCGACGCGCCGCCGTCGGTCGCGCCTGCGGCCACCGCCTGACTGGCGAGCTCGGCCTTGGCTGCGGCGAAGCCCTGCTTGATCGGCGCATACGGATCGGACGCGCCGGAAGCCGGCGAGTCCACGTCCAGCACCGAGGTCAATCCAGCGGGTACGCCTGCGTTTTTCCAGTAAGCCTGCTCGATACGCGCGTTGAAAAAGAACACCGTGGGATCGGAGTTGCCGCCGCACATCAGCACCGGCGCGCGCGGCACCCAGTTGCGCAAATCGTTGCGTTTGAACGCCTGACGCAGCGGCTGCGCCGGACGCGCCGCCGGCAGCAGCGCCGAGGTCGCGTTCGGGAAAGCGCCATCGGGATTCGCCATGGCGTCTTCGAGAAGACCCAGACGATACGAATTGCGCACGAGGTCGCCGCTGCCGAATCCGGAAGCGAACAGCGGCGTCAGCGCGGGCGGCGCAAGCGGCGGCGCAGTGGGCGGCGTCAGGTCGGCGAATTGCGGTGCGGGCGGTGTGCTGCTGAAAAGATGCAGCGGCGGCAGCTTGCCTTTTGCAAACAGCGTGTCGAGCGACTGCACACTGGGCAGCAGATTCTCGATGCCGGGCGCGTAGGCCGCTTCGTAGAAGTCGCCCGGCCTGCGATACAGGTTCCCATAGGCCTGCTGATAGCCCGTCACGACGAGCACCGTGAACAACGTGGAACCGAGATTCACCTCGCCTTCGATGAGTGCGTCGGCAGTGGCGGCGAGCGCGTAGGGCCCCGAACCGGGCGCGGCGGCCGTCACGTTCACACCCGCCGCCTGCAACGCACGATGCGTCGCCATCGCCACATAGCCGCCTTGCGAGTATCCCGTCACGAAGAGCTTGCCGTTTTCGCGCGGCCGTTTATCGCTCCGTGTCGCGTTCAAGACGGTACGCGCCGCGCGCAGCGAGTCGATGACGTCGGCCGATTGCTGGTCGCCGTTCAGATACGGGTGATACGGCAGATCGGAGCCCGCGTAGCCCGCATAGTTCGAAGCCACGACCATATAGCCTTGCGCCGCGTAAATGGCCGCGACGCCGATGCCTTCGCCCGCGCCGTCCACGTTGCCGGGATCGGTCTGCGTGATGTCGGCGAGGTTGTAGTTGCGATACGCAGTGGTGCCGTGCGCATAGATCATCAACGGACGCGCGCCGCTGCATGCCGTGGCGCGTCCGGTCGGGATCATCAGCGCGCCGCTCGCGGTGGTGGCCTCGCCCGCGCCGCCGATCGTGCGATAGCGATACGTGACGATATCGACGCCGCAAACCGGCGTGCCAGCAAGCTGGGCGAGTTGCTGCCCCGACGCATTCGACGCGAGCAGTTTCGCAAAGGCCGCTGCGCTGAGCCGTAACGTCACACGTTGATCGAGTAGCTCGCCACGTCCGCGGCACGCGCTGTCGCACCGGGAATCCGCCTCGACATTCACACTGGCGCCCAGCGCGAAACCAGTCAGCAGCACGAGGGCTGCGCTACGTACCGCTGCGGACATGTTGGGCTCCTACGTATTGTTGTTCGGCTAGGTGGCCTTGCAGAGTGTCAGGAGTATAGGTAAACCGAAAGCGGGCGGCTTCGTGTTTGACGACGAAGCTCGTCGAGGTGCGCGTGCGTTGGCGAAATAGCGCCCGGGAATGGCGGCTCGACACTACAGGCGCCGGCCGGCGCGTCGCGCGAAGCGATCGAGGCCAGCGGCGCCGCCCGAAACGTGCCGGTTTCGACGTGGTACGAGCCGGGCGCGGTCGGCCGAGGCCTCGCACCGAAACATCATTTCGTGCCGAGCGGCTCCCACAGCGTGCGGCCGAAGAAAGTCAGCGTGCGGTCCCATGCCTGCTGCGACCACACCGGGTCGAACTGCGTGCGCGGAATGCGGCCCGGCCCGACTGCGTCTTCGTTGGCGAAGGCGTGGTGCGCGAGATAGCGGTGGAACTCGAAATCGACCTTGCCGTCCTTCAGCTTGCCTTCCAGCTGATCGACCACGTCGGCGGTGAAGAACTCGTCCTGGGTCGCCCAGTGAGCGATCAACGGCGCGGTGATCTTCGACGGGTCGATGTATTCCAGCGGCGGAAAGCCGTACCACACCACACCGGCCGATACCTCGGGCACATTGCACAGCGCGAGCAGCGTCAGCGCGCCGCCCATGCAATAGCCGGTCACGCCGACACGCGCCGACTGCTGCTTCAGATATTGCACGGCACCACGAATGTCCTGGGTCGCGGCGTCGGCGAAATCGAGTTCGCCGAGCAGATGGCTCGCCTCGGCTTCTTCGACCGTCGACTTGCCGCGAAACAGATCGGGCACCAGCGCGACGTAGCCGGCTTCGGCATAACGGTCGGCGACGCCGCGAATCTGGTCGTTCAAACCCCACCACTCCTGAATCACGACGATAGCCGGTGCGCCTTCGAGCTTCTTCGGTTTGGCGATATAACCCTGCACGTCCTTGCCGTCCGGGCGGCTGTACGTGATCATCGAACCTGCGGTCTTTTTCATCGGATGCTCCTCGGGTGAACGGAAGCGCTAGCATAGCCCCGACGACACCGCGCCTGCATGCTCGCTTCCATTACACGACCGGCGCGGCGGCCTGTTCTCCCGCCTTCAGAAAATCGACGAATGCGCGCAGCGGCGCGGGCAGATGGCGGCGTCCGGGATAGTAGAGAAACGGCCCGGAAAAGCGCTGCCACCACGGCTCCAGAATCGGTTCCAGCGCGCCGCTGTCGAGTTGCGGACGCAGCATGTCCTCGAACAGATGAATCACGCCCACACCGGCAACCGCCGCGCTCACGGCCAGATCCATGGCCGCGCCGGGACGCACCAGCAGCGGCCCGGACGGGTCCAGCCGCAGAATCTCGCCGTCGCGCTCGAAATCCCAGGTGGGCTTGGCGCCGCCCGCGAACTGGCCGCGCAAACAGGCATGCGAGAGCAACTCACGCGGATGCGTCGGGCGTCCATGCAGGTCGAGATAACCCGGCGACGCGGCGGTGGCGAAGCGCTGCACGCGCGGCCCGATCGGCACGGCGATCATGTCCTGTTCGAGCCGCTCGTCGTAGCGGATGCCCGCGTCGCAGCCGATCGACAACACGTCCACGAAACCGTCCTCGACCACCACTTCCACCCGAATGTCGGGGTAGGCTTTCAGAAACGCCGCCACGACGCCGGGCAGCACGATGCGCGCGGCGCTGGACGGCACGTTCAGCTTGAGCGTGCCGGTGGGTTTGTCGCGGAAACCGTTGAGCACGTCGAGCGAGGCTTCCATTTCGCTGAAGAGCGGCGTGATCCGCTCCATCAGACGCAAACCCGCTTCGGTGGGCGCGACGCTGCGCGTGGTACGGTTCAGCAGCCGCAGCCCGAGCTTCGCTTCGAGGCGCCGCACCGCAATGCTCAGGCTCGACGCCGACACGCCGCTGACACGCGCGGCGTCGCGAAAGCCGCCCGCCTGGGCGACCGAAACGAAGGCGGCGAGATCGTTGAATTCCATGGTCACTGTTCAATTTTCGAAACAACCCGTTCAATTTAGATCGGATTATCGAACAGCGCAAACGCTTCCATACTGTGTCGACCTCATCAAGGAGAACACCATGACGGACATCCACTCGCAGGACACCTTTCAGTTTGCCGGACGTGCGGTGCGCCGCATGGGCTATGGCGCCATGCAACTGGCCGGCCCCGGCGTGTTCGGCCCGCCGAAGGATCGCGCGGCGGCGCTGGCCGTGCTGCGCGAGGCAGTGGCGTCGGGCGTCAATCACATCGACACGAGCGACTTCTACGGCCCGCACGTCACCAACCAGATCATTCGCGAAGCGCTGCATCCGTATCCCGGCGACCTCACGATCGTGACCAAGCTCGGCGCGGTCCGCGACGACAAGGGCGGCTGGCTCCCCGCGCTCGAACGGGCCGACATCGAACGCGGCACGCACGACAATCTGCGCAACCTGGGTCTCGACGCGCTCGACGTGGTCAACCTGCGGATCATGGGCGACATTCACGCGCCCTCGGAAGGCTCGATCGAAAAAGAAGTCACGGCGCTGGCCGAACTTCAGCGCAAGGGACTCGTGCGGCACATCGGCCTGAGCAACGTGACGGCCACGCAGATCGCCGAAGCGCAGAAGATGGTCGACGTAGTCTGCGTGCAGAATCACTACAACCTCGTGCAACGCACCGACGACGCGCTGGTCGATTCGCTCGCGGCGCAAGGCATCGCGTACGTGCCGTTCTTCCCGCTCGGCGGCTTCACGCCGATCCAGTCGTCGGGACTGAACACGCTCGCGCAGAAGATCGGCGCGACGCCGATGCAGGTGGCGCTCGCCTGGCTGCTGCATCGCTCGCCGAATATCTTGCTGATTCCGGGCACGTCGTCGGTCGCGCATCTGCGTGAAAACCTGCAGGCGGCGAATCTGAAGCTGACGGACGCGGTGCTCGCCGAACTCGATGCGATCGGCAGGAGCGGCACGCACGATGCGGGTGCGGCCGGACACTGAGCGCGCCGTTCAGGCTCGAATCCGCCTGCCGGCTGGACCGACCTCTTTCACGCAGGTCGGTTAAGCTTCGGTGCACACGCATTGGGTCCGCGGAGACCGTTCGTTCGAACCGGTTGCAAAACCGCTCCGCGCCGACAGGCATTTCATTTTTCGAGCTTGAAACTCATGGACAAACAGGCACTCATCATCGGCGCAAGCGGGATCGTGGGAAGCAATCTCGCCGACCGGCTGATCGCCAACGGCTGGCACGTCGCCGGACTCTCACGCGGTCGCTCCGCGGTTTCGCCGGCCATCGAGTCGATCGCCGCCGACCTCACTTCCGCGCAATCCGTCAGCGAGGCGCTGGCCGGCAAGCGCTTCACGCATGTGTTTCTCACGGCCTGGTCGCGCCAGGCGACGGAGAAAGAAAACATCCGCGTGAACGGTGCGATGGTGCGCCACGTGCTCGACGCCGTGGGTCCCACCGGCACGCTTCAGCACGCCGCGCTCGTGACGGGTCTGAAGCATTACCTCGGACCGTTCGAAGCCTACGCGACCGGCGCGGTGCCGATCACGCCGTTTCGCGAGGAGCAGGGCCGCCAGCCGGTCGACAACTTCTACTACGAGCAGGAAGACCGTCTGTTCGAAGCCGCGCAACGCGACGGCTTCAGCTGGAGCGTGCATCGTCCGCACACCATCATCGGCTACGCGCTCGGCAATGCGATGAACATGGGCGTGACGCTCGCCGTCTACGCCACGCTATGCAAGCAGACCGGGCAGCCGTTCGTGTTCCCCGGTTCGGCCGCGCAATGGAACAGTCTCACCGACATGACCGACGCCCGTCTGCTCGCGCGGCACCTCGAATGGGCGGCGACTGCCGAGAATGCGCGCAACGAAGACTTCAACGTGGTGAACGGCGACGTGTTCCGCTGGCAGTGGTTGTGGCCGCTCATCGCCGGATACTTCGGCATCGAAGCCGCGCCCTTCGACGGCACCGTGCGTCCGCTCGAAGGCCGCATGCAGGATGCCGGCAACGCATGGTCGGAGATTGCCGCGCGCTTCGGTCTGAAAGAAGCGGATATCGGCAAGCTGGCGTCGTGGTGGCACACGGACGCCGACCTCGGCCGTCCGATGGAAGTGCTCACCGATATGACGAAGAGTCGCGTGGCGGGCTTCCTCGATTATCAGAGCACGCCCGACGCGTTCTTCGCATTGTTCGACCGTCTGAAGGCCGAGCGGATCATTCCGCAATAACCGTCGCGCACGAAACGCGCAACGCGCGAGTGCGCCGAATGCCCGTCAGCGTGTGCGATTGAACAGCGGCGAGGCATGGCTCGCGGCCGTCAGTTCCGCGGCGGCCGCCAGTAGTTTGGGACCGAGACTCGCCATGCGTTTCTCGTCGAGCCGCACCAGCGGCCCGGCAATGCTGATCACGCCCAAAGCCGGATAGCCGCGCCGCTGCAAAGGCGCGGCCATCGCCGTCATGCCGGGTGCGAACACTTCGTTGATGGTGGCATAGCCGCGTTCGCGCGCGGCGTGCACGAACTTCAGCAACGCGGCGATGGTGGTCGGCGCATTCGGGCCGTACTGCTTCGGCTGTCCGAAACCCTGGCGCGACACCAGTTCGAGTGCGCGCTCGTCGGTCATCGTCATCATCCATGCATGACCCGTGGCGCTGCACGAGAGGATCGTGTCCATGCCCATGTCCGGGTCGTAGCGCAAGCCTTTGAGCGCGCCCTGCGCCTTGGCTACCCAGGTCAGTCTGTCTCCATCCACGATAGCCAGCCGCACCAGTTCGCCGGACGTCTCGGCGAGCCGGTCGAGCATCGTCTGCGCGATGTCGACGATTCCCGACGTCGCGAGAAAGCCCAATCCTAAACCGACGAGTTTGGTGGTCAGCACGTAATCGCCGTGCTCGCGCAACTGGCGCACGTAACCGCATTGCTTGAGATCCGTCAGCAGACGATGACACGCGCTGCGCGGGATATCGAGCTCGTCGGCGATCATGGCGAGCGGCGTGCCTTCCATCTGCGTGGCGAGATATTCGAGTACCGCGAGGGTGCGTTCGGTCACGCCGGGCATGAGTGTCTCCTTCGTTTTCCAGCGGCAGTTTTGCACATTATGAGATGAGATTCCACCCTGGAATGGTGTCCCACCTACCGATGCTAAGCTCGGTTCAAGGTTGCGCAAACAGCTTCCCGGGAATCGACAAAGGAGACGAGATGAATCAGGACACACACGCCGCATCGTCGGCGCAAGCGGCCTCCGCGGCCGCGTCGCACGGCGCCATGAGAACGCGCGCCGTTACCGCTGCGGCCATCGGCACGGCGCTCGAGTGGTTCGACTTCACGCTGTACGGCGCGCTCGCCGCGACGGTATTGCCCAAGCTATTTTTCCCCGCCATGGACTCGACCTCGGCGCTGCTGGCCTCGCTCGCCACGTTCGGCGTCGGGCTGGCCGCGCGGCCGCTTGGCGCGATCATCTGCGGCCATCTCGGCGACAAACTCGGCCGCCGCAATCTGATGCTCGGCACCGTCACCGTGATGGGCCTCGCCTCGATGCTGATGGGCCTGTTGCCGACCTACGCAAGCATCGGCGTATGGGCGCCGGTTCTGCTGGTGCTTCTGCGCATTCTGCAAGGCTTCGCGCTCGGCGGCGAATCGACCGGCGCGCAATTGATGGCCATCGAACACGCCAGCGCCGACCGGCGCGGCAAATACTCGGGACTGCTCGGCCTGTGCTCGCCGCTCAGTCAGATCATGGCCAACGGCGTCCTGCTGCTGCTTTCCTCGACCATGACCGCGCAGGCCTTCGACGCCTACGGCTGGCGCATTCCTTTCATACTGAGCTTCATCCTGGTGGTGGTCGGCGTCTATATCCGCCTGCGGGTCAGCGAAACGCCGGCGTTCGTCGCCTTGCGCAAGACCGAAGTGGTCCACGTGGGCAGTCCGTTGCGCGATGCACTGCGCCTGCACTGGCGCACCGTCCTGCGCTGGATGCTGTTCTTCTGCGGACCGGCTGCGATCTTCTATCTGATCGTGGTGTTCTCGCTCAGCTACATCACCAAGACGCTCGCGATTCCGAAGCAGACCGGCTTTCTGCTGCTGATGGGCGCCAATGTGTGCGCGATCGTCGGGGCCCTCGCGGGCGGCATGCTGAGCGACCGGATCGGCCGCAAGAAAGCACTCGCCATCGGTTCGATCGCCACGCTGCTGATGCTGTTCGTGTACTTCCAGATTCTCGACACGAAGAGTTTCGTGCCGATGCTCGCGGCGATGGGTTTCTTCCTCGGCTTCACGCAATTCCAGAGCGGCATCCAGCCGGTCGCATTCGCCGAAGCCTTCCCGACCAACGTGCGCTATTCCGGCTCGGCGCTCGCCTACACCGGCGCGAATCTGATTGCCGGCGGCCCGATGCCGGTGCTGGCGGTATGGCTGTTCTCAGTGTGCAACGGTTCGCCGTGGGGCGTCGTCGCGGTGTGCGTCGTCTTCAACGTGATCTCGCTCGTGATGATCCTGACCGCTCGCGAGACGCTCGGCATCGACATGAATCGCGCCGACTCCACCGCGGCCGTGACGGGCGAAACCGGCTTTACCGCGGCCGGCATCGGCAACAGCCACCGCACCTGAAACAAGGTCGTGCCCGACGTGGCACGACCACGCATTTCCGAATTCCGCAAACAGGCGACATGAAAGATGACTGACCTTATTTACGTGCTGAACGGCTCGAACCTCAACATGCTCGGCAAGCGCGAGCCGCATCTGTACGGCTCGACCACGCTCGCGCAGATCGAGCAGCAGGTCCGGACCCTGGCGGGCAAACTGGAACTGCGCTGCGAGTTTCGCCAGACCAACAGCGAAGCGACCATGGTCGACTGGCTGCAGGAGGCCTTCGAGTGCGACGCCGCCGTCATCATCAATCCGGCGGGCTTTTCGTTCGCCTCGGTGCCGGTGTTCGACGCGGTCAAGCTGATCCAGCAACCGTTGATCGAACTGCACATCACCAACATCCACAAGCGCGACGAAACCTACCGGCACTCGCTGGTATCGCGCGCCGCCACCGGCGTGATCTGCGGACTCGGCGCGAACGGCTATCTCGTCGCCTTGCAGGCCATGGCGATGGCGCTCGGCAAAAGTCCGAACTTCGGCTGAAGCAAGGCGTTCAGGCTGCCGGCGCTCCAGCGGCAGGCCATGTTGCCAGACGTCATATATGAAGGTGTTGCAGCGGAGGAACTGCCAAGGGACAAGGCGAGGCGCGTCACATCTGCCTAAAAAATGCGCATGAATAAGGGAAAACCCGTATAATGCGCAGAATGAAGTCTGACAACTTGAAGGCAAGTGTTAGTCTTGACGCTCAGTCTTCAGGCGCGGTTTTCAATCGCGCAGTCAGACGCGTAGCCGATGTTTTCGCCCTCATCCGAAGCCCAACCCAGCCCGATCCGTGACTCCCTCCGCGACCGCCCTGCCTTTCCGTAACGCCCTCTTCGCGATGCTCGGCATCGGCCTCGTCAACATGCTGGTCGCCCTCGACCAGACCGTCGTCAGCACCGCACTGCCCTCCATCGTGGCCGAGCTGCACGGCTTCGAGTACTACGCGTGGATTGCCAGCGCGTACCTGCTGGCTTCGGTGGTCACCGTTCCCGTGTTCGGCCGTCTCGGCGACTACTTTGGCCGCAAGCGTTTCGTGATCGCGGCGGTCATCACCTTCACGGTGGCTTCGGTGCTGTGCGGTGTCGCCAACAACATGCTGTTCCTCGTGCTCGCGCGCGGACTGCAAGGCGTGGGCGGCGGCATGATGGTCGGCACCGCGTTCGCGTCGATTCCCGATCTGTTCCCCGATCCACGCGCGCGGGTGCGCTGGCAAGTGGTGATGGCGGCGGCTTACGGCATCGGCACCGCCGCCGGTCCGTCGCTCGGCGGCTGGATGAGCGAGCACTGGGGCTGGCGCTCCACGTTTCTCATCAACCTGCCGGTGGGCGCCGCCGCGCTCTATTTCATCTGGGCGCATCTGCCCACGTTCAGCCGTCCGCATGAAGGCGAGGTCAAGATCGACTGGCTCGGCGCCGCGCTCGTGGCGGGTGTGCTGGGCTGCCTGCAGGCTTTTATCGAAGCCGTGCCGAAAGACGGTCTCACGGCCGGCAATCTGGCGCTCGGCGTCTGCGTGATCGGCGGCACCGTTGCGCTGCTGATCTGCGAACGCCGCGCCACGCATCCGATCATTCCGCTCGATCTCTTCAAAGACGCGCAACTCGTCACGCTCTTCATTCTCGGCTTTCTGTCCGGCTTCGTGATGTTCTCGCTGATCTTCTTCGCGCCGCTGCTCCTGCAAGGCGGCTTCGGACTGTCGCCGCAACAGGCCGGTCTGCTCGCCACGCCGATCGCCGCCTGCATCGCGCTCGGCAGTCTGCTGAACACGCGCGTGGTGATTCACATGAAAAAGCCCACGCAGATTCTTTCTATCGGTTTTGCCTTGCTGCTGTTCGCGTCGATCGCGCTGGCGTTCGCCAATCCGGACACGCCGCACGTCTGGATCGAATTGCCGATGGGGGCCGTGGGCATCGGCCTCGGTTTCATCCTCAACAATCTGAATGTGTTCGGTCAGGAGATCGCCGGGCGCGAGCGCTTCGGCATCACCACGGCGCTGCTGCAATCCACGCGTATGGTGGGCGGCATGCTCGGCACGAGCATCGTCGCAACGGTGGTCGCGCATCATTACCGCGACGTGGTCACGCGCACCATCAACGTACTCGGCGCGCCGGCCGCCGCGCAATGGCGGCCGCGTTTCGTCGACCTGCGCATTCTGATCGACGAAGCGTCGCGCACGAAACTGATCGCCGACATGAAGCCGTCCGGCATCGACCCGCTGGTGCTGATCGACACGGCGCGCGACGCGCTGGTGCAGTCCATTCACATCGGCGTCTGGCTGACCGCCGTGGCCGCGCTTGCGGCGGCCTTGCTGGTGCAGCGGATTTCACACGTGGTGTTCCGCCGCGCCTGAGCCTATCGGCCCAGATTTACCGCGCGTTCAGCGCACCAGGCACGGCCGCTTGTTGTCGAACTTCCAGTTCGGAATCAGATATTGCATGGCCACGCCGTCGTCGCGCGCGCCGAGGCCGTGCTGCTGATACAGCGCGTGCGCCTTCTCCAGTTCGTCCATGTCCAGCTCGATGCCGAGCCCCGCCTTCTGCGGCACCTTCACCTTGCCGCCGACAATCTGCAACGGATCGCGCGTCAGACGCTGACCGTCCTGCCAGATCCAGTGCGTATCGATTGCCGTGATCTTGCCCGGCGCGGCCGCCGCGACATGCGTGAACATGGCGAGCGAAATATCGAAGTGGTTATTCGAGTGCGAGCCCCACGTCAGGCCCCAGTCGTTGCACATCTGCGCCACACGCACCGAACCCTGCATGGTCCAGAAATGCGGATCGGCAAGCGGAATGTCCACCGATTGCAACTGGATCGCGTGGCCCATCTGGCGCCAGTCGGTCGCGATCATGTTGGTGGCGGTCGGCAGGCCGGTTGCGCGACGGAACTCGGCCATCACTTCGCGGCCCGAATAGCCGTTTTCCGCGCCGCACGGATCTTCCGCATAGGCGAGCACGTCGTGCTGGTCGCGGCACAAACGCACCGCTTCCGCCAGCGACCACGCGCCGTTCGGGTCGAGCGTGACGCGTGCATCCGGGAAGCGTTCGGCGATCGCCGTGACCGCTTCGATTTCCGCGTCGCCCGCGAGCACGCCGCCCTTGAGCTTGAAGTCGTTGAAGCCGTAGCGCGCCTGCGCGGCTTCGGCAAGACGCACCACGGCTTCGGGCGTCATCGCGACTTCGGTACGCACGCGCTCCCAGTCGTCGCGTCCGTCCGCGCCGCTCGCATACGCCAGATCGGTCTTGTTGCGATCGCCGATGTAGAACAGATAGCCGAGCATTTCCACTTCGTCGCGTTGCTGGCCTTCGCCGAGCAGCGCCGCAACCGGCACGCCGAGATGCTGGCCGAGCAGGTCGAGCAGCGCGGCTTCGAGCGCGGTGACGGCGTGAATCGTCGTGCGCAGATCGAAGGTCTGCAAACCACGGCCGCCCACGTCGCGGTCGGCGAATTGCGTGCGCGCCTTGTTCAACATCGCCTGCAGATTGCCGATCGACTGACCGACCACGAGCGGACGCGCGTCGTCGATGGTCTTGCGGATGCTTTCGCCGCCCGGCACTTCGCCGACGCCGACGTGTCCCGCGCTGTCACGCAGAATGACGACGTTGCGCGTGAAGAACGGACCGTGCGCGCCGCTCAGGTTCAGCAACATGCTGTCACGACCGGCGACGGGCACGACGCGCAGTTCGGTGACGATCGGCGTGGCGTTCGGTGTAACGTTCGATTGGGCAGTATTCGTGGACATGATAGTGATCGGCGGGTTAAGCCTGCGAGTGAAGTTGGATAAGCGCGCGGTTCGGCCATGAGCCGGGCCGCCGCGCCGTGTCGTTCAGGAAAGCCGGCGTGGGTCGGGATTGCGCATGTCAGTGCACGTTGCCAGGCAAGGCGTGCGGCCCGGCGTCCTCGTCCACGCGACGATTGCGCGTCAGGAATCCCGCCGCGGCTGCGATCAGCGACGCCACGCCGAGCCCGTACAGACCGCCGGTAATCGAGCCGGTGTGCTGCTGCAGATAGCCGAACGCGGCCGGCGCGAAGAAGCCGCCGAGATTGCCCACCGAGTTGATCAGCGCGATCACGGCAGCGGCCACGCGGGCATCGAGATAGCCTTGTGGAATCGGCCAGAACAGCGAGGCGGCGGCCTTGAAGCCGATCGCCGAAAAACAGATCGCGACGAACGACAGCACCGGATTGCCCGAGGTCGACGCAAACAGCCCGCACGCCGCGATCACCAGCGCCGCCGCGAGCCAGGCCTGCTGGAAGCGCCACTTTGCCGAGAGCACGGCGAAGCAGTACATCGCCACCATCGCGATCAGCCAGGGAATCGTGTTGAACATGCCCACCTGGAAATCCGACAGACCGCCCATCTTGCGAATGATGGTCGGCAGCCAGAAGGTGGCCGCGTAGATCGTCAACTGGATCGCGAAATAGAGGAAGCAGAACAGCAGGATTTGCGGGTCTTTCAACAATCTGGCCGCCGGCAGATGCGCGCCGCCCTGCGCTTCGCGCGCGGCCTGTTCGGCGGCGATGGTGCTTTGCAGGGCAGTCTGCTCGTCGGTAGTCAGCCAGCCGGCGTCACGAATTTTCGACTTCAGCAGCAGCCAGCTCGCGCCGCACAGCACGATCGAAAAGCCGCCTTCGATCAGGAACATCCACTGCCAGCCGTGCAGACCGAAACCGCGGATCGACAGCAGACTGCCCGTGATCGGACCCGACAGCACCGACGCCAGCGCCGAGCCGCCGAGAAACACCGCGACCGCGCGGCCGCGATGCTGTTGCGGCAGCCATTGCGTGAAGTAGAACACCACGCCCGGAAAGAAACCGGCTTCGGCAACACCGAGCAGAAAGCGCAGCACGTAAAACGAGGTGTCGTTCCAGACGAAGGCCATGGCACCCGCCACCAGTCCCCACGTGCCCATGATGCGCGTGAGCCAGGCGCGCGCGCCGTACTTTTGCATCAGCACGTTCGACGGCACTTCGAACAACGCATAGCCGACGAAGAACAGACCGCTGCCCAGACCGTACGCGGCGGCGCCGATACCCAGATCGGCCTGCATGTGCGAATTGACGAAACCGACGTTGACCCGGTCGATGTAGTTGGCGATGAACATGATGAGGAAAAGCGGCAGAACGTGCCGCTTGACCTTCGAGACCGCCGATTCGAGCGGGTCTGTCGTGGAAGCGAGAGCAGGCGTCAAGAGTGTCTCCGGTGTCGGCTGCGACGCGACGCGTCCGGGTTCTGAAATTCGTCGCCCGAATCACGTGATATGTCGTCTGACGACAGTCTACTTTTGACGCTGACGGATGCCAATGCAGTGTTTACCCTTTGCCACTCTCCCCTTTACCGACGGGAAATCGGGCCGACGTGGCGTTCCCACAGCAAAACAGGCCGAAATTATCCAAGACGTCTGATGACTCATCCGGGTTTAGCGCTACAATCGACCCGTCAGCCCAACGAAGCCACCGGTTCGGACCCGCGTTACCGGCCGCCGGATTCCGGTCGCGCGCCGTCTCCGGCAGAGGCTATGATGGCTGCGTCGGCACGTCAGACGACATGTCGCCTTCCGCAACGATTATTTTTTGTCCGGCAATCGATCCGTCCCAGCAATGAGCAGCCTAACTGAGAAGGTGGTGGCCACCCTGTCCGATGAAATCCGGCGCGGCGCCTTGCGCCCCGGAGACCGGATTCCCACCGAAGTCGAAATGATGAAACAGCTTTCGGTGAGCCGCTCCGTGGTTCGCGAGGCGATTTCGCGTCTGCAGGCGGCGCGCGTGGTCGAAACGCGCCACGGCATCGGCACGTTCGTGCTGGCGCCAACGGTCGATAAACCCGTGCAACTGGCGAGCGCCGATCTCTCCAGCATGCTCGACGTCATGGCCATCATCGAATTCCGTATCGACGTCGAAGCGGCGTCCGCCGCGTTGGCGGCCACGCGGCGCACGGAGCAGAACCTCAGGCAGATTCGCAGCGCGCTCGACCAGTTCGAGTCGGAACTCGAACGCGGCAGTACCGACGTGACAGCGCACGACGTCGAGTTCCACCTGCAGATTGCCCGCGCAAGCGGCAACCGCTATTTCTTCGACGTGCTGAGCCAACTCGGCCGCGCGGTGAGTCCGCGTACGCGACTCGGGTCGGCCGAAATCGCGGAACTCGACCATATCGAACTGCTGCGCAACGTGCTCAGCGAACACCGGTTGATCTATCGCGGCATCGAGCGCCAGGACCCCGACGACGCACGCGCCGCCATGCGCATGCATCTGAGCAATAGCCGCGAACGGTTGCGGCGCGCGCATGCGCTGAGCCATACGAACGGCTGATCGTCCGGCAGACCGGTCGATTCGCTCGCACTGCAATCAGTACATTCGTACTGGTTCGCGAACAACCTGATCCGGCAGTTCATACGCCGGCAAAACCATTAGCTCCTGATTATTCGCCTGCGCGGACAACTGCATTCGTCCGCGGCCGCTTGATGCGACCAATACGTTCGTCCATATTTCGCCATCAGCTTGTTGCTGAAGTTTTCCGATGGACGCGTACCCTTTCGACAATCAAGAGGCATCCAATGAAACTCACAGGAAACACCATTCTCATCACGGGCGGCGGATCGGGCATTGGCCGTGGTCTCGCCGAAGCGTTCCATCAGCTCGGCAACCAGGTCATCATCGCCGGACGCCGTAAGGCCAATCTCGAGGAGACGGTGGCGGCCAATCCCGGCATGCGTTCGGTCGAACTGGATATCAACGATCCCGCCAATATCGCCGCGGTGTCGCAGCAACTGATCGCGGCGTATCCGTCGCTGAACGTGCTGATCAACAACGCCGGCATCATGCAGATCGACGACCTCAGCCAACCCGTCGACGACGCGCTGATCGTCTCCACGCTGACCACCAACCTGATGGGTCCGATCCGCATGACCGGCGCGTTGGTGGAACATCTCAAGCGGCAGGATCACGCGACCATCGTCAATGTGTCGTCGGTGCTCGGCTTCGTGCCGCTGGCAATTTCGGGCGTGTATTCGTCCACCAAGGCGGCGATTCACTCGTATACGCAGTCGTTGCGCTACAAGCTGAAGGACACCTCGGTGCGCGTGGTCGAAATCGCGCCGCCGTGGGTGCAGACCGATCTGCTCGACAGCAGGAACGAGCCGCGCGCCATGCCGCTCGCGCCGTTCATCGAGCAGACCATGCACGAACTCGGCACGGACGCCGACGAAGCCGTGGTCGAGATCGCGCGCCCGTTGCGCAATAACGCCGGTCCGAACGAAGCCGCCTTCGTCACGCAATTCAACGACATGTTCAACGGCGCCTGAGCGCCTCGAAGCCGGCGTCGCTGCCGCCGTAGAATCGTCGGAATGGGGCCGCCGCGTCAGGCTCGATTCGCGTTTTGCCCCAGACCATCGCAGCCACGGCCCGCATTGAACCATGACACAATGCGGGCCATTCGTATTGCAGACTCGCCGCGCCGCCGGACCATCTCGACCATGCCGAAGCCTTCACACAAAGACACGCTGATCACCGAGGGAATGCGCGTGATCCATGAATATGGATTCAACGGCGCGAGCGTGCGCGACATCGTCAAGGCGGCCGGCGTGCCGCATGGATCGTTCACGAATCACTTCGCCTCGAAAGAAGCCTTCGGACTCGAAGTCATCGATCTATATGTCGAGCGGGCGCGCGAGGAACTTCGCAACACGCTCTGCAACGACGAACTCAAGCCGCTGTTTCGCCTCGGCAAATACTTCGACGTCCATATCCGGCTCATCAGCCACAATGATTCGCGCAACGGTTGCCTGCTCGGCAATTTCGCGGTCGATTCGAACGACAGCGAGGCGATCCGCGCGCGCATCAACGCGATCTTCGTGGAAACCGAGAGGTGTGTGCTCTACTGTCTGACGGCGGCGGTCGACGCGCGCGAGTTGCGCGCCGACACGAACTGCGAGCAACTCGCGCCGTTCATCGTTTCCTCGATGCAAGGCGCGTTTCTGCTCGCCAGGATACAGCGCGATCCCGCACCGGTCGTCAACCTGAAGGAAGTGTTGTTCAGCCGGATTCTGCAACGCGCATAACGAGGAGCACCGCATGACGATGTCTCAGGATGCCAATCGCTCCACCGGCGCCACCTTGCCCGTCGCCGGAGAAAGCGGCGCTGCGTCGAGCGCGATGGACCGCTTCGGCTCACTCAACATCTTCGTGCGCGCAGCCGAAACCCGCAGCTTCACCGAAGCGGGACGCCAGCTGGGCATTTCGTCCTCGGCGGTCGGCAAGGCTATTTCGCGGCTCGAAGGCCGGCTGGGCGCGCGCCTTTTTCACCGCAGCACGCGCAGCATTACGCTCACGCCCGAAGGCGCCACGTTTCTGACGCGCTGCCAGCGCATCGTGTGCGAAATCGAAGCGGCCGAAACGGAACTGGCGCTCGCGCATGCCGAGCCGCGCGGACGGCTGCGCGTGAGCATGCCGATGGTCAGCACGCTCATGATGCCGGTGATCGCCGCCTTCATGAAACAGTATCCCGACATCCTGCTCGACCTCGATTTCTCCGACCGCATGGTCGACGTGATCGAGGAAGGCTTCGACGTGGTGACGCGTACCGGCGACGCCAGCGACTCGCAACTCGTCACGCGTGTGATGGGGTCGTTCCGGCAGGTGATCGTCGGCTCGCCGGCCTATTTCGCGCAGCGCGGCGTGCCGAACGAACCGGAAGATCTGCGCGATCACGTGTGTCTTCAACACCGCTTTCCGAGCAGCGGCAAATTGCGGCGCTGGCCGCTGAGCCGCGACGGCGAGACGCTCGATATCGAACTGCCGACCATTGCCATCGCCACCGCGGTCGAACCCTTGACCTCGCTCGCGGAGCAGGGTCTCGGGCTGACGTGCGCGCCGGATTTCACGGTGCGCGCGCAACTGGCGCAAGGGTCCCTCGTTGCCGTGCTGCAACCTTATCTCGACAGCCCCAGCACGTTTCGCGCGCTGTGGCCGTCGGGGCGGCAGATCGCGCCCAAGGCGCGAGTCTTCGTGGACTTCCTGAGCCAGCATCTGTTTCCCGCTGCCGAACCGCTCAGGCCGTAACGGCTTCGTCGGCGTGGAACGGATAGTCGGTGTAGCCGACTTCCGTGCCGCCGAAGAACGTCGGGCGGTCGTACGCGTTGAGCGGCAGATTGCGGCGCAGACGCTCCGGCAGATCCGGATTCGCGATGAAGTCGCGGCCGAAAGCGACCAGGTCGGCGTCGCCGGCAGCGATGATCGCTTCGGCCGAGTCGCCCTTGAAGCCGCCCGCGGCGATGATCGTGCCGGCGTAATGCTGGCGGATCGTGCGCGTGGCAACCGGTTCCTGGTCGCGGCTTTCGTCTTCCACGTTACCCACGATGCGCGGCTCGATCAGATGCAGATAAGCGAGGTCGAGCTTCGCGAGTTCGGAGGCGACATACGTGAAGAGTCCGACCGGATCGCTGTCCGACATGTCGCCGAACGCGCCGCTCGGTCCGAGACGCACCGCCACTTTGTCGCTGCCCCACACCGAGATCACAGCTCGCGTTGCTTCCATCAGCAGGCGCGCACGATTTTCGAACGAACCGCCGTAGGCATCGGTGCGCTTGTTGCTGCCGTCCTGCAGGAACTGGTCGAACAGATAACCGTTCGCGCCATGCAGTTCCACGCCGTCGAAACCGGCTTGCACGCCACGCTGCGCGGCCGTGCGGAAGCCCTCGACAATCCCGGCGATTTCATGCGTTTCCAGCGCGCGGTTCGGCGTGTTCGGCACCCAGCCAGCGTTGGTGTACGCCACGCCGCCGTGCTCGATTTCGGACGGACCCACCGGACGTCCGCCGCCCGGTTGCAATTCGGCATTCGACTGACGTCCGGCGTGGTACAGCTGCAGGAAGATCTTGCCGCCCTTCGCGTGGACCGCGTCCGTCACTTCGCGCCAGCCGGCGATCTGGCTGTCGTCGTAAAGACCGGGGGCGCCGAGGTAGCCGTTGCCGTTGGCGGCGGAGATGGTCGCTTCGCCGATCAGCAGAGCGCCCGGCGACGTGCGTTGTGCGTAGTACCCGGCCATCAGTCGGCCGGGACGCGCGCCTTCTTCGGCGCGCATACGCGTCAACGGTGCGAGCACGACGCGGTGGGCGAATTCGTAGGGTCCGACTTTGACGGTGCTGAAGAGCTTGCTCATGATGTTCTCTCGAAGGTGATCCGGTGAAGGAGTGCCGCTCGCGTTGTGCGTTGTCCGGCGTTGACGTCAATCTATAGGCACGCGTCGCGCGGAAAAACGGTCCGGCGCTCCGAAGATTGCGGACCGGCTCGTCCGCAATGCACGGGAAGCCTTGTGCGACGGGGCCGGCCGTCGGCGGCGGATTGTTGCGATGGCGCGGTATCTGTGTTTCACCGCGCCGCGCCGGCTACTTTTCGAGCACGTCCTTGAGCGTGGCGTGGCGCGTGTCGAAGTTCATGATGACCAGCAGACTGAGGGCGGCGAGCAGCGCGCCGAAGCGCAGCGTGGCGGCAATGCTCAGGTGATCCACCACCGCGCCGCCCGACAGCGAGCCGAGCGCGATGGCGATCTGCACCGTGCTGACGAATAGCGACGAACCGGCTTCCGGACGATCCGGCGAGGTCAATTGCATCCAGACGCTCAGGCACAGCGGAATCGCGCCGTACGCGATGCCCCACACCATCACCGCCGCGATTACCCCGACGCGCGACGCCTGCAGCCATGGCAGGGCCACCAGCGCGGCCAGCACCAGCGCACCGAGCGTCAGCAGCGACGCCTTCAGGTGACGCGTGACGAACGCCGACGCCACGAAGTTCGCGACGAAACCGACGACGCCGAAGCCGAGCAGCACGGCCGTGACCCACGACGCGCCGAACGACGCATTGCGTTCGAGAAACGGCGCGATGTAGGTGTAGGCGGCGAAATGCGAGCCGAACAGCAGGCCGACCATCAGCAGACTGCGGCGCACGCTCCGGCGCGACAGCATGGCGCGGAAGTCGTCGGTACGCATGGCGGCTTTGGGCGGCAGCGACGGCAACAGCAGCGCCTGCGCGGCCAGCGCGAGCGCCGCCAGCACGGCGGTGGCAAAGAACGACACGCGCCATGAACTCAGGTCGGCGATCAGCGTGCCGAGCGGTACGCCGATCACGGTGGCCAGCGTGATGCCCATGAAAATCGTCGCGCTGGCGCGGGCCGCCTGATCCTCGCGCACCAGTTGTCCGGAGGCGCCGAGCGCGACCGTCCAGAATCCGCCGAGGCTCGCGCCGAGCAGCGCGCGGCCCAGCAGCATGACGGCGAAACTGGGTGCAAGCGCCGACACGACGTTCGACGCCAGCAGCAGTGCCGCCAGCAGCAACAGGATCAGTCGACGGTTGATGCGTCCGGCGGCGAGCAGGAGCACCGGCGCGGAGATCGCGGCGATGATGCCCGGCGTCGTCACCATCAGACCGGCCGTGCCGGGCGTGACGTGAAGTTCTTGCGCGATCTGCGGCAGCAGGCCGACCGGCATGTATTCGGTTGCGACGAAGGCGAACGAGCCGATCGCGACCGACATCACCGCGAGCCAGGAAGGTCCGCGCGTCGCCGCGCCGGCGTCGTCGGGAGTCGGCCCGTTGGGCGCGATCGCGCTCGGGCTGGACAGTTGATTGGCATCCATGGATGTACTCCGGTTCAGACAGATGTGGAATCCGGCGGGGCGTCGCGCGACAGGCGCGCGTGACCGGCGGGGAAAACTGCGTGTCGGAACGGAGAGTAGAGGGATCGATGGGGAATGTGGCTCCCCTTCAACGCGACGAGCGGGCGACGCGCTATCATCGGGACGCGCCTGGGCAACGCCGATACCGCTCACGGGTTTCGCCCAGCAGCGACGGCAATAAAACAACGACGAGGCAGTCACGATGCACGCGAATGACACACCGGCGCGTCCGGCACGAAGGACTTGATCGTGGCGCTCGGCAATATCAACGACATCGCCACGTTCGTTTCGGTGGTCAAGGCCGGCAGTTTCACCGCGGCGGGACAACAGTTGGGTATCACGCGCTCGGCGGTGGGCAAGATCGTCGCGCGGCTCGAAGCGCGATTACAGGTGCGGCTGCTGCATCGCACGCCGCACAGCCTCGGACTCACCGACGACGGCGCCGTGTTCTACGCGCGCTGCACGCAGATTCTCGACGACCTCGAAGAGACCGAAACCGCGATGGCCGTGCGCAGCGCCACGCCGACCGGCACGCTACGCATCAGCCTGCCGATCGCGCTGGGACACCGTCAGGTGTTGCCGATCATCGAATCCTTCCTCGCGCAGTGGCCGGCGGTCAGCGCCGAGGTGAGCTTCTCCGACCGCTTCGTCGATCTGGTCGACGAAGGCTTCGACGTGGCGATCCGCGTCGGCGAACCGAAGCCGGATTCACGGCTGATCGCCCGCACGGTGGCCACGCAGAAACTGCTCACGTGCGCGTCGCCCGCCTATCTCGCGAAACGCGGCGTACCGGCCACGCCCGCCGATCTCGCGCAGCACGACTGCCTGCATTTCGTCAGCGCGGGTCGTCCGCAGCCGTGGGTTTTTGCCGGAACGGATCAAGCCCTGGTGGACACAGACAGCCGTCTGAAAATGGATAGCGCCGAAGCCTTGATTGCGGCGGCGGTAAATGGCGCGGGTATCGTGAATATGCCGACCTATCTGCTCGCCGACGATTTGCGACACGGCCGTTTGCAATCGCTGCTGCAAGCATTCGCCATCGAGCCGCTGCCGATTCGCGCGATTTATCCGACGCGCCGCCATTTGACGCCGAAGGTCCGGCTTTTCATCGATTGCCTGCTCGAAGCGTGGCAGCCCGTGCCGCCGTGGGAAGGCGCGGAGCTTTAAGACAAAGAAAAAAGCAATCGGCCGTTTGAATTAGCGGATTCAAGCCCGTATTCCATTGACGCAAACCGGGGCAAACACCATGAATACGAATCCGCGCGAATTATTCATTGCACGTTTCTTTCAGCTTCAAATAGAACCCGATTATCCGTCTTATTCCTCTGTTTAATCGGGCCGCCGCTCCACGATAATCTGATTCGCGCGCGACCGTGGCGTAGTCAAGCTGCGGCGACGGGCACTTCCGAAATCTTCGAAAAACACACAAAGATAATGAGTCAATTTCGAATAGTCCTGGCCATCGCTACGCTTTGCGCAGTCGCGCCGGCTTACGCCGCGCTCGGCTCCGCTCCCACCTATCCCGTGACCGCCAGCAGCACCAGCGCGGCCGCATCGACTCAGAGCACGGCGGCAGTCGCGCGCTTTGCCGCGAGCAGCAACGCGGCAACGGCGTCCTATACCGTCAGCCAGACCACGCTCGCGTCGGGCGTGGTGGTGAGCGAATACATCGCCGCCAACAACACGGTGTTCGCCCTGTCGTGGGAAGGCTCGACCATGCCGCCCCTCAAGACGCTGCTCGGCACCTACTTCCCGTCCTACGTCCAGGGACTCACCGACGCGCGCGCCGCGCAAGGTGGCGGCTTCGGTCCGGCGGTGGTCCGTCAGTCCGCTCTGGTGGTGGAGACGGGCGGTCATATGGGTGCCTTCGTGGGCCGGGCTTATTTGCCTCAAGCGCTGCCGCAAGGCGTGAGCGCTGACGACATCAAGTAAATCAACAAAATCAATCGAGAGAATAAAAGTGCGCAAAATCGCATGGATTTTTGCCGTTACGCTCGGCCTGAGTCTGGCTGCATGCGGCGGGGGTGGTGGTGGTTCGGATTCGACGACGTCAAACAACCAGTCGGGAGGCGGCAACACCGTCGTGCAGCCGGCCACGCAATCGACGCCTAACGTGCTCGCCGCGGACGCGACGGCTGTGCCGACCTCGTCTTCGGCGAGTAACACGCTGCCGGTCACGGTGTCGGCCACCGGCATTGCGAATCAGCCGATGGTCAGCGTGACGATCTGCTCGCCGGGTACCAACGGCGCCAACAATTGCTCGGTCATCCCGAACGTGCTCGTCGACACTGGTTCGTACGGGCTGCGTGTGTTCAAGTCGGCGCTGTCGACGACCACCTACAACACGCTCACGCAGGAAACGGTCGGCTTGCCCGCGACGCCGCTCGCCGAGTGCGCCGTGTTCGGCAGCGGCTACGGCTGGGGCACCGTGCGTCTCGCGGACGTCAAGCTCAATGCCGAGATCGCCCAGAACGTGCCGGTTCACGTGCTCGCCGACCCGGAGCTGACGACCGCGACGCCGAGCGACTGCCAGAACGGCATCGCGCTGATCGACTCGACGGCCATGGGTGCCAACGGGATTCTCGGCATCGGCAGCAGCCCGACGGATTGCCCTGCCTGCGCGATCACGCCCAACACGAGCTTCTATTACACGAACGCCGGCACGGTCACGACCGTCCCCACGACCCAGCAGGTCACGAACCCGGTGGCGCTGTTCCCCGCCGACAACAACGGTGTGATTCTGGAAATGGCGCAAGTGTCCGACAGCGGCGCGGCGTCGGCCACCGGCACACTGGTGTTCGGCATCGACACGCAGTCGAACAATGCGCTGGCCGGCACGAGCGCGACGCTGATCAAGACCACCAGCGGCGGTGTCTTCACGTCGGTCTATAAAGGCGTGACGCAGCGCAATTCGTTCTTCGACTCGGGCTCGACCGCGCTGTTTTTCCCCGACCTGACCATCGCGCGCGAATCGACGCACGGCTACTACGTGCCGACCACGACGCAAGGCCTGTCGTCCACGTTGACGACGATCAGCCCGGCGACCGTGAACTTCGGCTACAACGTGGCGAACGCCGGGACGCTGTTCACCACCGCCAGCAACATGGCGTTCAACAACCTCGGCCTGTACATGAGCGGCGTGTTCGACTTCGGCATTCCGGCGTTCTACGGACGCCATGTGTATTACGGCATCACCGGCAAGACGTCGACGGGCGGCGGCACGGGGCCATATGTGGCGTTGGTGTCGAGTTGATCTTTCGGTAGTCAAGCTTTGGAAAAACCCGGCCCGCGCGCCGGGTTTTTTCTTCTGGATGCCGGTTTCCCGTAGACCCTTGCCGCGCCGATCAAAACACTGGCAACCTAACCACTCTCCCGGCTACGGCGACAATCGCGATGGCATCCACCGATTCCTTTCACGACGACGACCTCGCGCACTTCGAAGCGCACGGCACCGCGCCGCTGCCGGCTCCGCACGCACAAGGCCATGTCACCCACGACGCCGCACGAATCTGGTACGCGTCATACGGGAGCGGCACGCCGTTGATTCTGCTGCACGGCGGCCTCGGTCATAGCGGTAACTGGGCGTATCAGGTGCCGGCGCTCGTCGACGCCGGTCACTGCGTGGTGACGATCGACAGTCGCGGCCATGGCCGCAGCACGCGTGACGAGCGGCCCTATTCGTACGAACTGATGGCGTCCGACGTGCTGGCCGTGATGGACACGCTGCACCTCGGGCGCGCCGTGCTGGTCGGCTGGAGCGACGGCGCCTGCACTGCGCTCGTGCTGGCAAGCCAGGCGCCGGAGCGCGTCGCGGGTGTGTTTTTCTTCGGCTGCAATATGGACCCAGGCGGCGCGAAGGAATTCGTGCCGACGCCGATTATCGATCGCTGCTTCAGCCGTCATCGTCAGGACTATGCGCGCCTGTCGGCCACGCCGGACGGGTTCGACGCGTTCGTCGCCGCCGTAAGCGAGATGATGCGCACCCAGCCCAACTATTCGGCGGAAGATCTGGCGCGCATCCACGTGCCGGTCGTGATCGCGCACAGCGAGCACGACGAATTCATCAAACCGGAACACGCCGCGTATCTCGCCCACACCATTCCGGGCGCGCGCCTGCGCGTGCTGCCGGGCGTCAGTCACTTCGCGCCGCTGCAGCGGCCCGCATCATTCAACGCCGAAATCCTGGACTTCCTGCAATCACTCGGTTGGTGAAACGGCGCTGCGCTTCACTATCTGGACAATCCCGCGAAATTTCACGATGTGGCATGACCGCTTGCTTCGTAAAAAATCGTGGTGCGTGGCACAAATCCGTCATTTCGCAATGTCGCCCCACGTTGCACATCGCGAAACGATTGACGTATATCATTGTTTTTAAATGATTTTATTTGCTAGATCGAACCGTCTAACAACCCCTTGCGCCGCGAATTGCTGACGTAGACTCTTTTACAAGAGCCGACGCTTCAGGTGGTCAGCGAAACGGGCGGTGCAAGACGGGATGAAGGCGCGACGCAGTCCTCTCCTGCTTGTCCCCGCTCAAGCTGCCTCGGCACAGCGATTTTTAATTGGCAATTGGGAGACGAAAAATGAAAGGCTTTCGCTTTGGATCGACCCAGGGTGCGTTCTACATCATGCCGGGCCAGGATGGCTGGGAAGCCACCTACGGCAACGAGACGCTTGGTGAATTTTCGAGCCCGCAACAGGCGGCCGATGAAGTGGCGCGTGGCCTGACCTGCTCGCATCTGACAGAAGTGGATACGTCGACGCTCGAAATTCCCGAAAAACTCAGCGATTGGGAAATCGTGCACGTCTAAGGGCGGATATGACCGCCAGATTCCGGCAGCCAGAAACGACGATGGCGCTCATTTCGAGCGCCATCGCCTTCTTTACTGCCTGGTTTGCTGCTTACCGCGAATGCAGCAGATGCAGCGTGCTATTGCCTGAACGTTCCGGCCGTCGCTTAAGCCACCGCGTCGACGATCTTGTTCAGCGTCGCGCTCGGGCGCATTGCCTTGCTCGTCAGGTCGACGTTCGGACGGTAGTAACCGCCGATGTCCACCGGCTTGCCCTGAGCTGCCGCCAACTCTTCGATGATCTTCGCTTCGTTGTCGGCCATCGCCTTCGCCACGCCGGCGAACTGCGCCTGGAGCGCCGCGTCTTCGGTTTGAGCGGCCAGTGCTTCGGCCCAGTACATCGCCAGATAGAAGTGGCTGCCGCGATTGTCGATGCCACCGATCTTGCGCGCCGGCGACTTGTCGTTGTCGAGGAACTTGCCCGTAGCCTGATCCAGCGTCTTGGCCAGCACTTGCGCCTTCGGGTTGTGATACGCCGTGCTCAGGTGTTCGAGCGACGCCGCCAGTGCCAGGAATTCGCCGAGCGAGTCCCAACGCAGGAAGCCTTCTTCCACCAGTTGCTGAACGTGCTTCGGCGCCGAACCGCCCGCGCCGGTTTCGAACAGACCACCGCCTTCCATCAGCGGGACGATCGACAGCATCTTCGCGCTCGTGCCCAGTTCCATGATCGGGAACAGGTCGGTCAGGTAGTCGCGCAGCACGTTGCCGGTGACGGAGATCGTGTCCTTGCCCGCGCGGATGCGTTCGAGCGAGAACTTCGTGGCTTCGACCGGCGTCAGCACGCGGATATCCAGACCCGCGGTGTCGTGGTCTTTCAGGTACTGCTCGACCTTCTTGATGATCTGGGCGTCGTGCGCGCGAGCCGCGTCGAGCCAGAAAACGGCCGGCGTGTTCGTGGCGCGGGCGCGGTTGACCGCCAGCTTGACCCAGTCCTGGATCGGCGCATCTTTGGTCTGGCACATGCGCCAGATGTCGCCCGCTTCCACCGGCTGCTCGATCAGCACCGTGCCGGCGGCGTCCGTGACACGCACCACGCCGTTTGCCGGGATCTGGAACGTCTTGTCGTGTGAACCGTATTCTTCAGCTGCTTGCGCCATCAGACCGACGTTCGGCACCGTGCCCATCGTGACCGGGTCGAACGCGCCGTGCGCCTTGCAGTCTTCGATCACGGCCTGATAGACGTCGGCGTAGCAACGGTCCGGAATCACGGCCTTGGCGTCGTGCAGCGCGCCGTCGGCACCCCACATCTTGCCCGACTCGCGGATCATGGCCGGCATGGACGCGTCGACGATCACGTCGCTCGGCACGTGCAGGCTGGTAATGCCTTTATCCGAGTTGACCATGGCCAGGTGCGGGCGCTGCTCGTACTGTGCCTTGATGTCGGCTTCGATTTGAGCAACCGTCTCTGCCGGCAGGTCTTTCAGACGTGCGTACAGGTCGCCGATACCGTTGTTCGGGTTGAAGCCGACCTTGGCCAGCGCGTCGGCGTGCTTCGCCAGCACGTCTTTGTAGAACACCGAAACCACGTGACCGAAGATGATCGGATCCGACACCTTCATCATGGTGGCTTTCAGGTGCACCGAGAACAGCACGCCCTTGGCTTTCGCGTCGGCGATTTCCGCTTCGATGAAGCTGCGCAGCGCGTTCTTGCTGAGCACCGATGCGTCGATGATCTCGCCTGCCTGCACGGCGGTCTTTTCCTTCAGCACCGTCTTCGTGCCGTCCGCGGCCGTCAGTTCGATCTTGACGGTGCCGGCTGCCGGGATGAGCGCCGACTTTTCGCTGCCGTAGAAATCGCCGCCGCTCATGTGCGCGACGTGCGACTTCGAATCCGCCGACCACGCGCCCATCTTGTGCGGGTGCTTGCGAGCGTAGTTCTTCACCGACAGCGGCGCGCGGCGATCCGAATTGCCTTCGCGCAGCACCGGGTTCACCGCGCTGCCCTTGATCTTGTCGTAGCGGGCCTTGACGTCTTTTTCAGCGTCGGTCGTGGCGACGTCCGGATAGGACGGCAGCTTGTAGCCCTGATCGCGCAGTTCCGCGATCGCGGCCTTCAGTTGCGGCACCGACGCGCTGATGTTCGGCAGCTTGATGATGTTCGCTTCCGGTCGCGTGGTGAGTCCACCCAGCTCCGCCAGATCGTCGGAACCCTTCTGTTCCGCGGTCAGGAAGTCCGGAAATGCAGCAATGATCCGGCCGGCAAGCGAGATATCGCGCGTTTCAACGATCACGTCGGACGAGCGCGTGAACGCCTTGACGATCGGCAGCAGCGAGTAAGTCGCGAGAGCAGGCGCTTCGTCGGTCAGGGTGTAGATGATCTTCGGCGGTGTGGACATGTTTGATGCTTTGCTTGGGGTGAAGTGGTAGACAGAGCGTTCGTGGCGCTGAGCCCGCGAGTTTTGCGACGAAGCAGCGTAGGTGCGGCGTGGACCTCGGCAGCACGCTTTACGGCTCGAACCGTGAGTATATGCGCGTTTTCCTCTATTCGCTGCTAAACAAACATATCGTCCTGTTTGCCGAAATAGGGCCAAGCCCCGTCCGACAAGGCTTTCGTGCCGATGCCCTATGTCTTAAGACAGATGTCTTATAGATGACTTGCCACAGAAACAGTGCAAAAATTTGTTAATGCGAATCATATGCATTAACATCCGTAAGCTTCGCAATCTGGACCATCCGTTCAATCACAACTCGCTCGACCGAAGCCGTCGGGGCCAATCCCGGCGCGCGAAGGCTTCGTCACGCCCAATTCAAACAACATGCAGAATTTCTTTGTCGCCAGCCGGCGCGCTCGCCCGGCCTTCATGCGCGGCCCGCGCCGGACTCCGTCGCTTCTCAGTGCAGGCCTGTTCGTCAGCGTCGGTATGTCGCTGTCCACGTTGTCGACCTCGGGATGGGCGCAGGCTGCGGCCAGCGACGCCTCGACCACCTTGCCGGCCGTCAGCGTGAGCGCCGCCAAAGACACCACCGTGGCGCAGGCCGATACCGTCAGCGCCGGCGCACTCGGTACGCGCAAGGCGGTGGACACGCCGTTCTCGACGCACACGGTGACGAGCGACGAAGCCAAAGACCTGTTCGCGACGACGTCGAACGATCTGTTCAAGTACGACCCCGCCGTGGCGGTGAGCAGCGACAACGCGATTTCCGAAAACTCGCTGTTCCAGGTGCGCGGCATGCCGATCGACACGTTGAACAGCATCAAGGTGGACGGCCAGACCTTTCCCTCATGGGACACCGACCTCTCGCTCGAGCCGTTCGAGCAGGTGGAATTGCTCAAGGGCCTGTCGGGCTTCATGTACGGCTTCGGCTCGCCGGGCGGTATCGTCAATTACGTGCTCAAGCGTCCGACCGACACGCCGTACCGCAGCATCACGGTGGGCTATCGCTCGGCCGGCGTGTTCACCGAAGCCGTGGACCTGGGCGGCCGTTTCGGCAACGACGACCGCTTCGGCTACCGCCTGAACCTCGTCAACGAAGACGGCAATACGGCCGAACTGAACGGCCACATCCGCCGTCAGGTCGCCTCGCTCGCGCTCGACTTCCGCATCACGCCCGACCTGACGTGGACGGTCGACGCGTTCTATCAGAAGCGCAAAACCAACGGCACGCTGTTCGGCCTCGGTTTCGGCAGCGGCCTCGGCATTCCCGACGCCAGCACCATCTCGCACGCGCTCACGCAGCCGCAAAACTACTACCAGACCGAAATGGCTTCGTTCGGCACGGGGCTGGATTACCGTCTTTCCGAGAACTGGCACGCCAGCGTGAAGTACCGTTTCGCGAAAGAAAACCGCACCAACTCGGACAGTTTCCTGTACGTGAGCGACGCCGCCGGCAACTACTCGAACACGCTCTATGCGGCACTGACGCGCTACTTCTATCAGAACGTCGACGCGATGGTGCAAGGCAAGTTCAACACCGGCAGCATCAAACACGACGTCGTGGTGGGCGCGAGCTATCAGACGCAAAACGCCGAATACAGCAACGCCACCGGCTGGAACGACGGCTATTTCCTCGGCAACGGCAATCTGTACAACAGCACGCTGCTGACCAACGACGAAGTCAGCGTGGGCGAAGATCTGTACCGCCAGCGCCTCATCACGCAAGCCGCCGTGTACGCGAGCGACACCGTGGAACTGACCTCGCGTCTGTCGGCGCTGGTCGGCGTGCGCTACACGCAATTCCGTCAGCACCAGTACGATCCGGACGGCACCGTGGCCTCGCAATACAGCGCCAATCCGGTCACGCCGACCTTCGCGTTGATGTTCAAGACCGATCCGTATTCGACGGTCTACGCGAGCTATGTGCAGTCGCTCGAACAGGGCGGCGCGGCGGGCAACACCAACGTCAACTATCCGCAGACGTTCGGACCGTTACGCAGCACGCAGTATGAAATCGGCTACAAGACCGACCACGCCAAGTGGGGCGCCAACCTCGCGCTGTTCCGCGTCGATCAGGGCTACAACTACACCAACCTGCAAAACGTCTTCGTGCAGGACGGCACCAAGCGCTACACGGGCATCGACGCCAGCGGCTGGCTCGCGTTGACCAACGAATGGCGCGTGATGGGCGGCATGATGTGGCTCGACACGAAGGCGGTCGACATCGACGATCCGAGCATCGAAGGCAAGCGCATTTACGGCGCGCCGCGCTTCACGTTCACGGGCCGCGTGGAATACAACCCGTCGTATCTGCGTGCGCTCACGCTGGCATTCGGCGGCAAGTACGTCGGCAATCAGGCGGTGGATGCGGCCAACACGCAGTTCGTGCCGGCTTACGCCACGTTCGACTTGAGCGGCCGCTATGAAACGAAAATCGCCGGCAAGGACGTGACCTTCCGCGCGGGCGTGAACAACCTGTTCAATCGTCGTTACTGGACGACTGCATGGGGCTCGTTCGTCTCGCCGTCGGCGACGCGTACGGCAGTGGCCAGCGCCACGATGCAGTTCTGATCCGCACTACGCATCGAGCGGGACGCCCGGCGTGGGCGTCCCGAGCATCGCGGGAATCTCGGCGGCGAGCGCGTCGATCGCATAACGCGTTTTCAAGGCCAGATAACGACTCTTCGGCCACACCGCATGAACTTCCTGCAACGGCCGGAAGCAGTTCTCCATGACCGCCACGAGTTGACCCGTTTGCACATAACGCGTCAGCAGCCAGCACGGCAACCACGCCAGTCCGAAGCCCGCGATCGCGGCATCCACGATTCCCTGCACGTCGTCGAAACAAAGCTGCGGCTCGACCTCGGCGCGACGAATCTGCCCGTGCACATCGACCACGTCCCACGGTTGCGGTGCGCCCGCACGCGTATAAGCGACGCTCGCGTGGCCGCGCAATTCGTCGACGGTGCGCGGCGTGCCGTGCCGCGCGAGATACGCGGGCGCCGCGCCGATGCTGCCGTATTGCACGCCCAGCCGACGCGCCGCGAGACTCGCGCTATCGCCGAGCGGACCAATGCGCACGACCAGATCGAAACCCTCTTCCACGACATCGACGAAACGATCCGTGATCGAAATGTCGACCTTCAGTTGCGGATGCCGACGCGCCAGTCCGAGCAGCACCGGCGCCACGCAGTGATGGCCGAACGCCTGCGGCACGCTCACCCGCAAACGCCCCTGCGGTTCGCGCCGCCCTGACTCCAGATCCGCTTCGGCCGCCTCGAGTTCGGCGAGCGCGCGCACGCAGCGGTCGTAATACGCCTGGCCGTCTTCGGTCAGGCTCTGGCTGCGCGTGGTGCGATTGATGAGCCGCACGCCGAGACGCTTCTCCAGCCGCACGATCACTTTGCCGACCGCCGAGCGCGTCAGGTTCAAGCGCTCGGCCGCCAACGCAAAACTGCCGGTTTCGACCACGCGCACGAAGGTCGCAACGCCGTCCAGGATGTCGCTCATATTGCCCGCCGGTTGGGTTTCTGATTGTCGTTGCTGATTGGCGCCTATGAGGACTCATTCATTGGAATAAGTCTCGCCAATGGGGCCGAGAATTCCCCCTATATTACACAGTCCCGAATGGCGAAAGCCATCGACTCTCAGGTGACGTCCATGTCCAAACCCCGGAGCGCATCCCAGACAGCGCCCAGCCGTTTTCCGATCAGCAAAAACACGCTCGCGTTGGGCGCGGTGTGCCTCGCCTCGCTGATGTTCGGCCTCGAAATCTCCAGCGTGCCGGTGATCCTGCCAACGCTCGAACGCGTGCTGCACGGCGACTTCAAGAGCATGCAGTGGATCATGAACGCCTACACGCTCGCCGTGACCACGGTGCTGATGGCGACCGGCACGCTCGCCGACCGCTTCGGCCGTCGCCGCATCTTCGTCGCGGGCATCGCCCTGTTCGGCATCACGTCGCTGATCTGCGGTCTTGCGCAGAGCGTGCCGACGCTGATCGTCGGCCGCTTGCTGCAAGGCGCGAGCGGCGGAGCGATGCTGATCTGCCAGGTCGCCGTGCTCTCGCACCAGTTCAACGAAGGCGCCGAACGTGCTCGCGCATTTAGCGCGTGGGGCATCATTCTCGGCATCGGGTTGGGCTTCGGGCCGATCATCGGTGGCGCGATCGTGGCGGTGTCGGGCTGGCAATGGGTGTTCTGGATTCACGCGTTGCTCGCCGTCGTCACGCTCGCGCTCACGTTCGGCGGCGTGCGCGAGTCGCGCGATCCGCACGCGCACACGCTCGACGTGGCGGGCATCGTCACGCTGTCGCTCGCGGTGTTCGGTCTCGTGTACTTCATCACGCAGGCTGCGGATTTCGGCTTCACGAGTCCGCGCGCAATTTTTATTGTCGTGGCGACGCTGCTCGCCTGCGCGGCCTTCTGGTGCGCCGAGCGCTTCAGCTCGCGGCCGATGTTCGATTTTTCGGTCTTCAGGATTCCGCAGTTTTCGGGCGCGCTGATGGGCTCGGCCGGCATGAACTTCAGCTTCTGGCCGTTCATGATCTACATTCCGATCTATTTCCAGATCGGCCTCGGCTACGACAGCGTGAGCGCGGGCATCGCGCTGCTCGCCTACACCTTGCCGACCCTGCTGTTTCCGCCGCTCGGCGAACGGCTGATCCTGCGTTACGGCCCCGGCATTGCGATTCCCGCCGGCCTGTTCACGATCGGCCTCGGCTTCATGCTAATGAAACTCGGCAGCAGCGTCGCGCATCCGAATGCCCTCACGATGCTGCCCGGCTGCTTTCTCGCGGGCGCGGGTCTGGGCCTGACTAACACGCCCGTCACCAACACAACCACCGGCGCCGTGCCGACCGATCGCGCGGGCATGGCCTCCGGCATCGACATGAGCGCGCGCATGATTACGCTGGCGATCAACATTGCGTTGATGGGCGCGATTCTGATCGGCGGCATTCTGTTCAATCTGAAGGCGCGCTTGCCGGTGACAGTCGACCGCGCGTTGCTCGGCCGACTCGCCGAAAAAATCGCGGCGGGCGATGTCGAAGCTGTCCGCCAGGGCATCCCCGCGCTCGCCACGCTCGATCCTTCTGGCGCAGCGGTTCACGCCGCGTTGATGGCCGGCTTCGGCTGGGTGATGGTGTACGGCGGCGTCGGCGTATGGGCGCTGGCCGCGCTCAGTTTCGCGATTTCGGGCCGCGCGTCGAGAAAATGGCGACGCGGCGACGCAACGTGCGATGTGCGATTGGACGCGTCACGCACGTCGACCTGAATGCGGCGTGTGCTGTCGCCGGCGTTACGCGCTGCGCGCCTGGGCGTGCGTTCCTGGCGACGTCGAACATCGCGTCGGTGCCGGCCATCGTCACCAAGTTAAATTAGTCATCCGTATCATTTTAAATTCGCAACACCATTCAACCACGCTGCGCAATCATGGCAATCCCTGCATGCGTTGCGCCTTATTTGTTGATCGCGCCACTTGACACTTTGCGGCACGCGTCATAAAGTGCGCTTGCAGATCTAGATAAGAGACTATCTGTAAGATGGTCTCTTGCGCGCTAACGGAATGCAACGCGCGGATCGCACGATGCGGAGTTCTTCCGCATACACAGTCGTGATCTGCACCGCGAACAGCAACGGCCTCTTACAGAAAAACTAAAGGAGACCGATTGTGCAAACGATCGCGATTAAGATTCGTGGCATCGACGATGTCATTTCATACATCGACTCATGTTCCGGCATTCCCGGTCGAGCAGGCCTCATCTGGTGGCTCGCGCTCGGCGGACTGTTTCTGGATGCATTCTCCAATTCCGCATTAAGCGCGGGCCTCGGGCCGATGACGCGCGACCTTCATCTGGGCGCGCCGCAGATCGCGCTCATGACGTCGTTTGCGTCGTGGGTCGCCATTGCGTTCAATCCGATCGGCGGCTGGATGGCTGATCGCTGGGGACGTATTCGTCCACTCGTGCTCGCCAAATTTCTCGCCGTGATCGGCGCCGTGCTGGTGGTATTCGCGCCGGGCTTCGAAGTCATTCTGGCCGGCCGCTTTTTCGTGGGCATGGCGTACGGCATCGACTTCGCGATCGCCATGGCGATGCTCGCGGAATTCACGCCCGTCAAGCTCAAGAGCCGCCTCAATGCCTGGCAGGGCATGTGGTACACGGCCGTCTGTTCCAACCTGTTGCTCGCGCTGCTGTTTCATTCGTGGCAGGTCGGCGATTCGATCTGGCGATACTCGGTCGCGGCAACCGCCGTGTTCGGCCTCGCGATTCTCGTGCTGCAACTGGTGTTCCTCGTCGAAAGCCCGATCTGGCTCGCGCGTAAGGAGCGCCTGCCGGAAGCGGCCACTGCCATGAGCCGCATCTATGGTCGCGCATTCGCGGCGGCGCCCGTCGAAGAACGCGTGCCTGTGCTGAATCAGGCAAGGCGCGGACTCGCGAACGTCGCGCTGATCTTTCGCGGCGTCTATCTGCCGCGCACCATTCTCGCCGCCACCGTTCAGATCGGACAATCCATCCAGTACTTCGGGATCGGCTGGTATCTGCCGCTGATCAGCGCGACGCTGTTCGGCAAGGACTTCGTCTACGCCACGCTCGGCGCCTTGCTCTTCAACGTGTTCGGCATTCTGGGCGGCTTCATGTCGCCCGTCATCGGCAAGCGCTTCGGCTTGCGGCGCGCTTCCGCGTTC
Organism: Paraburkholderia sp. GAS199; assembly: GCF_050436585.1. NCBI lineage: Bacteria > Pseudomonadati > Pseudomonadota > Betaproteobacteria > Burkholderiales > Burkholderiaceae > Paraburkholderia > Paraburkholderia sp. GAS199. Next base: position 65,591 of record NZ_JBNDMM010000003.1, on the reverse strand, counting down.
GGCTTTGCCGCGGTGTTCGCGATGCTGCTCCTGCTCGGCCTGTACGGTTCGAAGATGCCGCTCTGGCTCGCCGTCATCGTGCCTTCGCTATTCATTCTGTTTCATTCGTCGGGGCCTGGTGCGAATGGCAAGAGCCTGTCCTCGCTGTCGTTTCGCAGCGAGATTCGCGCCGGCGCGAACGGTGTCATCGGTGCGCTCGGCTCGATCGGCGCGGCGCTTGGGTTGCTGGTCTTTCCGCTGTTTCGCGAGCGTTACGGCCTCGATCACACCTTCCTGATTCTCGCCATCGTGCCGCTCGTCGCCAGCGTGATCTGCTTCGTCATCAAGTGGGACCCGACCCGCACCACCATCACGCCCGACAACGAACCCGGCGCGCCGCACTTCAAGGACGACGCGTCCGAGGCATCCGTATTCATGAACCCCGCCATCGAGAAATCCCAGCGATGATTCGCCATCGAAAAGTCATCCTCGCCATCGACGAAGGCACGTCCGGCACGCGCGCGGCAACGGTCGACGCCGACGGGCAGGTGTCCTGTCTGCACTATCAGGCGCTGGCCGTCGACAGCCCACGTCCGGGCGTGGTCGAACAGGACGCCAACGTCATTCTCGACAAGACGATTGCCGTCTGCCGCGCGACGCTCGCGCAGGCGGCCAGCGAACAACTCGAGATCGCCGCGCTGGCCATCGCCACGCAACGCGCCACGGCCGTGCTGTGGGACACGCAAACCGGCCGTGCCCTCGTGCCCGCGATGGTCTGGCAGGACACGCGTCACGCGAACGAACTGCACGAACTCGCGGCGCAATGGGACCGCACGCTCATCGCCCGCGTGGGGCGTCCCGCCGGCGTGCGCTCGCCCTACCTGTGGGCCGTCCATCATCTGCGCACGACACCCGCCGTGACGCAGGCGTATCGCGAACGGCGCCTCGCATTCGGCACCATCGACACGTGGCTGCTGTGGCATCTCTCCAGCGAACGCGCGTGCGTGACGACGCCCACCAACGCCACCTCGGCGAGCGCCTATCTGCTCGACGAGCACCGCTACTGCCTCGACTGGATCGACGCACTCGGCTTTCCACGCGAACTGCTGCCCGAACTGCGTCAGGACGCCGACGATTTCGGCCGCACGCGCGCCGACGTGCTCGGCATCGACGTCCCGATTCTCGCCTGTGCGGGCGATCAACTCGCGGGCGCGGTCGGCCTCGGCTGCCTCGATCGCGGTCAGTCGATGTGCGTGCACGGCACCGGCAGCTTCGTCGATCTGCTGGTCGGATCGCACGTGCCGGCCGTCACGGAAGCCGCGCACGACGGCACGCTGACGATGACCGCGCGCCGCCAGCACGGCGTCTCGCACTTTTCGCTCGAAACCTTCGTGGCGACCACCGGCTCCGCGCTCAACTGGATCTGCGAAAAACTGCGCTGGTTCGACCATCCCGCGCAGATCAGCGCGCTTGCCGCCACGGTCGATTCGGCGCGCGGCGTCACGTTTTTACCCGCACTCACCGGACTGCGTGTGCCGCAATTGCAACCGAACGCGCGCGCGTCGCTCAGCGGCATTTCGATTGCCACGACGCAGGCCGAGATTGCGTACGCGATTCTCGAGGGCGTCGCGCAGTCGGTGGCCCTGTGCATCGACGCGAACCAGCAGATCGGCGGTATCGACGCGTCCGAACTCGTCGTCGGCGGCGGCCTGTCCGGCAGCGACACGCTGCTGCAGATTCAGGCCGATCTAAGCGGTATGCCGGTGCGCCGCATGCACGAAAGCGACCGCTCGAGTCTGCGCGGCATCGCGTTTCTCGCCGGGTCGTCCGGCTTGCTGTGGGACTCGCTGCAACACGCACGCTCGACCACCGTCACCGACGCGGTGTTCCTGCCGACGGCATCCGCCGACGCGCGCGCCAAACGGCGCGCCATGTGGCATTCGAGAGTGGAAGCGGAACTCGCTCACGCAAGTGCATTCGATAACGGTTGTGGGGACTAGTCCATGTTGTTTATTCCATCCAGAAAGGCCTCGAAGGATCGCGCCGAAATGACGGGCACCGAGCCTTTGCGCATGGTGCGCAGCGAGCAGCTGGACCGGCTCGGCAGCGAGCCGTTCGATATCGTGATCGTGGGCGGCGGCGTCACCGGCGTGTACGCGGCGCTCGACGCCAGCTTGCGCGGCTATCGCGTGGCGCTGCTCGAAAAAAACGATTTCGCGTCGGGCACGTCGTCGAAGTCTTCGAAAATGGTGCATGGCGGCCTGCGCTATATCGAGCAGGGCAATCTCGGTCTCGTGCGTCACTCGCTGCTCGAACGCCAACGTCTACGCCGCAACGCGCGGCATCTCGTGCAACGTCTGCCGTTTCTGTTTCCCGTCATGGAGAAAGACGGCGTATTCGACAAGCGTCTCGCGAAGGCCTTCGAAAGTCTGCTCTGGACTTACGACATCGCGGGCGGCTGGCGCGAAGGTATCCTGCATCAGAAGCTGAGCAAGGCGGAAGTGCTGTCGCACTGCCCCACGTTCAACGACGAAAACCTCACCGGCGGCTTCATGTATTTCGATGCCCGCGTCGACGATGCACGCCTCACGCTGAATCTGGCGCGCACGGCAGCGTTTCACGGCGCGGCCGTGGTGAATCACGCGAAGGTGGTCGAGATCACGCGCGACGGTCATGGCAGTGTCGACGGCGTGATCGTGCAGGCCGACGAGCGCGAAATACGCGTGCGCGCCGGTGTGGTGGTGATGGCCACGGGCGTCTGGCTGCGCGACTGGAACGGCCGCAAGAAAGACGACACCGGCGGCTTGCAGATTCGTCCCGCGAAAGGCGTGCACGTAGCCATTCCCTGGTTGAAGATTCGCAACGACTGCACCGTGACGATTCCCGTGCCGGGGCGCAACCGTCGCGCCACCATCACACGCTGGGGCAACGTCTCCTATCTCGGCACCACCGACGAAGACTATCGAGGCAATCTCGACGACGTCTGCTGCACGCGTCGGGAACTCGACTTCCTGCTCGAAGGCGCGCGCTTCGCGCTGAAGACCGACCTGCAGGCCGAAGACGTGGTCGGCAGCATTGCCGGTTGCCGTCCCCTAGTCGGGCCGCCCGGTGGAAAAACGCTGGAAATGAAGCGCAATCATGAAATTCACACCGCGCCCGATGGGCTCGTGACGATCGTCGGCGGCAAGCTCACCACCTCGCGCCACATGGCCGAGCAGACCATCGACGCCGCGCAGAAAGTGATCGGCAAGCGCGCGAAGTGCCGCACGAAATCGGCCTATCTGCTGGGCGCGGCGGGCTACGACTCGCAGGCGATCGTCGCCTCGGGCGGCTTGTCCGCGCAGCTGGGCGAACGCTACGGCACGGAAGCGCGCTTCGTCACCGACATTCTCGAACGCGACCCGGCCCTGCTCGCGCCGATCGTCGAAGGATTGCCTTATACCGAAGCCGAAATCGTCTACGCCGCGCGCCACGAACTTGCGCACAGCGTCGACGACGTGCTGTCGCGCCGCATCCGTGCACGACTGATGGCACGCGATGCATCGGCGCGCGCCGCCAAACGAGTGGGCGAAATTTTACAGACGGAGCTCGGCTTGTCCGCAGCGGTCGTCGCACAGCAGGTGAGCGACTACGTCGCCGCCGTCGAACATGAAAAGTCTGTTCTTATGGGAGAAACCGAATGATCAGCAAGGAAGCAATCAAGCGCGGCTATAACCGTGGCAACTACGTGGTCGGCGCGCACACACCGCCGGCTTACGCTGCCACGATCAAGGAGACCGGCAGCGAAGCCGGTCTGCAACGCGATCCTGTCACTGTCGGCGCGCAGGAGATCGACGCGTTGCGCGCCGTCGCCGACCAAGTCCTCACGCTGACGCCGGACGTGGTGGCCTGGACGCGCGACTGGTGGGCCGCCTCGATGGTGAGCGAGACCGGCGGCAAGCCGGCCACGCCGCACGCCGTGATCGTGCGCGTGTCGAAGGTCGAGCAGATTCAGGCCGTGATGCGCATCGCCGACGCGGCGTCGATTCCGGTCACGGTGTCCGCGGGACGCAGCAACGTGACGGGCGCGGCGTTACCGGTGCGCGGCGGCATCGTGCTCGACGTGTGCGAGTTGAACCGCTTCATCGGCTTCGACCGCGAGAGCCAGATCGTCGAAGTGGAAGCGGGCATGTTCGGCGATATCTTCGAGCAGACCATCCAGCGCGACTACGGCATGACGATGGGTCACTGGCCGTCCTCGTACGCGATCAGCACAGTGGGCGGCTGGGTGGCGTGCCGTGGCGCGGGACAATTGTCCACGCGTTACGGCAAGATCGAAGACATGGTGTTCGGCATGGACGTGGTGCTCGCGGACGGTCGCCTCATCAGCGTGGGCGGCTATTCGCGCGCGGCGCTCGGCCCGGATCTGCAGCAGCTTTTTATCGGCTCGGAAGGCACGCTCGGCGTGATCGTGCGGGTACGTTTCAAGCTGCATCGCCTGCCGGATTACGGCCGCGCCATCGCCTACGGCTTCAGGACTTTCGCGATCGGCCTCGAAGCCTGCCGCCAGATCATGCAGCAAGGCGCCAATCCGGCCGCGCTGCGCCTCTATGACGAACTCGAAAGCGGCGTGCAGTTCGGCTTGCCGGAATCGAACGTGCTGCTCGTCGCCGACGAAGGTCCGCGTGAAATCGTCGAGGCCGTACTCGCGATCAGCGAGCGTGTCTGCGCGGAACTCGGCGAGAAGCTCGACGACGAGGCGATCTTCGAAAAGTGGCTGGATACGCGTTACCTCACGGGCAAAAGCGCCGAAGGCTTCAAGCGCAGCCCCGGCTTCGTCGCCGACACGCTGGAGATGGCCGGCCCGTGGAAAGACCTGCCCGCGATCTACGACGACGTCGTCAAGGCGATCAACTCGGTGCCCGGCACGCTCGCGGGCTCCGCGCATCAGTCGCATGCCTACGTGGACGGCGCGTGCCTGTATTTCTCGCTGCGCGGCGAAGTGGAAGTCGAGCAGCGCGCGAAGTGGTATCGCGCCGCCTGGGACGCGGCCAACGCGGTACTCATCCAATACAATGCAGCGCTGAGCCATCACCATGGTGTCGGCCTGTTGCGCGCGCCGTATATGAGCGAATCGCTCGGTGACGCGTTTGCGGTTCTGCAGGCCGTCAAGCGCACCCTCGACCCGAAGAACATTCTCAATCCAGGCAAGCTCGGGCTGACCGACGAGCAAGCTCACCACGCAAAGCAGTAATACATGGACAAGTCACTTGGGGCGCGCCTCACGCGCCATCCGGTCATTGCGACGCTGTACGGCGTCGAGCAGATCGACACGTTTCTGGAGAGCGCGGCCGAAGTGTCGATCGTCGCGAACGTCGAGTTGCGCAAACTGCATCCGGTGGTGGCCACCCTGACCAAAGCCGGCAAGTACGTGATCGTCAATATCGACAGTTGCGACGGGCTTTCGCAGGACAAGGGCGGCGTTGAGTATCTCGCGGACATCGGCGTGACGAGCCTCGTCTCGACCCGGGTGGCGACTATCCAGCGCGGCAATCGGGCCGGTCTCGTCACGATGCAGAAGGTGTTCGTGACGGACCGCTCGACCTGGCCGCGCAGCATGAAGGCGCTGGAACAAAGCGATCCGAATCTGGTACAACTGATGCCTGCACCGATGCTTTCACATCTGTCGAAACAGGACCGCAAGGCATTGCCGCCGATCGTCGCATCGGGCTTCGTCTGCAACAAGGGCGACGTATTCGAGGCGCTGAAAAACGGCGCCGTCGCGGTATCGACCAGCGACAGCGAATTGTGGAATCTCGATCCCGAACGTTGAAGTCACCTTTTTGCTGGAGTAATTCATGGCTCAGGCTTATCTGCAGGTCATCGCGCACTACTACGCCAAACCCGGCAACGGCGACGCCATCGTGCAGCCGCTCACGGAACTCGCGGCGGCCACCCGTGCGGAACCGAAAAACGTTTACTACGAATTTTTCCGTTCCCCACTGAACCAGGATCACTTCGTGATTCTGGAGCAATATACCGATGCCGACGGTCTTGCCGTGCATCGCGAAACCGAGCACTTCCAGCGTCTCGGTTTCGGCACGATCATTCCGCTGCTCGACCGGCGCGAGGTGACGAGCCATATGGTGCCCGGAGACACAGCATGACGAACGCATTCCGCTTCCAGACCGTGCCGACCCTGGTGGTCGAGTTCGGCGCGGCACGCCGCCTCGGCGCATTGCTGCGCGCGCAGTTTCCGTCGCTCGCACGCGTGTGCGTCGTGACCGACGGCTTTCTGCACAGAAGCGGTCTGCTGCAGCCGGCGCTCGCCGACCTCGCCGCGCATGGCTGGAACACCACGGTCATCGACGACGTGATCGCCGATCCGCCCGAACATATCGTGCTCGAAGCCACCGCGCGTGCGCGTGAGGCCGGCGCGGAACTCGTGCTGGGGCTAGGCGGCGGCTCGTCGATGGACGTGGCAAAACTGCTGGCCGTACTCGCACCGCAGCAGGAACAGTCGCTCGGCGAGATGTACGGCGTGAACAAGGTCAGCGTGGCACGCCTGCCGCTCGTGCAGATGCCCACCACGGCCGGCACGGGCTCCGAGGTGACGGCCGTGTCCATCGTGACGGTGGGCGAAGCTAAAAAAATGGGCGTGGTCGCGCCGCAGCTGATTGCCGATCTGGCGATTCTCGACGCGGAACTCACACTCGGCTTGCCGGTTGCCGCAACCGCGGCCACCGGCATCGATGCCATGGTGCACGCCATCGAGGCGTACACGTCGGCGCATCTGAAGAATCCCGTCTCCGACATGCTGGCCGTCAAGGCGCTCGAACTGCTCTCGCGCAATCTTTTGCCTGCTTGCGAGAACGGTCAGGATCGTGCCGCCCGCGAGGCGATGCTGCTCGGCGCAACGTTCGCCGGCCAGGCCTTTGCCAATTCGCCGGTGGCCGCGGTGCACGCGCTCGCGTATCCGATCGGCGGCATTTATCACGTGCCGCACGGTCTGTCGAATGCACTGGTGCTGCCGCACGTGTTGCGCTTTAACGCCGAATCCGCGTCGCACCTCTACGCGGAACTCGCGGACGTGATCGTGCCCGGCGCGACGGGCAGCGCGGAAAGCCGCACGCAGGCGCTAATCGAACGGATCGAACAGATGATTGCGGCCACCGCGATTCCGGCGCGGCTGCGCGACGTCGGCATCGAGCACGGCGGTCTCGAACGGATGGCGAGCGACGCGATGCTGCAAACACGGCTGCTCGTGAACAATCCACGGCCGGTGAGCGAAGCCGACGCGCTGGCCATTTACAGCGCTGCGTTCTGAAGTGAGAAAGCCGCTGCCCGGCGCGGCGGCTTCTCGAGCCGGGTTCGGTCCCGGCCTCCTCCTGTTGTAAACGCGATGGGATAGCGAAGCACGCTTGCTCGTGCTGTCCGCTTCATCGCGCCATCCTTTCTTCACCGAGTTTTTTGCGGTCGCCGTTTGAATCGCGCGGAAGCTTCAACCCTGTTCTTGCTGCCGTAACGTGCCATACGCGTTACGTAGCATACGCACGGAACACGGTTTGAGCAGCATTGAAATAATCGCGTTTTTTTAACATTTAAATTTATTTTTATTCAATTTTTAAGAGACTAATGCCGATTAATTAGATAGATGCGATCTATCTCACGCTGGCGCACAACTTGCACACATGGACCCGCCAATAGCCATTCCTAACGGGGACCATCATGAAAAAAATCGCCAGCCGAACAGCCGTCGCCGCTGCCACTCTCACCTTGCTCGCGCTCTACGGCTGTGGATCGACGCTGCATGTGCCCACCACGGTGGGCGATGGCGGACTGGGCGGAACATCCGGATCCGGGACATCGGGCTCGTCCGGTACTTCCGGGTCGTCGTCAGGTTCGTCGTCGGGTTCATCTTCCGGTTCGTCGTCGGGCTCGTCGTCCGGTTCATCGTCGGGCTCGTCTTCCGGTTCTTCGTCGGGTTCGTCTTCCGGTTCTTCGTCGGGTTCGTCGTCCGGCTCATCGTCAGGCTCGTCGTCCGGTTCGTCTTCCGGTTCGTCCTCCGGCTCATCGTCGGGTTCGTCCTCCGGCTCGTCGTCGGGTTCGTCGAGCTCCGGCACGTCGGGCGTTTCGTCGACGCCGATCGGCACCGTCGTCACCCAGGCGAGCAACCTCGTCACCGCGGTCGGCACGACGGTCTCCGACACGGGCAGCAAGATCGGCGGCACGTCGATTCCTGGTGTCAACAGCGCGACGACCACCAACCTCGGCGCGGCCGTCACCGACCTCGGCAACGGCGTTCAGGTGCTCGGCAACGGTGCGGCGGCAGGTCTCGGCACCTTGGGCACCTCGGCCAATCCGCTCGGACCGACCCTCACGTCCACCTCGGGTCTCGTGAAGAACACGGGCTCGGCCGTGTCCGCGGTCGGCGGCGTGGTGACCAGCCTCGGCAGCGGTCCGCTCGCGCCGCTCGCCCCGGTGACGTCGGCACTCGGCGGTGCAGTCGATACGGTCGGCAAGGGTGTGGTCGCCGTGGGTTCGGGCCTGAATACCGCGCTCACGAGCGCACCGGTCCAGCAGATCGAAACGCAACTGAGTTCGGCGATCAACCCGATCACCACCACCATCTCGAACACGACCCAAACCATCGGCAACACCACCGGTCTGGGCTCGCCGCTCAACACGCTGCTCAGCACGCTCGGCAACGGCATCGACGCAGCCGGCGTCAAGGTCTCCGGCGCGACCGGCGACCAGGTCGGCAAGGACGTCGGCGGCGTGGTCAGCCAGTTGGGCAAGACGGTCACGAGCACCGGCGGCCTCTTCACCGGCGCGACCACCAACCCGCTCGCGCCGATCACGGGCCTGCTCGGACCGCTCGGCTCGCTCGGCGGCGGCACGGGTAGCGGCGGCGTCGCCATCCCGCCGTTGACGGGACTGCTCGGCAACCTCGGTTCGCTCGGCGGCTCCAGCGGCACGGGCACGGGCGCGGCAGGCGGCCTCGGCACGCTGCTGACACCGCTCACCGGTCTGCTCGGCAAGGCCGGTTCGCTCGGCGGCACGTCGGGTTCGGGCAACCCGCTCGCGCCGGTCACCACTGTCGTCGGCACGCTCACCGGCACGTTGACTACCGTCGTCAGCGGCGCGGCCTCGCAAGGCTCGACGGCCGGCAACCCGGTCACGGGTCTCATCAGCGGCCTGACCGGCGGCACGACCAGCACCGGCACCGGTTCGGCCGGCAAGAATCCGCTGGCTCCCGTGACGAGCCTCGTCGGCGGATTGCTGGGCGGCGTGACGAGCGGCGTGAGCGGCAAGTAAGCAGTCGATCGGCGGCACGTGAACGTGCAAGCGGGCGGTCAGTGAGCGGCATCCAAGCGTCGGTTGCGCCAGGTGTGATCTGCGAATGAGCCGCCAGCGAGCCGCCACGACGCATGCAGAACGCGGCCTGTGCCGCGAATCGGCGACACGCCGATGCAGCAATCAGGCGCGGCGGCCGGGCACAAAAAAATCAGAAGCCCGGCCGCCTTCAATGTCATGACGACGAGGCTGACATGAATTCCACGATCCATAGCGTCGCGCAGGTGCAGGACCCACGGCCCGCGTCGGCGACACCGTTTTCGGTTGGCCTCTTCGGCATCGCCGCGGGACTGCTGACCCTCTGGCTGCTGCGCGACAGCAGCACGATGAACGGCGCGGCGCGCAGCACGGCCGCCTGCCTCGCGATCATCGCGACCATCGCCATCTACGAGCTGTTCGTGGCGCGCGTGTATCTGCGCCCGAGCGCGGGACTCGCCGGCAATGCGGCGCGGCCGCTGAACATCGCGCGCGTCGCGTTGCGGCTCACCGCGCTGGCTTCGGTGTACGGCGCAATCAGTTTGCTTTACTGGCTGTTGCCGGAGTATCACGGCGCGTTCTACAACCCGTTCTGGAATCTGATCGCGACACTCGCGCCATTTCTGCTGGTGGCGACACCGTTCTACTTCGCGTGGATGGACACCCATCAACGCGACGTGGACGACGCCTATCTGCAATGGGGACGCCTGCTGTTACGCGGCGAGCGGCCGGCCAACTGGCGCCCGATTCGCGAAATGCTGGCCGCCTGGATGGTGAAGGCATTTTTCCTGCCGCTGATGATCGCCTATCTCTCCACCGACGCGGATCATCTGGGCGCCTCGCTGGCGAACGCACTGAATGCGCCGTTCTCGCTGTCCACGTTCCGCTTCATGTACGACCTCTCGTACACGATGGATCTGATGTTCGGCACGGTCGGCTATCTCTGCACGCTGCGCATTCTCGATAGCCACGTGCGCAGCGCAGAGCCGACCACGCTCGGCTGGCTGGTCGCGCTGATCTGCTATCAGCCGTTCTGGTCGTTGATCTCGAGTCAGTACATCCATTACGAAGGTTCGATGTTCTGGGACAACTGGCTGATTTCGATGCCCGTTCTTCGCATCGTCTGGGGCACGGTCATCATCGCGCTGCTGATCTGCTACGCGCTCTCGACGATCTCGTTCGGCCTGCGTTTTTCGAACCTGACCAACCGCGGCATCATCACGTCGGGACCGTATCGCTTCACCAAGCATCCCGCCTATATCGCCAAGAATCTGTCGTACTGGATGATCTCGGTGCCGTTCATCGAACCGCTCGGCTGGAAACTGGCGCTCGCCCATTGCGCGGCCCTGATCGCGGTGAATCTGCTGTACTTTCTGCGCGCGAAAACCGAAGAGCGGCATCTGATGAACGATCCCGACTATCGGGCCTACGCCGAGTGGATCGCGCGTAACGGCATCTTCGCCAGGCTCACGCGGAGCGTCCGGTGAGACGCATCGAACGGCATGCACGGCACGACCTTGCGTCGCGCCGTGCTTCTGTTTTTATTTCTTTTTTTGCTTTACTTCGTCGAGCGGCCCGCGAACAAAGTCGCGAGGTCCGCGTTGGCACGCGGGAAGGCGAAACCCTGCACGAGCAGATCGGGCCACGCGCGCAGCCACTGCAACTGCGCTTCGGTTTCGACGCCGCTCACTACCACGCGCACGTCGAGCGCGCGCAACATGTCGAGCAAGGCGGTCATCACGACGCAGGCGCGCGGATCGCGCGGCACCGACGCCATCAACTCGCGCGCGACACCGACAGTGTCCACGTCGAGCACCCCGAGCATGGCCAGCGACGACGCACCGTTGCCCCAGTTGCCGATCGAAATGCCGACACCTGCATCGCGCAAACCGGCCGTCAACGTACGCAGCGAAAGCAGACGCGCGGCGTCCGCGCTGTCGGCGACTTCGATGTCGATCAGCGTGGCCGGCACGCCGTATTCGCGTGCCAGTCGCATCAACTCTGTCGCGAACGCATCGAGAATTGCGATCGGCGCCGGCACGGTGATCGCGATGGGTTGCACCGGCAATCCTGCCGCCAGGCAATCGCGCAACTCGCGGCACACGCCCTCGACCACGAAGGTTGCTACCTCGAGTGCAACCTCGGCGTCGTCGATCGGCATCAGAAAGATGCCGGGCAACAAAAGGCCGTATTCCGGATGCGTCCAGCGGACTTGCGCCTCTACGCGCGCAAGTGTGCTGTCGTTCGCGCGATACGTCCCCTGAAACACGAGATGAAATTCGCCTGCGCGCAGGCCGTCGCGAACACGCGTTTCGAGGTCGCTCAACGGCACGGCGTTGTTGTCGTGAGCATCGTTGGCTCCAACGGCCCAGTCGGCGCACAAGGCAGTGTTGCCGAGCGTCCTGGCGAGCGAGAGCGTTTTGTCATAGTCGAGCGTGTGCATGGCGTCAATTTCTGTTTAAGCGCACATAGGTATGCACAGGTCGTGCCAGTCAAAACTGCCGAATGCCACCAAACGCAGTGTTGCGCCACTAAACCTTGCACACAATGCGGTTCGCGGATCGATTCGAACACTCGACGAAACAATTTGTGTCGTCAAACGTTTGCGAACATGCGGACGTTACGTAGCGTCGAACAGGGCGTTACGTTGCGTGATTCATGGCGCATAAACTAATTTGGACTAACTAGTACGAACGTTCGTGGTGAAAACTAAGATTCGCCGCGCGAGCAGAAAAACCCATGAAATAAGCACTATTTACCGTGTCGCATAGCAACACGAATATTTGACCGAGATTAAAAGTTTCACTAAAGTGTCGGCAGAACTGCAGCGAAGACTGCCGAGTGTCTTCCACAATTTCTGAGAGTCGCAGATGTTAGCCATTCCACTGAGTGATGCCGATTGGGCTCGTGTCCAGAGCCTCTTTCCCGATGTTCAATCTACCCGCGGCCGACCACGCCGGAGCGACCGCGAGATTCTCAATGCGATCTTGTGGCTACAGCAGCGAAACGAGAAGTGGCACCGATTGCCCGCCACTTTTCCGCCGCAGCAGACCTGTTATCTGCGCTACATGACGTGGAAAAAATCGGGGGTGCTGGAACAGGTGAACGAGCGCTTACCTGTTTGCGACGTCGAGGTCGAAGCAGCAACCTGCTGAAGCGCGACTGCTTCGGAGGCCGTACCGAAACACCCATAAAAAAAAGCGCCGAAGCGCCCTTTTTTCTCGCTGCGCCGCACCAGAATGCTAGGTGCAGTGCAGCATAAAATTGTCGACCGGTTCGGCGATCAGTCTCGCGCGACGAGTTCGCCAATCTGCCCACGGCCAGTCACGAGACAACTCGACAGGAAATTTTCGCCCTGGCTGCTCGCGGCCATATCGCCGAAACCTTTCTTCAGCGCGTCGAGTTTAGTCAGCTGCGCGCCTTTCTGGCACGTTATCGTCCCCATCTCGCCTGCTTGCGCGCGCATGAGCGCCCTATCCGCCAGCAGATAGCCCAGCAAAAGCACCACGGCAATATTGAACACTTGTCGCATGGTTCGTCTCCTGTTTTGAACAGACTAACGCGAACCATGGAAGGGTGGATGCTAGGGGTTTCCCGATTTTCCGCCAGAGCTAGTACGAACCCCAGGTGTCGACTTCGCAGCGCGCCGCCGGCGCGCCACGGGTGAAACGCGGCGCCGTCAGAAGCGCGCTTCGATCAGCCGGATGCGCTTTTCGACAGCCGCCCGCACCAGTCCATTCGACGGCACCAGCACCAGCGACGACGCGATGATCCGGTAGACGTCGTTGCGACGAACCTTGGACACCTGAGCCGGATCGAGCCACGCGCGGTTGTCCACGAGCAGCAGCAGCGTGTCGAGACCGATCAGAATCGGCCATAGACACGCAAGACGCAATCGTACGGACCACGCGGGAATGGCGAGCGTGTAATCGAGCGCCTCGCGGAAATGCGCCAGCGTCTTGCGCACGAGTTCGATCATGAGCGGCCGCGCCCGCACGGAATTCGCGGGCAACAGCAGATCCTGCGCGCTCAGGTTCAGTTCGACCAGCATCGATTGCGGCAGGTAGCAGCGGCCGATTCGCAAGTCCTTGCCGCAATCGCGCAGTACGTTGGTGAGTTGCAGCGCTTTACCGAAACGCACGCCGCGACGCTGCATCGTGGCGGGTTGCTCCTTGAGCGTGCCGGGCATATGCGCGTAGGTCATGGTCGTCCAGAATTCGCCGACGCAACCCGCCACCAGATACGTGTAGCGATCCAGTTCGTCGTAGACGTTCAGCGCAGCGATTTCACCGGACTGCTCGTCGGGGAAAGTGCGAAGGTCGAATTCCATGCCCTCGGTCAGCGTCGTGACGATGTCGCGCACGGCCTGGCGATCCGAGTCGCTGAGTTGCGCGAGAACATCGAGCGCGGGTTCGAGCGATTCGAGCAGCAGCTTTTCGTCCGACTGCTCCTGCTGGGCCGCAACCTCGGCCGCCATGCGCTGGAACAGGGCGGAGTCGCGTGGCGCGCCGTTGACCTGCTCGCGCAGCGACAGCAGCAATGCAAGGCGCTGTTGCGGCGAGATCAGCGAAGTATCGGCAATCGTATCGGCGGCGCGCGCAAGCAGATACGCGAGTCCGATTGGATCACGCATGCCGGCGGGCAGCACGCGCAGCGTGAGATAAAAGGAGCGTGAAACGCCTTTCAGGAGCGGGCCGAGAAGAAAGGCCCGGGTCGGATTCGGCATGAATGGGATCAGGTAAGAATGGGCGAAAACTGGCGCTGCCGAATTGTATACGGTGAAGCACACTGCCCGTGCGGCCCTGGTCCAATGCGCATGGCGTCGCGCGGCTGCTCGCACTCCTCCCGGCTTTACATTGCGATCCACATTTTTCCTGACGGATGACTCGCTTCGATCACTCGCTTCGCTGTGCCGGCTTTGCCGTTTAGCGAAACATCGTCCGCTTCAGGAGCTTGCCCGTCGCCACTTCATCTACGCTCATCCCGCGTAAGCGCCGCGCGGCGGCACGCCGTTCGCCAACCGCGGCGCCGACCGCTAGAATGCCGGATCATCCGTCGCCGTCTGCGGGCCGCCGAATCGCGACGGGAACGCGGATTGCTGCCTCGAATGGGTTAGGCGTACACGGCCGGCGCGCGTTGCGTCGAATGCCGGCACTTTGAACGACACACCACAATGACTATCCACGAATCTCAGACGTCTTCTTCCCGCTCCAACGTGGAAACGGGCGTGCCGGGTCTCGACGAGATCCTCGGCGGAGGTCTGGTCAGCGGCGGCGTCTATCTGCTCGAGGGCATGGCGGGCGCCGGCAAGACGATTCTGTCGAGCCAGATCGGCTTTCATCGCGTGAGTCGCGGAGAAAAGGTGCTGTACATGACCTTGATTGCCGAATCGCACGACAAGCTGCTGGGCCACCTGAAAAACCTCAGTTTCTTCGACGAAGCCGCGGTCGCGCAGCAGATGCTGTTCGTCTCGGGCTATCACGAGTTGATGCAGGACGGCCTCGACGGTTTCCTCAAGCTGATCGCGTCGAGCATCTACGACTACCGTCCGAGCCTGATGATCATCGACGGCTTTCGCAGCGCGCGTGAGTTCAGCGAAACCGAGTTGTCGCTGTCGAAGTTCATTCACGAACTGAACGCGCTGGTCGCGGCGCTCGATTGCACCACCTTGCTGCTCGCGCCGCTGTCGGGCAACGAGCCGCATCCCGAGCACACGCTCGTCGACGGCCTGATCGAACTGAACCGCTACAACGACGGCATGCGCCGCGCTCGCGAAATCGAAGTCCACAAGATGCGCGCGCGCAATCATCTGATGGGCAAGCATTTCTTCCGTATCGCCGAAAGCGGTTTGCTGATGTTCCCGCGCATCGAGGCGCAAGGCGCTTCCATGCCGGGCCCCGTGGACCTCAAAACGCGCCTCGGGTTTGGCCTTCCGCATCTGGACAATCTCCTCGGCGGCGGCTTCGCGCAAGGCTCCACGACGACGCTGATCGGGCCGTCGGGTGTCGGTAAGACACTGCTCTGTCTGCAGTTTCTCGCGGCCGGCGTGGCGCGGGGCGAACGCTGCGTCTATCTCGGCTTCTACGAAGGACCGCAACGGTTGATCGGCAAAGCCGAGGCCGTCTCGATCGGTCTCACCGAAGCCTACGAAAACGGCAGCCTCTCGATTCAGTGGCAACCCGCCATCGAACTGGCGATCGACGAACTCGCGGCAACCGCGCTCGCCACCGTCAAGCGAACCGGCGCGTCGCGCATCGTGATCGACGGCGTGGAAGGATTCCGCGATTCCGCGCTGCGTCCCGAACGCTTCGGGCTATTCCTGAACGCATTGCTGCATCAGTTGCGCGAAGCCTGCGTGACCACGCTGATCACCGAAGAATTGCCGCTTTACGCCGATCCTGGCCATGGAAAAAGCGTGCGGGTTTCGGCGTTGACCGAGAACCTCGTCCTGCTGCGCTACGCGGAAACGGATGCGGGTCTGCGTCGCATGATTTCGGTGGTCAAGCAGCGCGAAAGCGCGCACGACACATCGCTGCGCGAACTCGTGATTTCCTCGCAAGGGCTGGACGTGACGGAAGTTTCGGGGCATCCGGCAAGCATGGTGGCGGAGCCGGGTCTGTCGGCCATGTTGACTCCGCAACGAAAGGTATAGCCGGGCGCCCATGAAAACCATTCTGGTCGTGGACGACGAGTTCGACATTCTCACAGTCTGGCGGCTGCTGCTGGAGCGGCACGGCTATGTGGTCCTCACCGCCTCCAACGGACGCGCCGCGCTCGAGCAGATCCGCATGACGCGGCCGGACATCATCGTGTCGGATTGCATGATGCCGGTCATGTCGGGGCTGCAATTGTGCGCGGCACTGTTCGCCGATCCCGATCTGTGCGCGATTCCGATCATCCTGTGCAGCGCTGCCGCGGACATCCCGCGTCAGCCGAATCCGCACATTCAATACGCGCGCAAACCGCTTTCGTTCGACGCCCTGCTCGACCTGATCGCCGGTTTCGAGCACTGACCGGTCGCCGGTTCGTCCCTCGTCGAACCGGGGAACATTGAACGATTGCGCCATTATTCGAGACGCGCCCACATTCCCGCTTTCTCTCCTGGCCGTTAAAGTCACGCATGGCTCGCGCAGCGTTGACATCGCAAAGCGCGAATCGGCTTGTGGAGATTCATGATGAACAGCAAACGTGGGGCCGTTCCGGCCTCTTTTTTCGGCATCGCGGTGGGTGCCACGGCGTTCGCCAACCTGTGGCGCGTGGCAATCCGGGTGTGGCATCTGCCCGCGTCCGTGGGCGACGTGCTGACGGTCGCGGCGCTCGCAATCTGGCTCGCAATGCTGGCCGCCTACGCCCACAAATGGCTGACCCGCGCGGACGAAGCGCGCGCCGAAATGCAGCATCCGTTGCAATCGTCGTACGCCGCGCTGGGTCCGGTGTCGAGTCTGCTCGTGGCACAACTGATCCTGCCGTACGCCCACACCTTCGCACTCGCCCTGTTCTGGATCGCGACCGTCGCGCAACTGGCGCTCGGCGCGTATCTGCACGGCCGTTTCTGGCAGGGCGGACGCAAGCCCGAACTGGTCACGCCCGCGATTTATCTGCCAACCGTCGCGCCCGGCTTCGTCGCGGGCACCACGGCGGCGGCACTCGGCTTTCATCAGCTCGGCGGACTGTTCTTCGGCGCCGGCCTGCTGTCCTGGCTCGCCATCGAATCGCTCATCCTGCATCGCGCCGCCGTGCACGAACCGTTGCCGGAACCGCTGCGTCCGCTGCTCGGCGTGCAGCTCGCGCCGCCGGTCGTGGGCGGCATCTCCTATCTCAGCCTGACGACCGGCGTACCCGACCTGTTCGCGCTGGCCCTGCTCGGCTACGGCCTGTATCAGATGCTGATCCTGCTGCGCCTGCTGCCGTGGATTCGTCAGCAGCCGTTCACGCCCGTCTACTGGGCGTTCAGTTTCGGTGTCGCGGCTTTGCCGACCATGGCGGCTCGCATGGTCGAACGCGGCGCGGGCAGCCCGCTCGACTGGATCGCGCCGGTTCTGTTCGTGGCCTCGAATCTGGTGATCGGCATCCTTGCCGTGAAGACGCTCGGGCTGCTGATACGCGGCAAGCTGATTGCGCCCGCTGACGTGCAAACCGCAGTACAGCCCACAGCGCAAGCGCCCCAACCGATCGCGACCGACCCGCGCGGCACCAGCGCCGGCTGATTCACGCCAGCGAAGCGGCCAGCGCCCCGACGTTCGCAATCGCCGCATTGCTGCGGGCCGCATCCGAACCCGCTCCCGTCAGATAAACCGACACGAGGATCGGCGCGCGCTGGGGCGGCCAGAGAATCGCGACGTCGTTGGCCGTGCCGTGCTCGCCTGTGCCGGTTTTGTCGCCGACGCGCCAGTCTTTCGGCAGCTTCGCGCGAATCCGCGCGCCGCCGGTTTCGTTCGCGACGAGCCACGCGGCCAGTTGTGCCCGCGAGGCGGTCGACAAACGCTCGCCCAGTAACAGCTCGCGCAGATTGGCGAGCATCGCGTCGGGCGACGTGGTGTCGCGCGGGTCGCCGGGAATCGCTTCATTCAGCGTCGGTTCGTTGCGGTCCAGACGCGTGACGGTGTCGCCGAGCTGACGCACGAAAGCGGTCAAACCCGCCGGTCCGTTCAGGGTCGCCAGCAGCAGATTGGCCGCCGTGTTGTCGCTGAGCGTGATGGCCGCCTTGCACAATTGCGCCACGCTCATGCCGGCGCTGCCCGTGCGCTCACGTGTGTGCTGACTCGTGGCCGGCGAATTCGCCACCAGCTGGCTTTTCGAAAACACCACGCGACGCGCGAGGTTTTCCTCGCCACGGTCCGTGCGCGTCAGCACGGCACCGGCCAACAGCAGCTTGAACGTGCTGCACATCGGAAAACGTTCGTCGCGGCGCGAGCCGGCGCGAAAACCCGTGGCGGTGTCCAGTATCGACACACCGAGCCGACCGCCGCTGTCCGTCTCGATCTGCATGATTTGCCGGCGCATCTGCTGCGCCTTCGCGGAGTCGGCCGGGCTTGCGCCGGCGGCATTCGACGCCGTCGCGCCAAACGCGCCGGCCGCGCCTGACGCAACTCCAGCTATCGCCCCACCCATCACCGTCCCTACGAATTTCCGTCTCGTGATCATCGCCGCTCCTTGTGTCGAGCCGCTACTATCGAATTTTCGCGAGACGCTGACAAACGATGATAAGTTAGTCAGTCCAATAGAAAAACTTATACCTGAATCATGAGACCTTATCTGCCGCTGAACGCGCTGCGCGCCTTCGAATCGTCCGCGCGGCATTTGAGTTTCACGCGTGCCGCGCTCGAACTGAACGTGACCCAGGCGGCCGTCAGCCAGCAGGTCCGCAGCCTCGAAGAGCGCCTCGGCACCACGCTGTTCAAACGGCTGCCGCGCGGCCTCGCGATGACCGACGAGGGCCTCGCACTGCGGCCGGTGCTGAGCGACGCGTTCGATCGTATCGAAGCCGTGCTCAAGCAGTTCGAGGGCGGCCATTTCCACGAGGTGCTGACGGTCGGCGTGGTGGGAACATTTGCGGTCGGCTGGCTCATGCCGCGCCTGAAGTCGTTTCGCGAGGCGCATCCCTTCGTCGAGCTGCGCCTGCTCACCAACAACAACCTGGTGGATCTCGCCACCGAAGGCCTCGACTTCGCCATCCGTTTCGGCGACGGCACCTGGCCCGGCTCGCTCGCCACGCGTCTGCTCGACGCGCCGCTCGCCATCCTGTGTTGCGCGGACATTGCCGCGCGTCTTGCGGGGCCCGCCGATCTCGCCGGCGAAACGCTGCTGCGCTCCTATCGCGCCGACGACTGGATGAACTGGTTCGCCGCCGCCGGCATCGCACCGCGCCCGATTCGCGGCCCGGTATTCGATTCGTCACGGCTGATGGTGGAGGCAGCCATGCAGGGCGCGGGCATCGCGCTCGCGCCGGCGCTGATGTTCGATCACGAGATCAATACGGGGCGCCTCGTGCGTCCGTTCGATATCGAAGTGCATTCGGGCAGCTACTGGCTGACCTGGTTGAAGACCCGTCCCATGACGCCGGCCATGCTGCTGTTCAGTCAATGGATCACTCGGGAAGCTGCGGCGTAAGCGGGCCAGTAGTGCGCGCGTGTTTGCCTGTACCCGTCACGCGGCGGCACGCCGATGTCCGTTCATCGCGGGGCGTTCGGCCTGCGGCGGAAACACGTTCCATGAGCCGTCGTCGTGACGGAAAAAGAAGATCGACAGCAGACCGCCCGGCCGCAACGCTTCGACGCAAACGTAGCGTTGATGCGCGGCGCGGTGGCAGAACTGCACGACGCGCGCGGGCTTCGACGGTGTGGGCGCGAGCCATTTGTCCACGGCCCAGTGCAGGCTTTTTTCGGCGGCAACCATGATGCTCTCCTCGACTTCGATCTATTCAGCCGCGTGCGGCTGCAATTCACTACGACGCGTTCAGGCGGTCTGCACGGCCACGCGCTGAACGGTGCGGCCGTTTTCCACGAAAGCCTTGACGAGACACATGAGCGCCAGCATGCCGGTACGCGGATGACGCAGGCACCCATGCACCTGTTCGCTGCGGCTTTCGCCGAGCAGACACCACGAACAGAAGTGCTCGCAATTGTTGGTCAGCAGGCGATAACGGTTTTCGCCGAGACGCGAGCGTGCGCGCTGCACCGCTTCATCGCCGACATAACGCGCGCTCGGCGTCGTGCGAATCGTCAACGGATGGCCCGCGGCGAAACGCGCGAGTTCCACTTCTTCGACTGGTCCGCGATGCGCCGAACTCGCAAAGCCCGCGTAATGCACCACGCGTCCGTTGCCGACGTAGATGCCGTGATGTTCGTAACCCCGGCGCTGCGTGACGAGATGCGCGCCGATCGGCAGGTCGATGGTCGACGAGGCATGGCGGCTATCGTTGCGCACGGCTTCGTTCGATTCGGAGAGAAGGGTGTTCATGGCTGGCCTCGTTTCGTTTCCAACACTGTTGCGAGGTCTTTTGCATCATCCGGGCCAGTGCTCGAAAAGCCTTGTCTGGCGGGCTCGAATGACGTGAAGCGCTAATTTCTGGCAGGCAGATGTTTGTCACAGGCCGACAGAATCCGATCCGATGTGTTGGCCCATGACGATCATTTTTTCGCTTTAAAAATGGCGAGAGTCTGTCCGTTCAATGTGTTGGGTCTCACACCGCTCGATGCATGCTCGTGTTGGCTGGCCGCCGACCTTCGTGGACGCGCTGCACGTATCGCGCGACACGTGGTTCCCCGCAATCGCACGGCTATCAACGCATCACCGCAAATCGCGCGCGCGACGCGCAATTTGGCATGCCACTTGCAACTGGATGTTCACCAACCTTTGAACCGTGCGCCGCTTCCGGGCGGCCAACCGGAGAACGACATGGCTACCATCACAGTGAACGATCTCTCGATGAATCTCGCGCTCGACCGCCGCGCGATGGCATCTATTCGCGGCGGCGGCGGTGCGCCGTGGGTGTACGGCTGGATTCAGCCTTATGTGCGGGAAACGCCTAGCATCGGGCCGGTCGTCAACCTGTACGAGGTGTCGAACAACTTCTATGCTAACCAGATGATCAACACGTTCCAGTCGGTCGACGTCCGCAATACCGGCGCGAACGCGTCCATCAGTGTCGCTCCCGACGTCAGCAGCAGAAACGATACGGTGTAGCCGTTGTGAACTGTGCAAGCCAGTTTCGATGGACCTCGTCCGCGCGTTCCGACGCCGGACGCGTCCGCGAGATCAACGAAGATGCCTGCCTCGACCAGCCCGAGTCCGGACGCTGGGCCGTCGCCGACGGCATGGGCGGACACGCCGTGGGCGACGTGGCGAGCCGGCTCGTGATCGACGCACTGAGCCGTCTCGCGTCACCCGCCGGCATGAGCGCGACCCTCGCGCAAACGCGCGCGAGTCTGCAAGCCGCCAATCGTCAGTTGAGAGACGAAGCCATGCGCCGGCAGGTGCAGCGAATCGGCTGCACCGTTGTAGTGTTGCTCGCGTGCGACCGATTCTGCGGCTACCTGTGGGCAGGCGATAGCCGCATTTATCTGCTGCGTGAAGGCGCGCTGCGTCAACTCACGCGCGACCACAGTCAGGTGGAAGAACTCAAACTGCTCGGTGTTTTGACGGAAGAAGAAGCGCGCCATCATCCGGCCCAGCACATGATCACGCGCGCGGTAGGCGCGACCGATCTGCTCGAACTCGACGACGACGCCATCGAAGTGGCCGACGGCGATATCTTTCTGCTTTGCAGCGACGGCTTGTCGAACGAAGTGAGCGACGAGGAAATGCTCGACGTGCTGACTCGCGCGGCGTGCGAGCGCGCTTCGGAAGACCTCGTGGAACTCGCGCTCGCGCGCGGCGGTCGCGACAATATCACGGCCGTGGTGGTGCGCGCCGAAGACCCGAATGCATCCGAGAAGACGTTGCTGAATCCCGCGCCATGACTGCGCCGTTCGCGCTAGTCCGCGTCGTCTTCGTCGTTGTCGGGCGCGCCGTTCTTGCCGGGCTGTGTTTGCAGATTGCGGTTGCGGAAGTCTTTCGAATGCAGGCCGTGCTTCTTCAACAGCATTTGCAGATGCGAGCGGTTCATGTCGATACGGCGCGCGAGTTCTGCCACCGTGCCGCTCACCTCGCGTAATCCACGCTCCAGGAAGGCTTTTTCGGCGTCGTCGCTTGCGGCGCGTTTGGCGTCGCTCAAGGACATCAGGTTGGCCACGCTGATCGGCTCCTGTCCGCTTTGCGCCGCTGCCGGCGAGCCGGGCGCCGCGGGCCGCATG
This sequence comes from Paraburkholderia sp. GAS199, assembly GCF_050436585.1. Lineage (NCBI taxonomy): Bacteria > Pseudomonadati > Pseudomonadota > Betaproteobacteria > Burkholderiales > Burkholderiaceae > Paraburkholderia > Paraburkholderia sp. GAS199. The sequence continues at coordinate 43,506 of NZ_JBNDMM010000003.1, read as the reverse complement.
TCCACCGGCAAGTGGTCGATGTCGGCCATATCGCCCGCGAGGCACGACACGCGGTACATCACGTTACGCAATTCGCGGATGTTGCCAGGAAAGGCGTAGTTGAGCAGAAAGTCCCGCAAACGTGGGGTCAATCTGACCGGCCGCCGTTTCAGGCTGCCCGCCGCTTCGTCGCCGAACCATGAGATGAGCAGCGGAATCTCGTCGCGCCGCTCGCGCAGCGGCGGCAACGTGACGTGGATCACACTCAACCGATAGAACAGGTCCTCGCGGAATTTGCCTTCTTCGCTGAGTTGCCGAAGATTGCGATTGGTCGCCGCGACAATGCGCGTATCCACCGCGATGGTTTCGTCGGAACCCACGCGCTGAATCTCGTGGGCTTCCAGCACGCGCAGCAGTTTCACCTGACCAGCCAGCGGCAATTCGCCGATCTCGTCGAGAAAGATCGTGCCGGTATGCGCGCTTTCGAACTTGCCTCTGCGATCGTTCGACGCTCCCGTGAACGCGCCCTTGCGATGCCCGAACAATTCCGACTCCAGCAGATTGTCGGGAATCGCGCCGCAGTTCACGGAGATGAACGGCTTGTCGGCACGAGAGCCGTTGGCGTGCACGACCTTCGCCATCAGTTCCTTGCCCGTGCCGCTTTCGCCGTCGATCAATACGGGCAAATCGGTCGGCGCCGCTTTCTCGGCAATCTCCAGCGATTCGAGCAAACGTGGATTGTCGCCGAACGTGCCTTCGAAGATGAAGCTGCGTTCGAGCAGCGCCTTGCGACGCGCGCCACGCGACTGGTCGGCGCCATCGTCACGATTGGCCTCGGCGGCCGAGGCGGCCTGCACGAAACGCTCCTTGTGCGACAGCTGCATCACTTCGTCGCGCAAAGACGTGGCCTGGCGCAGCAGCTTGTCGATATCCGCGCGTTCGAGGCGCGACGACCAGCGCAGCGTGGAGCGCAGAATCTCGATCTTCTCGATCAAGCCTGCATAGGAAATCGCCGGGCTGGCCTCTTCTATCTGGTCGAGTATCTTCATCAGGCGCTCAACTGTTTCTGGACCAGCTGGTAGTACATGCCGCCGCGCTGGATCAGTTCATCGTGACGACCCTGTTCGACAATCGCGCCTTCGTACAGCACGAGAATTTTGTCGGCGCGCATGATCGTGCTGAGCCGGTGCGCGATGATGACCGCGGTCCGGCCCTTCAGGATCTCGTGCATATTGCCGAGAATATTGCTTTCCGATTGCGAATCGAGCGAGGACGTCGCCTCGTCGAATACCAGCAGACGCGGATCGTGATACAAGGCCCGCGCAATGCACAGGCGTTGAATCTGGCCGCCGGAAAGACCGACGCCGCGCTCGCCGACAATCTGCTCGTAGCCGAGCGGCATCTTGGCGATGAACGCGTGCGCGTCCGCCATCTTCGCGACTTCTTCGATACGCCGCCGGTCGGGCGAATCGTCGCCGCTCGCGATGTTCTCGGCGATCGTGCCCGAGAACAGCAGATTGCTCTGCATCACATAGCCGATCTGCGAGCGGAAATAAGCTTTATCGACCACGCCGAGATCGTAGCCGTCGATCGTCATCTTGCCTTCGGTGGGCGTATAAAAGCCAACCAGCAACTTCGCGAGCGTCGTCTTGCCCGACCCGCTACGACCGACTATCGCCACCATCTCGCCAGGCTTGATATCGAAGCTGATGTTCTCCAGCACGTACGCCGAGTCGTTTTCGCCGTAACGGAAGTACACGCCGCTCAAGCTGATTTCACCCTGCAATTCCGGCAACATCACGCGCGACGGCAAATCGGCCGGCTTCTGCTCCGGTTCGATATCGAGCACGTCGCCAAGACGTTCCATGGCCACGCCCGCATCGTTCACCATGCTCCACAAACCCACGAGTCCCATCAACGGGCCGAGCACGCTCCCCATGAAGGCATTGAATGCAATGAGCTGGCCAATCGTCATTTCGCGCGCCAGCACCAGATTCGCGCCCACCCAGAGAATCGCAATCGTGGTGGCGGCATTGAGCAACTGACTGCCCAGGCCGACGAGAATACCGAAAGCGTGCGCACGATACTGCACTTCCAGCGCTTTGGCGTACTTCTTCTCCCAGCGCAAGCGCACCGGCCGCTCGATGCCCATGCCCTTCACCGTTTCGACACCCGCGAGCGCCTCCATCAGAAACGCTTTCGAATCCGTCGACGCCGTGAATACCTCGCGGGCGTAGTGCTTGATACGCGGCGTGGCGATCGCGGTCAGCCCCATGATCGGAATAACGAAGGCAATCAGCACGAGCGTCATCTTCACGTTATAAACAAACATGATCGTGAAGTAGATGAACACCATGAGCAGGTTTAAAGCCGTCGTCACCGTGGATTCGGTGAGGAACGCGCGGATCGTCTGGTTCTCCTGGAAACGCGCGAAAATGTCGCCGGTCTTGCGTTTGGCGAAGAACGAGAACGGCAGCGACATCGTATGTTTGAAGAACTGCGACATCATCGCGAAGTCCATGTTGCGCACCATGAAGTTCGCCAGATAGGCGCGAATCGACGACATCAATTGCGAAAACACATTGGCGATGATGAGCCCGCCAATCAGCAGATGCAGCAGACTCACGTTCTGATGCACGATCACGCCGTCGAGAATGTTCTGGATAATCAGCGGCGGAATGACACCCAACACCTGAATCACGAATGTCGCCAGAAACAGGTGACCCAGAATCTTCTTGTACGGCCGCAGATACCCCACGAAACGGATCCACGGCGAACGCGCCGCGGACATCTGCAACATGTTCGGACCGCCCGTGAACAGCAGACACGTGCCGCTCCAGCCGCGCTCGAAGTCTTCGACGGTGAGCTTTCTGAAACCGAGCGCGGGGTCGGCGATCCACACATAGTCTTTGGAGACGCCGTAGATCACCACGTAGTGATAGCCTTCCCAATGCACGATAAAGGGCAGATCGAAGCCGCGTAGCGAGTCGAAGGTGCATTGCACGCCGCGCGCCGTGAAGCCGAGCGATTCGCCGGCTCGCGCGAGACTGTCGAGTGTGGCGCCCTGGGTCGTGACGTTGGCCAGTTCGCGCAACTTGCCGAGCGTCATGGGAATGCCGTAGTGGCGGCACACCATGGCAAGGCAGGCCGCGCCGCAATCCATTTCCTCGGCCTGCTCCACCAGCGCAAAACGCTTGATGAGCTTTTCGCCGAATTCGGGTTTGCTTTGCAGGTCGAGCATCAACGGCAATTTGCGGCGTTGCTCGACGCGCTTTTGCCGCTGCAATTCGCGGTCGCCGAAACGAATGCGCTCGTCCAGTACTTCGCGCAGTTTCGGATTGCGCTCCAGAATGAAATGGACCGTGCGTTCGGGAATGACGAGTAAGCGCGTGTCGACGCTCGCGACGGCCGAGGCCATCTGCTCCTGACGCATCAAACAGGCTTTTTCGCCAAAGATTTCGCCCTCACCCAAGGTTGCCAGCGTGTAATCGCGACCTTCCTCGTGGCGCACGATACGTACTTCACCCTGGCGCACCACGTAAAGCCGCCGGTCTTCACGGCCGTCCTGCCTGAGAATTTCCTTGCCCGCCGCCACGCGCTTCACGCCCACACTGCGCACGTATTCTTCGAGTTCCGCCTTGTTGAGCTTGCCGCGCAGATCGAACAACTGCGCAACGAAACCGCCCGCCGAGTTGATCGCCACGTAGCTCGCGACAAACGCGAGTGCCGCCTGATTGCCCGCGATCACCGGTTCGATGACCGCGCGGGGAATAAAGAGCAACTCGGTTTTCGCGGAAGACCGCACCGACGCCTCGTGGACATAGGCGCGCAACATCGCGATGTCGGCGAAAATCTCGCCCGACTTGCGCACGCCCATGCTGGTTTCCTTGCCGTGCTCTTCCGTGAAAATACGCACGGAGCCCGAGCGAACCACGTACAAACCGTCGGCCGTCTCACCTGCCGAACAGACGGTCTCGCCGAACGAGTAAAAGCGCGCTTGCGCGAATTCGGCAAGACGGTCTATCTCGTCGCGCGAAAAAGGCGAAAGGATCTCCACCGAACTCAGGAATTCGGCGGCGGAGGGCGCGGTCTGGGGTGCATCCATGAGCGGTCCGGTTTCGTTACGAGGCGGGCGTTGAGCGGAAACGATCCAGCACGCCTAGCGCGCTTCGATCACATGTTCCTGGGCGCGGGCAATCAGCCAGCTCTCGCGCAACAGGCGGCGCACTTCGGCGGCCACGTCGGCGTCGAGCGCGGCGGGATACTTCGCCGTTACCGCAAAAATCTCGAAGCACGAGCGGTCGGCGGACGCGAACGGGCCGAGCAGATCGCCCACCGAGGCGTTGAAAATCTTCGCTTCGATATCGGGCTTCAGCGAGCCGCGCAGCACCTTGCCGATCACGCCGCCCGCTTCGCGCGTGTCGGCGATGGAGTGCTCGCGCGCCATGTCGGCGAAACTGTCGGGGTCGTCGTGCAGATACGAGATCATTTCCTTCGCCTTGCCTTCGCTATCGAGCACGATATGGCTCACTTCGATCGCGTCGAACTTGGGCGAATTGAGTGCGAAGTAATCTTTGATTGCGGCCTCGTTGCCTACCGCGTCGAGCATCTTCTCCTGATACAGGCCGTCGGTGATGAACGCCTCGAATTCGTCGAGACTCACGTTCAGCGCGTCGAGATACTGATTCATATCCGCCGCGCGATGCAGGCCGCGCACGCGACGAAACTGATCGGCGCGCTCCTGCACTTCGTCGGCACTGACGGCAATGCCCTGCTTTTTCGCGGCATGCACCGTGAGCTTGTCGCGCACGATCTGCTCGATCAGGCTTTCGAACTGGCCGGTCAGTTTCAGCAGACGGATAAACTCGCTCACGTCTACCACTTCGTCATCGATTCGCACTATCGCGGTCATGTCATCCGCTCCTTGAATGGGCGTGTCAGCGGCGTGGCGGCACTCAACCCGCCACTTGCCTGAATGGATCGAGTCCGAGATCGATCAGGCGCCGTTCGCGCACCACGATCTCCGCGTTCGCCGTCATGCCGTAACGCAACGGGTAGCGTGTATCGGCAATCTGGTAATAGTTTTTGTCCAGCGTGACGCGGCCTTCGTACACCGGCTGCTTGTCCTGCGCGGACGGCTTGGTGGCCGGCGAGATATAAGCGAGCGTGCCGCTAATCAGGCCATAACGTTGATACGGAAACGCGTTGAACTTCAGCTTCACCGGCAGGCCTTCGTGCAGAAAAGCGCGGTCGTGTTCGGCGATCTCGATCTTCAGGACGGGCCGTGCGTCTTTCGGCGCAATGCCGCCGAGCGGTGCGTTCGCCTGAATCTTGTCGCCGCGCTGCGTGGAGGTCACATCCGTAATCACGCCCGAAACTGGCGCGAGAATCAGCAGGAAGTTGTCTTTGTCGATATTCTCGAAACGGATGCGCGCCGCCGCTTCCGACACCAGCCGCGCGCTTTGCAATTGCAGGCGCACCTTGTCTTCGGCGTCGGTAATATCGCGCACCGCCGAGTCGTACTGGAGTTGCAGATCCGTGGTTTGCTGGCCGCTGGTTTCGAGTTGCGCGTTGGCTTGCGCGTATTCGTGGCTCAGACGGAAATCCAGCTCGGCGAGTTTCGACTGAGCGACACGATAAGCGTTGTCCGCTTCCATCGCGGCGGTACGTTTCTGCTCCACCTGCAATTCGGCAATACCGCCGCCGCCCGGCTGCGCGAACAGACGCGAATAGCGGTCGAGTTCCTGGCGCGCCGCTTCGCGTGTGCGGCGCGCGTTGTCGAGCACGCTGCGCGCTTCGTCGAGTTCGGCTTTCTGCCCTTCCGCGAGTTTGGTCGTGCCCTCCGACACGCGATTTTCGTGCTGGCGCGCCTCCACTTCCATTTGCGCCTTCAATGCAGCGGCCTTGCGCTCCATCAGCGCTTTTTTCTCAGGAAACTGTTTCCAGTCGCGCTCGGCGTCTTCGAGTTTGAGTTGCGCCTGCAGCGCATTGCTGGCCGCTTCGATTGCGCCACGTGCGTTCAGCCGCGCGAGCACGTCGCCCTTTTGCACCGGCTGACCCTCGGCGATATACAGGTCGGCGAGTTCACCGTCGATCGGTGCGTAGATGCGGCGCACTTCCGATTCCGGCGACAAGGTGCCCTGCGCGCTCACGATCACATCCGCGCGCCCCACGAACGACCAGAGCAGGCCCACCACCACGAGCGCGACCATCGCCCAGATCAGCGCGCGGGCGATCTTCACCGGCTCGGCGGTCAGAATCGCAATGCCTTCGACGCTGTGATCTTCCAGCGCCTCGGAGAGCGATTTAAGGTGACTGTCGCGTTTCACTCTGATCGCCTCCAATCAATGCCAGCTTCGCCTTCAGCAGCCCCGGATCGAGCACCATGCGCAAATCCGTCAGCGAACGGCGTTGCAGGTTCACCTCGGCGTCGATATCCGCGAGCAGACGGTCGAAATCGGCGGGATGGTCCGCCTTCAGTTGGGTGTAGATACGCATTCCCTGCTGCGCGGCCGTCTGAGCCTCGGACAACAGACGCGCCTCGCTGCGAAAGCCGCCCGAGATGCCGCCTTCGAGCCGCTGCGTGCCGCCGATTGCGCCGCCCGCACGGTACTGCTTCCACAGGCTCTGCGCGCGCAGCAGCAGGTCTTGCGCGCGGGCCAGCGCCGAGTCGTGCAGCGCGGAGACGTCTTTCTGGATCGACTGCAAAAACCACGCGTCGGTCTGCGGATCGAGGCTGGCGTAGAACGACAGCAAACGCTGGCTATCGTCCTTGCTGCCGCGCGTTTTCTGCAGATCGGCAAATTGATCGAGCAAGGTCTTCTTGTGCGCGGCTTCTGCCGCCAGCACGTCGGACCACGGTCCCGCCGGCATGGCCTGCAAACCGGCCAGCGCCTGCTGCCCGTCGCCGCGCAGCCAGGCCGCGCTCACGGCATCGTGGCGCTCGATTACGTCGGTGGACGGCAAACGCGTGGTGGCGAGCTGATGGAATTGGGCCTGAAACGGCGGCGTGGTCAGACGCAAGGTTTTCAGCAAGGCCAGCAGCGTGACGAGCTGACGGCCGAGCGTTGCGTTCAGCACGCCGGTGTACTGGCGCAAATCTTCGCGTACGCGGTCGAGTCCGGCGAGACGCGGATAGCGTTGCGCGTAGTCGTCGAGTACCGCCGGCAGCGCATCGGGTTTGTCGCGTGCGAGCTCGGTCCGGATCGTGCCGTTCAGCCGGTCGATGGCGGCGACATACACCGAGTCGTCGCTTTCCAGTTTGCGCAGATGGCTGAGCGCCTGCGCGTACGGATCGGCAAATGCGGGCACGTAGGCCGCGATACGATCGAGTGCCCGCTGGTGGCTTTTCGCGTCGTCGTCCCAGCGTTGCAACAGGCGGGTGATCGTCGTTTCGTCCGCGTACATGCGGATCGGGGCGTCCACGCCGCCGCGTCCCACGACGAAACGCTCCAGATCGCCCACCCACTGCAATTCGCCGATCAGCGACGCGGCGTCGGCGTTGTTCGCACTCGATGCTTTCATGTCCTTGAGCAGCGCGTCGGCATCGTCGAACTGGGCCTTTTCGAGCGCGTTCAGCCAGCCCGGCACTTTGGCCTTGAGTAGCGCCTCGCTCGCCAGCGCACTGACTTTCGTGTCGCCGGGATGACCCGCCAGATAGCCATTTGCCGACACCACCGCGCTGCTGTAATCGCCGCTGGCAAGCAGAGTTTTTAGTTCACGCTCGGAAGAACCGCGCATGTACAGCGCCACCCCGATCGCCACCAGCACGACGAGACCCGCGCCGCCGCCCCAGACCAGGCGGCGCATGTGATGGCGATCGGCGCCGGCGAAAGCCTTGTTCAGTTCGCCGGCGAGCAAGCGCCAGCGCTGCGTGCGTCGCCTCGTCGGGATCGCTGCGCCGTTGGCGGGCTGCGTGCCGTTCTCGCCGCGCGCCATTCTGGCGCTACCCGAACCATCGTGTTTATCCGACGCCAACGGCTGCTGTGCTGCCTCGTTGATTTCGTCTTCGCGCTGCAACGCCGGATCGACGCAGAAGATATCGAGGAACGAATGCGCGGCGGCGACGAAGGTGGTTTTGTCGGGATCGGCGGCGTCGCCGATGGCGGGGTTGAGCATGAGTTGGGTCACGGTCGGCTCGACTTCGGCGGGTTGTTGCAACGTCACCCTGTAGACGAAGTGGTCGCCGCCAAATGCAACGACGTCGCCGTCGGCCAACGGCAGCGCCGATTCGTCGAGCCGCTTTCCGCCGACGAATGTCCCGTTGGTGCTGCCCAGGTCTTCGACATACAACTGCCCGCTCTTCACGAAGATGTGCGCGTGCCGCCGTGAAATGTAATTGACCTGATGCGGATAGCGATCCTTGTAGCGCGAGAAAATCTCATCGGTTTTGCTGACGAGAAACGGAAAAGCCGTGACTTCGATGGGCAGCAATTCGAGGTCGTCGCGTTGCGGCACGAGCAGCAGCGCCGGCGCGAGCGCCGCGCTGGAGGCCGCGACGATACGTGCGCGCGGTTCGATGCTCACCCGGTAGCAGAGTTCGCCGCCGAAGCAGAGTTCGTCGCCGGCACGCACGCGGGCAGGCGTGGTTCGCACGGCCACGCCGTTGACGGTCGTGCCGTTCTTGCTGCCGAGATCGGCCACGTACACCGCGCCGTGTTCCGTGAAAATACGCGCATGACGGCGCGACAGCCGCGACAAACGGTCGGCCGGATAATCGGTGAACGGCGCTTCACTGCGCCCAATGGCAAACAGACTGTCGACGATACGGATCGCGTCGAGTGCGGGCCGTGACACGGCCTGCGACATACCACCCGCCGACGGCGCCGGTTCGAGCGGCGAGAGCACCACGTCGAACACGGGACCGGCTATCGTACGCATCTCGGCAATCGGAGCTTCGCCGGTGGTCATTTTATCTGGATCACTAATCGTTTACCCGCTGCGGCGAGAACGCAGCGAGATAGAGGAACATGAACCACGGCGAGTCGTGCTGTTTTCAGGGAGCGGCGCAAACGTCGGCTCCTTACAGATTTTAAGTCACGCATGGCGAGTGTCAATTTCCGGAATGCCGCTGACGAAGCGGATAAGCGCGTCACAATGCAGGCGAAATACGCCACTTTCATCGACGCGCCGCAGATTGGCCGTGTGTTCCCTGAGTGCTTCATTACTTTGCCGTGGCTTCAGCTTGCACGTCCACGCTCGGCCAGCCACCACCCAGCGCTTTATAGAGCAGCACGGTGTCGGACAGAATCAGCTGGTGATTGGCCAGCAGGTCCTGCTGCGCTTCGAGCAGGGTCCGCTCGGTTTCGAATACTTCCAGTTGCGAGACGAGGCCGAGCCGAAGTTGCGATTCGATCTGATCGGCCACGATCTGCAAACGCGCAACCTGCTGCTCGAGTTCCACGCGCTGCGCCTTATGCGAGTTCAGATTGACGAGCGCGTTCTCCACTTCCTCGAATGCGCCCATCACGGCCACGCGATATTGCTGTTCGGCCACGGTCGACTGCGCCTTCGTCACCTTGACGTGCGCCCGTACGCCGGGATCGAGCAGCGGAATATTGATGCTTGGCATGAAGCCGTAGGTGAACGATTTCAGCAGATCGGTGAGTGCGAAGCTGGCGGTGCCGCCGTGGCCCGTCAGACTGATACTCGGCAATTGGGCGAGTTTCGCCTGACCCACCAGATCGTAGGCTTCGAGTACTCTGAACTCGGCCGCGACGACGTCCGGCCGACGCGCCAGCAACTGCGCGGGCAAACCATCCGGCACCGGCGGCAACTGCACGCGTTGTTGCAGATGTCCCTTGGGCAACTGGAATTCGCCGGCCGGCACGCCGAGCAGCGTGCACAGCGCGTTGTTCGCGACGTCGCGCGAGCGGCGCAGTTCCAGCAACTGGTTAGTCAGGCGATTGATTTCCGCCTGCTGGCGCAATACCTGAGTTTGAGGCACAAGTCCGTTGCGACGCTGGCCGTCGTAAATGGTCAGAATCTGGCGGTTAGTGACGAGTGTTTTCTGTTGCTGCTCGATCTGGTCGTCGAATTGCAGAATCTGAAAATAGGTGCTCGATACATTCGACACAAGCTCCAGATAGCCCGCGCGCCAGTCCGCTTCGCTCGCGTGAAATTCGGCTTTCTGTGCCTGGACGCCCTTCTCCACCTTGCCCCAGATGTCGATGTCCCAATTCACCTGGGTCGCGAGGTTGTACTGTTTGGAAAAGGTCTGATGCGTCGTCTTTTCGAAATCGGCGCCGGCGCCGAGATCCATGGTCGGCAATGCGCCAGCTTTGGCTTCGCTAATCTGCGTGCCGGCCACGTCGATGCGTGCGGCCAGTACCTTGATGTCGAAGTTGCCCGCGATCGCTTTGGCGATCAGCGTGTCCAGATAGGGATCGCGAAAGCCCTTCCACCAGTCGGGCTCGATCGTGGCGCTCGCCGATACCGGCGCGCCCTTCTGATCCGACCACGATGTTTTCTCCGGCGTGTCGGGCCGCTTGTAATCGGGCATGCCGACGTCGATACAGGCGCTGAGCAGCGCGGCGCACGTCATTGCCGTGCCGATGGCGCGTAGCGTGGCAACCTGCCGGAGTGCACGCCGCGGCCGCGAGCCGGTAAAGCGCCGCGCCGCTGCATGAAGCGAAAGCGCGAGTGACGAAAAGTCGAACGACGCTGACACGATATTCTCCGATGACGCAGGCGGCCTTGCACAAGGCGCGCGCTCTTCAAGTAAAGCAGGTCCTGCACGGCTTAACCATCGAACCGTGCGAGGAGATGAACGCGGAAAACAGGTGCGGGGCGCGGCGGTCGTGACGAAAAAACGAACGGATCACCACGCTTTTTGATGGACTGCGGCGGCGGCACGCGGAGGCGGTCAGGCCTCCGCGGCACCGGATACGACTCAGGCGTAGATGTTGTTGCTGGCGCTGACGTGCGGGTTGATCGACGAGTCGATACCGGACACGAAGGCGGCGTTGTTGCCGTTCGCGTTCTGGATGTTCATGACCGTGCTGATCATTTGCGTGGCGTCGACCGTCTTGCTGTTGTTCGGCGCGCACACCGGCGTGAAGTTGAAGTACTGCGAGCTCGGATAGCAGTAGCCCGTACCGCCGCGCACGGCGCTCATTGCCTTGCTGTCGAGTTGTTCGGTGATCGAGAGGTCTTTGATGGTCAGCGTGTTCATGGTCAATCTCCTGGAAAGGGTAGCTGCACAGTGTTTCGGTTGGGTTCGAGCAACTTGTCTGCTCGAGTGTCACTAATGCATGGGCTGTGCCAGTTTTGCTTCCCGATCCTAAGAAATTTTGTGAACGCCGTCGGATAAAGGGTTTCGCGCGTGTCGATCCGTTATTCGCCGTGTCACCGCTCGCTTCCTGCCTGCTTTCCTGTGATGCGGTTGGTGGCTCGGAGCCAACAGCTCGATGGTTCGTGTTGGCTGCCGCGAAACACTGCAAAAAATCGCGCAACGCGTTAGCGCGCAATCACGGTGATCTTCTTCGAATACACCGGCGGGTTGTGCGGAACGTGCGCGTCGTCGCCCATTAGCAGCTGAAGCGTGTGCTTGCCGGGCGGCAACTGGATCGTCGTTTCCGTTTCGCCCGCGCCGAAATGCAGATGATTGCGGTCGGAGGGAATTTCCTGATCCATCGGCGGCAGATCGGTATCGATTAACAGATGATGATGGCCGGTGTTCGGATATTTGACGCCCTTAGGCGCGACGCCCATATAGCGCAAGCCGAACCACACGCGAAACGGTTTATTGGCGGCCACGACCTGGCCGTCGTTGGGATAGCCGATATAGGCGTAGGCGCCGGCGGGGGCCGGCGTCGTTCCTGCGTCGGCCGTACCCGGCGTGGCCAATGCCGCAATGGCCGCCAGCGCGATGGCCGCGATGATTCTTTCCATGATGGTCTCTCCGTCCTGACAAACCCGCTGTGAAAGGCTGTGAACGAGCGAAGCGCGCTAGTTCTTGAGCACGGTGATCGTGATCTTCTTCGAATACACGGGCGGCGAGTGCGGCACGTGATCGTGATCGCCGAGCAGCAATTGCAGCGTGTGTTTGCCTGGCGGCAATTCGATGCGCGCATCGGTTTCGCCCGCACCGAAATGCAGATGATTGCGGTCGGACGGAATCTCCTGATCGAGCGGCGGCAGATCGGTATCGATCAACAGATGATGGTGGCCCGTGTTGGGAAACACGACGCCTTTCGGACACACGCCCATATTGCGCAGTCCCATGCGGACCCACAGTTTGCCGCCGTGAATCACCGCACCATCGGACGGCCAGATGATGTACTCCTCGGCGCCGGGCGGCGACGTGGTGGGCGCGGCGAGCGCGCGGGCGGAGAAGGAGAAGATGCCCAGCAGCATCAGCAGACCGCTGCCGCAGAGCTTGCGACGCGTATCGCAAAGTACTGCCTCGTCTTGCTGCATGCCGGAAACGCCAGGTCGTTGAGTTTTTCGCATTGCGCACTCCCAGTAGAGTGGTCATGGCCGCATCGGCTGCGCAAGGGGCAAGCGCGCTCCGTCTGGATGCGCGGCTAGGTGCCAGTGGAATAGCCGCTCTATCAAGACGGCCGTGCTACGTCACTTTGTGAATCAGCTTAGGTCGTAACTTGCCAAAAAGATACGCGACACTCGTTAACCGTATAACGCGTTCGCTATTCGTCGACGATTACGACCTGCAAAGCGCGTGCTATCGTTGTTCACAGGCCGTCGATAACAAACGGATCGCGGTGCCGGAGTCGGTCGTCGAATACCTAAGTTCTGTCCGGAACAAACAGGATGTGAATATGTGGCGAATATTCCTGCTGGTGTGCATGGCCGGGGCAATGCAGGCGCAGTGGCGCGATGCCGATGCCGCGCCGCAACGTGAAGGCACCACGATCGATTCGATTGCCCCGGTCGCGCAGGACGCGAATGCACGCGACGTCCGACGTACCGCGCTGATTATCGGCAACGGTGCGTATGGTGCGAGCGGAGCAAACAACGCGGCCGACGCGCCACTCGCCGGCAACGCGCCGCGCGACGCCCTGGCGATGCGCGACGCGCTGCGCGCGCGCGGCTTCGATGTCATTCTGCGTATCGACGCCACGCCACGCGCCATGCAAGAAGCAATCGACGAATTCCGCCAGCGTCTGCAAGCGGGTGGCGTCGGTCTCTTCTATTTCGCCGGACACGGCATGCAACTCGGCGGCCAGACATTACTCGTCCCTGCCGGACTCGACGTGCGCTCGCCGGCGAGCCTGGTCAGCAGGAGCGTCGATCTCGATAGGGTGATGCGAGCGATGGCTGCGCCTCGCGCCAACCTGCTCAACCTCGTGATTCTCGATACCTGTCTGAACAATCCGTTCAGCGGCGATGTCGCGCAGCAGAATGGCCCGCTACCGGAGAACACGCTGGTTGCCTATGCAACGGCACGCGGCCAGTTCGCAGCAGACGGCGCACGTCACGGCATCTATACCCAGGTACTGTTAAAGGCGCTGAACGGCGCGCCCACCGCCGAGCTTCCCGCGCTACTCACACGAGTTGGCGCACAGGTACGCCATTCGAGCGGTGGACAGCAGATGCCGTGGATCGCCTCGACGCTCGACACTGAGTCGCCCAACGTCGTGCTCGCAGCGAACGCAGCGAACGTAGAGGACACGCCGATTGTCGCGCCTCATAGCCGTGGGCTTCTGCCGAAAGACAGCAGCGAGCAATACGAAATCACGTTCTGGGATTCGATCAAGGACAGCAACTATCCGAGCGATTACGAGGCTTATCTGAAGGCGTATCCGAACGGCCGCTTCGCCACGCTGGCCCATGCGCGTATCGAACGCTTGCGCGCCGCGGCGGCGTCGGCGAGCGCGCCGGCCAATCCGCCGTCGAGTACGCCAGCGGCGCATGTCGGCAAACCGCCGCCCGTCGCGACCAGCAATGCGCCGGCTGCGCCACGCGCGTCAGCGTCCACGCCAGCGCCTGCACCGACACCCGCACCCGCAGCCGCAGCCGCAGCCGCCGCGACCGTCGTGCAGAAACCTGCGGCCCATGCGCCCGCTGCGGGAGAAAGCCGCGATTGCCCGACCTGCCCGATCATGATTCCGTTGCCCGCCGGTTCGTTCGCAATGGGCAGCGCCACGGACGACCCGTCCGAGAAGCCGGTCCACCGCGTCACCATCGCCGCGCCGTTTGCGATCGGCAAATACGAGGTGACGGTCGAGCAATGGAACGCGTGTGTCGCCGCGAACGCCTGTCAGAAGTTGACACCGGAAAACAACCCGAACGCCTCGGCGCCCGCTCGCGATCTGAGTTGGGACGACGCGCAAAGCTACGTGAAGTGGCTAAGCAAATTGACCAAACAGACTTATCGTCTGCCCACCGAGGCCGAGTGGGAATACGCGGACCGCAGCGGCACCACCACGTCGTACTGGTGGGGCGACGAGATGCGCACCGGCAAGGCCAACTGCAAGGATTGCGGCGAGCCATGGCACAAGGAAGGCCCCGAGGCCGCCGGCTCGTTCGCGCCGAATCCCGTGGGCCTGTACGACATGAACGGCAGCGTCTGGGAATGGGTCGGCGATTGCTGGCACAACACGTACCAGGGCGCGCCCGCCGATGGTCACGTCTGGGACAACCCCGGTTGCGACATGCGCGTGATTCGCGGCGGCTCCTGGCGCGAAGCGCACAACTACATGCTCAGTGCGACGCGCTTCAAATACAGCGCGGGCGTGCGGCAATCGCAGGACGGCTTCCGGGTGGTGAAAGAACTCAAGTGAATCGCTGGCTCAGGGCGTGCGCGGCTTCGTCGTAATCGGGGCGAAGTCCGCGACGATGTGGTTTTGCCCTGACTTCGCCGCGATCTGCGCGAGCCGCGTATCCAGCGCACGCAAATAGTCCGCGCGCGCTTCGCTTTCCGGACGCGGCTTGTCGAACAGCGGCGCGGGCGTAATCAGCAACACCACCATCTCCGAACCGAACGGCTTGGCGATGACCCAGTCGCCGCCGCTGCCGATCGTGGCGGCATAGTGCGGCGGCGCCTGATTGTCGCGCGCACGCGGACCCGGCACCATATGCACGACGCTGCCGTCGAGCTGGTAATAGTCCACGTTCACGTACGAGTCGTAGCCCGGCGTGGTCACGTCGACAATGAGCGGATCGCCATCGCGCAACTGCCCGCCTGCCGGGCGCACGTTCAACGACGCCGCACGGCCCGTCTGCCAGTTACGCACCCAGTACGGCGCGAGCACCTTGAGCGTGTCGCATTTGTCCTGAGCAACCGGCTCGACTTCACTGGTCAGCGTGTCCACACCCGGCAGGGCCGACAACGTGTCTTTCAGATGCGCGGCGCCGTAGCGCTCGGACACGTAACCGCGAACCGTCAACGCATGATCCTGGACGGATGCGGCCAGCGCCGAACACGGCACCTGCGCGAGTACGGGCTCGACCGTTGCCAGGGTCAAGGCCGGTTTAGGCGCGGCGGCTTGCGCTACGGGCGGCGCAGATTGTGGTGTGGACTGCGCTGAAGACGGTGCCGCGGGCGGCGCTGCGGATTGCGCCGACGATGGCACGACAATGGGTGCAGCAGGCACCGACGAAGCCTCCTGTGAGGCCACGGCCCCCACTTCCGCCGCTGCCGCCGGCTTGCCGCTCCTGTCGCGATCCGGTGCGGCACGAAACGCGAACACACCGACGGCCGCCGCACACACCACGGCCAATCCACCCAGGCCCACTTTCGCCAGCGTGCCGGACTTCTCCGCGCGCGCTTCGTCGTCGAATTCGGCGATGAAGCGCACTACGCTCGGCATGCGCTTGTCGCGCTCGAACGAGAGCGCCGAGTGCAAGGCGCGCCACTGCCTCGCGTCGATATTGGGCGGACGTTGCAGCTTGAAATTGGCATTGCGCGCCTGCGTCGCCGACAAACGGTCGAACGGATGATGCCCCGTCAACAACTCGTAGGTGATGCAGCCGAGCGCGTAGATATCGTCGCGCGGATCGGGCTCGCGATGCTCGATCATTTCCGGGCTTGCATAGGCCGGCGTGAGCGCGCCCAGGCTGCCCGGATCGAACACGGTGGCATCGCTCTCTTCTTCCGGACGCTGGAAAACGCGGGCAATGCCGAAGTCGATCACCTTCACTTCGGCATTGGTGGTGAGAAAGACGTTGGCGGGCTTGAAGTCGCAATGCACGAAGCCGCGCTCGTGCGCGTAGGCGAGCGCGCTGCACATGCCGCGCACAATCGGCAGCGCGGCGCGCACGGGCATGCCTTTGTAGCCCGGCGTGCGCAATAGCTGGCTGAGCGGCTTGCCGCTCAGATATTCCATGGTCAGGTAGACGATCGGACCGTCTCGGTCGAAGTCGTACACCGTGATGATGTTGCGATGCGCGAGCACTTGCGCCTTGCGCGCCTCGCGTTGCAGCGCGACGAGCGAATTGGGATTGCCGCGAAACTGGACGTTGAGTACCTTGATCGCGAGATAAGGCTTGCGGTCCGAGGCTTCGAGCTTGCGCAGATCCAACGCCTTGTAGACGGTGCCCATGCCGCCCACGCCCAGACACTCTTCCAGCACGAAGCGGTTGTTCAGCGTGTCGCCCGTACCCTTGATCTGATCGTGACCCGCGGGCGGTGCTGCATTTGAAGCGGCACTCGACGACCGCACCGATGGTATCTCCACCGTGGTCTGCATGCCGGTTTCGTCGCCGCCGGCCGCCACGTTCGAGACGCGCAACTGTTCGATGCGACGCCGCACTTCGACGTAAAGGTCTTCGGGCAGCGGCGTTTTACGCTGCACCGCGCCGAGCATCTCCAGCAGTTGGGCGGGACCGAGGCCGTCGGTCGTCAAGGTGCTGTCGAGCTGCGCGACGAACTCGTCGCGCGACAGCTCGCCGCTCTGATACTCGCGAATCACATGCGCAAGGCTAGCCATAGGTGCGAAGCGCCGCCGCTGCCGTTGGGGCGGATCGCGTGCGACCCGAGCCCGTCGAGCTGAATAAAAAGCTGTCGTAACCAGTTACATGTGCCGCTTCGATACTAGCCCCCGACCCGACATTTCGCAAACCAGGATTGCCCCTCCTCGGCCGCGGCGCGCGCGTGTTGCGCGAAGTCCAACAGTTTGCGTCGCACTGTCTGCGCCGCTCCGTCACTACGGCATCGCGTAACTGGTCGCGCGTGCATGCGCCGATCGGCGAGAGATGCGTGAAAAGCTCTTGCAGCAAGGCTCCATCGAATTTCTTAGGACAATGGAATAAGACTGGCACAGCCCATGCATTAGTGACACTCGAGCAGACAAGTTGCTCGAACCCAATCGCACCGTTGAGACCTTTTCCTCCAGGAGATTCACCATGAACACGCTGACCATCAAAGACCTGTCGATCACCGAACAACTCGACAGCAAGGCAATGCGCTCCGTGCGCGGCGGCACCTTCTCCGGTTACGGCTACGGCCCGTCCGCTTCGTATTTCAACTTCAGCCCGGTCTCTGCGCCGGACAACAGCAAGAAGGTCAACGCCACGCAACTGATCGACAACCAGCTGAACATCCAGAACGAGAACGGCAACAACGTCGCGTTCGCGTCCGGCCTTTGCTCGTCGATCGTGCCTTGCATCTCCACGAGCAACAACATCCACGTCTAAAGCGGGCAAGGGGGAAGCAACCGGCTCCACGGACTCGCGCGCTTCGCCCCGCTCATTTCGATCCTTCACGCTTTTACGGAGAATCATCATGTCATCCCTCATGATTCGCGATCTGTCCGGCACACGCGAGCTCGACCGTCGCGCGATGTCGGCGGTAGCCGGCGGTACCGCCAGCGGCGGCGCCATTCCCGGCCTGCCGTCGGTAGCCGGCCTCGGCACGCTCGCCAACGTCAATGTCTCGGTGAATCAGAATCTCACCCAGATGCAGTACGTCAATGTGGCCGCACTCAACAATGTCGGCGTCATCGGCACGGACTTCACGCCCTTGCACCTGAACGTCAGCCCGTCGCTGTGGGCCGGCAACTACGCCACCGTGTGATAGCGCGCGGCCGCATGGGACCGGGGACCTGGCTGCTGCGGCTCGCGCAATTGTGAAAGACACACGGCGAACAGATTTCCTATACTGATAGTGCGAGGAGACCTCAGCGCACGAGCAGATGAACTGGCAAACGCATCTGCACCCATACCCGAACGGCGGCCGGCATTTCATCCCGGCCGCCCGTTCTTTTTTGTCGACGGAGTCAGCATGGCCAAGCTCGTGATTCAGGATCTCTCCGACAGCGTCGAACTCGACCATGAAGCGATGGCCGCGATCGTCGGCGGCGCACGTATCGGCGCGCGCACGAGCGGCCTGCTTCAGGCGCAGCCGGACACGACCCGCGTGGTCGACTTTCCGCCGGGATTTCCTGCTGCCCACCAGGCTATCGTGAAGGCTGCCGCAAGCAAACGGTCGACGCGCGGCTAGCTGTTCTGTCAGGGGAAATTGCGCCATCTTGCACGGCTGATCGGGAACGCCTGTCTATAGGACGCGCGAGCCGGCCGTAATTGGAAAAATGCGAAGTGGTGCGCGGCTGTGACTAGCCGCTCATTGCGCAGACGAATGAAAACGGCGCGTGCTCCGGTACAGAAGCACGCGCCGCTCTAATTACAACGCAGCTTACGCAGCGTCGGCATCGCGCCGCGCGCCGCCGGCATCGAGATTGAACGAGGCCTCTTCGGCCACCGCCTGATCGAGCCCGACAAAGCGGTTGAATTCCTCGAACGAAGTCATGCGATCGGCCACGGCGTCGGTCGACCCTTCGCGCATGAAAATCTCCATCATTTCCTTGACCGCCTTGTGCATCGCGAACATGGGTTCGATCGGACACAGCGCGTAATCGAAGCCGAACTTGTACACCTGATCCAGCGTCAGATACGGGCTTTTGCCGGAACGCGCCATGTTGAAGAGAATCGGCTTGCCGAGCGGCTTCAGACGACGCGTGATTTCCTCCATCTGCTCGATGCTCTCCGGCGCGTCCGCATACAGGCCGTCGGCGCCGGCCTCGGCATAAGCCTGCAGGCGTTCGATCGCATCGTTCAAACCGGTCACGGCGATCGCATCCGTGCGAGCCACCACGAAGAAATCCGGATCGGTCCGTGCGGCAAGCATGGCGCGCAATTTCGCCTGCATCTCCTCTTTCGGAATCACCTGTTTCCCGGCGAAATGGCCGCATTTTTTTGGCACGGCCTGATCTTCGAGATGCAGCACCGACGCCCCCGCTTCTTCCCACAGACGAATCGTACGCTGCACGTCGAGGATGCCGCCGTAGCCGGTGTCGGCGTCGGCAAAAACAGGTAGCGAGGTCACGCGGCAAATCCTGCGGATATGCTCGAACATCTCGGTCTGCGTCAACAGGCCGACGTCGGGCTGACCGGCCACGATCGCGGACGCGGCAAAGCCGCTCACATAGATCGCTTTGGCGCCCGCCTGTTCGGCGAGCTTGGCGGTAACGGCGTCGTGCGCGCCGAGGCACACGAAGGGCGGCGACTTCAATAATTCCCTGAAACGGGCTGAGCGGCTCACGGTAGGTTTCTCCTCATCGAATCATTGGGCGAGTCTCGCCGGGCGCAGGGTGAAGTGCGCCGCAGGCTGTGTGGTGTGTGCAAACCGTGTGGACTAGCGCGGCATGTAGGCCCAACTGCGCCGGGTCCGGTCGGCGCGGCGAAAGGCGTCGATGTCGTCGGCGAGGCGCAGCGTCTGGTCTACCTCGTCGAGTCCTTCGAGCAGGATGGCCTGGCGCGCGGCGTCGAATTCGAACGGGATCGGCGCGAGGCCCGGCGCGCGAATTTCCAGCTTGCGCAGATCGACTTCGAGCGGCGCGCCGTCGGCGGCGGCCGCGGCCAGCCGGTCGATAGCGGCGGCGTCAAGCGTGACGGGCAGCAAGCCGTTCTGCAGGCAGTTGTTATAGAAAATATCGCCGAACGATGGTGCGATCACGCAGCGTATGCCGAACTCTTCCAGCGCCCAGACGGCCATTTCGCGCGAACTGCCGCAGCCGAAATTCGCGCCGCCAAGCAGAATGCAGGCGTCGCGAAACGCCGGCTGATTGAGCACGAAGTCTTCGCGCTCGCGCGGCGTCGCGCCGTCTTCGCGGTAACGCAGCGTTTCGAATAGCCACGGCCCGAGTTGTCCGCGTACCAGTTGCGAAATCCGCTCGATCCGGATGATGAGGTCGGTATCGACGTTATTGCGCAGCAGCGGCGCGGCCGCGCCTTTGACCACGGTGAATGGCTTCATCGCATCTCTCCCGCACCGCGCGCCGCGGGCGCCGCGATATGGCCGGCGAGCGCGCTGGCCGCGGCCACGGCCGGACTCGCCAGATGCGTGCGCGCGCCCGGTCCCTGGCGTCCGACGAAATTGCGGTTCGACGTGGACACGCAACGCTCGCCATGACCGACCACGTCGCCATTCGCGCCGACGCACATCGAACAGCCCGGCTCGCGCCAGTCGAAGCCCGCCGCGCGGAATATCTGCGCGAGCCCCTGCGCCTCCGCCTCGCGCGCCACGCTCAGCGAGCCGGGCACGACCCAGGCTTTCACCCCCTCGGCCACGTGATGCCCTTCCACCACGCGCGCCGCCGCCTGCAAATCTTCGATGCGGCTGTTCGTGCACGAGCCGATGAATACGCGGTCTACGTGCAGTTCGTCCAGATGCTGACCGGCGTGAACGCCCATGTAATCGAGTGCGCGCTGCAACGCTTCGCGGCGCGCCGGATCGGATTCGCCGGTGGGATCGGGCACGGCGGCGTCGATTGCCATGACATGCTCGGGGCTGGTGCCCCAGGTGACCTGCACGGGAATCGCAGCGGCGTCGATCTCCACTTCGCGGTCGAAACGCGCGCCGGGATCGCTCGGCAGTGTGCGCCAGTCCTGCACGGCGGCGTCGAAGCGCTCGCCCTGCGGCGCGTAGGGACGGCCGTGCAGATAAGCGAACGTGGTGTCGTCCGGTGCGACGAGGCCGACCTTCGCGCCGAGTTCGATGGTCAGATTGCAAAGCGTGAGACGCGCTTCCACCGACAGCGCCTCGACCGCCTCGCCCGCGAACTCCACCGCGTAACCGCTACCGGCGCCCGCGCCCAGCACGCCGATCACATAGAGGATCATGTCCTTCGCGGTGACGCCCTCGGCAAGCCGGCCATCGAAACGGATACGCATGGTGTGCGGCTTCTTCTGCCGCACCGTCTGGGTGGCGAGCACATGCACGAGTTCGGTCGAGCCGATGCCGAACGCCAGTGCACCCATTGCGCCGTGCGTGCAGGTGTGGCTATCGGCGCAGACGATCAACGTGCCAGGCAGCGACAAGCCCAACTCCGGCCCGATCACGTGCACGATGCCTTGCTGTCCCTCGGCGCCGATGTCGAACAACGGTATGGCGTAGCGTGTCGCCTGTTCGCGCATGGCGTCGACCATGGTGGTGCTCCAGTCGGCGTCGCCGGCGCGGCGGCCGGGCTGCGTGGAGATCACATGGTCGAGCGTGGCGAAGGTCAGTTCGGGACTGTTCACCGGCAGCTTGCGCGCTTCCAGCACGCGCACGGCTTCGACGCCGGTCAGTTCGTGCATCAGGTTGCGGTCCACCTGAAGCAGATCGACGCCGCCCGGCAGCTTCGCGATCGTGTGGCTGTCCCACAGCTTGTCGAACAGCGTGCGCGGCGCATTCATGATGCGGCCTCGGCTTTCTTTGCGTAGCGCTTCTCGAACTCCCACACATCGGGGAAGCCGACGAGTTCGTGCAACTGATCCATCGTGAACGACGGCACCTGCAAGTCGAGCGAATCGCCGTGATCCAGCAAATGACGATACGCGCTATCTAGCGCCGACGTGGCGGCGGCCATGCCGATCGACGGATAGATGGCGATGCTGAAGCCCCACTCCTTGAGCTGCGTGCTCGCCACCACCGGCGAGCGTCCCGTGGGCACCATATTGGCGAACACCCATGCGCCGCAGTCCGCCAGTTCGCCGCCGATGCGCTTGAATTCCTCGGCCGTTTCGGGCGATTCGACAAACACGATATCCGCGCCGGCGCGCGCGAATGCCTTGGCGCGCCTGATCGCCTCGTCGAGTCCGAGGGTGGTGCGCGAGTCGGTGCGAGCGATGATGAGCATGTCGTCGCTGCGGCGCGCTTCGGTCGCCACTTCGATTTTCTGCAGCATGTCGTTCAGCGGCACGACCTGGCGACCCTCCGTGTGGCCGCATTTTTTCGGCATGACCTGATCTTCCATCTGGATCGCCTGCACGCCGGCCGCTTCGTAACCGCGCACGGTATGGCGCACGTTGATGAGTCCGCCGAATCCGGTGTCCGCGTCGGCGATCAGCGGCTTGCTGATGCCTTCGGCAATCTGCCGCGCGCGGCCCACCATGTCCGCGTAACTCACGAGGCCCGCGTCCGCTACGCCGAGGTAGGAGCCCGACACGCCGTATCCGGTCATATAGAGCGCGGCGAACGGCAGACGGTCGGCCACGCGCGCCGAGAACATGTCGAATACGCCGGGAGCGACCACGAAGCGGCCGCTTTCGAGAATGGTTTTCAGCTTGTCGGTCGTGCTCATCAGACTCTCCGGCTCAGTTGCTATGTGTGAGACGCCGTTGCCAGGCCAGCAACAGCAGATTGACGAGTGTCGCGAAGACGAACAGCATCAACGCGAGCGCCATGATGGTGCTGGTCTCGCTGCGGTTCATCGCGATCATCAGCATGTGGCCGATGCCGCTTTGCGACGCAAACATCTCGCCGATCAGCGTGCCGAGCAGCGTCAGCGAAAAACCGATCCGCAAACCCGCCACCACTTCCGGCACGCACGCCGGCAGCAGGACGTGCCGCGCAAACGCAGCAGGACTCAAGCGGTAAGTGCGAGCGGCGCGCGTATAGATGGGCGGCATGTTGCGCACGGCGTTCATCGTGAAGATGGTGATCGGCACGATGCCGTGCATCACGCCGAAGACGATCTTCGCCCACAAGCCGAGACCGAAGGCGAGCAATACCACCGGATATAACGTGACTTTTGGAATCGAATAGAAGCCCATCATCATCGGTTCCATCACTTCACCGGCGAGTTTGCGCGCGCCGAGCAGCATGCCGAGACACACGCCGCCGATCGCGGAAATGAGAAAGGCCGAGCCGAAAGCGAAACCCGTCACGTAGAGACTCGCGGGAAAATCCGGGTCGCTGACGATGCGCCCCGCGCGTTCGATGGTCCGCCAGGGTGTGGTCAATGTGTCCGGTCCGAGCCATTCGCTCAGCACTTGCCACAACACCACCAGCACGACGACCAGCACCACGCCATCGAGCCAGCGTCTCGCGTGCCGCGGCCTCGCGGTATGGGCAACGACGATCGTACTCATGCGGCCTCCCTGCGAATACGCCGGTAGAGCCGCGCTTCGGCCGAACGCAGCAAGGCGTTGAGCGTGCCGACGAAGAGCAGCATCAGGACCATCAGGCCATACATGGTCGGGTTGTCGAAGTTGTTGTAGGCGAAGGCGATCTGATAACCGAAGCCCGAGCCGGACAACACGAATTCGCCGGCCACCACCGCGATGAAGGCGTAGACCACCGTCAGCTTGATACCCGTGAAAACGAAGGGCAAACTCGACGGCAAGGTGATGAGGCGGATTTCATCGAAGGTATTCAGGCGGCACACGCGCGCCGTGCGCATCAGCACGCGTGGCACGCGCTCCAGGCCGTTGAGCGTATTCACGGCCATCGCCACCACCGCGAACAGAAAGCCGATGCCGACCAGCGGCCAGCGGTTCAGGCCCAGCAGCACGATCAGAATCGGATAGAGCACGAACACCGGCACCGCGTAATACGAGAGCAGCAGCGGGTCCAGCACGCGGCGCACACGCGGCAGACGGAACAGCAACACGCCGCCGACGAACCCGACCACCACGGCGAGCGCGACGGCGAGCAACGCGCTGCCGAGCGTTTGCAGGATGTCGCGGTTGTATTCGCCGGACCACAGCAGTTGCGCGGCACTGGCAACCATCCGCGACGGCGGAATGAACGAGACCGGATTGATCCACGCGGCGCGGCTCGCGATTTCCAGCAGAACGACCAGCCCGACGATCAGGCCGATCCGCCAACGCGCGGCGAGATTCATTGCTGACTCCCCAGCGCTTTCAACGCTTCTTCGCGCAACAGGCCCCACACTTGCGCCGTCAATTCGCCGAAACGCGGGTCGAGCGCCTGCGTGCTGTCGCGCATACGCGGCCAGCCGGTTTCGATCGTGGCGATAAAACGGCCGGGGCAAGCCGACATCACGCCGATGCGATCGGACAGCAACACGGCTTCGTCGATCGAGTGCGTGATGAGCAGCACGGTGGCGCCGGTATCGCGCCATAGCTTGAGCGTTTCGTCGCCCATCAGCAGACGCGTTTGCTGGTCCAATGCGCCGAACGGTTCGTCGAGCAACATGAGACGCGGGCGCACCACCATCGCGCGGGCGATGCAGGTACGCTGACGCATGCCGCCCGACAGTTGCGCAGGATAAGCCTTCGCGAAGGCCTTGAGACCCATGAACGACAGCGCATGATCCACGCGTTCGCGCACTTCCGTTTCGGCCACGCCGGCCTGACGCGCCGCGAAGGCAGCGTTGTCGAACACGTTGAGCCACGGAAAACTGGCGTCTTCCTGAAACACGACGGCCACGCCGTCCGGCACTTCCGCGCCGACCGGCTGACCTTCGAACATCACGGTGCCACCGCTGGCCGGATTGAGGCCGGCGAGCACGTCGAGCAAAGTGGATTTTCCACAGCCCGACGGCCCCACCACCGAGAAGAACTCGCCCGCACGCAACTCCAGACTCACCGGACCCAGCGCGTGAAACGGCGGCTTGCCGTCGTTGCCCGGATAGATGCGCGTGACGTCGGTGAGTGTGGCCTGAATGCGTTTGCCGTCGGACGACAGCGCACTCGGTGCAACCACCGACATATTGCCTTTGTGACGTGACAGAGCGCTCATCGCTTCCTCACTTCTTCGTACGCAGGTCGGCCGGCAACATGGATTCGTCGACGATCTTCGGCCAGTCGAACGGACCTTCCGGAATCGCCTTGACCAGCACGAGTCCCTTCAGCACTTCGTCCATGCTCTTGTAGTCGAAGCTGCCTTCGCTCCAGTACTTCGGATCCGAATCGAGTACGTTATTGATCGCGGACGCCGCGACGGCCGGGTCCATCTTGTACTCGCGCGCGAGAATCTGCGCGGCCTCGGCGCGATGCGTCGCCATGTAGACCACCGCTTTACGGCGCGCCGCGATAATGCCGCGAATCACTTCGGGATGCGCTTTCAGATAGTCGGTGCGGACAATGCCGACGGTCTGCGTTTCATTGGGCACGACTTCCGTCGAGCGAAACGCGATACGCAGGCCGTCTTTCTTCGCGCTATACGAGGGCTCGGTCATGTAGCCGACATCCACCGCGCCCTGTTGCAACGAGGTCAGCATGCCGCTCGAACTGCCCACCGGTTTGCGCTGCACCTGACCGAGCAGCCCGACGCGATCGAGTGCGATGGTCGAGATCATGTCGGTGGTGGATTTCGGACTGCTGTAGCCGATCGTCTTGCCCTTCATCTGCTTGATGTTGGTGATCGAGCCGTTCTTCATTTCGACCCACACCAGATCGCCGAGGCTTTGCACGCCGCCGTGAACGATCGTCAGATCGACGCCCTGCTTCACCGCCGCGATGGCCGCGGGCAAGGCCACTTCGCCATAAGGAATGTCGGAGGCCATCGCGTTGCGGATACTGGTTCCTCCGCCTTCCGACGTGATGAAGCCCGTCACGTCCACCTTCTCGTCCTTGAAATAACCCTTGTCCAGCGCCACCGCGAACGGCACGCCGTACATCCCGTCGCCCCAGTGCGTGACCGTCAACGAACTGGCCTGAGCACCCGTTGCCGCCAGCCCTATCAGCGCGCTCAGACAGATACCTCGCGCAACCTTGCGAATCGCATCCATGTGGTTTGTCTCCATCCACGATTGACGGTCGACTAGCCGTCATTCTCGTTATGTCACCGTACGCGTTACGCCGGCGACGGGTCAGCAAACGGGCGCTTCGAGTCGTCTATTCCCGATTACTGCGTAAGTTAATGTATGCATTAAATCGCGAAAAGTACAGCATGAGTTCGGCGTTTCGCGGCTGGGTTTACCCGCCGTCACGACGCCGGATCGTCAGCGTTCAAGCATGGCTGATGCCGTATTGCTGCAGCACCGCAGTCTGTTCGCGCCAGCCGCGCTCGCGGTGTGCGCGATATAGACGACTGGCGCGCGCTGCATCGCCGCGACGGATCGCTTCGATAATTTCGTAGTGCTCCGCGATCGACTTTTTCGGCTGCGGATGAGGCCGGAGTTGTTGCGTAAAGCGGCGTACGCGATGAACCTGGTCGCGGCAATTCATGACGACCTGCGCGAGCCGCGCGTTGCCGCCCAGATGAACGAGCGCTTCGTGGAAGGCTTCGTCGGCGGCGGCCCAGGCGTGCATGTCCTGCGCCTCGAACGCTTCCGTCATTTGCTGGCACGCGTATTCCAGCGGGCCGAGGTCGATGCCCGCGCGTTCCGCGACGAGACCCGCCGCGGTGGACTCCAGACTGATGAGTACCTGATAGATATGGCTGATGTCCGACACCGACGTGGGCACGATGCGAATGCCGTGACGCGGCACGATCTCCACCAGCCCTTCGCCCTGCAGACGGATCGCCGCCTCGCGGATCGGCGTACGGCTCACGCCCAGCATGAGCGCGAGTTCCTGTTCGAGCAGATGCGAGCCCGGCGTCAATTCGCTTTCGATGATCTTGTGCCGCAGCTGCTCGTAAGCATGCTGGGATGAATTGCCATTGCGCGGTTCGGACTGCGCGACTGGTTTGCGTTCTGACACGACAGTTCCCCCCGCGACGCCGGACCGGCGCCGCAAACTGCATGACGGTTGCGCATTGCTCATCACGACAATGCGCGATGCGCCGACGCTACGATGCTAGCACTGCGTCTCCCGCAAAAACATGAAGGGAAACGCTTAATTCAACGCACTTTTTCATCGCACATTGCGCCGGGCTTCATTCTCCGCGCAAATGCGTGACGAGCATACGACACGCGACCGGCAACGCGTCCAGCGAGCGCACGGCGATCAGCAGATCGCGATCCACCCACGCATCGGTGAGCGGCACCAGGGTGAGCCCGAGCGTCGACGCCTGCTGTTGCGCGACGGTTTGCGGCATGACGCCGAGCCCGAGGCCGGCGGCAATCATCAGACATTGCGCGTCGTAGCTCGTCACCTGAATGCGCAGGTTGACCGCTCGCGCCTGCGCGTGCGCGGCGCGCGTGAGCTGCTGACTGATCGCCGTTTCCGCCGGCAGGCCGACGTATTCGAAATCCAGGGTTTGCGCGAATGCGATAGCCTCGTGCTGCGCCAGCGGGTGATCGTCGCGCATGACGAGCGTCAGGCGATCGTTGTGATACGGGAACGTCTGGACCTCGTAACCGTGCGGCACCGACGTAAAAATGCCGATATCCACGGCGTTGTCCGCGACCGCTTTCACCACGGCGGTGCTGGGTCGTTCGTCGAGATGAATCTGGATGCGTGGGTGTTGCGCGGCGAACGACTGAATGTCGCGTGGCAGAAATTGCGCGACCGACGAGACGTTCGCGGCAATGCGGATCAGGCCGCTGACGCCGCTCGCGTAGTCGCGCATCTGCACGGCAATATCGTCGAGTTGGTGCAATGCGCGATGCGCGAGCGCCACCAGCCGGTCGCCTGCGGCAGTGGTCTCGACGCCTTTATTGGTGCGACGCAAAAGCGGCACGCCGAGCAACGCTTCGATCTCGCTGATGCGCTTGCTGACCGCCGCCGCCGCGATGTGCTCGCGCTCGGCGGCAGCGGCGATCGTGCCCGCGTCGGCCACGCTGATAAAAAGTTTGAGCGAAAGCGGATCGAGTGTCGGCATATCGTCCCGAGACGGTAGACAGGCGGTTTCCGCCATCGTGGTTCACGATGACGGCATGGTCAAGCATTGCTTTGCACCCGCGCGACGACGAGAAACAATGAAGTCGTGCGGCGCGTCACGCGACGCCGGAAACGTCCACAAGGAGCGAGCGATGCAAACCGCGACCCACGCAAAGATCAAAGTGTTCTGGCAACCGGGCTGTTCGTCGTGTCTGCGCACGAAGGAGTTTCTGACCAAGCAGGGAATTGAGTTCGAATCGATCGATGTCCATAACGATCCGGCGGGCGCCGAGCAACTGGCGGCGCTTGGCGCGCGCAGCGTGCCGGTGGTGTCGCTGGGTTCAAAATATACGTTTTGCCAGTCAATCAACGACGTCATCAAGTTTCTGGATCTGAAGACGAAGGTGATGGAGCCGCTCGCGCCGGCCGAACTGGTGAACCGGCTCGAACTCGTGCTCGAATCGAACGCGCGCTATACGCTGCAATTCAACGGCGCGGCATTTCGCGAGCCGTTCAGGAATCGCAATCGCACGCCCGCCGGGCTGACGTTCCATGTCTTCCGTGTGGCGGAGATGGGAATCGAGGCGGCGCAGCAAATCGAATTGCGCTTCGAAGGTTTCGATGATGCGCCACCCGCAGACTGGGGTCCGGAAGAAATCGCGGCGTGGGGCGAAACGATCCGCGCGCGATTGCGCGCATGGTGGGCAGCGGAGACAGACAAGACCCTGGCGTACGATGTGCCCACTTATTACGGGCGGCGGCCGATGCACGAAGTATTGGAGCGCACGGCCTGGCACAGCGCGCAACATACGCGGCAGGTTATGTTGATGCTCGAAAGCGAGGGTGTAAAGGTAGACCGGCCATTGACGGCGGAAGATCTGGCCGGGCTGCCGGTGCCGGACGAGGTTTGGGACAGGTAAAGAATGGATGGACGGATAGCGGGATGAATGGCGCGATCGCTCGCGCCATTTTTTTTGCGTGGCCTAATTGAATCAGTGCGCGGCGCGGACGCGGCGGGCCGCTCTGAGGACGGACGCGCGATGCACTTTATCGAGTAGTTGCGGACTGTCTGCGGCAATAATCGAGAAGGCGATATCGTCGATATCCGCGAGTTGCTGATAACGTTCGGCGCATTCGACGAACGCTTGCGACAGTTGCGCGTAATCGCGCGCTTCGACGCTATTGGCGGGAATATAGGTTTGAATGGTGCGCGCTAGTGCGGCAAGATTGGCAAACTGCGTAAGGTGGCGTTTGCTCGATTCGGCAGCGGCTTCTGCGATGCGTTTGATGCTTTCGTTGGGGTTGCGGTTGGCGTTGCCCTTGTTGCTGGCTCTGCCGTTGCGCGACTGAGCTGGCGTGGGCGTGACTGGCGATTGGCTCATGATGCGATTCCCGGTTGCTGCTTCGTGGATCGCCCGACACTCGCTTTTTTAGAAGGGGTGAGCGGGCACGTGGCAAGGTTGACAGACCGGGCGTTAAACCATAACCGGCGGACCTTGCGGTCCCCTCACCACGGCCCGCCCATTGAAAGTTTGCGCACGTAGCTGGGCACTACCCACTTTCGCAGGTAGTGCGGTTTAACGCTGACAGGCTGTCAAACCTGCGCCGTCTTGTCTGACGGCAGAAGCAATTTAGACCATTATTTTTTCGGGACGAGCTTTCAGTTTGCTTGATTGCCCGGATTATAACTATTCTTTACATCGGCCTTTGATGGTGGTCGGTTTGGTGCTGGTTGGGCCGCGTTTCCTGTTCGTGTCATTCTCGTTGCTCGTGATGGTTCGTGCTGATGGGTGTACGCAAAATGCGGAGCGCGAAACGACGTCGATCAGGGATCCCAACTAGCTTTCATGGCTTGACCGATCCATTCTGTTTTTCTACTATTGGCGTCGCTGTCAGGTTGCCGATCAGGCAGTCACACTATAAAAATTTATTTTAACAGCGAGGGTTGACGGGGTTACTGCATGACAATGGATGATGACATCGCGCACGTCGCGCGTGTGATGGTGCCTTCGCTTAGTGCGTTTTGGGGGGAGCCAGTGATCCCGGCAACTTATTGGAGAAAGCGGCTGCAACGCTTTCAGGATGAGTTCCGGCTGACGGAGAGGCAGAGCGTTCAGGTGACGGATTTGTTGGGGGAGTTGGATCGGTTTGAGGCGAACCGCACGTGGGAATGACAGGTCGTGCACGGACGCTTCCCCGATTAGCTTGTCTTCGAGACGACGATTCGAAGACAAGCTGTCGATGCTATTTTTTGCCAGCGCGGTCAGGCCAGCAGACCGTCACCAACGAGAGATGACTCAGGCATTCTCATAGCAGGTCATCAGCGACTTGAAAAACTTATCGGCACGGAAAGCCTCGTCGAATACATGACGAGAGTTCTGCCCCATTCTCCGGCAGTCGTCGATCGACAGAGCATTTAGCTCACGTGCAAGACACTCACCGGTCAACTGCCGCAAAATGACACCGTTGTAGCCGTGAATCACCTGCTCCGGCAACGAACTCTCGCTTGACACCACGAGGACCTTCCCCGCGCGCATTGCTTCGATCGGCACGAGCGCAAGCCCTTCCCAACGCGAGGGCACGACAATGACGTCCATCTGTCGCATTGCTCGACGCGTCCCTTCCGGGTCAACCCACCCGTGATAGACGATACGCGAATCCTCGTTTTGCGCATTGATGCCACCTCTTACGCTAGCGCCAAACACGTGAATTTGCACTCCTTCGTCGAGCATCGGTATTGCGTCGACAACGATATCGAAGCCTTTTTGATAGTCGAGTCGGCCAAAGTAACCAACCTGAATTGGCTGGGCGACAGCAGGTAAACTCTGCGAGTCGCGAACGTCATGCTCAACGCTCGAATCCGAGGGAATACCTGTATAAACAAGCTCGATTTTGTCCATATCGATGCCGTGCTTTCGCGCAGCTCGCACTTCATCAAACGACATACAGAGTATACGACTCGTGCGCCGCGCAAGAATGCGCTCTATGGTTGCAAACCCAAATGCGGTTACACGCGTGATGTCTTTTTTCATGAAAGACCATGCGTGTGGGGTATATAAAATCTTTTGACCAGGTCCGGCGCACAGCCGAATGTAGAGTCCCGGATAAGAGCTGTGACAATGCACGATGTCGGCGTTAAGTTGTTGCAGCAACTTTTTTAAACGTCGCGCAATGAGAGGCACCTGCAGCGGATTTCGACTTGAAGCGTAGTACACAACTTCGACGCCATCTAATTCAAACGGCGCGTTGGAGATGTTCTTTGGATCGCAGATCAGGATGACTTCGTGACCTCGCGCCTGCTGTTCAGCAATAAGAGCCGTCACATAGTTTGCGACTCCGCCAATCCATGCCTCGACGACATGAGCAATTTTCATCCAAAACCCCGGTGACTAATTGGAAAGTTGGCTTTCCGTTATCGTTCTTTCCGTCGTCGCCTTAAACGGCTGTATCAACGGCACCGCTCAGCAGCGTATGAGCGTGCGCATAACGTAATGCACAAGCCGTGCCAAGAGACATGTTTTGAGTCGGCGGTCTCGATTGCACGATGGGTTGTGCGTTGCAGCGCTGCGAGGCGCTCTTGCCGCTATTCAATAGGTTCACTGTTACGCCGGAGTTGTGGACTGTGTCACGTTACGGGGCGTAACGTCGGATCGCTGTAACGGCGCACAAACGGGCTTAGGAGCTCAGCGAATGGAGTGAGCCGTTAGCCTGAAGCGCGGTCGACCTCTCTCACGAGCACCCAACATCCATCATCTAAATTTCGGGCGCACCACTCACGCAATTCCAACTCGCTCGAACAAGCGTTTTGCTTCGATTCGCACATTAAAATGCGCTTCGACAAATTCTCGCGCCCTGATCCGCATGGATGTCACATCGGCTTCGCCGGACGCAATCATCTTCAAAGCTGCTGCTAGCTGGATGTGGTCTCGCTCTGGGACCAGAAGTCCCGTTTCTCCGTTTTTGATTAACTCAGGAATTCCGCTATGGATCGTCGAAATAACGGACACGCCAGTGGCCATTGCTTCCATCAGCGCGACAGGTATGCCTTCCATGTCGCCGTTGCTAGCGGTCACAGACGGCAAGACGAATACGTCGGCATCTGACAGAAACTCGTGCACTTCGTCATGCGTACGCGCTCCGACAAATCGGATTCGGTTACTCAGCACGAGTTCGTCCGTTAGGTGGCGTAGCTGCCGATCAAGTGGTCCGGTGCCGATCACGGTTAGCGTGACGCTAGCCGGTAGCAGCGCCAATGCCCTCACCAGGTACTCGACCCCCTTCTTCTCCGTGAGTCGGGCGACAGTGAGAACTTTGAGATTGTCTGTGTTTCTGACTTTAGGCTGGAAAGCGAAGCGTTGCGCATCTATACCCATCCGGCAAACGTGTATCTGAGTAGCGTATGCTCCCCACCGATGCAACCGATCTGCGAAAAAGCCACTGACCGGCAATAGCCATTCTGACGACCTGAAAAGATCGACATAATGCGGTCGGTATTGCTCGACGACTTCCGCGCTCGTTAGGTCAAATCCGTGGAAAACGGTAGCCAGCCGGCCTTCAATTATTCCCGCCTGCTGAAGATAACTTGCTGAGACACCCACGTGCCCGAAGTGCGCAACGATAAGATCGGCGTGAAAATGAAAGTTGATATTCGATAGCGCAATGATATCTAACGCGGAGCCCGGTAGCCCATGTCTTACCGCACGCATTGCCGATCGAAGCTCCCGTATCTTGGAAGGGCGATGCCATCCGCGGACAAGAAACCGTGCCGCAGCCCAAAGTTGCGCCGCGCGCGAAGACGCATGAGGTCTCGTCAATACAACCCGGCAATCAATCTGCTTTTGACCAAACGTTGATATGCCATCGCCACTAGACCTTGCCAGCACAGTCACCTGCGCACCTTGAAGCGTAAATGCGTGAAGCTGCTCGATAACGAACGTTTCCGATAGCACCGGAAATCGATCGGCGACGACAAGAATCTGTCTCGCCGACTCGGACGGAGCGTCCACACAACCGGGCCGCAATTCCGAATCCGACTTTTCACACGTGCGGTGCGTTCTCCTTCTCAAGAGCTTCACGACTGCTGCAAGATCACCGTTAGCAAGCGTCAATCCGACCAGTGAAATCAACACCAATAAGGCTTTCACAATCAAACCTACGAGTGGGATCGCCGGATGAGGACTCCATCGACTCACTGCCAACGCCAAAACAAAAAATAGAGAAGCGCCAAGAATGAAACCTCCGGACCCCGCCAGCAAATCTGAAACTGGGCGATCGAATCCCTTTCGCACCAATACGTAAAACCCTTGAATTGCATTGACTGCGAAGCTTGCCACCAGCAACCAGCACAGTAGCTCTATGTCGTGTGCCGCGACACCGACGCCAATTGCGGCGCAGGTCGTCACGGTAGAAACCAATCCCGTCTTGAATAAAAGATCCGTTCTTCCTAAAGATTGAAAAATCGAACCCGTTGAAGAAAGGACGACCTGGATCGCAATCGATAGACTTAATATGGAAAATATCGGCACCGCCGCCGCCCACTTTGCTCCGTAAACGATCTTTATTATTTCGCCGCTGGACGCTACACACAGTAGCCCCACGAAGGCGCCACCAACGAGCAAAAGTCTAAATAACTGCCTATAAGAGGAGAAGATGATGTCAGGTCTATTCTTGTGCTCGGCATAGACCGGTTGCAAAGCCGGCGTAATGACGTGAGTAAGATTAGAGACTGGCATAAGCATCAACCGATACGACATGTCGTATAGACCTAGCATTGACGCGCCGAAAAATCTTCCTATCAATATCTTGTCCAGATTTCTTGTAAAGTAATTCACAATACCAAACATGAACTGATACGCAGAATATGCGAACAGCTTTCTCATTCCTGAGATCGAAGGTCGAAGCCAAAACGGTGGCTTCGCTAACGCATAGCCAAATATGCATATCGCGAAAGCATTGAGCACGCTTTTCACTACAAGCGAGTACACGCCCCAGCCGGCGTACGCTGCGAATATTGCCGCCACGCCCGAAATAACCGCGGCGCTGACTTCCAGTCCTGCAATAGCCGAGAATCGTTGCTCACGTCGAAGTAATGCTAGCGGCACAATGGCCCAGCACGCCAGCGCCAGGTTGATCCCCATCCCTCTGGCGATACCCGTGTAAATCGCTGAATGATAGTAAGCGGAGATCGCCGGGCCGCACAGGGAGAAGAGTGTGCCGGTCAATGTTCCAATTATCACGGTTGTCCATAGCAGACCGGCAAGCTGGTTAGCGTTGATTTCCGTGAACTGGATAATTGCGGGACCTAGGCCCATCTCACTGAGAAAAACCAAGAAAACCGATAGCACGGAGACCGCGGCCATGACGCCAAAATCGCCAGGCGCAAGCGACCGTGCCAGAACAGCCGTCACCCCCAGCTGAATAACAATGTTCGAATATCGACCCACGACATTCAAAGAAATGCTGCGTCGCAAGTTTTGGTTCAATTCATTCATAAGCAGGCTTGGTTCGATTGCCAATCATTGACTCTTAGCCTTTTAGCCAGTGCGAATCCCAAATGCAGCCGCAAAAGGCATCGACTCCGGCGCACCAGTTCGATCTACCATCGACGCTTGCCGGAAAATGCAGGGCTAAATCGTGTCCGGCCTATTGAGCCAGACGCCCAACATCAGGCAATAAAACGGTGATAAGTGCCGGACATAGCTACCGTAGTCCGGTTCGAACATGCTTTGCACGGCGAGATACGAGATTACGAGGCAAGCGCACTCGAGAAGATGCGAATGGCTGCCCTGCCGAACCTCGCGACTGAATCCACGGAAAAAGTTGACATGCAGAAGCAGTATCAGCATGAAAATCATTATGTAATAGGGCGAACCTAACAAAAGCAACGGAACGGGAACTATCAACGTAAATAAAGTAATACAGACATTCAGGTAGCCAGCCATAAAACTACCGCCGCCAATAAACGGCATGATCATTGTCCGCGCATTGACATCTCCAGCCTGTACGCGTACATCGTTGATCGAAGTTCTGAACGAGTCCATGCTTACGCCGAGCTTTACCTGCATCACGAACGCCAGAGCGAACAGCGTGATGAATACAACCGGCCAGACCAGAATCGGCTTTCTTGAAATCGAAAAAAACACTCGCAAGGTCAAAAAAATCGCAATTACGATAAACCAGTAGGTTCGGAAATAATAACCATACAGTGATGCAAGACACAGCCACAGCACCAGCCACAACCATGGCCACCTGGCAGGCCGAACTGCAAACAACATCACCAAAATCAAAACAATGATATCTTTGCTCAGAACCGTCATGTAAACAATGGATAGCGCAAAGCAGAAGAGGACGATTGCCAGCTCCCCCATTCTGATCTTGTTGGCGATACTGGTAGTCAACCCCCACATATAAGCAGGAAGAATAACGGCGAAGGCCAATATGGGCAGAACCGCAGATGAATTTCTGAATCCAAATATCTGGAAAAAAGCCGCCGTACTGGCATAACTGTCAGCCGCTCCAAACGTCGCCCGCGCGGCGATCATCCCGTCGATTGTCGAGGCGTCCGAAAAAAAATACGCGGGCAATATAAGGGTTTTTATTTGCGAAAGAATAAAGAGCGAAACGAATATGACGAGCCAAATCACCCGCGTCGAACTTGCGTCCGTGTAGATGTAACCGTGCTTTCCTTTCGGCAGTAAAATCCGCGGAGGAACTCTCATAAATATCTCTTTTTATTCCAAAACTCTCAAAATTCGCACGGTGGGACAAGCAGTGCAACCCGGATTGCCGCGGCGCCTTCGATCATGTTGCCAGTGCAACACTTTTCTTTCTGCCGATTGTCTTAAACATGCGGAAAAGCTTCCAGAAGCGGACAAATGCTGTTTCACCGAACAAACGACGTAGCTCGTGTGCCACCAACGTCGCTCCGTTACCGCTTCTAATCAGCACGGCGCATTCGCGCAACGACAGTTGGACCGCCTTGTATCCGGCCAGTGATACCACGATGACCGCGCTTTCAGCGTGGGAACGGAATCCGTGCTTCTCAGCAAATCGTGCGGAGCCGACTCTTATTCTTTGCTCGGCCTGGTCGGAGATTCGCCCCTGCTCATGTGCAATATCCCAGACATAGCTTGGCTCTGGATTACCAATGAAGTCACCGTGCCGCTCGCTCATTCTTAGCCACATGTCCCAGTCTTGCCAGCAAGCCAGCGTGACATCGAACAGCCCCGCGTCAAGGAAGTTCTCTCGCGGAGCGAACACCTGATTACCGATCGAATTGCCGAGCCTTAATGTTTCACTCGCGACGCGGAGAGCACTTCCAAAAACCACAATCTCGTCTTTTTTCGAAACACGGACGGCTGCCGAGAACAAGCCGGCAATCCGGTCATCAGACGAGATGTCTAATGCTTGCCAGCGCTCAACGAATTGCTCTATCCGAAAGGCTAACAAATGATCGTCATCGTCAAGTCCTGTGACGAACTCGCCGGTCGACATTTCGATCGCGGCGTTTCTTGCCGCGCACGCGCCCCCGCTTTGCGGCATAAAGATCGCTTTCAGCCTGCCTTGATTTGCGAGCGAAGCTAGATAGTCTCGCGATCCATCTGTAGAGCCGTCATCAGTTACGATAAGTTCGATGTTCGGATAGGTCTGTTGAAAAACAGACTCGACAGCTCGTTGCAGCAATGCGAGACGGTTTTTGGTGGGGATGTAGATGCTAACGAGCGGCAAAGACGGACCCCGACCGACGCAAGATGCGTGGTCATGGTCAATGATAGATTGCGATTCAAGTACGGTCATTTTTTGTCGCCCACATCCGGCTCATGCTTGTTGTCTCAACGAAAAACGTTTCTCAGTTCGCGTGTTCGAAAACGCATTCAATCAGTTTTTCCCGCGATCGTCGTACGCTGAAAATGATTGAGTGTTTGCTGCATTTCCGCCAAGGAGAACACGCGCTGCGTCGCAGATTTTCTAATCGTCTCAAGAACCTGGGACTGTTTGATTACGGCCTGCCACGAACTGGAGCGCATCTTGTCGCGATCGTTTGGGCTTGCGGATACTCGATGACTTGGCAATACCTCGTCAAAAATATCCCGACCGGTCACGTGCGCAGAGATGCCGTAGCGACGAATCGCCTCCAGGTTCGAAGGCGCATCGTTGCAGACAATGCTTTTGCCTAGCGCTGCGTACTCGAGGAATTTCGTCGGTGTCTGGAAGCAATGCGGTCTGTGGTATGGGAAATAACTTACCGCGTACCGCGATTGCTTAACCACTTGCAGTGCTTCCGGCTGAGGAAGCTTCCCTGTAAAAACCAGACCTTTGATTTTTCCAAACTCAGAAAGCAGTTCCCGCTCCGCGGCACCTACCAACACAAAGGTTTCGTTACCACTACCCACGTGTTTTCGGAACGCGGACAAGAGCCGGTCGAATCCGCGTTCTCTGGAAATCTCGCCAACATATGAGAACGTATGTTCGGCTCGCTCGGCATGAGGTTCCTCTATGGTTAAGTCGAAGAGCCAATCAGGAACGCCCATGGGAAGAGTCAGCGTCGGAACGTTGTCGTGGAAATTCATTTCTGCCCGCATCGACTCATTCTGAAAAATTCGGAGATCCGGTTGCTGATTAACAAATCGCTTGATGCGATCTTTCAGCCATGACAACGGGCGCACAGATAGCGAACGATAGTCGTGGATAACAAACCGAGCGCGTAACGGATGTCGGTAAAAGCCCATGATGCACCATAGGATGCAATTGTCTTTACCGAGAAATCTCTCGTATTCCTCAAGCGTCCCGCTGTCGACGACAAAACCACGTTTGCCGAAAAAATCTTGATACGCTGCGATCTCAGGATAGTTGGCGCGTCCAGGATGCAATATAAAGATCGTAGGCGTGGCGTCTGACTGCAAAGCAAAGGCGGGGCTATTTGCTATCACGATTGATCACCTTTCCGCGTGCGATGGTTATTTGTCATTTCCGTACTCGTAATGCTTGTAGTCAAGGAAACCTGCAACGCGTTGTTCGATGGCATTGAAGATCACGCCGCGAACCTGCACGCCGGCGGCATCCAGACGCTGCGCTCCAAGCTGCAGTTCGCGTCCCGTGTTTTCGCCGAATCGAACGACCATTAAAGTAGTTCCGACATGGTTGCCAATAATCGACGAGTCCGTCACCGAGAGAATGGGCGGAGAATCAACAATCACCATTTCATAGGCTTCTGACATCTCGTCGAGAAACTGGATGAAACGCGGGCTCATCAGCAATTCAGAAGGATTGACCGGCACTCGCCCACGCGGAATAAAGTCCAGATTCTCGTGACCAAGACCTTTGCGGATTGCCTTTCTGGTATCGATTCGTCCAGCAATGAGTTCGGCCAGACCATCAGCCGCTGCTATACCCATCAGTTCATGGCCCGTACCACGTCGCATGTCAGCGTCCACGACCAGAACGCGCTGCCCAGCTTGCGCCATGACCGCACCAAGGTTGCAACTCACGAACGTCTTGCCAACGTCGGCACTCAGCCCTGTGATCAGGAATCGGTTATTCCCGCTGCCCGCGCCGGCAAAATAGAGACTTGTTCTCAGGCTGCGTAGCGCTTCGACCGCCAGATCGGCCGGGCTATCGAGTGCAACAAGCATGGAGCCGGATGCGCCACGTAGTCGACCCGCTTTTGTATCTGCCGAGAACTTGCTCATTGGAATGGACGCACACACTGTAAGTCCAAGCGACTCAATTTCCGCCGGGTCTTCAATGCCTCGGCTGACCATTTGCCGAACGAAGACAATAAGGCAAGCGATAACAAAGCCGCCCAGCAAACCACCGACCAACACAAGCAAACGCTTTGGTTTGACTGGATTCGTCGTATCGACTGACGGCGTATCCACCACACGGACACTGCCCACCGTCCCTGCGCGCGCGACATCCAACTGCTGGGCCTGGGCGAGTAACGCCGTATAAGTTTGCGTACTGACTTGAACGTCACGCGTCAGTTGCAACAACTCCTGTTGTGTGTCGGGTAATGCACCAATCTGCTTGCGCAATGCTGCTTTACGAGCGGTCAACTGGCTAACCTGATCGTCGAGCGTTCGCAGTGCGGGAAACCCGTCCTGGAAACGCCCACCGGCCTCCGTCTGCTTGAGCTTGAGTTCCTCAATGCTGCTGTCAAGGGCGACGATCTGATCTAGCAACGCTTTTGTTTCAAGGCTGAGGTCGACAGTGCTTGCGCTGGCCTGGTACTTTGACAGCTTCGATTGAGCCTTATCCAGGTCAGCCCGTACTTTCGGCAACTGCTGATTCACAAACTGAAGGCTCTTCTCAGCTTCTGCGGCGCTACGCTCGATATTCTGAGTGACGTAGGCTTCACTGATTTCTCTAAGCACTGCATTCGCGAAGGCAGGATCTTCGCTTTGGTAGCTAAGGGAAATGATCCCAGAGTCCTTGCCCTGCTCAAGCGTAACCAGATCGTTCTGCAGTCTTTGAATAGCGTTAACGTCCAAGCGGCGAGTTAAATCAAATCTCGTTCCGGTCGCGGCACGCATTTCGTCAACCTGGATCGAAATGCCATTTCCGCTGACCAGTTGCCCGACATTACCGCTCAATAGCGGAACACCATCGCTGTTCTTCAGCTCGAATGTATTGGGTGTACTAGCTGTCAGGCTATATCGGACGTTCAACTCTGTTTCGGGAACGTCGAACTTTGAAACTTTGATTCGCTCGCCACCCCATGCGTAGCTGCGCAACCCAAAAAGCGCCTTCGCGACCGGTTGTCCTTCCGTTGGCGTAAAACGACGCGCAATTGCACTTCCAATCAACGGAAAGGTATGCGGGGAAGCGTCGATTGCCATATGCAGATCGGCAACCGCTTTTCCAACCACGAGGCGAGACGTCAACAACGCAATTTCCGTTGTATCCGCTGATGTAGATGTTCCTAAAAGCTGGCTGACTTGCGCTTGACTCGTGCCGAACAGCGGCGAATGCTGTTCGACTTGAACCATCACATCCGATTGGTAGATTGGCGCCGCAAAGAATGCGTAGATCGCGCTAAGCATGAAGATGACGCTAGTCACTCCAAGGATTAGCCAACGATTGTCCACCAATGAGCCGTAAAGTTGGCGCAGGTCAATCTCGTCTATCTGTCGGCCGTCGTTCTGATTTGTATTTGTTTGCATATGTCGTCAAAAACCTAGAAGTGTCTGCTCCAGCTTTCGGCGGCGCGCTCGATCAGCGCGAAAACGTGCCTGTACATTTCTTCAGATTGCCTGTACGGATCGGCAATATCCTGGCCGCCGTTCCATTGGCTCATCAGGAAGACCTTCCCTCTGGTTTCAGGAAAAGTGGTAACAATCCACTGAAGTTGCGCTCTCTCCATCGCCAGAACCAGGTCTGCGCGATGCAGCATCGGTCCGTCGAGTTGCCGGGGTCGATGCCCCGCTTCCTCGAAATCAATGTGTCCGTTCTCACGAAGAATTTCCGCCGCAATCGGGCACATGTCGAGCCGAACAGCCGCCGCAAGACCAGCGCTCTCTATCTGCGTCTGTGTCCCCTTACTCTTTGCGCGAAGAACTATTTCTGCAGTCGGACTTCGACATATGTTTCCCGTGCAGACGACAAGCACGCGGCCTACGCGAGATTTCGATAGCGCTTGACCGCGATTGGCTTGTTCGATTCGAGTGTCGGTGGTCATATCACTTAGCTACGGTGAAAGTGTAGAGTCCCGCGTCAAGCGAAGGCAGGAGCAAACTGAGTATCCGGCTCAATCTCACCAGACCGTTTCCATCGACGTACACGACATCATTTGGCTGCAATGGGAAATCATTTGCCAAGGTCATCGCCACG
The DNA here is from genome assembly GCF_050436585.1 of Paraburkholderia sp. GAS199. Classification (NCBI taxonomy): domain Bacteria; kingdom Pseudomonadati; phylum Pseudomonadota; class Betaproteobacteria; order Burkholderiales; family Burkholderiaceae; genus Paraburkholderia; species Paraburkholderia sp. GAS199. Next base: position 2,802 of record NZ_JBNDMM010000003.1, on the reverse strand, counting down.
GGCGAATGAGCATCGAGGTGATAGATATGAGGAGTCGCCGATTTGGCGCCTCGAATGACGTACAGTTGACGAGCGTCCGCTGTATTCGAATTAATACTGCCCGCTTGCGCCAGTGCCTGACTCAGCGTCAATCGTCCACTCTTTTCAGGAATGGCACGAAGCGGCTTTGTGACTTCGCCCATCACGAAAACGCCATTGTCTTCTCGACCGGCAACCTTAAGAACATCGGCCGGCTGCAGCACAATACTTGCTGGGTTGATACCGCGATTTACCAAAGCCGTCAGATCGATTGTGTAGGACTTTCCATTGCGCAAAAGCTTGAGTCGCCCCTGGTCTGCATCGGGCGTAAATCCGCCCGATCGGCTGACAGCCTCAAGGATCGTCATTGGAATATCGTTCAGCTGCTGCAACCCCGGTGCTTTGACTTCACCATCCACATAGACGGATTTCGCGCGAAAAGACGCGACACGAAGGGTAACTTGCGGGTCCTTGAAGGCCTTATTCAGTTGGTTGAATAGTGCTCTTTGCGCTTCCTCTGGCGTTAAACCAGCCACCAGCAAATTGCCGACGTACGGAAATTGGATGTTTCCTCTCTGGTCGACAATGAATCCTGGCGCCGCATCTGCGGCACGTCCCGGATTATTCTGATTGGAAATTGCCGTAACGAGTTCGGGGTGGTCCCAAACCGTTATCTGTAGGACATCGCCAGGCCCCAGCGTATAGGGGGCAGCGGGACTCATTAAGTGCGTCAACTGCGCAGGGTCGATCACACCGTCCGCCGATTCCAGCTGTGAAATCAATGAAACATCAATTTCGGAATACGGCACATTGACCTGGGTGACCGGCGCCGAGGGTGAAGGCCCAGCAACCGGCAGCGAAGTAGTTGGTTCCATGCGCATACCCGGCGCAATCGCCGAACACGCAGACAACACTGCGCACATGAAAATTGAGCCAACGAAAGCTGTGCGCTGAGCTGCGCGCTTACCACGATGTAACTTCTGTTTTATTCGAATGCTCATCGACTTCCCCGTGTTCGTTGCACAGTCAGTTTTATGGTCATGGCTGGCCATACTGCTTGTGCTTGTTATCCACTCCAGCCAACGCTCGCGTCCGGGAATTCGATCAGCAACGCTGATCGACCGCAGCAAGCGAACGTGGTGCGCACGCGGACGTTAAGGTGGAAAGCGCCTCTATCCGTCACGGCGGCAAGCGGCTTTGGCCTTTACCTCTCGAATCCGATTTCCAAGGCCGCACGAAAGTGTTTGGATGGATACCAGATTGCTTTTTTCTCTATAAAGCAACTTCCAGGCCAATTGCCAAATCGGTGATTAAAGTTGACGGGTTCGGCACGTCCGCACCTAGACACGGGGAGGGTTCAGACAGACGGCGTTCTTGATGGCGACGCCTACGGCCAGGGGGAACGATGCCAACCTGTTTAGGAGACAACTCGGAGTCGCCCGGCCAGCTTGGCGTCGCGCCGACACGAGAGGATTTCGACAAGCCTGCGGGTACGTCGGCCAACCATTCGGCTTTTTAAACGGCCGTAATAATCCAAGGTTCCGGAACGCAGGCGAGCGCCCGTCGCGGGGGGCGTCTCGCGCGTCCGGCTTGGCCTTAGAACGTGGTCATTTAATCGTTTGTTACGTTACGGCTACGTCGTCCACCGATCACGTTCCCGTAACGTCGAAACGCCTGCTGCTAGCACACGGCAAAGAACAATAAGGCGCGAAGAAATCCATCGAATACGCATTGCGCCGGCGATGGACAATTCGCCGGTCATCGCAGCGTGCCCGCTAGTTCAGACGGAGCCAGCAATTCGTTTATATCGATTGCCGGCCGCGCATTGCGCAGCGCATGCTGACGGCCGATCGCGTGATACTCGATACCGAGTTCGAGCAGCGCGTCCGGTTCGTACAGATTGCGGCCGTCGAAAATCAGCGGCGTCTTGAGCATGGTTTTCAGCGCGTCGAAATCCGGGCTCTTGAAGACCTTCCATTCCGTCAGGATCACGAGGGCATCCACGCCTTCGGCGGCTTCCATTTCTTCGTTGACGAACTCGAGGCGCGCGTGCTGTTGCGGCACGTCCTTCAGATCCAGTGCGAAGACGCGCTTCGATTCGTCGATCGCGACCGGGTCGTAGGCCTTCACGCGCGCGCCGCGACGCAGCAGCTCGGCTATCAGCGGACGGCTCGGCGCTTCGCGCATGTCGTCGGTGTTCGGCTTGAACGCCAGACCCCACACGCCGAAGCTGCGATCCGAGAGGTCCTCACCCAGGCGATCCACGATCTTGTGGGCGAGAATCTTCTTCTGCGTATCGTTCACGGCTTCCACCGCTTCGAGAATGCGCAGATTCGCTTTATGGTCTGCGGCCGTGCGGATCAGCGCCTGCACGTCTTTCGGGAAACACGAACCGCCGTAGCCGCAACCGGCGTACAGGAAGTCGTAGCCGATACGCGGATCGGAGCCGATGCCGCGGCGCACTGCTTCGATATCGGCGCCCACGATGTCGGCCAGATTCGCCAGTTCGTTCATGTACGAGATGCGCGTGGCGAGCATCGCGTTGGCCGCGTATTTGGTGAATTCCGCCGAGCGCACGTCCATGTAGAGCGTGCGTTCGCGATTGCGGTTGAACGGCGCGTAGAGGCGCTTCATCAGTTCGCGCGCTTTTTCGCCGGGCACGTCTTCGTCGCAGCCGAGCACGATGCGATCCGGGCGCGTGAAGTCTTCCACGGCCGCGCCTTCTTTCAGGAACTCCGGATTCGACACCACCGAGAACATGTGCGCCGCGTTGCGCGCGGCCAG